>NZ_QRBB01000001.1:0-1457500 GCF_003363135.1 Alteriqipengyuania lutimaris | reverse complement strand
CGCCTACACGCTCGCGCCCGCCGACAAGGCGAAGCTGCGCGCCTTCGTCGACCAGCACGATATCGCCGCCATCGTCTATATGAGCGCGCTGCCGACCATGCTCGACATGGCCTTCCTGCACTCGCTGGGCGTGAAGACGATCAATACCGAGCAGGACAGCTTCGATCATCGCATCCGCGATTCCTTCGTCCGACGCGCGGCGAAGTTCGTGGTGCGGCGCGGGTTGAAGCGCCAGCTGCACGATCTGCACATCGCCAATTCGCATTCGCAGCGCGACTGGCTGCAGGACTATGCGCTGATCCCGCCGGCCCGGCTGACGGTCGCCGCCAATGGCGTCGACTGCGATCACTTCACCCCGGCGGAGAGACGCGAAACCCGCGATCGGCTCGAGGTCATATGCGCCGGCCAGGCCCGTTCGGAGAAACGGGTCGACATGATCCTGCGCGTCGCCGCACGCATTTTCGCGCAGCCCGAGTTCGACCATGTCCGCTTCACCTATGTGGGCGCGGGGCCGATGCTGGAGGAATGGCAGCGCCTCGCCCGTGAACTGGGTATCGCGGATCGGGTCCACTTCGCAGGGCATCAGAGCGACCTGCTGCCCTTCTATCGCGAGGCAGACCTGATGGTCCACGCGGCGGAGCGCGAGAGCTTCGGCCTCGTGCTGGCCGAAGCGATGGCCTGCGGGCTTCCCGTGGTGGCCTCGGCCGCAGCCGGTCCTTCGGAGATCGTCGCCGATGGAGAGACCGGTCGCCTGATCGCGCTCGACGACGAGGATGGGTTCGTGGAGGCGGTCGAAGCCTATTTGCGCGACCCCGCACTGATCGCACGGCACGGCGCGGCTGCAAGAGCCCGCGCGGTCGACCGCTTCTCCATGGAGCGGCAGGTGCGCGACATGGCGGCCGCCATTGCCGGGGCGCTGCGCACCTGAAGTGGGCCGGGTTCAGGCAGGCGCGAGGCGGAGAGGTTCGTCCGGCGTAGCGCGCAGCCGGGCGATCACATCGCGCGCAGCCCGCGCGTAAGTGCCGCGGTCGTAGCGGTAGGTGCCGATGAAGTGCACCAGCCGCGCACCGTCCGGCACGCCTGCGTCCCAGAAATTCATATAGCGATCATAGGGCAGCAACAGCGGATCGGGCGTGTTCGCGATCACGAAATTGCTCGTCACCTGTTCGCTGCCCCACTCGGCCCATTTCGCGCGGCCGATCAGGCGTTCCGCTTCGGCGGAGAAAGCCTCGGCCAAGGCGCGCCCGTCGGTCGAGGGGGCAAAGCCCGCAAAGCCCGAACATCCGCGCACGTAGCGCAGATCGTCGCAGCCGGGAATCGCGACCCGGTCGATCTGCTGTTCGATCAGGCCCTGAACGTGGCTTGTCTCATATACCTGCTGCTGGCGCGCGATCGAAGCGACGTCGAGCAGCTCCGATTCCTCCTCCCCGCGCAAAGTGAAGCACCGCCCGTCCGCGATGGCCTGGGCCACCTCCGGCATTGCTCCCCGCGCGACGACATCGGAATCGATCTGGACCACGTAATTGTCGCGCCTGAGGTCGAGAATGGTCAGCAAACGCTCCCACGTGCCCCCGCGCGGACAGGGGCCGGTATCGACCGAAGCGATCGGAATGATCTGCGGATGGCCGCAATGATGCGCGAGGATCGCGCGGTCCCGCTGCGTCAGCGTCCCATCGTTGAGGATCACGACCCGGCCCCTCTGCAAGGACGAATGGACCGATTTGATCGCCACGAGATAGGCCAGCAGCACGCGCGTGCCCATCATCGAGAACAGGATCACGCCATCGTCACGCGGCACGATCGGCGCGGTGTCGAGGATCGGGCGGGCGGCCCGGTGAAAGCGCGCGCTCCTGATCCGGTCGGTGACGGGTTCGAGAATATGCAGCATCGTGCGTGTGCCATAACGCAGTCCCCTTAAGGAGTGCTTGCGGCACCCGCCGCTTGAGAAGCAGGCCCCGCATCGCCACATGCTGCACCGCAATGGGGCCGACCGAACCAAGATCGCACAAAGACGGCGCGTCGCCCGAAGGCTGGCAGACCATGCGCCGATTCCTTCCGTATCTCTGGCCCAGGGACCGGACCGACCTGCGCGTGCGCATCGTGATCGCGATGCTGCTGGTGCTGGTCGCCAAGGCAGCGACGCTCGCCCTGCCTTACGCCTATCGCGCGGCGGTCGATGCGATGGAAACGCCCGCCAACGAAGCCGCGATGATCGCGATCTCCTTCGTCCTCGCTTATGGCGCCGGGCGCTTCGCCAGCGTCGCCTTCGACAATATCCGCAACATGGTGTTCGAGCGCGTCGGGCAGGACGCCACCCGTCAGTTTGCCGAGGACGTGTTCAGCCGCCTCCATCGCCTGTCGCTGCGCTTCCACCTGTCGCGCCGGACGGGCGAGATCACCAAGACGGTCGAGCGCGGGACCAAGACCATCGATACGATGCTCTATTTCCTGCTGTTCAACATCGCGCCCACGGCCATCGAGCTGATCGCGGTCGCGGTGATCTTCTACCTCAATTTCGGCATCGGCCTGGTCATCGCGACCGCCGTTACCGTCGTGCTCTACATCGTGATCACCCAGCTCATCACCGAATGGCGGACCAAGCTGCGGCGCGAGATGAACGATCTCGACGGGCAGGCGCTGGCGCGCGCGGTCGATTCGCTCCTGAACTACGAGACGGTGAAGTATTTCGGCGCGGAGGCGCGCGAGGAAGCGCGCTATGCCCAGGCGGCGCGGCAATATTCCGAAGCAGCGATCAAATCCGATTCCTCGCTCGGCTGGCTCAATATCGCGCAGTCGCTCATCACCAACCTGCTCATGGCGGGCGCGATGGCCTATACGGTGTGGGGCTGGAGCCGCGGCGACCTGACCACCGGCGACCTCGTTTTCGTCAACACCTACCTCGTCCAGCTCTTCCGCCCGCTCGACATGCTCGGCTTCGTCTATCGCACGATCCGGCAGGGGCTGATCGACATGGCGGCCATGTTCCGGCTGATCGATGCCGAGGTCGAAGTGAAGGACGTACCCGGTGCGCCCGCGCTGGCGATCGAGCGGCCGTCGATCGTCTTCGAGAACGTGCATTTCGGTTACGAGGACGAGCGCGAGATCCTGCACGGTCTCGATTTCCAGATCGCGGCGGGGGAGACCGTGGCGCTGGTCGGCCCGTCGGGCGCGGGCAAGAGCACGATCGCGCGGCTGCTGTTCCGCTTCTACGATCCGGGCGCGGGCCGTATCCTGATCGACGGGCAGGATATCGCGCGTGTGACGCAGGACTCCCTGCGCGCGAATATCGGCATCGTCCCTCAGGACAGCGTGCTGTTCAACGACACCATCGGCTACAATATCGGCTATGGCCGCGAAGGTGCGGACGAAGCCGCCATCCGCGAGGCCGCGCGCGGCGCCGCCATCCTGCCATTCATCGATTCGCTGACCGAAGGCTTCGACACGCCGGTGGGCGAGCGCGGGCTCAAGCTGTCGGGTGGGGAAAAGCAGCGGGTCGCCATCGCACGCACGCTGCTGAAGGATCCGCCGATCGTGATCCTCGACGAAGCGACCAGCGCGCTCGATTCGCGGACCGAGCAGGAAATCCTCGCGACGCTCAATCGCGTGGCGGCGGGGCGGACCACGCTGGCCATCGCGCACCGCCTGTCGACCATCGCCGATGCGGACCGCATCCTGGTGCTGGACAATGGCCGCCTAGCAGAACAGGGCCGCCACGCCGAGCTGCTGCGCCGCGACGGCCTCTATGCCGAGATGTGGGCACGCCAACAGGCCGAAAGCGACGCCTGACGCTGCCGGCGCGCCAGTCGAGCGCCTATTCTTGCAGTCCGAAATCGGCCGCCGAGAGATCGAGGTCTTCGGCGGGGATCACTTCGACATCGGGCCGGATGGCGCGCACGCCGTCGATGAACTCGGCCGCATTGCCCACGATCACCAGCGTCGCCTGTTCCGGATCGACGAATTCCTGCGCCGCCGCGCTCGCGCTCTCGGGCGTCACCGCCGCCAGCCGCTCCGCGTAGCGCGCCGCTTCGGCAGGCTCGAGGCCCTGCTGCAGCAACCCGGCGACGATCCCGTTGAAGCCCGAACTGCTTTCGAGCGAGCGGGCGTAATTCCCGCCGAGATAGAGCCGCCGCTTGTCGAGCAGCGCTTCGTCCAGAGGTTCGGTGCCGAGCCGGGCGAACTCGTCGAGGAAGATCTGCGCGACCTCGTCCGCCGTTTCGTTCTTGGTCTGCGCGCTCGCGGTCAGAACCGAGTCGTCGCTGCGATCCGCAAAGCCCGAATAGGCACCATAGCTGAGCGAACGCTTGGTCCGGATTTCCTCGAACAGGCGCCCGCTCGACCCGCCGCCCAGCACGGCGTTGCTCAGTTCGAGGGCATAGTAGCGCTCGTCGTCGCGCGGCATCGCGCGGACCGCCGCATAGACTGCCGCCTGCCCGGCCTCGGGCATGTCGATCACCACGGTGCGGACCGGCTGGGCTTCGCCTGCGGGGTCCGACGGCGGCGTCGGCGCGGGGCCATCGGCGCTCCAGTCGCCGAACAGCGCCTCGGCGAGCGAGGTGGCCTGCGCGGGATCGAGCCCGCCACTTACGATGATCTTCGTTTCGCCGGGGTGCCACCACGTCCGGCGGTGCTGAAGCAGATCCTCGCGCGTGATCGCGGCAAGGCTCTCGGCCGTTCCGCCGGGCTGCGAGCCGTAGGGCGCATCGCCGTACATCACCAGCGTGGCGACCTTGCCGGCGAGTGCGCCCGGGTCCTTCATCTCGACCAGCAGCCCGTCGATCGCGCGCTTGCGCTCGCGGTCCAGTTCGGCCTGCGGGTACTGCGCCGTACGGACGATGCTCGCCAGCAAGCCACCGGCGGCTTCGATATTGGCGGCGGGCGCGGTGAGGCTGAAGAAGGTGCCGTCGCGGCCCGCATTCGCGCTGAAGCTGGCGCCGAGGCTCTCGAGCCGCGCGGCGATGTCCTGCGCGCTCATGTCGGCGGTGCCCTGATCCGCTAGCTGCGCAGCGAACTGGGCCACCCCGGCCTTGTCGCGCGTGTCGGTGGAGGCCCCGCCGGGGACCAGCACGGTCATCGTGACCAGCGGAACCTCGCCGGTCTGCGCGGCGACCACTTCGATCCCGTTGGCCAGCGTGCGCTCCATGATGTCGGGGGCGACCACCTCGGGCCGCGTTCCGGCAGCGGGCGGCTCCTGCCGCTCGCCCTCGGGCAGGACGGCGAGCGGCTCGCCGGTGGCCGAAGGCAGGCTGCGGAAGGTCGGCATCGGCACCGGGTTGGCATAGGCCGACGGGTTTTCCTCGCCCGCGACGTAGCGCATGTCGACCCGCGCGTCGGGCGCAAGCCATTTGGCCGCCGCGCGCTGCACATCCTCGGCGCTGACCGCCGCGATCGCCGCCAGCCGGTCATCCGCCGCGCGCGGATTGCCGGTCGAGACCAGCGCCTCGCCCAGCTCGAAGGCACGCCCGCGCGCGGTCTCGCGCCGCTGGAGCGAATCGGAGAACAGCTCGCTCTTCGCCTCGGCCAGTTCGGCGGCGCTCACCGGCTCGGTGCGGATGCGCTCCAATTCGTCCTTGAGCAGCCCGTCGACTTCGTCCGCATCGGCCATCGGATTGGTGATCGCGAAGGACGCGACGTAGCCGCCCTCCTCGCTCTCGCCATAGAACATCGCGCTGTCGACCGCCTTGCCGGTGCGGACCAGCGCATCGTACAGGCGGCTGCTCTGGCCGCGCGCCATGATCGCGGTCAGCACGTCGAGCGCGGCGCTGTCCGCACTGCCCGATCCCGGAGCCTTCCAGATCGAGCCTGCGACCGGCAGCGGCACGTTGGGCGCGGTGGCGACGAAGCTGCGCGGGCTCGTCCGCTCGGGCTCACGCGCGGAAATCGTCAGGTCGACCGGATCGGCGCGGCGCGGGATGTCCGCGAAATATTCGTCCACCAGCGCGCGCAGGTTCGCCATCTCGAAATTGCCCGCGACGATCAGCGTCGCGGTGTCTGGCCCGTAATACGCCTGGTGGAAGGCGCGCGCATCGTCGAGCGTGGCCGAATCCAGCTCCTCGATCGAACCGATGCCCGGGCGCCGCTGGGGCAATACGTCATAGGCATTCTCGGCGATGACGAAGCGCTGGAGGCGGCCATAGGGCGGTGCGAGCACGCGCTGGCGCAGCTCTTCCTTCACCACCTCGCGCTCGGAATCGAACACCTGCTGGTCGATCACGGGCTTGAACATGCGTTCGCGGTGGGTCCACAGCATGGTCTCCAGATATTCCGCCGGAACGGTCTCGTAGTAGTTCGTGCGGTCGGACCCCGTCGAGGCATTGCGCGTGCCGCCGACATCGGCAGTCAGGCCGTAGATCATGTTGTAGGGCATGTTCTCGGTCTTGCGGCTGAGAATATGCTCGAACAGGTGGGCGAAGCCGCTGCGCCCTTCTGGATCGTGCTTCGATCCGACCTCGTACCAGAGCGAGGTGGTGACCGTGGCCGTGCCCTCGTCCGGAATCGCGATGACGCGCAATCCGTTGTCGAGCGTCCATTCGGTGAACTCGATCTCGGGAGCCGAAAGGCCCGGCTCCAGATCCGGCGCTGCTTCTTGCGCGAGCGCGGGCGTGGCGAATGCGAGTACAGCGACACCGACGGCGAGTGCGGATTTCAGCATGATGGTCCCCCAGAAAAGCTACGCGGGCGAATGAACCAGAGTGCCTCTGCCGGCGCAAGCGGTACGATGGCCTCATCGACCAACCACATCCAGCCGTCCGCCATCGGGCGGAATCGCGGGGTTGTGTTGCAGCGCAGCATGGTGCACGGGTGGCGCTTCCAAGCAAAAATTGACGGATTTCCCATGACGCCCAGCACCGGCGCGACCGCGCATGCCAGCACAACAGCCCGATGGAAGAGCGAATGGTTCGGCAATGTCCGCGCGGACGTGCTGGCCGGCATCGTCGTGGCGCTGGCGCTGATCCCCGAGGCGATCGGCTTCTCGATCATCGCGGGCGTCGATCCGCGCGTGGGCCTCTACGCATCGGTCGCAATCGCGATGGTGATCGCCTTCACCGGCGGGCGTCCGGGCATGATCTCCGCCGCCACCGCCGCCGTTGCAGTGGTCGTGGTGCCGCTGGTGCGCGATCACGGGGTCGAATACCTCTTCGCCGCGACCATCCTGATGGGCATCTTCCAGGGCATTGCCGCGCTGCTGAAGCTCAACCTGCTGATGCAGTTCGTCAGCCGCAGCGTCATCACCGGCTTCGTCAACGCGCTCGCGATTCTGATCTTCATGGCGCAGCTGCCCCAGCTCGACCCGACCAATGAGGGGGTGAACTGGATCACCTACGCGATGGTCGCGGGCGGGCTCGCGATGATCTACCTCGTGCCCCGGCTGACCACCGCGATCCCTAGCCCGCTGGTCGCCATCGTGGTGCTTACCTGCCTGTCGCTGTGGCTCGGTTCGCCGGTCAACACCGTGTCCGACATGGGCGAGCTGCCGCAGGGCCTGCCTTTCTTCATGCTGCCCGACGTGCCGCTGACGTGGGAGACGCTGGCGATCATCGCGCCCTACTCGCTCACCATGGCGGCGGTCGGCCTGCTCGAAAGCCTGCTGACCGCGCAAATCGTCGACGACATGACGCACACCGGCAGCGACAAGCAGCGCGAATGCGGCGGACAGGGGATCGCCAATATCGTCGCGGCGCTGTTCGGCGGCATGGGCGGCTGTGCGATGATCGGCCAGTCGGTGATCAACGTGACCTCCGGTGGTCGCGGGCGGCTATCGACCTTCACCGCGGGCCTCGCGCTGCTGATCATGCTCGTCCTGCTCGGCGGGATCGTCGGCCAGGTGCCGATGCCCGCGCTGGTCGCGATCATGATCATGGTGAGCATCGGCACGTTCAGCTGGAACTCGATCCCCAACCTGCGCGTGCACCCGTGGCAGAGCTCGATGGTGATGTTCGTCACCGTCGCGGTGGTGGTCTTCACCCACAACCTCGCGATCGGAGTGCTGGTCGGCGTGCTGCTGTCGGGCATCTTCTTCGTCCAGAAGGTGATGCACATGTTCGAGGTCACGCGCACGAAGGAAGGCGACACCGCCACCTACACCGCACATGGCGAGATCTTCTTCGGCAGCGTCGCCCGGTTCGAGGCAGCGCTGGGCCCGGAAAGCCTCCAGCCCGACCCGGCCGACCACGTGATCATTGACGTGAGCCGCGCGCACTTCTGGGACATTTCCGCGATCGGCGCGCTCGACAAGGTGGTCGAGCGGATGCGGATGCATGGCCGCAGCGTGCAGGTCGTAGGGCTGAACGAGGCGAGCGCCGACCTGGTCGACCGCCACGGCGCGACCGATCGCACGGGCGTGGAGATCGGCCTCGCTCCGCACCCCTGACGGATCGCGCGCCGGAGCATTCGCTGCACCCCTGTTCGCCGCGCGATTGCGCAAATGGACTCCGCGATAGTCCCGGCTCATACCGAGCTCTCCATGTTAACGTTAACATGGAGGGGGAGGATCCATGGTCGGGGCACGGTCTGCGAAAAAGACGTTCGACACGCTGAACGGGATGCGGGGCATCGCCGCCCTCGCGGTCGCCATGATGCATATCCAGTGGTTTCTCGCCTGGGTTCACCCGGCAATCGTATCCCTCGCGGTCGATTTCTTCTTCGTGCTGAGCGGCTTCGTGATCGCCTACGCCTATGAAGCGGACCTCAAGGCGGGCCTGAGACGGCGCCACTTCATGCTTGCGCGCTACATCCGGCTCTACCCGCTCTTCCTCATCGGGCTGATCCTCGGGGCGATCTCGATCTGGATGTACGAACTGCCGGAGGACCGCAGCCTGTTCTTCGGCCACCTGGCCGCGAACCTGTTCATGCTGCCCTATCCGCTGCCCTTCCCGCAGCAATACGACAACCTGTTCCCGCTCAATTTCCCGGCGTGGTCGCTGTTCTACGAAATGGTCGCCTACGCACTCTTCGCAATCCTCGCGCGTCGGCTGACCACCAGCGTGCTGATCGTCGTGATCGCGCTCGGCCTCGCCGCGCTGATCTATACCGGCATCACCGAGGGCACGCTCGACCGGGGGACCTGGCGGCCCAGTATCATCGGCGGAATGGCGCGGGTCACCTTCAGCTTTTTCGCAGGGGTCGCGCTGCACCGGCTGTGGCAGTGGCGTACCACCCGGATTGCTCTGCACCCGGCCATCATGCTGGTGCTGCTCGCCCTGCCGCTGCTCTGGCGTCCGGCGGAGGGTCTGCCGCTCGCCTGGCTCTACGAACTGGCCGTGATCACGGTGTGGATGCCGCTCCTCGTCTGGCTGGGCACCGGCAGCGAGGCGGACGGGATCTGGCGAAGGATCTGCGCGGCGCTGGGCGCGATCAGCTACCCGCTCTACGTCATCCACGCGCCGGTCTACCTGTTCGCCGGGCGCTACAACAACTGGCAGGGATCGACGTTCATGGATGCGCACCAGCCGTGGGCGGCTCTCGCCCTCATTGCTCTCCTGTGCCTCCTGTCCTGGCTACTGGCCACCTATGTCGACCTGCCCGTCCGCCGGGCGCTGAGCCGGGCGTTCCTGCCCCGCCGATCGAGCCACCCGACCGAAGTCGAACGCGCCCGCGAGGGCGATCCGGTGAGTGCCCCGTAGGGCCGCACACCTACCGCTTCGCGTCGCGATACCCGTACAGGCGGTACCCCAGGAAGGCGATTGCCGTCAGGCACAGGCAGGACAGCAGGATCGTCAGCGCGGTTCCCTCCCAGCCATAGGCCTCGAACAGCGCGGTGCCCGCAATGCTGCCGATGCCGCCGCCGATGAACATCATCACGATGTAGATCGTGGTCAGCCGCGTGCGCAGTTCGGGCTCGAGCGAGAGGAACGTCATCCGGCTGGTCACGTCGATCGCGGGCCCCACGATATTGCCCAGCAGGATCGGGATCATCAGCAGCCAGAGGTTGTCGCCGAAGGGCACCAGCAGCGAAATGCCCGCCGCCTGCACCACCGCGAAGCCGACGCGCGCCTTGCGCGGCCCGATCCGGTCCGCCAGCCGCCCCCAGTAGGGCGTGGAGAACACGCTGACCGCGGCGAACCCGGCGAGATAGCCGACGACATCGGTGCCGTAGCCCATCTCCGGCCCGGTCAGGTGCAGCGCCAGCGCGAGCCACAGCGCGATGAACTGCGCAAAGCCGATGGCCTGGATCGCCCCCGAAAGCAGGATCTCGCGCCGTTCGCGCACCAGTGCCAGCAGCGATGCGATCAGCCCGACATAGGACAGCCGACTGGGGTCCTTGTCGCGCACACCCTTTTCCATGATCGTCGGCAGCGCCAGCGTGATCGCGATCATCAGGCCGCTGGCGATCCAGTAGACGGTGCGCCAGCCGTAATGCTCGGCCACCACGCCCGCCCCCACGCGCGCCACCAGAATGCCGAAGATCACGCCCGCGGTCAGCAGCGCGGTCACCTGCCCCAGCCGCTCGGGCGCGACGCGCTTCGAGGCGTAGGCGGGCAGCAGGTAGGGGGCGATGGTGAAGAAGCCGAGCAGCGTCGATCCGGCGGTGAACAGGGTGAAGCCCTGCGCCAGCGTCATCACGATCAGGCCGCCACACTGGCCGATGGTGAATAATATGGTGAGCGTGCGGTTCGAATAGCGGTCGCCCAGCGGCAGCAGCAGCAGGATGCCCAGCGCCAGCGCGAGCTGGTTGAGCGCAGGCACCAGCCCGATCTGCGATGCGCTGACCCCGAAATGCCGCGCGACGTCGCCGATGATCGGATGGATGTAATAGGCGTTGGCAGTGACCACCGCCGCCGCGACGGCGAGCCAGTATTCCTGCGCTTTGCTGAGGCGGGTGGGCTCGTTCATTCCCGCCCGCCTTCGTGGGTGGAGGCAGCGCGGTCAAGCGGCGATGGCGGGAGCCGCTACCTTGCCGCCAGATCGGCCTCGATCGCATCGAGGAAGGCACTGGTCGACCAGTCGAGATCGGTCGTCTCGATATCGGCGGGATAGACCTCGCCCCAGCCACGCTTGCGGCCCACATAGACCTTGATCGGAATCGTCACGATGCCCGGCCCGGCAGGCAGATCCTCGCTGCGCACGTCCATATAGGTTGAATCGGCGGAAGACGGAGCGCCGATGAGCGTCACGTTCTCGAACGGGGTGAAGTAATCGAGCGCGTCGAGGCACGCGCTCGCGCAATTGCCGGGCACGATGACGTATACGGGCGTCGCGAAGTCGGTTTCGGGCGAGGCGGGGGTTCCACCCGCCGCTTCGGCGGTCTCATCCTCGAGCGTGCTTTCGGCGAAGAACACCTCGCCCCGCTCGTGCGCGGCGCGCATTCCTTCTGCGAGGCGCGCGATGAAATCGGCCACTTCGTCGTCGCCATTGGCGCGGAAATCCGCCTCCGCCGAGGCGATGTAGGCGGTATTGCCGGGGCTGGTGCGCCAGAGCACGTCGGCCGACGAGGCCGTTCGGGCCTCCACCGCGCCCTCGCCCCACAGGATGTCGGCCAGCCGCTCGCTCCACCGCGAACCGCCACCGCCGTTGCGGCGCAGGTCGAGCACGAGTGCGCGGGCGTCCTTCAACTCGCCGCGCCGGGCCCGCACATCGGCATAGAGCGCGTCGAAAGCGGCCACCCCGGCCTCGTCGGGGTCGAAATCCTGCAGGCCGATGAAGTAGATGCCGTCGCGCTTCTCGCTCAGCGCGGTGGGTTCGCGCTCGCCCCAGAAGCCGATGCTGCGCCACTTTTCCTCGTCCTCGCTCAGCGGCCGCCAGTCGAGCGTGACTTCGGTTTGTGCGCCGTCGGAACGCGCGAAGGTGCAGGATCGCGGCTGCTCCTCCTGCAATCCGGAAGAGGCGTAGAAGAGCTGCATGGGGCGCACCCACCACTGCCCCGCCTCGTTCGGGCGGAAGTACCGCATCGTCAGGCGATCGCGAAGGAACGCGTCGATCGGTTCTCCTTCGCAGGAGACGAACCGCGCGCCGTAGAGCGGATCGGCCTTGTCCTGCGTGCGCACGAACAGACCGTCGCCGCGCCAGACCGCGATGAAACCGGGCCAGACCGGCTCGCCATCGGGCTGCGCGCCGGAGGGGACGCCAACGCCAGCGTGCCCGTCCTGCAGCACGGCGGAAAACTCCGCGAGCGCGCGCGAATAGCCCCGCAGGTCCTGCGCCTTCGCGGCAGCCTCCAGCCCGCGGGCACGCGCCTGCGCCAGCTGCGCCGGGAAGCCCGGATTGGCGAGGTCGTAGATCCCGGGATGGTTGCGCACGAAGGCGTCGTAAGCGGCCAGCACATCGCGCCGCGCCGTGTCGGCCCAGTCGGTCGGCTCCTGCGCGGACGCATCCGTCGTCGGATCGCCCCCATCCTGCGCGAGCGCGGGCGCCACGGGCGTGCAGAGAACCAGGAGGGCGGCGGCGAATCGCGTGATCGAGCTCATCCGCCGGACGCTATCCGCACGAAAACCCACGTCAATCCGCATCCAGCGGAAGGCGCGATCCATCGACGAACGTCATGGGATCACAGGATATACTTGCTGAGATCCGTATCGCGCGCGAGGTCGTCGAGCCGTTCGCGCACATAGGCGGCGTCGATGGTGATGGTCTCGCCCGCGTGCTCCTCGGCTTCGAAACTGATGTCTTCGAGCAGCCGCTCCATCACGGTCTGCAGGCGGCGGGCGCCGATATTCTCGACCGCCTCGTTCACCTGCGCGGCGATTTTCGCGACCTCGTGAACCGCCTCTTCCGTGAAATCGAGCGTCACCTTCTCGGTCCCGATCAGCGCGGTGTATTGCTGGACGAGGTTGGCGCGGGTCTCGCTGAGAATGCGCACGAAATCCTCTTCGGTCAGCGCGCGCAGTTCGACCCGGATCGGCAGGCGGCCCTGCAATTCGGGCAGCATGTCGCTGGGCTTGGAGACGTGAAACGCTCCGCTCGCAATGAACAGCACGTGGTCGGTCTTCATCGGGCCGTGCTTGGTGGCCACCGTGGTGCCCTCGATCAGCGGCAGCAGGTCGCGCTGCACGCCTTCGCGGCTGACGGTGCCGCCGCGCTGGTCGGAGACCGCGATCTTGTCGATCTCGTCGAGGAAGACGATGCCGTTGGTCTCCGCGTTCTGCAGCGCAACGCGGGCGACATCGTCCTGGTCCATGCGCTTTTCGGCCTCCTCGTCGACGAGGCGGTCCCACGCTTCGGGCACGCGCAGCTTGCGGCGGCTGGTGGGCTTCTTGCCCATCGCCTTGCCGAACATGTCGCTAAGGTCGATCATGCCGACATTGCCGCCCATGCCGGGGATGTCCATCGTGGTCGCAGGCTGGTCCTGCACCTCGATCTCGACCTCGACGTCGTTCATCGCGTTCTGCGTAATCCGCTCGCGGAAGCTCTGCCGCGTCGCTTCGGAGGCATTGTCGCCTACCAGCGCATCGAGCAGGCGCTCCATCGCAGCTTCGCTGGCGGATTCGCGCACCGCCTCGCGCCGACGGTCCTTCTCCAGCCGGATCGCTTCTTCGACCAGGTCGCGCGCGATCTGTTCGACATCGCGGCCGACATAGCCGACTTCGGTGAACTTGGTCGCTTCCACCTTCACGAAGGGCGCTTCGGCCAGCCGCGCGAGGCGGCGCGAAATCTCGGTCTTCCCGCAGCCGGTCGGCCCGATCATCAGGATGTTCTTGGGCGTCACCTCGTCGCGCAGATCGGGGCCGAGCCGTTGCCTGCGCCAACGATTACGCAGCGCCACGGCGACCGCACGCTTGGCATCCTTCTGGCCGATGATGTGTTCGTCGAGAGCGCCGACGATCGCTTTGGGGGTGAGCGACTGGGGAGTTGTTGAACTGGTCATTGGCGCGGCATTTGGGGCGCGAGAGCCCTGCGCGCAAGGCGGGCGGGACGAAAGCTACGCCGTACAGGTCATCTCGCGATTGAACTCAGCATGGGCGGCGATGATGACGGCGATATCGTCGGGCTGCGGCGTAGGGTCCCACGCGCCGCGCTCGTACGTCCCGCCCAGCAGGATGCCGTCGGGCCGCGGAAACATGTATCCGGCGGGGCCGGTATAGGCATGGCGAATCTCGGGTTGCGGCAGCAGGATCGCGAGCTGGCCCCGGATCGGCACCATGCCGGTATCGCCGAACAGATCGCGCGCGCCCAGCCCGGTGCAATTGAAGACGAGCGTCTCGGGCAGCGCCGCGATCTCGGCGGGCGAGCCGAAACCGCGCCGCTCGATCGTGCCGCCCGCGATACGGATGTCGCGCAGCAGGTGCGCGAGCCAGCGGCCCGTCTCGACATACATCGTGCGCCATTCGCGGACCATGGGGACGGGAAAGGGATGCTCGCCCTCGCCCAGCACGCGCGCATCGGGCATGATACGGCGTTCGAGATCGCTCAAGGGCCGCTCGCGGAACGCGTCATAGGTCGTGTGCCAGCGCACCCCGGTGTCCTCGCCGACCGATATCTGGAAGCGGCGGAAGCTGTAGTCCATCGCCGCCTCGAACTGCCGCATGAAGCCGTCGTCCACCGCCGACCGGCTGAACACGCTGGTGGGATTGATCTGCCCGCCCGCCACGTTGGAGGTGGTGTGCGGCGGCAGGCTTTCGGCATAGATGCGCACGGCAAGGCCCGCCTCCTGCAGCAGCTTCGCGGTCGTGAGGCCCAGCGCGCCCGCGCCGATCACCGCGACGGGTCCCGAATGGCCGGGCAGGCCGAGATCGACCGCGAGCCGCGAGCTGCCCCAGCTCAGCGTGATGCCCCCGCCGCCATGGCCGTAATTGTGGATCACCCGCGTCGCGCCGAGGCGCTGTTCGCGCACCACGAAGCCGGTCCGGCGATAGGGCCGCAGGCCTGCAACGGTGCGGATCACACGGTTCGGGCTGACCTTCACACGCGGCAGGCACAGGGGTGCAGCTGCGCCCGGCATGGAGGGTGGCACACTCGCGCAGCCACCCAGTGCGAGCGAGAGGCCGGTAGCGCCGCCGGCGGCCAGCAGCCGGCGACGATCGAGCGTGTCCGCCCATTTCTCAAAGTCGGAGGACTGCATACCGAACCCCGCTCGTCCTGAGCCTGCCTGTGCCCGCGAAGGCGGGTATCGAAGAACCGCTTTTCCTTCCAGTATCAGGCTAGAAGAAAGGACGACCCTTCGACAAGCTCCGGGTGAGCGGAACAGGGAATGTTCAGACCGTTTCCACCGTCACCTGGTCGTTGGTGAAGACGCAGACTTCTGCCGCCACCTGCATCGCGCGCCGTGCGATCTTTTCGGGGTCGGTCTCGTAGTCGGACAGCGCGCGGGCGGCGGCCAGCGCGTAGTTGCCGCCCGATCCGATCGCCGCGATCCCGCCTTCGGGCTCCAGCACGTCGCCATTGCCGGTCAGCACCAGCAGCGTGTCCTTGTCGGCGACGATCATCAGCGCTTCGAGATTGCGCAGGTACTTGTCGGTCCGCCAGTCCTTGGCGAGCTCCACCGCCGCGCGCATCAGCTGGCCCGAATACTGGTCCAGCTTGCGCTCGAGCCGCTCGAACAAGGTAAAGGCATCTGC
Organism: Alteriqipengyuania lutimaris; assembly: GCF_003363135.1. Lineage (NCBI taxonomy): Bacteria > Pseudomonadati > Pseudomonadota > Alphaproteobacteria > Sphingomonadales > Erythrobacteraceae > Alteriqipengyuania > Alteriqipengyuania lutimaris. Next base: position 1,442,012 of record NZ_QRBB01000001.1, on the reverse strand, counting down.
GGTCGCGCCGGCGAACCCGGCGACAACCTTGCCCTCACCGATGCGGCGGACTTTCTTCGCGTTGGGCTTCATCACCGTGTTGCCCATGGAAACCTGCCCGTCGCCCGCGAGCACGGTGGTGTCGCCGCGCTTCACGCCGATGATGGTGGTGCCGTGCCATTGTTGCAGGCCGTGGCTCGCCGCTGAATCGTTCATGCGGCGCGATATGGGTAGAGCGTTGCGGCTATCAAGCGGATCAGCGACCCGGGCCGCCGCCGCCAGGGCCCGCGCCCGGCGCGCCGACCGTGCCGATATTGCCGAACAGGTCTTCGAGGAAGCCACGCTCGCGGCCCAGCGTCGGGGTCGCGTCGCCGTCGGGACGCAGATACACGACCTCGTCCATGCCCGAACGATCCGCCGCGACGACGCTGCCGGTCCCGTCGAAGCGCACGGCGAGGACCGAGTGGTCCTCGATCCGCGGTCGCACGAAGGGTTTGCGCCCGGTCGTGCTGGAGACGTAATACCACGTCTCCGGCCCGAACTGGCTGGTGAAGGTCGGGCGGCCGAGCGTCGCCTGCACCGACTGCTGGTTGTCGATGCCGGGCTGGACGAGGCCGATCAGCCGCTCGTCGTTGAAATAGCCGCGCGTTTCGCGGATCGACGTGCACCCGCCCGCCGTCAGCGCCAGCCCCAGCAATACCACCGGCGCGGTAAGCTTCACGATCCGCATAAATTCTCTAGCCTTCTAATTCGCCGCGCGCCCTTTCGTGGAAGGCCGCGCATTCTATATCGTGGCGGGAGCCTTACGGCCTCGCCCGCCCCCGCGCAATGGCACCGGCGACGCTGCGCCGCCGAGGCGTGCTACTGGCCGGTAACCGGCAGCTGTGACGACGCCGATTGAATTGCCGCTGAATAAAGGACGATTACGCCCATGTCTTTCCTCCACCGCCTGCTCGGCACCCGGCCCGATCCGCGCGAGACATGGCGTCCGCTGTGGCACCGGCTGGTCGGCATCGCGCGCGAGGAGCACTGGTATGCGCAGCGCGGCGCGGCGGACACGCTCGACGGGCGGTTCGACATGATCTCGATGCTCACCGCGCTGGTCATGCTGCGGCTGGAGGACGAGCAGGACCCCGATGCGCAGGGCGTGCCCGCCGCCGCGCGGCTGACCGAGCTGTTCGTGGAGGATATGGAAGGCCAGATGCGCGAAGCCGGGATAGGCGATCCCACCGTGGGCAAGATGATGGGCCGGATGATGGCGACGCTGGGCGGGCGTGCGGGCAGCCTGCGCACCGCGCTCGCGCTGGAAGACGACAGCGGGCTCGCCGAGGTGGTCCAGCGCAACATGCACCTCTCCGACGAGGAGAACGGCCCGCCGCGGATCGCCGCGGGGCTGCGCCAATTGCATGCGCGGCTGAAGGCGACGTCGTTCGAAACGCTGCAGGACGGCGAGGTCGCGGCATGAGCGACGCTGCTCCCGAATTCTCCCGCTCCATTTCGCTGCGCCAGATCACCGGCCGGCCGATCGAGCTCGAAGCGAACGAGGCCGAGCGGGCCGCGCTCGCGCGGCGCTTCGCCATCGTCGCGATCGAGCGGTTGGCAGCGCAGGTGACGCTGGACCGCGACGGCGACCGGGTCGCGGCCGAGGGCCGCCTTCAGGCGCAGATCGTGCAGCAATGTGCGGTATCGGGCGACGACTTCCCCGTCTCCATCGACGAGCCCGTGGCCTTCCGCTTCGTGCCCGCAGCCACGATGGAGCCGACGCACCAGAGCGCGGAGGTCGCGGAGATCGAGATCGAGCTGGAAGAGGAGGATCTCGACGAAATCGGCTATTCGGGCGAAACCTTCGACCTGGGCGAGGCGATCGCCCAGAGCCTTGCGCTGTCGATCGATCCCTACGCCGTCGGCCCGGATGCGGACGCGGTGCGCGAAGAGGCCGGTCTGGACAGCGACGATGCGCCGCGCGGCCCGCTCGCAGAAGCGCTCGCCGGGCTCAGGAAGGACTAGCGCGCTGCCCGGCTAAATCCCCGAAAACTTCTCGATATTCGAGATCCGGCCCGACACGACCAGCTCGTCGCCGGGAAAGATGATCGTGTCGGGCACGGCGTGGATGAAATCCTCGCCCTCGCGCTTCACGCCCACAACCGTCACCTCGTATTTCTTGCGGCATTCGCTCGTGATCAGCGGCAGGCCGACGATCGGCTCGGGCGCCGCCAGCCGCGCGATCGCGAATTCGTTGCCGAAGGAGATGAAGTCCAGAAGCCGCTCGTTGATCAGGTGCGCCGTACGCTCGCCCATGCGCTGTTCGGGGAAGACCACATGCGTCGCGCCCGTGCGTTCGAGGATGCGCGCGTGCTTGTCGTTGGTCGCCTTGGCCCAGATGTTGGTGAGCCCGAGATCGGCGAGCGCCAGCACGGTCAGCACGCTGGCTTCGATATCGGTCCCGATGCCGACCACCGCGGCATCGAAGTCGCGCGCGCCGAGCCTTTCCAGCACCGCCTCGTCGGTCGCGTCGGCCTGCACCACCTTGGTCAGGTCGGGCGCGAATTCCTGCACCAGGTCGCCATCGCAATCGACGGCGAGCACCTCGTGCCCCATGCGCTCCAGCGTGCGGGCGACCGCCCCTCCGAAACGGCCGAGGCCGATGAGCAGAATGGGCTTGCGCTTGTTAGCCGACAATGGGGTTCTCCTGCGGATAGCGGTAGGGCCGGGCGCGCCCGCCCAGCGCAAGCGCGGTTGCCACGGTGATGGTTCCCACCCGGCCGACGAACATCAGCATGACGAGCACGAGCAGCGCGCTCGGCGGCAGATCGGCGGTGATGCCGGTCGACAGGCCGACGGTGGAGAAGGCGGAAATGCATTCGAACAGGATATCGTCGAGCGGGATCGAACTGATCGAGGCGATGTAGGTCGTCGAGGCGAAGATCAGCGCGGCGGAAAGGACGGTGACTGCCAGCGCCTGCCGCTCCACCTCGCGCCCGAAGCGGCGCTGGAACAGCCCTGAATCCTTGCGGCCTAGCACCTCGGTCAGGACGATCGCGAACAGCACGAAGAAGGTCGTCACCTTGATCCCTCCCGCCGTGCCCGCGCTGCCACCGCCGATGAACATCAGGAAGAAATTGGTCATCAGCGTTTCGTCGTGAAAGCCACCGACATTCACGCTGTTGAACCCGGCGGTGCGCGGCATCACCGAATGGAAGGCGGCGTTGAGGATCTTCGCGCCCCACCCCATCGGCCCGAGCGTTTCGGGATTGTGCCACTCCATCGCGAGGATGGCGGCGAAGCCGAAGGTCAGCAGCGCGAAGGTGCCGGCGACGGTGATCTTCGTGTGGAGCGACCATCGGCGCCAGACGAACCCGTTGGTGCGCACGTCCTGGATCACCGGAAAGCCGAGCGCGGTGATCACGACCGCGATCATGATCGGCCCCAGGATCAGCGGATCGTTCTGGAACCCCATCACGCTGTCCGAATAGCTCGAGAAGCCGGCGTTGTTGAACGCGCTGACCGAATGGAACACGCCGTGCCACAGCGCCTCTCCGAACGATTCATGATATCGCACGAACAGCCTTGCGGTCAGCACTAGCGCGACCACCGCCTCGACCGCGATGGTGATGGCGAGGATCAGCCTGAGCGCGGTGACCGCGTCGTGCTTTTCCAGTCGGCTCCGCTCGATCTGGGTCGCCATCCGGTCGCGCAGGCCGAAGCCGCGCCCCGCCATCAGGCCGAACAAGGTCGCGCTGGTCATGATCCCGAAGCCGCCGATCTGGAACAGCAGCAGGATGACGCCCTGCCCGAACCCGGACCAGTATGTCGGCGTGTCGACCACGATCAGGCCGGTCACCGCGACGGCAGAGGTGGAGGTGAAGAACGCGACGAGGAATGGCGCACGCACGCCCTCGACCGTGGCGAAGGGCAGGCTGAGCAGGATGGTCCCGACCGCGATGGCGCCTGCGAAGAGCAGGGGGATCAGTCGAATCGGATCGCGGAGTGCGTTCACCCTCGCGCTTTGCGCCCAAGCATCGCGCAAATAAAGCATTCTTTGCGCGTCCGCCTGCGACCCGGATCGGAATTCACACGCGTCGAACGCGACGGAGACGACGCGGCGGCAGGCGAGCGCGTGTGCCCCCCACCGCCACTTTAGCGCTGTCCTACATCAACGCCCCGCAGCATGATCGCGCGGCTCTTTGAATCCGTCGATCAGCCACTAGAGATGCCCTTTGCGGAAAGACGTCTTTTTTGCCTCTGGACACTGTGTCAGGTGTGTCAAGGCATTGCCTCGAGACGCACTCTGCATCGATTCATCCAAAGGTTAGCCAGTCGAGAAGCTCCCGAGCTTCGGGAGGCGGACCGGTGCTGCAACCCATCGCCATCGGATGGGAAAGCTTGAATTCGGGTCTCACGAAAGCAAACGCGAGATCCTCCGAGTAATCGAGCGTGCCTTCATCATCGAGCGTGATGATCGACAGGCCATCATTTCTGGCGAATTTTCTGTCCTCCACGGTCATAATCAGACCCTTTGGGTGGAGCGAATCGTCGAGGAAGACCGAACCACGCACTGGCGCAGTGATCGACTTTCCGTCGATTTTGTACCTCGCCGTTCCTTCGAAATTGAAGAGCGTGTCTTCGAATGGATCCGAGAGATCGCCCTCCAGTCGGAGCGAATGCAAGGGCGCGCTGTATTCGCCAAGTCGGATCGGAGCCTGATCCGCACGCGCTTCGAAGATGCAATCGAGACTGGCAACGGCCGGATAGTCGTCAACCCATGGTTGCGTGAAGGCCAGATAGCCAACAACGATGCCGAGGGGTGCGATGAGCTTGATCGCACCTGTTGCCAGTCCCTTGAACCCTGTCATCGATCCCCCTCAGACTATGGCTAGAGACCTAGAACGGAATGTCGTCTTCCAGATCGTCGTAATTGGCACCGCCGCCCGAGCCACCGCCCGAACCGCTACCGCCCTGGTCCCAGCCGCCGCCCTGGTCGCTGCCGCCACCCGAGCCGCCGCCATAGCCGCCTCCGCCGCTGCGCTGGCCGCCGCCGTAGCCGCCACCACCACCACCGCCGCCGCCTTGCGCGCCGTCGAGCATGGTCAGCGTGCCGTCGAAGCCGCGCAGCACCACTTCGGTGCTGTAGCGGTCCTGCCCGTTCTGGTCCTGCCACTTGCGGGTCTGCAGCTTGCCTTCGATGTAGACCTTGCTGCCCTTCTTGAGGAACCGCTCGACCACGCTGACGAGACCTTCGGAGAAGATCGCGACCGTGTGCCACTCGGTCCGCTCCTGCCGCTCGCCCGTGTTGCGGTCCTTCCAGGTCTCGCTGGTTGCGATGCGCAGGTTGGCGACCTTGCCGCCGTTCTGGAAGCTGCGGATCTCGGGATCTGCACCGAGATTGCCGATCAGCATGACCTTGTTGAGGCTGCCCGCCATAGAATCACGTACCTTTCTTGCTTGGCTTCGTCTTGCGTTGGCCAAGGCCTATCGGATGGCGCCGACGCGTTCCAGTGGGTGCTTCCCGCAAGGCTGTGAAAAGCGGCGCCGTCCCGCACGCCGGCGCTACTTCGCGGGGTAGCGCAGCCGCCCGAGAAAGCGTGCGGGGCTGAAGCTTTCGCGCGTGGTGCCCTTGGGGCCGCCGCCCAGCAGCTGCGCCTTGGCCTTTTCGAACTGCATCACGTTGTCGATCCGCCGGTCGAGAAAGGCTTTCGTCTCTTCCTTGCCGATCGTCTCGTCATCGAGCCAGACCAGCAGGGTCGAGCCATAGACCGAAGAGAGGATCGCGCGCTTGGTATAGTGATTGTAATCGGTCGCGGTGTCGCCCGCGAGCCGCCACATCAGGTCCGCGCTCGCCCACGCGCCGCGCAGCGATTCGGGCACGTTGCGCGGGGCCGCACCGATCGCGAGCGCCCGGCGCAGCGCCTCTTCCTGGCCCGCAACCGCATCGAGCCGGTAGAGCACGAGATCGCGGATCCGGTCGCGGACCTTGCGGGTCGCGAGCACGTCCTTGGGCAGGTCGCGCGCCATCGCGGCATCGATCGCTTCGATCCAGGCGGAGACCATGACCATCGGCCCGCCCTTGAACGCCAGCCGCGCGAGCGCCGGGTCGGCGCCCTCCATCTCCGCCGCGGCGTTGAGCGCGGTCTCGGTCCACCCGTCGAAAATGGCGGAGTCCGCGATCGCGGGCGCGAGCGCGATCCGCAATTCGTCGAGCGTCAGGTCTGCGGAATTGTCGATCATGGCTCTCTCGCTGGCGGCCTAGAGGCTCGGTCCGTAGTCTTCGCTTGCCGTTCCGTCGCGCGCATCGTCGGCTTCGGTAAAGGCTTCGGACATCCGGCGCTCGTTCAGAAGGGCGACGTAATCGCGCGCGGAGCGCCCCGAATTGTCGGTCCGGTCGGGGTTCGCGCCATTGGCGAGCAAAATGCGCACCAGCGCGACGTCGCGGCGATGGACGGCCGAAATCAGCGGCGTTTCGCCGGTGCTCGACAGCGGATCGACCCGCGCCCCGATTTCGAGCAGCGCGGTCACGCCTTCGACATGGCCGAGCCGGGTGGAGATCATCAGCGGGGTCACGCCTTGCTTGTTGGCAAGGTTGGGATTGGCGCCATTGGCGCCGAGAAACTTGATCCATGCAGGATCCCGGCGCTCCGCAACGACGTGCAGCGCGGTATCGCCGCTGGTCAGATCGCGCGTGTTGATCAGCGAATCCCCGCCGGGCTGCTCGACCATGTCGGTCACGACCGTGCCATCGCGGTCGCGCACCGCTTCGAGGAAGACGTACCCTTCGCGCTTGCCCCCGACTTGCGCCGATGCGACGCTGGCGATAGCGGCCGTCGAAAGGATGGCCATACGCGCCCAGTTGCGGATAAACGGCTGCGACACCTTAAACACTCCTGCTAGGACCCCACATTCTGCTGATCGGAGCCCCTTCCCCAAAAGCCGTTAGCAGACGCTGAACCGGAATTCCATGACCGCGCCACATCACCTCACGCCCTTTGTCGCATCGCTCGCCCTCGCGCTCGCCGCCTGTTCGTCGGGCTCGGAGCCTGCCGGTCCGCCGCCGCTCGAGGGCGCGGATATCGGCGGCGATTTCACCCTGACCGGCGAAGATGGCGAGGATGTGAGCTTCGGCGATTTCGACGGGCAGTATCGCACGGTCTATTTCGGCTACACCTTCTGCCCCGATGTCTGCCCGGTCGACGTCCAGCGCGCGATGGCGGGGCTCAAGCGGTTCGAGGAGAGCGACCCGGAACGCGCGGCGAAGATCCAGCCGCTGTTCGTCAGCGTCGATCCGCAGCGCGACACGCCCGAAGTGCTACGCGAGTTCACCAATGCCTTCCACCCCCGCCTGATCGGAATGACCGGCACCAAGGAACAGCTCGACGAAGTGGTGGCAGACTTTGGCGGCACCTACAGCATCGGCGAGGAGAGCGAGGCCGGCGGCTACCTCGTCGACCATACCCGTTTCACCTTCCTCTTCGGCCCCGATGGGGAGCCGATCGCCATCCTCCCGGTCGATGAAAGCGCCGAAGCGGTGGCTGCGGAGCTCGACCGATGGGTGCGCTGAGGGAGCGTTTCTGGGAACGTCCGCTCGACGAACTCAACCGGGAGGAATGGGAAGCGCTGTGCGACGGATGCGGGCGCTGCTGCCTGCACAAGCTGGAGGAGGAGGAGACCGGCGAAATCTCCGAAACCAATGTCGCCTGCCGCCTGCTCGACTGCTCGACCGCGCGCTGCCGCGACTATGCCAACCGCAAGAGCTACGTGCCCGACTGCCTGCAACTGACGCCCTCGCTGGCGGGCAAGCTGCCGTGGCTGCCCGACACCTGCGCCTATCGCAGGCGGGCGGAGGGGCGTCGGCTGCCGCGCTGGCACTACCTGCTCACCGGATCGCGCGAGGATGTGCACCTCGCGGGCGCCGGCGCGGCAGGCCGCGTCGTGTCGGAGATCGATGCCGGGCCGATCGAACACCATATCGTCGAGTGGGACGCATGATCGACTGGCTGCGTGAACCGGCCGATCCGGTCGTCGCGCTGGCCGATGGCGAATTGCCGCTGACGATCCGCCGCCATCCGCGCGCCACCCGCATGACCTTGCGCCTGAGCGAGGATGGCCAGAGCGCGCGGGTCACGCTGCCGCGCTGGGGGACGACGCGCGAGGCGGTGCGCTTCGCGCAGTCGCGCAGCGCGTGGCTCGCGGCGCAGCGCGCGAAGCGACCCGCGCGCGCCGAGCCGCAACCGGGCGGGAGGCTGGCCTACAGGGGCCGCGATCTGACGATCGACTGGAGCGCGGATCGCCCGCGGCGGATCGCGATGCATGGCGACACCTTCATCCTCGGTGGCCCGCGCGAGAGCCTCACCCCGCGCATCAAGCGGTGGATGCAGGCCGAGGCGCGTGTGCTCTTCGCAGACGACCTCGCCTGCTATGCCGCGCGTGCGCAGCTGCCGACGCCCGACTTCGCGCTCAGCAGCGCGCGGCGGCGCTGGGGGAGCTGCTCGTCGAACGGAACCGTAAGGCTCAACTGGCGGCTGGTGCAGGCCCCCGACGCCGTGCGCCGATCGGTCGTCGCGCACGAGACCGCGCACCGCGTGCATTTCGACCATTCGCCGCGCTTCCATGCCCTTCTCGCCGAACTGTTCGAGGGCGAGCTGGTGGAGGCCGAAGCCTGGCTCAAGGCGAACGGCCCGCGCCTTTTCAGCGCCTTCGGCTGACGCTCCCTTTCTGCCCCGTCCCAAGATCGGCACTGGCGGGTGCGGGCGAGAGCGCTTATGTTGCGACCATGCGCATCAGCCCGAAATACGACGTCGCCGGGGGTCTTGGCGATCTCTGGACCGAGATCAGGCGCCCCCAGCCCTATCGCATCCCGATCATCCTCGCCTCCTGCGCCTTCCCCGCGTTCTTCCTGTATTTCTTCGCGCAGGAGCGGGTGATCGTGCCCCCCAAGCCGCCCGAAGTGGTCTACATCACCACCTTCGCGCCGGACCGGACCGACGCGGAAATCGTCGCCTCGAACATCGCCAATCAGGAGCGCAAGGAAGCGCGCCAGCGGTTGCTGGATGCGCGGATCGAGAAGCGGCGCGAGATGTACCGCGCGCTGGGCAAGGCGACCGGCATCGATACCGACAAGATGGAAGCGGAGATCGCGGAGCAACTCGCTCGCGAAGAGGCCATAAAGCAGGCCCAGCTCGAAAAGGCGCGCGCCGCCGCAGCGCAGGAAGATACTCAGGCAGAGCAGACATCCGGCGGATCGGTTGACGACGCCGGAGAGTGATGCGCGCTGGCTGGCGGCGGCGGCGCGGCTCGCGTTGCGCGCGCGCCCGGCGAGCCATCCGAACCCCTCGGTCGGCTGTCTGATCGTCAGCCATGGCCGCGTGGTCGGGCGCGGCTGGACCCAGCCCGGCGGGCGGCCGCATGCCGAAGCGATGGCGCTGGCCGAAGCAGGCGACGCGGCGCGCGGTGCCGACGTCTACGCCACTCTCGAACCATGTGCGCACAAGTCCTCGCGCGGGCCCGCCTGCGCCGATCTGCTGGCTGAGGCGGCTCCTGCACGGGTCGCCATCGGCGCGCAGGACCCCGACCCGCGCACTTGCGGACAGGGGATCGAGCGGCTGCGCGATGCGGGTATCGAAGCGCACATCCTGGATTGCTCCCGGACCGAGGCGAGCCTCGCGGGGTACATGACGCGCGCACGGCTGGGGCGGCCGCACGTCACGCTCAAGCTCGCGACCTCGCTCGACGGACGCATCGCACTTCCCGATGGCAGCAGCCGCTGGATCACCGGCGAGGCCGCGCGCGCGCATGTCCATTCCCGCCGCGCGCTCGCCGATGCGATTCTCGTCGGCGGCGGCACATGGCGCGGCGACCGTCCCCGCCTGGACGTGCGCCTGCCGGGCCTCGAGGTGCGCAGTCCGCAACGCTGGGTCCTCACCTCGCAACCGGTCGAAGACGCTTTCGCGATCGCAGGCCCCGCCGACATCGCGCGCATCCCGGCGCACTACCTCTACGTCGAGGGCGGCGCGCAGACCGCTGCGAGCTTCCTCGAGGCCGATCTCGTCGACCGGCTCGAGATCTACCGCGCGCCGATCATCGTCGGCTCCGGCCTTCCCGCCATCGCGGACATCGGCCTCACCGAGCTTGCGCAGGCCCATGATCGCTGGCAGCCGGTCGAACGCCGCGCCCTGGGGCCGGATACGTACGAAGCGTTCGAGCGGACGCGGCAAGGAGACTGACATGTTCACCGGGATCATCACCGCCATCGGCACCATCGCGCAGGCCGAACAGCGCGGCGACCTGCGGGTGCGGATCACCTGCCCTTACGACCCCGCGAGCATCGCCATCGGCGCATCGATCGCCTGTTCGGGCGTGTGCCTGACCGTCGTCGATCGCGGCGGCGAGGCGGGCGACGCATGGTTCGCGGTCGACGTGTCGGCCGAAACCGTCGCGCGCTCGGCAAAGGGCCAGTGGCAGGAGGGCGCGCGGCTCAACCTCGAACGCTCGCTCAAGGTCGGCGACGAGCTGGGCGGCCATATCGTCACCGGTCATGTCGATTGCGCGGGCGAGGTCGTCTCGGCGGGCGAGGATGGAGGATCGACCCGGCTGGTGATCCGCGTTCCCGCCGACTACGCGCCCTTCATCGCACCCAAGGGATCGATCACGGTCGACGGTGTGTCGCTGACGGTCAACGCGGTCGACGATCTGTCGGACGGCGGCTGCACCTTCACCCTCAACATCATCCCGCATACCGGCGAAGTGACGACGCTCGGCACGCTGAAGGCCGGCGATGCCGTCAATCTCGAGATCGACGTTCTCGCGCGCTACCTCAAGCGGATGCAGGCGCTGATGGGCTGATGGGGAGAGGGCTACGATGATCGCTTACGGCATGCTTGTGGTGCTGGCGCTGTTCATGCGCTTCGGACCGGACATCCCTTTCCGGCGAATGCTCAACACGCATCTGGTCGAGCGACCTCTCGAAATCCTGCTGGCGCACAGGCGGCACCAGTACATCTTCTGGATCATCGCGCCCTTCGTGCTGCTGCTCGGTGGGGAGGCGACTCTGATCCTGGGCCCCGAGCTGATGCTGGGCGCTGCCGCCGATATGGCGCTCTATATCGACGTCGTGGTGGTCGCGGCAGCCTCCGCTTCGTGGAGCCGCGCGCGCTCGGTACTGGCGCGCTGGAAGCCCCGTTTCGGGCGAAGGCCTGCCGACCGGCGCATCCTGAGCCAGCGCAGGGCCACCGGCGCGACCTCCCGCGCCAAACGCACGCAGCGCGCACCGGCGGCCCTCACCAAGGCGAACGACGACGATGCCGAGCGACCCGATGCGCAATTCGTCGCGGTGGTTCGCCCCTTCGCAATGGCGGCCTGACACACCTGACACACTGTCCTGGAGGAGAAATCTTCCCGGTTCGCAGGCGGCGCATTTCAGGCGAATTGCACGGTTTGAAAGAGCCGGGCGCAACCTATCGATAAAGGCTGCGTGTAGGACAGCTGCAAACGCTGCAATCAGGCGAGCGCCCTCTCGCCCTGCCTCAGCGTCAGAACTTCCACACCGTCGGCCGTCACTGCCACCGTATGTTCGAACTGGGCGGAGAGTTTTCCGTCCCTGGTCACCACCGTCCACCCGTCATCGCGGGTGACGGTCTTCGCGCGGCCCAGGTTGACCATCGGCTCGATCGTGAAGGTCATCCCTTCTCGCAACCGTAACCCCCGGCCCGGCCGCCCGTGGTTGAGCACCTGCGGCTCCTCGTGCATTTCTCGCCCGATGCCGTGGCCGCAATATTCGCGCACGACGGTGCAGTTGTTCGCCTTGGCGCGCTTCTCGATCGCGTAGCCGATATCGCCCAGATGCGCACCGGGCCGGACCGCGCGGATGCCCGCCCACATGGCCTCCTGCGCGATGCGCGCAATGCGCCTGCCCTGTGGCGAGACGTCGCCGACGAGGTACGTCTTGCTCGAGTCGGCGATGTACCCGTCTTTCTCCAGCGTGATGTCGAGGTTGATGATGTCGCCATCGCGCACGATCACCTCGTCGGACGGCACGCCGTGGCACACGACTTCGTTGATCGAGCAGTTGAGCACGTATTCGTAGCCGTACTGCCCCTTGCTGGCGGGGCGGGCCGAGAGATCGTCGCGGATGAACCGCTCGACCAGGTCGTTGATCTGCATGGTCGACATGCCTGCCAGGTCGAGCCTGTCGAGCATTTCAAACACCGAGGCGAGCAAACGCCCGGACGCGCGCATCAGCGCCAGTTCTTCGGAGGTCTTGACCATGTCAGGCGGCGGCGCGGGTGTCGCTGGCGCCTTCAGTCTCGGTGGCGAGAGCAAGCTCCCGCTTCACGATATCGTTGAAAGACAGCGTCGGATTGGCTTCGGCTAGCCGCCCGATCTTCATCCAGAACTCGGCCTGCGCGTTGATCGAACGGCACATGACCGCACTCGCCATGCGGACCTGCTCGTGAAGTTCATCGTCGATCTTGACCAGACCAATTGCTCAACCTTTATGCAAATCAGATATGAAACGTATATAGATCGGCTATTCGCACTGTCCAGCGAGACTGGTGGGCGGCACCGGTTGAGCTGCCGGCGCCCCCTTAGGCTTGCCGCGTGCCCTCACCCACCGGGCCGGCCCCATCCCCATCCCGAACGTCGAATGTCCGGATGACCTTGGTCATCAGGTGCACGAACTGGTCGCGCTCTTCGGGAGAGAGGCCGGACAGCGCCGCAGCGTTCACCGCCTCCGCCGCCGCAATTGCGGGGCCACGCAAGCTTGTGCCCAGATCGGTCAGCCAGATCTCCTGCACCCGGCCATCGGCCTTGCTGCGGTGCCTGGCGATCAGACCGTCACGCTGCATCCGTGCCAGCGTGTTGGCCATGGTCGCCTGCTCCACCCCGATCCGGCGGACCAGTTCGGTCTGTGTGAGCCCGTCCTCCTCCCACAGCTGGACCATCACCGGGAACACGCCGGTCGAAAGCCCGATGGGCTTGATCTTCGCCTGCAAGCCAGCCGCAAAGCGGCGCGCGAGGTCGTTCACCAGATAGCCGGCAGAGCTGTCTTTCGAGAAGGTCATGTCGCTTGCGATAGATCGACACAGCTCGTCATGCAAATACATAGCTTGCTACTTATTATCTCGATAGCTAGCTATGTATCCACCACGGCAACGACCCGCGCCGTGCGCCAGCAAGCAATGGAGACCCATCATGTCGAAACTCGTCCATCCCATCGCCGGCACCCTTGCGACATTGCTCGTCGCAAGCTTCTGGCTGTCGACCGTGCTGGTGGAAGCCTTCGGCACGCACGCGCAGATCATAGCCGTCAAACTGGCGATACCGTGGGGCTTCCTGCTGCTCGTCCCCGCCCTGGCTGCCACCGGCGGCACCGGGCTGATCCGCTCGCGCGGACATCGCGGCGGCCTTGTGGGGCGCAAGCTGCGGCGCATGCCGATCATCGCTGCGAACGGCGTGCTGGTGCTGATCCCGTCGGCGCTGTTCCTCGCGTGGAAGGCGAGCGCGGGCGCGTTCGACACGGCGTTCTACGCGGTGCAGGCGGTGGAACTGATCGCGGGTGCGGTGAATGTCACGCTGCTGTCGCTGAACATGCGCGACGGGCTGCGCATGACGCGGCGCCTGCCGATGTCCGCGCGCAGCCGCTGACCGCGTCTAGGCGCCTTGGGCGAGCGGCCCGTGCGCGAAATCCTCGCGCGTGATGGCATAGACGATATGCAGCACGCGCTTGCCGCGATGTTTGGAAAGCTCGGTCCGCCGCGTCTGGGTCGCCCCGATCTTTTCCAGCGCGATCCGGCTGCGCCAGTTCGCCTCGCCCACCCGGAAATCGACCCGTTCGACACTGCGAAGCGCATGGCCGACCATCAGCCGCTTGACCTCATGGTTCGCACCTTTGCCCCAATAGTTTCGGGAGAGGAACGTCCACCCGATCTCAACCGAGCTTTGCTCTTCCTCGTCCTCGTCGGGACTTTTCAGCGCCTGGAATCGCGACGAGCCGATGATCTCGCCCTTGTGCTTGTCGATGATCGCCAGCGCGCCGCCCCTGGCCAGCGCATCGTCGAAGAACGCGCGAAACACGTCCGCTTGCCAGCGATCGGTCATGGGGTGCTGTTCCCATACCGCCGGGTCGGACGCGACGGCATAGAGCGCGTCCCAGTCGTCCGCAGCCAGTGGCCTCAACACGAACCGATCCCCTTCGAGGACGGGTTGCCGGTTCAGGTCAGCCCGCGACATCCGCCAGTGCGGCGATGAAGGTGTCGATGTTGCCCTTGGTCAGACCGGCGATGTTGATCCGGCCCGAACCCGCCATGTAGACCGCGTGATCCTCGCGCAGCCTGACGATCTGCGCCTTGTCGAGCGGCAGCATCGCGAACAGGCCGTTCTGCTCTTCGAGGTGGGCGAGCGGCACGCTGTCGACTTTCTTGTCCGCGCCCGCCAGGTGCGAACGGACCCAGCGCAGGCGCTTGCGCATGCCATCGAGTTCGGCGAGCCACTGCTCGCGCAGTTCCTCGTCGCGCAGGATGATCCGCACCGCGGCGCCGCCGTGATCGGGCGGCATCGACCAGTTCGCGCGCGCAAGCGCGGCCGCGTTGGCCATTGCCGCACTCATCTGTGCGGGCTCGTCCACCTTGATGTAGAACGCTCCCACGCGGTCGCGGTAGAGGCCGAAGTTCTTGTCGCAGCTATAGGCGATCAGCGCGTAGGGCACCTTGGCGAGGACGCTGCGCAGGCCGCCTGCATCTTCTTCCATCCCTTCGCCGAGGCCCTGATAGGCGCTGTCGATGATCGGCAGCACGGGGCTGTCGGCGAGCGCGTCGGCCAGCGCTTCCCATTGTTCGGGCGTGTAATCGATGCCCGTAGGATTGTGGCAGCAGGCGTGAATCAGAACCGCATCGCCCGCCTTCCCCTGGCGGATCACGTCCAGCAGCGATTCGAGATCAGCGCTGCCGTCTTCGCTGGCGTGCGAGAAGGTGACGGCTTTCAGGCCGACATCCTCGATGATCGGGATATGGTTGGGCCAGCTGGGCGTGCCGACATGCACGCGGGTGACGCCCGCGCGCTCTGCCAGTGCGATCGCGAGCCGCACGGCGCCGGTTCCGCCCGGCGTCTGCAGACCGTCGATCCGGCCGCCCATGCTCGCATCGGCGCCGAAGATGATCGGCATCAGCGCATGGACAAAGCCGCGATCGCCCTCGGGCCCTAGATAGCTCTTGCTGTCCTGTTCATCCAGAAGGCGCTGCTCGGCCGCCTTGACCGCCTCGAACACGGGCGTGTCGCCGTCATCTGTGCGGTAGACGCCGACGCCGAGGTCGATCTTCTGCTCCCGCTCGTCCGCGGCGAATTGGGCGATCAGCGCGAGGAGCGCGTCGGGCGGTGTGTCTTGCAGGCGATCGAGCATGGACGCCCCATGCTATCGCACGCGCGCCATCGCAACCGATATTATTGCCGAATACCCTGCCGTGACCGCGCCTAGAAAGGCAACCAGCGGTGTTCCTTGGAAAACTTCATGTAGCCCGCATTGATACCGAGCCGCAGGCCCGCGCCCATCCGGATCGGGATCAACACGGTGTCGCCCTTGCGCAGGTAGCTCGCGGTCAGCCCACCGATGAGATAGGCCTGACCCTCACCCGCAGGAAAGCGTTCGTATAATTGTTCGGTGTCGAACAGGTTGTAGACCAGCACAAAGGTCTTGCCCCCGTTCGCGCCCACGTCGAAGCCGATCGAAGGCCCCGTCCAGTAGACCGGGCGCTGCCCCTCGACCTTGTGGTAGAGCGTGCCCGAACCGTAGCGTGCGCCCACGATGAAGGCTCCGCTCGCCTCGCGGCCCACGATATAGCCGTTGGGCGTGCCCTGGTCCGCCAGGATCCGCTCGATCATCCGCGCGATCCCTTCGGCGTTCTCGCCGAAAAAGCCCTGCGCCGCGCCGATCAGGTCGTCGTCCTGCCATGTGCCCGGAGGCGCTGCGGTGGAAGCGATCGCTTCGCTCGCCGCCTGGCCTTGCGGCGAGGCGGCCGTCGTGGCGGAAGGAGCGGCGGCACCCTGATAACCGGCGGCAGTGTCCGCCTCGCTGTCGGGCGACATATCGGTCCAGGTCGATACCTGCGATTCCGGCTGAGGGGCCGGGGTCGCGCCCCGCTCGCCGTAGATCGACGGTTCGCCGGGGTTTTCCTCGATATCGCCATCGATCTGCCCCGCCTCGATCGTGCGTGTCGGGTCGACCGTTTCGATTGGCTGCGCGGCAAGCGGCGCGGCGGCCATGCCGAAAATCGCGGCGCACAGCGCTGCGATGTGGCGGATGCTGACAGTGCGGGCCATGAACCGCGCTCCTTCGCGTGTGACTGAGTTCTAAGTCTCCGCATTTAGACTGAGTCGCCTGAACCTCGCGCATCAAGGAGCAAGGCGGCGAGCCGAATCGAAAACGCGCCGAAACGAGTCGCGCGCCGGGAACTCGCGTTCGTTTGCGCTGCACCCTTGTGCCACCCTGCCGTGCTGGTTATAGCGCGCCGCTCGCGTGCCATCCGGTGGACGGGCACGTGTGCGGAGACGTGGGTGAGTGGCTGAAACCAGCTCCCTGCTAAGGAGCCATACCTCTATCGGGGTATCGAGGGTTCGAATCCCTCCGTCTCCGCCATTCTTTCGATCTCGCGGCAGATCGCTTCCTACGATTTTCCAATTGGGCAAACGGGACGCGCGGGGGAGGCACCGCGTGGAGACAGGGCGACCGATGAGGCTCGCGGCAACGGCCAAGGTGGATCGATGAGCGGGCCGCCCGCAGATATGCTTACCGGGTACGAGGAGCGCTTCGACTGGCCCGCGTTCTGCGGCGAGCCTCGGCCCTACATGCTCGCGAGCGTGCCGCGCTCGGGCAGCACTTATCTGAGCCATCTGCTGTGGGAAACGGGGTGCCTCGGTGCCCCCCTCGAATATCTCAATTTCGAGCCGACGGGGCCGTTCGGAGCCGTCCATGGCTCGCCCCGCGCCCAGATCGAGCTGTGGGACCGGGTGGTGCGGTACCGCACCTCTCCCAATGGCATTTTCGGCCTCAAGGCCTTTCCGCTCCAGATGGAGCAGCTGGGTCGCAGCAACCCTGCCCTGCTTGGTCAGGCCATGCGCCTCTTCCTCGCAGGCGGCGCGGCCAGCCGCGTCGTCCAGCTGCGCCGGCGCGACACGACCGCGCACGCCATCTCGCTCGCCAGGGCAAGCCTCTCCGGCATCTGGCGGCAGGAGCAGGAAGAGGGTGGGCGAGCCGAGCCGAGCTATTCCGCCGCCATGGTAGAGCGCGCGAAGCGCGAACTCGCGGCGCAGGAAAATGCGTGGGCGCAGATGTATCGCGAGTTGTCGATCACCCCGCTCGTCGTCTGGTACGAGGATGTCGTGGACGCGCCCGAAGATGCGGTCGCTGCGATGGCGGACTATTTGGGCGTCTCGCTCGATCCCTCGGCGCGGGTCGACGTGCCGCCGATCCGGCGCCAGGCCCAGGCCGGCGCGCGGGAATGGAAGCGGCAACACTCCGCTAGCTAGATGGCGATTCCCCCCGGCTAGCTCCGATCCGTCCGCAAAGCTTCATCGGCCAGCAGCAGCGCACCCACGATGCCCGAATCCTGGCCCAGCAAAGGCGCCTCGATCCAGCGTTCCGCTCCGCGAGGGAGATAGCCCTGGTCCAGAATCCGCACGAACTCGCGAACGCGATCGAGCAGGCCGACCGTCCCCATCACCCCTCCGCCGAGCACGATCCCGTCGACCGCGGCAATCGAGAACAGCGCTTTGCAAAGCTGGGCGACATAATGGGCGATGATCTTGGATGCGTCGGGGTCGTCCAACTCGTTCAGCGGAGCCCCCCAGCGCGCCAGGATTGCCGGGCCGCTGGCCAGCCCTTCCAGACAATCGCCGTGATATGGGCAGCTGCCGTCGAATTCCCGGTCCTCCGGATGGCGCGCGACGCGGATATGGCCGACCTCCGGGTGCGTCGCGCCGCCGAGAATCCGCCCGGCACTCACGATCCCGCCGCCGATCCCGGTGCCCACGGTAACATAGGCCAGCGCCTGCGCGGGATCTGCGCGACGCGCGCGCCATTCGGCGATCGCGGCGGCGTTGACATCGGTATCGAAGCCGACCGGGCACCCCAGCTCGCGCCGGAAATATCCCGCATGATCGCAGCCCCGCCAGCCCGGTTTGGGGGTGGAGGTGATGTGACCCCAGGTGTCCGACACGGGGTCCAGATCGACCGGCCCGAAACTCCCGATTCCGAGAGCCGAGACTTCTCCTCGCGCGCCGAACCATGCCCCCGCCTGCGCGAGCGTCGTCTCGGGATCGCGGGTCGGGATTATATGGCGATCGAGCACTGTTCCGTCGCGCAGGCCCGTCGCCAGAACGAACTTGGTGCCCCCCGCCTCGATCCCGCCGATCAGGGCGTCACCCTCTACACGCTCACCGTCGATTTCACCCTCCCCCGGAAGAATGGTTGCGCTACCATTGTGTATGGCCAAGCGGTTAGACCATCGTCATAGTCGGGCAAACAAGGATCGGGGACAGGAATCGTGAAAGAGAGCAAGGACACTGCGGGTTCGACCCGTCGTCAGGCAATCAAGCTCGGCGTGGGCGCGGCCGCTGCGATGGCTTCGACCAGAGCCATCGCGCAGGAGGCCGAGGGGCAACCGCTGCTGGGCAATCCGGACCTTCCGCAGCCCGCAGGCCAGCGGATGCGGTGGGCGATCGTCGGCCTGGGCACATTCGGCGTCGGCCAGGTCATCCCCGGCTTCGATGGGGCGCGGCATTCGCGCATCACCGCCTTCGTCTCGGGCAATCCTGAAAAAGCACGCGAACTGGGCGAGCGCTACGGCGTGTCGCGGCTCTACAACTACGACAACTTCGATCGGATCGCCGACGACGACGAGATCGATTGCGTCTACAACGTACTCCCGGTCGGCCTCCACGCCGAATACACGATCCGCGCGCTCGACGCGGGCAAGCACGTGCTGTGCGAAAAGCCGATGGCCTCGACCAGCGCCGAGTGCGAGGCGATGATCGCGGCGGCGAAGCGCAACAACCGCACGCTGGGCGTCGCCTACCGCGTCCATTTCGAGCCGAACAATGTGCACGTGCTGGATCGTGTGCGAAACGGCGACCTCGGCGCGATGCGCTTCATCTCCGCCGATCACGGCTTCAACGCCAATCCCGACTTCCCGCCGCACAAGTGGCGGCTGGACAAGGTGCTGGGCGGTGGCGGATCGATGTACGATATCGGCGTCTACGGCCTCAACACCTCGCTGATGATGCTGCCGGACGACACGCCCGTCGCCGTCTCGGCCTATGATTCGACGCCCGCGGGCGATCCGCGGTTCACCGAGGTGGAGGGCGCGCTCGACTGGCGGGTGCGCATGGCGAGCGGGATTACGGTGCAGGGCTCCTCGTCCTATTGCTGGAACCCCTACGTCTCGCGCCAGCGCTATTTCGGCAGCGACGGCTCGATCGAGATGAACCCCGCGACGACCTATTACGACAACCGCATCAACGCCGAGATCGGCGGCGCGGCGCGCGCCTACACCGCGGGCAACGCCGCCAGCCAGTTCGCCGCGCAGGTCGACGGATTCTCGCAGGCCGCGCGCAAGGGCGAGGCGCATCGCACGCCGGGCGAGATGGGCCTGCGCGACATCCGCCTGATCGAGGCGATGTACGCCAGTGCCGCTGCGGGCGGGCAGATCGTCGAGGTCTGATCCCGCCGCGCTGCGGCCAGCCTAGAAGGCGAGGCTGACGGCCTCGCCTTCGTAGGTGAGCGTGCGGCCTTCTTCTGCCGCGAACACGTCGCCGCCTTCCGCGCCATCGTGCAGCACCACGGTGATGGCACGGCTCCCGGCCATGCCGGGGAAGCTGCCTTCGCGCGCGCCGATCGTCAGCGTGCGCGTGGCATCGTCCCACGCCATCGGGATGCGCGCGTACTCGCCGCGGGTGTAGCCCATGTCGGTGCCCTGGTCCTCGTAGAGCGAGAACGCCCCGTCGGCCCCGACGAAGACATGCACGGTCAGCGGGCCCTGCGGGTTCTCGCCGGTCCACTGCACGTCCGGCCCCATCGGCACGATCGCGCCTGCGCGCACGAACAGCGGCATGCTCTCGCGCGGGGCCGATGCGGTGATCGTCTGCCCGCCCGCCAGCTTCGCGCCGCTGCGCGCATCGTACCAGTCCGCGCCCTGCGGCAGGTACACTTCGCGCTCCCGCGCCTCGAACTCGCTCACCGGGGCGACCAGCAGCGACGGGCCGAACAGGTATTGGTCGTCGATGCCCCAGACTGTGCGATCGCCCTCGAAATCCATCACCAGCGGGCGCATCATCGTGCCATCGTCGTAATGCGTGCCCGCCGCGACCGTGTAGATGTATGGCATCAGGCGATAACGCAGCTTGTGATAGGCGATCAGGCTGGCGCGCATCTCGGGATCGCCCTCGCTGATGATCGGCGTCTCGCGCAGCGGGAATTCGCCGTGGCTGCGGAACAGCGGCGTGAACGCGCCGAACTGGAACCAGCGCAGGTAGAGCTCGCGCCACTCGGGCAGGTGCTCCGGATCCTCGCTCGAATAGCGCTGCTCGACCGAGAAGCCGCCGATGTCGTGCGTCCAGTTGGGCACGCCCGCGAGGCTGAGGTTGAGCCCGGCGCTGATCTGGTCGCGCAGGTCGTCCCACCGCGCGGCGACGTCGCCCGACCACAGGGCGGACGATGTTCGCTGCACGCCGCCGAAGCCGCTGCGGGTCAGGATGAAGGGCCGCGTATCGGGCTGCGCGGCGCGCAGGCCTTCGTACACGCCCTCTGCATGGACCAGCGGGTAGGAATTGAAGATCGCCGCGCCCGGCGTGTCGGTGGCGGCGGAATACATCTGCCGCTTGCGCTCCTCGACCGAGAGGTTGGAATGCCAGTCGGGCTCGGTCGCATCCATCCACCAGGCATCGAAGCCCAGCGGCAGCAGGTCGTCCTTCATCTGCCGCCAGTAGATATCGCGCGCCTCGGCCGGATAGGGATCGTAGAAGGTGTTCGGATAGCCCTTGCCCACCCAGTCCAGCTGGCCCGCCTCCAGCGGCCGTTCGTAAAGGTAGCCCTTCTCGCGCAGCTCCTCGCCGTTCTCGGTCGTCGGATAGAACTTGGGCCAGACCGACAGCATGATGCGGCCGTCGAGGTCATGCACCTCGTCCACCATCGCCTGCGGATCGGGGAAGCGCTCGGGATCGAAAGCGTGGCTGCCCCACGCATCCTCGGGCCAGTAGAACCAGTCCTGCACGATAGTGTCGATCGGGATGTTCTGGTCGCGGTACATCCGCATCACGTCCAGCAGTTCGGCCTGCGTGTTGTAGCGCTGGCGCGACTGCCAGAAGCCATATGCCCAGCGCGGCATCATCGGTGCCTTGCCGGTCAGCCGGCGGTAGCCCGCGATGGCATCGTCCATCGTCGGCGCGGGCACGACGTAGTAATCGATCGCCCTGCCCGCCTCGCTCGCGAAGCTGACCGAGTGGCGATCGGCTTCGGGCAGCGGGTCGGCATGTTCGAGCGCGATGTAGCCCTGGTTAGGCTCCCACTCGATGCGTAATTGCACCGGCTTGCCCTCTTTGAGTGGCAGTTGAAACACGTGGTACCACGGGTTCCAGTTCTGCCGCCACCGGTCGAGCACCAGCTCGCCGTCGGCGTAAACCTTCACGTAACTCGATGAATAGAGGCGGAATTTGTGCGTTCCGCTGGTCTCGGGATCGAACGTGCCTGTCCACACGACGCGCTGCGTCTCGATCGCGTTCCCCTGCGTGTTCTGCCCCGTGGTCGCCGCCTCGACCGCCGCCTTCGCCGCTTCGGGCCAGCGTTCCTGATCGGACAAATACTTGTAATCGATGGTGTTTTCGGTGCGCTCGACCACCATCCGGTCGCCGAGGTAATAGCGCGCATTCCAGCCCAGCCGCAGCTTTTCGTAAGGCTCCGGATCCCCCACCCGGGTGATCGAGGCATTGTCCCACAGGATGCCGTAGCCCTTGGTCGAGACCAGGTAAGGCACTGTAATCGCCATGTTATGCTGGGCGAGCTCCAGGTCCTCGCCATTATAGTTCATCTGGCGGTTCTGGTGCTGGCCGAGGCCGTAAAGCCCCTCGTCGGTGCCGCGGTTGAACTGTACGCGCGTGGAGTACCAGCGCTGCCCTTCCAGCTCGACCGGCTCGATCCGGCGCGCATCCGCATGTTCTTCCAGCAGAATCCTGCCCGCCGCATCGCGCACGATCAGCGCACCGTCGTCGTAGGAGATGGTGGCGGAGCCTTCGGGCGTGCGCAAAACGGCCCGATCGCCCTGCTCCGTCACCTGCGGATCGCCGTCGGGATCGGCGACGACCTGTGCGGTCGCGCGCTCCTCGGGCAGCGTTTCGCCCGCGGTGATGTGCACGGTTCCATCGCCATAGGCCAGCACGCGCACCTTCTGCCCGTCGTCGGTGGTGACCACCATGCCATGCGGTACGGGATCCACTTCGCCCGCCATCGCAGGAACGACGGGTCCCCAAAGCAAAAGCATCGGCACAAAGATAGCGCTACCATTCATAATGCGCGGCATGTTTCGTCTCCCGTGGGCTCGCATCGCGAGAGGGTTTGCCCCTCCTCCAGTGCGCAAGCTTTGAGCATCGGTGTAGGGTCAGGGATCGAATCGGGCAAGCGGCGTCGGTCACGGACACATTGATCGGCATTGCGCGAATTAGCCCTTGCCCCTCTCGCATTTTGCCGGAATGATAACGCTCACATATAAAAATGCGGCTTCGAGCCACACAAGTGAGAGGGCAGAATGATCGACTCGAAAAAAATGGCGAGCGTGCTCGCCGTGGCCGTTGCGGTCTCCGCGTGTTCCACGATGGCGGACAATGGGGCAACCTCACCCATCGGAGCGGTCGCCACCGCTCCCGGTGCGGGCGAGGCCGATCCGTCGATCTGGCCCGAATATGATTACCCGGTGACGGTCCCCGCCGAAGATCGGGCGATGATCGCCGATCTCCTGGCGCGGATGACGCTGGAAGAGAAGATCGGCCAGCTGGTGCAGGCGGACCTGTGCTGCGTCACGCCCGAAGACGTGAAGACCTACAATCTCGGCTCGATCCTCGTCGGCGGCAACAGCGGCCCCAACGGGAACGACCTTGCCCCCGCGCCCGACTGGCTCGCCGCGGCAGACGATTTCTACGAGGAATCGGTCGACAAGACCGACGGCGGCGTCGGCATCCCTATCGTATGGGGGACCGACGCGGTCCACGGCCATTCGAACATCGTCGGCGCGACGCTCTTCCCGCACAATATCGGCCTTGGCGCAGCGCGCGATCCCGAGCTGATCGAGCGGATCGGCGCGGCGACCGCCAAGGAAATCCGCGTCACCGGCCAGGAATGGACCTTCGCGCCCACTGTCGCGGTGCCGCAGGATTTCCGCTGGGGCCGATCCTACGAAGGCTATTCCTCCGATCCCGAACTGGTCGCGTCCTATGTGGGCGCGATGGTGCGAGGGCTGCAGGGGCCACCGAGCAACGACAACCTGCTGGCCGGTCCCTACGTGATCGCCTCGACCAAGCATTTTCTCGCCGATGGCGGCACCGACGGCGGTGTCGACCAGGGCGACAGCTCGATCAGCGAGCAAGCGCTCCGCGACATCCACGGCGCGCCCTACGGTCCCGCAATTGCCGAGGGCGTCTCGACCGTCATGGTCAGCTTCTCCAGCTGGGAGGGCGTCAAGATGACCGGCAACAAGTCGCTCGTCACCGACGTGCTGAAGGACCGGATGGACTTCGGCGGCTTCGTGGTTTCCGACTGGAATGCCCACGGTCAGGTCGCGGGCTGCACCAATGAAAGCTGCCCTCAGGCCCTGATGGCCGGCGTCGACATGTATATGGCGCCCGATACTTGGAAGCCGATCTACGAGGACCTTCTGGACAAGGCGCGCGCCGGATCGATCCCGATGGAGCGGATCGACCAGGCGGTAACCAAGATCCTCGAAGTGAAGGCGCGGCTGGGCCTGTTCGATGCGGGCAAGCCATCGGATCGTGCGCTGTCGGGCGAGTACGACCTGCTCGGCGCGCCCGAACACCGCGCGATCGCGCGCGAAGCGGTGCGCAAGTCGCTGGTCATGCTCAAAAACCAGGGCGTGCTGCCAATCGCACCGGGCGGGCGCCTGCTGGTCGCTGGTGACGGCGCGGACGACATCGCGCGCCAGTCGGGCGGCTGGACGCTCAGCTGGCAGGGCACCGGCCTGTCCAACGACCTGTTCCCGGGTGCGACGTCGATCTACACCGGCCTCAAGAACGCGGTCGAACAGGGTGGCGGCAGCGCCGTCCTCAGCCCCGACGGCAGCTTTACCGAGCGGCCCGATGCGGCGATCGTCGTCTTCGGCGAAACGCCCTATGCCGAATTCCAGGGCGACCGCGATACGCTCGCGCTCGATGCCGATCTGACCGCGCCCTATGCGACGATGGAGCGGCTCAAGGCGCAGGGCATTCCCGTGATTGCGGTGATGATCACCGGCCGCCCGCTCTACGTGAACGATGCCCTCAACGAAGCCGATGCGTTCGTCGTCGCATGGCTGCCCGGTTCGGAAGGCGGCGGTATTGCCGATGTGCTGGTGGGCAAGGCCGACGGTTCGCCGCGTTACGACTTCGCAGGCAAGCTGCCCGCAGCCTGGCCGCGCACGCCCGACATGGCCGACGGGGTGCTGTATCCGTTCGGCTACGGCCTCACCTACACGTCGGCACCCGGCGCGTGGAGCACGCTGCCCGAAGTGGATACCAGTGCTGCGGGCGACGCGCGCGTGTGGTTCACCAACGGCAACCCGGCGGCGAGCTGGTCGCTGCTGGTCGACGGCCGCACCGCGACCGACCAGATCCGCGTCACCACCGTCCCCGCCGAAGCGGCAAACGGCCGCATTCGCGTGACGGCGGAGAACTTCGTGGTGCAGGAAGGCGCACGGCGCTTCGCCGTCGAAAGCGGCGCGGCCGGCGTGACGCTGCGCAATTTCGAGGCGATCGACCTCGACCGCGAAACCAATGCCGACATCCAGCTGCTCTTCACCGCCAAGGTGTGGGATGCGCCCGACAGCGCGACCATCGGCACGGGCACGGCGGATGACGAAACGCAGATTACGATGAATCTGCCCGAAAGCACCGATTGGGTCCGCTACGGCATTCCCCTCAAGTGCTTCCGCCAGAACGGCGCGGACATGACCGCGCTGACCCATCCCTTCGTGCTCAGCACGATGGGCAAGACCGACTACGCCATTGGTGAAGTCCGGCTCGGAACCGATGCTGAGGTCGTACTGCCCTGTTCGTAGGATATTGCCCACGCTAGGGCGGGCGGCATGACTCCGATCGAGGAAATCGTGCCGCCCGACCGCGCAACTTTCGAGCGCGAGGTTCGTCCGCGCTATGCGCCGGTGGTGATCCGTGGGCTGGTGAAGGACTGGCCCCTGGTCGAGGCCGGACAGCGTTCGCCGGAGGAAGCGCTATCGCTCATCGAAGCGCTCGACACCGGGGCGCCGACCGACATCATGCTCACCCCCCCGACCGAGAAGGGGCGGTTCTTCTACAGAGCCGACATGCGCGGCTTCAATTTTCAGCGGCAGCAGGCATCGCTCTCGCAGCTGAGCCGGGAACTGCAGCGGATCGAGCATGAGCCGGCGCCGCCCGGAATGTATGCGGGCGCAGCGCCCGCCGCCTCCCACCTTCCCGGCTTCGAGACGGCGAACCCCTTCCCGCTCGCCGATCATGCGAGCGGAGCGACCACCCGCATCTGGCTGGGCAATGCGACGCAGGTGGCAACCCATTTCGACATGTCGGACAATTTCGCCGTCGTGGCCCTCGGACAGCGTCGTTTTACCCTGTTTCCGCCAGAGGCCACGCCGGACCTCTACGTGGGCCCGCTGGACGTAACCCCCGCCGGGCAGCCGGTGAGCATGGTCGACCCGCTGGCACCGGACCTCGCGCGTTACCCCCGATACGAGAATGCGCGCGAGCTTGCGCAGACGGCCGAGCTCGAACCCGGCGACGCGATCTACATCCCCACGCTCTGGTGGCATCACGTCCAGGCGAGCGCGCCGATCAACATTCTCCTCAACTATTGGCACAATGATGCCGCCCATGGCGGCGGGTTCCTCGCGCTCGTCCATGCGATCATGGCGATCCGCGACCAGCCGCCGGCCCAGCGTGCGGCCTGGCGCGCATGGTTCGACCATTTCGTGTTCGGCCCGGAGGCGGAACGCGCAGCCGACCATCTGCCCCCTCCCGCACGAACGGTCACCGGCCCGCCCTCGCCCGAGCGGGACGAGAGGATCCGCCGCTTCGTGATCGCTGTGCTCGGCGGTCGCTGAACCCATACCGGCTCTACTGCGCCCGCCGGGTCTTTACGACATCGCGATCCCTATGATAGCGCTACCGAAAAGCTGGCCGATGTAAGCCGGCAGGGGAGAGACCGGATGAGGATACCCACGAGCCTGGGCGCGTGCGCGCTGGCGATTGCTGCATGCGGCGCGGTTGCGCAGGACACCGTTCCCGACGATCCACTCGCATCGGCTGCCGCCCTTCCGGTCGGCACCTGCATCAACATGGGCAACATGCTCGAACCCGAGCAGGAAGGCCAATGGGGCGGCGCCAAGATCGTCGCGGAGGACTTTACGCGGATCAAGGCTGCCGGGTTCGAAACCGTCCGCATTCCCGTCCGCTGGCACAACAAGACGCTGCAGGACGCGCCCTGGACCGTCGACCCTGCGTGGATGGACCGGGTCCAGGCCGTAGTCGACCAGGCCCTCGCGGCCGATCTCAACGTCATTCTCAACAGCCACCATTTCGACCCGATCCACGATGATCCGCTCGCGGTGGCCGAATGGCACGGCGCCGTGTGGGCGCAGATCGCCGATCGGTTCGAAGGCTACCCCGAAGATACGCTGTGGTTCGAGCTCGAGAACGAGCCGCACAAGAATTTCGACCATTCCAACCTGCTCGAGACGCTCACTCCCGCACTCGAAGCCGTGCGCGAGACGCATCCTACCCGCGCGGTGATCATCGGCGGCGAGAACTGGAGCGGGATCGATTCGCTCGCCAGCCTGCCGCTGCCCGACGATCCCAACATCCACCCGACCTTCCACTATTACGATCCCTTCGCCTTCACCCATCAGGGGGCGGAATGGACCCAGCCCGACATGCCGCCGCCCGGCCGCAGCTTCCCCGTCGCCGGGGACCGCGCACAGCTCGCGAAGGATGTCGAGAAGGTGCGCGCCTATATCGAACGCACGGGCAAGACGCCCTTCATGGGTGAGACCGGCGCCTACGACAAATACGTCGCGACGCCCGAACGCGCCGCCTACCACCGTGCGGTGCGCGAGGCTTTCGAGCCGACGGGCATCGGGATGTGCGTGTGGGCCTATGCCAACACCTATCCCTTCTGGGATCGCGCAAGCGGGCAATGGCTGTCCGGAATGCGCGCCGCCCTGGGCCTGACCGAAGACAACTGACAGCGCGAGGATCCTGACATGCTAGGCCGCACCATCACCATCGCCCTTTCGACGAGCGCGCTCCTGCTCGCCGCGCCGCAGGTCCTCGCGCAGGGCCTGCCGCCCGAACTGGAAGCCTTCAGCGAACAGCTTCCCGGCAGCCTGATCAACGATCCGCGCGATCTCGTCTGGCAGACCGAAGGCGCCGCGCTCGACGTCGAAGGCGTGCAGGACGAGACGATTCCTGGAGGCGGCGCCGCGCGCCGTTACGAGGTGAGCAGCAAGGGGCCCGACCTTTGGTCCAGCCAGACCTATGTTCCGCTACTCGAAGGGATCGCGCGCGGAGACACGGTGACGATCGGCTTCCATGCCCGGACCGTCTCTGCCGACACCGCCGACGGGAAAGGTGTGATCGCGGTGCGCGTGCAGGAAAACGGCCCGCCCTATGGTGGCTTCGCGGACGATACCATCTCGGTCGGTTCGGACTGGGAATGGTACGAGGTCAGCGGCACCGCCAACGCAGCTTACGCGAGCGACGAGGCGCGCGTGGTCTTCCAGCTCGGCGGGGCGAAGCAGACGGTCGAGATCGGCCAGACCATCGTGGTCACCGGTGCGTCTTCTATCCTCGGTGCGCCCAAACCCGACCAGCCCGAACCGGTGGAGACCGAAGAACCGTTGATCCCCGATCCGCTCACCGATGCAGGCACGCTCCTGAACCGCCCCGATCTGCGCAACTGGACGCGGGGCGCGACGGTCGGCACGATCGAGGATCGCGAGGATTCCTCCATCTGGCTGGGCAAGGCGACGCGCTATTCGCTCGACGCGCCCGGCGAGAACGACTGGGACCTTGTCGCAGGGATTCCGATCCAGGAGCCGATTGCCGAGGGTGACAAGCTGCTCATCGCGATCGCCGCCAAGACGGTCAGCGCGCAGACCGCCGACGGCAAGGGGTTGGTCGCGATGCGCATCCAGGACCGGACCCCGCCCTACGATGGATTCGCGCAGAACCTGTTCACCGTCGGCGAGAACTGGCAGCTGATCCGGATCAACACCACAGCGCCGCGCGATCTGCCTGCCGGGTCCGCCGAGCTGGCGCTGCACTTCGCCGCCGAAGCACAGGCGATCGATATCGGCCCGGTCTATATCTTCCGGGCCGAGTGATCACCCCGCCCGGCAGGCCTAGTCGCCCGCCACTGCATAGGGGCCGACCACCAGCCCGGTGAACAGCCCGGCATGGATCGATGACAAGGGCTCGACGTCGATCGCAGGAGATTGCGTCCATTCGCCATCCTCGCCTTCGCGCCATGCGGCGACGGCGCTGCCACCTTCGAAGCTCAGCCGCAGTTGGGCGCTCGCGTCGTTCCACGCAGCGCGGTGGACGACTTCGCCCCGCTCCGCGTCGTCCGGGTCCTTGCGCAGGCGGACTACGATCTCGCGCGCGGCCTCGCCCTGTTCGATGCCCACCGTCAGGAAATGCCCCTCGTCCATGAAGGCGAGCAGCCCTGCGTAATCCCCCTCGTCCCCGCGGGTCATGTTCACCGCGGTGGTGAATGCCGCGTCGTGATGGCGCATCCGGCGTCCGATGAAAGCGAACCTGTCGAGACTGCCCGCCGGCACGGCGCCGGGCCGCAGCAGGATTTCGCCGCGGTCGAGATCGTGCAGGATACGCGATTCCTCTCCCGGAGTGCGCATCGTGAGCCATTCGGGCGAGAGTGCGGGCGCGTCGAAACCGTCGCGCCAGGCTGTCCATTCTGCGCCCGTAGCGGCGGCCAGATCGGGCTTTTCGACCACCGGCGGCACCGCTTCCCCGGGCTCGAGGAACAGCGGCCAGCCATCCTTCCAGCGGACCGGCAGAAGGAAGGTCTCGCGCCCCAGCAATGTCGATTGCCCGGCGAAGGGTCGCGTGGCGAGGAATAGGCCCCACCAGCTGCCGTCGTCGAGCTGGACGATATCGGCGTGCCCGGTCGCCTCCACCCGGTCCGGCCGGTCGGGCGAAAGATCGCGCTGGGTCAGGATCGGGTTGATCGGCCCCGGCACGTAGGGCCCGTCGACATTGCGCGAACGCCAGATGGTCTGCGAATGCTGGTCCGCCGTGCCGCCTTCGGCGGTGAGCAGATAATACCAGCCGTCGATCTTGTAGATATGCGGCCCTTCGGCCCAGATCGGATTGGTCGACGGGTCGACGCCGCCATCCACCAGCAGCGTGCGCTCGGGCAAGACCTGCATGGTTTCCTGATCGAACTCCTGCAGCCAGAGCGCGCGGTGGCCTTCATACTTCGGCTCTCCCGGCGGCGCGTCGTTGTAGACAATCCAGGCCCGCTCGCCTTCGAAATAGAGCGATGGGTCGATCCCGCCGAACTCCAGCCACTTGGGATCGCTCCACGGCCCTTCGGGGCGATCCGCAGTAATGACGAAATTGTCGCCGCATTCGATGCAGGTATTCACGATCCAGAATTTGCCGTCGTGATGCGTGATCGCGGGCGCAAACAGGCCGCGATTGGTCCCCAGCCCGGAGAAATCGAGCTGGTCCGATCGGTTGATCGCATTGCCGATCAGCGTCCAGTCCACCAGATCGCGGCTGTGCAGGATCGGCAGGCCCGGAAACCAGCTGAAGGTCGAATTGACCGCATAGAAATCGTCGCCCACTTTCACGATCGAGGGATCGGGATGGAACCCGGGCAGGACCGGATTACGGTAATAGCCCTCGGGCGCCGGCGGCGTGTTGTCGCGTCCCTCGTACTCCACGAAGTCGAAGGTCGCTTCCGGCTGGGCAAGTGCCGGATGACCCAGAACGAGCGCCATAGGGAGCAGGACTCCCCCAATTCGGTATGCCATCGAAGTCTCTCCCAACGCTTTTTGTTATGCCTTGCTCTCGCAAGGTCGCATCCATATGGTAGCGCTCACACTCGGGAGGGCAAGAGCCACATATGGCCGAAAATCTGGTTTCCATTCTGCCAGCGGATTACACGAGCGGACGCTTCATCGGGCGCGCAATGGCGCCGGAAGGACCCGTGGTCATCGCGATCCACGAAGGCATGCTTTACGATCTGACCAGCTCCGTCGCGAGCGTTTCCGGCGCTCTTGCACGGAAGGCCTGGACTGGCGGCGAGAAGCTGGGGCGGGTCACCGACGGTCTTCCCGAAGGCTGGAGCCTGCTCAGCCCGATCGACCTCCAGTGCATCAAGGCCAGCGGCGTTACCTTCGCGGTGTCGGCAATCGAGCGGGTGATAGAGGAACGTGCGCGCGGCGACGCGCAGAAGGCGAAGGATATTCGCGCGCAGCTGGAAGAGAAGGTCGGCGCCGGAATCCGCGCAGTTGTTCCCGGCAGCGCGGAAGCCGAACAGCTCAAGCAGGCCCTGCTCGAAGAGGGCATGTGGTCGCAATATCTCGAAGTGGCGATCGGCCCGGATGCGGAAATCTTCTCCAAATCCCCGGTCCTCTCTTCGGTTGGGCACGGCGAACCCATCGGCATCCGTTCGGATTCGAGCTGGAACAATCCGGAACCCGAGGTGGTGCTCGTGTGCGACGCGCACGGCGAAATCCTGGGCGCGACGCTTGGCAACGACGTCAATCTGCGCGATTTCGAAGGCCGTTCCGCGCTGCTGCTGTCCAAGGCGAAGGACAACACCGCCTCCTGCGCGATCGGGCCGTTTATCCGTCTGTTCGACGATGGCTTCACGCTCGACGACGTGCGCAAGGCCGACGTGGAACTGGAGATCGAAGGGCCGGACGGATATCGCCTCGAAGGCCGAAACGAGATGGCGCAGATCAGCCGCGATCCGGCCGATCTGGTTGCGCAGTGCCTGTCGGAGCATCATTATCCCGATGGCTTCGTGCTGTTTTGCGGAACGCTGTTCGCGCCGACCGACGATCGTGAAGAGGCAGGCGCCGGGTTTACCCACAAGATCGGCGATGTGGTCACCATCCGGTCGGAACGGATCGGGAGCCTCGTAAATACTGTTATGACTTCGCGCGATGCCCCGGCCTGGACGACCGGCATCGGCGAATGGGTACGAAATCTGAACGCGCGCGGGTTGGTCGACAGGCTTTGACCGGCGCCCGATCTACTTGGAATTAAAGAGAAAAATGCAAATGGGTGAGGAATTTAACCGCATGGCGGAGGGTGAGCTGGCCCCGACTTCGGGATCGGCCGTCTATCCGAGCTTGTCCGGCAAGCGGGTGATCGTCAGTGGCGGCGGGTCCGGCATCGGCGAGGCGATCGTAGAGGGATTTGCACGGCAGGGCGCGCGCGTCGCTTTCGTGGATGTGCAGACGGATACCAGCGAAGCGCTGGTCGAACGGCTGGCGGATGCACCGGCACAGCCGATCTTCCACCATTGCGACATTACCGACACCGCCGACTACGGCGCCAAGATCCACTCGATCATCGATAGGTTCGGTGGATGCGACGTGCTGATCAACAACGCCGCCAGCGACGACCGGCACAAGGTGGCCGATGTGACCCCGGAATTCTGGGACGACCGGATGGCGGTCAACCTCAAGCATCAGTTCTTCGCCGCGCAGGCGGTCACTCCCGCGATGCAGCAGGCGGGCGGTGGCAGCATCGTCAACCTGGGATCGATCAGCTGGCATCTGGGGCTGGAGAACCTGACACTCTACGAGACCGCAAAGGCTGCCATCGAAGGCCTGACGCGGAGCCTCGCGCGGGAGCTGGGGCCCGACAACATCCGCGTGAACACGATCATTCCGGGCAATGTGCAGACTCCGCGTCAGATGAAATGGTACACGCCCGAAGGCGAGGCGGAGATCGTGGCGGCGCAGTGTCTGAAGGGCCGTATCCAGCCGGCCGACATCGCGGCGATGGCATTGTTCCTCGCATCGGACGACGCGCGCTTCTGCACCGCGCATAATTACTGGGTGGATGCCGGATGGAGATAAAGGCCGAAGTTCGCAGCGTCCTCGACGCCCAGAGCAAGCTCGGCGAGGGCGTGCTGTGGGATGCCGGACGACAGATCGTATGGTTCGTCGATATCAAGCGGCACCGCCTGTGGCACTACGATCCCGACACGGGGAGCAATTCCTTCGCCGAGGCGCCCGACCAGATCGGCTGGGCGCTGCCTGCAGAAGGGGGGGGGCTGCTGTGCGGCCTGAAGGATGGGCTCTACACCTTTGATCCCGAGCAAAAGGCGTTTGCGAAGTTGATGGCGGTTCCGGGAGAACCTGCGGGCAACCGGCTCAACGATGCCTGCACCGATCCCTGGGGGCGCGTCTGGTTCGGATCGATGGACGATAGCGAAGGCAGCGCCTCGGGCCGTTTCTACGTCTTCGACCGCGGCGATATCAGGCCTGCGGGTCCTTCCGGCATCACCATCACCAACGGCCCGGCGGTGAGTGCCGCAGGCGACCGTATCTACTTCACCGACACCGGATCGCAGAAGATGATGGTCGCGGACCTGTCGGCCGATGGCGTCGGCGATGCGCGGCCCTTCGCCGATACCGGGGCGCTGTTCCCCGATGCCTACCCCGACGGCCCAGTGGTCGATGCCGAGGATCACGTGTGGACCGGACTTTACCTGGGCAGCCGCGTGGCACGCTTCTCGCCCGATGGCGAACTGGTGGCGACGATCGCGATGCCTGCGCGCGACATCACCAAGATGGCCTTCGGCGGGACCGATTTCGGCACCGGCTACGTCACCACCGCTACCAAGAACATGGAGCCTGCCGACATGGAGGAATATCCCCTCGCCGGGAGCCTGTTCGCGTTCGATGCGCCGGTGAAAGGTTTTGCGCAGCCGCTGGCGAAGCTGGGATGAAATACGCGTTCGGCTTGGCGGCACTGATCGTTGCCGGGTCCGCCTCGGCCGCACCCACTCTCGGTCCGGCTTACGGCGAAGGCATGGTGCTCCAGCGCGGCGAGCCCATCCTCGTCGCAGGGACCGCGACGCCGGAGGGCACGGTCACCGGATCGCTCGGCGGCGATCAGGTGAGCGCGAAGGCGGATCGCGAGGGCGCTTTCACTCTGAGCTTCCCGGCGCGGAAAGCGAGCGAGACACCGATCAGCTTGTCGCTGCGCGATGCGAGCGGCGAGACGAAGGTCGACAACCTCCTGATTGGCGACGTCTACCTGTGTTCGGGCCAGTCGAACATGGAACTGCCGGTGACTCGCGCGCTCAATACCTTCACCGAGCTGCGGCTGGCACCGGACGATGGCATTCGCCTGTTCAAGGTCGCGCAGACGACTGCCCCGGTACCGCAGGACACTCTCAGTGAACCGGGCGCCTGGCAGCCCGCGACGCGCGAGAGCGTGGAGGAATTTTCCGCGGCCTGCTTCTTCATGGGCAAGCAGCTGCGCGCGGATCATCCGGACGTGCCGCTGGGCCTGATCCACTCGAACTGGGGCGGCAGCGCCGCCAGCGCATGGCTGACGCCCGAGAGCGTGCGCGTGCTCTACGGCGAGGACACGCTGGAACAGCTTCGGGTGTACGAACGCGATCCGCTGGCCGCGGCGCAGGCCTTCGTTCCCCAGTGGTACGACTGGTGGCGCGCCAACGACAACGGCCGCGAGCCGTGGACCGACAGTTCGATGCTTGACTGGCAGCCGATCCCCCAGTTCTCGTTCTGGAACGACTGGGAAGGCACCGGGCTCGACGAGAACCCGCGCGCCAATGTCTGGCTGCGGCAGACCTTCACGCTAACTGCCGAGCAGGCAAGCGGCGAAGGCGCGCTTTCGATTGGCGCGATCGACGATCTCGACCTCACCTGGGTCAATGGCAATCCGGTCGGCTACACATTCGGCTGGGCCGTCGAGCGCACCTATCGCGTGCCCGCCCAGTACCTGCGCGAAGGCGAAAACGAAGTCCTGATCGCCGCCAACAACATGTGGGACACCGGAGGCTTCTTTGCGGGGCCGGAGCGGCTGTTCTTCACCACGCACGGCGGCAGCACGATCCCGCTCGGCGCCGACTGGGAATATTCCATCGGTACGGTCGAAGGCGTCCCGCCGCGTGCGCCGTGGGATGCCAATGCGGGCTTGGGCGTCATGCACAATGCGATGATCGCCCCGCTCGGCCCGATGCGTCTGGCAGGTGTGGCGTGGTACCAGGGCGAGGCCGACGTGGGCCAGCCGGACTACGACGTGAAGCTGCGTGAACTGTTTGCGGGCTGGCGGCGACAGTTCGGCCCGCAAACGCGCATGCTGGTCGTCCAGCTTGCCGATTACGGCCAGCGGCACAGCGAACCGACCGAGTCCGCCTGGGCGCAGGTGCGGCAGGACCAGCTCGACGGGGTGGCGGCGGACGGGAACGCCGCGCTTGTAACCGCGATCGACATTGGCGAGCCGACCGATATCCACCCGGCGAACAAGAACGATCTGGGCAAGCGGCTGGCCGCCGCGGCGCAAGGCACGCCGATGCCGATGCCTGCCGGTGCGACCCGCGAGGGCGACCGGATCGTGGTTCGCTTCGAAGGCGTCGAAGGTGACTTGCGCGCATTCGGCGGAGCGGCTCCGCTGGGTATCGAGGCGTGTTCCCCTGACGGCACCTGCCGCTGGGCCGATGCGCGGATCGAGGGCGCCACTGTGGCGATCCCGGTCGAGAGCGGCCGAACCGTCGCGCGCGTCCGTCACGCGTGGTCCGATGCGCCGATCGTCAATCTGTACGATGCGCGTGGCCTGCCCATCCCCGGCTTCGAGCTGGAAGTGTCTCCGTGACATTCGATCGCCGCAGCGTCCTTGTCCAGGGTGCGGCGCTGGCAGCCATGGTCTCGCTCACCGGCTGCGTGACACCAAACGCGAGCGCACCGGCTTTCGTGCGCCGCGAGGACACGGGATTCAGCCGGGGTGACCTGCCCTACCGGATCGTGGGCGCGAACATGTGGTACGCCGCCTGGCTTGGCGCCGATGCGCCCTATGGCAACCGCGCGCGGCTGGTGCGCGAGTTCGACCGGTTGCAGCGAATCGGCGTCAACAACCTGCGGATCATGGCCTCGGGCGAGGAAGGACCGCTCAACAATTCAATCAAGCCCGGCTTCACTGGGCCCAACGGCACGCCCAACGCCGTGCTGTTCGAGGGTCTCGACTTCGCGATGGCCGAGATCGCAAGGCGCGGGATGACCGCAGTGCTGGTCCTCTCCAACTTCTGGGAATGGTCCGGAGGGCTGCAGACGCTGCTGTGGCGCGCGACGGGCGAGTATATGGACATGGGCGACCCCGCCCATCCCTGGCCCGCCTTCGCCAATTCGACCGCGCAGTTCTATTCCAATCCGCAGGCGCGTAAGCTTTACAATGCGCATCTCGATCGCGTCGTGGGCCGCACCAATTCCATCACCGGGCGGCGCTATGCGGACGACCCCGCGTTGTTCTCGTGGCAGCTCGCCAACGAGCCGCGGCCGGGCGGCAGCGATGCTGCGATCGCGCGCAATGCCGATGCTTATGTCGAATGGATCGACGCGACTGCGGCACGCATCCGCAAGCTCGCTCCCCGTCAGATGGTCAGCCTCGGTCAGGAAGGCACCCACGCCGCCAACGGGCAGGAAGCGGTGGTGCTGCGCGCGCATCGCACCATGGACTACCTCACCGCGCATATCTGGCCGCTGGTCTGGGGCTGGGCCAAGGGCGACGATCTCGCGGGCACCTGGCCCACGGTCGAGGCGAACACCCGCGCCTATATCGCTGCGCACGAGCGGCTGGCGCGCGAGGCCGGCAAGCCGCTGCTGATCGAGGAGTTCGGCTTCCCGCGCGACGGCGAAGCCTCCGCGCCTTCGGCCACCACTGAGTTCCGCCAGCGCTTCTACCGCGAGATCTATGACGCGGTTGAGCGCGGCTGGGCGAGCGGCGGCCCGACGCAGGGCAGTAACTTCTGGGCCTGGAACGGGGAGGCGCGCGCCGCGCACTCCGATGCCCGTTTCCGCGACGGCGACCTCCAGTATATGGGCGATCCGCCGCACGAACCGCAGGGCTGGTTCGGCAATTTCGACACCGATGCGGAGATGCTCGCGCTGATCCGTGACCATGCGGAGACCGGCGGGCTTGCCTGACATCGTGCTGGCGGCTGGTGCGTGGGAGGCGCGCCTGCGCCCCGGCGTGGGCGGCTGCCTGTCCGCGCTGACACTCGGCGACACACCGGTCCTGCGAACCATGGCCGACAGGGCCGACCATCCGTTGCAATCGGCCTGCTTCCCGCTCGTCCCCTACTGCAACCGCATCGCTCACGGCTGCTTCCGCTTCGGCGGGCGCGAGGTGGCGCTCGATCCCAACCTCGGCGACCACCCGCATCCGCTCCACGGCACGGGCTGGCTCCGCGAATGGCGCGTCATCCGGCACGATGAGACCAGCGCGCTGCTGGAGGACGACTACCCCGGTGGCGCGGACTGGCCCTGGCCCTATCGCGCGCACCAGCACATTGCGCTCGACAAGGCTGGGTGCACCATTCGCCTGATCGTCGAGAACCGGGCTGACGAACCCGCCCCGCTCGGCTCCGGCCTGCATCCCTACTTCCGCCGCGCGCCCGATAGCCGCATCGCCTTCGACGCTCACCAGATGCTCGGCATCGATGGTGACGCTCTTGCCGATGGCACCGGGCATCCTGCCGACAGCCTAGCGCCATGGAGCGAGGGAAGCGCCCTGCCCGACACGCTGGTCGATCACTGCTTCACCGGGTGGAGCGGTGCGGCCACCGTCACCGATACCCACGGCACCATCCGTCTGCGCGGCTTCGGCGCTCCACACGTTCACATCTTCGCGCCACCCGGCGGCGAGGAGCTTTGCATCGAGCCGGTGAGCCACCCGCCCGATGCGCTCAACCAGTCGCCCGAGGCGATGCCCATCGTGCAGCCCGGCTGCGCGGTGGGTATCGCGCTGCGGATCGAGGCCGATCAAGGCTGACGAGCATTCTGACACACCGACAGGGGTATTTTACGAAAACTCTGCTCGCCCCCGGGAGCCTGCAAATCCTCGCCATTGCCCTCATCGGCGCGCTCGCGGGTGTCACCTTCCATTCGGGCGCGCGGTCCGCCTTCCAGCGAGCGACTTGGCCACGCACAGCGCAACATTCCTACAAGATCAAAGAGCAGCGGCATCATGGCCCCTGCCTGCCAAGTAGGACAGCTCTGCCGAGCGCTCAGTCCTCCACCGGCTGCGCGTAGCCGCGCATGGCCAACCAGGCGGCAAAGGCATCGAACCAGCCGGTGCTGGTGGTTTCCTTGGGATACATGCCGAAGCCGTGGCCGCCCTGCTCGTAGAGGTGGAACTCGACCGGCCGCTGGGCTGCGCGCCAGCTTTCGATCAGGCCGAAACCGCTATTGCCGAACAGCGGATCGTCCGCCGCAAGCGCCACGAACAGCGGGGGGGGCGCATCCGCCGGCACCTCGGCAGCGCCCAATGGTCCGTAGATGTCGCCGATAAAGGCGGGACGCGCTTCCTCGCTGGTGAGCGTGGTCGCCATGGTCAGCATCGCGCCTGCCGAGAAACCGACCATTCCCACCCTGTCCGGATCGACGCCCCACTCTTCCGCCCGCGCGCGGATCAGCGCGAAGGCGGCGTTGGCATCGGCGATTTGAGGCGCCAGCATGGTGCCTGCCGAATCCGGCGCGGGCCGCTGCGGGCGCGCAGCGCCCGCGAACATTTCGCGCATCGACTGCTCGAACCCCGCCATGTCCGCAGGCGTCTGATTGAGCCGGTACTTGAGCACGAAGGCTGCGACGCCCCGGTCAGCCAGCGCCCGTGCGACCTCCCAGCCCTCGTTCGACATCGACAGCGTGCGAAAGCCGCCGCCCGGTGCGACGATCACTGCCGCGCCGGTGGCCTTGTCCGGATCGGGCAGGAAGGGGGTCAGAGTGGCCTCGGTCACGTTGCGCGCGAACTCACTGCCGTATTGGCGATGCCAGCTCTCGGCATTCTGCGCACCCGGCAGTGGGCCGGTGCCGAGCGGGATCGCGTCCGGCTGCGCAGGCGCGGGGATCGGGACCATTTGCGCGCCCTGCCCCGAATCCGGCTGTTCGGAATCCGCCTGTCCCGAATCCGGCCGTGGCGCAGTGACGCCAGCGTCGGTCTGGACAACGGGCTTCAGCGTGCCGTCCTCGTTGTATTCGAGATATTCCACCGTCACCGCACGCCGGCCGAGCGCGCCCTCGCGATCGCCGATGGTGAGCGATGCGTTGTGCAGGAAGATGTACCACTGGCCGTCGAACTGCGCGATGCCGGGATGGATCGTGAAGCTGTTCTTCCCCGATCCGGTCAGTTCGCCGCGATAGGTCCATTCGCCATCAAGCGAAGTGGCGGTGGCGTAGGAGACCCGCTCGTCGGTATGGGTCTCGCGGTCGAGCGAGGCGTAGGTGAGGTAGTAGAGATCTCCGCGCTTGTGCAGCCACGGGCCTTCCTCGAAGTGGGGCGGCGTGATCTCCCGGATCGGCCCGTCGATCTCGATCATGTTGGGCTTGAGCCGGGCGATATAGGCCTGCCGGTTACCCCAGGCGATCCACGTGGTCCCGTCGTCGTCGGTCAGCACGGTCGGGTCGATGTCTTCCCAGCTATGCGTGCCCTTGGGCGTCATGTCGTTGGAGATCAGCGCGGATCCCTTCGCATCGACGAAGGGCCCGGTCGGGCTGTCGGATACCGCCACGCCGATAGCTTTGCCGGGCTTCGTATCGTCGTGTTCGACGGTGGCGTAAAACCAGAAGCGACCGTCCTTCTCGATCGCCTGCGCCGCCCA
This sequence comes from Alteriqipengyuania lutimaris, assembly GCF_003363135.1. Lineage (NCBI taxonomy): Bacteria > Pseudomonadati > Pseudomonadota > Alphaproteobacteria > Sphingomonadales > Erythrobacteraceae > Alteriqipengyuania > Alteriqipengyuania lutimaris. The sequence goes on along the minus strand of NZ_QRBB01000001.1, from coordinate 1,402,921 downwards.
GGCATCCTGCTTCGACCAGGCGAAGTCGGTCTGCCGCATGATCGGGCCGTGATCGGTCCAGCTGCGCATATCGTCGGTGGAATAGACCAGCCATTCGCGCATGTTGAACATCTCGCCGGGCTCGGCCTGGTCGTGCCCGACATAGAGATAGAGCCGGTCGCCCACCACCAGCGGCGCGGGATCGGCGGTGAAGCGGTCGCGGATGATCGGGTTCACGCCGGGCGTGCTCGCCTCGGTCGCCTGCGCGGCGAGCGGGGTGGCGAGTACCGGTGTCGTCGCCAGCAGCGCCAGCGCCATCAGCCGTCCGATTGTCCTGCGCATCGCCTTCTCCCCCATTGCGTCCTGTGCCTAGTGGTTGTGCCTCGGCAGCTTCCTCGACGTGCCGCGGTACTTGAGCGCGAAATCCATCACCCCGCCCTCGCCCAGCTGGCCGGTCTTCTCACGGAACAGCTCTTCCCACGGTGTGTTGTGGGCGGGCGTTTCCGGAATGCTCTCTTCCGCAAGCCGCCGTTCGATCTCCGCCTTCTCGACGTCGGCATTGCAGGTGCCTTCGTTGAGGTCGACACGGATGATGTCGCCCGTGCGCAGCCAGGCGAGCCCGCCTCCCACTGCGCTTTCGGGCGAGATGTTGAGGATCGAGGGGCTGTCGCTGGTGCCCGACTGGCGGCCGTCGCCCAGCGTCGGCAGCCATTGCGTGCCCGCGCGGATCAGCGCGTCGGGTGGCTGCATGTTGACCACCTCGGCGCTGCCCGGCCAGCCGATCACACCCGATCCGCGAATGACGAGAATGCAGTCCTCGTCGATGTTCAGGTCGGGGTCGTTGATCCGGTGGTGGTAGTCGTCCGACCCGTCGAAGACGACCGCCCGCGCCTCGAACACGCCTTCCTTGCCGGGGCGCGAGAGATAGCGGGCGCGGAACTCGTCCGAGATGACCGAAGTCTTGAGTATGCCGAAGTCGAACAGGTTGCCCGACAGGACAAGGAAGCCCGCCTTCTCCATCAGCGGATCGGCGAACGGGCGGATCATCTCGCGATCCTTCGTTTCGCGGCCCGCAAGGTTTTCCGCGATCGTCGCGCCGGTGCAGGTTCGCACATCGCCCTTGAGCACGCCCGCTTGCAGCAATTCCCACAGAACGGCGGGAACGCCGCCGGCGCGGTGGAAGCGCTCGCCCAGATATTCGCCTGCGGGCTGCATGTTGAGCAGGAGCGGCAGGTCATAGCCGTGATCCTGCCACACGCTCGGCTCCAGCCGCACGCCCGCATGTGCCGCCATCGCCTGGATATGCGGCTGTGCGTTGGACGATCCGCCCAGCACGCTGACTGCGGCGACTGCGTTGAGGAAGGCATCGTGCGTCAGGATGTCGGAGGGCTTCAGATCCTCGTGCACCATTTCCACGATCCGCCGCCCGGTTCGGTAGGCGACCTGCCCACGCTCGCGATAGGGCGCCGGGATTGCGGCGCAGCCGGTCAGGCTAAGGCCGAGCGTTTCGGCGACCGCGTTCATCGTGCTGGCGGTGCCCATCGAATTGCAATGCCCCGCGCTCGGCGCGCTGGAGGTTGCGCGGTTGAGGAATTCCTCTTCGGTAATCTCGCCCGCCGCCAGCTTGCGGCGGCTGCGCCAGATGACCGTGCCGCTGCCGACCAGTTCGCCCTCGTGCCAGCCGTCGAGCATCGGCCCGCCGCTAAGCACGATAGCGGGGATGTCGACCGTCGATGCGGCCATGATCTGGCTCGGCGTGGTCTTGTCGCAGCCGGTCGTCAAAACCACGCCGTCGATCGGGTAGCCGTTGAGTAGCTCGACCAGCCCTAGATAGAGCAGGTTGCGATCGAGCGCGGCGGTCGGCCGGCGGCAATTCTCGAAGATCGGGTGGACCGGGAATTCGATCGGAATGCCGCCCGCGTCGCGGATGCCGTCGCGCGTGCGCTTCGCCAGTTCGATATGGATGCGGTTGCAGGGTGAGAGGTCGCTGCCCGACTGCGCGATGCCGATGATCGGCTTGCCGCTGCGCAGTTCCTCGGGCGTGACGCCGTAATTCATGAACCGCTCGAGATAGAGCGCGGTCATGTCCATCCGTTCGGCATTGTCGAACCAGTCGCGGCTGCGCAGGCGCACGGGAGAAGCTTTTTCGTTCATCGCTCGCCGTTCTTGCCGGAGGATGACGAGCGCACCAGGCTGGGCGCTGCGTCGGATTCGCGGCGCACCAGGGTATAAGGCAGGATCGTCTGTTCGGGGGTCAGCCGCTCGTTGGTCCGGCGCGCGCGCATGATCCGCGCGATTGCGGTCACGGCCCAGGCGGTCATCTCGCGGATCGGCTGGCGGACCGTGGTCAGCTCGGGCCAGATCGTGCTCGCCATGTCGGTATCGTCGAAGCCGCAGACGGTGATGTCGTTGGGCACATCGAGGTGGTTGCGGTGGCAGACCGCGACGGTCGCGGCTGCCATGTCATCGTTCGAGGCGAAGATCGCGGTCGGGCGCGGGTCGAGGGCGAGCAGCTTTTCGGCCGCCGCCATGCCCGAACGATAGGTGAAGCGGCCCTGCGCCATCAGTTCGTCGAGCGGTTCGAGGCCCGCATCCTCGATCGCCGCGCAATAGCCGTTCAGGCGCCGTCCGCTGGCGACCTGTTCGGGATTGCCGATGATGAAGCCGATCCGTTCGTGGCCCAGATCGATGATGTGCCGCGTCATGTCGTAGGCGGCCTGATATTCGTCGATCATCACCGCGCCGTGCGTGCCCGTCGCCCGGCCCGGGCCGACCGCGATCGCCACCGCGTCCAGCTCGCCGACCAGATCGAGCAGGGCCTGATCGTCGCACAAGGGCGGCGGGAGAATGAAACCCTTGATCCCGCCCTCGGCCAGCTTGCGCACGAGCGGCGCGGCATCCCCCGGATTCTCGCAGCTCTGGACTTCCAGATGGATATCGTTGCGGGTCGCTTCCTCCAGCGCGCCCATCAGGAATTCGCTGAGATAGGAGGCGGAGGGGTTGTCGAACATCAGCGCAACCCGCAGCTGCTCGCCGCCGGCGAGGCTGCGCGCAGCGCGGTTGGGCGAATATTTGAGCTTGCGGATCGCGGCGAGCACCAGCTCCTGCGTCTCCTCGCGGACATTGCCCTCGCCATTGATGACGCGGCTGACCGTCATCGGCGAACAATTTGCTTCGCGCGCCACGTCGCCAATGGTCGGGGCGGAGTTGCCCCGCCGCCCACCGCGTTTGCCCCCTTGTCGCGCGCTCTTCTTGCGGTCTTCGGATCCGTCCTGCATCGTCAGGTCCATAGACCGCGTTCCCGATTTTCAGCAAGCATCGCTGTGATTGGCTGGATCATTGTCCGGGCGCCTCGGGGAAGTCGAGCTTCCGGTAGTATTCCAGATCGTGTTCGGGTGGCCGCGTGCCGGGCGGCAGGTCCAGCCCGTTGACCGATTGCCAGTAGGCGATGCTGGCATCGCGCCACCAGCGCGCCTCCTGCAACTGGATCGCGAGGTCCGCCGCGACCGCCGCGTGCCGTTCGGCGTCGATGAAGGGTGCCAATTTCTGCCACCCCTGGATGCGTGCAAGGATGCGCAGCTCCCCCCAGCCGTAACTGGCGACCAGCTCTTCCCACAGCGTGCGCCCGCTCTTCATCCGGTGATCCCACGGTACGTGGTGGAACCAGAGCAGGTAATCCTCGTCGATGGCCGCCGGGTCGGCCCATTGCGACGCCACCTCCGGCGCGTATTGCGCCAGCGCGTCCGAACCGTTCGCCGTGCGATCGAAGCCGATCCCGTCCGCGTCCGCGCGGTGGTAGTAGCATGGATTCCATTCGGGCCGGGCGAGGTCGCACACCCACGGAGCCGGGCCGTAGTGATGCCCCGTCGCCATCAGGTGCGCGAGGCCGAAGGGGGTCATGTACCGGACCACGCTCTCGCGACTCTGCTCCATCGAACCGGCAATGGCATCGCGCGGCCCGGGCTCGCGCACGAAGGTCTGCGCGACCCATTCGCGCGCGATTTCTTTGCTGGTGAGCGTCGGATCCCATGCCAGTCGCCCGAAGGCGTACCAGTTGGCCTGGTCGAAATGCGTGCCGGTCCAGTTGCGGGCCGAGCCGGTGTTGGCGACCCCGGCCACGCCGACCGGAGCGACGATCCGGGCGACGCTTCCGCCCCGCCCGGTCCGTGCATCCAGCACCTCGGTCCACATCGGGGCGAGATAGACCGCCCCGGTCGCCTGGCCGAGATATTCGCGGGTGATCTGCAGTTCGAGCATCAGGCGCGTGTTCGGCATCGCGCCGAACATCGGGTGGAAGGGCTCGCGCGGCTGGAAGTCCACGGGCCCATTCTTGACCTGCACGATCACGTTGTCCGCGAATTGCCCGTCGAGCGGCACGAACTCCTCGTAGGCCTGCTTCGCCCGGTCGGTCTCGTCCTCTGCCGAGTAGACGAAGGCGCGCCAGATCACCGTGCCCCGGTCGCCGATCGCTGCGGCGAGCATGTTCGCGCCGTCGGCATGGGTGCGGCCGTAATCCTGCGGGCCGGGCTGTCCCTCGCTGTTGGCCTTTACGAGGAAGCCGCCGAAATCGGGGATGCTGGCGTAGATTTCGTCCGCCTTGACCTGCCACCACGCGGCGACCTGCGGGTCGAGCGGATCGGCGGTATCGAGCCCGCCAATGTCCACCGGCGCACTGAAGCGTGCAGAAAGGTACACACGGATGCCATAAGGGCGCCAAGCGTCGGCCAGGCGCTGCAACTTCGCGATATAGCGCGGCTCGAGCATGAAGCCGCGCGCGTTGACGTTATTCACGACCGCGCCGTTGATCCCGATCGAGGCATTGGCGCGGGCATAGTCGATCATCCGCGGATCGAGTTTCTCGGGCAGGTGCCACCAGTCGAAGATCGAGCGCCCGGCATAGCCGCGCTCGACATGGCCGTCGGGATTGTCCCAGTGGTTGAGCAGCCGCAGCGGCATGGCGGGGGCCGATGCTTGATCCACATCATCCAGATTTCCATGAACCGCGAGGTGGCGGGTGAGCGCGAACACGCCATAAAGCAGCCCGAGGTCGTCATCGCTTGCGACAACGATTCTGCCATCAGTGCTCTGGCCGATGATAAAAGCGTTCGCCGCCAGTCCCTCCAGTCGCGAGGTCACGTCGCTATAGGCGGGCGAAAGGCGATCGCGCGTGCCTATGACGATGCGCGGATGCGCCGGAAGCTTTCGATCGGATGAGCCTGCCATCTTGCCAAGCGCGACAGCCAGCTCATCCGCCGCCACTTCCACCGTTGGCGTCATCTCGGCTTCGACGGCGAAACCGCGCTGCAAATAAACCGCCGCCTCGCCCTCCAGCGGGGCATAGCGCAGCCAAAGGTCGTAGCCGTCCTCGGCAGACGCGGGCGTGGCCGCTGTTACCGCCAAAAGCAGTATCGCGGCCCCCGCCGCAACCCGGTTGACAACCTCTCGCACCCTCATCATGGTAGCGCTACCACATAGGGCTGCCCAGTCAAGCGAGGCGGCCGAGGGAGAGAGACTGACAATGCGTATTATGCTGCGTGCCAGCCTTGCCGCGGGCGCTGCCCTGATGGCGCTTACCGGACCCGTTACAGCCCCGCTTCTCGCACAGGAAGTCGCGGTCGAAAAACCGATGGCCGATGCGCCCTACTGGGATGCGTCGCTGCCCGTGGAACAGCGGGTCGAGGACCTGCTGGCCCGCATGACCCTGGACGAGAAGGTCGCCCAGATCATCACCGTCTGGAACAGCAAGGCGGCGATCCAGGGCGAGGACGACGTGTTCGATCCGGCCAAGGCGAGCCAGGTCTATCCCGACGGGATCGGCCAGATCGCCCGCCCCTCCGACAGGCTCGGCCCTACTTCCCCGCGCGAAGTGCCCCGCCGCAGCATCGAGGATAGCATCCAGTACGTTCTCGACGCGCAGAAATGGGCGATGGAGGAAACGCGGCTGGGCATTCCAGTGCTGTTCCACGAGGAATCGCTCCACGGTTTCGCGGCCAAGGATGCGACCGCCTTCCCGCAATCGATCGGCCTCGCCAGCACCTGGGACCCAGATCTGGTGCGCGAGATCAACGACCTGATTGCGGGCGAAGTGCGCGCGCGCGGCGTCCATCTGGTTCTCTCTCCGGTCGTGGACGTCGCTCGCGATCCGCGCTGGGGGCGGATCGAGGAAACCTTCGGCGAAGATCCGTTCCTCGTCGGCGAAATGGGCGTTGCTTCGGTCGAGGGACTGAGCGGCCCGGGCACCGACCTCGCGCTGCCGGATGGTCAGGTGATGGCCACGCTCAAGCACATGACCGGCCACGGCCAGCCCGAAAGCGGCACCAATGTCGGTCCGGCGCAGATCAGCGAACGCACGCTGCGCGAGCAGTTCTTCCCGCCCTTCGAGCAGGTCGTCACCCGCACGCCGATCGAAGCGGTGATGGCGAGCTATAACGAGATCGACGGCATCCCCTCGCACTCCAACAGCTGGCTGCTCAACGACGTGCTGCGCGGCGAATGGGGTTTCCGCGGTGCGGTGGTTTCGGATTACTACGCGATCGAGGACATGGCGCGGCTGCACAAGATCGTGCCCGACTACAAGGCCGCCGGTGAGCTCGCGATCAATTCGGGCGTCGATGTCGACCTGCCCGAAGGCGACGGGTTCGAAAACCTCGCCGCGAGCGTGGCCGAAGGCAAGGTCTCGATGGAGGCGCTCGACACTGCCGTGCGTCGCTTCCTGACCATGAAGTTCAACGCCGGGCTGTTCGACGATCCATGGCCCGACCTCGAAACCGCGCTGACCTCCAACGGGCCCGAGGGTGTGGCTCTCGCCCGCAAGGCGGCGGAGAAGTCGCTCGTCCTGCTCAAGAACGACGGCGTCCTGCCGCTCGACCTGCCCGAAGGCGGCGCGAAGCCGACCATCGCGGTGATCGGCCCCAATGCCGACGTCGCTCGGCTGGGCGGCTATTATGGCGAACCGCGCGCCAGCGTGACTCCGCTGGAAGGCATTCGCGCGCTGGTCGGCGACCGGGCGAACATCGTTCACTCGCTGGGCGTGGAGATCACCAAGGGCGACGACGACTGGTGGGAGGACGAGGTCGAACTCGGCGACCCGGAAGAAAACCGCCGCCGGATCGCCGAAGCGGTCGAGGTCGCGCGCGATGCCGACACGATCCTGCTGTTCATCGGCGATACCGAGAAGACCAGCCGCGAAGGCTGGGCGCCCGAACATCTCGGCGACCGCACCAGCCTCGACCTGGTGGGCGAGCAGAACGAACTGTTCGCGGCTCTCAGGGAACTGGGCAAGCCGATCGTCGCGGTGCTCGTGAACGGTCGCCCGCCGAGCTATCCCACTGTGGCCGAGGAAGCCGATGCGATCCTCGAAACCTGGTACGCGGGCGAACAGCAGGGCACCGCGATTGCCGATGCGCTGTTCGGGCGGGTCAATCCGGGCGGCAAGATGCCGGTCACGACCGCGCGCAATGTCGGCCAGGTGCCCAACTTCTACAACTACAAGCCGAGCGCGCGGCGCGGGTATCTGTTCGACGAGGTGACCCCGCTCTACCCGTTCGGCTACGGGCTCAGCTATACCGACTTCACCATGAGTGCGCCCGTGCTCTCCTCCGCGAACATCGCGGTGGGGCAGCCGGTCACCGTGGCCACCACGGTCACCAACACCGGCGAGATGGCGGGCGACGAGGTCGTGCAGGTCTACCTGCGCGACGAGATCAGCTCGGTCACCCGGCCGGTGAAGGAGCTCGCGGGCTTTGAGCGTGTCACCCTGCAGCCGGGCGAGAGCCGCACCGTCTCTATCACCATCGAACCGCGTTCGCTGATGATGTGGAACCGCGAGATGGAGCGGGTCATCGAACCGGGCGAGTTCACCATCATGGTCGGCCCGAACTCCGAAGACCTCCAGTCCGTGACGCTGACGGTCACGCCGTGAGCCGCTTGGGGGGGATGACACGGCGCGGCGCGATCGGGCTGCTCGCGAAAAGCAGCCTGACCGCGCTCGCGATTGCGCAGGCACCCGCGGCGCTCGCGCAGGGCGGTGCGCTCTACAGGGATGCGCGCGCGCCGATCACGGCGCGCGTGGCGGACCTGATGGCGCGCATGACGCTGGCGGAAAAGATCGCGCAGATCCGCACCGCGTGGGCGGACAAGGCGGACATGATCGACGGGCTCGCCTTCGATGCCGCCAAGGCCAGCGCGGCCTTCCCCGAAGGGATTGGCCACGTCACCCGCCCCAGCGACAAGCGCGGCGTGCCCGGCATCTCGGGCGCGGCGGGCGGCACCGCTGCGCGCTGGCGCACGCCGGAGCAGACGGTCGAATTCATCAACGCGCTCCAGCGCTGGGCGGTGGAGGACACGCGGCTGGGCATCCCCGTGCTGCTTCACGAGGAATCGCTCCACGGCTACATGGCCACCGAAGCCACGATGTTCCCGCAGGCGATCGCGCTCGCGGGCAGCTTCGACACCGACCTGATGCGCCGCGTCCAGTCGGTGACGGCGCGCGAGGTCCGCGCACGCGGCGTGCCGCTGGTGCTCAGCCCGGTGGTCGACATCGTGCGCGATCCGCGCTGGGGCCGCATCGAGGAAACCTGGGGCGAAGACCCGTACCTGTGTGCGGAGATGGGCGTTGCGGCGGTCGAGGGCCTTCAGGGGCCAGGCAAGTTCGACAAACTGCGCGAGGGCAAGGTGTTCGCCACCCTCAAGCACATGACCGGGCACGGCCAGCCCGAGGCGGGCAACAACGTCTCCCCCGCCCAGCTCTCCGAGCGCGAGCTGCGCGAGAACTTCTTCCCGCCCTTCCGCGAAGTGGTTCGCCGCACGAGCATCGGTGCGGTGATGCCGAGCTATAACGAGATCGACGGCATCCCCAGCCACGCGAACACATGGCTGCTGGGCCAGGTTCTGCGCCGCGAATGGGGTTTCGACGGCGTGATCGTGAGCGATTACGGCGGCGTCAACGAACTCGCGACGCTCCACCATGTCGCGACCGACCTCGAAGATGCTGCGCATCAGGCGCTGCTGGCGGGCGTCGACAGCGAGCTGCCCGACGGCATGGCCTACGCGACCCTGCAGGACGCAGTCGAGGCCGGGCGCATCCCGGTCGAGCTGGTCGACACCGCCTGCGCGCGGATGCTCGCGATCAAGTTCCGCGCCGGCCTGTTCGAGAACCCCTATGGCGACGCCGCGCTGGCGCAGCGCATTACCGGCAATGCCGAGGCACGCGCGCTGGCGCTTGAGGCGGCGCGCAAGGGCCTGTGCCTGCTGACCAACCGCGACAATACGCTGCCGCTGAGACCGGCCACGATGGGCCGCGTCGCCGTTATCGGCCCCAACCACGCCATCGCGCGCCTCGGCGGCTATTCGAGCGTGCCGAAGCAGACCGTCAGCCTGATCGAAGGCCTGCGCGCGATCGCGCCCGATGCCGACTTCGTCACCGCGCAGGGCGTGTTTATCACCACCAGCGAGGATCGCTCGCAGGACATCATCGAACTCGCCGACCGCGCCGAGAACCTGCGCCTGATCGCCGAGGCGGTCGAGGTGGCGAAGGGCGCCGATACGATTATCCTCGCCATCGGCGATACCGAGCAGACCAGCCGCGAAGGCTTCGCCAAGAACCACCTCGGCGACCGGACCGAGATCGATATCGTCGGCGAGCAGAACGAACTGGTCGATGCGCTCGCCGCGCTGGGCAAGCCGCTGGTCGTGTGCGCGATCAACGGTCGCCCGCCGAGCTGGCCCAACGTGGCCGAGAAGGCGGATGCGCTCCTCGAATGCTGGTACGCGGGGCAGGAAGGCGGCACTGCGATTGCCGAGGCGCTGCTGGGGCGTATCAATCCGGGGGCCAAGCTGCCGGTCTCGGTCGCGCGCAACGAGGGCCAGGTGCCGCTCTATTACAATCATAAGCCGAGCGCCCTGCGCGGCTACCTGTTCGACGAGGCGACTCCGCTGTTCCCCTTCGGCCACGGGCTCAGCTACACGACGTTTGCCATCTCCGAACCCCGCCCCGCCAAGCGCCGCTTCCGCGCCGACGAGCCGCTGGTGGTGGAGGTCGACGTGCGCAACACGGGTGAACAGGCGGGGGACGAGGTCGTACAGCTGTATATCACGCGTACCAACGCGTCGGTCACGCAGCCCGTGCTCGAACTCAAGGGGTTCGAGCGGGTCACGCTGGCCCCGGGCGAGGCGCGGACCGTGCGCTTCGAAATCGAACCGCGACGTCTCGCGATCTGGAATCGCGCGATGGAGGAAGTCAACGAGCCGGGCCCGGTCACCGTGTCGGTCGGCAACAGCAGCGCATCGCTTCGCGCTGTCGAAGTGGAGATCGTATGAGTATCGAAAGTATCGAGACCAGCCGGCGGGGCGTCCTCGCCGGGATGGCGGCCCTACCCCTTGCGGGATGCGCGGCGCAGGGGCTGGGCGGCGCGGCGTCCGCTCCCGTGCCGATGGCACCCGCGGCCGACGCAAGCCTCGACGCGCTTGCACAGCGGGGCGGCCGCCATTTCGGGACCGCGATTTCCTCGACCCCGGGGCGCACCGATACCGGATCGGTCCAGAACCCGCGCTACACCGCGCTGGTCGAGGCCGAATGCGGCATGGTTGTGCCCGAGAACGAGATGAAGTGGCAGACCGTGCGCCCCGGCCCCGAGACATTCGACTTCACCCGGATGGACCAGATCGCCGCCTACGCGCAGGCCAAGGGGCTGGCGCTGCGCGGGCATACGCTGCTGTGGCATCGCCCTCAGTGGTTCCCCGACTGGCTCAACACCTACGATTTCGGCGCCAACCCGGTGCAGGAGGCAGAGCGCCTGCTCACGACCCATATCCGCCGGGTAACGGACCGGTATCGCGGCCAGATCACCAGCTACGACGTCGTCAACGAGGCGATCGACCACGATCGCAACATGCCGATCGAGACGAGCCTCAGCCGCGCAATGGGCAGCCCGGAGGCGGTGCTCGACCTCGCCTTCCACACCGCGCGCGAACAGCTCCCGCAAGGCCAGCTGGTCTACAACGACTACATGAGCTGGGAGCCCGCGCACATCACCGGCAACAAGCACGTGCCAGACGTGCTCCGCCTGCTCGAAGGGTTCCGCAAGCGCGGCACGCCGGTCGATGCGCTGGGCATCCAGTCGCATATCGAGATGTTCGAGATCGACCCGGCGACCGGCGTCGGCCCCTATGCCGAACGCGAATGGCGCGCCTTCCTCGACGAGGTGACCGGCATGGGATACCGCCTGCTGATCACGGAGTTCGACGTGAAGGACAAGGCGCTGCCCGGCAATATCGCCACGCGCGATGCCAAGGTGGCCGATTTCGCGCGCCGCTATTTCGACCTGATGCTCGAATACGACGCGCATCTGGACGATATCCTCGCCTGGGGCATGGTCGACAAGTTCAACTGGCTGCAGTATTTCGACCCTGCGATGCGCGAAGACGGCATGGAAGTGCGCGGCACGCCCTACGCCTCCGACTACAGCCCGAAGCCGCTGCGCTTCGCGATTGCGGACGCGCTGAAGAACGCTTGAACGCGGAGTAGCGCACCAGCCGCGAGGCTCGATACAAGCAGGCCCGTCCCGACCATTCGGGGCGGGTCTTTTCGTATGTGGCGAGCTTGCGAATGCGGGTCTGGCGCAGATTGCCAGAAGCCCCGCGCAAGGTCCGCGTCACCCCAGGGTTAACCACTGGGGCCGGTGCTTATTTTTGAGAACTTGCGGAAGGAAGAAGCACCGGGCCCGGATCAAGTCCGGGCCGACGCATGTTCTGTTGGATGAGGTGCAGCCCCGGCAAGCATTGCCCCCTCAGCGCAGCACTTAAACCAAAAGGGGCCGCCACGCCTTCCAGCGTGACGGCCCCTTCCCCCGTGGCGTCGCGGCCCTAGAAGTTGCCGCGAACGATGAACGAGAACCGGCGGTCGTTCATGAAGTAGGACCGCGGCGCCAGCGCGTCCGGATCGCCCGCATAGGCCTGCGTCGTCTTCGTCACCTCGTTGAGGAGGTTCACGCCCTGCACACCCACCTTGATGCTGTCGCTGAGGTTGAAGAACACCGAAGCATCGAGCTGGCCGGTCGGCTCGTTGAAGATCGAGTAGTACGGGAAGATCACGTCCGCCGCGGTCAGCAGGAAGCGCGAACGCCAGTTATAGGCCGCACGCAGCGAGATCGGTCCCTTCTCGTAGAACCCGGCGATGTTGTAGTTGTGCTTGGACAGCTGCTCCAGCGGCAGGTTGCCCGAAGGCGGGATCGGCGAATCCTCCGGAACGGCCCCTGCATTGAGGAAGCTGTTGGGCAGGCCCTCGCTGTCGATATAGGTGTAGTTCGCCTGCACCCCGAACCCGTCGAGCGGCGCGGGAAGGAAATCGAACGTCTGCTGGTAGGCGACTTCGAAGCCCTTGACCTTGCCCGTTCCATCGAAGTTCGCGGGGCCGCGCACCGTGACGTCCCGGGTATCGCCCGATGCGTTGGTGATCGTGTCCTCGCGAATCTCCTGATAGAAGAAGTCGTCGATTTCCTTGTAGAAACCGTTGAGGGTCAGCGAACCGACCGCGGCGAAGTACCATTCGAGACTGACGTCGAACTGCTTGGCCGACGCAGGACTGAGCAACGGATTGCCCGCCGTCCCGGTGAAGGTGCCTTCCGGCGTGAGCGAGGCGGTGAAGTAGTTGCGGATCAGGCCGTTGTCGGGCGGCGTGATGACCTTCGACGCCGCGAAGCGCAGGATCAGATCGTCGGTAAGGCCGAACTTCAGGTTTAGGCTGGGCAACAGGAAGTCGTAATCGTTGCGGACCTGGGTGTAGTTGAAACTGCCGTCCACGAATTCCTGCAGCGCGTTGTAGGCCGCTTCGCCGCGCAGGCAGATGCCGCCCGGACGCACGGTCTGGCCGGCGTTGGGCCCGTCCGCGACCTCGCGTTCGGCACAACGCACCGAGAACGGATCGGCGATGTTGAGGTCGGCACGCGATCCCGGACCGCGCGCACCGCGCGACACCAGCGACGTGTTGACGTAGCGCAGGCCGATATTGCCCGAGAAGCGCACGTCGCCCAGCAGCGTGTCGCTGCCGAAGGTGAGCATCCCGTAGACCGCGTAATCGTCCTGATCGACGGTCTGGATTTCGGTCGGCAGGTAACCGTCCGGCGTCGCCCCGCCACGTTCCGCAAGCGGGTTCCAGGTGGGCGAACCGCCCGCCTGCGTGGTCAGCGCCTGGACCGAACGCAGGAAGTCGACCGTCCCGTCGTAGTCGCCGATCAGGTCGCCACCGTAGTAGAACGCCCCCGGCGCCCCGGGCACCTCGCCGCGGAAGAAGTTGGGGAAGTCGTAGCGGGTCATCTGATCCGCCGGCGTGTCGGCGAAGTTGATCGGACGGCTGCCGCTCCAGACTTCGCTGAGCATGCCCCAGTTATAGGTCGAGTAGCGAACTTCCTGGTCGCGGCCCTGGAAACGGGCCCCGACCTTGGCCCGGCGAATGAACGAGTCCGGCTCGAATTCGTAGTCGAGGTCCGCGCGCAGCGCGAACTGGTCACCCGTGCTCAGCTCGGCGTGGTCCATTGCGGCGCGCCAGAACTGGAAGCGCGGGTCGCCGAAATAGGTCGCATCGTCGGCTGCGGCAGCCTCGAGCTCGGGGCTCGGGGCCGACCACGTATAGCCGAGGAACTGCGGTGCATGCGGAACGACGACCGGCAGATCGCCCGTCAGGTCGAGTTCGGAATCGGCAAAGGTCGAACCGAAGACGCTGAAGTCGAGGTTTTCCTTCTTCGACGTCGCATATTGCGCATCCATGCTCAGCGTCAGCTTGTCGGTCAGTTCCGACCGCAGGTTGATGCTGTAGTCCTCGTTGGTGACCTCGTCCTTCACCTGGCGCCGGGCGAGCGAATACTGCGAGCCGCCCACGGGCACATAGGGCGAACCGCCCGTGCCCAGCGTGGGATCGTAGTTGTTGACCGCACCGCGCCAGCCGTTCGACGCATCGACGATATAGCCCGACTGGAACAGGCCGTTCTCATCATAGAGCCAGTCCTCGAACCCGCCGACCGGGCATTGCGCGCGCGGCGGCTGCTCGTCGTCGGGATTGAACGTACCCTGGTTGTCGGTCTGCCGCGGACCATTGGCGTTCTGCTGGCAGCCGAGCGGATAGGTCGAATATTCGCCGAGATCCGGCGCGGTTTCGTAGGTGTATTCACCCCATTCGTTCGTCGAGTGCGAACGGATGTATTCCGCGGTGATCAGCGTGCGGCCGTCGATGCTCTCGAACTGGCCGGAAAACGCGAAGGCATCGCGCTGGCGATCGAATTCCTGCGTGCGGAACTGGCCGCCCACCGGGGCGACGCGGTAATCGGCGTAGTCCGCGAAACCGTCCGCACCCGGCGTGCCGAAGTTGCCGCAGGCCGCGCCACCGGGCGGCAGCGTCTGCTGGTCGCTCTGCGAGGGCAGCGGGTTGCGGCAGACGAAGAGGTTGTCGGCGTTCGCCGCGAGCACGCGCTGCCCGTCGCGCGTCTGGTAGTTGGCGATCTGCAGGCCGTCGGCGCGGCTCTTGATGCGCGAATAGGACCCGCTGGCGAGCACGCCGAACCGGCCGATCTCGGTATCCCAGGTGTTGCTGACGAGCAGCGAACCGGTCGGGGTCCATTCCTTGCGGAAGTCGCCGTAGTTCGCCTCTGCGCTGAAGCCCAAACGGAAGCCGCTCTTGTCGAAGGGCTTGCGCGTGTTGAGGTTGACGGTGCCCGCAAGGCCACCTTCGATCTGTTCGGCGGTCGCGTTCTTGCTGATGATGACCGAACCGAGCAGTTCGGGCGACACGTCCGCGAAGTTGAGCGCCTGCCCGCCGACACCGGCGGCAAAGGCGGTGCGGCCGTTGAATTCGGAGCGCACGAAGTTGAGGCCGCGCACCGTGACGCCCGATCCTTCGACGGAGAAGTGATCGGGGTCGTTCGAACCGGCGAAGCGGTTGATCGCGATGCCGGGGACGCGCTGCAGCGCCTCGGTCACCGACCGGTCCGGCAGCGCGCCGATATCTTCGGCGGTGATCGCGTCGACGACCGTATCGGCATCGCGCTTGATGTCCTGCGAATTGGCCAGCGACTGGCGAATCCCGCTGACGACGATCAGGTTCTCTTCGACCTGGGTGGGCTCTGCGCCCTGCTCGGGCTCGCCCGCCTGCTCGGTATCGGTCGTCTGCGGCCGGTCCTGGGCCAGCGCGGCCCCGCCGGTTACGAAACCACCCAGCGCAACCGAGGATACGCCCACTCGCAACAATGTCCGGAAACCGCCGAAGCCACGGTCATTCATTCTGCCCTTAAGCATCATAGCCATCCTGGCCAACTCCCCCATGTTAGCGCTACCACAAATTGGTACGCGTCTTTTGTTTTTTCTAGGCCCGGATCGTATCGGCAGATTCCGGCCTATGCAATACGCCCCGGCACGATTAGTTTCAGATGTGTTGCAAACACGAAACAGTGGAGCGGGAGAGATGGCTGAGCGTGGTGGTATCGTTACCGCGAACAGGGTCGCGCGGGTGGTCATCGTCGGCGGAGGCACCGCAGGATGGATGGCCGCAGCGGCCATGTCGCGATTTTTCGACGATGGTCGCCGGTCGATCGTGCTGGTCGAATCGGATGCGATCGGCACGGTGGGGGTCGGCGAAGCAACCATCCCCCCGATCCGGAACTTCAATGCGATGCTGGGGATCGAGGAGAACGAATTCCTGCGCGAAACGCGCGGCACGTTCAAACTGGGGATCGAATTCGTCAACTGGGGCCAGCGGGGCGACCGCTATTTCCACCCCTTCGGCGAGTACGGCCACGATTTCCACGGAATCCAGTTCCACCAGCTCTATCTGCGCCAGAAGGCGCTCGCGAACCCGGACCTGGGGGGTATCGGCGACTATTCGATGAGCACGATGGCGGCCGCGCGCGGCGCCTTCGGACGGCCCTCGGCAGCGGCGAAAAGCGTCGTTTCCGAAATCGCCTATGCGTTCCACTTCGATGCCGGTCTCTATGCCGCCTATCTTCGCAAGATGGCCGAGCGCCAGGGTGTGATCCGGCACGAAGGGCGGATCACCGCCGCCCACCGCGATGCGGAAAGCGGCGACGTGCTGTCGATCGAGCTGGAGAACGGCGAGCGGATCGAAGGCGACCTGTTCATCGACTGCTCGGGCTTCAGGGGCCTGCTGATCGAGGAGGAGCTGGAAACCGGTTACGAGGACTGGAGCCACTGGCTGCCGATGGACCGGGCCATCGCGCTGCCGACGACGCATACGACCTCGCCCGATCCCTTCACCCGGGCCACCGCCCATGGTGCCGGATGGCAATGGCGCATTCCGCTGCAGCATCGCATGGGCAACGGCCACGTCTTCTCAAGCCGCTTCATGGACGAGGACGAGGCGCGCGCGATCCTACTCGGGTCTGTCGAGGGCGAACCGCTGGCAGAGCCCCGCACGCTCAGATTCCTCACCGGCATGCGCAAGAAGGCGTGGAACCACAATGTGGTCGCGCTGGGGCTGTCGTCGGGCTTCATCGAGCCGCTCGAATCGACCAGCATCCACCTGATCCAGAACGGCATCGCGCGCCTTTTCGCACTCTTCCCCGACACGCCGATCAGCCCGCTCGAGCGCGACGAGTATAATCGCGGGATGCGCGAGCTTTACGAGGACGTGCGCGATTTCATCATCCTGCACTACAAGGCGACGCAGCGCGACGATACCGAGTTCTGGCGCTACGTGCGCGATATGGAGGTGCCCGCCAGCCTCGCCCGCAAGATGGACCTGTGGCGCCTCCACGCCCGCGTGTTCCGCGAGAATGCGGAGCTGTTCGCGCAGCCCAGCTGGATCGCGGTGCTGATGGGGCAGAATATCGAACCCCGAACCTACGACGCGATCGCGGACACGCTGGACGAGACCAAGATCGCATCGGCCATGGCGCAATTGCGCGAGAATTATCGCAGCGTCGCCGAACGCCTGCCGTCGCAGGAGGCCTTCATGCGCCAGGCCGGCGCCTGGCACGCATCCGCGCCCGCGGAAGGCCAGGCCCCGCTGCGCGCGCACGGAGCGCGCGTGTGACCGCACAGCCCATCCGCAAGATCGTCATCGTCGGGGGTGGCACGGCAGGGTGGATGGCCGCGGCCGGCATTTCGAGGGTGATGGGGCAATTCCCCGGTCTCTCGATCGAACTTGTCGAAAGCGAGGCCATCGGCACCGTCGGGGTCGGCGAGGCGACCGTGCCGCAGATCCGGTCCTTCAACACCCTGCTCGGCATCGACGAAGCGGAATTCGTGCGCGAGACGCACGCGACCTACAAGCTGGGCATCGAGTTCGTCGACTGGCTGCGGCCGGGCCATTCCTACGTCCACCCCTTCGGGTCCTACGGGCTCGACATGCTCGGGATCGAATTCCACCATTTCTGGCTGCACGGCCGGGCGGCGGACGATCCCGCGCCGCTCGACGAATATTCGATCGGCGCGATGGCGGGAAAGGCGGGCCGGTACTTCCCGCCGCAGCTCGACAATCCCAAGTCGCCGCTGTCCAAGCTCGCCTACGCCTTCCAGTTCGATGCGACCCGCTATGCCCGCTACCTGCGCGCACGGGCCGAGCGGCAGGGCGTGGTCCGGCACGAAGGCCGGATCGTCGACGTGCTGCAGGACGCGGATAGCGGCTTCGTGACCGCCGTGCGAATGGAGGACGGGCGCGAGATCGGGGGCGAGCTGTTCATCGACTGCTCGGGCTTCCGTTCGCTCCTGCTGGGGCAGACGCTCGGCGTGCCCTTCATCGACTGGACCGGGTGGCTCCCCTGCGACCGCGCGGTGGCGATTCCCTGCGAACTGGGCGGAGACAGCCAGCCGCTGACGCGGGCCACCGCGCGCGAAGCGGGCTGGCAGTGGCGCATCCCGTTGCAGCACCGGATCGGCAACGGGCTGGTCTATTCCTCCGCGCACATGGACGACGAGGCGGCGCTCGACCTGCTGCTCGCCAATCTCGACGGCAAGCCGCTGGCCGAGCCCAACCGGCTGCGCTTCGCGGCGGGCCTGCGCGAGCGACCGTGGGAAAAGAACGTCGTCGCGCTGGGTCTCGCCGCGGGATTTCTCGAACCGCTCGAATCGACCTCGATCCAGATCGTCCAGGCATCGATCGCGCGGCTGATGGCGCTGTTTCCCGATTCGAGCTTCGGCCAGGCGGAGATCCGCCGTTTCAATGCGGACAGCGTGCGCGACATGGTCGATATCCGCGACATGCTGGTGCTGCATTACCTGAAGACCGAACGCGAAGGGGAGCTGTGGCGCGCGTGCCGGGCCGTCGACCCGCCCGACGGGCTGGCGCACAAGCTCGAGATGTTCGAAAGCTCGGGCCGCATTTTTCGCGAGAACAACGAGTTCTTCACCGAGCCGAGCTGGCTGGCGGTGATGGTCGGCCAGGGCGTTGAGCCGGCGCGGTTCCACCCACTCGCCATGACGATCGGTGCCGAAGAGACCCGCAAGCGGCTTGCCCATATCCGCGAGGTGATCGCCTCCACCGTCGCGCAGATGCCGACGCAGGATCGCTTCCTCGCCGAACAGGGCAGCGCGATTCCCGCGTCCGAACGCCTGACCGCATGATCGCCAGCCCCCTTCCGGCCGAAGAGCGTCCGATCGAAGAGCGCGAAGGCGCCATCACGCCCGGCGCCCTTGCCGACATTCGCGCCGCATGCCGCCCCGTGGTGATGCGCGGCCTCGCCAGCGACTGGCCCGCCGTCGCCGCCGCGCGCGAAAGCGACGCGGCGATCGTGCGCTATATTGTCGAGGGCGGGGTCACGCGGCCCGTGGTCGCGATCGCCGCGCCGCCTTCTGAACAGGGGCGTTTCTTCTACAAGCCCGACCTTACCGGCCTCAATTTCGCGAAAGGCCAGGGGCACCTGCAGGCCTTTCTGGAGGACCTGCTGCGGGCGGGCACGCTGCCCGATGCGCCCGCCATGGCGGTCCAGTCCGAACCCGTTCCCGAGCTGCTACCCGCTTTCGCGCGCGACAACCGGCTGGACCTTCTGCCCGGGGTCGAACCGCGCATCTGGATCGGCAACCGCATCGTCGTCGCGCCCCATTTCGACATCAAGGAGAACATCGCCGTGTGCGTCGCGGGGCAGCGCCGCTTCACGCTGTTCCCGCCCGATCAGACCGGCAATCTCTATCCCGGTCCCTTCGAACTGACCCCGGCGGGTACGCCGGTGAGCATGGTCGACATCGACGATCCGGACCTCGCCGCCTTTCCGCGCTTCGCCGACGCGATGGAGCATGCGTGCGAGGCGACGCTCGATCCCGGGGACGCGATCTACATTCCCTATGGCTGGTGGCACGGCGTGCGCTCGCTTTCGCCGGTCAGCATCCTCGTCAACTACTGGTGGACGCAGGGCCAGCCGCAGGGGATCGGCAGCCCCTACGACGCGCTGCTGCATGCGATCCTCGCGCTTCGTCACCTCCCGCCCGAACAGCGCGCGGCGTGGCGCGGCCTGCTCGACTACTACGTGTTCGACGAAAGCGGCGCGGCGGGCGCGCACCTGCCGGACCATGCGAAGGGCGTGCTCGGTCCGCCCAGCCCCGGCCTGTTCGACCGGATCCGCGGCCTCATACGCTCGGCATTGCAGCCGCGCGGGTGACCGATTCCATCCACTGCGCGTAAGGCGGCGCGAAGGCGAGCGCGGCGCGCGCGCGGTCGTCGAACGCGGCCTGCGCGGCCTCGACCTGCTGCGGGTCGGTGTCGAGATGCTGCGGGGCAAGTCCGCGTTGGTGCCCGAGCGCTTCGAGCAGCGCGGTCGTCTCCTGCCGCAGCAGCGCCGATTCCTCCTGGAAGGGGAGGCGCCCACGCCGAGTGAACTGGTCGAGCGCGGTCTCGACGCTGGCCGGCATGGCGGTTTGCCCGAAGACATCGCGGGCGCGCGGCGCGGCGTAATGCAGGGCCAGCGTATCGCGCACGCCGTCCAGCATCAGCCCGGCACGGCGATTGAATTCGGCGCGTTCGAGCGCGAGGATGTCGCGACCCGGCAGCATTTCCAGCAGGAGGTCGATCTGGCGATGCGCGAGATCGAGGTTGAGGAAGCCGAGCGGTTCGAACTGCGCGGTCGCATCGCCGATGGCGATCACATTGCCCTGCCACGCCTTCGCTATGCGGGCGGGCACGACGGGAATGACCGCCGCCGGTCTCTGGCCCAGCGCCGCGATCGCGGCATCGTCCGGCACGCCTTCGCCCACCGCGAGCGTGGTCTGCAATCCGTCGCGGCCGGCGAATTCGCACAGCCAGCCCTGCTCGAGCAGCGAGACCCTGTCTTCCAGCGCGACCATCGCCTGCCCACGCGGCGCGACGAGCAGCCGTCTGACGGGCAGCACGTCGCCCCAGTCCACGACCGAGAACTCCGGCAGGGCCGACGCGAGCAGCGCGCCCGCGCCGCTGCAATCGACGAACAGGTCGGCCTCCAGCCGCCCCTGCCCCGCAATCGCGATCGCAGCGAGCCCGCCGCGCTCGTCGGGCTCCAGCGCGGCGATGTCGCCCGGAACGCGGCCGATGCGCAGCTGCTGCGCGATGGCGATCAACATCTCGCGATAGGCGTGCGGGTTCCAGCGCAGCGCATATTCGACCTGCGCCAGCGGGGTGTCCTCGTCGGGCGGCGGCGGGGCGAAGCGGCCTGCCTGCGCCAGCACCTCGGCCAGCGAGCCTGCCGGGCGCTCCCCGCCCGCATTGCGCGGCCCGCCGCCCCAGTCCTGCGCGAAGCGGGTCTGCAGCGCCGGGTCGCCGGTGCCGCCATAGGGCATCATGCCCTGCGTCCCCTGACCGCTCCAGCCGATATAGCGCGTGACCAGCCGGTGGCTCGCCCCGGCGGAGCGGACCAGCGCGGCCTCGTCGATCCCCAGCCGGTCGTGCAGCTTGTTGGTGAAAGGCAGCGCGGTTGCCGCATAGTCGGCGAAGGAGGACGGCGCGGGGATCGTCGTCGCGACCACCACCTCGCATTGCGGCAGCGCGCGGCGCAGGCCGATCGCGGTCAGCAGGCCGACGGGCCCGCTGCCGACGACGACGATGCGGCGCAGCGGTTCGCGCGGCTGGCTCATGCCGGCTCCGCGAGCCGGGCGGCCTCACCGCGCAGATAGTCGCGGTGGCCGGGCATGCGCGAAACCTCGTCGCCGATTTCCTGCTGCAACCGGTCCGCCGCCACCTTCAGCTTGTGCGGGTCGATCATGCCCGGGCGCGGATCGTGCCGCTCGGGCAGCCAGCCCTGCCCGACATAGACCGCGATCCAGCTGGCGTCGTAGAACAGCCCGTCAGAATAGCGTTCGATCCTGCCCGCCTTGCGCCACAGCTCCATCTTCTCGGCCAGACTGTCGGGCACCGTCATAGTGCGGACGTGGTTCCAGAACTCGGAATCATCGCGCGTGGTCGCGTGGTAATGGAGGATCAGGAAGTCGCGCACCCGGTCGTATTCCATGTCGACCAGCCGGTTGAACTCGGCGCGGTCGGCATCGGCGATCCGGCCATCCTGCGGAAACAGCTCGATCAGATAGGTGATTGCCATCTGCGCGAGGTAGATCGAGGTGGATTCGAGCGGTTCGAGAAACCCGCTCGCCAGCCCCACGGCGACGACGTTGTGGCTCCACGAGCGCTTGCGCCGTCCGGGGCGGAAGCGCAGCACGCGCGGGTCGGCCAGCGGATCGCCCTCGGCCGCATTGCGGATCGCCTCGCACGCAGCCTCTTCCTCGATGAAGGCGCTGGAGAAGACGTAGCCGTTGCCCAGCCGGTGCTGCAGCGGGATCTGCCAGCGCCAGCCGGCAGGCATCGCAGTGGCGGTGGTGTAGGGGCGCAGGTCCTCGCTCGCGTGCGCGCAGGGCATGGCGGCGGCGCGGTCGCACGGGAGCCAGTGCGTCCAGTCCTCCCACTCCTCGCCCAGCTCCTGCCCCAGCAATAGCGAGCGGAAGCCCGAGCAGTCGACGAACAGGTCGCCCTCGATCCGGCGGCCATCCTCCAGCAGCAGCGCGGTCACATCGCCGCTCGCCGCATTGCGGTCGACGCCGGTCACCAGCCCTTCCTGCCGGGTGACGCCGATCGACAGGCCGAAATCGCGCATGAAGGGGCCGAACAAGGTCGCGTCGAACTGGTAGGCGTAACCGTAGGTGGAGCGCAGCGACATGTCCTGCGCGGGCGGTTCGAACCGGTTGGCCAGCGCAGCGGCGACGCACAGCGAATAGTCGCCCAGCGGCTGCGCCATGCCGTGGCGCTGCAGTTCGAGCCAGTAGTGGTGGAAGCCCACCCCCGCCAGTTCTTCGCCGAAGGAGCCGAAAGGGTGGATGTAGCTTTCGCCGATGCGCCCGAAATCGCGGAAGTCGATGCCGAGCTTGTAGGTCGCATGGGTGGCCCTCATGAAGGCCGCCTCGTCGATCCCCAGCCGCTCCACGAAACCGCGGATATGCGGCAGCGTGGCCTCGCCGACGCCGATGATGCCGATGTCATCGCTCTCGACCAGCTGCACCTCGACCCGGTCGCCGAGCAGGCGGGCGATCCCGGCCGCGCTCATCCATCCGGCGGTTCCGCCGCCGAGCACGACGACCCTGGTGGGTTTGCGCTGTTCCATCGCCGGATCGCCCTACCCCATCTGTGGGCGGCGAAGCATGGCCCGCCGCCCGGTCAGACGGATCAGCCCTGCATGTCCTCCAGTTCGATCCCCTTGGTTTCGCGGACCAGCAGCCAGACGAAGACGACCGACACGGCGGCGCTGGCGGCGTAGAAGCCGTAGGCTCCGGTCAGGCCGATGCCCGCGAGCATGATCGGGAACGTCATGGTGATCCCGAAATTGGCGATCCACTGCGCGAAGCCGCTGACCGCCAGACCCGATCCGCGGATCTGGTTGGGGAACATCTCGCCCAGCATCACCCACATCACGGGGCCCCAGCTGAAGTTGAAGAACGCGACGTAAAGGTTCGCCGCGATCAGCGCGGTCAGCCCCGCATCGTCCGAAAGGTTGAGCCTCCCGTCCACGAGCTCGCCGCTCATGAAAGCGATGGCGACGGTGCTCAGCGTGATCGCCATGCCGATCGAGCCGATCAGCAACAGCGGTTTGCGCCCGAGGCGATCGATCAGCAGGATCGCGAGAGTGACCGCACCGATCGAGATCGCACCGCTGAGGATGTTGATCTTGAGCGCGTCGCTCTCGCTGAAGCCGACCGCCTGCCACAGCACCGCGCCGTAGTAGAACACCACGTTGATGCCGACGAGCTGCTGGAACACCGCGAGGCCGATGCCGGTCCACACGATCGGGCGGATCTTGCCGCTGACCTTGTCGCGCAGGTCCGACAGGCGCGGACGGTGGTCCTTGGCGAGCGAAGCCTCGATCTCGCTGACCTTGCGCGTGGCGAAAGTCTTGCCGAACAGCCGTTCGAGCACGCCGTGCGCGGCGGTCTCGCGCGAGCGGCTGACGAGATAGCGTGGGCTTTCGGGAATGAAGAGCAGCGCCACGAGGAAGATCGTGGCCGGGATCAGCTCGATCCAGAACATCCAGCGCCAGGCTTCGTAGCCAAGCCAGAATTCCTGGATCGACGATCCCGCGAATTCTGCCAACAGGTAGTTGGAAAGGAACGCGGCGGTCAGGCCGACGATGATCATTACCTGCTGGATGCTGGAGAGGCGCCCGCGCATGTTGGCGGGCGTCACTTCGCTGATGTAGACCGGGGCGAGCACGCTGGCCGCGCCCACCGCGAGGCCGCCGATGATGCGGTAGATCACGAACTCGGTGGACGAGCCCGCAATGCCCGAGCCGTAAGCGCTGACGATGAAGCACGCCGCCGCGATCAGGAGCGTCTTCTTGCGCCCCATGATGTCGGCAAGGCGGCCCGCGAAGAATGCACCGACCGCACAGCCGAGCAGCATCGAGGCCACATTGAATCCGGTGCCCACCTCGTCCGAATCGAACGCGAGCCGCAGCCCGTCGACCGTTCCGTTGATGACCCCGCTATCGAATCCGAAAAGAAATCCCCCCAGCGTCGCGACTGCCACGATCGCCGAGATCAGCGCCATATTGGCGCTATCGCGTGCGTTATCCAAAGTTCCGCTCCCTGACCTCCGGTTGCAACACCGGCTTATTATGTTAGCGCTACCTACGACGGAAACCGAGGCCAACGCAAGCATGCAATGCATGGCTTTGCGCAGGCTTACCAGCCGAAACACATAACAGGAGAAACGCGGATGACCATTACAGGCGAAAACTTCATTGCAGGCGAGCGGACGAAGAGCGGCGAGACCTTCCAGGCCCGCGAAGCGGCCAGCGGAAATACCTTCGGCGAGCAATTCCATGCCGCCACGAAGGAAGACGTGGAGCGCGCCTGCGCCGCCGCGGCCGAGGCGCAGCGGGCGTACGGCGCATTGTCGCTGGCCAAGCGTGCGGCCTTCCTCCGGCTTGCAGCCGACAAGATCGATGCCCTGGGCGACACGCTGACCCAGCGCGCGATGGAGGAAAGCGGCCTGCCCGAGGCGCGCCTCAACGGCGAGCGCGGGCGCACGGTCGGCCAGTTGCGGCTGTTCGCCGACGAGGTCGAGAACGGCGCATGGCAATCGCTGCGGATCGACCATGCCGATGCCGGGCGGACCCCGCCCAAACCCGACCTGCGGCTGCGGATGATTCCGCTCGGCCCGGTCGCGGTGTTCGGCGCGTCGAACTTCCCGCTCGCCTTCTCGGTGGCGGGCGGCGACACCGCCTCCGCCTTTGCCGCCGGATGCTGCGTCGTGGTCAAGGGCCACCCCGCCCACCCCGGCACCAGCGAACTGGTCGCGGGTGCGATCACCGAGGCGGTTGCCGAAGCAGGCCTGCCCGCAGGCGTTTTCTCGCTCGTCAACGGCACCGAAAACGCGCTGGGTGAAGCGCTGGTCAAGGACCCGCATATCGCCGCAGTCGGCTTCACCGGATCGCGCAAGGGCGGGCTTGCGCTGATGGATCACGCCGCATCGCGCCCCGTGCCGATCCCGGTCTATGCCGAGATGAGCAGCGTCAATCCGGTCACCCTGCTGCCCGCGCGCCTCGCCGAGGCTCCCGAGGAGCTGGCGAAAGCCTATGTCGGATCGCTCTCGATGGGCGCGGGCCAGTTCTGCACCAATCCGGGCATCGTGCTCGCGATCGAGAGCGAAGCGCTCGACACCTTCGTCGCCGCCGCCGCCAAGGCGCTGCCCGACGTGGGCGGCCAGACCATGCTGACCACCGGCATTTCCTCGGCCTATGCCGAGGGGGCGAAGCGCCTTTCGGAGCGCGCCGGTGCGCAGCTCGTCGGCCTGGGCGAGGACGCGCCGGGTACCTGCGGGCGGGCGCAGGTCTATACCGTGTCCGCCGACGCATTCCTTGCCGATCCCGATTTCCAGGAGGAGGTCTTCGGCCCTGCATCGCTGATCGTGCGCTGCGCCGATCTCGACCAGGTGGCCAAGGTCCTCTCGGGCATGGAAGGCCAGCTGACCACCACGCTGCACATGAACGACGGTGACCACGAAGCTGCGGCGAAGCTGATGCCCGTGCTCGAACAGCTCGCCGGGCGGATCATTGCCAATGGCTGGCCGACGGGCGTCGACGTGACCCACGCGATGGTCCACGGTGGGCCCTTCCCGGCGACCTCGGACGGGCGCAGCACCTCGGTGGGGACGCTGGCGATCGAACGCTTCCTGCGCCCCGTATCCTATCAGGACATGCCCGAGGCGCTGCTGCCCGAAGCCCTGCGCGAAGGTGCGACCGGCGGCCTGCGGCGAATCGACGGCAGCTATACGGTCTCCTGAGCAGGCCGCGCTGCAGAGTCGGGCACGGGCCGATCACAGCCGGTATGGCATGATCACCGCGCAGCCGATGATGGTCCCCCTGAAGGGCACTCAGTCCTCGGCTGCAACAACGACCGTGCCCGGCTCCGCGAAGCGCTCCATTAGCCAGGAGGTCGCCGGGCCGGGCGTCGCGTCGGAGCGGTAGATCGCGGAGAAGCGGAACTCGCCGCCGGTGTCGTCGGGCATGGCCAGCCGGACCAGCGTGCCCGCGACCAGATCGGCCTCGATCATCGGCAGGGGCATGTTGCCCCAGCCGATCCCTTCGCGCAGCAGCGCGTGCTTTGCGCCGAGGTCCGCCAGCCGCCAGGTATGCGGCGATTGGACCGCGAAGTCGCGCCCCTGCGTCAGCGGCGAACGGTCGGTCAGGACCAGCTGGATATGGTCGCGCCCGGCGCCGGGCTCGAGCTTCGCCTGCCGCGCCAGCGGATGATCGGGCGCCGCGACCGGCACCAGCGTGACCGTACCCGCTTCCACCCGGTCGAGCCCCTCGATATCGGCGGCGACGGGTCCCGCGATGCCCAGTCCTGCCCTTCCCTCGATCACCAGTGCGGCAACCGCGCCCAGCGCCTCGACATGCAGGCGCAGCGGCACTGTCGGAAATTGGCAGGCGAAGGCGCGCAGCACGCTCGCCAGCCGCTCGGCAGGCAGCATGACATCGACCGCGAGGCTGACTTCGGCTTCCAGCCCTTCGAGCAGGCCCCTGGCCCGCGCGCGCAGTCCAGCCAGGCCGGCGGCGACCACGCGCGCGTCGGCCAGGATCGCCTCGCCTTCCTTGGTCAGCACCGGTTTCTTCGTGCCCTCGCGCGTGAACAGCGTGAGGCCCAGCTGCGCCTCCAGATTGCCGATACCGTAGCTGATCACCGACACCGCGCGGTTCAGCCGCCGTCCGGCGGCGGCGAAGCTGCCCTCCTCGACCACTGCGAGGAAAATCTGCAGCTGGTCGAGCGTGGGGGAGCCGGGTTCGGACATTTCGACTTTCTCGAACAATGGGATCGAACTTATCCCACTTAGCAGCAGGGGTGCGCAAGCCTAAATCGGAACCAACGCAGCGGAACCGGCACCTGCCGATGTCCGCCAAAGACAAGGAAAACCGCAATGATCGAACTGCGTCCTTTCGATAGTCTCGGTGGCGAAAACCACGGCTGGCTCGATGCCAAGCACCACTTTTCTTTCGCCAACTACCACGATCCCGCGCGCGTCCACTGGGGCAATCTGCGGGTGTGGAACGACGATACGATCCAGCCGCACACCGGCTTCCCGCCGCACCCGCACCGCGACATGGAAATCATCACCTATGTCCGCAAAGGCGCGATCACGCACGAGGACAGCCTGGGCAACAAGGGCCGCACCGAAGCGGGCGACGTTCAGGTGATGAGCGCGGGCACCGGCATCCGCCATTCGGAATATAACCGCGAGGACGAGGTGACGCAGATCTTCCAGATCTGGATCATCCCGACCAGCGAAGGCGATGCCCCGCAATGGGGGGCCAAGCCCTTCCCCAAAGGCGACCGCGCGGGCCAGTTCGTGATGCTTGCCAGCGGTTACGAGGAAGACGCCGACGCCCTGCCGATCCGCACCGATGCGCGGGTGGTGGGCGCCACGATCCCTGCCGGGGAAACGGTCGAGTACCCGCTCGGCGCCAACCGCAAGGCCTATCTTGTGCCCGCAACCGGCGCGGTCGAGATCGACGGGCAGACCGTCAACGCACGCGACGGCGCAGCGATCAGCGATCTCGATGTGCTGCGGATCACCGCACTCGAAGACAGCGAAATCGTCCTCGTCGACGCGGCCTGAATATCTCACACGGAAAGGAACATCCCATGACCAATATCCTGCATGTCACCGCCAGCATTCGCAGCGGCGAATCCGTCTCGCGCAAGCTCGGCAACCGGCTGGTCGAAAAGATCAGCCAGGGCACAGACGCCAACATCGTGACCCGCGATCTGGCCGCCAACGACCTGCCGCTGATCGACGCGGACCGCTTCGCCGCCAACCTGACCCCGCCCGCCGAGCGTGACGAGAAGCAGCAGGCGCTGGCAGATGTCGCCGACGCACTGATCGAGGAACTCCAGGCCGCCGATACGCTGGTCCTCAGCCTGCCGGTCTACAACTTCACCATGCCCTCCACGCTGAAGGCTTGGGCCGATCTGGTCGCGCGCGCCGGGACCACGTTCCGCTATACCGAAAGCGGCCCGGAAGGCCTGCTGACCGGCAAGAAGGCCTATGTCGTCATCGCCAGCGGTGGCACGCCGATCGGTAGCGAGATCGACTTCCTCACGCCCTGGCTGCGCCACTTCCTCGGCTTCCTCGGCATCACCGATGTCGAGATCGTGGCCGCCGACGGCATCATGGGTGTCGATGGCGAGGAGAAGATCGAAGCCGCCGCTCAGACCATCGAGAGGCTGGCGGCCTGACGCCGGCTGCATGACGAAACGCTCCGCCGGGGTGCCGCAATGCACTCCGGCGAGTGGCGCTTTCCGGCTGGCATGGCCCTCAATCTGCCGTCGCAGGAGCGGCAGGGGGGCTCACGCAAAAGAATATGGACCCAATTCCAAGGTAGAGTGGTTGAATGCGCAAAGGAGGCGCATTTGGCCGATCGAATTTCCGTCAATGGACACCAGCATGCGGTCCCGGACGACCCGCGTGTCTCGCTGCTCGATTTCCTGCGGCAGGACGTCGGGCTGACCGGCACCAAGAAGGGCTGCGACCACGGCCAGTGCGGTGCCTGCACCGTCCTCGTCAACGGGGTCCGGATCAACAGCTGCCTCACGCTCGCCTGCATGCACGATGGCGACGAGGTCACGACGATCGAGGGACTGGGCACGCCGGAGGCACCCTCCGCGCTCCAGACCGCATTCCACGAACACGACGGGTACCAGTGCGGCTACTGCACCCCGGGCCAGATATGCTCGGCAACCGCGATGCTGAAAGAGATCGCCAGCGGCTGGCCCAGCGACGCCAGCGATACGCTGGAGGGGCCGATGTCGGTCTCTGGCGAGGAAATTCGCGAGCGGATGAGCGGCAATCTGTGCCGCTGCGGCGCCTACGCCAATATCGTCGCGGCCATTCGCGATGTGGCGGAGCAAAACGCATGAGGCCGTTCGACTACACCCGCGCCCGCACGCTGACCGACGCAGCGCAGATCACCGCAGACCCGGACACCGCACCCATCGCCGGTGGCACCAACCTGCTCGACCTGATGAAACTGCAGGTCGAGACCCCGCGCCAGCTCGCAGACATCAACCGCATCGGCCTCAACGAGATCGAAGACAGCGACGACGGCGGTCTGTCCATCGGAGCGCTGGCGACCAATACCGAAACGGCCGTTCACCCCCGCGTGCGGTCCGACTATCCCGTTCTGGCGCGCGCGATCCTTGCCGGGGCCACCCAGCAGTTGCGCAACAAGGCCACGAATGGCGGCAACCTGTGCCAGCGCACGCGCTGCTACTACTTCACCAATATCGACCAACCCTGCAACAAGCGCGAGCCCGGTAGCGGATGCGGCGCGATCAACGGGATCGCGAAGCTGCACGGCATCCTCGGTACCAGCGACCAGTGCATCGCGACCTACCCCGGCGATATGGCCGTGGCGCTGAGCGCGCTGGACGCACAGGTTCACATCACCACGCCCGAAGGCGGCGAACGGAGCGTCCCGGTCCGCGAATTCCATTGCCTGCCCGGCGATACGCCGTGGCGCGACAACGTGCTCGAAGCGGGCGAGCTCGTCACCCGGATCACGCTGCCGCCTCCCGTCGCGGGCACGCAGATCTATCGCAAGGTCCGCGAACGCTCGTCATATGCCTTCGCGCTCGTTTCCATCGCCGCCATCGTCGAGATGGAAGGCGGCCTCTTCACCCGCGCGGACCTCGCTTTCGGCGGCATCGCGCACAAGCCGTGGCACGATCCGCGCGTGTCCGAAGCTCTAATCGGCAAGGCTCCGTCGACGCAGCTGTTCGACAAGGCCGCGGACATCCTGCTCGAAGATGCGCGCGGTTACGGCGAGAACGATTTCAAGATCCCCCTCGCACGGCGCACGCTTCACGCCGTCCTCGAACACGCAACGGAGGACGCGGCATGACCGTCCATTTCAAGCAGAACAAGCCGGACAAGGCCAACCGCCTCGACGACATGAAGCAAGGCACGCTGGGCACGGCGCTGCCGCGGGTCGAAGGCATGGCGAAGGTCACCGGCACGGCGCCCTATGCTGCCGAGTATGTGCTGGACGGCTGCGCGGAAGGCGTCCTCGTGACGTCCACGATCACGCGCGGCGAAGTGACTGCGATCGACAAGGACGCGGCGCTCGCCATGCCCGGCGTCCTCGCGGTGATCGACGATGCGCGGATGACAACCCGCGCCGCACAGGGCACTGCGGGCGAAGCGCCCGAGCAGGGTCCCAGGCAAGTGTCGTACTGGGGCCAGCCGATCGCACTGGTCGTCGCGGAGAGCTTCGAACAGGCGCGCGATGCGGCCAAGCACCTGCGGGTCGAATATCGCGAAGAGGACGACGCTCCGCTCGACCCCCAGGCGGTCGAACCCGAGGAGCAGGAGGACGAAACCGTGCGGCAGGGCGACCTGGCACATGCGATGGCGCAGGCCGCGCATTCGGTCGACGTCACGATCACCACCAAGGGTCATTCCTCGGCCGCGATGGAACCTCATGCAGCCATTGCGCAGTGGGATGGCGACAAGCTGACGGTCTACGCATCCCTGCAGATGCCCAACTACAATATCAGCGAACTGGCCGACTCGCTGGGCATGGAAGAGGACGATATCCGCTTGGTCTCCCGCTTCGTCGGCGGGGGTTTCGGTTCGAAGCTCGGGTTGAGCGAGGAAACCGTTGCCGCCGCGATTGCAGCCAGGCAGCTCGGGCGACCGGTGCGCGTCGTGATGTCGCGCCAGCAGGTGTTCCAGTGCATCATGCGCCGCTCGGAAACGACCCAGCGGCTGCGGCTGTGCACCGATGCCGACGGCAAGCTGACCGGTTTCGGCCATCACGCGCTGGTTTCCAACCTGCCGCGCGAGTCATTCGCAGAGCCGGTGCTGCAATCCTCGCACTTCCTCTATGCCGGCGAAAACCGCGAGCTGATGCTGGAGGTCGCCCGGATCCACCGGATGACCGCCGGATCGGTGCGCGCGCCCGGCGAGGCCGTGGGCATGCCCGCGCTCGAGGCGGCGATGGATGTGCTGGCGGAAAAGGCCGGGATCGATCCGGTGGAATTGCGGCTGAAGAATATTCCCGAGAAAGCCCCCGAGTCCGGCCTGCCCTTCTCGTCGCACAAGCTGGCGGAATGCCTGAAGCAGGGGGCCGAGGCCTTCGGCTGGGACCATGGGCCGCGCAAGCCCCGCCACACGCAAGAGGGCGAGTGGTGGGTCGGCACAGGCATGGCCAGCGCCGCACGCGTTCACAATATTTCCGAAGCGAAGGCGCGCGTCACGCTGAAGGCGGACGGCACCGCGCTGGTCGAAACCGACATGACCGATATCGGCACCGGGACCTATACGATCATGGCGCAGCTGGCGGGCGAGATGCTGGGCCTTGCGCCCGACAAGGTGCTCGTCGATCTGGGCGATACGCGCCATCCGCGCGGCCCCGGATCGGGTGGCAGCTGGGGCGCATCCTCGATCGGCTCTGCGGTCTATGTCGCGAGCAATGCGATCCGCGAGGAACTGGCCGAGCGCATCGGTATTGCCGAGAGCGACCTCGAACTGACGGACGGCAAGGCGTCGTCGGGCGAGAGCCTCACGAGCCTGCTCGACGGCAAGGATCTCGTCCGCGAAGGCCATTACGAACCGGGCGATATCGAGGACGATTTCACTGCATCGGGCTTCGGCGCCTTCTTCGCGCAGGTCCGGGTGAACCGATTCACCGGCGAAACGCGGGTCGACCGGATGCTCGGCGCGTTCGGTTTCGGGCGCGTGCTGAACCAGAAGACCGCGCGCTCGCAGTGCCTCGGCGGCATTACCTGGAGCATCGGCGTGGCGCTGACCGAAGCGCTCGAATTCGATCCGCGCGACGGGCACCTGGCCAATTGCGACCTCGCCGAATATCATGTTCCCGTGCACCGCGACGTGCCCGATCTCGATGTCATCATGGTCGAGGAACGCGATCCCGCCGCGAGTCCGATCCAGGCCAAGGGCATCGGCGAGCTCGGCATGTGCGGCGGCGCGGCGGCGATTGCCAATGCGATCTACAACGCCTCCGGCGCGCGCATCTTCGACTACCCGATGACGCCCGACCGCGTGATCGCGGCTATGCCGGACTGATGCTCGCCGAACTCGACCGAGCATCGATCCTCGGCGAGGACCATGCCGCGCTTGCTGCTGCGGGGGAGCCCGGGGTGGGCCTGTGCACCGTGGTCGGCATCGACGGCAGCTTCTCGCGGCGCCTCGGCGCGCAACTGGCGGTGTCTCCCGACGGCTCCACGATCGGCAGCCTGTCGGATGGCTGCCTCGAAGCGCAGCTGGCCTCGGATATGCGCGAATTGCAGCGGCCGAGCGTGGTCCGTTACGGTCATGGATCGCCCAAGATCGACTTTCGCCTGCCATGCGGCGGCGGGCTCGATATCCTGCTCGATCCCATGCCCGACCGCAGCGCCTGCGCCGAAGCGACGGCGGCGCTGGCCCGGCGCGAACCGGCCCGGCTTGCCCTGCCCGCCGTCTCTCCGTTGGCCGAGCGCCACTACATACCCGCACTGCGCATCGTCGCATTCGGCGAAGGGCCCGAACTCGAAGCGCTCGTTCGTCTGGCTTCGGCGATGGGAACCGAACTCGACAGCTTCGACAAGCAGCGCCTCACGCTGGGCCAGGCGGCGAGCGAGTGCAGGTTCGACTGTTGGACCGCCGCCCTGCTGCTGTTCCACGATCACGAGTGGGAGCTGCCGCTGCTCGAACAGGCGCTTTCGAGCGAGGCCTTCTATGTCGGCGCCCAAGGCGGTGAGAATGCCCGGATCGCACGCGCACTCGCCCTCGGCGGGCGCGGCGTTGCCGAGGAGGATATTGCGCGGGTCCGCAGTCCGGTCGGCCTGATCCCCGCGTGCAAGACACCGACCAGCCTCGCCCTATCCGCGCTAGCAGAGGTGGTCGGGCAATACGAGCGCATGCATGCCGGCGCCTGATCGCGGAACGGCTTTCATCCTCCTCGCGGCAGGTCGCAGCCGACGCTTCGGTGGTGAAAAACTGACCGCCGATTTTCGCGGGGCGCCGCTGTGGGAATGGGCCGCAAAGGCGGCGGAGAACGCGGGCTTTCGCCATCGCTACATCGTCACCGGCGAGAATTCCCCGCATTTTGCGCGGCCGGGCTGGACGCAGGTTACCAATCCGCACGCCGAACAGGGAATTGGCACGTCGATCGCCGCAGGGGTGGAGGCCGCATCGGGGCACGACCGGATCGTGATCGCGCTGGCCGATATGCCGCTGATTACCGCAAACCACCTGCAACGTCTCGCAGAGGCCGACGGCACGGTCTTCACGCGGCAGGAGGACGGCAGGCCCGGTAGTCCCGCCGCCTTTCAGCGGTCGGCGTTCGCTTTGCTGCAGACGCTCGATGGAGACAGGGGCGCGGCCAGCCTTGCCTTTCCCCAGGGCACGACCCTCGCTCCAAACGCATACGACACGCTGGCCGACGTCGACACGCCGTCGCAATTGTCGGCGCTATCTCGCGATGTGAGTGGACAGCTTTCATAATCGAACCTATACCCGTCTCTGGAGAGAGGATTGGTTATGGTTACGATCTTGGGTGGCTGGCAAAGCGACTTCTCGCGCAACTGGGCGCGAGAGGGCATGGAAATCGCCGATGGCTTCGCTGAAGCCCTCGCCAACGGGCTCGAGGCGACCGGCATCGAACCGGGCGAGATCGAAACGGGCCATGTCGGCAACTTCGTGGCGGACATGTTCGCGGGCCAGGGCCTGCTCGGCGGGTTCTTCGCTCAGGTTCACCCCGAGCTCGACGGGCTCCCCACCTCGCGGCACGAGGCCGCTTGTGCAAGTGGGTCGATGGCCATCCTCGGCGCGGCGGCGGAGATCGAGGCGGGCCGCTACGACACGGCATGCGTCCTCGGCATCGAACTGATGCGCAACGTGCCGGGGCAGGAAGCGGCGGAGAATCTGGGCGCGGCGATCTGGCAGGGGCACGAGTTGCAGGATGCCGTCTTCCCCTGGCCGCGCGCCTTCAGCGATCTCTCCGAGGAATACGAGAAGCGCTACGGCCTCGACTACCGCCACCTGATGCGGATTTCGGAAATCAATTTCGGCAATGGCCGGCGCAATCCGAACGCTCAGACGCGCAAGTGGCAGTTTACCGACAAGAGCTTCACCGCCGACGACGAAGCGAACCCGGTCGTCGAAGGCCGCACGCGCAAGATGGATTGCGGGCAGGTCACCGATGGCGCCGCCGTGGTCTTCCTCGCGTCGGATGAGTGGGCCGCCGAGTGGGCGCGCAAGCGCGGCAAAGACCCGGCTTCGTTGTCGCGGATCACCGGCTGGGGCCATCGCTCGGCACCGATATCCTATCGCTCGAAAATCAAGGCAAGCGAGAACGCCGAATACGTTTTCCCGCAGGTGCGCCGCGCGGTGATGGATGCGCGCGCACGCGCCGGCGTGGACCTGAATGCGATCGACGCTTTCGAAACGCACGATTGCTTCGCGATGACCGAATACATGGCGATCGACCACCTCGGCCTGACCAAGCCCGGCGAAGGCTGGAAGGCGATCGAGGATGGCACGATCGAGATCGGCGGCGCGAAGCCGATCAACCCGTCGGGCGGTCTCATCGGCCTCGGCCATCCGGTCGGTGCCACGGGCGTGCGCATGCTGCTCGACGCGCACAAGCAGGTGACCGGAACCGCGGGCGACTACCAGGTCGAAGGCGCGCGGCGCATGCAGACCCTCAATATTGGCGGTTCGACCACCACCACCGCAAGCTTCATCGTCGAAAACGCACAAGCGGCGTGATTTCGCGTCGCAACCTGATGGCGTTCGCCGCGCTGCTTTCGATCCCACTACCAGTCCCCCTACTCGCCAAAGCAAGGAGCCCCAGCATGTCCCGAATGGAACAGTTTCAGGCCGTCATCGACTCGTGGAAGCGCAAGGACGTCGAGGCTGTGCTCGGCGCGATGACCGACGACGTCGTCTGGCATTTCGCCGCCGCAATCGCTCCGCCCGCGCGCGGCAAGGCCGAAGCGCGCGCCTTCATCGACGCTTTCGGAGCCAATATCGGCGAGGTGCGCTGGCGGATCTTCCACCACTGCGAGGAGGGGGACCGGCTGTTCGTCGAGGGGGTGGACGAATACACGACGAAGGACGGCATCGACATCGCGGCACCCTACGCCGGGGTCATCGAATTCCGCGGCGACAAGATCAGCGGCTGGCGCGACTATGTCGACCGGGGCGTGATCGACAGCCAGAAGGCGGGCGACGGCTGGTCCGACCAGGTCAAGGGACTCGTCGGGCGGCCAGCGCAATGAATGCGCCCCATTCCCCCGATAGCTGGCGCCAGGCTCCGTTCCGCCACGCCGAATTCCTGCCCGTCGATCTCGATGTGCAGGAAGACGCGGACGGCACGATCCGCCTGAAGAGCAACCAGCCCTTCGAGCCGATCGATGCCAATCTCGCGCGCGCGTTCCTGAAAACCGCCGGTCGGCTCGGCCATACGCAGGCTCTCGCCGAGCGAGGCGCGGGCGGCGAGTGGGCCTATACCAGCTTCGCCGATCTCGCCCGGCAGGTGAACGGCGCATCGCAATGGATGCTCGACAACCTGCCGCGCGGCGGCGTGTTCGTTATCATGGCGGAAAACAGCGTCGCGGTGGCCGCGCTCAGCTTCGCCGCCTTCGCGACCGGCACGATCCTGTGCCCGATCAGCCCGGCCTACGGCATGGCGGGCGGCGACCACGCACGCCTGCGGCATGTTTTCGACTCGGTCTCGCCCGCCGCGATCTATTGCGACCCGCGCGAGGCCTATGCAGCTGCCCTGCGCGATATCGGCTGCGAGGCGACCATCATTGCGCGCGATCCCGCCGTCTTCGGCGATGGCGCCATCTGCCTCGCGGATGTCTTCGCGACCGAGCCGACCGACGCGGTGGCTGCGGCGATCGAGCAGGTCGATACCGAAGCGGCTGCGCAATACATGATGACGTCCGGCTCCACTGGGCTGCCCAAGGTCGTCCAGCAATCGCTCACAG
This sequence comes from Alteriqipengyuania lutimaris, assembly GCF_003363135.1. NCBI lineage: Bacteria > Pseudomonadati > Pseudomonadota > Alphaproteobacteria > Sphingomonadales > Erythrobacteraceae > Alteriqipengyuania > Alteriqipengyuania lutimaris. The sequence goes on along the minus strand of NZ_QRBB01000001.1, from coordinate 1,366,999 downwards.
CGCTGGCCGCGAACACCGCGCAGGGCATCGGTCTGATCGGCCGTGCCGCCGGATGGGACGACGTGATGCTCGACTGGCTGCCGTGGCACCATGCGGCAGGCGCGAGCGTGCTGCGCGCAGGGCTGATCCAGGGCGGAACGCTGCACATAGATGCCGGCAAGCCCGCGCCCGGCCTGTTCGACACGAGCATCGACAATCTGCGCGACATTTCGGTGCCCTATTTCAACAATGTCCCGCTCGGATACTCCATGCTCGTCGACGCGATGGATCAGGACGAGGCGCTGCGGGATACCTTCTTCGCCAAGATGCGGCTGATGCTCTACGGCGGCGCGGGCCTGCCCCAGCATGTCTACGACAAGCTGCAGCGCCACGCGGTCGCCGCGACCGGCCACCGGATTCACATGACCACCGGCTACGGCATGACCGAGACCGTTTCGGGCTGCTGCGCGATCCATTTCGAAACCGACAAGGTCGGCATCGGCCTGCCCGGCCCCGGGGTCGAGATGAAGCTGGTCCCCACGGGCGAGCGCTACGAGGCGCGGCTCCGTGGGCCCATGCTGATGATCGGCTATCTGAACGAGCCGGAAAAGACCGCGGCGGCCTTCGATGAGGAAGGCTACTACCGCACAGGCGACCTCGTGGTGTTCCACGACCGCGACGATCCGGCGCAGGGCCTCGTCTTCGCGGGCCGGATGGCCGAGGAATTCAAGCTGTCCAACGGCACCTGGGTCTATGGCGGGCAATTGCGCGAGCAGCTGCTCAAGGTGCTCAGCGACGATGTCGCCGAGCTGGTGCTGGCGGATGACGGCCGCCCCTTCCTCGCGATGCTCGCATGGCCCAAGCCGGGCGCGACACTCGACGAGATTGCGGGCAAGCTGGCGGACTTCAACCAGGGCCAGCAGGGCGGATCGGCGAAGATCCGCCGGGTCACGCTGCTCGAGAATCCGCCGAGCGCAAATGACCACGAAATTTCGGACAAGGGCACGATCAACCGGCGCGCGGTGCTCGATAACCGGGCCGACGCGGTCGAGGCGCTGTTCGCCGACGATCGGCCCACCAGCGTGCGCGAAGTCTGATCTCAAACACTACGCAATAGGGGGAATTTGAATGTCGGTCTGGGCGCTGCTCGCCATCAATGCTGCAATACTCGTCGCGTGTTTCGTGGGACTCTGGCTGATTTGCCTGAAGCCCAAGGACGTCACGCCGGTCGATAGCTTCTGGGCCTTCGGCATGGTCGTGATGGCGATTTCCAGCTTCATCTTCGCCACCGGCGATCCGCAGCGCAAACTGTTGCTGCTGGCGCTGACGGCGGTGTGGGGCGTGCGGCTGGGCAGCTACATGCTGTGGCGCTGGCGCGATCACGGGTCCGACCGGCGCTATGTCGCGCTGCTGGGCAAGGCGCAGGAACGGCGCGGCTGGTCCTTCGCCAAGGCGAGCGCGCTGCTGGTCTTCGCAACGCAGGCCCCGCTGCTGTTCATCGTCTGCCTGCCCGCGCAGCTGGGCCAGGTCGACGACGCCCCGCCGATCGGCACTCTCGGCATTATCGGCGCATGCGTCTGCCTGTTCGGCGTGCTGTTCGAAACGATCGGCGACCTGCAACTGGTCCGCTTCAAGCGCGATCCGGCGAACAAGGGCCAGGTGATGGACCGTGGCCTGTGGCGCTACACGCGCCATCCCAATTATTTCGGCGATGCCTGCGCGTGGTGGGGGATCTGGCTGGTCGCGGCCGAGACCTCGACCGGCGTCTGGAGCATCATCGGCCCGATGCTGCTGACCTGGACGCTGATGAAATGGTCTGGCGCGCCGACCATCGAAGGCAAGATGAGCCGGACGAAGCCGGGATACGCGGACTATGTCCGCCGCACCTCCGGCTTCGTACCATGGTTCCCGAAACGGGCCTAACGGCCCCGCTGGGCGCCTAGCGCCCGAACTCGCGCAGCTTGGCACCTGCGGCGCTGTCGAGATATTCGTCGAGCCGCTTGATCTTCCCGTTTTCGAGGCTGACGACGACGCATGCATCCATCTGCCACGCTTCGCCATTAGGCAGCGTGGCAGACAGGATGTGCTGCTGCATGAAGCCGTTGGGGATCACTTCGCGGCGCTGCACGGTGTACTTGCGGTCGGGCAGCGTCTCCACGAACCAGTTGAGCGTCTTCACATTGTCGTCGAGCGATTGTTCGCCATTGGTGTTGTGCCAGATCACCCCGTCGCGGGCGTAGCAGGCGCGCATGGCCTCGGCATCGCCGCGCTGCACGGCGTCAACGAAATGCGCGGCGAATTCCTCGATTTCCTGGTCGGTCATTTCTCTCTCCCGAAGTTGTGAAGTCTGTCGCGGGCGGCGCTCCAGCCGTTCTCCAGCGTATCGACGATATCGGCCAGCGGCTCGGTATCGGTGATGGTGTGCAGGCCCTGCCCTGCGGCCCAAAGGTCGCGCCATTTCTTGGCCGGGTCGCCGCCGTAATCGCGCGTGGCGGGCTTATCGAGCGCGTCGAGATCGTACCCGGCCTTGACCAGCGAGGGCTTGAGCCAGCTCGCCGCAGTGCCAGTGATCGCAGGGCTGACGACGAGGTCTTCCGCGCGCGAATCGACGACCATCTGCTTGTAATCGGGCTCCGCCATGCTTTCCTCCGCCGCGAGGAAGCGCGTACCGACATAGACAAGGTCCGCCCCCGCCGCGACCGCACCCGCGACGCCCGCTCCATCGGCAATCGCGCCGCCGACGCAAACGATGCCGTCGAAGAACTCGCGCAGGACGCTGACGAAGGCGAAGGGAGACAGGCTGCCGGTGTGGCCGCCCGCCCCGCTCGCTACCGCGACCAGTCCATCGGCCCCGGCTGCGGCGGCCTTGCGCCCCAGCTTCTCGTTCACGACGTCGGCCAGCACCAGCCCGCCGTAGGAATGCACCACCTCGATCGCTGGGACGGGGCTGCCGAGCGCGGTGATGACGATCGGCGGCTTGTGCTTCGCGACCATCGCCAGATCGTCCGCCAGCCGCGGGTTGGAGGAATGGGTGACGAGGTTCGCCGCCCACAGCCCCGGAGCGTCGGCGGTTTCGGCGACGATGCGCGTCATCCATTCGTCCACCTGCTCGGTGGTGCGGCAATTGGGCGTGGGAAACGCACCCACGATCCCTGCACGAGCGGCGGCGATGACCATGTCCGGGCCCGAGACCAGGAACATCGGGGCCGCCACCACGGGCAGCCGCAGGCGGTTCAGTATCTCTTTGCTCATCCCAGCCTTTCGACAATCATTGCTGCGCCCACGCCCTGCGCTCCGGTGCACACGACCATGCCCAGCCATCCATCATCCGCGTTGAGGACATCGAGCAGGCTGGAGGTCAGAATCGCGCCGGTTGCGCCCATCGGGTGGCCCTTGGCGATATGTCCGCCCGATACGTTGACCTTTGCAGGATCGACGGGACAATCGCGCAGAAACTTGGCGTAGGTCACCGCAAAGGCTTCCATGAATTCGATCCGGTCGAGCTGGTCGAGCGTCAGGTCGGCCCGTTCCAGCGCCTTTTCCATCGCGGCGAACCCTGCGGTCAGCGAGGCGCGCGGATCGCTGCCCATTTCGGCGTAGGACAGAATTCGCGCCCTCGCGCCCTCGCCGCTGGCGGACAGCAGCGCGAGCGCCGCCCCGTCCACGATCGGGGGAGCATGGCCGACCGTGTGGCTGTGAACCGGTTCGCCTTCCAGCGCATGCGCATATTCCTTCCCCCATGCCGTGAAGGTGGGCGGGAGCGCGTCCAGTTTCTCCAGCGTGGTCGGCCGGATTGCCTCCTCCCGGTCCAGCCCGGCGACGGCGATGCGGCTCGCGTTGAAGGCCGCATTGTCCTCCGCGGCTGCGGCGAGCCTCTGCGAGCGTTCGGCAACCTCGTCCAGCTCGCGGCGCGAGATGCCTTCGGACTGCGCCAGCAGGTCGGCCGCGAGCCCCACGGGGATGTAGCGTCGCGCGGGCGGAAAATCGCGGTCGGCATAGTAGTCCGCGCGGTCCCCCATGAAGGGAACGCGGCTCATCATCTCCACCCCGCCCGCGAGCGCCGATGTGGCCTGCCCCGCCTCGATGGCATCGGCGGCCTGGGCGATCGCGGTCAGCCCCGAGGCGCAGAAATTGTTGACCGAATGGACCACGCAAGAATCGGGCAGTTCGGCAGCCATCTTCGCGACCATCGCGATGTGGCCGCCCTGCGCCCCGACCTGCCCCACGCAGCCGAGCGTGAATCGGTCGATCGCCCGCGCATCGCGCCCGCGATCGCACAGGGCATCGACCAGATGGGTGACGAGGCCGTGGGGCGTTTCCCCGGCGAGCGCCCCGTCGGGCCTTGCCTTCCCGCGCGGCGTGCGCACGGCGTCGTGAATGTAAACGGTCATGCAGCGCTCCAGGCGGCAGGGGGATGAAAGGCGAACAGGCCCGGCGGTGCCGCGACGACGTGCGGTATCGCGTTGATCGCCACCGCAATCGTCGCGTCGGTCAGCGCGCGGCTCGGCGGCTTCGACGGGTCGCCTTCCTCGATATCGAGCGTCATCCTGATTACCGGTCGCCCGTCCAGCCGGAGGGTCCAGTGACCTTGGCGATCGTCGCCATGCAGCGATGGATCGGCGGTCCAGAGGATCGACAGCAGCAGTTCGGGCCCGAGATCGGTCTTCGCCGTCCAGCGCCACTCGGTCGCCGCCACATGGCCGGGCCTGATCGGCCCCGCAGCGGTCTCGATGTCTTTCTCCGCCAGGGTGAGGCGGTGGTCCGGCACGATCTCCGTTACCTTGCCGCCCATTTCAGCAGCGAAGAAATGCAGCACCTCGGAAAACAGCGTACCATAGAGGTCCGCCAGAGGGCCTTCGCGGATGTCCTTCGCGGCCGGGTCGCTGTCGAGACCCATCAGTCCGAAGACGAATTCGGGGCTCGCCATGCCCGAGGCATCGACCGTCTCGAACACCGAAATCCGATCGAGTTCGTGGCTCATCGCGCTTGCCGCCAGGGCCAGTCGCTCGACGACCATGCCGGGGTTCACGCCCACGCCCGCCAGCGTCACTCCGCCGCGCATCGCCGCCTCTCTCAGACGGCTTGCATAACCCGCCCCATGGGCGTCCGGCCAGTGAAAGCCCGCGATGGACACAACGTTCTTGCCGGATTCGAGCAAGGCCACGACATCGTCGACCAGCGCGTCGTAGGGCTGCGTTATCCGCGGGCAATGGAGAACGACGTCGGCATCCAGCGCCAGAATCTCGTCACGGTCACTGGTGGCAAGAACGCCCGTCTTTTCCCGCTTCGCCAGAAGGCCGGCATCGGTTCCAGCCTTCTTCGACCCGTAGACGTAGGCTCCGGCGAGCGTCAGGCCCTGCGCATCGATGATCCGCCGCAGACCGGTCCGCCCCATAGATCCGGTGGCCCACTGGATTACGCGCGTCATCAATACCCTCCCTTTGAATTGACGTCCTAACCATTCTCCCCGATGATGTCAGTATATTTATGAAAGTTAAAACGGGAGAGAGCGATGTTCCTGACCCCAGCCGATAGAGTGCGCGATTACGAGGATCGCGGATGGTGGAGCGGCGAGAGCGTCGACGCCGTGACGCGCCGCGCCGTTGCCAGCGGCAGGGACGGCGATGCCCTGGTCGATCCTTTCAACCGCGCGAAGCTCGACGGGCACGAGCCCGAACGGCTCAGCTGGCGCCAGCTGGACGAGCGGATCGACCGACTGGCGGCGGCCCTGCTGGACGAAGGGCTGGAGAAGGACGACGTGATCCTTGCCCAGCTTCCCAACACGGTGGACGCGGTGCTGCTCTTCCTCGCCTGTGCGCGTCTGGGTGCCATTCTGTCGCCCGTGGCCATGCCGTATCGGCGGCACGAGCTCGAATTCATCGCCGGGCAGGTCAAACCCCGCTTCTTCGTGACCGTCGAGAGCTTCGCGGGGTTCGATCACGCCGCGCTGGGCCGGTCGCTGGCAGAGGAGCGCGGTGGCCTGCAGGTGCTGACCTTCGGCGGTGGGGAAGGCGACCTGCGCGCGAAAGCCGCCGCGGCATCGCCCTCGCGCACCCGCGCCCATGTCGACGCGAACCCGGTCGCGGGCGGAGAGGTGCTGACGATCTGCTGGACCAGCGGAACCGAGTCGCGCCCCAAGGGCGTCCCGCGCGATCACAATCACTGGATCCTCAATGCCGAGGTCGTGGCAGACGGCACTGGCGCGCAGGAGGGCGACGTGCTGCTCAACCCCTTCCCCCTCGTGAACATAGGGTCGATCGGCGGGCTGGTGATGCCGTGGCTGCTGCTCGGCACCAAGCTGGTGCTGCACCACCCCTTCGATCTGGGTGTGTTTCTCAAGCAGATCGAGCAGGAACGGGTCAGCTACACGATCGCCCCGCCGGCCGTGCTCACCGCGTTGCTCAAGCAACCGCAATTGCTGGATAGCGTCGACATATCCTCGCTCCACACGGTCTCGTCCGGATCGGCGCCCCTGTCGCCCTGGCTCATCGAAGGCTGGGCCGCCAAGGGCATCGAGATCACCAACGTCTTCGGTTCGAACGAAGGCGCGGGGCTCTTCTCCAGCGCGGCCAGCGTGCCCGACTATGCCAACCGCGCGCGCTATTTTCCGCGCTTCGGCGCGGAGGGCCAGACCTGGGAAGCGCGCAGTCACGAGGTATCGCGATCGCGCCTCGTCGATCCCGAGACCGAGGAGGAGATTGCCGAGCCCGGCCGCCCCGGCGAATTGCGCCTCGGTGGCGCGAGCATCTTCTCCGGATACTGGAATTCGCCCGAGCTGACTGCGGCGGCCTTCGATGAAAAGGGCCACTACCGAACAGGCGACCTGTTCGAGATCGCAGGCGAAGACGACCGTTTCTACCGCTTCATTGGCCGGTCGAAGGAAATCATCGTGCGCGGCGGCATCAACATCTCCCCGGCGGAGATCGATGATCTGCTGATCGGGTTCCCCATGGCGGTGGAGGCCGCGACCGTCGGCATTCCCGACGACCGGCTGGGCGAGCGTATCGCGGTGGCCGTCGTGCCCGCCGACGGTGCCCGGCCGACGCTGGAAGACGTGACCGCCTTCCTCTCCGAACGCGACGTCGCGATCTACAAGCGGCCCGAACGGCTGGTCACGGTGGACAAGCTGCCGCGCAATCCGATGAACAAGGTGATGCGCAACGAACTGCGCGCCATGGTGCAGGAACGAATCGAAGACTGAGCGCCGATCAGGCGGCCAGCGCCTCGCGCTTGCGGACCTTGGCCGCATCCAGCGTTTCGCTGTCGACCCAGGTCGAATGCGTTCCGCTGGAAAGCTTGTGCGGCAGCGCAATGCGGCAGACCGGCCCTTCCTCGAACTTCTTGCAGTCGATCAGGACGCACTCGGACGTGCCCTCGTTCTCGTCGATGATGAAGCTGACGAGGTAGCCATCGTCCTCTTCGGTCGAACCGATGCGCGGGGCGAACGGCGCCTCCGACGCGTAGCGCCCCTGATCGAGCTTCAGCTCGATGCCCTCGCCCGTTTCGAGATCGTGCTTCACGAAGCCTTCGAACAGGAACCAGCCGGGCTTGGCGACGGTGGAATAGACGTAGCGGTATTTGCGCCCGGCGAACTTCTGGTTGATCATCCCGAATTCGACCGTGCGATCGTCGAGCCGTTCCTCTTTCGTCGTGCCGTCGGCAAGGTTGAAGCGCCAGCGGTGCAGCTTCGTGCCGAGCGAGTGGCCGTCGAGAAAGGCCATCATGTGCGCGTGCTCCCCATGCTCCTCGAAACCCTCGGGCCTGGGCGTAGGGTTCTCCTGGAAATAGCCGTCGAGGATGACCTCGTCGCCCTCTTCATAGGCATTGAGCCAGTGGAGCACGTAGGTCGGCTCGGCCTCGAACCAGCGAATCTCATCGGGGTTGCCGTTGCGGGGGATCAGGGCGAAGCGCGAGGGGACGCCCTTGTGCAGGCGGACCGCATGGAGGTTCCGGTGCTTCATCAGTTCCGCATCCCAGAACACCGGCAGGTCGTTGAGGATCGCCCAGTTTGCCGAGAAGGTCATGTCGTGCGGAAGGCGCGGCCCCGGCAGCGGGACCGGAATATAGGTCTTCAGCTTTCCATCCGCGTCGACAACGCCGTAATGCATGTACGGAGGGTGCTTGCTGTAGTTGAAGAACAGCAGCTCTCCGGTCGCCTCGTCGACCTTGGGATGAGCCGAGATGCCGTCGATCGGCACCCACGGCGCGACCCCTTCGTTATCGAGCGTTTCGGGGTCGAGCACGTAGCCCTCACCGCACTGGTAGAAGGTGGCGATGGCCTTGCCGGCATGGACGACGATGTCGGTCGAGGCAGCATCCTTGAGGTCGCCCTTGGCGCCATAGCCGGGCCGCTTCGATACGCCCGGCCCATCGGCGAGGCCGCCCCACAGCGCCCCGCCCTCGATCTGTTCGGCCTCGAAACAGCGCGTGCGCACGAAGCGGTTGCGATAGGTAGCCCGACCTTCCGAAAACGCGATCTGGTGGATCATCCCGTCACCGTCGAAAGGATGGGGGCGGCCGATCGGCTGGTGGACGGGATTTTCCGTGTTGCGAAGGTAGATGCCGTCGATGTCCTTGGGAATCTCCCCCTCTATCACTTCGAGCTCGGACGCGTTCACCTCGTCATGCTGGGGGGTCCACGGCCCGGACATGTAGGGATGGTTCGAGGGGCGCAGGGTCGTCTTTACCCGCGGCAGCTTCTCGACATGCATGGCAACTCGATTCCTCAAATTTCGGATTGGTCGGAAAGCGGGATAGCGCGACTCGGTATTATTTTGCAAGTTAGTTTCCCGGGAGTACGATCTAGGGCTTGACCATCGGCGAGCGACCGGTCATCCCTTGCTTGCATAAAAATACCAATGGGGAGTTGTTATGTCTTTGGGCCTGATCTTTTCCGCGTTCGCGCTCGCGACCCAGCCCCCTGCCAGTTCGGACATGCCCGACGCACCCGCCAGTCGGGATGCAGGCCAGGAGGAGAGTGAGATGGACGCCAGCGCAGAACACAATATCGCGGTCGTGAAGAAGATGATCGCCGCGTGGGAAGCTCTCGACGCGGATGCGATCACCGACATGTTCACGCAGGACGGCGTGCTCCATTCGGTCATGATCGATCCGATCGTGGGCCGCGACGCCATCCGTCCGCGCATGGCCTTCCTCGTCGACAATGCGACCCACATGCGCCTCAACGTGCGCAACTGGGCGGTGACCGGAAATACCGTCTTCATCGAGCGCGAAGACGAATTCACCTTCAAGGGCCACGAAGGCAAGGTGCCCGTCGTGGGCGTCCTCGTGGTCGAGGGTGACAAGATCAAGGAATGGCGCGAATATTACGACCGCGCCGAACTGCTCGAAGAGATGGGAGTAGAAGGCGATTTCTGAGGTCGCGGCGCCGGAGCCGATCCGCACCGGACGTACGCCGCTGAGAGCCTGGCTGACGCTGGCCGCGCTGTTCATCGCCTATATCTGCAGCTTCATCGACCGGATGATCGTCAGCCTGCTGGTCGACCAGATCAAGGCCGACCTGGAGATCAGCGATTTCCAGATCAGCCTGATCCAGGGCCTGGCCTTTGCGATCTTCTTCACCGTCGCCTCGATCCCGATCGGGCGGCTGATCGACCGGGTCAACAGGACGCGCGCGATCGCTGCGGGTATCGCGGCATGGAGCGCGGCGACCGTCGCGTGCGGTCAGGCGAGCAGCTTTATGGGCCTGTTCCTTGCGCGCATGGGCGTGGGCGTGGGCGAGGCCGTGCTCTCGCCCGCCGCCTATTCCATCATCGCCGACAGTTTCCCTCGCCGCAGGCTGGGGCTGGCGATGGGTCTGTTCGGGCTCGGCAGCGCGACGGGTGCAGGGCTTGCCTTCATGATCGGCGGCGGGGTTGTCGCTCTCGTGGCGCAAGCGGATACAATGCAGCTGCCGTTCTTCGGCGCGGTGCGCCCCTGGCAATTCGCCTTCATCGTGGCCGGACTGCCGGGCCTGCTGATCGCGCTGGCCTTCCTGTTCATTCCCGATCCCGGCAGCGCCGCCCGCGCGGTCAAGACCAAAGGCCTGCCATGGTCCACCGTGTTTGCCGAATTGCGCCAGCGGGCAGGATTCTACTGGTCGGTCTTCGGCGGCGTCGCGGCAGTGAACCTGTCGGTCCTCGGCACGGTGAACTGGCTGCCGGCAATGTACATGCGCGGCTTCCAGACCGATCTTTCGACCACTGGCTATATCGCAGGCGTGCTGCTGATCGCAGGCGGACTGCTCGGCATGGTCGGCGGCGGAGCGATCATGGATCGCGTCGGCGGCGGAGTACCGGCCGCGCGGATGCGCTTTTGCGGCTGGGCGGTCGCCATTGCGATCATTCCCGCCGTTGCCTTTCCGCTGGTGCCCAACATCTGGCTCGCCGGGCTGCTGTTCGTCGCCTTCTTCACCGCCGCCGCAGCCGTGGTGAGCGCCGCGCCCAGCGTGCTTCAGGAACTGGCGCCCGAAGGCATGCGCGCAACCATCGCGGCGGTGTACGTGTTCGTCATCAACGCGGTGGGCATCGGCATCGGTGCCAGCGTGACCGCAGCGATTTCCGACGCGCTGTTCCCCGGTGGAGACGGCATTCGCAACGCCATGGCGATCGTGGCACCGTTCGGATATGCAATCGGCGCAGCACTGTTTTTCAACGCGGCGAAGCATGCTAGGCGCTGAGAGCTATGAACGCTCCGGCCCGAATTCGTACCTGCTCCATATGGCGGAGCCTCGAAGTTGTCGGCGACACGCCCAGCCTGCTCGTCATCGAGGCGAGCTGGCTGGGTGAGCGCCGCTTCGACGGCTTTCGCAAACGCACCGGCTTGCTCAAGGCGCTGCTGAGCGACCGGCTGAAGAAGCTGGTCGCTGCGGGGCTGTTCGAAAAGCGCAAATATTGCGACACGCCCGAACGTTACGAATACGTGTTCACCGAGAAGGGACGCGACGTCTACTGGATCTCGCTGATGATGCTGCGCTGGGAAACCGGCTGGGCAAAATCGGGCAATATCGCGGTCGAGCTGACCCACAAGAATTGTGGGAAACGCTTCCGTCCCGAGCCCGCCTGCGGGAGCTGCGGCGAAGTGGTGAATGCGTTCGAGGTCGATTGGCGCGAGGGCCCGGGTGTCGGCCTGATGGCCCCGATCTACAGCCGCCGCCGCCGTCAGCGCCATTCGCCCGAAACCGCGACGACGCTGATGAACGAAGCCGCGCAACTGATGGGCGACCGCTGGGCCAGCCTGATCATGCGGTCGATCTTCACCCATCTGAACCGCTTCGACGAGATCAGGCAGGACACGGCCATCGCGACCAACATTCTGTCCGAACGGCTCAAATGGCTCGAATCCATCGGCGTCATCCGACAGAAGCCCGATCCCGACTCCTCCTCGCACACCCAGTACCGCCTAACGCGAAAGGGCGTGGAATATTACCCCGTGCTGCTGATGCTCATGATCTGGGGCGACCGCTACTACGCCTCGCCCGAAGGGCCGCCGGTGGTATTGTTCCACAAGAACTGCGGCCAGCCGCTCAACCCGCAGGTCGTTTGCTCCGAATGCCACGAGCCGATCGCAAGCACCGACGTCGAGTTCGAGATCGTCGGCGAGGCATCCTGATTACACTTTCATTATCGAACCAACCCGTCTAGCCTTCGAGGCATGACTCAACGTTCGACTATCGTGACCGGTGCCGGTACCGGTTTGGGTGCGGCATTCGCGAAAGCAGTCGCCGCTGGCGGATCGCGCGTTCTTGTCAACAACCGCCGCCATGCCGGCCGGCCCTACCCGGCCGATGATGTCGTCGAAGAGATTGCCGCCGCGGGCGGCTCCGCAGCGACGAGCGAACACGCGGTCGACGATCCCAACGGTCCGGAATCGATCGTTCAGGCTGCCGTCGATCAGTTCGGCGGTCTCGACGCGCTGGTTCTCAATGCGGGGATCAGCGGGCCGGCGATCAAGGTCGGCGATGGCGACACCGAGCTTCGCCAGGTCATGGAGATCAATTTCTTCGCCAACACCCGGCTGGTCGAAACCGCGCTGCCGCTTCTGCGCCTATCGGACGCCGGCCGGATCGTGATCGTCTCTTCGACCGGAGGACTTCACGGGGTGCGCGGCCGGTCGGCCTATGCCGCTTCGAAGGGGGCGATCACGGCCTATGGCCTCAGCCTCGCCGACGAACTGCGGCGCGAAGGAATTCTCGTCAATGTTCTGACGCCCTACGCGCAGACCAAGATGACCGCACGGCCCGACCGCGTGCCCGATCCACGCCTCTCCCCCGAAGGCGCCGCCGGGATTTGCGCCTGGCTGGCAAGCGCGGCGTGCGACCGGACGGGCGAGATCTGGGTGGCGGGCGGCGACCACATGCGCGCGGCAAAGGCGATGGAGAGCCGCGCCGCGCCATTCGCCCCCGATCGCATAGACGAGCTGGCGGCCATGCCGCAGCCACGCAGTTTCGGCGGCGGGGAGGCCGCTTTCGCAGATTTCTACCGCGACGCATTCGGAGAGGATTGATGAAAATAGAAGGCTGCACCGCCCTTGTAACGGGTGGCAACCGAGGCATCGGCAAGGGTTTCGTGGAGGAGTTACTGGAGCAGGGAGCGCGCAAGGTTTACGTAGCGTCGCGCAAGCTCGAGGACGCACAGGAAATCGCCGATGGCGATGATCGCCTGGAAGCTGTTCAACTCGATGTGACCAGTGCCGAGCAGGTCCGCGCAGCCGCAGAAAAGTGCACGGACGTCGATCTGATCGTCAACAATGCCGGGGTCTTCCACCTCGGGCAGACATTGCTCGGCGCCGAGGACGAGGACTCGATGCGCGAGACGATGGAGGTCAACTTCTTCGGCCCCGTGCGGATGATCCGCGCCTTTGCGCCAGTGCTCAAGGCCAATGGCGGAGGCGCGGTGATCAACGTGCTGTCGGCCGGTGGCATCGTCGCGGTGCCCTCGATGGGCGGTTACAGCCCGTCCAAATTCGCGATGCGGGCGGCGGGCGATTGCCTGCGGCCCGAACTGGCGAAACAGGGTACGAGCCTGCACGCGCTGATCGTCGGCTCGGTCGACACGCGCATGGCCAAGCATGTCACCTGGATGGAACAGGCCTCCCCGCGCGATATCGGCAAGGCCGGGATCGTCGCGGTCGAGCATGGGATCGAGGAGCACGATACCGATCCGCACGCGGTTTCCGTCCGCGCCTTCCTCGCGCGTGATCCCGCCACGCTCAAGGCGTCGATGGCCCGCGGTCTCGAAAATCCGGACGGGAAACGCTGACATGGCACATGCGAACACGCTCGATACACTGCTTGCCAAGCAGGACATCCGGGATTGCATCATGCGCTACGCCCGCGGGATTGATCGCGGCGACGAAGAGCTGCTGCTGAGCTGCTACTGGGAGGATGCGCACGAGATCCACGGCCCGGCCTATAACGGCCCGGCGGTCCCCTACCTGAAGGGAGCAGCCGAACGGATGAAGGCCAACAAGCCCGTCATGCAGCACTTCATCGGCAATATGCACATCGAACTGGACGGCGACGACACCGCCCATGTCGAAACCTACATCCTGACTTTCGCGCGCTTCGCGAAGGACGGGCAGGATTACGACACCTTCACCGGCGCGCGCGCCTTCGACCGGTTCGAGAAGCGCGACGGCGAATGGCGTATCGCGCACCGCCAGGCGGTATTCGACTGGAACCGCGATGCGCCAACCGCAGAAACGTGGTGCCTCGGCCTGTTCGATACCGGGCACGAGGACATGGTCATGGGCCAGAAGGCCCCCGACGACCTTACCTACCGCCGCGCATAGGCGCGGCCCGTCACATCCCGGGGGCTGGGGTCCCCCACTCACCAGCCCCAGCCCCAAAAAAGAAGCCCGCAGGTTCGACCTGCGGGCTTTCGAGTTTGGGACGGACGCCTCCGAAGAGGCGCCCGCGCTTGGAAGATGGTTAGAACTGGACCGAGACTTCCGCACCGTAGGTGCGCGGCGCGCCCAGGCGCGATGCCTCGTCGCCGAAGAACGCGATGGCGTTCGTGCGATAGGTCTCGTCGGTCAGGTTGCGGCCCCAGATCGAGAAGGTCAGGTCCGGGGTCGGGCTGATGGAGATGCGTCCGTCGAGCAGGCCGTAGGCAGGCTCGTTGGCGGAGCCTTCGGGGTTCCAGCTGATGCTGCCCTGCTCGTTGTAGCTCAGGCTGGCCGAGAAACCGTCGCTCCAGTTGCCCAGATCGGTGCTGTAGCGGGCCGACAGGCTGTACTGATAATCGGGTGTGCGCTGCAGGAACTTGCCGTCGTTTACATTGCCTACCGAGTCGGTGAACTCGATATATTCGGTGTCGAGCAGCGTGAGCCCCCCGCTGAGCGTGAGACCGGGCAGCGGGACCACCTGCAATTCGGCTTCGATACCCTTGATCTCGGCGTCCGCCGCGTTGTCGGTGATGTTGCACAGACACACGTCCGAGGTCTGGGTAACCTGCAGATCCTTGTAGTCCATCATGAACGCCGCAAGGTTCAGGCGAGCGCGGCGATCGAAGAACTCGAACTTGCCGCCGACTTCGATGTTCTGGACCGTCTCGGGATCGTAGCTGCTCTGCGCGGCCAGGGGGTTCGCCGGATCGTCTTCGAAACCACCTCCCTTGAAGCCTCTCGAGAAGGTCGCATAGAGCAGGATATCGTCGTTGGGTTCGAATTCGACCGTGAACTGCGGCGTGATCTCTTCCCAGCTGTTCGAATAGTCGGTCGTGTAGCCGCCCCCCTCGACATAGGTCGGCGATAGCGGCGAGGACGGCACGGGATCGTCAGGCGTGAACCGGTCGCCGGTCTCCAGCGCCAGACCGCGCACCGTACCGCTCTTCTCGTCGCGCGAATAACGCACGCCGCCAACGACGCGGAACGCTTCGCTGAAGCGGTAGCCCAGCTGCCCGAAGACGGCATAGGATTTGTTGGTCCCTTCGTTGAACCAGGCGGACTGTCCGTTGAGGGTGGGGATGACGGGAACCCGGATCTCGAAGGAGATGATGTCGTCCTTGCTGACCTCGTCATGCTGGAAGTAGCCGCCCAGGATCCAGTCGAAGCCGCTGATTTCCGCCACGGGCGATACCAGCCGCACTTCCTGGGTGAACTGCTTGATTTCCTCCGCCTCGCGCACGGGGGAGCGGAACAGCAACGGCACAATAATCCCGTATTCGTTGCTCGGCCCGATCCCCGTCTGATCGTACACGCTGAAGGCTTCGCCCTCACGATAGCCGGTGATGCTGGTAAGAGTGGCGACGTCGAAGTCGTAGCTCATGTTGAGCGTCAGGCCGAAGGCCTCGCGATGCAACTGTTGGGGTGTGGGCGATGTATCGCCCTTGTATGTCTGGTAGTCGGGCAAGCTTTCCCGAATATCGAGCCCGCCGGGGCGCAGCGCTGCAACCTGCTCGCGCGCGGTACTCCACGGGCCGGCACCGTCGGCGGGACCATCGAGGGTGACCGAGTGGAAGCCGTTGGAATCGTCGTTGGTATAGTCGGCGATGAAAACTGCGGAGAACGCGGAATCCAGCGGCTCGAAAGCGATCTGGCCGCGCATCTGCACGCTGTCGACATTGTCGAGGTCGACATCATGGGCGACATCGTAGTTGAAGCCGTCGCGGTTGCGCACCTGAAACGCGAGGCGCGCAGCCAGGGTGTCGCTGATCGGCCCGGTAATGTGTCCGCGCACCAGCTTTTCGTCGTAATTGCCGTAGGACGCGGTCATGCCGCCTTCGAAATTCCGCTCGGGCCGTGCGCTATAGATGCTGATGGCGCCGCCGACCACGTTCTTGCCCAGGAGCACGCCCTGCGGACCGCGGATGACCTCCACACGATCGACGTCGAACAGGTCGAAATTGAACAGGCCCGAACGCCCGACGTAAACGTCGTCGACGAAGATACCGACCGACTGGTCGGCCGAAGGGGAGTCGAGGCGGGTGTTGGTGATCCCGCGAATGTTGAACTCCTGGTCGAGCGGCGACAGCGCGGTAAAGGAAAGCGACGTCGCCTGCCCCGCCAGATCCTCGAAACTCAGCGTGCGGGTCTCTTCCAAGGCATCGCCGGAAAAGGCGGAGATCGCGGCCGAGGTGTCCTGGACGGTGCTTTCGCGCCGCTGGGCGGTCACGACGATCGTCTGGAGCGTATTATTGTCGGAATCCGGGTCGGCCTGCTCCTCCATGGCCTCGTTGTCGGCGACCACGGAATCCTGAGCGACTGCCGGAGATGCCAGCAGGCATGTCGCCACCGCCAGTGAGCTGCACGCGAAAAAGCGGGTCATATTCCTCTCCCTCAAATGGCAGCTGTTGCTGCTCGTTGGCTGGGAGTTAGATCACCGAAGTGGGTTCGTCAATGCAAGTTGATTGCCCCCAACCCTATTTCCTGTAGCAGATTGGCGATTCTCGGCGCTTTCCCTTGTTGCCGTAACGCGTCTGCGAAGCGCTCGCTCTCGCAAAACGTCTGCAATCGGGAGTCCTATCTCTTTCAAAGTAATACCAACGGGCTTCAGGCGGCAGCGACATCGTCGTCAGAAGGCACCTTTGAAATCGGACTTTCAAACCAAGCCGCCATGCCGCGGCATCAGCGGCCCGCCATGCCGGCTCCAGCCAGGAAAAACTCGGTCCGCGCTCGCAACCGGTCGCTCGAATGGCGGGAACCGACGCCGTGCGAAATGGCCTCGGCATGCAGGTCGCTCACGATCATATCGAGGAAGATTTCGGCCAGCGCCTCGGGCTCCCCATCCATGGCCACCCCTTCCTTTTCCCAAGTGGAAAAGGCGACCTCGAGGGCGCGTTTGGTGCGGGTGGCTGTTCGCTCGAAGAAGCGACTCGCGAAATCGCGGTCATTTATACTTCGGGCGATGACGATCCGCACCAGCGCGACCACCTCGGGATCGAGGAAGTGGCCGTGCAGCCCTTCGGCGATCCGCTGCAGGATGTGCGCGGGCGAACCTCCTTCGGCCACCACGCCCTGAATGATCTCCTCGCCCGAGGCCGCCTTTTCGAAGACCACAGCTTCGAGCAGCCCGTCCTTGCTGCCGAACACCTTGTAGACGGTCGCGAGCGACCCGCCGGCCCGCTCGACGATGTCGCCAAGAGTCGTACGCTCGAAGCCTTGTTCGACGAAAAGGGCTCGCGCGGCCTCGACAACCGCATTCCTGCGGCGATCCAGGCGACAGAAATCTTGGGCATCGTTCATTCTATAATAGCTCTATGAAAGCGGGTTGCGGGGCAATGGTGTAATCACTATTACACCTTCGCACCTGCACAAAAGCTGAAAGCCGTCCCCATGAAGCGCATCCTCTCAGGCATGATCGCCTGCCTCGTCATTTCTGCATGCTCCGGCGGGGAGCCCGCGCCCGAACCGCAAGCGGTTCCGGTGAAGACGATCGAGGTAACCCGCCAGTCGGTGCCCAACGTCATCGAACTCCCTGGCCGAGTGGAGCCCGTCCGCTCCGCAGAGGTCCGCGCACGAGTGACCGGCATCGTTCAGGCGCGTCTTTATGAGGAGGGCACCGACGTGCAGGCGGGCCAGCCGCTCTTCCGGATCGACCCGCGCGAATTGCGGGCGAGCTATGCGCAAACGCAGGCCGCGCTCACCCGCGCGCGCGCCACGGCGGCAAATGCCCGCGCGGTGGTCGACCGTTACCGCCCGCTGGTGGAAGAGAACGCGATCAGCGGTCAGGAATACGACGCGGCGCTGGCTGCCGCGCGCGAGGCGGAGGCGAATGTCGCGCAGATCCGCGCACAGCTCGACGCTGCATCGCTCCAGCTGGGCTACACCACGGTTCGCGCGCCGATTGCCGGCCGGGTGGGCCGGGCGCAGGTGACCGAGGGCGCTCTGGTCAGCCAGACCGAAGGCACGCTGATGACCCGGATCGAGCAAATCTCGCCCGTCTATGTCAGCTTCGCGCAGGCTGCGAGCGAGGTGCTGAGGCTGCGCCGCGCGATTACCGCCGGTGAAATCGAGCTCGACGAAAACGATCGGGTCGAAGTGCGCCTGACCTTCACCGACGGGACCGAATACCCCGTGCCCGGCTATATCGATTTCCTCGCCTTCTCGGTCGACCAGCAGACCGGGACGGTCGAACTGCGCGCCGAATTTCCCAACCCCGAAGGCCTTCTGCTGCCGGGCGAGTTCGTCCGCGCTCAGATCTATGCCGGTGCCGTCCAGAACGGCATCATGGTCCCCCAGCGCGCGGTCTCGCTGACGGAAAACGGCGGATCGGTGTTCGTCGTCGATGGCAATGGCCAGGCGGCGGTCCGCCCGGTCCAGCTCGGCGCGATGGTCGATGGCGAATGGATCGTCGAAAGCGGCCTCCAGCCCCGCGACCAGGTGATCGTCAGCAATCTGCAGAAGATCCGCCCCGGCGCGCCGGTGAAGGTCGCCAACGCACCGACCGGGCGCAAGCCTGCGGCCAAGCCTTCCGGAAAACCATCTGCCAAACCGTCCGCCCGCGCGACCGGAGCGGAGTAAATCATGGCACGCTTTTTCATCGATCGCCCCATCTTCGCATGGGTCGTCTCGCTCGGCATCCTGCTCGCCGGCTTCATGGCGCTGCGCGCCCTGCCGATCGAGCAATATCCGGAAGTCGCCCCGCCCTCGCTCGCGATCAACGTCGTCTATCCCGGCGCCGATGCGGAAACGCTGGAAGAAAACGTCACCCAGGTGATCGAGCAGCAGCTCAACGGCGTCGACGGCTTTCTCTACATGTCCTCCTCGAGTGCCTCCAACGGCACGGCCAGCATCACGCTCACCTTCGAGGCCGGGACCGATATCGATATCGCCCAGACCGAGGTGCAGAACCGGCTGAGCACGGTCGAAGCGCGGCTGCCCGAAGAGGTCCGCCGTCAGGGCATCACCGTGCGACAGGCCAATGCGGGCTTCCTGCTGATCGTCGCGCTGACCTCCGAAAGCGGCGCGCTGAGCACGACCGACCTCGGCAATATCGCCTCCACGCGGGTGGTGGACGAATTGCGCCGGGTAAACGGGGTCGGCGACGTCACCCTGTTCGGGTCGCAATACGCGATGCGCATCTGGCTCGATCCCGATGCGCTGGCCTCCTACAATCTTTCCCCCTCGACCGTACTCGCCGCGATCCGCGAACAGAACGCGCAGACCGCAGGCGGCTCGATCGGGGCGAAGCCTCTCGCCGATGGTCAGCAGATCACCGCGACGATCTCGACCGATGGTCGCTTCACGACCCCGGAAGAGTTCGAGAACATCATCCTGCGCGCCGACAGCGGGGCAGCGGTGGTGCGCCTCGGCGAGGTCGCGCGGGTGGAGATCGGGGCGCAGAGCTACGCCACCTCGACCACGCTCAACGGGCAGCCGATGGCCGGGATGGCCATCCAGCTCGGCACCGGCGCAAATGCGCTGGCCGCGGCCGAGGGCGTGAAGGAACGCATGTCGGAAATCGCGCCGGGGCTACCGGGCGATGTCGCCTGGTCGATCCCCTACGACACGACGCCGTTCGTCGAAGCTTCCGTCCACGAAGTGGTCAAGACGCTGGTCGAGGCGATGGTCCTCGTCTTCCTCGTCATGTTCCTCTTCCTGCAGAACTGGCGCGCAACGCTGATCCCGACCCTCGTGGTTCCCATCGCCCTGGCGGGCGCGTGTCTCGGCCTGTGGCTGTTCGGATTCTCGATCAACGTGCTGTCGCTGTTCGGCATGGTACTGGCGATCGGTATCCTGGTCGACGACGCAATCGTCGTGATCGAGAATGTCGAGCGGATCATGCGCGAGGAAGGCCTGCCGCCCGTGCAGGCGACGCGCAAGGCGATGGGCCAGATCACCGGCGCGATCATCGGTATCACGGCCGTGCTTATCGCGGTGTTCCTGCCGATGGCATTCTTCCCCGGATCGACGGGCGGAATCTATCGCCAGTTCTCGGTCACGCTGGCGATCGCGATCTTCTTCTCCGCATTTCTCGCGCTGTCGCTCACCCCGGCACTATGCGCGACCTTCCTCAAGCCGATCGAGAAGGGGCACGACCATCTGGCCGAGCCCGAGATCGACACCGAGGCGGAAGCCCAGCCCGGCTGGCGCGGCCGCGTCGCGAAGGCGCGTAACCTGTCCACCCGCTTCTTCGGCGGCTTCAACCGCTGGTTCGCGCGGATGCAGGACAAGTACGGGCGCGCCAACGACCGGATCCTGTCGCGCCCCTGGCGTGCCTTCGCAGTCTTCCTTGCGCTGGGCCTCGTCACGATCCTGCTATTCATGCGCCTGCCCTCCGCCTTCCTGCCGACCGAGGACCAGGGCTACCTGATCACCGCCGTGCAGGCCCCGCCGGGGGCGACGCAGGAACGGACCGACGAGGCGCTCAAGCCGATCACCGATTACTGGATGGACCGTGATGAGGTCGAGAATCTCGTCGTCGTGCGCGGCTTCAGCTTCTTCGGCCAGGGCCAGAACAACGCCCTGATGTTCTCCCCCTTCAAGCCCTGGGAGGAACGCACGGGACAAGGCAGCAGCGCCGGGGCGATGCTCGCCGATGCAACCGGCCGATTCAGCCAGATCGACGGCGCGATGGCCTTCGTGATCCAGCCGCCCGCGATCCAGTCGCTCGGTCAGGCGAGCGGCTTCACCCTGAAGCTGCAGGACCGTGGCGGGGTCGGGCGCGAAGCGCTGACTGCGGCACGCGACCAGCTGCTGGGCATGGCGTCGCAGAGCCCGATCATTGCCAACCTGCGTCCCGAGGACCAGGGCCCCAGCCCCGAGGTCGAAATCGACATCGATCGCGTGCAGGCCCGTGCGCTCGGCCTGTCGCTGTCGGACGTCAACGCCGCGCTCTCCATCACCTTCGGTTCGGCCTATGCGAACGACTTCAACCGGCAGGGCCGGGTCTTGCAGGTGCTGGTGCAGGCCGATGCGCCCTACCGGATGACGCCCGAGGATGTGCTGGCGCTGCGCGTTCCCAATGCGCAGGGCGAACTGGTGCCGTTCAGCGCCTTCGCCAGCGCCGACTGGTCGGCAGCGCCCGCCAGCCTCTCGCGCTACAACGGCTATCCGGCGATGACCCTGTCGGGCATGGCTGCACCGGGCAAATCGTCGGGCGCCGCGCTCGCCGAGATGGAGCAGCTCGCCAGCCAGCTGCCGCAGGGCATCGGTTACGAGTGGACCGGCATTTCCTACGAGGAAAAGCAGGCGGGCGGCCAGATCGGCCTGCTGCTGGGGCTGTCGGTCGTCATCGTGTTCCTGGTGCTCGCTGCGCTGTACGAGAGCTGGGCGGTTCCGCTCGCGGTGCTGCTGATCGTCCCGATGGGCGTGCTTGGCGCGGTGCTGTTCTCGATGCTGCGCGGATTGTCGGCAGACGTCTATTTCAACGTCGGCCTGATCACGATCATCGGCCTCGCCGCGAAGAACGCGATCCTGATCGTCGAATTCGCGATCGAGGAGGAAGAACGCGGCCTGCGCCGTATCGACGCGGTGAAGGCCGCCGCGCGCCTGCGCCTGCGCCCGATCATCATGACCTCGCTCGCCTTCTCGATGGGCATGGTCCCGCTGGTGCTGGCGAGCGGCGCGGGCGCGGCGAGCCGCATCGCGGTGGGTACGGGCGTGATGGGCGGCATGATAGCCGCGACCGTGCTCGGCATCTTCTTGATCCCGATGCTCTACCTGCTGGTACGGCGGAACGTCAGCCGCAAGCAGCCCAGCGCGACAGGCCATCTCGAAGAACCTGCCAGCGAACCACCCGCCTCCGGCACCGAAGGGGAGCCCGCGCGATGAACCTTTCTGTCCGAACCCTGATCGCCCTCGCCCTGTCGTCGAGCGCGCTGGCGGGATGCGCCAGCATGGCGCCCGAGCATGTCCGGCCGGAGGCAGCCACCGCGCCCGCCTTCGATCCGGAATATCGCCCGGATGGAGAAGTGGTCGCCTCGCAGCTTTCCTATCGCGAATGGTTCGCCGATCCGCGCCTCGTGCAGCTGATTGGCAGTGCGCTGGAGAACAACCGCGACCTGCTCGCCGCGACCGCTCGGATCGAGCAGGCTCGCGCACGCTACCGCATCCAGGACAGCCGCCAGCTACCCACAGTGGTCGCCGATGCGAGCGGGACGCGCACCCGCCAGCCGCTGGGCGTCAATCCCTCTCTCGACGCCGGAGACGTCGAGGGCGCGTCGGACGCCGTGACCTTCAACCGCTTCGACGTCGGCGTAGGCGTCAGCGCGTTCGAGCTGGATTTCTGGGGCCGGGTCGCCAGTCTGAGCGACGCGGCGCGCGCCGAATATCTCGCCACGGTCGCGGCGCAGCGGGCATTCTATCTCTCGCTGATCGCCGATACCGCGAACACCTATTACGAGATCGTCGAGACCGAGGAGCAGATCGCGCTGGCCGAAGCGACGGCGGATAGCCGCCGCGAGGGCCTGCGGATCGCCAAGCTGCGGCTCGACAACGGGGTCACTTCCGCCCTCCCCTACCGGCAGGCGGAAACCCTGCTGACCCAGGCCGAACAGCAGCTCGCGAGCGAGCGGCTGGCCTTGGCGCAACTGCGCAACCAGCTCGCCGTGCTGGTCGGCGGGCGCGTGCCCGACGGCTTGCCGAGTGGCCTCACCCTGGCCGCTCAGGGCGACAAGCGCCGGCTGGCGGCGGGGCTGCCGTCCGACCTGTTGCTCGTACGGCCCGACATCATCGGGGCGGAAGAACAGCTTCGCGCCGCTCGCGCCAATATCGGCGCGGCGCGCGCTGCTTTCTTCCCGACCATCTCGCTGACCGGCAATGCCGGGTTCTCGTCCAACAGCCTCGACGGTTTGTTCTCCGGCGATGGCCTGGGCTGGAGCTTCGGCCCCAGCATTTCGCTGCCGATCTTCGACTGGGGCGCGCGCGAGGCCGATCTCGACCTCGCACAGGCGCTCGAAGTGGAACAGGTCGCCAATTACGACCGCACCGTGCAGGGCGCTTTCCGCGAGGTGTCCGATGCCCTCGCCGGCCGACGCTGGCTGGCCGAGCAGGTGGAAACGCTCGAACGCGCGGTCGAAGCGCAAGAGCGTATCGCCCGCATTGCCCGCCTGCGCTATCGTGAAGGCGTGGCCGATTACCTCGAAGTGCTCGATGCCGAACGCAACCTGTTCAGCGCGCGCCAGCAATTGCTGGCAACCCAGCGTGCCTGGCTGCAGAACCGCGCGACGCTGTTCGTGGCCCTCGGCGGCGGAGCGGCGGAGTAGATCGAGATGGCATCGGCGCACGTCATGGCACGTCGGGCGCAAGCGATGGTCGTGCAGTCGTTGCGAACCGTGGTGGGACTCGCGATGGTCCTGGCGCTGGCGGGATGTGCGACCTGGCCCGACCGCATGCCGGCAACTGCGCAGATGCAGGCCGAGGCACGCGTCGCTGGCTATGGCGACATCCGCATCTGGCAGGACGCGGACGTGTCCGAGTGGCACGTCTGGCGCGACGGGCTCGTCGAAGCGCGATCGCAAACGGCGGATCGCGGCGGGCCGGTCAGCATGCTGGCGATTTCCAGCGGATCGGACAAAGGCGCCTATTCGGCTGGTTTTCTGGTCGGATGGACCCGAACCGGGGAGCGTCCCGGCTTCGACGTCGTCTCAGGCGTGAGCACCGGCGCGCTGATCGCGCCCTTCGCCTTCCTCGGCCCCGACTATGATCATGTCCTGCGAGATCTTTATACCGGCATCGACGCTTCGGACATCTATCGGATCACACCGATAGAAGGTCTCGTGGGCGGGCCTTCGCTGGCCGACACCGCCCCCCTCGAAGAGCTGATCGCACGCTATGCCGACCTGCCGCTGCTCGACGCGATCGCCGCGGAGCACGCGAAGGGTCGACGCCTGCTGGTCCAGACCACCAATCTCGATGCCGAGCGCGGAGTCGTCTGGGACATGGGCGCAATCGCCGCGAGCGGCGCACCCGACAGGCTCGCGCTCTTCCGGCGCATTTTGCTTGCCTCGGCGAGCATCCCGGGATTCTTCCCGCCCGTTCTCATCGACGTCGTCGCCGACGGACGTGCGTTCCGGGAGATGCACGTCGACGGCGGGACCACTTCGAGCCTGTTTGCGCTGCCCCCGGCAATCGTATTCTCGCCCGATCGTTCGGACGGCTTCGCCAAGGGCAGGCTCGTCATTCTCTACAACGGTGCGATCAGCCCCACCTACCGCACGGTCGAACCGCGCACTTTCACCATCATGGAGCGCGCGCTCACCGCCTCGATCAAGGAAGCGGACCGTCGCTCGCTCCGCCAGTTGCGGCAATTCGCCGAGACGAACGAGCTGGCGCTGGAAGTCTACGCGGCCGGCCCGGAAGCGGAAGCAGAAGACGCGGATCTTTTCGATCCGGACTATATGCAGCGGCTTTTCCAGATGGGGATGGCCGATGCGGAACGCGCCGCAGGCGCCGACGAATGAGCGCAAGCTGCGCGAGTGCGTTTCGGCCCGGAAATGCCTCCTTTCCGCCCTCGTGAGCACAGGATGTGTTTGCATTTGATGCAAGGATTGCTATCCAACCGCTAATGCAAACCATAATCAAAAACTGTGCATGCGAGCGCGGTTCTGGCACCATGTCTGACGCAGGCATTGCCATCAATGCTTCCGCACGGCAGGCGCGGAAACGTTCGCGTCCATGACCGATCGAAGTCTGATCCGGAGACACCCCCGAATGCGTTCAATCATCTCCTTCTGCGCCGCAGCAGCGGTCGTGCTCGGCACGGCAGCTTGCAGCGATGGCGGCGCTGCCGATGGTGAAACCCTCGTCCTGTACAGCGCGCGTCACTACGATGCCGACTACGCGCTCTACGAAGCCTTCACCGAAGAAACCGGCATCGATGTCGAAGTGGTGGAAGCCGACGGCGACCTGCTGATCGAGCGGGTCAAGGCCGATGGCGCCAGCAATCCGCCCGATGTGATCGTCACCGTCGACGCCGGGCGCCTCTGGCGCGCCACGGAGGAAGGACTTTTCGCACCCACGCAGTCCGACATTCTAGAGCAGCGCGTGCCCGCCAGCCGACGTGATCCGGAGGGCCGCTGGTTCGCGATTTCCAAGCGCGCCCGGGTCATCGTCTATGCCGAGGACCGCGTGCCCGAAGACGCCCTTCAGGGCTACGGAAGCCTCGCCGATCCGGCCTTCGAAGGCCGCATTTGCGCGCGTTCGTCGGGCAATATCTACAATATCTCGCTGCTGTCGGCCCTGATCGATCGCTGGGGCGAGGACCGCGCCCAGGAATGGGCAACCGCCGTGGCGGGCAATCTCGCCCGTGCCCCGCAGGGCGGCGATACCGACCAGATCGAAGCGGTCGAGGCGGGTGAATGCGATGTCGCGATCGTCAATCACTACTACTTCGCCCGCATGGCGCGCGAGGACCCTGCATCGGTCGAAGGCCTCGCCGTCTTCTGGCCCGAAGAAGGCGAAGGCGTGCACGTGAACATCTCGGGTGCGGGCATTGGTGCCAATGCCCGGCACCCCGAGTTGGCGCGACGCTTCCTCGAATTCGCGGTCTCGGACGAGGCACAGCGTTTCTTCCCCGAATTGAACAACGAATACCCGGTTGTAGAGGGCGTAGCCTACGACAACCCGGTGCTGGACCGGCTGGGCGCGTTCAAGGCCGATCCGCTGTCCGCAGGCCGGATGGGCGAGCACCAGCAGGCTGCGCAGCGCGTCTTCGACCGCGCGGGCTGGCCCTGAGCAGCGCGCCTGACATGATTGCGAGACCGAGCCCGGCGCGTATCCGTACGCTGCCGGGCCTTCGCTTGCGCGGCGAGCCCGCATGGCTGGGCATCGCCTTCGCGCTGGTGCTGGCCGCTCCGCTGGTTGCGCTGATCGCGCTCGCGGCGGGCGGCGACCTGACCTATGTTTCGCATCTCACCGCGACGCGGCTCGCCGAATTCACCACCACGTCGCTGGCGCTGGTGCTGATGGCGGGCGGGCTCGCAGCCTGCATCGGGATCGGCGCGGCATTTATCGTTTCGCGCTACGATTTTCCCGGGCGGCGCATTCTCGACGGGGCCCTGCTGCTCCCGCTCGCCATGCCGGGCTATATCGCGGCCTATGCGTGGTACGACATGACCGCGCCGGGCGGGCCGGTTTACGACGCGACCGGCGGGAGCATCCCGACCGTTGCAGGGCTCGGCGGCGGCGCGCTGGTCTTCGCCCTGACCCTCTATCCCTACGTCTACCTGCTCGTGCGAAACGTGCTGGCGATGAACGGACCCAAGCAGCGCGAAGTCGCACGCAGCCTGGGCGCGAGCGGCTGGGATCTGTTCCGCCGGATCGACTTGCCGACCATCTGGCCCGCAGCCGCGGCCGGCGTCGCCCTGATCTCGATGGAGGTGCTCGCCGACTTCGGCGTGGCGGACTTCCTCGGCATTCCGACCTTCACCGTCGGCATCGTGCGCGCCTGGTCGTCCTTCGGCGACCCTGCTGCGGCGGCGCAGCTCGCGGTCCTGCTGCTGTTCGCTTCGATGCTCGCGCTGGGCGCGGAACGTGCGAGCCGCGGCCGGCGGCGGTTCGGATCGGCGGCGCCCGGTTTCGAGCGCGAGCGGCTGGGGCCCGGCCTGCGCGAGGCGGCGATGCTGGTCTGCGCGCTCCCCCTGCTGCTCGGGCTGATCGTGCCCCTGCTGCATCTGGTCACGCTCGCCATCGATGCGCGCTCGTCGCGCGCCGTCCTGCCGGCCATCCAGGGAACCCTGCTGCTGGCAACGATCTCCGCGGCGCTCGCGGTGATCATCGGCCTCGCCTGCGCCTATGCGGTTCGAAGCGGCGGCAACTTTGCGCGCTTCGCGGTGCGAGCGGTGCAGGCCGGCTACGCCGTTCCCGGCGCGGTGGCGGCAATTGCCGTGCTGGCATTCCTCGTCATCGTGCAAGCTGGCGCGGAGTCGCTCCGGGTCGGCGGCGCGATCGCCCTGACCGGCGGCAGCATCGCCGCGCTGCTGTTCGCCTACCAGGTGCGCTTCGCCGCCATCGCCATCCTGCCTGCGGAGACCGCCCTGGCCCGCGTGTCGACCAGCCTCGACGAGGCCGCCCGGTCGCTCGGCGCGCGCCATGTCACGATCCTGCGCCGGATCCATCTGCCGCTCATCAGCGCCGGGCTCGGCGCGGCAGCCGTGCTCGTGGGAATCGAGGTGATCAAGGAACTGCCTGCCACGATGATCCTTCGACCCTTCAGCCTCGACACGCTGGCCGTGACCGCGCACAATTTCGCCTCCGACGAGCGGCTCGAATTCGCCGCCTTCCCCTCGCTCCTGCTGCTGGCGATCAGTATTCCGGCCACCGCAATGCTCAACCTGCTGAGGACTAACCCATGACTCCCCATGCCGAAGCAGGGCACGACGAAGCGCACGGCGCAGCGATCCTCACCGTGCGCGGAGCATCGGTGCGCTTCGGCGACACCCATGCGCTGCGCTCGGCCGATCTCGACCTGCATCCCGGCCGGATCACCGCGATCCTCGGCCCGTCGGGGGCCGGAAAGTCGACCATGCTGCGTGCTATTGCGGGATTCCAGCGCCTGACGCACGGCGTGATCGCGATGGACGGTACCACGCTGACCGACGGCGCGCGCATGACCCCGGCCGAGCGGCGCGGGATCGGCATGGTGGTGCAGGACCTTGCGCTGTTCCCGCACCTCAATGCCTGGCGCAACATTGCCTTCGGCCTGCGCGGCGCGGACATGCGCACCACCGCACTCGAATGGCTCGCGCGGCTTGGGCTGGAGCATCGCGCCGATGCTTACCCGCACGAGCTTTCCGGCGGGGAGCAGCAGCGCGTCGCGCTGGCCCGCGCCCTGGCGCCGGGGCCTGCGGTGGTCCTCCTCGACGAGGCTTTCTCCAGCCTCGACCCGCAGCTGCGCCGGGGACTGCGGCGCGAGACCGAGGCGCTGCTGCGCCAGTCGGGTGCGGCGGTCCTGATGGTGACCCACGACCCGGACGAGGCGATGGAGATGGCCGACGATCTCGTCGTGATGGCCGCAGGCGAAGTGCTGCAGCAAGGCGCCCCGCAAACCGTTTACTGGTCGCCGGACAATGCGCTGGTCGGCTCGCTTCTGGGGGAGATCAACGTGCTCCAGGGGCGGGTCGAGGGCGGACTGCTCCGCACGGAGTTCGGCGCCATCGCAGCTCCCGGCCTGCCGGAAGGGCAGCGGATCGAGGCGCTCGTGCGGCCCTGCGTGGTTTCCGCCATGGCTGCCACCGCCGATACCCGCCTTCGCGTCGTGCGCAGCACCTTCCGGGGCTCCGACACGATGCTCGCGATCGAGAACCCGAAGGGCGAGCGTATCGTCGCCCTCCTGCCTGGCGGAGAGGATCTCGCTAAGGGGCAAGCGGTCGAAGTCACTTTCGATAGCGGCAGGATCACCTTCGTCGAACACCGCTAGGGCCTGCCCTCTCCCCCGCTTTGCCTGCCCTCTTCTCGCGTTGCGTTCGACGTATCCGCAACCTTGATCGACCAAAGGTCATCCTGACGCTTGATTGCCGGGGCCGTGCTGGCATGATGTGCATGACGGGGGCGACAAGATGCAGAAATTCCACAATGATCACGCGCTGTATCGCCGCGCCGGGCTGCTTGCGAGCGTGCTGCTCGTCGTCCCGCTGGGGGCCTGCGCCACGCTCGATGCAACCCAGCCCCCGGCCGAAAATTCACGCTACGTGCCGCAAGAATGGGCGATTGCCGACCGGGATGGACCGGCCATCGAATTGCAGGATTACTGGACCCTCCTTGGCGATCCGCTCGTCGATGAATTCGTCGATCGCGCGCGGTCCGACAACCTCGATCTCGCGCAGGCAGTAACGCGGCTGCGTAGTGCGCAGGCACGGTTGCGGGAAGCGCGGGCGGGTCGTCTGCCCAACATCAGCGCCAATGCGGGCGTCGGCCGCGATGTCGGCGACTTTGCCGAGGATGACTTCCAGTTCGTGCTGGGCGGCGACGTAGCGTGGGAAGCGGACCTTTTCGGACGCATTTCCAATTCGATCGACGCATCGCAGGCCGACCTGCTCACTGCGGGCTACTCGCTCGCCGATCTGGAGCGGGTGATAGTCGCCTCGGTCGCGACGCAGACGATCACCGCCCGGTCGCTCGCGCGGCAGCTCGAAATCTCGCGCGATACGCTCGCCAATCAGGACGACAACCTGCAGATCGCGCGCTGGCGCAACCAGGCGGGGCTCGTCTCCAGCCTCGATGTCGAGCAGGCGCGGACGCAGCGTGCGCAGACTGCCGCCACGATCCCGCAGCTGGAAAGCGATCTGGTCGCCACTGCCAATGCGATCTCGACGCTGATCGGCGAGCCGCCCGGCGCGGTCTACGCCGCACTGGTTGCCGAGCCGCGCGAAGTGCCTCTGCCCCCACGCGAGGTCGGCCTTTCCGCGCCTGCCGACACGCTCCGCCGACGCCCCGACGTGAGCGCCGCGGAAGCGCAACTGGCCGCCGATCTCGCGCGGGTCGGCATCGCGCGCGCGCAGCTATACCCGCTGCTGAGGTTGACCGGATCGGTCGGCAGCAGCGCCTTCGGGGTCGACAACCTGCTCGACGTGATCACCGGCAACGTCTTCGCCGGGCTCAGCCAGCTGCTGTTCGACGGCGGGCGGACCCGCGCACAGATCGACGGCGCCGAAGCCATCGCGGACGGATCGCTCGCCGGATGGCGGCAGAGCATCCTCGTCGCGCTGGAGGATGTCGAGACCGCCGCGGTCGATCTCGAAACCAGCGACGAGCGCGTCGCCGCCTTCATCGAAGCGAGCGACGGCGCCAACAACGCGGCCATCCTCGCGCGCAGCCAGTACGAAGCGGGGCTGATCGATTTTCAGCGGCTGCTCACGGTCGAAAGCCAGTTGCTGAGCGCGCGCACCGCCGAGGTTTCCGCCGAAGCATCGCGCGCCATCGCCTTCGTCAATCTTGCCCGCGCGCTCGGCGGCGGCTGGCGCTCTGCGCAAGCCATCGAAGCGGCCATTGCAACAGGACCCGAACAGCCATGAACGCAACCGACACCGCTGCGACCGAAGATCGACCCGAAAACGTCGACGAGTTCCTGGGCGAAAAACCGCGCCCGCGCTGGCGCCGCTGGATGAAGTTCTGGCTGCCTGCGGTTATCATCCTCGCGCTGGTGCTGCTGGTAGCCACCTGCTCGGGCGGCGACGAGGGACCGGGCTACATTACCGAGGAAGTGGAGCGGGGATCGCTCGACCTCACGGTCACCGCCACGGGCAACCTGCGCCCGACCAACCAGGTGACGGTCGGCTCCGAAGTCAACGGACCGGTCGAGCGCGTGCTGGTCGACGTCAACGACCGGGTGACACGCGGACAGGTGATCGCGGTGATCAATACCGAAATCATCGATCAGCAGATCGCGCAGGCCCGCGCCAATCTCAACGCAGCCCGCGCCAGCCTGACACAGGCGCGCGCCACGCTCGACGTCGACACCGCCCAGCTGCAGCGGCTGGAGGAAGTGCGCCGCCTGTCGGACGGACGCGTGCCCTCGCAGGTGGAGCTGGAGCAGGCGCAGGCCGCCGTGTCGCGCGACCGCGCGGCATTGGCTTCCGCGCGCGCCAATATCGAGGCGGCGCAGGCGAGCCTGCAGGCCAACCTCACCACCCGCAGCCGCGCGGTGATCCGCGCGCCCGTCACCGGCGTCGTCCTCGCCCGCCAGATCGAACCGGGGCAGACCGTCGTCGCGAGCTTCAACACGGTCACGCTGTTCGTCATCGCCGAGGATCTTTCGGCGATGCAGCTGCGCGTCTCGATCGACGAGGCGGATGTCGGCGCGGTCGATGCCGGGCAGCGCGCCAGCTTCACCGTCGATGCCTATCCCGGCCGCCGCTTCCCGGCGACGGTCGAACGGGTCGATCTCGCCTCGGGCAACACGGTCGAGAACCAGGGCGCGGCCGCGGCCGGGGCCTCGGTGGTCAGCTACGAAGCGCGCCTTGCAGTAGACAACCCCGAGGGCCTGCTGCGCCCGGGCATGACCGCGACGGCGACCATCGCGACCGATGCCACCGGGCAGGTGATGCTGGTCCCCAATGCCGCGCTGCGCTTCCGCGCCGACCAGCAGCAGGAGGGTGGCGGCGGGGTCTTCAATCCGCAGATCGGGCTGGAGGAACAGGAGCAGCAATCGGGCATCGGCGCGGGCAGCCGCCAGCAGGTGCAGGTGCTGCAGGATGACGGGACGCTGCGCGCGATCGAGGTCGTGACAGGGCAGAGCGACGGCCGCCGCACCGCCGTGCGCTCCGCCGATCTCAAGCCCGGCATGAAGGTCGTCACCGGGGTGCAGGCGCAAGGCGAATGAGCGCGCAAATGAGCGCCCCGGCCAGTTCACAGCCGCTGATCGAGCTGGAAGGCATCACCAAGGTCTTCGGCACCGGGAGCGCCGCGTTTCAAGCGCTCAAGGGCGTCGACCTGACCATCGATCGCGGGCAATTCGTGGCGATCATGGGACCGTCCGGCTCGGGCAAGTCGACCACGATGAACATTCTCGGCTGCCTCGACGTGCCCACTGCCGGGGTCTTCCGGTTCAAGGGCGTGGAGGTGCAAAAGCTCGACCGCGACCAGCGCAGTCTGCTGCGCCGCAAGTATCTCGGCTTCGTGTTCCAGGGCTTCAATCTCCTGGCGCGGACCACGGCGCTGGAGAACGTGGAGCTGCCGCTGCTCTATCGCGGCGAGAAGAAATCCGTGCGGCAGGAAGCCGCCATGCGCAGCCTCGACGCCGTCGGCCTCGGCCCGTGGGCCTCCCACACTCCGGCGGAGCTCTCCGGCGGACAGCAGCAGCGCGTCGCCATCGCCCGCGCGCTGGTGACCGATCCCGACGTGCTGCTGGCGGACGAGCCGACCGGCAACCTCGATAGCGAACGTTCGGTCGAGATCATGGAGCTTCTGCGCAAGCTCAATGCCGAGGGGATCACCGTGCTGATGGTGACCCATGAGGAGGAAATGGCGGCCTTCGCGAAGACCATCGTGCACTTCAAGGACGGGCTGGTAGAACGCATCGAACGCGGCGCGCGCAGCATGGAACAGCCGGCATGATGCTCGGCGCCACCTTGAACCTCGCACTGCGCGAAATCCGGCGGCATATCCTGCGCTCGATCCTGACAACGCTCGGCATCATCATCGGCGTGGCGGCGGTCGTGACGATGGTGACGCTCGGCAATGGCGTGACGGCGAGCGTGCAGGAGGAAATTTCCTCGCTCGGCGCGAGCAACTTCATCGTCTTTCCGGTGCGGACCGATCGCGGCACCATCCGCCCGTTCGACCAGTCCGATGTTGACGCGGTCGCGCAGCAGATCGCGGGCGTGACGGTGGCGGCGGGCAATGTCGGCGCGAATGCGACCGCGTTCCACAACGGGCAGGACTGGGACACGAGCGTGACCGGCGCGAACAGCGTTTTCCTCGAAGCGCAGTCGATCGACGTGACCGAAGGGCGCGCCTTCAACCGGCAGGAAGAAGTCGCCGGCCGCAATGTCTGCCTCCTCGGCCTGAAGGTGCGCGAGGAAATCTTCCTCCCCGACGTCTCCCCCCTGGGCGAGCAGATGCGGCTGGGCGAAGTCTCCTGCACCGTCATCGGCGTGCTCGAGGAACGCGGCCAGGGCGGCGGCGGCGCGGACGACGACAACACCGTTTTCATGCCGTTGAAGACGGTCCAGCGGCGCTTTCGCGGCAGCGACGATCTCGATTTCTTCGTGCTCAAGTACGATGCCGGCTACGCATCCTCCGCGATCCAGAACTCTCTTGTAGACCTCCTGCGCGAACGGCGTCTGCTGCAAGGCGCCGAAGCGAACGATTTCAACGTGATCGATACCGCACAGGTCAATGACGCGCTGGGCTCGGTCACCGGAGCGTTGACCGCCATGGTCGCGGTGATCGCATCGATCAGCCTGCTGGTCGGTGGCATCGGGATCATGAACATCATGCTCGTCTCCGTGACCGAGCGCACGCGCGAGATCGGCATCCGCCTCGCCATCGGGGCACTGGCGCGCGAGGTGCGATTGCAGTTCCTGACCGAAGCAGTGGTCCTGTGCGCGCTGGGCGGCCTTGTCGGCCTGCTTCTGGCCTTCCTTGCCTCGATTTCGCTGGCGGGCGTGATCGACGTGCCCTTCGTTTTCGATCCGATGATCAACATCCTCGCGCTCGCCTTCTGCGCCTTCATGGGGATCGTCTTCGGCTATTACCCCGCCCGGCGCGCCTCGCAGCTCGATCCGATCGAAGCGCTGCGGCACGAGTAGGCAGGGTCCGCGCCGCGCGATCGCAACCATTTGCGACCCTCGCTCGTTCGGTAACGAACGAAGGAGAGCACATGGCCGCACGCGCATATTGGCAAGGGCAGATCAGGCTGGCGCTGGTTTCGATCCCGGTCGAGATCTATTCGGCATCGCAAAGCGGCGCGAGGATCAGCTTCCGGCAAATCCACGAGCCGTCCGGCAAGCGGATTTCCTACGAGAAGGTGGTTCAAGGCATCGGCCCGGTCGACCGCGACGACATCATCCGCGGTTTCGAGCTGTCGAAGAACAACTACGTCCTGCTCGAGGACGAGGAGATCGAGGCGGTCAAGATCGAGAGCAAGAAGACGCTGGAGCTGGTCCAGTTCGTCGACCAGTCGGAAATCGACCCGCTCTATTTCGAAAAGCCCTACTACGTCGTGCCAAAGGACGATCTGGCGGAGGAGGCATTCATCGTCCTGCGCGAGGCACTGCGCAAGGCGAAGAAGACCGCGCTCGGCCAGCTATCGGTGCGCGGGCAGGAAAAGCTCGTCGCGATCAAGCCGTGCGGCAAGGGCATGCTGCTCGAAACGCTGCGCTATGCCGACGAGGTGCGCGAAGGGCAGAAGTTCTTCGGCGGCATTGCCGAGGACGAGCCCGAGGAGGAGCTGCTCGACCTCGCCAGCACGCTGATCGAGAAGAAGAGCGCACCCTTCGACGCGGGCGAGTTCGAGGATCGCTATGCCGAGGCTCTTCGGGACCTGATCGACAAGAAGGCCAAGGCTAAGGGCGATGCCAAGATCGTCGAGACCGACGATAGCGATGGCGAAGAATCCGGCGGCAACGTGATCGACCTGATGGCGGCACTGAAGAAGTCGGTCGACGGGGACAAAGGCGGCGAGAAGGCCAAGAAATCCTCGCGCAAGAAGAAGAGCGCCTAGCCGCCATGGAGCTGAACCCTCCCCAACCCATCTCCGCGCTCGACGCCGACCTGGTGCTGCGGCTCGCCGTACCCACCGTCCTCGGCCTCCTGCTCGGACTGGATCGTGAACTGCGCGGCCATGCTGCCGGCCTGCGCACGCATGGGCTCATCTGCCTTGCAAGCGCGGCGATGACGGTTTCGGCGCTCGCGCTGTTCTACCAGTTGGGCGGTAGCCGCGTGGATCCGCTGCGCGTGTTCGAGGCCGCAGCGGCGTTCCTCGGCATTATCGGCGCCGGGCTGGTGGTGTTCGCCAAGGGGTCGATCAAGAACGTGACGACCGCGGTGCACCTGTGGCTCACGGCGGTGATCGGCATAGCATGCGGGGCTGCACTGTGGCCGATCGTGGCCATCGCAGGCGCGGGTGGGCTGGTGCTGCTCGTGATCCTAAATGTGGTCGAGGACCGCGTATTTCCCCACACCGAGGCCAATACCGAATGAGCGCCAAGGACCCCCTCGCCGAATACAACGCCAAGCGCGATTTCAGCCGCACGAAGGAGCCTGCGGGCAAGGCGGGCAAGGCGGGCAAGGCGGGCAAGAGCGGTAAGGACCGCATCTTCATGGTCCAGAAGCACGACGCGACGCGGCTGCACTGGGACTTGCGGCTGGAGCACGAGGGTGTGCTGAAGAGCTGGGCGGTAACTAAGGGCCCCTCCCCCGATCCCGATGTGAAGCGGCTTGCGGTGCGGACCGAGGATCACCCCATGGACTACGCCACCTTCGAAGGCACCATCCCGGCCGACGAATATGGCGGGGGCACCGTGATGCTGTGGGATCGCGGTACGTGGCAACCGATCGAGGGCAAGAGTGCCGACGATATCGAGGACGGCCATTTGCACTTCGTGCTCGATGGCGAGCGGATGAAGGGCGAATGGCTGCTGATCCGGATGAAGGCGAAGAAGGGCGAGAAGCGCGAGAACTGGCTGCTCCGCAAGCTCGACGACGAATATGCCGGGGAAGGCGACGCGCTGGTCGAGCAAAGTCTCACCAGTATCGACACGGGCCGTTCGATGGCGGAAATCGCGGCCGCGCGCGAACCGGAGGAGGCGACGGGCAAGGACGATGGCGTCGAAGACCTCGCCGAAATGAAGCACGCACGGCGCGGCAAGAAGGCCGGAAAACCGCCGGAATTCGCGAAGCCGCAGCTCGCCACGCTGGTCGACGACGTGCCGACCGGCAATGGTTGGATGCACGAGATCAAGTTCGACGGCTATCGCGCGATGATCGCGGTGTCGGGCGAGAATGCCACCGTATGGACGCGCAACCGGAAGGACTGGACCGAGAAGTTCGGCCCGCTGGTCGAAGCGATCGCCGCACTCGACCTGCCGCCGTGCCTTATCGACGGGGAAATCGTGGCGCTCGACAGCAAAGGAAACCCCGATTTCTCGACGCTGCAATCGGTCCTCAAGCGCGGACACGGGGCGCAGGGGCCGAAGGACAAGCTCGCCTTCTTCGCCTTCGACGTGCTCGAGGTGGATGGCACCGACCTCACCAAACGGGCCAATATCGAGCGCAAGGAGCGGCTCGAGGCGCTGCTGAAAGGTACCAAGCCGCCCATCCACGTCGCAGAGCATGTCATCGGAGCGGGCGAGAAGCTGTACCGGCAGATGTGCGATGCGGGTCAGGAAGGCATCATCTCCAAACGCATCGATGCGCCCTATCGTCACAGCAGGACCAAAAGCTGGGTGAAGGTGAAATGCGTCCGGCGCGAAGAGTTCATCGTGGTCGGCTGGTCCGAAAGCAGCGCCAAGGCGCGGCCCTTCGCTTCGCTGCTGCTGGCAACGCGCGCTGGCGACGAGCTGGTCTATCGCGGCAAGGTCGGCACCGGGTTCGACAGCGACGACCTCGACTCGCTCTCGGGCAAGCTCGACCGCCTTTCGCGCAAGACGCCGCCGCTCGAGGTGCCTAGGGCCGACGCCCGCAAGGCACATTGGGTCACGCCCAATCTGGTCGCCCAGATCGCCTTTGCCGAACTGACGGGCGAGGGCCGCGTGCGGCATGGCAGCTTCCTGGGTCTGCGGCAGGACAAGGATGCCGACGAAGTGGCCGCAGAGCACAAGGTATCGGCACCCAAGCCGAAGACCGAGGTTGAAATCACCAGCCGCGATCGCGTGATCTTACCCGACAGCAAGCAGACCAAGGGCGACCTCGCCGACTATTACGAGGCGATCGCGCCGGTCATGCTGGCCTTCGCCGCGCGGCGCCCGATCAGCCTCGTGCGATGCCCGCAAGGGCGCGCGAAGAAATGCTTCTTCCAGAAGCACGATAATGGCGGTTTCGGCGACGGCGTAAAGGCCGTGCCGATCAAGGAGAAGGACGGCGGGAGCGAGGATTACCTCTTCGTCGAGGATGCGCGCGGGCTGCTGCAATGCGTCCAGATGGGGACGATCGAATTCCACGGCTGGGGCGCGCGGACCGACGCGGTCGAGAAACCCGACCGGATGGTGTTCGACCTCGACCCCGACGAAGGCCTCGATTTCACGGATGTGCGCGATGCCGCTGCCGACCTGCGCAAGCACCTCGCCGATATCGGGCTAACCAGTTTCGCGATGGTCACCGGGGGCAAGGGGGTGCACGTGGTCGTCCCCCTGACGCCCGGCCATTCGTGGGACGCGCACAAGAGCTTCGCCGAACGCTTCGCCAGGGCGCTCGCCCAGGCCGAACCCGATCGCTTCACCGCCACCATGAGCAAGGAGAAGCGCAAGGGCCGCATCTTCATCGACTGGCTGCGCAACCAGCGCGGCAGCACGGCGGTGATGCCCTACTCGGCACGGGCGCGGGAAAATGCGCCGGTGGCGGCCCCGGTGGCGTGGAATGAGCTCAAGACGCTCGACGATGCGCGCGGGTTTACCATCGACGATGCCAAACGCCTGCTCGACCGCGCGGGGTCCAAGTCCCTCGCCGGATGGGGTTTTTCGGACCAGCGCCTGCCCGACGCCTGAGGGGCCAAGTCGACCCGGCCGACCTCGCGAACGCAAACCGGCAGGCGCCAAAGTACGGCCAAGACGATAAATGACTTTACTTGATCTTCGAAAATTGTTCCGACCGATCAAATTATTCATTTATCCGACTGATATTTGAATTTTCGTTCCCTGCATTTGAGTATGTCGGCACGACCTGCAACATACACGGCCTCCGCAATTCATGGTGTGGCGATCATGCAACGGTTCTGTCGAGGATGTAACATTTATTTATAAGACGGTGGCCAACCGCGAGCCGGCCTTCTAACGAGCCGGTCTACGCATACGGATTTAAAACACACGGGCGCGGCATTCATTGCCAGCGCCTCCCCCGTTTTATCCGCTGCGGGGTCGACAAAAAATCAGAAGAACCGGTTCGAAGGGATTCCATCGACATGAAGAATATTGCAGCGCGCGCCTCCGTCAGCGCGATCGCCATCGCCATGGCCTCTCCCGCCATCGCGCAGGACACACCGCAACAGCCGCAGGCCGAAACGCCGGCTCCGGCCCAGGCGCAGGCCCGTCGAGGCGGCGTGCAGACCATCGTCGTGACCGCGCAGCGTCGCAGCGAAGACCTGCAGGACGTGCCGGTGGCGGTCAACGCGATCGGGCAGGAAGAGCTCGACCAGCTCAACATCAACACTTTCGACGACTACCTCGAACAGCTGCCCTCCGTCACGGCGGGCGGCAGCGGTCCCGGACAGAGCACGATCTATATTCGCGGCCTCGCCTCCACGACGCCCAACCTGACGACCGCAGGCGTTGCAGGCCTCGCGCCCAACGTCTCGCTCTATCTCGACGAACAGCCGCTCGCGCAGCCGGGCCGCAACCTCGACGTCTATGCCGCCGACCTCGAGCGGATCGAGGTGCTGAAGGGCCCGCAGGGCACGCTGTTCGGCGCCAGTTCGCAGGCCGGCGTCGTGCGCCTGATCACCAACAAGCCGAGCCTTGCCGGGTTCGATGCCAGCTTCACCGCCGGGACGTCCTTCACCAAGGGCGGCGAGCAGAGCTACAAGGCCGAAGGCATGATCAACGTGCCGGTGACCGATAGTTTCGCGGTGCGCGGCGTCGTCTATCTGGACGATCAGGGCGGCTATATCGACAATGTCGCGGGCACCCGCGATCTTCGCGAAAGCGCTCGCTTCCGCGAGGCAGGCACGGTGCGCCGCAATGGCGTTCCGGTCGCGCCGCGCCGGGCGGGCATCCAGGCGGGGGCGGACCTCTCGGACGTCACCTTCAACGAAGCCGACAATGCGGGTCTGGTCGAAGACAATTTCAACGATGCGCAATATTCGGGCTTCCGCGCCTCCGCGCTGTACGAGATTTCGCCCGACTGGAAGGTCACCGTGGCGCACACGCGTCAGTCGCTGGAAACCGACGGCGTGTTCTTCGCCGATCCGGAACTCGACCTCGACGAGCTGGAAATCCAGCGTTTCGAGGACGACCGGCTGGAAGACAACTTCTCGAACACCAGCTGGACGGTCGAAGGCCGCCTCGCGATGCTCGATGTGGTCTACAATGGTGCCTACACCGATCGCGAGGTCGACCAGCGGATCGACTACACCGATTACATGTTCGCCGGGCAGTACCTGCCGTACTACATCTGCGACGGATCGGTGACCTATCCCGGCGCCGCGGACCCCAGCGGCACGTGCCAGGAACCCAACCTGTTCGTCACCTCGGATACCGAGACCACGGTGTTCACCCAGGAACTGCGCGTCAGCACGCCGGACTATAACCGTTTCCGGGTGAGCGCGGGCGGGTTCTATTCGAACCTGATCCTCAAGGAACGCAACGACTACAACTATCCTGGCAACATCGAAGCGGCGCCGTTCGGCGGCTTCGCGCCCAACTTCCCGTTCCCGGGTGCCTACAACAGCGATGCCGGCCCGCTGCCCGCGACCGCGATCTTCCGCAACGACGTGAAGCGGACCGACCGGCAGATCGGCGTCTTCGGCGAAGCGAGCTTCGACATCGTGCCCGACCTGCTCACCGCAGCGATCGGCGCGCGCTATTACAACGTCGAAGTCGATTTCCAGGGCACCGCCAACAGCGCGTTCTGCAACGCGGGCGCTGCGGAGGACCAGAATGCCTTCGGTACCAACATCTCCGACCTGTACGACGGTGACGGGCAGTACACCTTCATCGGGTCGTGCGACGCGGACCTGCGCCAGACGTTCAACCAGGGCGACACCATCGACGACATCATGGCAGCCGGGCTTTCGATGGCGCAGGCCACCCAGGTGTTCAACGCACTGAGCGCACCCGATGTCGCGAAGTCGGAGGGCGTGATCCTGAAGGGTACCGTCACCCTGACGCCGGCCGACGACGTGCTGTTCTATGCGACCTATTCGGAAGGCTTCCGGCCCGGCCTGCTCAACCGCCCCGGCGGCGCACAGGGCCCCGGCGACTTCATCGTTCCCTTCGAGCTGGAAACCGACACGGTCGCCAATTACGAACTGGGCTGGAAGACTCAGCTGTTCGACCGCCAGCTGCGGTTCAACGGCAGCGTGTTCTATGTCGACATCAGCAACCTGCAGACGACGATCTTCGATCCCAGCATCACCAACCTGTTCTTCTCGGACAATGCGGCGGATGCGGAGATCTGGGGTCTCGAAGCCGAGTTCACCTACGCACCCTACAGCCTCGAAGGGCTGACGTTCTCGGGCGCATTCTCGCTCCTCGACAGCGAGATCACCGAAGTCCTGACCCCGACCGACGATGTCGAGCTTGGCAGCGACCTCGCCTATGCGCCCAATTTCCAGGGCAATGCGCGGGTCCGTTACCAGTGGGGCGTCAGCACCGAGCTCGACGCGTACATCATGCCGCAGGTGACCTATTCGGCATCGAAGTTCACCGACATCATCACGATCAACCGTCTGGAACTCGACAGCTACACCACCTTCGGCCTGTCTGCCGGGATCGAGGCGGATCGCTGGAACGTCGAGATTTTCGGCGAGAACCTGTCGGACGAACGGGCGCAGATCGCGGGCGACTTCTACTATGATCGCCCTCGCATCGTGACCAATCGTCCGCTCACGGTCGGTCTGCGGGTCGGCTTCGACTACTGATCGACAGCCTCATAGGCAAAAGGACGGCGGCGGGCGGTTTGCGCTCGCCGCCGTTCTTCATTTAAGGCGCAGCCATGGCGACACGCACTCAGACGCTGAAAACGGGGCAGAAGGCGCTGCAGGCGGGCGATCCGGCCGGTGCGCTCGACTGCGCGCAGGGCTTGCTGGACGAAGACGAGGGCGACGGCGAGGCGCTCTATCTCGCAGCCGTGGCCGCGCGTTATGGCGGGCGCCATGCAGCGGCTGCTGATTTCCTCGCACGGCTGCATCGGGCCCTGCCCGAATATGGCCGCGCCTGGCAGGAAACGGGGCACCTCGCGCGCGCCGAAGGAAAATCCGATGAAGCGATCGCTGCCTATGGCCGGGCGGTGCGGTTCAATCCGGCTCTCGATGCGAGCTGGCGCGAACTGGCGCAGCTATTTGCCGCTGCCGGGCGCGAGGGCGAGGCGCGCAACGCGGCCGCACAGGCGCAGCGCATCGCCGCTCTCCCGCGCGAGCTGCTCGCGGTGACCAATCACCTGTACGAGGGGCGGCTGCTGCGGGCGGAAGAGATCTGCCGCCATTATCTGCGCACCCATCCCCGCGATACCGAGGGCATGCGCCTGCTCGCGCAGATCGGCATCAAGCTGGGCATCCTCGACGATGCGGAGTTCCTGCTCGAAAGCGCCGCCACCTTCGCGCCCGACGATATCCAGATCAGGCTCGACTATATCGACGCGCTGCGCCGCCGCCAGAAATTCGAAGATGCGCGCGACCAGGCCGAGGCGCTGCACGCCCGCGAGCCCGACAATCCGCGCTTCCAGTCGCACCTAGCGATCGAGAGCCTGCAGACCGGGGACTATGACCGCGCGTTCGAACTCTTCGACGAAATCCTCACCCGCCTGCCGCGCGATCCCGCGACGCTGACCAGCCGCGGGCATGCGCTCAAGACGACCGGCGAACAGGCGCGCGCGATCGAGTCCTACCGGTCAGCGGTCGCGGCGAAGCCCGATCACGGCGATGCGTGGTACGCGCTCGCCAACCTGAAGACCTACAGCTTCACCGACGAGGAGATGGCCGCGATGCAGACGCAGGTCGCGCGCGGCGACCTGGCCTTCATGGACCGCGTCCACCTCACCTTCGCGCTCGCCAAGGCGCACGAGGATCGCAAGGACTACGAACAGGCCTTCCGCTTCTATGACGAGGGCAATGCCCTCAAGCGGGCACAGACCCGCTACAGCGCCGATGCGATGACCGCAGAGCTTGCACGGCAGAAGGCGGCGTGCACGCCGGAGCTTTTCGCCCGGCACGAGGGCGACGGCCACCCCGCGCCCGATCCGATCTTCATCCTCGGCCTGCCGCGCGCAGGCTCGACGCTGCTGGAGCAGATCCTTGCCAGCCACAGCCAGATCGACGGCACGCTGGAACTGCCCAACATCCTCTCGCTCGCCCATCGCCTGCGGGGCCGCAAGGCGAGCCAGTCACCCTATCCCGACATTCTGCACGATCTCGGCGCCGAGCAACTGGGGAGTTTCGGGGAGCAGTATATCGAGGATACGCGCGTCCACCGGCAGGGCGCGCCGTTCTTCATCGACAAGATGCCGAACAATTTCCGCCATATCGGGCTGATCCACCTGATCCTGCCCAATGCGAAGATCATCGACGCACGGCGCGACCCGATGGATTGCTGCTTCTCCGGCTTCAAGCAGCTCTTCGCCGAAGGGCAGGAATTTACGTACGGGCTGGAGGAAGTCGGCCGCTACTACGCCGACTACGTCGATCTGATGGAGCACTGGGACGCGGTGCTGCCCGAGGGGCGTATCCTGCGCGTGCAGCACGAGGACGTGCTCGACGACCTCGAAGGCCAGACGCGGCGGATGCTCGACTATATCGGCGTCCCGTTCGAGGAAGCCTGCCTCGAATTCCACAAGACCGATCGCGCGGTGCGCACCGCCAGCAGCGAACAGGTGCGCCGCCCGATCAATCGTAGCGGGCAAGGTGCCTGGAAACCTTTCGAGCAGTGGCTGGAGCCTTTGAAAGCCGCCCTGCCTGGCTCGGCCTAGCTGTCCTCGCCACTCGCGAATTCGAACGCGGGGAGCCGGTTCACCGCCTCGCGCAGCGACAGGCTCCACTGTTCGGAGATGCGCCGGAAATAAGGATCGTTCGTCTCGATCCGCTGCTGGTGTCCGATGCGATAGGTATCACGCTCGTGGATCGCGAGGTCGAGCGGCAGGTCGACCGCGAGGTTCGACCGGATCGTGGAATCGAAGGACACCATCAGCAACCGCGTCGCATCCTCGAACGGCATCGCCGGATCGAAGGTGCGCACGATGATCGGGCGGCCGTACTTCGTCTCGCCGATCTGGAAGAAGGGCGCATCGTCGCCCGCCTCGATGAAATTGCCTTCGGGATAGATCAGGAACAGGCGCGGCTCGCTGCCTTCGATCTGCCCGCCAAGGATCAGGCTCGCCCTGAATTTCGAGCTCGCCTGCTGGCCTTCGTTGCGCAGGCTGGAAATCACTTCGCGCAAGGTGTTGCCCACGATCGTGGCGATCTGGAACATTGAGGGCGCGGACATGATCGAGGGATCGCGTTCGGAAGGTGCCTTGGTGCGTTCGTCCAGCAGGCTGACGACCGCCTGCGTCGTCGCGAGGTTGCCGGACGAAAGCAGCGTGATCGCCCGTTCGCCCGGCTCTTCCCAGTGGCGCATCTTGCGCACCTGCGACACGTCGTCGACGCCCGCATTGGTCCGCGTATCGGACATGAAGATCAGGCCGCGGTCCAGCCGCATGCCAACGCAATAAGTCATTTTCTCGGATCTCGACTCTTACAGGTCGTAAATTATTGCTCGACCCTGAGGCTGACAAGCACGCCCTCGCCACTTCCCCCCATCCGCATTCCGTTGATGGGGGAAGCTTCGCGGAAATCTATGCCGGTCGCCACGCGGATATAGCGTTCATCGGGCGAATAACCATTGGAGATATCGAAACCGACCCAGCCGATCCCTTCGAAGTGGGCCTCGGCCCAGGCATGGCTCGCATCCTGTTCGACACGGTCGTTCATCATCAGGTAGCCCGAGACATAGCGCGCGGGCAGGCCCATCAGGCGCGCGGCGGAACAGAAGATATGCGCATGGTCTTGGCACACGCCGGTGCCACCGGAGATCGCTTCTTCCGCCGTCGAGCCGGCATGGGTGTTGCCGCCTTCGTAGCCCACCCTCTCGAGGATTGCGGCAGATAGTGCGTGGCCCGTCGACACCTGGCTCGTATCGGTCTGGCTCAGCCCTTCGACGATCGCGCGCACGCCCTCGCCCGCCTTGGTGAGATCGGACGAGCGCCGGAAATGCCAGAGCGGAAGAAGCCCGCGATGCTCGCCGACCACCCCGTCGCTCGATGTGTTTTCCACCATGCCGACACAGCGGATCGCGGTCTCGGTGCGGCCCGGCTCGATCCCGATGAGTTCCACATGGTTGCCGTTATGGTCGTCGTAGCGCAGCTGGCTGCTGCCCCCTTCGACCGACACCGTCCAGTCGAGTACCTTCTGGCCGCGCGTTTCCTTCGGGCGAAGGCGCA
The DNA here is from genome assembly GCF_003363135.1 of Alteriqipengyuania lutimaris. NCBI lineage: Bacteria > Pseudomonadati > Pseudomonadota > Alphaproteobacteria > Sphingomonadales > Erythrobacteraceae > Alteriqipengyuania > Alteriqipengyuania lutimaris. Next base: position 1,323,355 of record NZ_QRBB01000001.1, on the reverse strand, counting down.
CTTGCTGGAGGCCGTAGGCCACCGGCGCATCGTAGCAATAGCGCGTTTCGTGATCGACCCGCAGCCTCATGCCGTCACCTCGAAGGAATAGTCTTTCGCGATCTGCATGCCGAGGCGGCCGTTCGCGCCCAGGAAGCCGCCGATGAATTCGTGCAGGCCGTCGTCGAAAATCGCGTCCATCGACCGGCGCAGGTAATCGAGATGGATCCGGTCGGCCATTTCGCACGCCTCGGTCTTGTTGTCGTAATCCTTCGCCAGATAGCCGAGATTGTCGCATATCTTGTTATAGCAGAAGGCAAGGCTGCGCGGCATCTGGTCGTGCAGGATCATGAATTGCGCGATGTCGCGCGGATTGACCGTGGCGCCGTGCAGCCACTGGTAACTGCGAAGGGCGGAGACCGATCGCAGGATCGTCTCCCACTGCTTGACGTCGAGGGTCGAGCCGACCTGGCTGATCGAAGGCAGCAGCAGGTAGTACTTCACATCGAGGATGCGGGCCGTGTTGTCCGCGCGTTCGATGAAAGTGCCCAGCCGCACGAAATTGAAGCCGTCGTTGCGCAGCATGGTGCCGGTGGTCGCGCCGCGCACCAGCGCGTTCTGCTGGCGGATCGTGGTGAGCGTGTCGGGCAGGTCCGCCTCGGGAATCTTGCCCGAGAGCAGCTTGTCGAGCGTCATCCAGCTTTCGTTCGTCGCTTCCCAAACCTCGCGGGTCAGCGCAATGCGCACGGCGCGGGCGTTGTCCCGCGCGGACTTGACCATCGAAATGATGCTGGAGGGGTTCTCGCGGTCGCTGAGCAGGAACTCGATGACGTTCGACGACTTCGCTTCGCCGTGACGCTCGCGATAGGATTCGAGCTGGCCGACGGTGGTCAGCACCGATTCCCATTCCGAGCGCGACGAGCCCGCGCGGGTCAGCGCGATGCGAAAGCCCGCATCGAGCAGCCGCGCAGTCGACTCCGCCCGCTCGAGATAGCGGAACATCCAGAACAGGCCGGCTGCGGTCTTACCCAGCATTGCGTGCCTCCCGTGTGGTGACGCGATCAATCATCCAGCACCCACGTATCTTTCGTGCCGCCGCCCTGGCTGGAGTTCACCACCAGCGATCCTTCGTTCATCGCGACGCGGGTGAGCCCGCCGGGCACGATCTCGATCGAATTGGGTGACATCAGCACGAAGGGCCGGAAATCGACGTGGCGCGGGGCCAGGCCCTGCTCGGTGAAGATCGGCACGGTCGACAGCGCCAGCGTGGGCTGCGCGATATAGCCTTCGGGCTTTTCCTTCAGCTTGGCGCGGAAATCCTCGATCTCCTGCTTGCTCGCAGCGGGCCCGATGAGCATGCCGTAGCCGCCCGATCCGTGGACTTCCTTGACCACCAGTTCGTCCAGCCTGTCGAGCACTTCGGCCAGCTGGTCGGGCTCCGAACAGCGCCAAGTCGGCACGTTCTTCAGCAGCGGCTCTTCGCCGGTGTAGAACTTCACGATCTCGGGCATGTAGCTGTAGAGCGCCTTGTCGTCGGCAATGCCGGTGCCCGGTGCGTTGGCGATGGTCACGCCGCCCGCGCGATAGACGTCGAAGATGCCGGGCACGCCCAGCATCGATTGGGGATTGAAACTGAGCGGGTCGAGATATTCGTCGTCGATCCGGCGATAGATCACGTCGACCGGCTTGTAGCCCTGCGTGGTCCGCATCGCGACGCGGCCATCGACCACGCGCAGGTCCGACCCCTCGATCAGCTCCGCGCCCATCTGGTCGGCGAGGAAGCTGTGTTCGAAATAGGCGGAATTGAAGGTGCCCGGCGTCAGCACGGCGACGTTCGGCTTGCCGAGGCATGCGGCGGGCGCGCAAGCCGACAGCGAACGGCGCAGCCATGTCGGGTAATCGCTCACCTCGCATACCGGCACTTCGGCGAACAGCTCCGGGAACATCTGGAGCATGATCTCGCGGTTTTCAAGCATGTAGGACACGCCCGAGGGGGTCCGCGCATTGTCTTCGAGGACGTAGAATTCGTCGGGCCCGGTGCGCACGATGTCGGTGCCGATGATGTGGGTGTAGATGCCGCCTGGCGGATCGAAGCCCATCATCTTGGGTAGGAACGCCGCGTTGTTGGCGATCAGGGTGGCGGGCACGCGGCCCGATCGCAGGATTTCCTGCCGGTGATAGATATCGTGCAGGAAGGCGTTGATCGCCTTCACCCGCTGTTCGATGCCCTTGGAAAGTTTGCGCCACTCGTTGCCCGAAAGCACGCGCGGCACGACGTCGAAGGGGATCAGCCGCTCGTCGGCCTCATCCTCGCCATAGACGTTGAAGGTGATGCCGATCTTGCGGAAGAAATTCTCCGCCTGTTCGGACTTGCGGGCAACGCGCTGGTCGGGCTGGGAATCGAGCCAGTTGCGAAATGCGCGATAGGCCGGGCGAATATCATCGCCATTGCCATCATCATATCCGAGCATTTCGTCGAAGTTCAATTGGGCCCCCGGCCTTACGTTGTTTTCTTTCTCGGTTCAGGCGACTGCCCGTAGTCAACTATCCAACAGCGCTTGCCAAGCATTTGTTCCGCAACTGCGAAATCTTCACCTCAATCCCCACATATCAGCCATCGACCCGGCCCTCGATCAGCCGGTCGACCAGCGAAGGATCGGCGAGGGTCGAGGTGTCGCCCAGCGACCCGTAGTCGTTCTCCGCGATCTTGCGCAGGATGCGGCGCATGATCTTGCCGCTGCGGGTCTTGGGCAGGCCGTCGGTGAAATGGATGCGGTCCGGCGTGGCGACAGGCCCGATTTCCGTGCGGACCTGCTGGCGCAGTTCGGCGGCAAGATCGTCCGAGCCTTCTTCGCCCGCATTCAGCGTGACGTAGCAATAGATGCCCTGCCCCTTGATATCGTGCGGGAAGCCGACGACCGCCGCTTCCGACACCTTGGGGTGCAGCACCAGCGCGCTCTCCACCTCGGCCGTACCCATGCGGTGGCCGGAGACGTTGATCACGTCGTCCACCCGGCCCGTGATCCGGTAATAGCCGCGCTCGTCGCGCTCGCACCCGTCGCCGGTGAAATACCTGCCCTTGTAGGTGCTGAAATAGGTCTGCACGAAGCGATCGTGGTCGCCATAGACCGTGCGCGCCTGACCCGGCCAGCTGGCGGTGATGCACAGGTTGCCCTGCGCCTCGCCTTCGAGCACGCCGCCTTCGTTGTCGACCAGCTGCGGCTGCACGCCGAAGAACGGCAGGCCCGCGCTGCCCGGTTTCATGGCGTGCGCGGCGGGCAGGGTCGTCAGCATCACGCCGCCGGTCTCGGTCTGCCACCACGTGTCGACGACGGGGCAGCGCCCCTCGCCCACCACGCGGTGGTACCAGCGCCATGCCTCGGGATTGATCGGCTCGCCCACCGTGCCGAGCAGGCGAAGGCTGGAGCGGTCATGCGCGGTCACGAAGCCGTCGCCTTCGCGCATCAGCGCGCGGATCGCGGTCGGCGCGGTGTAGAAGATCGAAACCTTGTGCTTCTCGACCACCTCCCAGAAGCGCCCGTGATCGGGGTAGTTGGGCACGCCTTCGAAGATCACCTGCGTCGCGCCGTTCAGCAGCGGGCCGTAGGTGACGTAGCTGTGCCCGGTGATCCAGCCGATGTCCGCCGAACACCAGAAGATGTTGTCGGGCCGGTGATCGAACACGTAATGGAACGTCGTCGCGGTCCACACGCCGTAGCCGCCGGTGGTGTGGAGCACGCCCTTGGGCTTGCCCGTCGATCCCGAGGTGTAGAGGATGAACAGCGGATCTTCGGCGGCCATCGGCTCGCACGGGCAATCCTCATCGCTGGCGAGGTCCGCGTACCAGTGGTCGCGGCCCTCCTTCATCGCGATGGCGGTGCCGGTATGCGCGATCACGAGCACGCCCTCCACCGGCGTCTCGTGCTCGTCGAGCGCGGCGTCGACACTTGCCTTGAGCGCGATCGGCTTACCTCCGCGCACGCCTTCGTCAGCGGTGATCACGAAGTGGCTGTCGCAGTCGATGATCCGCCCGGCGAGCGCTTCGGGAGAGAAGCCGCCGAACACCACCGAATGGATCGCGCCGATCCGCGCGCAGGCGAGCATCGCGATCACGCCTTCGGGGACCATCGGCATGTAGAGCGTGACCCGCGCGCCCTTGGTCACGCCCATGGCCTTCAGCGCATTGGCCATGCGCACGACTTGCGCGTGAAGCTCTGCGAAGGTGAGCGTGCGAACCTCGCCCCTGGGATCATCAGGTTCGAAAATCAACGCGGGCTTGTCGGCCTTGTCCGCGACATGCCGGTCGACCGCGTTGTCGCACAGATTGAGCGTGCCGTCGGCGAACCATGCAATCTCGACCGGATCGAACGACCATTCGCCGCCCTTCGTGGGCGCCTCGATCCAGTCGAGACGCCGCGCTTGCTCCAGCCAGAAGGCGTCGGGATCGGCAATCGACCGGGCATAGTCCGCGTCGTATTGCGCGCGCGTGCAGTTGGTGCTGGTGGTTTGCGTCGGCTGGACGAATTCGCTCATGAACGGCTCTCTCCCGGAATGCATTTTGCGCAGGGCTATCGCATGGCGCGCATCTTGGCGACCTGCGGCAAGCCGATGCAAGTGCGCCGACCAACTCCCATCGCGGATCGACGAACGACTTGCGCGCGCTTGCGTCGGCCAACACGGGCCAATAGCAGGTGGCTATATATCATCGGCGCCGGGTTTGGACCGATCGGTTTTTTCAGGGGATTTCAGATGCGTACCAGAACACTCACGCTCGCCATGCTGATGACGGGGGTCGCGGCATCGTCGCTGTCCGGACCGCTCGCCGCCAAGGAAGGCATGTTCACGCCCGAACAGCTGCCCGAAATCTCCGAGGATCTGCGCGAGGCTGGTCTCGAACTCGATCCCGAAGTCCTCTCCGACCTGACCGGCTTCCCGATGGGCGCGGTCGTATCGCTGGGTGGCTGTTCGGCCAGCTTCGTCTCGCCGCAGGGCCTCGTCGTCACCAACCACCACTGCGCGCGCGGATCGGTGCAGTACAACTCGACGGCCGAGAACAACTATCTGGAAAACGGCTTCCTCGCGAAGACGATGGGTGCCGAATTGCCCGCCGCACCCGGATCGCGCATCTACGTGACGACCGCCTTCAGCGACGTGACGCAGCGCGTGCGCGAGGGCACCGAGGCGCTGTCCCCGAACGAGCGTTACGACACGGTCGACCAGCGCACGAAGGACATCACCGCCGAGTGCGAGCAGGATGCCGGCTACCGCTGCCGGGTCGCGAGCTATTACGGCGGCGCGCAGTACAAGCTGATCAAGCAGCTCGAAGTGAAGGACGTGCGGCTCGTCTACGCGCCCGCCGATTCGATCGGGAAATACGGCGGCGACGTCGATAACTGGATGTGGCCACGTCACACCGGCGATTTCTCCTTCTACCGCGCCTATGTTGCGCCCGACGGCTCCTCCGCCGAATATTCCGAAGAGAACGTGCCCTACGCGCCCGACCACCACCTGAAGGTGAGCGCGGCCGGCCTTGACGACGGCGATTTCGTGATGGTCGCGGGCTATCCCGGTTCGACCTCGCGCTATGCCATGCTGGCCGAGGTGGAGAACACCTTCGGGTGGAACTACCCGACCTTCCAGACCCTGCTGACCGACTGGATCGACACCATCGAGACGGCTGCGCCCGAAGGGTCGGACGCGCGCGTGAAGTACGAAAGCCGCCTCGCCGGGCTCAACAATTACGAGAAGAACCTGCGCGGCCAGATCGAGGGCGCGCGCCGCGTCGGCCTGATCGAACGTCGGCGCGAGCGTGAAGAGGCGCTGGCCGCCTGGATCGCGGCCGATCCGTCGCGCAGCGATTACGCCCCCGCGATCGCCGACCTCTCCGCGCTCTCGCAGGAAAGCGCCACCGCGGCCCGGACAAGCTTCTGGTACGGCAACGCTACGCGCGCGCAGCTGCTCGGCGTGGCGCAGCGCCTCTATCGTCTCGCCCAAGAGCGCGAGAAGCCAGATGCTCAGCGCGAGTCGGGCTATCAGGAGCGTGACATGGCGTTCTTCCGGCAGGGTCTGCAGGCACTCGACCGGCGCTACGACGCAGGCGTCGACAAGGCCGAGTGGAAGCTGTTCCTCGATGGCTACCTCGACCAGCCCGAGGCCGAGCGCGTGGCTGTGTTCGACGAGGCGCTGGGGCTGACGGGCGTCGACGATGCAAAGCAGCTCGATGCGATCCTCGACGGCTACTATGCCAACACCTCGCTCGACGAGAGCGAGACGCGCCTTGCGCTGATGGATGCAAGCATCGCCGAACTCGAGGCGAGCGAGGATCCCTTCATGAAGCTCGCCATCGCGCTCTACGAGTACGAGCGCGGTCTCGAAGACGAAGCGGAGGAACGCGCCGGTCGCGCCCTCGCCCTGCGTCCCGCCTACATGGAAGCGATCACGCAATGGCAGAGCGAGCAGGGCCAACTGCCCTACCCCGATGCCAATTCCACGCTGCGCATCACCTTCGGCAACGTGATGGGCGGATCGCCCTTCGACGGCATGGCCTACCTGCCCTTCACCACGCTCGAAGGGATCACCCAGAAGGACACCGGCGAAGATCCGTTCAACGCGCCACAGCGCCAGCTCGATCTGATCGAGGCCAAGGATTACGGCAGCTACGAACTCGCCTCGATCGACTCGGTGCCGGTGAACTACCTGTCCGATCTCGACGTGACGGGCGGCAATTCCGGCTCGGCGACGCTCAATGCGCAAGGGCAACTAGTCGGCCTGCTGTTCGACGGTACGTTCGAAAGCGTCAATTCCGACTGGGATTTCGATCCGCGCACGACCCGCTCGATCCATGTCGATTCGCGCTACATGCTGTGGGTGATGGAAAAGGTCGACGGAGCCGACAACCTGATCGCGGAAATGGATATCGTCGAATAATACGACGGTTCTGCAAGGAACGAGGGGCGGCCTGCGGGTCGCCCTTTCTGTGTCGTACGGCCCGATCGCACGGGTACCGACCGACGCCTTCAAGCTTTGTTAGGCATGACCGGTTAGTGGTTCCCTATGAGGATCGACGAAAGGCTCCCGGCCGCCTCGTCCGATCGCCCCGAGGGGCGGTTGAGGGCGACGCAGGGCTTGCTCCCGTGGCTCATGCGATGGAGCCACGGCACACCGATGGAATTGCGGCCCGCCATGGGCGGAGCGCTGCTCTCTTCCCCCGGCGCGATCATCCTCGGTGCGATCAATGGCCTTCTGCTCGCCGCGCTTGCCGTTTACGTCATCGGCGGCGTCGTAATCACCGCCATCGCCGTCGCGCAATTGCTTTTGCTGCTTGCCCGTCTGGTCAGCCAGAAGCGGGTTGCTGCCATCCGCGCTAAGGGTGAGGTTCCGGCGATCGACACGTCCGTCTATCTGTCGATCCTCTGGTGCGCCCTGCAGGGAGGCCTACTCTTTTTCGCGATGCGATCCGCGAACCCGGTCATGATGGTGATCTGCACCGCCCATTGCATGGGACTGGTGGGCCCCCTGTGCGCGCGCAATTACGCCGCGCCGAAGCTGGCCCTGCTGCTGGTCTCGCTGTGTGTCGGCCCGCTCATTCTCGGCGCGATAAGCACGGGAGAGCCGCTCATGCTGGCGTTGCTCGTCCTGCTTCCAGGCTTCATGCTCGGCTCGACCCAGCTGCTGGCACATTACCGCAACGCCATGCTCACGGCACTGCATGCGGAGATGATCAACGCCGATCGCGCGCGGCACGATCCGCTGACCGGGTTGCTCAACCGCCACGGGCTGGAGCGGATCATGAAAGGCCTGGCGAGCGACGAGGTCTTCTCGCTGGCGTGTTTCGACCTCGACGGGTTCAAGCCGATCAATGATCGCTTCGGCCACGCCGCCGGCGATCGCCTGCTGTGCGAGGTCGCGGACCGGATGAAGGACGCCCTCACCGACGGGCAGGTGCTGGCGCGGATCGGTGGGGACGAGTTCCTCGCGCTGCTCAAGGGTCAGGGTCCGCTCGCCGCCGAGACGACGATCGACCGGGTCCTCTCCCGCGTCTCCGACGCTCCCTATGCGGTCGATGCGAAGAGCCTCGTGGAGATCGGCGTGACCGCGGGCTTCGCGTGCTATCCGGAGGATGCCACCAACATCGCCGACCTTCATATCCTTGCCGACCGGGCCATGTACGCCGCGAAGGAAGCCGGCAAAGGCTTCGGCACGCGTTACGAACCCTCGCTAGCGGCGTGAAAATCTCTCCGCTTGGTTGCGCCTAACGCAACAAACGGTACCCGATCCGCGCTAGAGATTATCGGTCATGGCGGGTATGCGAACCACCATGTTCGATGCCGTCGATCCCATCACCCTGGCCCGGATCCAGTTCGCGTTCACGGTCAGCTTCCATTTCATCTTTCCGGCCTTCTCGATCGGGCTGGCAAGCTATCTTGCTGTCTTGGAAGGACTTTGGCTGAAGACCGGCAAGACGGTCTACATGGACCTGTTCAAGTACTGGCTGAAGATCTTCGCGATCGCCTTCGCCATGGGCGTCGTTTCCGGCATCGTCATGTCCTACCAGTTCGGCACCAACTGGGCAGTGTTCAGCGACAAGGCGGGGCCCGTTGTCGGTCCGCTGATGGCCTACGAAGTGCTGACCGCGTTCTTCCTCGAGGCCGGGTTCCTCGGTGTGATGCTGTTCGGGATGAACCGCGTCGGCAAGAAGCTGCATTATGTCGCCACTCTGATGGTCGCGGGCGGCACCTTCATCAGCGCGTTCTGGATCCTCTCGGTCAATAGCTGGATGCAGACCCCCGTCGGCTACGAGATGGGCGCGAACGGCCAGTTCCTGCCCGGCGACAGCTGGGTCGAGATCATCTTCAACCCCAGCTTCCCCTACCGCCTCGTCCACACCGTTCTGGGCGCGTACATCACGACCGCCTTCGTGGTCGGCGGCGTGGGCGCGTGGCACCTGCTGAAGGACCGGACGAACGGCCATGCGCGCAAGATGTTCTCCATGGCGATGTGGATGGCTGCGCTGGTCGTGCCGGTCCAGATTTTCGCGGGCGACATGCACGGGCTCAACACGTTGGAGCATCAGCCGCAGAAGGTGATGGCGATGGAAGGGCATTACGAAAGCCATCCCGACGGCGCGCCGCTGATCCTCTTCGGCATTCCCGACAGCGAGGCGCGCGAGGTCAAGTACGCGGTCGAGATTCCGAAGGCTTCCAGCCTGATCCTCAAGCACGATCTCAACGCTCCGCTGGACGGGCTCGATACGATACCACTCGACGAACAGCCTCCCGTGGGCATCGTCTTCTGGTCGTTCCGCGTCATGGTCGGGCTCGGCTTCGCGATGCTCGGCGTCGGCCTGTGGAGCCTGCTCGCGCGCTGGCGCGGCAAGCTCTACGACTGGCGCTGGCTTCATCGGGCCGCGCTGGTCATGGGGCCGGCGGGCTTCGTCGCGGTGATCGCGGGGTGGATCACCACCGAGGTCGGTCGCCAGCCTTACGTCATCTACAACCTGCTGCGCACCGCCGATGCGGCCAGCCCGCTCGACGCGCCTGCCGTCGGCGCTTCGCTGATCGCCTTCGTGGTGGTCTACTTCGCGGTCTTCGGCACCGGCACTTGGTACATCCTGCGCCTGATGAGCCATCCGCCGCATCTGGGCGAGATGGGAGTGAAGCGCGGCGATACCGGTCCGATCCGGACCGCCGGCATCACCCCGGGCCCGACGCAGGATCCTGGAAACCTGAGCCCCGACTCGCTGTCGTCGCTCAAATATGTCGAGCCCGAAGACCCGGAGGTAAAACTGTGAACGTCAGCACCGACCTGACCACGATCTGGGCCTTCATCATTGCCTTCTCGATCTTCGCCTACGTGGTGATGGACGGCTTCGACCTTGGAATCGGCATCCTCTTCCCCACCTTCGCGCCGGGGCGCGAGCGCGACCGCGCGATGAACTCGATCGCACCGGTGTGGGACGGGAACGAGACCTGGCTGGTGCTGGGCGGCGGCGGGCTGTTCGCGGCCTTCCCGCTGGCCTATGCGGTGATCCTGCCCGCGACCTATCCGCTGATCATCGCGATGCTGCTGGGCCTGGTGTTTCGCGGGGTCGCCTTCGAATACCGCTGGCGCGATCCCGGCCACCGCAAATACTGGGACGCCGCCTTTACCGGCGGCAGCATCGTCGCCGCGCTGGCGCAGGGCATGACGCTGGGCGCGTTGCTTCAGGGTATCGAAGTGACCGACCGGGCCTATTCGGGCAGCTGGTTCGACTGGCTCACCCCCTACACCCTGCTGACCGGCATCGGCACGGTCGCGGGCTATGCCCTGCTCGGCGCCACGTGGCTGGTGTGGAAGCTCGACGGAGAGGGGCAGGCGCACGCGCGCAAGCTGGGCAAGATCGCCGCGCTGGCGACGCTCGGCCTGATGGCCGCGGTCAGCCTGATGAACCTGTTCGTCCGTCCCGAATACGCCGACCAGTGGTTGACCGCGCCGCAGATCTACTTCGTCGCTCCGATCCCCATAGCCACGCTGATCGTCGCCGGTTTGATGTGGCACGGGCTGTCGCGCGATCGGCACTCGAAGCCCTTCTGGCTGGCCCTGACGCTGTTCTTCCTCGGAATGGCTGGTCTTGGCGCAACCATCTGGCCCCACGTGGTCCCGCCCGACCTCACCATCTGGGAAGCTGCCGCGCCCGAACGGAGCCAGATCTTCATGCTTGTCGGCGTGGCGATCACCATGCCGCTGATCATCGCCTACACCGCGTGGGCCTACTGGGTCTTCCGCGGCAAGGTAGGGGACGAGGGGTATCATTGACCCGGCAGGGCGAACCCGAAGCACCGCTGTGGAAACGGCTGGGCTGGATGGCCGCGATCTGGGGGGCGAGCGTGGGCGTACTCGGCATCGTGGCCTATGCGATCCGCTGGTGGCTCAGCCTGGGCTGACGCCCCGCCGCGACCATCGGTCGCCAATCGAAACTTAATTTTCGCCGCTCCCTCGTCATTCGGCGACCGCCAAACTATAGCGGAAGGCGATGCGCGCCGCGTTGCCTCTCGCTCTCGCCGCCCTCGCACTGGCGGGTTGCGCCAACCTGGCGCCCCAGCGTGCCCAGCCCGAGATCACCGCCCAGCTCCCCGGCGACTTCCCCAATTCCGAGAATTCAGGCCCTTACCGGCCCGATGCCTGGTGGACCGATTACGATGATCCGGTGCTCGACGCGCTGGTGCGCGATGCGCTGGCCGACAATCTCGACATTGCCGAAGCGTCCGCGCGAGTCGCGCAGGCTGCGGCACAGGCGCGTATTGCCCGCTCCGCCCTGTTCCCGCGCGTCAATGCCAGCGTCGATGCGAACTATTCGAACCAGCCGCTCTCCGGAAATGCCTTCGGTGCGCTGGCGGGCGCACAGGGAGGGGGGCAGGATGGCGGTCAGGGCGGTCAGGAGCCGCCGACCCGGATCGAGAACGACAGCTACTCACTCGGCCTCGGCGCATCTTACGAGCTCGACCTCTTCGGCCGCGTCCGCAACGATTTCGCTGCCGCGCGCGCCGATGCCATCGCCGCCGAGTACGATTTCCGCTCGGTCCAGCTTGCCGCCGCAGCGGAGACCATCGCGACCTATTTCGAAGTCGTCGACGCACGGCGCCAGATCGAGCTGACGCTGGAGACGATCGACCTTCTGTCCGAACGCGTGGCCCAGACCGAGGAGCGCTTCCGCCGCGGCCTGACCCAGAGCTTCGAGCTGTACCAGGTACAGCAGGATCAGCGGAACACGCAGGCATCGCTGCCTCAGGCGGAAGCCGCGCTGGACGATGCACAGGGGCGTCTCGCGCTGCTGGTGCGCCAGTATCCCGACGCGATGGAAGCGCGGCTTGCCCGGCCGCTTACCCCGCGCCTCGTCTTCGATGAAGTGCCTGCGGGGCTGCCCGCCGAACTGCTCGGCCAGCGGCCCGACGTCGCCGCCGCGTGGGCCCGGCTGGAAGCGGCGCGGGCGCGGGTCGGCGCGCGCAAGGCAGAGCGCTTCCCCTCGATCAATCTCACCGCCGGTCCGGGCACGCAGGGCGGCGATATCGCGGGCGCGTTCGATGTCGCCAACAACTGGGCGGTGAACCTTGCCGCAGGGCTGACCGCCCCGATCTTCCAGGGCGGGCGCATCTCCGCGAATATCGAGGCGGCGCGCGCGAACTACGATGTGCAGGCCACGATCTATGCGCGCACCGTCCTCACCGCATTCCGCGAAGCCAACAGCGCGATCGAGGATTACGAGGAAAACCGCCAGCGGTACGAGCTGATCCTCGCCCAGCTCGAGGAGGCGCAATTCTCCGCCGAGTTGCAGGCGCGCCGGTTCGAAGCGGGTGTGGGAGACTACGTCAGCTATCTCGATGCGCTGCGCGCGGTCTATCAGGTCGAGGCCGCGCTTTCGTCGGCCGGGCGCGGCGTCGCCCTGTCGCGGCTCGGCGTCCACCGGACGCTCGGCGGGGACTGGGCCGCCGGGATAGAGCCCAACGTGGTGGAGCTGGTTCCCGCTCTCCCAGAGGCCACACCCAGTGAGGAAGGACCCGAAGAATGAGCCGTCAGGCGATCCTCGTTCTCGCCGTGCTCGGCGGTGCTGTCGCGCTGGCTGCGCTGATGATCTTTCTGCGGCCCGAAGCAGAAGAGCAGGAAAGGATCGAGCAGGCCCCGCTGGTCCAGACCGCGCCGTTCGAATCCGCTACCGGCGAACTCGAAGTGCGCGGAAGCGGCACGGTGCAGCCGCGCGAAAGCGTAACGGTGGGCGCGGAAGTCGCCGGGCGGCTGGTCTACGTGAACCCCGATTTTCGTGAAGGCCGCATGGTTGCGCGCGGCGCGACGCTGTTCCGCATCGACCCGGTCGATTTCCAGAACCAGGTCCGCTCCGCCCGCGCCGATGTGGCGGCGCAGGACGTCGCGGTGCTGCAGGCGCGCGAGGAGGTGGAGATCGCGCGCGACGAACTGGAACGCTTCAGCCAGCGGCAGGCGACGCGCGACGTGCTGCAGGCGGGGATCGACCCCGACGATTACGCGGCGCGCATCCTGCCGCCGACGGTGCTGGCGCGGCAGGCCTTTTCCGGCTCGCGAGACGGCGCAGCGTCTTCCGCGCCGGCACCAAGCCGCCTCGCCACGCGCGAGCCGCAGCTGCGCTCCGCCCAGGCTGCACGGGAACGGGCGGCGGCGAACCTCGAAGCAGCCCAGCTCTCGCTCTCGCGCACGCGCATCTCCGCGCCCTTCGGCAGCCTGGTGCGCGAGGAGAGCGCGGCTGTCGGCACGCTGGTCCAGCCGGGTCAGGCGCTGGGCACGCTGGTGGCGACCGATGCCTTCGAAGTGCGCGTCGCACTGACCGAAAACGAGGCTGCGCTGATCCCCTCGCTGCTGCGCCCGGGCGGGGGTCGCATTCCGGCGAGCGTCTTCTTCGATTACGGCGGCATCACCTATCGCTGGGAAGCCTTCGTCGATCGCGCGGACCCGATCCTCGATCCCGAGACGCGCACCATCGACGTCTTCCTGCGGGTGCCAGCGCCGCTGCAGGGCGGGCAGCCGGTGACCGAAGACGCCCCGCCGGGGCCGCCCCTGCTGCTCGGCAGCTTCGTCGATGCGCGGATCACGGGCGAAGCCTCCGTGCCCTTCGCCCGCATCCCGGTTACCGCGCTGCGCCCCGGAAACGAGGTGTGGGTGGTGCGCGACGGGCGGCTTCGCATCCTGCCTGTGCGCGTGATCCAGCGGACCGACGAAATTGCCTATGTCACGACGCCCAGCCTCGCTGCGGGCGGGCGGATCGTGACCAGCAACCTGCGCGCACCGACCGACGGCATGCGCGTGCGCACCCAAGCGCCCCAAGGTCGGCGCCAGGAACAGCGGCAGTCCGCTTCGAACGAGCAACCGACAGGTGAGTGAGACCGAGCAGGACCAGCCGGGCGGCGCGGTCGACCGCCACGGTAACGAGGCGTCCGACCGCGCGCGCGATCGCTCGGGCCCCATCGCGTTCATGGCGCGCAACGGTGTCGCCGCGAACCTGCTGCTGCTGCTGATGCTCGTCGCCGGGTACTTTTCCTACACCAGCATCGTGCAGGAGGTGTTCCCGGAGAGCAGCCTCGATACGATCACCGTCTCCGTGACCTACCCCGGCGCAACGCCCGAGGAGATCGAGGAATCGATCGTCCAGAAGGTGGAGGAATCGGTCGAGGCGATCGAAGGCGTGAAGGAAATCACGGCCACCGCCTCGGAAGGGCGCGGCTCGGTCAATGTCGAGCTCGATCTGGGTAGCGATATCGCCCGCGCGCTCGACGAGGTGAAGTCGGAAGTCGACCAGATCCAGACCTTCCCCGACGAGGCCGAAGAACCCGATATTCGCGAACTCACCACCCGGCAGGTGGTGCTTCGGATCGCGCTGTTCGGCGATGTCAGCGAACGCACGCTCAAGGAAACGGCCTACCAGCTGGAGGATGCGGCCTCGGCGCTGCCCGAGATCAGCTATGTCACCACGTCCGCAGTGCGCGATTACGAGATCTATGCCGACGTCCCGCAATCGCGCTTGCGCGCGCTCGGCCTCTCGCTTCCCCAGATTGCGCAGATCGTGGGCCAGTCGAGCCTCGACACCCCGGCAGGCGCGATCGAAACCGGGTCGGAGGAAGTGCGCGTGCGCACGATCGGCCAGAATTACGACCAGCAGGATTTCGAGAACATCCTCGTCCTCACCACGCCCGACGGCGCGAGCCTGACGCTGGGCGACATCGCCGACGTGCAGGACGGGTTCGAGGATGCCGACCTCATCACCCGCTTCAACGACCAGCCGGTCGCCTTCGTCGACATCTATCGCACCAGCGACGAACGCGTGCTCGATGTGGCCGAAGCGTCGAAGACGCTGATCGAGAGCGACTTCGACCTGCCGGCGGGAGTCGAATACGCCATCTGGGAAGACAGTTCCGAGCTGCTGCAGGACCGGCTCGACCTGCTGCTGCGCAACGCGGCTTTCGGGCTGATCCTCGTGCTTGGCGCGCTGACCCTGTTCCTCGACCTGCGGCTCGCGGCGTGGACCGCGGTGGGCATCGGCGCGACCTTCGTGGGCGCGATCTTCATCCTCGACTGGGCAGGCTCAAGCATCAACATGTTCTCGCTCTTCGGCTTCATCCTCGCGCTCGGCCTAGTGGTCGACGACGCGGTGGTCGTGGGCGAGAACATCTATGCCGAGCGCGAACGCGGGCGCACCGGGATGGGCGCCGCCATCGCGGGGGCGCAGCGGGTGAAAGTGCCCGTCTTCTTCGCGGTCGCCACCACCATCACCGCCTTCCTCCCGCTGCTGGCCGTCGGCGGGGTCATCGGCAAGATCCTCGCCGACATCCCGCTGGTCGTCATCGCGGTGCTCGGCCTGTCGCTGATCGAGGCGCTTTACGTCCTGCCCCACCATCTCAGCACCCTGCCCGATCCCGAGCATAAAGCCGGCAACAGGGTCACCCGCTTCTTCGCGCGGGTGCAGACGTGGGTCGATGCGCGCTTCCAGGCCTTCGTGAACGGCCCGCTCGACCGGGCGCTCAAGTTCACCGTGCAGATGCCTTACCTGATTCTCGCGGGCGGGGTCGCGCTGCTGATCCTGTTCGTGGCGATGCTGCCCGCGGGCATCATCAAGTTCAGCTTCTTCCCCGAGATCGAGGGCGACATCGTCAGCGCCACGCTCGAAATGCCCTCGGGCACGACGGTGGAGCGCACCGCTGCGGTGACCGAGCGGATCGAGGCGGCGGCCGATCGCGCGATCGCACGCTTCGACGGCGATCCGCCCGGCGAGGACGCGCCCGACAATGGCGTGGGGCCCTATTTTCTCGAAGCGGTCTATACCACCATCGGCCTCGCGCAGACCGGCGGCGGTCCCGGTGGCCCGCAGAGCACGATCCGCCCCAACCTCGCGAATGTGCAGGTGAGCCTCGTGCCATCCGCCCAGCGCGAGGTTTCGGCTGTCCAGATCGAGGAGGCCTGGCGCGAGGAACTGGGCGAGGTGCCCGAGGCCCGCTCGCTCACCATCTCATCTTCGCTGCTGGGGCTCGGCGAGCCGGTCAACGTGCAGCTCAGCCACCCCGACGAGGCCGTGCTCGATCTCGCGGCGGATCGCCTGATGAACGAGCTTTCGCGGGTCGGCGGCGTGTTCGATATCGAAAGCGACCAGGACGCGGGCCAGCAGGAGATCGAGCTTCGGCTGAAGCCCTCGGCAAGATCGCTGGGCGTGACGCTGCAGGATGTCGCGGGCCAGGTCCGCGCCGCCTTCTTCGGCGCCGAAGCGGTACGTGTGCAGCGCGGGCGCGAGGATGTGCGGGTCTATATCCGCCTGCCTGAGGACGAACGCGACTCGATCGCCGATATCGAGAGTTACCGCGTGCGCGTGCCCGGCGGCGAAGTCGCGCTGTCGAGCCTTGCGGACGTGTCCTTCGGCGAAGCGCCCTCGGTCATCCGGCGCGAGGGCGGGCGGCGGATCACCACGATCACCGCCGACGTCGACAGCGACACGATCACCGGGCAGGAGGTCGCCGCGCTGCTGCAGGAAGAGATCATGCCGCAGCTGACGGCGGATTACCCCTCGCTGCAATACGACTTCGGCGGCGAGCAGGAAGAGCAGCAGGAGAGCTTCGGCGATCTCGGCAGCGCCTTCCTGCTGGCGCTCGTCGCGATCTACGGGCTGCTTGCGGTACCCTTCCGCTCCTACGTCCAGCCGCTCATCATTATGGCGGCGATACCCTTCGGCATGATCGGGGCGCTGATCGGCCACCTGCTGCTGGGCATTCCGCTCGGCATCCTGTCGATGTTCGGGATCATCGCGCTGTCGGGCGTGATTATCAACGGCGCGTTGGTGCTGATCGACTTCCTGAACGAGAATCTAGCAGCGGGGATGGAGCCCGACGAGGCGGTGATCGATGCGGCGAAGTCGCGCTTCCGCCCGATCATGCTGACCGCGATCACGACCTTCCTGGGCGTGGCGCCGATCACGTTCGAAACCAGTCTGCAGGCACAGTTCCTGATCCCGATGTCCGCCAGCCTCGGCTTCGGCGTATTGTTCGGCACCGCGCTGCTGATCTTGCTGATCCCCGCACTCGCAATCATTCAAATGCGCGCGGTCGCACGCATCCAGCGCTGGCGCGGAAGGGGTCGCAAGGAAACGGCCCCCGGCGGAGAACCGATGGGGACCTAACACAGGTACGCGTCGGCCCCCCGACTGGTCAGAGGGTCGGGATCAGGCCAGCTTGCGGCGAACGAGAATCGCCCCGGCGGCAAGGCCGAAGATCAGCGCGATCGGCGGAGCGGGCACTTCGTGCGAACCACCGCCGCGCGAACCGGTCGGCTCGCCATGGGGCGGCTTGGTATAGGCTGCGGCAGGCGTTGCGAAACCGAGGATCGCGATCCCGGCAAGCGCGGTGAGCAGTTTCACTGGAATTCTCCTTACTCGATCGGGAGGAGAATTGCGTCGCCTACCGCGCCATGTCGAGCTGCTTGATAGGGGCTGACCGATTTCGGCACGGATCGCGGCCAGCCCCTTAATAGCCCTACTCGGCGGCAACTGCCTCCTCTTCGGGAGCGCCAATGGGCTGGTCGAGCTTGCCGATCATATCCTTGGGGCAAACCTGCCAGACGTGCTCCAGCGTCTCGCTCCAGCGGTCCAGCAGGCCCTTCGCATAGGCACTGTGGGTCAGGTCGACATGCCGCTGCAAGAGGTCGTGCAGCTCGCCGCGCCAGTGATCGTTTGCGAGCCGCTGCCACAAGATCGAGCCCGGATTGGCCATGCGTTCGAACTTGCCGTCCGGATCGTAGACGAAGGCCATGCCGCCGGTCATACCGGCCCCGAAATTGCTGCCGACCGAGCCGAGGATCACGGCCCGTCCGCCGGTCATGTACTCGCAGCCATTCGCACCGCACCCTTCGACCACCGTCACGGCGCCCGAATTGCGGACCGCAAACCGCTCGCCCGCCTTGCCCGCCGCGAACAGCGCACCCGACGTGGCCCCGTAAAGCGCGGTGTTGCCGATGATACCGTTGGCCTGGCTCTCGCGATTGACCCCTTCGGGCGGATGCAGCACGATCTCGCCGCCGGACAGCCCCTTGCCGACATAGTCGTTCGCATCGCCCGCAACCGTCAGGCGAATGCCCCTGGCGAGGAACGCGCCGAGCGATTGCCCCGCGCTTCCGGTCAGCCGCAGGTCGAGCGTGCCGTCGGACAGCCCTTCCGGCCCGTGCCGCGTCACGACGTGGGACGACAGGCGCGTGCCGACCGCGCGATAAACGTTGCGGACCTCGGCATGGATCGTGGTCTGCGTGCCATCCTCCAGCGCCGGACGCGCCTCTTCCAGCACTTGTGCATCGAGACTGTCGGGCACCGGATTGCGATGTTCGGGAATGCTGAACACGCGCGGCTCGTCGGTCTGCACCTTCTGCAGGATTGGGTTGAGATCGAGATCGTCGAGATGCTCGGCACCGCGGCTGACCTGCCGCAGAAGCTCGGTACGTCCGATCACCTCTTCCAGCGTCGCGACGCCCAGCTTGGCGAGAATCCGCCGGACATCCTCGGCAAGGAAATCCATCAGCTGGATGACCTTTTCGGGGCTGCCGCCGAACATCGCGCGCAGGCGCGGGTCCTGCGTACACACGCCGACCGGGCAGGTGTTCGAATGGCACTGGCGGACCATGATGCAGCCCATCGCGACGAGGCTCATCGTGCCGATGCCGAATTCCTCGGCGCCCAGAATCGCGCCGATCACGATCTCGCGACCGGTCTTGAGCCCGCCGTCGACGCGCAGCTTCACCTTGTGGCGCAGGCCGTTGAGCGCGAGCACCTGGTTGACCTCCGCTAGGCCCATTTCCCACGGCGTCCCTGCAAACTTGATGCTGGTCTGCGGGCTCGCCCCGGTGCCGCCGGTGTGGCCCGAGATCAAGATCGCATCGGCATGCGCCTTGGCCACGCCCGCCGCGATCGTGCCGATCCCCGCCGCGCTGACCAGCTTCACGCACACGCGGGCGCGCGGATTGATCTGCTTGAGGTCGTAGATCAGCTGGGCGAGATCTTCGATCGAGTAGATATCGTGGTGCGGCGGAGGCGAGATCAGCGTCACCCCCGGCGTCGAGTGACGCAGCTTCGCGATCACCTCGTCGACCTTGAAGCCCGGCAGCTGCCCGCCCTCGCCCGGCTTTGCGCCCTGCGCGACCTTGATCTCGATCTCTTCGCAATTGTTGAGGTAGTGCGCGGTGACGCCGAAGCGCCCGCTCGCCACCTGTTTCACGCCGCTGTTCGCCAGATCGCCGTTCTCGCGCCGGGTGAAGCGTTCGGCGGACTCGCCGCCTTCGCCCGACACCGCCTTGGCCCCGATGCGGTTCATCGCGATCGCCAGCGTCTCGTGCGCTTCGGGGGACAGGGCGCCCAAGCTCATCCCCGGGGTCAGGAATCGTGTGCGGATCGCCTCGCCCGGCTCGACCTCGTCGAGCGCCAGCGGCTCGGCCGCCTCGTCGATACCCAGCAGGTCGCGCAGGTAGATCGGCGGCTGATTCTCGACCACGTCGACGAAGCGGCGCCATTGCTTTTCGTTGCCCGTCGCACATGCGGTCTGCAGCGCATGCATGCCCTGCGCGCCCCACGCATGCGTCTCTTCGCCCGCACGCTGGCGATAGAAACCGCCCACGGGCACGTCCGGATGCCGCTTGCCGAAGGCCTTCGCATGGCGCTTTGAGGCGCTGAGATGGAGCGACGCGTAGCCCTCGCCCGAAATCTTGTTCGGCATTCCCGGGAACAGGTCCGCCGTGATCGCGCGGCTGAGGCCGACGGCTTCGAAGTTGTAGCCGCCGCGATAGCTGGAGATGACCGAGACGCCGATCTTGGCCATGATCTTGAGCAGGCCGTCTTCCAGCGCAGTGCGGAAATTGGCGAGCGCCTGTTCGCGCGTGATGTCGCCGTAGAGGCCGCGTTGGTGGCGCGACAGCAAGGCCGCTTCGGCGAGATACGGGTTCACGGTCGTCGCTCCCACGCCGATCAGGACCGCCAGCGTGTGCGTGTCGAGGCATTCCGCCGATCGTACGTTGATCGACGTGAAGGACCGCAGCCCCTTGCGCACGAGGTGCGTGTGCACTGCCGCCGCGGCGAGGATCATCGGCACCCCGACGCGATCCGGCCCCGTGCCTTCGTCGGTCAGGAAAATCTCCAGCTTCCTGTCCTTCGCCATGGCTTCGGCCTGGGCCCTGATCCGCTCGATCGCGCGCCGCAGATCGGCGGATTCGCCGTGGGCACGATAGGTGCAGTCGATCGTCCCGACATTCTCGCCGAAGCCGACCCGCAGCCGCGCCCATTCCTGCGATGTCAGGACCGGGCTTTCGAGCACCAGCACGTTGTCGTTCTGGTCCTCTTCCTCGAGGATATTGGCGAGGTTGGCGAAGCGCGTGCGCAGGCTCATCACGTGCCGTTCACGCAAGGAGTCGATCGGGGGATTGGTGACCTGCGCGAAGTTCTGGCGGAAGAACTGGCTGACCGGGCGCGGATTGGTGCTGATCACCGCAAGCGGCGTGTCGTCGCCCATCGAACCCACGGCTTCCTTGCCGTCGAGCGCCATCGCATCGAGGATCAGCTCCATGTCCTCGGTCGACATGCCCGCAGCGGTCAGGCGGCGCGTCAGATCGTCCTCGTTCAGGGCGGGAGCAGCCCTTTCGTCCTGCTTGGGTAGCGCGTCGATCCCGCGAAAGCCCGCCACCAGCGCGCCGTAAGGGGCCTCGCGCGCGATCCGCGCCTTGAGTTCCTCGTCACGCAGCAGCTGGCCTTCGTGGAGGTCGATCGCGATCATCTGGCCCGGGCCAAGCCGGCCCTTCTCGACCACGCGATCTTCCTCGAGCGACACCATGCCGCTTTCCGATCCGACCACCAGCAGGCCATCCGCAGTCCGCGAAAAGGCGAGCGGCCGCAGCGCGTTGCGGTCGAGCCCCGCGACCGCCCAGCGACCATCGGTCATCGCGAGCGCGGCGGGGCCGTCCCACGGCTCCATCACCGACGCCATGTACTGGTACATCGCGCGGGTTTCGTCCGGCATGTCGGGCGAGACCTGCCAGGCTTCGGGGATCAGCATCGACTTGGCGGTGGGCATCGCCTTGCCCGAGCGGACCAGCAGTTCGATCGCGGCATCGAGGCTGGCGGTGTCCGACGCACCGACCGGGATCACCGGCTTGATGTCGTCCGCCATGCCCGCGAAGGCGAGGCTCGCCATCTTGATCTCGTGCGTGCGCATCCAGTTCTTGTTGCCGCGGATCGTGTTGATCTCGCCATTATGCGCCAGCGTGCGGAACGGCTGTGCCAGCCACCATTGCGGGAAGGTGTTGGTCGAATAGCGCTGATGCAGGATCGCCATCCGGCTGGTGACCAGCGGATCGCGGACATCGGGGTAGAAGGTCGCCAGGCTCTCCGCGAGAAACAGCCCCTTGTAGACGATCGAGCGCGCGGACAGCGAGCAGATGTAGAAATCGCGCAGCTGCGCTTCGACGATCCGCCGCTCGATCCGGCGGCGCACGACGTAAAGCTGCTTCTCGAACTCATCGAGCGATTGCTGGTCGGGCGTGGGCCCGGCGATCATCACCTGTTCGATCTCGGGCCGGGTTGCCTTCGCCTTGCGTCCGATCACCGAGGTATCGATCGGCACCTGACGCCAGCCATAAACGAACAGCCCGGCACGGATCAGCTCGGATTCCACGATCGTGCGGCAGGCATCCTGCGCGCCCAGATCGGTGCGCGGCAGGAAGATGACGCCGACCGCCAGCCGACCGTCGCGCACTTCGTGCCCGCTCGCATTGATCGCGCTGGCGAAGAAATCGACCGGCAGGTCGAGCAGAAGGCCCGCACCATCGCCGGTCTTCCCGTCCGCATCCACGGCGCCGCGGTGCCAGATGGAGGACAGCGCCTCGATCGCCGCGTCGACCACGCGCCGCGTGGACTTGCCCGAGGTCTCACCGATCAGCCCGACGCCGCACGCATCGTGCTCGCTGTCGGCGTGATACATGCCGTGCGCCGCGAGGCGGCGCGCTTCGATTTCCTGCTTCGTCATGCCGCAGCAAAGCCCCGCTCTTGCTCACGGCCGCGCGCGCGCTCCGTGACCAGAAAATTCTCGATGTGCTCCGCGACGTCGCGGCCATCGCGTACCGCCCATACCACGAGACTCGCGCCGCGCGCGATATCGCCGCCCGCGAAAACGCCGGGAAGCGTGGTCATCATGGTCTCGTCGCATTCGAGCGTGCCCCAATCGGTCACGGCCAGGCCTTCCTCGCCGAAGATCGCGGGCAGCGGCTCGGGCTCGAAGCCGAGCGCGAGGATCACCAGATCCGCATCGAGCGCGAAGCTGCTCGACGGGTCGACTTCCGGACGGCGACGGCCATCCGCACCGGGCTCGCCCAGTTGCATCCGGTTGGCCTGCACCTTCTCGGCGCGCTCGCCCCCTTCGATCGAGGCGGGGCCCGAGAGCCACAGGAACTCGACGCCTTCCTCCTCGGCATGGGCGACCTCGGTTCGGCTGCCGGGCATGTTGTCGCGGTCGCGGCGGTAGAGGCATTTGACGCTGGCAGCACCCTGGCGCACGGCGGTGCGCACGCAGTCCATTGCCGTATCGCCGCCGCCGATCACGACGACATTGCGATCCTTCGCCAGCAGGCTGCCGTCGGCATGGCTTTCGACCTCGTCGCCCAGCCCGCTGCGGTTCGATGCGGTGAGGAAATCGATCGCGCGGATCACGCCATCCTTGTCGGCACCATCCACCGTCAACTCGCGCGACTGGTAGACCCCGGTGGCGATAAAGATCGCATCGTGCTTCTCGCGCAATTGCGAAAGCGTCACGTCCCGCTCGCCCTCGCCGCCCACTTCGACACCGCGATGGATCCGAATGCCGCCTTCCTCGACCCGGCGGACCCGGCGATCGACAACGCTCTTGTCGAGCTTGAAGTTCGGGATGCCGTAGATCAGCAGCCCGCCCGCGCGGTCGTGCCGGTCGTAGATATGAACCTCGTGGCCCGCATTGCGCAGATATTCCGCTGCGGTCAGCCCGGCGGGGCCGGCACCGATGATGCCGACAGATTGCCCGGTCGGGGGGCCCGGCTCGATGGGCCGCACCCAGCCTTCGGCCCAGGCATTGTCGCCCAGGTATTTCTCGATGCTGCCGATGGTCACCGCGCCGTGGCCGGAAAACTCGATTACGCAATTGCCTTCGCACAGGCGATCCTGCGGGCAGATGCGGCCGCAGATTTCGGGCATGGTCGAAGTGCGCGACGAGAGATCGTAGGCTTCCTGCAGGCGCCCCTCGGCGGTCAGCCGCAGCCAGTCGGGGATGTGGTTGTGCAGCGGACAATGCGACTGGCAATAGGGCACGCCGCACTGCGAGCACCGGCTCGCCTGCTGCTGCGCCTGCTCGTCGGCGAAAGGTGCCCCGATCTCGAGAAAATCCGCACGGCGAGCGTCTGCCGGGCGTTTCTCGGGATAGGCCTGTTCGCGGTCGACGAAGGTGTTGGTTACGTTACGTGCGATGGGGTCGCCTCGGTCAGATGCGTGGGAATTTGCGTTTCGGAAAGCCTGCGCACCCTTCTGCGCATAACTTTAATAGCATTGGCGACACGGGAGGAAATTTCAATGCTAAATTGCTGCGAATGCGAAGACCTGTCCCCCACTAGACTACCGACTATCGGTACCCGGCCCTTTTGCGCCAGACCTCTTTCGCCTAGCCTGCGCGCCAACCGAGGAATGGAGAGTCCCGATGCGCGCAATTTCGAGTTTTCTGGCTGGCACCGCATTGTTCGCCGCGCCTGCGCTGGCACAGGACACCCCGCCCGCAATCAATACTGCCGACACGACCGAGAACGCCACACAGGGAATCGGCCCGGGCGCGCGGCCGGTGGGCGCGAACTGGAGCCGTTCGCCCGTGACGGCGCCCCACGGCATGGCCGCGACTGCGCATCCGCTGGCGACCCAGATCGCGCTTGATACCCTCAAGGCGGGCGGCAGCGCGGTGGATGCGGCGATCGCAGCCAATGCCGCGCTCGGTCTGATGGAACCGACCGGAAACGGCATCGGAGGTGACCTTTTCGCGATCGTCTACGATCCGAAGACCGACAAGCTTTACGGCATCAACGGCTCGGGCCGCAGCCCCTCCGGCCAGACTCTCGACCAGCTGAAGGCGAAGCTCGGGGACGCCACCTCGATCCCGCCGGTCGGCCCGCTGCCGATTACCATTCCGGGCACGGTCGATGCGTGGTTCGACATGCACGAGAGGTTCGGCAAGCTTTCGATGGCGGACAATCTCGCGCCCACGATTCGCTACGCGCGCGACGGACATCCGGTCGCACCGATCATCTCGATGTATCTCGAACGCTCGCTGCGTGCCTACGAGGCCCGCCTCGAACGATTCGACTACGATTTCGACAATGCCCGCGCGACCTGGTTTGCCGACGGCGACGCGCCCCAGCCGGGCGAGATGTTCAGGAACCCCGATCTCGCCGACACGCTCGAACGGATCGCCGCGAATGGCCGCGACGAATATTACGAGGGCGAAACCGCGCGGATCATCGTGGACTACCTGCGCGAACAGGGCAGCGCCTTCACGCTTGCCGATTTCGCCAACCACGACAGCGAGTGGGTCGATGTCTCCTGCGTCGGCTATCGCAAGGGCTACGAGCTGTGCGAACTCCCGCCCAACAGCCAGGGCTTCGCCGCGCTGCAGATGGTCAACATCCTCAAGAACGTCGATTTGTCGCAATGGGACCGCGGCTCCCCTCAGGTGCTCCACTACATCACCGAGGCCAAGCGCCTCGCGTTCGAGGATGTCGCGCGCTTCTACGCCGACCCCGAGTTTTCCTCTGCACCCGAAGAGCTGTTGAGCGACGCATACGGGCGCACAAGGTTTGCAGAGATCGACCCGACGCGTGCAACGCCCGCTTTCGGTCCGGGCGAACCGAAGCTGGAGGGCGAAGGCGACACGACCTACCTGACCGTGGCCGACAAGGACGGGATGATGGTCAGCCTGATCCAGTCCAACTATCGCGGCATGGGCGGCGGGCTGGTTGCGCCGGGGCTGGGCTTCATGTTCCAGGACCGCGGCGAGCTCTTCAGCCTCGATCCCGCGCACCCCAATGCCTACGCCCCCGGCAAGCGGCCCTTCCACACCATCATCCCCGCCTTCGTGAAGAAGGACGGCAAGCCTTTCATGAGCTTCGGGCTGATGGGCGGCGGGATGCAGCCGCAGGGCCATGTCCAAATTCTGGTGAATTTGGTGGACTACGGCATGAACCTCCAGGAAGCGGGCGATGCCGCGCGGCTGATGCACGATGGCGGACGCCAGCCGACCGACGCGCTTCTGGGCAGTGCAGCCGACACCGTCGATATCGACGATCTGGGCACGCTGATGGTCGAGCCCGGGGTGCCGACAGCGACGGTCGAGGCGCTGCGCGCGATGGGCCACAATGTCGAGATCGAGACCACCGGCATTCCCTTCGGCGGCTATCAGGCGATCGCGCGCGATCCGGAAACCGGCGTCTATGTCGGTGCCACGGAGATGCGCAAGGACGGGCAGGCTTCCGGCTATTGAGGGCAGGAGCCTAACCGGCGAAGGCGGTGTAGGAAAGAATGGTGGACCCTGCTGGGCTCGAACCAGCGACCTCGATATTAAAAGTATCTTGCTCTACCAACTGAGCTAAGGGTCCGACCGGGTGCGGTCCCTAAGGAGGGCTTGCGGGCGGGTCAAGCGTGCCTGCAAATGTCGTAGCGCGAGCCCGCTTTTCGGGTCGCGCCAACCCGGCGCGATGGCGCAGGCGGGGACGAGCACGAAGTCGCGCTGCGCCAGGCCCGCGTGCGGAATGCCGAGCTCGCGAGACCGCCACACCCCGCCCGACCACGCCGCGATATCGCAGTCTAGCACCCGGTCGCCCCACGCCTGCCCGGGCCTCCGCCCGAAACCGCGTTCGAGGCGCTTCAACTCGCGCAGCAGCTCCGGCGGCGACAGGTCGCTCTCCAGCTCCGCCACCGCATTGGCGAAGCGCCGCCGCGCCGCGCCCATGGGCGCGCTGTCGATCACCGGGCTGCGCGCCCGCACCGTCCCCAGCGCGGCGAGCTCTTCCATCGCGGCGTGGACCACGCCTTCGGGGCGGCCGTGCTCGCCGTGGCGGCGGTTCGAGCCGAGCGCGATCAGGTAGGTGTGCGGCAGGCTCAGACGTCCTCCGCCAGCCGACCGTAAAGCTCGGGCCGGCGGTCGCGGAAGAAGCCCATGCCCGCGCGGTGCTTGGCGGCGGTATCGAGGTCGAGCGTGGCGACCAGCACGCCGTCCTCCTCGCGCCCGAATTCGACCAGCTTGTCGCCCCATTCGTTGGTGATGAAGCTGTGGCCGTAGAAGGCCTGCCCATCTTCCACCCCGATGCGGTTCGAGGCGATCACCGGCATGCAGTTGGACACCGAATGCCCCTGCATCGCGCGCTGCCACATGCGGCTGGTATCGAAGCTGGCATCGTAGGGTTCGGAGCCAATGGCCGTGGGGTAGAACAGCAGTTCCGCCCCCATCAGCGCCATCGCGCGGGCGGTTTCGGGATACCACTGGTCCCAGCAAACGCCGACGCCAATCTTCGTCCCGAAAACGTCCCACACCTTGAACCCGGTGTTGCCGGGGCGGAAGTAGTACTTTTCCTCGTAACCCGGTCCGTCGGGGATGTGGCTCTTGCGGTAGACGCCCATGATCTCGCCCGAGGCGTCGATCATGGCGAGCGAGTTGTAGTGGTGCGGCCCGTCCTTCTCGAAGAAGCTGGTCGGGATCGCCACGCCGAGCTTCTTCGCCAGCTTCGCCATCGCGCGTACGTTGGGGTGATCGGCGGTCGGCGCGGCGCGGGCGAACAGCGCCTCTTCCTCCACCTTGCAGAAGTACGGCCCGTCGAACAGCTCGGGCGGCAGGATCACCTGCGCACCGCGAGAGGCCGCTTCCTCCACCATGGCGGAAACGGCTTCGATATTCTCGGTCTCGTCGGCAGCGCCCAGCGTCAGCTGGAGCGCCGCCACGGTGATGTCACGGGTCAAATGCGCCCTCTTCTCAGTCGGCTTTCTTGAACAACAGCGTCATGCGATCGCTTTCGCCAATGGCTTCGTAACGCGCGCGGTCCTGCTCGCCATACCGAAGCACGGGCGGCAGCGTCCACACGCCTCCTTCCCAGTCGGCTGGGTCGTTCGGATTGGCGTTGATCTCGCTTTCCTCGACCAGTTCGAAGCCGTTCGCCTCGAAGATCGCGACGACATCCTGCGTGCGCATATAGCCGCGCTGCTGGGCGCCGTAATCGTCGTAGCTCGCGCCTTCCGGAGCGCGGTGCTGCACCACGCCGACCATGCCATCGTCCTTGAGCATCCGGCGCGCAGCCTTTAGCACGTCGTCGGCGGTGTTGCTCATGTTGAGACCGTGCATCGAACGGAAGATCAGCACGCGGTCGACCGTGCCGAGCATTTCCTCGGGCACTTCGTCGATTTCGTAGGCACCGATGGCGGCGGGCTCCACGCCCATCGCCTGCGCGTAGGTCGTCTTGAAAGTGTCGGCCCAGGCCTTCGCGCGCGCTTCCGCTTCGGGATTGGGGTATGTGCCCGCATCGCTGTCGCTGTTGAGCGCAATATAGGTGCCCTGGGGCATGATCCACGGCGCGAGCACGCGGGTGTACCACCCGCCGCCCGGGCCCCATTCGACCACGGTCATGTCCGGCTCGACGCCGAAGAACTCCAGCGTCTCTGCCGGGTTGCGATACTGGTCGCGCGCGCGATCGTCGTCGCGCAGGTCGGCGGCGAGCACCTCTTCCAGCGTCATGGCATGATCGTCGGCCACGGCAGGCGCGGCAAGCGCGAGACTGGCGACGGCGGCAAGGCAGGCAGTACGAAGCATCCGGTTTTCTCCCCGTGTTTGTGGGGTGCACATTAGGCGGCGACCGGTTCAGCGCAAGGGTGCCGAAGGTCCGATCATGGCAATCGCGCACAGGCTTCCTACTTCCGTCGCCAAAGGAGAATAGGACATGACCGAGACCGCGATTTTTGCCGGCGGCTGCTTCTGGTGCACCGAGGCCGTGATGAAGGACGTCATCGGCGTCGAAAGCGTCGAAAGCGGCTATATCGGCGGCGAGACCGAGAACCCGACCTACAAGCAGATCTGCACCGGCAAGACCGGCCACGCCGAAGCGGTGAAGGTCGCCTACGACGCCGACACGATCAGCTATGGCGAGCTGCTCGACATGTTCCTCGGCACGCACGACCCGACCCAGCTCAACCGGCAGGGCAACGATGTCGGCACCCAGTACCGCAGCGCGATCTTCCCGATGGACGCGAAGCAGCAAGAGGAAGCCGAAGCCGCGATCGGCCGCTGGAACGCCGCCAATGGCGCGATGGCCGTGACCACGATCGAAGGCATGTCGAACGGCGAGCAGACCGCGACTTGGTACTCGGCCGAGGGCTACCACCAGGATTACTGGGACGGCGAAGGCCAGCGCAATCCCTATTGCCAGGCGACGATCCCACCCAAGCTGATGAAGCTGCGCAAGAGCTTCCAGAAATACGTGAAGGACGACGCCTGAACGACGCGCCGGGCGCCCTTCCACGTAGGGTTTCTGACACACCTGACACAGTGTCCAGGGGATAAAAATCGCCCGGATTGCCGACACCGTTCGAATAATTGCAATCGACTGGCGGACACGGCGGCATGGCGCATGCATGCCACGGGCAGCGGCCTGTAGGACAGCGCAGTCGCCGCCTGCCTGTCAGCGCGCGATTGCTCTACCACTTGCACGCAGGCCGGATCGGCCTAGGCTCCCGTCTGCTTCCGCCCCAGCGGGAGAGTGAAGGAGCGCAGATGTCGACCGGACGCAGACAGTTGGGATTTCTTGCAGCAGTGCTGGCCTGCGTCATGGCCAGCCCCGGCTTCGCGGCGCCCCCGCCCCCTCCACCCGAAGCGTCCGCGCAGCGGGCCTTCTTCGCAGCGCTTCCGCAAACGGCCCCGGCCGAATATCCTGCCGAGCTGCGCGCCATGCTGGCCGACGATCTCGAGGTGATGTGGGAGGGTGAGCCCTTCCTCGAAGGGCCCGATGCCTGGATCGAGTGGCGCGAGAGCACTTTTTACGATGCCAGTCTCGATCGCCATCAGATGCTGATCGAGAATTTCTACTGGGACGAAGACGGGCGCGTGGTGACGGAGGAGTTCTGGATGCCGATCCGCAAGGACACGGTTTTCCATCCGGTGCGCCCCCTCAAGATCGTGCGCTACACTTTCGCGGACGAGCAGGTGATCCGGATCGAGTATCTCCTCAATCTCGACAGTGCGCCGGTCCTGAACCCACGCGACTAGGGCGGCGGAGAACCGGTTCGGGGTCCCGTCCAGGCGAACTTCGCGTCAGGTTCGGGGTTGCGCCTCGCGCCTTCGGCCCCACGTTGGGGGCACCGAATTTCCCCGTGGCCGCTCAAGCTTGCGGCCCTCACCCCTCAGTCAGAGAGGACCATCGAAATGACTACAGCCAAGAACGGCGACACCGTCGCCATCGATTTCGTCGTGAAGACCGATGCCGGACAGGTCGTCGGCAACACCGAGGAAAGCGGCCCGCAGGTCGTCACCCTCGGCAAGCAGGAAATCTTCCCGGCGATCGAAGCCGCGCTCGACGGAATGGAAGTCGGCTCGGTCGAAACGGTCAAGATCGAAAGCGAAAACGCCTTCGGCCCGCGCCGCGAGGAGCTGGTGATCGACGTGCCGCGCGAAAACCTGCCCGCAGAGCCCGCCCCGCAGCCGGGCATGCAGCTTTCGGCGCAGGGCCAGGACGGCCAGCCGATCCAGCTCGTCATCACCGAAGTGCAGGAAAATTCGGTCAAGGCCGACGGCAACCACCCGCTGGCAGGCGAAGACCTGACCTTCGGCGTGACGCTGGTCGAGATCAAGGAAGCCGCGTAAGGCTTTTCCGAAGGCCGAATAAGGCTTTGGAAAATATGACACCCGGTGCGATTGCGCGGAACGCGCAGATTGCATCGGGGTTCGTTTTGGCAGACGCACCGAGGAGTCTGCCGGATGCCCAAGCCTGACAAGAAAATGATCGCCAAGACCATGCGCAGCATGGACCTGTGCATGATGACGACGCACGGCCCCGACGGCACGCTCAACAGCCGTCCGATGAGCAACAACGCGCAGGTCGATTACGACGGCGACAGCTATTTCTTCACCGCGCCCGACACCCGCAAGCTGCGCGATATCGCGCGCGACGATCACGTGGCGCTCGATTTCCAGAACGAGGGCGTGTGGCTGACCATCCGCGGCACCGCCAGCGTCCACGACGATCCGGAGCTGATCAAGGAGCACTGGACGCCGGATATCGAGAAATGGTTCGGCCACGGCCCGGACGAGCAGGACGGCGTGCTGATCATCAAGGTGACCGCAGACGAGGCCGAGCTCTACGGCGAGAACGAGGGCGTGGTCGACATGGGCGGCTAGTGTCCCTCCTCCCCTTGAGGGGGAGGTTGGGTGGGGGTGTGCCCGCCTATGGAGCGGAGCCTCCAATCCCTCCCCCGAGGGAGGAGAGTTTTGCATCTAACCCTTGCGCCAGCGCGCGACGAAGAAGCCATCGAGCCCGCCCTGCTCGGGCAGCATACCCGGATCGGTGCGCAGGTGGCCCTGTGCGCTGGGTGACAGGCCTTCGGGCAGTTCTTCCGCCCGGATCGGATCGGGCGTGAGCGAGACGTTCGCGACCTGCCCCTCCCCTTCCTCGCTCTCCAGCGAGCACACCGCGTAGGCCAGCGTGCCACCGGGAGTGAGCCAGCCGCTCGCGCGCTCGATCAGCCGTGCCTGCACTTCGGCGAGGTCGGCGATCTGGCGCGGGCCGATGCGGTGGAGCACGTCCGGGTGGCGGCGCGCGGTCCCCGTCGCGGTGCACGGCGCGTCGATCAGGATCGCGTCGAAAGGAGCTTCGGGCTCCCACTTGAAGGCATCGGCAGCGATCACCTCGGCCTCCAGCCCGGTGCGCGCGAGGTTCTGCTCCAGCAGCTTCAATCGCTTGGCCGAGATGTCCAGCGCGGTGACCTGCCACCCCTGCGCCGCCAGTTGCAGCGTCTTGCCGCCCGGTGCGGCGCACAGGTCGAGCGCGCGTTTTCTTTCGCCGTCGCCCAGCATGCGGGCGGGGAGCGAGGCGGCGAGATCCTGCACCCACCATGCGCCATCCTCGAACCCTTCGAGCCCGTGCACCGCCTGCCCGCGCGAGAGGCGCAGATGGCCGGGCATCAAGCTGTCCGCGCCCAGCTTCACCGCCCATTCGGCGGTCTTCGCCGGATCGCGCAAGGTCAGGTCGAGCGGCGGCGGCTCGGCCAGCCCTGCGGCAATCGCCGTGCTTCGCTCGCCCCAGCGCGCGGCGACCGCCGCGGGCAAAGTCGGTGCGGCGGGCAGCTCTAAGCCGCGCTTGGCGAGCGCGCCGAACACGCCATGCGCCAGCCTCTTCGGCCCGCCCGAGAGCAGCGGCAGCGCGGTCGCGATGACCGCGTGCGGCGGCGTGTCGAGCCGCAGCCATTGCGCCAGCATCAGCCGCAGGACGGTGCGCGGCTTGGCATCATCGGGCAGGACTTCGCGCGTCGCGCTGTCTACAGCCGCATCGAAATCGACCAGCCAGCGCAGGGTTTCGGCGGCGATCGCGCGCGCCAGCCCCGCGTCGGAGGCGGGCAGGCCGCGCAGCGCCGCCGTCTCGTTCTGCTCGAGCGTTTCGCCCCGGCGCAGCACGCCGTCGAGCATGCGCAATGCGGCGCGCCTTGCGGGCAGGCCCGCGACTTCGGCTTCGCTACCGCCTTTAGACATGCTTGAAACGCCGGTGCGGGAAGATCATCTTGGTCATATGAAACGCGCTACAGAACGCCCCGAGGACTTCAAGAAGCCCGCGCACTGGAGCGACGATCCGCCGCCCGCGCCCGAACCAATCGACGCGAGCGTCGAGGACCCGAAGGGCCTCAGCCCGACGCGTTACGGCGACTGGGTGAAAGACGGGATCGCAATCGATTTCTAGCCTTGATCCTCCCCAAATTGCGTAGCCATTTGGGGAGGTGGCAGTCGCCGCAGGCGGCTGACGGAGGGGGATGAGCGCTTGTTACCCCTCCACCCCGACACCTGCGGTATCGCGGTCCCCCTCCCCATTTGCGCTTAAGCGAAAACGGGGAGGATCTTTTCAAAGCTTCTCCAGCCTGATCTGCAAGCCGTCCTTGGGCTGCGGGATCGGCCAGGCCTGCCAGTCGGGCGCGTAGCCTTCAGCGACCTCGATCCGGTAGCGGGTCAGCAGGTGCGCCATCAGGATCTTGATCTGCATATAGGCGAAGTGGAGCCCTAGGCACATGTGCGCGCCGCCGCCGAAGGGCACCCAGGCATATTTGTGCCGTGCCTTTTCCGCTTCGCGGGTGAAGCGCATGGGATCGAAGGTCTTGGGCGAATCCCAGATCTCCGGGTCGTTGTGCACGAAATTCGGGTTCACACCTACCGGCGTGCCCGCCGGGATGCGGTATCCGTGAAACTCGAATTCCTCCAGCGCGCGGCGCGGGATCGAGGGGACCGGCGGCATCATCCGCAGCGCTTCCTTGAACGCCATCTCGGTCAGCTCGGCCTTGGCCAGATCCTCGTATTCGAGTGCGCGGCCCTCGCCCCCGGTGATCGCGCGCAGTTCCTCGCGCAGCTTGTCCTGCCATTCGGGGTTCTTCGCGAGGAAATAGACCAGCGAGGTCGCGGACGAGGTGATCGTGTCGTGCGCAGCCATCATCAGGAAGTTCATGTGGTCGACCACTTCGTCGACCGGCAGCAGCTCGCCGTCGTCGCGCGTCGCGGTGGCGAACTGGCTGAACATGTCCTGGCCGCCGCCTTCGGCCCGGCGACGCTCGGTCTCTTTGGTGAAATACTCGACCAGATAGGCGCGACCATCGGTGCCGCGCTTCATCTTGGTGAAGGGCAGCGAGTGGCGGATCGGCGCGACCGAGGCCTGCACCATGTCGACGAAGGCCTGGTTCACCTTCTCCGATTCCTCGCCGAAGGGAATGCCGATGAAGCTGTCCGCCGCGAGGTCGAGCGTGAGCTGCTTGATTGCGGGGTAGAACTTCATGGAGCCGGAACCCCATTCCTCCATGCGCCGGGCGATGCCGTGATTGAGGCTGCCGACATAATGCCGCATCGGCTCGGGCTTGAAGGCGATCGACAGCGCCTTGCGGTCGGCGCGGTGATGGTCGAAATCCAGCAGCATCAGCCCGCGCGGGAACAGCTGGTCGAGAATCGGGCCCCAGCCTTGTTCGCTGGAGAAGATCTTCTTGCGGTCGAACAGCACCAGCTCGTTCGCATCCGCGCCGACCAGCGCGACGACCGTGCCGCCGAAGGCATTGTTGCGATAGACGCGCCCGTATTTCTCCACCATCGCGCGGGTGAAGGCGGGCGGATCGGCCAGCATCTTGAAGGTGTTGCCGACGAACGGCAGGCCCTGTTCGCCGGGAATGTGGGAGAGGTCCGCCAGGGACGGATTGGCCTCTTTCCAGTGCGTCGGGCGGACCTGCGCAGGCTGGTGGGCCGGCATGTCTTGAACGGGTGCGGTGGCCATCGGGTGTGCTCTCCTTATTGACCCCAATGTAAATTAGCTGCGCCCGCAAATCCAGCCGTTCAAATCCACCCTGAAAGTTCGCGCCGCAGGATCGCCTCGAGCATCGCCAGCCCCGCGTCGGAGGTGTTGAGGCAGGACAGCGCGGCGAATTGCTCCCCGCCCGCTTCCTCGAACTGTTCCTTGCCTTCCATCGCAAGCTCTTC
The DNA here is from genome assembly GCF_003363135.1 of Alteriqipengyuania lutimaris. Classification (NCBI taxonomy): domain Bacteria; kingdom Pseudomonadati; phylum Pseudomonadota; class Alphaproteobacteria; order Sphingomonadales; family Erythrobacteraceae; genus Alteriqipengyuania; species Alteriqipengyuania lutimaris. The sequence goes on along the minus strand of NZ_QRBB01000001.1, from coordinate 1,289,612 downwards.
GAGCGTTTCGAGGCAGTCGGCGGAAAAGCCGGGCGCGACGATGGCGATGCGCTTCGTGCCCTTGCCCGCCTCTTCCATCAGGACCTGGTCGGTCGCGGGTTCGAGCCACTTGGCCGGGCCGAAGCGCGACTGGAAGCTGATCCGGAAACGCAGGTCGGGGTACAAGCCGGACTGGGCCATCCGCGCCTCGAGCAGCCGCGCGGTCTTGTGGCAGTGGCAGTGGTAGGGGTCGCCCAGCGCCAGCGTGCGCGCGGGCATGCCGTGGAAGCTCGTCACCAGCAGCTCGGGGACAAAGTCGAGCGCGGCCAGCTGGCGTTCGATATCCTGCGCCAGCGCGTCGATATAGAGCGGGTCGTCGTGATAGGGCGGCAGGGTGCGCAGGCTCGGCTGCCAGCGCTGTTCGCGCAGCCAGTCGCTCGCCTTGTCGACCACGGTCGCGGTCGTCGCCGCGCAATATTGCGGGTAGAGCGGCGCGAGCAGGATGCGGTCGCACCCTTGCTCCTTCAGCGCGGTCAGCTTGTCCTGGATCGTCGGCTCGCCGTAGCGCATCGCCCAGTCGACGATAACGCGGTCGTCCGAGCCTTCCGCAAAGCGCGGCTGCATCGCTTCGGCCTGGGCTCTCGTGATCGCGGCGAGCGGCGATCCGTCCTCGCCCCACACCTTGCGATAGGCTTCGGCCGATTTGGCGGGCCGGGTGTTGAGGATGACCCCGCGTAGGATCGGCTGCCAAGCGATCGGCGGCAGTTCGATCACCCGCCGGTCGGACAGGAATTCGGCGAGATAGCGCCGCACGTCGGCCGTCGTCGGCGCGGCGGGCGTGCCGAGATTCACGACCAGCACGCCGATCCTGCCCGAGCGTACGGGGGGATGGTCGGCCGGAAGCTGCTGGTCTTGCCAAGTCATGCGTTTCGCCAACGCGAAGGAAGGTCCCGCGTCAAGACGGCTCTTCAATCGATGGTTCTGGCGATGGCTCGGATGATGGCGCTCCGGAGGCGGGCTCCGGCGGATCGGGCTGCTCCGGCTGCGCAGGTGGCTGGACAGGTGGTTGGGCAGCCGCGAGGTCGAGCGGGAGCGAGCGCAAACGCTGACCCGTGGCCGAAAACAGGGCGTTGGCGATCGCGGGCGCCGCGATCACGGTGCCCAGTTCGCCGGGATCGAACGGCTCCTGGTCGCTGGTCACGAAATCGATCGCGATGTCGGGGCTATCGGCCAGCGTGGGCAGGCCCAGCGAACCCAGCCGCGCGCTGGTAGGCAGACCGCCATCATAGCCTATGGCCGATCCCAGCACGAGCGACAGGCCGAAGATCAGCCCGCCCTCGATCTGCTGGCGCGCGAGGTCGCGATTGACGATCCGCCCGATATCCGCCGCCACGCTGAGGCGCGATACGCGGATGCCGCCCTCCCCCGGCGTTGCCTGCGCCACGCAGGCGATCCGCCCGACGCGCTCGCCCAGCACCATCCTGTGGCAGGCTATGCCCTGCCCCGCCGCAGCGGCGCCTCCGTCCCATTGGGCGAGGCGGGCGGCACGCTGGAGCACCTCGACCATCGCAAGATCCTGCCCCAGCATCGCGATGCGGTAGGACAGTTTTTCGCGCCCCAGCGACTGCGCCACCTCGTCGACGAAACACTCGGTGAAGAATGCGGTCAGCGCGTCGCCGCCCCCGCGCATCCGTGCGACGGGCAGGCGCGTGTCGACCGGCACGTGATCGACCGCCAGATTGGCAATCGCATAGGCAGGCACCGCGCCAGCCACCGCCAGCGGATCGGCGCGTCCCGCATTGTCTTCGCGTGCGGCCCATGTGGTGCGATTGTCGAACAGGCGCGCGCCCTGTTCGTGCATGAAGGGCGGGACCGCGATCCTGCTCTTCAGCGCGATGATGGCGCCATCCCGGCCGAGCCGCGCGGAAAGCTGGGCCGCCGCGGGCGCGCGCGGCGGACTGGCGATCATTTCCTGCCAGCGCGACCAGACGAGCTGGACCGGACGGCCCAGTTCGCGCGCGATCACCGCCGCTTCGATCGCATGGGCATGGTCGAGCCGCGCATCGAAACTGCCCCCTGCCGCCATCGGGACGAGGATCACATCCTCGACCTCGATGCCCACCGCACGCGCGACCGAGACCCGCACCCGCTCGGGCACCTGGCTGGCGATCCACATCGTCAGCTTGCCATCGTCGAGCCACGCGGTGACCGACGCAGTCTCGATCGGCGCATGGACGGCAGGCGCGATATCGTATCGGCGCGAAAGCGTGGCCCGCCCGTCGACCACCTCGCGCGCACCGACCAGCGCAACTTCGTGCGCCTCGCCATCGGCAAGGGCGCGATCGATTGCGCGCGCAACGCCCTCGCTCGACACGGGATCGGTGATGCCGAAGACCGGCTTCATCGCGGCCAGCGCCCGTTCCGCCGCCCACCATGTCTCGCCCGCGGCGGCAAGCCAGCGATTGCCCTGAACGACGCCCACCAGACCGCGCACCTTCGCGGCCGCCTCGCGCTCGTAACGCTTCAGGCGCGGCCGGTCGATCGGGCCGTGGCGGATCGCGACATAGGCCATGCCGGGCAGACGGATATCGCCCGCGAACAGGAAGCTGCCATCGACCTTGGCCGGCAGGTCGAGGCGGGGAAAATCGGTCTCGGCCCGCGCGCCCGGGCCGGTCGGCGGTTCCGCCGGAGGCTCACTGCGCAGCGGTGCGACATCGGGCGGATCGCGCTGCGCAGCGGCCTCTGCCAGATCGGCGAAGCGCAGCTGCCGCTCGCCCGCGACGATGAATCCGTCCTGCGCGCGGCATTCCTCTGGCGCGATGCCCCAGCGCGCGGCAGCCTCGGCAATCAGCATAGCGCGCGCAGTCGCGGCGGCTGCGCGGGCGGGCGCTTCGTAGGCGGCCAGCGTGGTGCCTGCGGCGGTCGCGTTGAAACGCGTGCGCTCGGCAAAGCGGCGGGCGAGCAGCGAATCCTCGTCGCTGGCGAGGTCCGCGCCGCCCGCAAGCCACAGCGGCGCCCACAGGCTCGCCAGCGGCACGTTGGGATAGGCGCCCGCAGGCGGCGCGGGCTCGACCGCGATCTGCCGCCAGTCCGCGCCAAGCTCCATCGCGACGATCTGCGGGATGAGCGTGGTGACGCCCTGCCCCATCTCGCATTGGGGGACGGCAACCGTGACCACGCCATCGCCGGCGATCTTGAGCCAGGCGTTGAAGCCCGCCTCGCCCTCCGCTGGTTCGAGCGGCGCGTCGAAGCGCTGGGGCAGCAGCAGGAACGCGACGAGCAGGCCACCGCCCGCCGCCGCGCCCGCCAGCACGCCCCGGCGCGAAACCTTCATGCCGTTTTCACGGACAGCGCCTGCGCAATTTTCTCCGCGATCGCGCGAAAGGCATTGCCCTCGGGCGTGTCGCCCATGGCCACAGGCGCGCCCGCATCGCTCGATTCGCGCACCGCATGGCTGAGCGGAATGCGCCCGAGGAAGGGCAGGTCGAGGCGGCCTGCCGCGCGCTCCACCCCGCCGCTGCCGAAGGGGTCGCTCGCCTCGCCGCAATGCGGGCAGACATAGCCCGCCATGTTCTCGATCAGGCCGAGGATCGGCACCTCGCCCTGGTCGAACAGCGAACCCGCGCGCGCCGCATCGGCCAGCGCGAGGTCTTGCGGCGTCGAGACGATCACCGCGCCATCGGGGCGGAACTTCTGCAGCATGGTGATTTGCACATCGCCCGTGCCCGGCGGCAGGTCGACCAGCAGCACCTCGGCATCGCCCCAGTTCGCTTCGAACAATTGCGCCAGCGCGCGCCCGGCCATCGGCCCGCGCCACGCGAGCGCGCGGCCCTTGTTCACCAAGTGCCCCATCGACAGCATCGGAATGTCCGCCGCGCCGACCACGGGCTGCAGCGTCTCACCCTCGGCCTCGGGCTTCATGTCTTCGCTTTTCAGCAGGATCGGCTGCGAGGGACCGTAAATATCGGCATCGATCACGCCGACCTTCACCCCGGCGCGCTTCAGCGCCACCGCGAGATTGGCGGTCACGGTCGACTTGCCGACCCCGCCCTTGCCCGATCCGATCGCGATGATCCGCCTTTTCACCCGCTCGCCCATGAAGGCGATCGCGATCTCGCGACCCGCGGCGATCGTCGCCAGCCCTTCGCGCAGCTCGCCTTCGAGCGCCGTGCGCGCCGCTTCGCTCAGCCCCGAGCCGTCGACCACCAGCGACAGCGCGCCTCCCGCCCCGGTGTCGGGGCGCGCGCGCACCGCCGCGATCCGCTCCGCCAGCTCCGGGCCAAGCGCCTCCCTGACCGCAGTGAGTTCCGTGGCTCGCTCTCGTCCCGCATCCTTCGTCATCGGAAGCGTCCATAACAGCAAAAATGGGCGGACAACCCCTGTTTTTCGCAGCCGACGCTCCCTATACAGGGAACCATGAAAATCTTGGACGGGTTTCACTCGAAAATCGCGCTGGCGATGGCTGGCAAAAATCCCTGGGGCGGGTCTTCCGATGACGGCGATCGGTCCGATCCGCCGAAAGGCGAAAAAGGCGACGGTCCCGGCAGCGACAAGCCCAAGGGTCCGCGCAATCCGTGGCTGCCGCAGGGCGGCAACGGGCGCGGCGGCGACGGAGAGCCGCGTCGCTCCGCCTCGATCGAGGATATCTTCAAAAACCGCGGCCCCGAAGGTCCGCGTCGCAGGTCCGGCGGCGGTGGCCCGGGTGGCCCGAACTTCCGCCTGCCCGAGCGCCCCGGCGGGAAGAGCTGGGTGCCCATTATCGTCGCGATCGTCGTGATCATCTGGATCGGCGTAACCAGCACGCACCTGATCGGCCCGCAGCAAAAAGCGGTCGTGAAGACGCTGGGCAACTACACGCGCACGCTCGATTCCGGGCTCCAGTTCACCGCGCCCTTCCCGATCGAGACGGTCGATGTCCAGGATGTCGAAGGTGTCCGCTCGGTCCGCATTCCCGGCAGCAACACGCAGGCCAAGCTGATCCTGACGGGCGACCAGAACCTGGTCGACCTCAGCTACATCGTGCGCTGGAACATCAAGGATCTGGAAGGCTTCAACTTCCGCGTCGTCGATCCGATCGAGACCGTGAACGAAGCGGCCGAGGCGGCGATGCGTGCCGCCGTGGCCGAGACCGAACTGGACGAGACGTTCTCGGGCCAGGGGCGCGCCGCGATCGAGCTCGACGTGCGCGAACGGATGCAGGCGACGCTCGACGCATATGGCGCGGGTATCCGCGTGCTGGGTGTCGAGATCGAGAAGGCCGACCCGCCGGCACAGGTGGTCGATGCCTTCCGCGACGTGCAGGTGGCCGAACAGAACGCCGATGCGGCGCGCAACCAGGCGCAGGGCTACGCGCAGCAGGTGCTCGCCAATGCGGAAGGTGAGGCGCAGGCCTTCGACAAGGTGTACCAGGAGTACCGCCTTGCCCCCGAAGTGACCCGCCGCCGCCTTTATTACGAAACCATGGAACGTGTGCTGAGCCGGACCGACAAGACGATCGTCGAGACCGACAACGTCACGCCCTATCTGCCGCTGCCCGAGATCAATCGCCGCCGTGACGCGGCGCCGACCGCGCCGACCGCGACACCCGCAGGGAGCCAGTAATCATGAACGGATTCTGGGAAAGATACCGCATCGCCCTGGTGGTCCTGGGCATTCTGATCGTCGGCTTGCTGATGAGCGTCTATATCGTGCCCGAGGAAGAGCAGGCTGTGATCGTGCGCACGGGTGACCCGGTCGGCACCGTTAACACGATCGGCGGAGACACAGATGCAGGCTTGTACCTGCGCGTGCCCTTCATCGACTCGGTTCGCCGCGTGGAAAAGCGGCTGCTCGACCTCGAGATGAACGATCAGGAAGTCCTCTCGGCCGATCAGCAGCGCCTGCTGGTCAACGCCTACGCGCGCTTCCGGATCGTCGATCCGGTCCGCATGGTGGAACGTGCAGGCACGACCGATGGCGTGCGCAACGCGCTCGAGCCGATCCTCAACTCGGTGCTGCGGCAGGAACTGGGCCGCCGCACCTTCCAGGGGATGCTGACCGCAGAGCGCGGCAATGCGCTAGCCAATGTCCGCGCCAATCTGGACCGTCAGGCACGCCAGTACGGGGCCGAAGTGGTCGATGTGAAGATCATGCGCACCGACCTGCCCGAAGCTCCGCTGCAATCGGCCTTCCGGCGGATGGAATCGGATCGCGAGCGCGAGGCGCGCACGATCCGCGCCGGCGGCAGCCGCGACGCGCGGATCATCCGCGCCGAGGCCGACGCCGAAGCCGCCCGCATTTATGCCGAAAGCTTCGGGCAAGACGCCGATTTCTACGATTTCTACCGCGCGATGCAGAGCTACGACCAGACATTCGAGACCGGCCGCGATGGCGATGCACAAAGCGAGAGCAACATCATCCTTTCGCCCGACAACGAATATCTGCGGCAGTTCCGCGGACAGCGTTGACCGTTCGTCGAGCGGCATTGCCGTTCGGCAGAGCGGGTCCCGGTCGTTCAATCGGGATTAAGCGCCCGCCCCTTTGAAGGGATGGCGGGAAATAGAGCGGCCCTTCGCGCATTGAATGCGCGAGAGCGGCCGAAATATAAAGGAACCAGAAGGACGTGAGACCCGTGCGATACGCTTATGGCCTGACTTCCGCACTGCTGATCGGCGGTGCAACGATTTCTCTCGTGACCGGACAGCCTGCGGGCGCCCAGGTCGCGCAGAACGAGAACGCCCAGATCAATGCCGCGGTGCCGCGCGCCGGAGCGCCGGCGAGCTTCGCCGACCTGACCGAACAGCTCGCCCCGGCGGTGGTCAACATTTCCACCCGCCAGCGCGTCGAGGTGCAAAGCTCCAACCCCTTCGCGGGCACGCCGTTCGAAGGCATGTTCGGCGATCGCGGACAGGGCCAGCCGACGACGCGCGAAGGCCAGTCGCTCGGCTCGGGCTTCATCATCTCGGCCGACGGCGTGGTGGTGACCAACAACCACGTGGTGACGCCGCAGGGCAACGGCACGGTGGAAGAAATCACCGTGACCATGCCCGACGGCACCGAATACGAGGCGGAACTGGTCGGCACCGATCCGGACTCCGATCTCGCGGTGCTGAAGATCGAGCGGTCGGAGCCCTTCCCCTTCGTGCGTTTCGGCAATTCGGACCAGGCACGCGCGGGCGACTGGGTGGTCGCGATCGGCAACCCCTTCGGCCTTGGCGGCACGGTGACCAGCGGCATCATCTCCTCGGTCCTGCGGACCGCGGGTGCGGGTGCCTATGACCGCTACATCCAGACCGATGCGGCCATCAACCGCGGCAACTCGGGCGGCCCGCTGTTCGACATGCAGGGCAACGTCATCGGCATCAACAACGCGATCCTCTCGCCCTCGGGCGGCAGTGTGGGTGTCGGTTTCGCCATTCCGGCGGAAACCGCAGCGCCTATCGTGGAGCGTCTGCGTCGCGGCGAGACGATCGAGCGCGGCTATCTGGGTGTCAGCATCCAGCCGGTCAGCGACGATTTCGCCGCCGCGCTGGGCCTGCCGCGCAATCGCGGCGAGATCGTGCAATCGGTGGTCGACGGCGAAGCCGCCGCGCGCGCCGGGGTCGAAGCGGGCGACGTCGTGATCGCGGTCGATGGCCGCGACGTTACGCCGGACCAGACGCTGTCGTTCCTCGTCGCCAATATCGAACCGGGCACCACCATCCCGATCACGGTGATCCGCGACGGCGAACGCCGCACCATCCGCCTGACCGTGGGCACCCGCCCCAGCGCCGAGGAAATGGCGCGCTCGCAGATGTTCGGACAGGACGAGAGCGAGGAAGAGGGGATGAACGCCCCGCTCGACGGCAACGAATTCCTCGCCGAAAAGCTGGGCCTCGGCGCAGTGGCGATCAATCCGACCATCGCGCGCCAGCTCGGCGTGCCTGCCGATACGCAGGGCCTCGCCATTGCCGCGGTCGACCGGAATTCCGATGCTGCGCGCAAGGGCCTGCAGCGACGGGACATCATTCTGTCGGCCAACTACCGCCCGGTGACCTCGACCGAACAGCTCGAAGCGATCGTGCGCGAGGCCGACGAAGAGGGCCGCGATGCCGTGGTGCTGCGGATCCAGCGTTCGCGCGGTCAGAGCGGCTACTTCGCGGTGCGTATCCGCGACTAGGCGCTTTCAGACCGAACATACCGCAATCAAAAGCCCCGTCGGAGCGATCCGGCGGGGCTTTTGATTGGGCGACACAATTAGGAGCGAAGCGCCGGCGGGCTATTGGCCGGGCGATCGCTGGGGAGCGAGCGGCGGGGCCTCGCGCCCGGGCTGCGCCGGTTGCGGCGATGGCCTCGGCTGGGGCGGAGGCTGCTGCTGCGGAGGCTGCGGCCGGGTCGTCTGGCCCCCACCCTGATTACCGCCCTGATTACCGCCGATCGCGCGTTCGAGGAAATCGTCGTCGACCGCCTGCTGCTCGCCGTCGGCGCCTTGCCCGGGCTGGCCGCGCGTGCCTTCGGTCGCGCCCTCGCTGGCGGGGCCCGGTTCGCTCGCACCGCGTCCCGGCTCGATCAGGTTGCCCTGCTCGTCGATGAAGTAATAATCCTCCGGATCGCCGTAATTGAATTCCTCGTCCGGCTCGATCTGCCAATCGGGCAGGTCGGTATCGGTATCGAATTCCTCGACCGGGCGGTCTTTCACCGCAAAGCGCATGAAGGCGGCAAAGGCCTGCGCAGGGGCTCGCCCGCCCGACAGCCCGCTGACCGCGTTGTTGTCGTCGCGGCCCATCCATACGCCTGTGGTCAGGCCGGAAGAGAACCCGACGAAATAGCCATCCTTGTTCGAGCTGGTGGTGCCCGTCTTGCCGGCCACCGGGCGGCCGATCTGCGCGGCGCGGCCCGTGCCGGTCTGCACTGCCGCCTGCAGCAGGTCGGTCATCTGGGTGGCGACATAGTCGGGCACCAGCCGCACTTCGCGCGCACGCTCGTGCTGGTAGAGCGTCTCTCCGCCGGTCGTCGTGACCTTGACAATGCCGTAGGGTTCGACCGAGACGCCGCCCGCCGCGACCGAGGCGAAGGCGCGGGTCATATCGATCAGGCGGACTTCGGAGCTGCCCAGTACCATCGAGGGGAAGGTGGAAATGTCCGACGTGATCCCGAAGCGCCGCGCCATCGACGCGACCGTTCCGAAGCCGACCTCGTTGCCCAGTTGCGCGGCGATGGTGTTCACCGAATAGGCGAAGGCCTGGCGCATGCTCATCTCGCCGGAGAAACGTCCGCTGGAGTTGCGGGGGCTCCAGTCGTCGATCGTGATCGGTGCATCGACCACGGTATCGTCGGCGCGGTATCCGCTTTCGAGCGCGGCGAGATAGACGAACAGCTTCCAGGCCGAGCCGGGCTGGCGCTGGGCCACGGTCGCGCGGTTGAAATTGCTCTGGACGTAGTCGGTCCCGCCGACCAGCGCGCGGATCGCACCGTCGCGATCGAGCGAGACGAGCGCGCCCTGCGCCCCGCTGGGCGCGTTCGATTTGACCGCGGCGGTCGCGGCAGCCTGCATTCCGGTGTCGATCGTGGTCCACACCTCGATCGGTTCGAGCGTGTTGGGCAGCAGGATGTCTAGCTGCGGGAGCGCCCAGTCGGTGAAATAGCGCACCGAGTTCTGGCCGCTCTCTTCCTTGAGCCTCACGGCGGAGGGATCGACCGATGCCTGCTCGGCACTGATCCGTCCCTGTTCGCGCATCAGCCGCAGCACGACCTGCGCGCGGCCCACGGCGGCGTCGACATCGGCGGTCGGCGAATAGCGGCTCGGCGCCTTGACCAGGCCTGCGATGATCGCGGCCTCGGCGGTCGAAAGTTCGGTCGCGGGATGGCTGAAGAACTTGCGGCTGGCGCTGTCGACGCCATAGGCGCCGCCGCCGAAATAGACCTTGTTGAGATAGAGTTCGAGGATCTGCTCCTTGTCGAACTTCGCTTCCAGCGCCAGGGCCAGCACGCCTTCGCGCAGCTTGCGGTCGATCGTGCGGTTCGAATTGAGGAAGACGTTGCGCGCCAGCTGCTGCGTGATCGTGGAGGTCCCCGCCACGCGCGAGCGCGAGCCGAAGATCGGCTCAAGGACCGCCCCGCCGGTCCGCACGACGTCGACGCCGAAGTGCGAATAGAACCGGCGATCTTCCACCGCGATCATCGCCTGCTTCATGACATCGGGAATTTCTTCCTTGTCGAGCCATTCGCCGTAGCTTGGACCGAGCTCCAGGATCTCGCTGCCGTCGGCCGCGCGTACGACGATGGTCTGCGCGGTCTGCGCGGCCTTGAGTTCCTCGTAGGATGGAAGCGAACGAGCGGCGAAAGCGACCGCCAGCATCAGGAAGATCACGGCGAGAGCGGCGAGGCCGCCCAGCCACATTACCGTCAGACGCAGCCAGCGGGGGGTTTTCTCCCACGTCCTGGCGCCGGGGAATCTCCGCTTCCCCTTCGCGCCTGTGGTGCCATATCCCGCCATCTAGATGCTTCGTCCCAACCTGTGGCGCGCCGCGACGCGCGCCCGAATTTACGCATCTCGCCTATGCACGGACAAAGCTCAATGGCGAATGAACGACATGATTTTGCCGCAATTCGCGCATCAGCTCCCGACGGGAGGATCGCCCGCGGCTTCGAATTCGAGCGCGACCGAATTGATGCAGTAGCGCAGCCCGGTGGGCTTGGGGCCGTCGGGGAAGACGTGGCCCAGGTGGCTGTCACAGTTCGCGCACAGCACCTCGGTGCGGGTCATGCCGTGCGAGACATCTTGCTTGGTTTCCACCGCATCGTCTTCGACCGGGGCATAGAAGCTGGGCCAGCCCGATCCGCTGTCGTATTTCTCGTTGCTGCGGAAGACGAGGTTGCCGCAGGCGGCGCAGTGATATTCGCCCTCGTCCTTCAGCTTGTCGTAGGCGCCGGTGAAGGCACGCTCGGTCCCCGCCTCGCGCAGCACCTGGTACTGTTCGCGGGTTAGGCGCTCGCGCCATTGGTCTTCGGTCAGTTCGAGCTTGTCGGACATATGGGAAACTCCTTTCCCGGTTATATGGCCCGCAATCCGCGGAGTTCCAGTTTCGGCGCTTATCGCCGCGCGCCACCCGCCGCTGCCAGAGGCGTTAGTCGTCCAGCTGCGCGTAGTGCGCGGGCGGCTGGATCACGTCCATCCGCTCGCTCAGCAGCGGGCCGAAGCTCGGGCGGCTCTTGAAGGCGGCGTACCAGTCGCGCGTGGGGCCGTGATCCTTCCAGTCGATTCCGCCGAGGTAATCCGCGACCGAAAGCTGGGCGGCGGCGGTGATGTCGGCGAGGCTCATCTGCGGGCCCGCGATCCAGGCGCGGTGATCGAGCAGCCAGTCGAGATAGTCGAGATGCGCGTGCGCCAGCTTCATCGCCTCGCGGATGATCCGCGAATCTGGCGGTTCGCGCAGCACCAAGCGCTTCTTCATCCGCTCGTGCAGCAGCGGCATGGTGACATCGCCGAACAGGTTCTCCTCCAGCAGAGCGACCAGCCGGCGGATTTCCGCGCGGTTGAGCGCCGACCCATTGATCATCGGCGCCTTGTCGACCGTTTCCTCGAAATATTCGCAGATCGCGGTCGAATCGCTGAGCACGATCCCCTTCTCGGTCTCCTCGACCACGGGCACGCGGCCTGCGTGGTTCATGTCGAGAAAATCGTCGTCGGCCTTCCACGGATCGAGCCGGTTGAGGGCGAAAGGCACGCCTTTCTCGCGCAGCAGGATGCGTACCTTGCGGCTGAACGGGCAGAGCGGGAATTGGTGGACGGTCCACATGCGCGCCCCACTTGGGGTATTCGTGTCCGCAAATCCAGATGCTTGCGTGCGACTGCGGCCAGTTGTGCGCAATCAGGCGATCAGATGCCCGAAGCTTCGAGCAGCATGAGGCATGGCGGCATGATCTGGTCGAGCGTGCCCTCCGCGACGATGCTTTGCGCCTGGCTGCGCAGCTGCGCGCTGATCGCCGCCCGGTCGAGTTCGGATTCGTCCATCACCCGTGCGCTTGCCTGGACGAAGAATTCGCGCCCCCGCTCGGCCAGCGGAGGATATTCCAGCGCCGCCTCCTCGCCCAGCCGCTGGCGTTCGGCGATCAGCGCGAAGGCCGCCGAACAGCGGATCGCGCCCTGCTGGTCCGCGGGCAGCGATACGGCCTCCTTTTCCGTCGAAGCGGGGGGCGCGGCAGGCCCGTCCGCAGCGGTCGCGGGCTGGAGGGCGAGAAAAACGAGCGGCAAGAGGTTGGCGATCATGACCCGGGACCATACCTGAAGCGCACGCCCGGCGCTGCCTCTTTCTGAAAGAACGGCGCGGACACGAGACCAACCGCTAGCCAAAGGACCCTGCCCATATGACCGATGCACCGAGCGACCATTCCTCCCTTCACCTTCTGATCGGCGGCGAGAAAGTCTCCGGCGGCAGCCGCAAGACGCAGGACGTCATCGACCCGGCGACGGCCGAAGTGCTCGGCAGCCTGCCGCATGCGACCAGCGACGATCTCGACACCGCGCTCGCCAATGCGGACAAGGGCTTCCACTCGTGGCGCAAAGAAAGCGCGGACAAGCGCGCCGCCGCGCTCCACAAGGCGGCAGCGCTGCTGCGCGAGCGTGCCGGCGCGATCGGCGAGCTGCTGACGCGCGAACAGGGCAAGCCGCAGCGCGAGGCGATGGGCGAAGTCATCTACTGCGCGATGCTCCTCGAATTCTACGCGGGCGAGTGCAAGCGCGCCTATGGCCGCACGCTGGTTCGCCCCGAAGGGCAGAGCGCGCGCGTGATCTACGTGCCGGTCGGCCCGATCGCCGGCTTCGCAGCGTGGAACTTCCCCGCGATCAACGTCGTGCGCAAGGTCGGCGGCGCGATCGCGGCGGGCTGCTCGGTCATCGTGAAACCGTCCGAAGAAACCCCGGCGGCGGGCCTCGCGCTGGTGCAGGCGCTGCTCGATGCGGGCGTGCCGGGCGATGTCTGCCAGGTGGTCTTCGGCGTACCCGACGAGGTCAGCCGCCACCTGCTTGGCTCGCCGATCATCCGCAAGGTCACCTTCACCGGGTCGACCGCGGTCGGCAAGCATCTGGTCAAGCTGGCGGCGGACGATCTGAAGGTCACCACGATGGAACTGGGCGGCCACGCGCCGGTGATGGTGTTCAAGGACAGCGACGTCGACACCGTGCTCGATACGATGGTCGGCGCGGCCTACCGCAATGCCGGGCAGGTCTGCGTCAGCCCCACCCGCTTCCTGATCGAGGAAGACCTGTTCCCCGCCTTCCGCGACGGTTTCGTCGAGCGCACCAAGGCGATCAAGGTCGGCAACGGGATGGAGAAGGACACCCAGATGGGCCCGATGGCGAACGAGCGCGGACCCGAAGGCCTCGCCAAGAAGATCGCCGACGCGAAGGACAAGGGCGCGAAGCTCGACACGGGCGGCGAGCGGATCGGCAACCAGGGCTTCTTCTTCGAACCGACCGTGCTCAGCGAAGTGCCGCTCGACGCGGAGATCATGAACGAGGAGCCCTTCGGCCCGATCGCGCTGCTCAACCCGATGGCCAATGCGGATGCGATCGTGGAGGAGGCGAACCGCCTGCCCTACGGCCTCGCCGCCTATGCCTGGACCAACGATCCCAAGCTGCGCAGCCGCCTCGCCGCCGAGGTCGAGGCCGGGATGCTGGCGATCAACGGCGCCAATGTGAGCGCGCCCGATGCGCCCTTCGGCGGCGTGAAATGGTCGGGCTTCGGGCGCGAAGACGGCGAGGAAGGCGTGATGCACTGCATGGTCGCCAAGACCATCCACGAAAGCTGATCGCTTCCCAATCGGGACGGAGGGGGGCTGGTGCGCCCCCTCCCCCAACCGGCATTTTGGCGCAATATCGGCGCGATGTCGGGGGGTGACACAGGGTGACAGGTGTCACCCATGTGTCACCCTGACAAAATGCCGCATTCTCAGCGACTTGATATGCTCAAGGTGACACTTTGCCGATTTGCGGCGCGAAAAATGCCTGTGAGCGTCAGGCGCGCGGATCCGACGAACGACGATAGGAAAGAGCCGCCGTCACGCTAGCGGCTCCGGACGGTGTAGGACAGGCGAAGACGCACAGGCTGCTTCCGCGCCTCGCGCTCCGGATACGGCGCGCAGGATCGCGCCGCGCGTGCGTGCAGCGCCCCGCGCGCGCTGCTTCCGCATGGTCCGCTTTTGGTGTATTGCACGCCATGGCCTTCACGGAGCATCCCTTGCGGCGTGAACTGGTGCACGAGATGCACCTGCGCCGCTTCGCTCCGGTCCGGGCACCCTCGCGCATCATCCAGATGGTGTGCCTCGTCGAAGAGGCAGGGCGCGATACCGAACAGCAGCATCTCGCCAATCCACCGATCCCACCGCATAGCGAGAAACGCGAGAGCCGCTTTGCCGTTCTGCGCTTCGCCGATGATGTGACCGTGCTGTGGGAACGGCATACCGAAGCGGTGACCGTCACCCTGATCGGCAGCGGGCAGGAGAACGCCACCCGCGACGCGCTCACCGGCTGGTTCGGCGACTGGCCCGGGGCGGTGCTGCGCGCCACCAAGGTCTATGTCGAGGCAAGCGAGGCCGAGGCCGAAGAGCTTCTGCCCGCAATGGAGTTCGAGCGGGAGGATCTGGTATCCTGCTACGTCTGCTCGGGCGTGCGGGTATGGTCGGATTTTCGCATCCGCGAGGATGGGCACGGGCGGCTGCTGATCTGTGCGCCCAACCGGCAGGCGGACGATCTGGGGCGGATCGTCCAGCGGCTGCAGGAGCTTGGCAATTACCGCAATCTCGCCCTCGTCGGCCTGCCGCCCGTTCAGCGTCTGATGCCCGAACTCAACACGCTCGAAGCGCAGCTGGCCGCCTACGTACAGGCGCTGGCCGACGATGCCGAACACGACGACGAGGGGCTGCTGGGCGATCTCTCGAAGGTTTCCGCCGAACTCGCGCGGCTTCGCGCCGAAAACAGCTATCGCACCAGCGCCAGCCGGGCCTATGCCCAGATTGCCGGCGACCGGCTCGACGGGCTGGGCGTGGAGCCGATCGATGGCTTCCAGAGCCTGACCGATTTCACCGAACGGCGGCTGGTCCCCGCCAATCGGACGATCGAGACATTCGTCAACCGGCTCCAGCGCCTGTCCGAACGCAGCGGCGATGCCATCGCGCTGCTCAACACGCGGATCGACACGCGCATCAAGGCGCAGAATCTCGACCTGTTGCGATCGATGGAGAGCACTTTCAATCTCCAGCTACGGCTGCAGAACCTGGTCGAGCTGCTGTCGGTCATCGCGGCAAGCTACTACGCGGTCGCGCTGATCGCCTACATGGCCAAGGGGGTGAAGGCGCTCGGCACGCGCAACGTCGTCGACATCGTCATCGGAGTCGTCACGCCACTAGTCATCCTGACCATCTTCCTCCTCGTGTCGAGAATCAGGCATCGCTTTGTAAAAGAGGCCAATATTCGAGGTAAATAGCCACCACAGGCTGCTTTCTTTGCTCCACCAATTGGGGTATTGCACGGGTGGGGACGGTCCCAGCCGAACAGAGGAGAGGATCAAGACTATGAAAAAACGTGCCCTTCTAGGCAGCATTGCTCTTGCAGGACTCATTGCGACCGCAGGCTGCAACAGCCGCGCGGACGAGGAGCAGCCGGCGACTGCCGAAACGCAGGCTCCCGCTGCTGCCGAAACGACCGAGGCCGCGGCGATGTCGCAGGAGCCCGAGGTCGAGCCCAACGGCAACATCATCGAGATCCAGATGCTGACGCGCGATCCCGACGGAAGCGGACTGCAGGTGTTCAAGCCGCGCCTGATCACCGCGCAGGTCGGCGACACGATCCGCTTCATCCCGACCGACCCGACTCACCAGTCGTCCTCCATCGAGGGAATGGTCCCCGATGGCGCGCGCGGCTGGGAAGGCGAGATCAACGAGCCGGTCGATTACGTCGTCCCCGTGCCAGGGATCTACGGCTACAAGTGCGTGCCGCACTACGCGGCGGGCATGGTCGGCCTGATCATCGTCGAAGGCGACGGCATGACCGACAATCTCGAATCCGCGCGCGAAACGTCGCACCCCGGGCTTGCCGGTGGCAAGTTCGAAGAGATTTTCGACCAGGCGCAGTCCGAGGGCATGCTCGGCTCGTAAGCGACAGCTCGATCGATCGACTGATCGAAGGAAAGGTCGGACCGCGAGGTCCGGCCTTTCTTTTTGCGTGAGGCAGCGGGCGATTGAACAGCGAGGCGGCAGGTAGCGCGTTGCCCCGCGACAGTAGGGATCAGTCGACCTTGGGGCGGCCTTCCTCGCGGCGTTCCTCTTCGGCTTCCTCGCGCCGCATTTCCTCGGCGGCCTTGCCGCGCGGCGTGTCCATCGGATGCCGGTTGGAGCGTTTGCGCATGAAGAAGACGAACAGTGCAACTGCAATCGCGAGGACGATCAGCAGGGTCACGATATTGAGCGGTGCGGCTATCGTCGACAGCATCGGAAATGAAGTGAGCAGCATCGGAGGTTCTCCCAGTCTTCCCTCTTCCGCCGCTTACTCAACGGGTGCGGCGGCGCTTGTGTTCCGCAGGCCTGCTTGCGCGGTCAGGCGACTGCCTCCATCCGCGCCAGTTCGCACTGCGACCAGATCTCGCTCAGCGCCGCGATCAGGCGGTCGATATCGCCATCGCTATGCACCGGCGACGGCGTGATCCGCAGCCGCTCCGTCCCCACAGGCACGGTCGGGTAGTTGATCGGCTGAACGTAGATGCCGTGGTTGTCCATCAGCCAGTCGCTGATCCGTTTGCACTTGTGCGCATCGCCCACCATCACCGGGATGATATGGCTGGGGTTGGGAAGATGCGGGATGCCCATCGCATCGAGCCGCCGCCGCACCTGCGCCACCCGGTCCTTGTGCCGCGCGCGCTCCAGCTGGCTGGTCTTCAGATGCCGGATGCTCGCCGCCGCGCCCGCCGCCACGGCGGGGGGCAGCGCGGTCGAGAAGATGAAGCCGCTTGCGAAGGTGCGCACGTAGTCGATCAGGTCGGCGCTGGCGGCGATATAGCCGCCCATCACGCCGAATGCCTTGCCCAGCGTCCCTTCGATCACGGTGATCCGGTCCATCAGGCCTTCGCGTTCGGCCACCCCGCCGCCGCGCGGCCCATAGAGGCCGACGCCATGGACCTCGTCGATATAGCTCATCGCGCCGTGCCGTTCGCACACGTCTAGAATTTCGGCGATCGGCGCGATGTCGCCATCCATCGAATAGACGCTTTCGAAGGCCACCAGCTTGGGCACCTCCGGCCCGTAGTCCGACAGCTTGCGGTCGAGATCTTCCGCGTCGTTGTGCGACCATATCTTGTAGGGCGCGCGGCTGTGGCGAATGCCTTCGATCATACTGGCGTGGTTGAGCGCGTCGGAAAACACCACGCAGCCCGGAATCTTCGCCGCCAGCGTGCCCAGCCCCGCCCAGTTGGAGACATAGCCGCTGGTGAACAGCAGCGCGGCTTGCTTGCCGTGCAGGTCGGCCAGCTCGCGCTCGAGCTCGACATGAAAATGGTTGGTGCCCGAGATATTGCGCGTGCCGCCCGCGCCCGCGCCGCATTCGTCCAGCGCGGCGTGCATCGCGTCGACCACGACCGGGTGCTGGCCCATGCCGAGATAGTCGTTCGAGCACCACACGGTGACCGGCTGCGTCTCCTCGCCCACGAAGCGCGTCGCCTGCGGGAAGGCGCCGCGATGGCGCTTGATATCGGTGAACACGCGATAGCGCCCCTCTTCGCGCACGCCATCGAGCTCGGCCTTGAAGAACGCATCGTAGTCCATCGGGGAAATCTCCATCTTGTCCATTATAGTCCCCTCATCGCATTCGTGTGCGCCCGCCTGTCCCGCGCGGCGATTGCCCAGCCCCATAGCGCACCATCGCGCAGAGGAAGGGCGAAAAAGAGATGTTCTAGCGCGCCCAGCGCGGCCAGCGCGAACAGCAGGCTCGCACCGGTCGCGACCCCGCCGGCGCTCGCCATCGCGGCCTGAACGCCGAGCCAGGCGGCAAGCGTGACGGTTCCGGCGATGCTGAGGCCCAGCAGCGCGGTGAAGCGGTTGGGCCCGAAATAGCTGGTCATATAGGCGAGGTGGCGCGGCAGGATGTCGGTGCTGGCATTGGGCACGCCTGCGAACAGGTTGAGCTTGGCGAGCAGGCGCAGGCCGAAGAGCAGCGCGAAGACCTGCGCGCCCAGCGGATTGGGCTGGCCCCAGCTGAGCGCGACGAGCATCGCCGCCGTCGCGCCGAGCGCCAGTTCGTGATGGATGACCGCCGCGCTCGCCTGCCGGAAGCGCAAGAGCCCATGTGCGTGCGGCATCGCCGCCTCGCGCCGCGGCCCGGTGACCCCGCCGGTCAGGAAAGCCAGCTCGTGCCAGCCCCAGATCGCCAGCGCGCCGACGAAGCCGAGATAGCTGCCGTCGATGCCGGTCATGCGCAAGGACGCGAGCACCGCGCCCAGCCCCGCAACGCCCGCCACGCCCGCCAGCACGAGGCTGCGCGAGAACCCGTCGCGCGAGGCGTTCGCCGCCCACGCGATCAGCCCGGTGGCGAAGAACCACACCGCGATCGTCGCCAGCACGGGCAGGACATGGCCGGTCATGCTCACCATGCGGGCTGCAATCGAACGGTCTGCGGCAGCTCGTTCTTCTGCGCGCGGTGGAAATACATCCGCGCGAAGTTCCAGCCTGCCCCGGCCATTCCGCTCGCGCGCTTCGCAAGGCCGCCAATGCCACCCTGCGCCTTGCCATCCTCGATCCGCAAAGACGCCTGCCGCAGCGCTTCCATATGCGCGCGGAATTTCGGGCTGTCGGTATCGAGCTCGACCGGGAAGACCTGCCGGGCGATCTGGTTACAGACCGAGAAGACCTTGTAGTCGTATTCGGTCGGATCGACTCCCAGCGCCTTGTGGAACACCGGGCGCGCATGGTCGCGCACGTACATCGTGGCATAGACCGCGAGCAGGAAGAAGCGGATCCACAATGTGTTATGGCCCTTCAGCAGCCCGGGGTCGGCGCGCATCAGCATGGCGAAGGCCTCGCCATGGCGGAACTCGTCGTTGCACCATTCCTCGAACCAGTCGAAGATCGGGTGGAACTTGTTTTCCGGATGCTTTTCGAGGTGCCGGTAGATCGTGATGTAGCGCGCGTAGCCGATCTTTTCGGACAGATAGACCGCGTACCAGATGAATTTCGGCTTGAAGAAGGTGTACTTCTTGGTCTTCGTCAGGAAGCCCAGATCGACGCCGATGCCGGCATCCTTGAGGCTTTCGTTGATAAAGCCGGCATGGCGGCTCTCGTCGCGCGCCAGCAGCCTGAAGAGCTGTTTCACGTCGGGGTTCTTCGTGCGCCGCGCGATCTCGGCATAGAGCACGCAGCCGGAAAATTCCGAGGTCATCGAACTGACCATGAAATCGGTGAACTCGGCGCGCAGCGCAGGCTCGAGATTCTCGATGATCCCGGCGAAGCTGCCCTTGTCGCGGAAATGCCGCTTGTTCGGGTCGCCTTCCATGTCGGCGATCAGCTGGTCCCACTCCTCGCGCACGAGGCTCACGTCGATCGCGTCGAGCGCATCGAAATCGGTGGTGTAGAAGCGCGGGGTCAGGATCGTGTCCTGCGTGGCGAGGGCCATGGCCTCGTCGCTGGTCATGATCTTTCCACCAGGGGCCGCTTCGGCTTTCGCCTCTTGGATTCTGGCCCCCGCAATTTTGGCTGGCGCGTTCATCTGATCCTCCCGGGATTGAAGCTGACCTCGTAGAGTTCGCGCAGGTCGAAATAGGCCGCGAGCCGGGTGAGCGCCTGCGCGATCGGCCCCGCGCGGGTGACCGTGGCGGTCCGCTCGAACTGCGCGGTTTCGCCGAAGGCGATGCGGATCGGCGCGCCGTGGACGCGCACCTTGTCGCCTGGACGGATGGCAACATCCTCCGCCAGTTCGACATGGGCGTGGAAATGCTCGAAGCTCTGCTCGACCGAGATACGGCAGGGAATGTCGAACTGCTTGCCGGTGTTGCGTGACTGGAGCATCAGCCCGCCTCCCGTTCGAGCAGCACCGCAAAGGCGGCGCGGTTGGTCGCGCCGAAGCCCATCAGCTCGCGCGTTTCGCCCGTCGTCGGATCGCTCAGCGTCAGCCCGCCATCGTCCCAGCGCGTCAGCTCGAAGGGCGTTTCCGGGCCGATCCCCTTGCGCATGCGGACATGGACGAGGCTGCGCATGGTGGAGCGGATGAAGCCGCCCGTGCCCGGCTCGATCCGCGCGATGTGTTCGCGCGTCGCCCCATCCTCGACCAGCACCGCGCCGTCGCTCGTATCGCTGAAGAACAGGCTGCGCTTGGCGAGCGCCTGCGTGCCCGCCATCGCGCGCGAGGTTTCGGGCACCGCGTCGCGCGCCACGAAGCCGAAGCTCGCGGCCGTCGCCAGCGCCACCGACAGCAGGGCGATCCCGCCGATCATCATCAGCGGCACCCGGGGAATATCCTCGTCGTGATCGTGATCGAGGCTCATGCGAGTGCCCCTTCGACCGGTGCGCCTTCGACCCGGGGTTTGGCAGGCTGCGGTGTGCGCGCCGGCAGTTCGCCGCGTTCGATCGCCTGGTGCGCCGCCACCGCGCGCGCGAGCTTTTCGGCCACCGGCGACGCGGCGGGCACGGCGCGCAGCATCGGCTGCGGGTGCGCATAGCGCCATGGCCGGGCATGCGGCCACAAGAGCGCGTAGCCGAGCGTATGCTCGGCCGCGGGCTCCAGTGCGATCTCGCCATAACCGCCGCCCTTGTCGCTCAGGTGGGCGGCCCCGATCTGGCGTAGCGGCAGGTTGATCGTCTTCTCGATCGCCATGCCGATATGCAGGATCACGCGGCGATCGGTCAGCAGGTAGGTCGTGGTGCGCGCGGACAGGTAAGCGAGGCCATGAAGGATGGCGAGCGTGGCGAGACCTGCCAGCAGCATGAAGATCGCCCCGGTCCCGCCCCCGAAGACGAGCGCCAGTGCGGTCAGCGCGAGGAAGTAGCCCGCCACGATCCGCGCGCGAAACGCCGTGCGGGCGAGCACCAGCGCATCGGGCTTGCCCTGCCACAGCAGGGTCTCGTCGCGCTGCGGGTTCCACAGCATCTGCGCCTGCGCATGGTTGAGAGCGTGGCGCCTGCTCACAGCACCGGCTCCTGCCGGCGCGGATTGGCGTAGAGATAGCCGCCGCCGAAATAGGCCACGATCCGTTCTTCCTCGTAGAACGTGATCTCGTCAGGCGCGGCGGGGACGGGCGCTCCGGCGAAGTGCGCCGCGTTGAGCGCATCGATGATGATCTTGCCATGCTTCCCCTTGACCACCGCCATCGCCATCGGCGCGAGCACGGTCTTGCCCGTTTCGGTGAGGACCGAGAGGTAGCGGATCACATGCTCGGCCCGGTCGATCCACACTTCGGTGACCTTGCCCGCGATGCCGCCATCCGCGCCCAGCACGGTCATGCCGATCGGGTTCGGATCCTGCGAGGCGATGGCGATATGCGCGTCGAGGCTCAGCGGCACGATCCGGGGGCGGCCGTCATGCGTCAGATCGGGCAACGGCTTGCGATTGGCCCACGACGCCGGGCCTATCCCGTCGATCAGGGGATCGCCAGTCGGCACGTAGGGCGCGCCATTGGAGCCGAAAGCCCGCTTCCCCGG
Organism: Alteriqipengyuania lutimaris; assembly: GCF_003363135.1. Taxonomy (NCBI): domain Bacteria; kingdom Pseudomonadati; phylum Pseudomonadota; class Alphaproteobacteria; order Sphingomonadales; family Erythrobacteraceae; genus Alteriqipengyuania; species Alteriqipengyuania lutimaris. The sequence goes on along the minus strand of NZ_QRBB01000001.1, from coordinate 1,268,000 downwards.
CACGTCCAGCCGTTCGCGCGCAACGCTCTCGGGCGAAGCGACGCCGCGGCCGTGCGGCAGGTGGAAGATCTTGGGGCTGGCCCGGCTGAGCGGACCGCCGAGGCTTTCGACCCGGCCCGTGGCCTCGTCCTCCAGCGGATAGCCCTCGCGCCGGTCTTCGCGGCGCAGGTAGAAGACCAGCGCGATGAAGAACAGGACGAAGGCGAGGAACACCAGCTCCGTGATGTCGAACGTGCCCACGATATAGGAATCGGTCATTGGGGCTCTCCTGGCGTGGCGGTCATGTCGGGAACTCGCAGAGGCCGAAGCGCTGCGCGATGGGCTGCACGGTGACGGTGTCCCGACGACGTGCGACGAGCGGGCCGAGCGCCACGAGCGCGGCCAGCAAGAGGATGATCTCGATGATGTAGACGCTGCCATATCCGGCGGCCGGGTTATTGAGCGCGCCCGACAGGCCGCCCGCGCTCGCGGTTTGCGAGATGATATCGCGCAGCGTGCCGCCGACCGCGATGGCGACGCCCGCACAGCTCGCCTGCACCGCGCCCCATGCGCCCAGAGCAAGCCCCGCGCCTTCTCCCTGCGCGCGGGCCATCGTCTCGGTCAGCGTGCCGACCGAAAACAGTCCGAGGCCGAGCCCGATCGAGGTTGCACCCGCGAACAGCAGGAGGCTCGACTGGAAGGGCGATGCGAACAGCACCATCAGAAACGCCGCGATACCGGCGACGAGGCCGGTGCCCGCCAGCCGCAGCGGGTCTCCGCCATGCGACAGGCTGCGCCCGGCAAGGCAGAAACCGGCCAGCGCGCCCGCGGCCCAGGCGCCGGTCAGCATCGTCGTGCTGCCGACCGAAAGGCCGAGAATTTCGCCGCCGTAGGGCTCCAGCAGCGCATCCTGCATGGCGAAGGCCGCCGCGCCGATGCCGATCGCGGCGAGCAGGCGCGCGGTCCGCTCTTCCGCCACGAATGCTCGCCACAGGACCGCGAAGCTCGGCCCGGCGGGTGCCGAAGGTGCGAGCGAGGAACCGCGCGGCTCCTGCTTCCACAATGCGACCAGGTTGAGCACGAGGGTCAGCAGCGCCGCCCCCTGGATCACCTGCACCAGCCGCGTGGGCGTGAAATCGCCCAGCAGCGAACCGATCGCCAGCGCCGCCAGCATCGTGCCCGCGAGCAGCATCACGTAGAGCAGCGCGACCGCACGCGGCCGCTTGTCGGGCGGGGCGAGATCGGTCGCGAGCGCGAGCCCTGCAGTCTGCGTCGTGTGCAGGCCTGCGCCGGTCAGGAGGAACGCGACCGCGCTGACCGCGATGCCGAGCGTGGCGTTGCCCGGTGCAGAAAGCAGCAGCAGAGCAAACGGCATGATCGCCAGCCCGCCGAACTGCATCAGCGTGCCGAGCCAGATGAACGGCACGCGCCGCCAGCCGAGCAGCGAGCGGTGCGTGTCCGACTTGTGGCCGATCAGCGCGCGCAAGGGCGCGACCAGCAGCGGGATCGCGATGATCGTCGCGACGAGACCGGCGGGAATCGAAAGCTCGACGATCATCACGCGGTTGAGCGTGCCCGTCAGCAGGACGGTCGCCATGCCCACGCTCACCTGGAACAGCGCGAGGCGCAGCAGGCGCGCCAGCGGCAGGTCCGCGCTCGCCGCATCGGCGAAGGGCAGCCACGTCGTGGCCACCTGCATCCACCGGGCAGACAAGGGCGGGCGATTGCTCATCCGCGGCGCACCAGTTCGATCGCATGGCTGGTGTAGAAGCCGCGCGAGATGCGGTGGCTGCGTGCGACCTGCCAGCCGTCGAGGCGCGAGAGGCTGCGGCGCAGGTCGGCTTCCGCGATGGGCACGAGACGCGGCGAGCGGTCTTTGCGCGGAAACAGCTTGCCCGTCTGGTACATCGCGAAGAGCAGCGGGGTGCGCGGCACGAAGGTGAACAGGATCGACTGCGCGGTCCGCTCGCCCAAAGTCTCGATCGCCGCGATCAGGTCCGCCTCGCGGTAGTGGATCAGAGAATCCATCGCGACCACATGCGCAAAGGTGCCCAGCTCCGGGTCGAGCATGTCGCCCGCCTGCCAGTGGATGCGGCCGTGGCCGGTGAACGGCTCGCGCTGCCGCGCGACCTCGATCAACCCGCCCGCGACATCGACGCCGACCACCTCGGCACCCCGGCATGCCGCCGCGACGCTCAGCGCGCCCGTCCCGCATCCCGCATCGAGAATGCGCGTGCGCCGCAGGTCCTCGGGCAGCCAGCCGAGCAGCGTGTTGCGCATCTCCTCGCGCCCGGCGCGCACGGTCGCGCGCACGCCGCTGACCGGCGCATCGGAGGTGAGGTCGATCCACGCCTTGCGCGCCGTGCTGTCGAAATAGGTCGCCAGCCGGTCGCGGTTGGCGTCGTAGGTCGCCGAGTGCTGGACCGAGTGCTGGGGGGGTGCCATGCTCGCCATCATTCGAACCCCAGGAAGTCGAAGATGTCGCGATCCTTCATCGCGGTCGCCTCCTGCGGATCGACCCCGTCCCACAGCAGTTGCGCGAGGCGCAGATATTCGTTCTGCGCGGCGATCACCTCGGGGCAGTCGTCCATCTCGAACAGAGTGCATTTCTTGAGGCGCGAGCGGCGGATCGCGTCGACATCCCGGAAATGCGCCAGCCGCTGCATCCCGATCTGGTCGCAGAAGCGGTCGATCTCGTCGGTCTCGCGGCTGCGATTGGCCACGACGCCCGCGAGCCGGACGTTGTAGTTCTTCGCCTTCGCGCCGATCGCGGCGACGATCCGGTTCATCGCGAAGATCGAGTCGAAATCGTTCGCGGCGACGACCAGCGCGCGCTCGGCATGCTGCAACGGCGCGGCAAACCCGCCGCAGACCACATCGCCCAGCACGTCGAAGATGACCACATCGGTGTCTTCGAGCAGGTGGTGCTGCTTGAGCAGCTTGACCGTCTGGCCGACCACATAGCCGCCGCAACCGGTACCCGCCGGCGGCCCGCCCGCCTCGACGCACATGACGCCGTTATAGCCTTCGAACATGAAGTCCTCGGTCCGCAGCTCCTCGGAGTGGAACTCGACCTGCTCCAGCGCATCGATCACCGTCGGCATCAGCTTCTTGGTCAGGGTGAAGGTGCTGTCGTGCTTGGGATCGCAGCCGATCTGCAGCACCCGGTGGCCGAGCTTGCTGAACGCGGCGGAGAGGTTGGACGAGGTGGTCGACTTGCCGATCCCGCCCTTGCCGTAGACGGCGAAAACCTTCGCGCCCTTGATCCTGTCGCTCGGGTCGAGCTGGACCTGGACCGATCCCTCACCGTCCGGCGGTGCAAGTGTCGCGGCGTCTAGCATCACGTTCTCCTCATTCGGCCGCAACCACGCCTTCGAGCCGATCTTCCAGATCGTCGCTCGCCGCGCGCAGGGCCGCCAGTGTCTCGTCGTCGGGTTCCCAGAGCTTGCGCTCGCAGGCTTCGAGCAGGCGGTTGGCCACCCGCGCGGAAGATTTCGGATTGAGCGCGGAAAGCCGCGCGCGCATCGCGTCGTCGAGCACGAAGGTCTCGCTGATCTGCTGATAGACCCACGGCTTCACATCGCCGGTGGTGGCCGACCAGCCGAGCGTGTTGGTCACGTGCATTTCGACATGGCGCACGCCTTCGAAGCCGTGCTTGAGCATGCCTTCGTACCATTTGGGGTTGAGCGTGCGGGTGCGCGTTTCGAGATCGATCTGCTCGCCCAGCGTGCGCACCTTCGCCGCGCCGTGCGTGGCATCGAGGATATAGACCGGCGCTTCCTCGCCACCCTTGGCGCGCGCGATCGCGCGGTTCATGCCGCCGAGGCCATCGACATACTGGTCGAGATCGGTGATCCCGACCTCCACGCTTTCGAGGTTCTGGTAGGTGAAATCGACCGATGCGAGCGCGGCGGCGAACAGCTCGCGCCGCTGCACGGGCGCGCCCTTGGGCCCATAGGCATAACCCTTGTGCGTCTCGAACGCATTGGCCAGCTCGTCCGGATCGGTCCACACGCCGCCGTCGATCAGCTGGTTCACGTTCGCCCCGTAGGCCCCCTCGGCATTGGAGAAGACCCGCAGGCTCGCGGTTTCGAGGTCGCAGCCATGTGCCTGCGCAAAAGCGAGGCTGTGCTTGCGGACGTAGTTCTGTTCGACCGGCTCGTCGGCGATGGTCGCAAGCCATGCGGCTTCGGCGAGCATACGGGTCTGGAGCGGCAGCAGGTCGCGGAAGATGCCCGAGAGCGTGGCAACCACATCGATCCGCGCGCGCCCCAGCTCTTCCAGCGGGATCAGTTCGGCCCCGCTCAGGCGGCCATAGGAATCGAGCCGGGGACGCGCGCCGATCAGCGCCATTGCCTGCGCCAGCTGCGTGCCCTCGCTCTTGAGGTTGTCCGTCCCCCACAGCACCATCGCGATGCTCTCGGGCGCTTTGTCATTCGACGCGTGGTGCCGGGCGAGCAGCTGCTCCGCCTGCCGCGCCCCCTCGGCGACCGCAAAGCTGCTCGGGATGCGGAACGGGTCGAAGCCGTGAATATTGCGGCCGGTCGGGAGGACGTCCGGATTGCGCAGCACATCGCCACCCGGCGCCGGCAGGACGTAGCCGCCGTCGAGCGCGTGGATCAGCGCGGACATCTCGTCATTGGCGTCGAGCTTGTCTTCGAAAGCTTCACGGTCGGCATCGGCGTCGGCGCACTCGATGGCGTCGAGCAGGCTCTCGCGCTCCTCCCCTTCCGGATTGGCGCCGAACACATGCAGCCCGTGCGGGATCAGCGTGCGCTCCAGTTCATACAGGCGACCCGAGAGGTCTTCGATATCGCCCATGAAAATCTCGAGCGTGTCGCACGCATCGGCGATCATCGCTTCGACCGAGGCGCGCTCTTCCGCGTCGCTCGACCCGCGCCAGCGTTCGGTCAGCGCCTTGAGGTCGGCAAAGCCCTTGTAGAGACCTGCCTCGGCCAGCGGCGGGGTCAGGTAGCTGACCAGCGTCGCCGAAGCGCGCCGCTTGGCCAGAATGCCTTCGGACGGGTTGTTGGCGGCGTAGAGGTTGAAGTTGGGCAGGTCGCCCAGCAGCCGCTCGGGCCAGCAATCCCCGCTCAGGCCCGCCTGCTTGCCGGGCATGAATTCGAGCGCGCCGTGGGTGCCGAAATGCAGCACCGCATCGGCGGCGAAATCGCGCCGAATCCAGCGGTAGAAAGCGGAGAACGCATGCGTCGGGGCAAAGCCGCCTTCGAACAGCAGCCGCATCGGATCGCCCTCGTACCCGAAGGCGGGCTGGACGCCGACGAAGACGTTGCCCAGCTCGATCCCGTAGATGTGGATCGCGGAGCCGTCCGCCTGCTGCCTGCCCGGCGCGGGGCCCCACTGCGCTTCGATCTCTTTCAGGTGCGGCTCGGCCCGGACATGCTCGTCGGCGGGAATGCGCGCTGCGACATTGGCGTCGGCGCAGAACCGCTCCGCATTGCCGTGCAGCACCGCATCGCGCAGCGCTTCGATGCTTGTCGGCACCTCGACCGCGTAGCCTTCGGCGGCCAGCCGGACGAGCGTGGCGTGGAGCGATTCGAAGACCGCGAGGTGCGCCGCCGTGCCGGTCGCGCCCGAGTTGGGCGGGAAGTTGAAGATCACGATCGCGAGCTTGCGCTGCGCCCGCGCGGACTTGCGCAGCGTGACCAGCTTCGCGGTCTTCGCTGCCAGCGCGGCGGCGCGTTCGGGATGGCCGCGCATCGCGCGAACCGGGCCCTCGGCATCGTCGCTGCGCCCGCCGAACAGGCTCGGCGCGATCGCCCCGTCGAGCTCGGGGATCGCGACCATCATTGTGGTTTCGAGCGGCAGCAGGCCCATCCGCCCCTCGGCCCAGCTCTCCAGCGACTGGAACTCGATCGGGTGCGCGGCGATGTAGGGCAGGTCGAGACCGGACAGCGTTTTCACCGCCGCCGCCGTGTCGTTGTAGGCAGGCCCGCCGACCAGCGAGAAACCGGTCAGATTGACGATCGCGTCAACCGTGGGCCTGCCGTCCTTCACGAAGAATGTCTCGATCGCGGGACGCGCGTCGAGGCCGGAGGCGAAGGCGGGCACCACCTCCAGCCCGGCGGCTTCCATCGCCGCGATCACGCCATCGTAATGCGCGGTGTCGCGGCCCAGCAGGTAGGAGCGCAGCATCAGCAGCCCGACCCGGCCCTGCGCACCCTTCAGGCGCGGGAGCAGACGCGCGCTCTCCGAAATCAGCTGGTCGGTGCGCAGATGATAGACGCCGACCTCGGGATATTCGAGCGGAGCATCGGCACCGGTCGCGCCGCGCCGGGCCTCGCGCTCGCCCGCGGCGTAGCGATCGATCAGCGCGCGCACCATCGCGACCACATTGTCGTCCGATCCGGCGAGCCAGTATTGCAGCGTCAGGAAATAGGCGCGTACATCCTGCGCGGTGCCGGGAATGAACTTGAGGATCTTGGGCAGGCGGCGCAGCATCTTCATCTGCCCCGCGCCCGAGCTGGCGCCCGGCTTGCCGGAACCGCGCAGCTTCTTGAGCAGCGCGAGCGGACCCTTGGCGGGCGCATCCATCCGGTAGCCGCCCATCCGGGTCAGCCGCACGACCTCGCCCGCCGACATCAGGCCGAGCATCGCGTCGCAGTCCTCGCGCCGCGCCTCGAGCGCGGGAATGATCGCGCGCACGTGATCGTCGAGGAAGAGCATCGTCGCGATGACGATGTCGGCTGTACCGACATCCTGCTCCGTCGCTTCGAGCGATCCGGACACACGGTCCCAGTCGGACGCCGCGTGCAGTGCAATCTCGATATTCTCCGCCGCCAGCCGCTCGCTCGCCCGCTCGACCGCACCCTTGAGGTGGTTGTCGAGCGTCACGATGACGACGCGAGTCCGGGGGAGCGCGCTAGCGGGCATAATGCGCCTTCGCGTCGTAGAGCGTTTCGAGGTCGATCGCGCCGCGGCCCTGCTCGGCGGCGAAGTTTTCCGTGTTCCGCTTCGCCTTGCCACGCACGAAGAAGGGGATTTTCCTGAGTTCGGCTTCGGCTTCGGCGGTCCATAACGCGTCTTCATCGTCACCCTGGACCTGTTCCGGGGTCCAGCCCTCCTCCTGGTTTGCCGTGGCTGTTGGAGCGCTGGATGCTGAAACAAGTTCAGCATGACGAGAAGGCGAATGGGCAGCCAAGTGCGACGCTCCTGCATCGTCGGAGAATTCGAAATCCTCGCGGAACATCGTGAGCAGGTGCTCTTCGAGCCCCATCACCAGCGGGTGGACCCAGGTGTCGAACAGCACGTTCGCGCCCTCGAAACCCATCTGCGGGCTGTGGCGCGCGGGGAAATCCTGCACGTGGACGGGGGCGGAGATCACCGCGCAGGGGATGCCGAGCCGCTTGGCGATGTGACGCTCCATCTGCGTGCCCAGCACCAGCTCGGGCGCGGCGGCGGCGATCGCGTCTTCCACCTCGAGATGGTCGTCGGTGATCAGCGGCTCGACGCCATAAGCTCGCGCCGCATCGCGTATTTCACGCGCGAATTCGCGGTTGTAGCACCCCAGCCCGACGACCTCTAAGCCGAGCTCGTCGCGCGCCACGCGTGCAGCGGCGGCGGCGTGGGTCGCATCGCCGAAGACGAACACGCGCTTGCCCGTGAGGTAGGTCGAGTCGACCGAGCGGCTCCACCACGGCATGCGCGATTCGTCGTCGGCGAGCGCGGGTGCCGGATCAACACCCGCCAGCGTGGCGACCTCGGTGATGAAATCGCGCGTGGCGCCGACGCCGATCGGCACGGTTGTCGTGCGCGGCTGCCTGAACTCGCGCTCCAGCCAGCGCGCGGCGCTGTCGCCGATCTCCGGATAGAGCACGATGTTGAAATCCGCCGCGCCGATGCGTGCAATGTCCGCAGCCGATGCGCCCAGCGGGGCGACGCAGTTCACGCCGATCCCCAGCCGGTCGAGAATGCCGCGCACCTCGCGCACATCGTCGCGATGACGGAAACCGAGCGCTGCGGGACCGAGGATGTTGGCGAGTGGGCGTTTCGCACCCTGTGCCCCTCCACCGCCTTCGGCGGTCCCCCTCCCCGTTCCGGGGAGGATCGTTCGGTCCGCCAGATGGCGCACGATCTGGTAGAAAGTCTCTCCCGCGCCCCAGTTCTCCTTGCGCGAATAGCTCGGCAGTTCGAGCGGGACGACCGGGCAGTCGAGCTGCATCGCCTCGGCCATGCCGGCCGGATCGTCCTGGATCAGCTCGGCGGTGCAGGATGATCCGACCAGCATGACATCGGGGCGGAAACGCGCATGGGCATCGCGCGCCGCCTGCTGGAACAGCTCGGCGGTGTCCTTGCCCAGATCGCGTGCCTGGAAGGTGGTGTAGGTGACCGGCGGGCGTGCACCGCGCCGTTCGATCATCGTGAACAGCAGGTCGGCGTAGGTATCGCCCTGCGGCGCGTGGAGCAGGTAGTGCACCCCGCGCATCGCCGTCGCGATCCGCATCGCGCCGACATGGGGAGGTCCCTCGTAGGTCCAGACGCTCAGCTGCACCGCTACACCTGCAACACGTCGCGGCGGCGCAGCGGGCGCGCGAAAAGCTCGGCGAGGTCGCCCGCCTGCTCGAAGCCGTGGATGGGCGAGAAGACCAGCTCGATCGCCCATTTGGTGGAAAGCCCTTCGGCCTCCAGCGGATTGGCGAGGCCGAGGCCGCACACGGTCAGGTCGGGCCGGTCGGCGCGGACCCGGTCGAGCTGCCGGTCGACATCCTGCCCTTCGCTGATGCGCGTGGCCTGCGGCAATTGCTCCAGATCGCGCGCGACGAGCTTGCGGTTGAGATAGGGCGTGCCGACCTCGACCGGCTGCATGCCCAGTTCGGTGGCGAGGAAGCGCGCCAGCGGCACTTCGAGCTGCGAGTCGGGCAGGAAGCTGATCCGCTTGCCCGCCAGCTTCTCGCGATGATGTTCGAGCGCGCGCTTGGCGCGCTCGCGGCCCGGAGCGATCACCGCGTTGGCGTGCTTCGCGTCGATCCCGAAAGCCTGCGCCGCCGCCTTGAGCCAGGCGGTGGTGCCCTCGGCACCGAAGGGGAACGGCGCGTCGATCCGCTGGGCACCGCGTGCTTCGAGAGCCTGTGCGGTTTCGCCGAGGAAGGGCTGCGCGAGGAGAATTCGCGTGTTCGGGCCGACAGCCGGCAGGCCGTCAGCAGTGCGCGCGGGCAGCACGCCGACGTTTTCGATACCAAGCTGCGCGAACAGGCGCAGGAACTGGTCTTCGACGATATCCGGCAGCGATCCGACCATCAGCAATGCGGGCGCCGCGTCGGGCGCGCTCGCAGGCATGGCGGGGACCAGCGAGGCAAGGCAGGCATCCTCGCCCTCGGTAAAGGTCGTCTCGATCCCGCTGCCCGAATAATTGAGAACCCGAACCTGCCCGGCGTGCTTTGCGCCGAGTCGCTCGGCAGCCTTGCCGAGGTCGAGCTTGATGACTTCGGACGGGCACGAGCCGACGAGGAACAGCTGCTTTATCTCGGGCCGCCGGGCCAGCAGGCGGTCGACCACGCGGTCCAGCTCTTCATGGCAGTCCGCCATGCCCGCCAGATCGCGCTCCTCGATGATCGCAGTGGCGAAGCGCGGCTCGGCGAAGATCATGACGCCCGCGGCCGATTGCAGCAGGTGCGCGCAGGTGCGCGATCCGACCACGAGGAAGAAGGCGTCCTGCATCTTGCGATGGAGCCAGACGATCCCGGTCAGCCCGCAGAAAACTTCGCGTTGCCCGCGCTCGCGCAACACCTCGCGGGTGGGCGGGGCCGCGCAGCCGCTATCGACGGGGAGCGAGAATGCGTCGGCCTTCATGCGGGCACCGCCTGAACGCTGTCCGCGAGTCGCGCGGCGCGCAGCTTGAGCAGGAACTGACCGGCATTGACGACATAGGCGGCGTATCCCGCCAGCGCGACGAGGAGCCGCGCCTCGACGCTACCGATGCCGCCCAGAAGCATGGCGAGGTAGGCCGTGTGCAGCGCGATCACGACCATGCTGAACACGTCTTCCCAGAAGAAGGGCCGGGCGAAGAGCCATTTTCCAAAGACCTCCTTCTCCCAGATCGAGCCGGTGACCATGATCGCGTAGAGCGCGAAGGTCTTGGCGATGATCGAGAGATCGGCGGCGAGCGCGCCCTGGCCCGTGAGCAGTGTGCGCAGCACCAGCACGAGGCTGAGCAGGAAAATCGCGAACTGGAGAGGTGCGAGCACGCCTTGGACGATCGTCCACGCGCTTGCGTCGCGGCGGGCACGCTCGGCGGGCGTATAAAGCGCCGCACCACCCTGCGGCATCGCGTTTGCCCGATCACGCGGTGGGCTCTGGTCCCTTGCTGGCGACTCGTCGTGCGACATTGGGCTTGCGACGACCTCCTCTCTCCAGCCCGGAGACTAGGCCCTCTTTGCCGAGAGTGTCAATCTTAGATGACGACAAGTTAATTGGACACTTATCGATTTGCCATGTCGCGATCAGAGGCGTACGCTTGCCGAAGCTCAGGCGGAGTCGCAGAACCTCACCAAGCATGCCCGGGCCGACGCAATCCGCGCCGCTAACAGACTGGGAGAGTCTGCAATGGCATCGGTTTTCGGGATGGGATCGTCCGCCCTCAGGAATATGATCGCGAACCCTCTGGGTACGCGCCGTCGCTCGCCTTATCGTCAGCCGAGCCATTATCCCGACGATCTGGGCAGTGTCATCGAACACCAGATGATCCCCCGCCTGATGCTCGCCCAGTCGCGCGTCGAACCTACCGCCAGGGCGGAAGCTCTCGATCCGATCGCACCCGATTTCGCGGACAGCTTCGCCGTCAATCTGCTGGAGTGGGACGCGGACCGCGCGCTGCGCGAGGTCGAGGCGCTGGTCGCGCGCGGCTACGGCGTGCAGCCGGTCTTTCTCGATCTTCTCGCCCCCGCCGCGCGCACGCTCGGCAGGATGTGGGAAGAGGACGAGTGCGATTTCGTGGAAGTCACGATGGGACTGTGGCGGCTGCAGGAAGTCATGCGCGAAGTCGCCTCGCGTGCGCCGCCCATCGCGGGGTCGCTGGCCGCACCCGCGAAGTCCTTGTTTTCGCCCATGCCGGGCGACCAGCACAGCTTCGGCGCGCTGATGATCGATGAGGTTTTTGCACGCGCCGGATGGGAAAGCGAAGCATTGATCGACCCGCAGCGGCGTGAGCTTCTGACGGTAATTTCGCGCAAATCCTTGGATTTGGTGGGATTGACCATCACCACCGATTCACCTAGCAGCGCGCTTCAATCCCTGATCCGGGCCATTCGCACCGTGTCGGCCAATCCCGCAATATGCATCATGATCGGCGGTCGGATGGTCAACGCGAATCCTGGCCTGGCGGAGGAAGTCGGTGCCGACGTCTCGGCAGCGGATGCCTTCGCCGCGCTCGAAATCGCGGAACGCATGGTTGCGGAAACGGGACTCGAAACCAATCCCGCACCCTAGGGGGTGAGTATCCAATGCTGACCAAGAAGCACGGTAGTGACGCGGAACGCTCGTTCGCAGACAGCGCGGACGTCTTCGGCGCGCTCGATGCCGATGCCGCGCAGCGCCTCGCCATCGTCGCGGGCGACATCGCGCTGGTCATCGACGACACCGGCGACATCCTCGACAGCGCGATCGACCTGCGCGAATTCCCGGAATTCGAGGACTGGACGGGCACCAACTGGCTCGAAACGGTCACGATCGAAAGCCGCCCCAAGCTGATGGAAATGCTCGCCGCGGCCCGCAAGGGCGAGTCGCATCGCTGGCGACAGGTCAACCATCCCACGACCGACGGCGACGTACCGGTGCGCTATTCGCTGGTCGGACTCGGCAACGGCCGCCACCTCGCCTTCGGCCGCGACCTGCGCGACGTTGCGCGCACGCAGCAGCGGTTATTGCAGGTGCAGCAGGCGCTGGAACGCGACTACATGCGGATGCGCCAGCTCGAGGCACGCTACCGTATGCTGTTCGAACGGTCGCGCGAGGCCGTGCTGATCGTCGAGGCGGACAGCCATCGTATCCGCGAAGCGAACCCCGCCGCCGAAAGACTGGCCGGCGCACGTGCAGACAGCCTGCCCGGCAAGAAGCTGGGCGGCCTGTTCGATTCCTCCTCGCGCGATTCGCTGACCACCCAGCTCGGCGCCGCGCTCGGTTCGGATTCGGCCACGCCGCTTCAAGCCAGGCTTTCCAGGAGCAACCGCGAAGTGACCGTCGCGGCGACGGGGTTCAGCCAGAATCGCCGCCAATACCTCCTGCTGATCGTCACTCCGGTCGACGAGCATCCCGTGCGCGACGACCACCACCTGTCCGAAATCGTCGAGACCATGCCCGACGCCTTCGTCCTCGCCGATGCGGACATGCGCATCCTGCGCGCCAACGCGGCCTTCGTCGAACTGGTCGAGGCCGCGAGCGAGGAACAGCTGAGCGGGCGGTCGCTGTCGCGCCTGCTCGGCCGGCCGGGGATCGATCTGGATCTGATCGCGGGCCAGATGGAGAAGGACGGAGTCGCCCGCAACGTGACCAGCGTGGTCCGATCGATCGGCGGCACGTCCGAAGAGCCGGTCGAGATTTCGGCCGTCGCGACGCAGGAGGATCCGCGCTATTTCGGCTTCGTCATCCGCCCCGTCGCCCGCCGCTTGCGCGAAGTCGCGACGGGTGGCGAAGACCTGCCCCGCTCGGTCGACGAACTGACCGATCTGGTCGGGCGCATGCCGCTGAAGGACATCGTGCGCGAAAGCACCGACCTGATCGAGCGACTGTGTATCGAGGCCGCGCTGCTCTACACGTCGGACAATCGCGCCTCCGCCGCCGAAATCCTCGGCCTGAGCCGGCAGAGCCTCTATTCCAAGCTCAACCGCTATGGTCTGGGCAAGCAGGGCGAAGACGCCAGATAATCAAACCTGACAGATCGAGCGTCAAAACAGTTTGACGGTGCCGTGCGAGGGGCATAACCTCGGCGCATGGAACGATCGGCGCTCACTTTCCGGACGTCGCCGCCGCCTGCGGCCCGCGATGTCCTCGCGCTGCTCAAACCCATCACCTGGTTTCCGCCGATGTGGGCCTTCGCGGTCGGGGTCGTGTCGTCCGGCGCGGCGGTCGACAGGCGCTGGCTGCTGGTCGCGTGCGGCGTGCTGCTGGCCGGCCCGATGGTGTGCGGCACCAGCCAGGCGGTCAACGACTGGTTCGACCGGCACGTCGACGCGATCAACGAGCCGGACCGCCCGATTCCCTCGGGCAGGGTCGCGGGCCGCTGGGGCCTCGCCATCGCCATTGCCGGAACGCTGCTGTCGCTGCTGCTGGCACCGGCGCTGGGTCCGCTCGTACTGGGTGCAGCGGCCGTCGGCCTCGCGCTCGCCTGGGCCTACAGCGCCCCGCCCTTCCGCCTGAAGGCGAGCGGCTGGTGGGGCCCGGCAGTGGTGGGTCTGACCTATGAAGGGCTGAGCTGGTTCACCGGGGCCGCCGTGATGCTCGGCGCGATGCCCGCGCCTTCCGTCCTGACCATCCTGATCCTCTATTCGCTCGGCGCGCACGGGATCATGACGCTGAACGATTTCAAGGCGGTCGAAGGCGACCGCACGACCGGACTGCGCTCGCTTCCCGTCACGCTCGGCGTGCGTAATGCGAGCCTGCTCGCCTGCGCGACCATGGTGGTGACGCAGGCCATCGTCATCGCACTGCTCTTCGCATGGGGGCACACGCTTTCGGGCGCGATCGTCGCCGCGCTGCTCGCCGGGCAGTTCGCGCTCATGCCGCGACTGCTGCGCAATCCGGCGAAGCACGCCCCGTGGTACGGCACCACCGGCGTTACGCTCTATGTCCTCGGCATGCTCGCGGCCGGGCTGGGCCTCGGGGGCTATATCTGATGGCCCCCGCCCTGCCCCGTTCTGACTCGACCGGCCTCGGGTGGTTCTCCATCATCCGCCTCGGCCTCGTCCAGGCATCCATCGGTGCGATCGTGATGCTGGCGGCATCGCTGCTCAACCGCGTGATGGTGGTCGAATATGCGCTCGCCGCCGCGATTCCCGCCGGGCTGGTCGCGTGGCACTATGCGGTGCAGCTCGCGCGGCCGCTCTGGGGGCATGGATCGGATCACGGGCGCAGCCGCACGCCGTGGATCGTCGGCGGCATGGCGGTGCTCGCGGGCGGAGCGCTGCTGGCGGTGCGCGCGACCGTGCTCTTGCCCGATGATGCGCTCACCGGTGGCGCACTCGCGGTGCTGGCCTTCACGATGATCGGCGCGGGCGTGGGCGCGGCGGGCACATCGATGCTCGCGCTGCTCGCCTCGGGCGTCGTCCCCGAAAGGCGCGCTGCCGCGGCGGCGGTGACCTGGACGATGATGATCGCCGGGATCGTGGTCGCCGCGGGCGTCGCGGGCGCGCTGCTCGATCCCTTTTCGCAGGCGCGCCTCGCTGCCGTGGCGAACGGAGTCGCGCTGGCCGCCTTCGCGCTGGCATGCGCCGCGATCTGGCGCCTCGAACCGCGTGCCATGGCCGACTTCGCGGATCGGGATCGGGGGGATGCCCCCGGCTTCGCCGATGCACTGCGCGAGATAATGCAGGAGACCGCTGCGCGCCGTTTCACCGTGCTGATCTTCGTCTCGATGCTCGCCTATTCGATGCAGGACCTGATCCTCGAGCCTTTTGCGGGCCTCGTCTTCGGCATGAGCCCCGGCGAGTCGACGCAGCTTTCGGGGCTTCAGCACGGCGGCGTGCTGGTGGGCATGATCCTTGCCGGGATCGGCGGCAGCGCCTTTGCCGGACGGCTGCCGGTCGACCTCCGCCTGTGGATCGTCGCGGGCTGCGCGGGATCAGGAATTGCGCTTTTCGGACTGGCCATCGCCGCGCTGGCGGGGCCGGGCTGGCCACTCGCCGCCAATGTCTTCGTCCTCGGCTTTTGCAACGGCGTCTTCGCAGTCTCCGCCATCGGAGCGATGATGGGGCTGGCGGGCGCGGGAGAAAAGACGCGCGAGGGCGTGCGGATGGGCGTGTGGGGCGCGGCGCAGGCGATCGCCTTCGGCCTCGGCGGCCTGGGCGGCGCGATCGGCGTCGATATTGCGCGGCGGGTCGCGGGGCAGGACGGCGTCGCCTTCCAGCTGATCTTCGCACTCGAAGCCTCGCTCTTCATCCTCGCCGCGATGCTCGCGGTCCAGGCAAAACGGCGCGCACCAGTACGGGCCAGAGAGGGAGTGGCAGCGGCATGACACAGGACATCTACGACGCAGTGGTGGTCGGCGGAGGGCCTTCCGGGGCGACGATCGCGAAGGACCTGGCGGATGCCGGGCGGCGCGTGCTGCTCCTCGACCGGGCGGGCCGGATCAAGCCCTGCGGCGGCGCGGTGCCCCCGCGCCTGCTGAAGGATTTCGACGTACCGCAAAGCCTGCTGGTCGCCCGCGCGCGCTCGGCCCGGATGATCGCCCCCTCGGACCGCAAGGTGGACATGCCGGTGGGCGAGATCGGCTATGTCGGCATGGTCGACCGCGACGTGTTCGACGAATGGCTGCGGACCCGTGCCGCGCAGGCGGGGGCCGAGCGGCGCACCGGCACCTTCGAGACGATCGAGCGCGAGGAAGGCCAACCCTCGACGGTCTGCTACCGCAAACGACGCGGCGGCGAGCTGCAACGGGTGCGCACCCGGCTCGTGATCGGCGCCGACGGCGCGCGCTCGACCGTCGCGGCGCAGAACATCGCGGGGGCGGAGCGGATGAAATGCGTCTTCGCCTATCACGAGATCATCCGGTCGCCTGCCAACGATAGTGAAGGTTTCGACGGCTCGCGCTGCGACGTCTTCTATCAGGGGCACCTCTCGCCCGATTTCTACGCCTGGGTCTTCCCGCATGGCGAGACCGCGAGTGTCGGCGTGGGCAGCGCGAACAAGGGCTTCAGCTTACGCGGCGCGGTCGCGCGGATGCGCGGCGACCTGCATCTCGACGGCTGCGAGACGATCCGCCGCGAAGGCGCGCCGATCCCGCTCAAACCGCTTAAGCGGTGGGACAATGGTGCGGACGTGATCGTCGCGGGCGATGCCGCAGGCGTGGTCGCCCCCGCCAGTGGCGAGGGGATCTACTACGCGATGATGGGCGGGCGCTGCGTGGCACAGGCGGCCGAGCAGTTCCTCGCCACCGGGCAACCCGCCGCGCTCAGGCAAGCGCGCAAGGCCTTCATGCGCGAGCACGGCAAGGTGTTCTGGATCCTCGGCATGATGCAGCATTTCTGGTATTCGAGCGACAAGCGGCGCGAGCGTTTCGTGACCATGTGCGCCGACCGCGACGTGCAGCAGCTGACGTGGGAGGCCTACATGAACAAGCGGCTCGTGCGCGCGCGGCCTGCCGCGCATATGCGCATCTTCCTGAAGGATTGCGCGCACCTGCTCGGCCTCAGGGCTGCGGCATGAGGGCTCCCGCATGAAGATCGGCGCCTGATGGGTCGCAGCTGGGTATTGCCGATCATCGTGGCGGGCGTCGCGGCGCTGGGCATTGCTATGCTGGGCGGGACGATCACCGATCTGGGGCCGTGGTACCAGGGCCTCGAAAAGCCCGACTGGAGCCCGCCGAGCTTCGTCTTCCCGATCGCGTGGACCGCGATCTTCGCGCTCGCCGCGCTGGCAGCGGTCAGCGCATGGCGCGCGGCGCCCAATTCGCGCGTGGCCGACACCGTGATCGGCCTGTTCGCGTTGAACGGCTTCCTCAATGTGCTGTGGAGCCTGATCTTCTTTCGCATGCAGCGGCCCGACTGGGCCTTTGCGGAACTGATGCTGCTGTGGCTCTCGGTCGCCGCGCTGATCCTGTTCTGCGCCCGCTATTCGCGCGTCGCGGGACTCGCGCTGGTGCCCTACCTCGTCTGGGTCACGATCGCCGGCGCGCTCAACTGGAGCGTGGTCGAGCTCAACGGTCCGTTCTAGGGCGACCTTGATGCAATGGCTTTTCGAAACCGGTCACGCGGCGGACGTGGTCCTCGCAGTGCTGGCGGCGGAGGCCGTGCTGCTGCGGCTGCGCGGATGGCGGACGGCGGAGCTGGCCCGCCTGCTCGGCCCCGCCGCGCTGATCGTGCTGGGCCTGCGCGCCGCGCTGGTCGGTGCGGAGTGGTACTGGATCGCGCTGCCAGTAGCGCTCGCCTTCCCGCTCCACCTCATCGACCTGCGCGCCCGGACCCGCGGATAGCACAACCACAAAAAGCAAAGAGCCCGACCAGCAGGCCGGGCTCCTCTTGTGCAGCTTCGAACCCCTTCGCTCAGCTGGGGGCGTAGTGGTGTTCCTGTGCCCACACGTACCAGTTGTCGACCACCGTGCCCGACAGCAGGATCCCGATCCCGCCGGTCAGCGTGGTCAGGATCGCGAACCACCAGGCCCAGCGGTGGATCGATTCCATCGAAGCGTTGAAGCCCATCGTCCAGCGCCAGAACAGGCCCGCACGCTCCGCCGCGGTCCCGCGATCGGTGATCTGCTCGATCTCGCGCTCCCCGCCATAGCGGCCGACCGCGAGGATCGTAGCCCCGTGCATCGCGAACAGCAGCGCCGAGCCATAGAGGAACACGATCGAGAGGCAGTGGAACGGGTTGTAGAACAGGTTGCCGTGGACCAGCGAGAAATTGTTGGTCCAGTCGAGATGCGGGAAAATGCCGTAAGGCACCGCCTCGGACCAGCTGCCCATCAGCATCGGGCGGATGAAGCCGAGCACGAGGAACAGCCAGATCGCGCTGGCGAAGGCCCAGCTGACATGCAGCCCCATGCCGAGCGCCTTTGCCCGGCGATAGGTCCGCGCCCACCACAGCAGCACCGAGATGGTGAGGAAGAAGCCGGTCAGGATGAACCAGCCGCCTTCGGCCAGCGGAACGAAGGGCGAGAAGCCGTACTCGGGTCCCGGCGGGTCGAGCGACAGCCAGAAGAACTCGCGCATGAAGGCGATCGGGCTCCAGCCGACCGAGGCGAGCATGTTCCAGCCGATGATCGAGATCGCGAGAAAGCCGAATATGCAGGACGCAAGGCCGAGCCAGCCGAGATAGATCGGTCCGAACTGCGCCTGGCCGAGCTTGCCGAACCAGTGGGCATTCCAGTGCAGCGGGATGCGCGGCTCGTCGGCGAAGGGCAGGTCGATGCCCATCTCTGCCGGGCCGTCGAGCTGGACCTGGGTGAAGATGTTGTAATAGCGTGACATTATCGCCTCCTCCTCAGGACCAGACCGGGATGGTGCGCCACCAGTCCCACCAGTCGGGCCAGCTGCCCACGAACAGCGGACCGGAAATGATGATGCAGGCCGCACTCCAGAAACCGGCATTGAGCGCCAGGAGCAGGCCCAGCCGGTGGATGCCGATGGTGCCGATCGAATAGCCGATGAAGTCGCGGAAGAAGGTGTCCTCGTATTCCGGCGACTTGACCTCTTCGCCCTTGGGCACGTTCACCGCCGAAAGCACCAGCGCACCGTGCAGGGCGAGCGCGAGGTTCGTCGTGAAGAAGAACGTGATCGCGACCATGTGCAGCGGGTTGTAGTGGAAATTGACGTACTGGTATCCGATGTTCGACACCCAATCGAGGTGCGAGAATATCCCGTAGGGGAAGCCATGTCCCCAGGCCCCCAGCCACAGCGGGCGGAACACGACCAGCGTCGCGTAGGCCAGTATGGCGAAACTGAAGGCGATGGGCACGTGGTACCCCATCCCCAGCTTGCGGCAGATTTCGACCTGCCGCAGCGCCCACGACCCGAAGGCGATCAGCGCGCAGACCGTGATGATCTGCCAGTATCCACCCGCGTTGAGCGGCGCGGCGGCCAGCCCCGCTTCGATCGGCGGAGGGTCGATCGAGATGAGCCACGGATTCCAGGTCGGGCCCTGCGAGGCCGCGGCGAAGATCAGCAGGGTGCCCAGCAGCGCACTGATCGCCGCCGTCACGCCGAAGAAACCGACGTAGAAGGGACCCACCCAGAAATCGAACAGGTCGCCCCCGATCAACGTGCCGCCACGCACGCGGTATTTCCGCTCGAAACTCAGGAGCGCCATAGGTCCATCCTCCCCGTCGTCACAGACGGGTCTTGTTGGTTCATCCCAGAGGTCTCGGCCGGGAGCGCCTGAGCGCTATCGGCCCCGGGAGCGGGCGAACCCGCTCCCGTCGTCGCGTCACCTGCTCTCTAGCCGGTCCGGACCGGAGCCTCGGTGCTTGCGGCGGTGGTCGCCGGAACTGCCGCCGCGCCATCCAGCCAGTTGTAGCGGTTGGTGCTGAGCAGGATGAAGTGGATCAGCAGCGCAAGGACGAACAGGAACACGAACAGTGCCACCAGTGCCCGGCGCGGATCGAAAATCAGCCAAATTCTCCACATGGTCTTACTCCTTCAAGAATGGTGGAGGGTTCGCCGCCGCAGCCCGCGGGCCACCATCGGCGAAAGATGCGTCTGGCTCAGAGCCAGGGCTTGTAGGCCCACAGCGCGATATGGGCGAGGACGGCGATCCCCGTGAAGCCGATGAAGGAGCCCATGAAAATCTTGTGAAATTCCTTGGCTTCTTCGGGCGTCAGGTAGGTCCGCAGACCGAAGCGGTCGTCGCCAGGTGTCGGATCGTTCATTGATCAATCTCCAAACTTGCTGGACAGATCGGGGCAACGCCGCCCCGGTGGCACCCGCGTGACGGCACTGCCGTGCGCGCAGATCTGTGGGCCCGTCGCCGGGCGGATGGCTGGACCGGACGGCTCACCGCGCCGCTCCTTCGAGCAGCACGTCGGCAAGCCGATCGGCAGTGACGGTGGTTTCCTGCGCCCGGCGCGCGGCGGTTTCGGCGGCGTCGCGCAGACGCTTGGCGGCCGAAATCCGCACGAGTACCGGCTGCGCCTCGACGATCGCGTCGTAACGCGCCTTGGCTTCGGGTTCCCAGCACAGCTCGGCCTGCTTGCGCGCCGGAGTCGCTTCGGCCCTGTCCATATCGGTTCCGAGCGGGAGGATGTGGAACAGCGCGTCGAACAGCGCATTGCACACCTCCTGGACGAGGTAGGTCGCGCCCGAATAGCCCATGAAGGGCGTCCCCGTATGGCGGCGGATCGCCGCGCCCGGGAAGCTTGCGGGAATGAACTGCGCCTGCGGGCCGTGGCCACCGCCTGCGGCCTCCGCCATGTACATCCGTTCGTTGTAGCTACCGAATACCACCAGCGGCGGATTGGCATGGATCGCGGCGCGCACGTCCTCGTTCTTCGGCTTCACCCCGGCACGCCGCCCGAAGGCGAAGTTGCAGGGCAGACCCATGTCCTCCTCGAGGAAGTGGCGAATGCCGCGCGCGTAGGTCTCGTTCGCGCAGATCCCGAAATTGGCGGTGCCGAAGAAATCCTGCGTGACCGAGCGCCACAGATCCCATAGCGGCTTGATCGTGGTGTGCTTTTCCTTCTCGATGAAGGGTTCGGGATCGAGCCCCAACTCCTCGCCGAGCGAGCGCAGGAATTTGGTGGTCGAGGTGAGCCCGATCGGCGCCTGGAAAAACGGCCGCTCGAGCAATTCGCACAGGTTGCGGCCGTACTCGCGATACATGCACACGTTGGCGTGGGCGTTGGCGAGCTTGCGCATGTCGGCGAGGTGGCTGCCGAGCGGGAAGACGCAGTTCACCTCCGCCCCGATCCCTTCGACCAGACGGCGGATCTCGGCCATGTCGCTGGCCATGTTGAACATGCCGTAAGCGGGGCCGATGATGTTGACGAGCGGCTTCTCGCCCTCCTTGAGCGCCTTGGCCTTGGGCATCTTCTTCGGCCCGAATTCGGTCCACAGCCAGCTCAATGCACGGTCCGCGCTTTCCCACTGGTCCTCGTCGATCGTGCGCGGCAGGAAGCGGCGGATCGTGGTGCCCTCGGGCGTCACCCCGCCGCCGATCATCTCGGCAATCGAGCCAGTGACCACCACCGATGGCAGTTCGGGGTCGAGCGTCTTCCACGCCCGCTTCATCGCGGCTTCGGTGCCGGTCTTGCCGAGCTCTTCCTCGCCCAGCCCGGTGACGACAATCGGCAATTCGTGCGGCGGCAGGCCGTCGGTGTAGTGGAGGACGGATGTGACCGGCAGGTTCTCGCAGCCGACCGGCCCGTCGATGACGACCTGCAGGCCCTTCACCGCAGTGAAGACGTAGACCGCGCCCCAGTAGCCGCCGGCCCGATCGTGATCGAGAACCAGGGTCATGCCATCCTCCCCGGAACGGGGAGGGGGACCGCGCGCGCAGCACGGGGTGGAGGGGCACCGTCGGCGCTTCCGGCCAACACAGGCGGTCGGATCACGCGAGCGTGCCCCTCCACCAGCCTGCGGCTGGTCCCCCTCCCCCGATAGGGGAGGATTGAGCGCACGGCCATCATGATCCCACCGCCTCGGCCGCCTTGAGCGCGGCAGCTGTCTGCGCGGCGAACTTCTTCTTGAACTGCGGGCGGTCGACCGGGGTGTCTTCCCAGATGCCCGCATTGTCGTCTGCACCGACGCCTTCGAAGAAATCGCGCATCCGGTCGAAGCGCGCCTTGTTGCCCAGCGCCGCGTTGATCACCTGCGCCAGGCTGCCCGCCCCCGCCGGGCCCATCAGCGGGCGCGCGGAGATGAGGTTGGTGAAGTAGAGTGCAGGCGTCGCGCGCTGCTTGGCGTGCTGCACCACCGGCGTGGTGCCGATGGCGAGATCGGGACCGAACTCCTCGTAGGCCGCGATATCCTCCTCGAGGCTCGCGCGGAAATTGACCCGCACGCCCTTTGCCTCGAGCCATTCGCGGTCCGGATCGGACCACCGGGTGCGCGGGCAGGCGGTGCCGACATAGGGCACCTCGGCGCCGCTTTCGATCAGCAGCCGCGCGACCAGCAGTTCGGAGCCTTCGTAGCCCGACACGGTGATCCGACCGTCGATGCGCGCTCCCGAGAGCGCGCCCTCGATCGCGGGCAGGATCGCGTTCTTGACCGCATCGACCTTGTCCTGCGCGATGCCGCAGGCCGTTCCGATGGCATCGAGCCACGCCGCGGTGCCATCGCGCCCGACCGGCGCGGAGCCGACCACGCCGCGCCCGGCCGCCTCGAACTCGCGCACGCTGGCGGTGTAGAAGGGGTGGATTGCGGCGACCGCCGCGCAGTCGAGCGCGCTGTACAGTTCGCGCCACTCGCGCGTGGGAACGACCGGGCCGGCCGCGAGGCCAAGCGGTTCGAGCAATTGCCCGATCACGACCGGGTCAGCGGGGAACATCTCTCCCAGGAGAGTCACCGTCGGCCGGTCCGGTCGATGGGTCGGCGCGGCGACCGGACCTTCGTCGGCCTCCTCGCGCGCATATTTCAGCATTGCCCCGGCGAGGACGTCCTTCGCCTCGGCATGGGTCGGGATGCCGAAGCCGGGTACGTCGATGCCGATCACGCGCACACCGTTGATCTGGTCGGGCAGCAACCGCAGCGGCACGCCGCTGGCGGTGGGCACGCACAGGTTGGTGACGATGATCGTGTCGTACTGCGCGGGGTCGGCGAGCTGCTCGACCGCCTCCTTGATATCCTCGAACAGCTTGCCGGTGACGAGCGTTTCGGAGCTGAAGGGCACGTAGCCGACCGTCCGCCGTGCGCCGTAGAAATGCGAGGTGAAGGTCAGGCCGTAAACGCAGCACGCGCTGCCCGACAGGACGGTCGCGGTGCGCTTCATCCGCAGGCCGACGCGCAGGCTCCCGAACGCAGGGCACATGCTTTGCGGCTGGTCGTGCGGGCCCTGCTTGGCCTCGTCGAGCGGATAGTCGCGCGCATACTGGTCGAGGATGTCGCTCTTTCCCGCCTTGCGGGCCGCCTCGCGCATCGTGTCGCCACTGGCGCAGCCGCCCTCGTCGGGCTTGCCAAGATCGAGCCGGTCGGCGCTTCTCGTGTCGGGGGTGATGGGGTCGCTCATCCCTTCAGACCTCGTCGTACACGACTTCGAGGCTCGGCTTGGGCTCGAACGAGCCGCCGCGCATGTCCGCCTGGGTCGCCGGGATCAGCTGGACGTTGCCGCCCGTGTCTTCAGGGCTGAACAGGTCGAGCAGGCCGTCCCCTTCGAGCGGTGTCGGGCGCTGCGGCGGGGCATTGGCGACGTTAACCGCCAGTTCCTCGAACAGCGGGGCCCACTCGGTGCCGGGCCTGCCGATGATCTGATAGTTGGCGGACTTGCGGCGGATATCCTCGTTCGCCGGGATCGCGCACAGCACCGGTATGTCGACGGCTTTCGCAAAGGCCTGCGCCTCGCCCGTGCCGTCGTCCTTGTTCACGATCATGCCCGCGACGCCGACATTGCCGCCCATCGAGCGGAAATATTCGACCGCCTTGCACACGTTGTTGGCGACGTAGAGCGATTGCAGGTCGTTCGACCCGACCACGATCACCTTCTGGCACATGTCGCGCGCGATCGGCAGGCCGAAGCCGCCGCATACCACGTCACCCAGAAAATCGAGCAGCACGTAGTCGAAGCCCCACTCGTGGAAGCCGAGCTTCTCGAGCAGTTCGAACCCGTGGATGATCCCGCGACCGCCGCAGCCGCGACCGACCTCGGGGCCGCCCAGCTCCATCGCGAACACGCCGTCGCGCTGGAAGCAGACATCCTCGATGCTCACCTCCTCGCCTGCGAGCTTCTTCTTGGAGGAGGTCTCGATGATCGTCGGGCACGCCTTGCCGCCGAACAGCAGGCTGGTCGTGTCGCTCTTGGGATCGCAGCCGATCAGCAGCACGCGCTTGCCCTGCTGCGCCATCATGTAGCTGAGATTGGACAGCGCGAAGCTCTTGCCCGAGCCGCCCTTGCCGTAGATCGCGATGACCTGCGTCTGCTTGGTCACTTCTCCGTCGTGGACCGGATCGGGCTCGATCGCGGCCTCTTCGCGCAGAGCCTCCACGGCAGAAAGTTGGTCGAGATGGGTCATGCAAGTTCGCTCCAGTCGAGCACCAGCTTGAGGCAGTCGCGGTCCTCGAAGGCGTTCGGGTAGGCAGTGGGGGCGTCGCTGGCGGGGGCCACGTCGGTGACGAGTCCGCCGAGGCTCAGTGCGCCGGTTCGGATGAGGGTTTGTGTCGCGGCAAGGTCCTGCGGCTGCCACTCGGCGGCGATGCGCAGGCGCGCCTCGCGCTGGAAGGCAGGCGCGAAGTCGAAGCCGAGCCGGTCGCGATAGAAACCCGCGAGCACGATCTGGCCGCCCTTGGTGATCCGCCCGATCAGCCGATCAAGGCCGGAGGCATCGCCGCTGACGTCGTAGATGCTGCGATAGTCGCGGCGCTCGTCCGCTGCGGGATCGATCACCGAATAGCCCTGCGCGCCCGCACGCCTGCTGGGATCGATTTCCCACACGGTCGGGGCGGGTGCGCCGGTGGCGATGGTCAGCCGGGCGAGCAGCCGCCCGAGCACGCCGTGGCCGACGATAAGGTCGGGCGCATCGCCACCGCCGAGCGCATGGCGCGCGGTCGCGGCGAGCGCGAAGAGCACGCCCTGTTCTGCCAGCGACTCGGGGATCGGCAGCGCGCGCGCCGCCGGTACGATCAGCCGCTGCGCCGTTCCGCCAAAGAGCCCGCGTGCATCGGTGTAGCAATTGGCTCCTGGTACGAAGACCCACTCGCCGATCCGCGATTGCGCGTCGGGCCCGGCATCGACGATCCGTCCGACCGATTCGTAGCCCGGCACCAGCGGATAACCCATGCCGGGAAAGGGCGGCATCTCGCCGGTCCAGAGAAGCTTCTCCGTCCCCGTGCTGACACCGCTGTAGTGAATGGAGACCACGACATCGCTGGCCCCGATGCCGCGCAGCTCGAGACGCTTGAGCGCCATGCGCTCCGGTCCTTCGAGTGTGACCGCCATCGTATCCATTGTCTGCCTGCGTCTCCCCGTTTCCCTTGGAGCCGCCGGAGCGAAACGCTGCGGAGGCCCATTTGTCAGCTACGCCTAACGTTCCGAACTGTCAATTGCAGGTGACACATCATCTGTCAGAACTTTTCGACGTATAGCGCGGAGCCCGCAGGGATCCGCGATGCCGCAGCCGATTCCAAGACCTTGCGCGTAGGAATGCGCGGGCAGGTCAGGTGCGCGCGACGATCAGCGAGGTGATGAGCGGCTGACGAGTCGCAATGCTCCGGCTGCTTGCAAAGCCCGCCTCGCGCAGCATGGTTTGGATCTCGCGCGCGCTGCGGGGCCGGCCGGAGCGCATGGCCCACAGGTAGAGGCCGAAATAGGCATCGCCCATCGCCTCCGCCCCGCGAGTCGCGGCCATCGGCTCGGCGATCAGCAACGTTCCGCCAGGCTCCAGCGAGCGACGGATATTCGCGAGCAGGCGCATGGCGGGCGCGTCGTCGTGGTCGTGCAGGATCCGCACCAGCGAGCTGCAGTCGTAGCCGCGCGGCAGATCGTCGTCGAAAAAGCTCCCTTGGTGGAGCGCGACCGACTCACCCAGCGACTCGTGCGCGCTCTCGATCACTTCGGGCAGGTCGAACAGGCCGAGCCGGAGCTTCGGACAGGCCTGCGCCACGCCGCGCAGAAAGGCGCCATGCCCGCCGCCGACATCGAGCAGCGAGTCGTGGCGGGAGAGGTCGCAGGCGGCCAGCACCTGCTCGACCACCGGCGCCTGCGAGGCCGCCATCAGCTGCGAATAGGCGTTTGCGTC
The DNA here is from genome assembly GCF_003363135.1 of Alteriqipengyuania lutimaris. NCBI lineage: Bacteria > Pseudomonadati > Pseudomonadota > Alphaproteobacteria > Sphingomonadales > Erythrobacteraceae > Alteriqipengyuania > Alteriqipengyuania lutimaris. Next base: position 1,242,475 of record NZ_QRBB01000001.1, on the reverse strand, counting down.
ACCCTCCGCGCCTTCCGCCGCATAGGTCCAGAAACGCGACAAATGCGTCGGTTCGGCGCGATCCTGGCGTAGCAGCGCGAGCGGATCGGCAAGGTCGGCGTAGAGCAGGCGGTGATGCCGGATCATCGCCAGCGCACCCTCGTTGCCGTGCAGCGCCGCGCCGTGGCGGCCCAGCATCCACCAGGCCTCCCCGCCCTGTCGCGCAACCTCCTGCGCGATCCCGATCGCCGCCGCGGCGCGCAGCAGACGCTCGGCCGCATTCTGCGAAAGCCCTGCGATCCGCGCCATTTCCGAGGTCGAGCACGGCCCCGCAGCCAGCCGTTCCACACAACCGCTCTCAACCGCACTCAACAGCACCTGAGAGTAGGCGAACCCGGCCACAAGGTCGAACAGAGCCCCCGCACGCGCCCTCGCAACGGGACGCAGAAAAGGGCTCGCCGCTGCCCAGCGCTGGAAGCCCGGATTGCCGAGGATCCGGTTGCGCCAGCCGACCATCCGGATGCGCCAGCCATCGGGGTGTTGCGTGTTTTGCGCTTGACGATCCAACATATGTCCACTTGATTGGACACTCGTGCTGTAAATAGCAATCGCTTCGGAGAGGAGGCGCGAGGATGAGCGGAGCCGCCGTCGTGATCGGAGCCGGAATCGGCGGGCTGGTCAGCGCAGCCCTCCTCGCCGCGCGTGGCCACGACGTCACGGTGATCGAGAAGGAAGCATCGGTCGGCGGCAAGGCGCGCCAGCTCTGCGTCGACGGGCAGCGAATCGATGCGGGCCCCACCGTCTTTACGATGCACGATGTGTTCGAGGAGATTTTCGCAAGCTGCGGCGGCGATCTGCGCTCCGCGCTCGCCATCCGCCCCGCCCCGGTCATCGCGCGCCATGCCTGGTCCAAGAGCGAGCGGCTCGACCTCTTCGCCGATCCGATGCGCAGCGAGGAGGCGATCGGCGACTTCGCCGGAGCCGAGGCCGCGCGCGGCTATCGCAGCTTCAGGACCGAGGCGCGGCGAATCTACAATATCCTCGATGAAAGCCTGCTGCGACAGGAGAAGGTGTACTGGCCGCTCCCGCTGATGCAGCGCATCGGCCTCACCCGCTTCGGCGATCTTGCCGCGATCCGCCCTTACGAGAGCCTGTGGAAGGTGCTCGGCGCGCATTTCCGCGACGAGCGCCTGCGCCAGCTGTTCGGCCGCTACAGCACCTATTGCGGCTCTTCCCCCTTCGACTCGCCCGCCACGCTGATGCTGATCGCGCATGTCGAGGCGAAGGGCGTGTGGCTGATCGAGGGCGGAATGAGCGCGCTGGCCGAGGCGCTCAAAACCCTCGCGGAGAAGAACGGCGCGCGGTTCCGGCTCGGCGAAGGGGTGGCCCGGATCGAGGCCGGACCGCGCGGCGCGACCGGCGTCATCCTCGATCATGGCGAGCGGATCGCAGCCGACGCGGTGCTGTGCAACGCCGATCCCGCCGCACTCGCCAGCGGGCGCTTCGGCGAGGAGGCACGCAGCGCGGTTGGACGCACGCCGCGCTCCCGCCGATCGCTGTCCGCGCTGGTGTGGCTCGGTCACGCGAAGACGCAGGGCTTCGCGCTCTCGCGCCACAACGTGTTCTTCTCGCCCGACTACCGCGCGGAATTCGCGCAGCTCCGGCGCGGCGAACAGGTCGCCGATCCGTCGGTCTACCTGTGCGCGCAGGACCGCGACCCGCTTGCCGACGACGCCGCGCCAGCCCCCGCCCCAGAGTCCGCGCCAGCCGGCCGCGAACGCTTCCAGATCATCGTCAACGCGCCCGCCAATGGCGACACCCACGAATTCACCCAGAAGGAGCTCGACCAATGCACGCAGGCCATGACGCGCAGCCTCGCCCGATGCGGACTGGAGCTGGAGCCGCAGTTTCCGCATCGCCTCGTCACTCCGGCGGATTTCGAAGCGCTGTTCCCCTCGACGGGTGGGGCCCTTTATGGACGGGCCTCGCACGGATGGGCGGCGTCCTTCCTGCGCCAGGGCGCGAGCACGCGGATCCCTGGGCTCTATTGCGTCGGGGGGAGCACCCATCCCGGCGCGGGCGTGCCGATGGCCGCCTTGTCCGGGCGGACCGGGGCGCGCGCGGCGATGGAACGCCTCGCTTCGATGCGGACATTCCGCCCGGCGGCTACGGCTGGTGGTATGTCGACGCGATCAGTGGAGACGGGCGCCACGGCCTGACGATCATCGCCTTCCTCGGCAGCGTCTTCTCCCCCTATTACAAGGCGAGCGGGCGCGGCGATCCGATCGACCATGCGGCGCTCAACGTGGCGCTGTACGGCCCGAAGGCACGCTGGGCGATGACCGAGCGCGGGCGCGGGAACGTAGCCCGCGAGCGCGATACGCTCGCCATCGGGCCGAGCGCGGTGCGCTGGACGGGCGATGCGCTGGAGATCGATATCGAGGAGCGCGACAAGCGGCTCGGCATTCCGTGGCAGCGCGCGGTTCGTGGGACCATCCGCGTGATCCCCGAGGCGCTCAACCCCGTGGGCTTCGCGCTCGATCCGCAGGGAAAGCACCACTGGCACTGCCTTGCGCCGCGTGCGCGCATTGAGGTCGATATGCTTGAGCCCGATCTCAGCTGGACGGGGCGCGCCTATCTCGATTCCAATTTCGGCTCCGAGTCGCTCGAGGAAGGCTTCGACGTCTGGCACTGGTCGCGCGCGCACCTGAAGGAAGGAGCGGTGGTCTGTTACGAGGGGCGGCGGTCCGACGGATCGCATTTCGCCAGCGCGCTGCGCTTCGACTGCTATGGCCTGCCGCAACAGGTCGAGCTGCCGCTGACCGCGCCGCTGCCCAACACGGCGTGGCAGATGGAGCGCAGGACGCGCGGCGATCGCGGCCATGCGAGCGTCATCAGGACCTGGGAGGATTCGCCCTTCTACGCCCGCTCCACGCTCGCCTCGCGCCTTTTCGGAGAGCAGGTGGTGGCGGTGCAGGAAAGCCTCGACCTGCGGCGCTTCGCATCGCCGGTGGTCCAGTTCATGCTGCCCTACCGGATGCCAAGGGCGGCGGGCTGACACGGCGAGCCTGGGTTCGGCCCTCGCCCGGTCAGTTGCCGGACGCGCGCCGTTCCTTCCAGCTGCCGCTCGCGATGATCGGCGCATCGCCGACATCGCGGTTATATTCGTAGATCCACGCCTCGCGGCCCGACAGCGTCGTGACGCGCTTGCGTAGATAGTCCGAATTGGTGGGATCGGCGGGGTCGTAGAGCTCGTACGCGTCGAGCTGCGGGAGGACGGACAGGCGCTTCACCGCGTGCAGCTGGCCCCTAACGTGCCCCGTGCCGCGCCCCGTGCCGCCGGTCTTGTAACCCGGATAATCGCCGAGGTCGTAAAGCACTCCGCGCACATCGTCGGGCCCGACGAGCTGCAGGCTCTTCGCCAGGTCGAGCTCGCGATAGCCCTCCTCCCCCTGCTGCAGGATACCGTAGAGGAAGACGAGCGGATCGGTGTGAGGGGCGGCGGCGTCAGCGCCCATTGCGCCCCTCCCGCTCCTCCCGCTCGACCTTGCCCTGCTCGACCCTGTCACGCTCGATCTCGCGGCTGACCGAGATATATTGCCAGATGCCGAAGCCGAGCGCGGCGACCATGAAGACGATCTCGATCCAGCCCAGGCTTCCCATCGTGCTCCCTCTCAGCTTTCGCGTTCGGCGAGGAACGTGGCGATCAGCTCCGCCACCAGATCGGGGCGTTCCTCGTGGGCGAGATGGCCCAGCCCCGGCAGCACTTCCAGTCTGGCATCGGGCAGCTGCCGCGCGGCCTTTTCCACACTGTCGAGCGGGATCGCCTCGTCGCGATCCGAGTGGATCAGCAGGACCGGATTGGCGATCTCGGGCAGCGCGCGCGCGAGCGGCTCCAGATCCCAGTTGGCCATCATCGCCAGTGCGCCGCGCGCATGGCGGCTGTTGCCCATCAGGGTGGCGTAGCAGCGCGCACCCGCGCGATCGATCCTCGATCCGGTGGAGCGGGTGAGGAAGCCGTCGGCATCGCCCGCGATCCGCGCTATCCCCGAGAACACCTTGGGCACGAAGGGGTTGAGCGCGAGCAGCCGCGCCATGGCGGGGAAGACCTGCGTCGCGGGCCACGGGAACGGCGCGAGCGCGGGGTTGAGGCCGATGATCGGCGTCTCCGGGAAACGCTCCTGCGCCATCCGCAGCGCGATGGCGGCGCCCGCCGAATGGCCGATGATCGCGTGCGGAGCGATGTCCATCGTCTCGACGAGCTGCATCACCGCCTCGGCCATTCCCGGCAGCGTCATCTGCGCATCGCGCATGCCGCCGGTAAAGGCATGACCCGGCAGGTCGGGCGCGACGAGCCTGTAGCGGTCCGCCAGCGCGGGCATGACGTCCCGCCACGAATGGGAGGAGGCGCCGGTGCCGTGCAGCAGCAGGATGGACGGACCGTCGCCAATCTCCTGCACGTGCCAGCGAATGCCGCCGCTTTCGACGAAGCGGCTCGCCTCGCGATGCGGCCAGTGGCGTCCGTCGCGCTCCCAGTTCAGCGGCTCGCTCATGCTGCACGCGCCTGCGGACTGGCAGCCTTGACCGCCGCGTGGAGCTTGGCCGCATCGGCCATCGGCAGCGCGAGGAAGCGTGCCTGCATCGCGTGGGCAAGCTCGCCCGCCTCGGGCGCGGTGCGCGCGGAAATGTCGACCACCAGCGCGTCGAAACCGCGCGCGGCGATGGCGCGGGCGGCGGCGAGCGCATCCTCCTTCGCCTGTGCGCGGCCGCCCTTGCCCTCCGCGTCGATATTCGCGCGACCGTCGGTCAGGATCACGAGGTGCGGCGTCTTGCCCCGGGCCGCGACCGCCTCCGCCGTCTCGCGCCCCGCCGTCAGCCCCAGCGCAAGCGGCGTGCCGCCCCCGCCCGGCATCGCGGCGAGCGTGCGACGCGCGCGGGTGAGCGAGCGCGTGGGTGGCAGGAGCAGCTCGGCCCCCTCGCCCCGGAAGGCGACCAGCGCGACTTCGCTGCGCGTGACGTAGGCCTGCGCGAGCATCAGCTCGACCGCGCCCTTGGCCTCGGCCAGCCGCGCCGCCGCCGCCGATCCCGAGGCGTCGACGCAGAAGATGGTGACGCGTCCCGACCGCTCCTCGTAGCGGCGTACGCGCAGGTCCGACGTGCGGATGACGAGGCCATTGCGCCCGCCGTCATGCGCAATCTCCTGCTGCCGCACCTCCTGCCACGGCACCGCCGCGCGCAGCGTATCGACCAACGCCAGCCGCGCGCCGCCGCGCGGGCGGCCGGGGCGTGCGCCAAGCGGTCTGCCGCGCTGGCCGGAGAGCTGCCGTTTGCCCCCGCCGCCCGCGCCGCCGCCGCGCCGCACCCTGCCCTCGGCCAGCCGCGCGAGCAGGTCGGGCGGGATGCTGGCGAGAGCCGCATCGAGCACCACGTCGTCGAGCGGCCTGTCGGCGGGATCGCCGCTGTCTTCGTGTTCTGCGCCATCGCCCTGTTCGGGAGGAGGCGCTGCGTCGTCGGTGTCCGCATCGGGCGGCGCGGGAAGCTGCGTCGCGCGCGGGGCCAACACCAGCCGCGCGGCGGCGGCGATATCCTGTGCGACAACCGCCGTCCGCCCCTCCAGCGCCGCATGGCCCCGCGCGGCGAGCGCGGCGAAGCGCAACGCCCGGACCGAATCCACGCCGAGCACGGTGGCCGTCGCGGCGAGCGCATGAAGCGTCTCCTCGTCGAGCGGCGCGACCGCTGCCGGATCGCCCGCCATCAATCCGCCCGGCATCGTCGCAGCTGGGCCGAGGTCGCAGTGAAACGCCACCCGTTCGAGCAGCGAGGCAGGCGGTGCCTCGTCCTCCGCGCCGTCGTCCAGCAGCACCAGCCCGAAGCCGCCATCGCCTTCGTCCAGAGCCTGCGACAACCGCCCGGCCAGCGCATCGTCGATCCGTTCGGCCAGCGGCGCGATCAGCACGCCGCCCGCAACCTCGTCCAGCAGCCCGCGCGCACGCACCTTGCGTCCGATGGCGAGGCTGGCGGCGAGATCGGTGCCGCCCAGCAGCCGCTCGTCGTCGATATGCGAAGGCATTCGGCGCACGGCCACGCCCGCACCACGCAGCGTCTCGACCAGCGCATCGCGCACCGGCCCTCCGCCGCGAAGGCTGATGCCGCGCAAGCGGTCGGGCGCGCTGAGGAACAGAGACAGGGCGAGCAGCGCGTCCTTCGCGGGGTCGACAGGCGGCGCTGGGTCCGCCTGCGCCATCAGAAGACTTCGGCGATCGCGCGCTCGATCCGCACGGTCGATCCGGTCTCGTCGAGCACCTCGCGCCGCAGGCGATGCCGCAGCGCGGAGGGCGCCACCGCGACCAGATGCACCTCGGTCAGCGTCTTCGCACCCGCCAGCGCGGCAAGCGCCCGCGCCGCGCGCATCAGCGTCAACTCGCCGCGCAGCCCGTCGGCCCCCACCGCCATGCACAGCTCGGCCGCCTTGGTCAGCATCGCATCGGGCACCGCGACCTTCGCCAGCCGCTTGCGCCCGCGGTCGATCCGCCCGAGCACCTCGGCTTCCTCGTCGGCCCAGCTTTGCGCGAAGCCTTCGGGGTCGGCCTCCTGCTTCGCGCAGCGGCGCATGATCTCCACCCGCGTCTCGATATCGGGCGGGGTGCGCACTTCGACCGACAGCCCGAACCGGTCGAGCAGCTGCGGGCGCAGCTCGCCCTCTTCGGGATTGCCGCTGCCGATCAGCACGAAGCGCGCGGGGTGGCGGACCGAAAGCCCCTCGCGCTCGACCACGTTCTCGCCCGAGGCGGCGACATCGAGCAGCAGGTCGACCAGGTGATCCTCGAGCAGGTTGATCTCGTCGATATAGAGAAAGCCGCGATGCGCCTTCGCCAGCAGGCCCGGCTCGAACGCCTTCTCGCCCGATCGCAGCGCGCGCTCCAGATCCAGCGCGCCGAGCACGCGGTCCTCGGTCGCGCCCAGCGGCAGGTCGACGAAGGGCACGGCGCGCTTGCGCACCGGGCCGGTGCCGCACACATCCGGGTAGCGCGCCTGGTCTTCCTTCGAACACTGGTAGGGGCAGTCGCGGATCGCGCTGATCGGCGGCAGCAGGTTGGCAAGCGCGCGCGCGGCGGTGGACTTACCCGTCCCCCGATCGCCGAACACCATCACCCCGCCCACGCCCGCATCGACCGCCGCGATCAGAAGCGCCTGCTTCATCTCGTCCTGGCCGACGATTGCGGAAAAAGGGAAACGCGCCATCGGGCGGGAGAGTGTCGGAGCATGTCCCCGCTGGCAAGGGCCTAGATCCGCATTGTGCGATGCGCCCGCGCTGCTAGGGCTGGCGCAAACAAACACCACACAGGGAGAAACCAATGTTCAGTCACGTGATGCTCGGCGCCGACGATATCGAGGCGTCGAAGACCTTCTACGATGCATGCTTCAAGGCGCTGGGCGGGCGCGAAGGCTCGGTCGATCCCAAGGGCCGGGTGATGTATATTCACAACGGCGGTATTTTCCTGCTGACCAAGCCGATCGACGGGCAGCCCGCGAGCTGCGGCAATGGCTCGACCATCGGCTTCGCGGCCGAGAGCGAGCAGCAGGCCAATGCATGGCACGCGGCCGGGCTGGCGGCGGGCGGCACCGCGATCGAAGACCCGCCGGGCCTGCGCGAAGGTGCGGGCATGAAGCTCTATCTTGCCTACCTGCGCGATCCGGCGGGCAACAAGATTTGCGCGATGCACCGCCCGGGTTGATGCCCGTAACTCGTCCCTCGTGAGAGGGGCGAGTCTTCGGCGTTAACCCCGCCCGATCAGGAAGAGCGCGAATTCGGCGCGCAGGTTCGCGCCGAATTCGCCGATCTCGCGGCCCTTGCCGAAATACCACGCGCGCTCGATCCGGGCGCCGCGATTGCCCACCAATTCCTTGAAATCGACCACGGTCAGGTTGCGGATATTGCCGGTCGCGTGCCAGCTCTCCGGCAGTGCGGGCGTCACCGGCATGCGCCCGCCCAGCCCGAGCGCGACCCGCATCCGCCAGTGCGCGAAGTTGGGGAAGCTGACGAAGGCGGCACGTCCCACCCGCAGCAATTCGTCGAGCACGTCTGCGGGCCGGTCGACCATCTGGATCGTCTGGCCAAGGATCGCATAGTCGAACGCGTCGTCGGGATAGTGCACCAGATCGGCCTCGGCATCGCCCTGCACGACCGAAAGCCCGCGCGACACGCAGGCCGCGACGCGTTCGGGATCGATCTCCAGCCCGCGGGCATCAACGTTCTTGTGCCCCGCCAGCGCGGCGAGCAGCGCGCCCTCCCCGCAGCCGATGTCGAGCACGCGCGAACCATCCGGAATGGTCCCTGCAATCGCCGCGAGATCGGGGCGCAGATCGGGAAGCTTGCTCATCGGTAGATGTCCGGGAAATGGCGCTGCATGAAGATGTCCGGGTCTGGAAGCCGCTGCCAGCCCAGCCCTTCGTACAGGCCGTGCGCATCGCGGGTCGCCAGCATCCAGCGGCGCAGGCCCTGCAATTCGGGATGCTGCTGAAGATAGCCGACCATCGCCTTCGCCAGCCCTTTGTCGCCATGCCCGTCGATGACGTAGACGTCGGCGAGGTAGGCGAAGGTGGCGCGGTCGGTGACGACCCGTGCCATGCCGACCTGCGCACCGGCGTGCAGAGCGGATACGCACAGGCTGTTGGCCAGCGCGCGCTCGACCGTTGCAAACGCGATGCCCGGCGACCAGTAGCTCTGCGTCAGGTAGGCATGTGCGGCCCGCGCGTCGGCTCCTTCGCGCAGCTCGTACCCCTCGGGAAGGCCTGTCACGACACGAACCCCCGCACGACCTCGTCCAGACCCGGCGTATCAAGCAGGAAGCCGTCGTGGCCGTATGGCGACGACAGCTCGACGAAGCTGACCGGCGCGCCCGCCGCGTTCAGCGCGCGCACGATGTGGCGGCCTTCCTCGGTCGGATAGAGCCAGTCGGTATCGAAGCTGACGATGCAGAAGCGCGCGGTGGTGTGCGCGAAGGCATCGGCCAGCCGCCCGCCGTGCTTTTCCGCCAGATCGAAATAGTCCATCGCGCGGGTGATGTAGAGGTAGGAATTGGCGTCGAACCGCCGGGTAAAGCCGCTGCCCTGATAGCGCAGGTAGGATTCGACCTGGAAATCCGCCTCGAACCCGAAGGACTTGGCATCCCGGTCCTGCAGCCGCCGACCGAACTTCTCGGTCAGGCCGGCTTCCGAAAGATAGGTGATGTGCGCCGCCATCCGCGCGACCGCGAGGCCTGCGTCGGGCTGCGGCCCGTCGTGGTAGTCGCCTCCGTTCCAGTTCGCGTCCGCCATGATCGCCTGTCGCCCGACCTCGTGAAAGGCGATGTTCTGCGCCGACTGGCGCGCCGCGCTCGCCAGCACCAGCACGCGCTCCGCCCGCTCGGGGAAGTCGGACGCGAAGGCGAGCGCCTGCATCCCGCCCATCGATCCGCCGACCACCGCATGAACCCGGTCGATCCCCAGCGCATCGAGCAGGCGGGCAATGCCGCGCACCATGTCGTGAATGGTCACGACCGGAAAGTTCGGCCCGTAGGGCGTGCCATCGCCGCTGGCCGAAGGATCGGCGCTGGTCGGCCCGGTCGATCCCATGCACCCGCCGATCACATTGGCGCAGATCACGCAGAAACGGTCGGTGTCGATCGGCTTGCCCGGCCCCACCATGCGATCCCACCAGCCCGGCCGGCCGGTCGCGGGATGGGGGCTGGCGACATACTGGTCGCCGGTCAGCGCGTGGAAGATCAGCACGACATTGCTGCCGTCGTCGCGCGGCTCGCCATATTGCTGGTAAGCGATGGTCACGGGCGACAGCTGCGCCCCGCTGTCGAGCGGCAGCGGATCGGGCAGAGTCAGGGTTAGGGACAGGGATTGCTGCGGCGTGTTCAAAACCGGCCTTCGACCACAAGAGAAAACAGTGCTTCGACAGGCTCAGCACGAACGGGGTTTGAGGCCTTCCCTCTAACCACTCGTCCCGAGCTTGTCGAAGGCCTGTATTTCTCTATGGCCTGAACGCGCAATGACAGACAAACCCCAACCCAAACCCTACATCCTCGACATCGCGCCCTATGTGCCGGGCGTGGCGAAGGCTGCGGACGGGCGAGCGCTCATCAAGCTGTCGGCGAACGAGAACCCGCTGGGTTGCAGCGACGCGGCCAGCGAGGCGATGACGCGGCGTCACGAGACCGCGCGCTATCCCGATCCCGACAGTATCGCCTTGCGCACCGCGCTGGGCGAACTCCACGCGATCGAGCCTGCGCGGATCGTGTGCGGCACCGGGTCGGACGAATTGCTCAACCTCGCGGCGCAGGCCTTCGCCGGCCATGATGCGCAGGGCCGCGACGAGGTCCTGATGCCGCAATATTCGTTCTCGGTGTATCCGATCGCGGCGCGGCGCGTGGGCGCGGTACCCGTCGAAGCGCCGGCGCGCGATTTCGGCGCGGATGTCGATGCGCTGCTGGCAGCGGTGACGGAACGGACGCGCATCGTCTTCATCGCCAACCCGAACAATCCCACGGGCACCTATTTGCCTCACGACGAAATCGCGCGGCTCCGTGCGGGCCTGCCGCGCGATGTGCTCTTCGTGCTCGACCAGGCCTATGCCGAATATCTGCCCGATGGGGGCGCACCCGGCCTCGCGCTGGCGGGCGAGGCGGAGAACGTGCTGGTCACGCGGACCTTCTCCAAAATCTACGGCCTCGCTTCGGCGCGGGTCGGCTGGGCGACCGGCGCGCCGCATCTGGTCGATGCGCTCAACCGGATTCGCGGACCGTTCAACGTGACCGGCGCGGCGCAGGCGGGCGCGCTCGCCGCGCTCGGCGATCAGGATTTCGTGAAGCGTTCGCGCGAGGAGAATGCCCGTCTCCGCAAGGTCTTCGTCGCGCGGCTCGATGCGCTGGGCAATCGCGGTATCGCTACAGTGCCGAGCGAGGCGAATTTCGTGCTCGTCCGCTTCCCCGACCAGCCGACGGCCGAGCGCGTGCGCGATGCCATTGCGGACGCGGGCTATGCGGTGCGCCACCTGCCGGGCCAGGGTCTGGGCGAAGCGCTGCGGATCACGATCGGGCGCGAGGAGGACATGGCGCGCGTCGGCGATGCGATCGAGGCGGGGCTTTAGTCGCTAACCGCCTATCCCGCAGTTTGAACAGGTTCACGCATTCAGCGCGTTGATCGCCTCGCGCACCTGCCGCTCCACTTCCTTGCGGTCGAGACCGGGCGCAATCGCTTCGCCGAAGCGATAGGTGATCTGGCCCGTTTGCTTGACGAAGCCGCGATAGAGCGGCCCGCTGTTCACCGCCACCGGCACCACCGGCAGGTCGAGCAGCTTGTAGAGCCCCGCGAAGCCCGAGACGATCGGTGCCTCCTCCCCGTGCGGCGTGCGGGTGCCTTCGGGAAAGATCAGGAACGGCCGGCCCTCGTCCTTCGCGTCGCGCGCGGCGCGCATCAGGCCGCGCAGTGCCTTTGCACCCTCGTCGCGGGCGACCGGGATGATCCCGTAGGTGGCAGCGGCATTGCCCCATACAGGAAGCTCGAGCAGTTCGCGTTTGGCGAAGATGACCGGCCAGCCGAACACGCACGGCGCGTCGATCGCTTCGAAAAAGCTCTCGTGCCGCATGGCATAGAGCGCGGGCCCGTCGATCGGTGCGCCTTCGTGGATCACCCGGATGCGCAGGATATGCCGCACGCACCAGCGATGCAGGCCGCTCCAGGCCCCCGCGACGCGGCGCATCCCGGCCCTGCGCTGGAAGGGCGCGATCAGCAGCAGCACGAAGGTGCCGCTGTAGAACGCCAGGTAGAACAGGAGGCTGCGCAGCAGGTTCATGCTAGCTGAACAGGGGCCCCACGGTGCTGCTCACCAGCCACTTGTGATATTCGACGAACAGCATCCACAGGCTCGGCTCGCTGCGCACCGCATCCTTCACCAGCTTCACATTGTCGGGCAGTTCGCGCCGCAGCTCGATCGAGGCGCGGCGCATGTGCCAGTCGCTGGTGACGAGGCGCAGGCTGTCGATCCCGTTCTCCTCCGCCCACTGCGTGGTTTCCTGCGCATTGCCGCGCGTATCGGTCGCCGCCATGCCCAGCGTGACGCAGCATTCCATCACATCGTCGGGCACTTCGAACTGCGCGGCGAACTCGCCCGGCTTCACTTCGGGGTCGACGCCGGTGACCAGCAACTGCTCGGCGCTGTCGGTCTGGACCACTTCCAGCCCGCGCTCGATCCGCCCGGCGGAGCCGGTGGGCACGATCACCGCATCGGTCCGCTCCATCGGTGCAGGACCCGGCAGCCATCCGGCGAACCAGATGAAGCCGAGCGCCCAGACGAGCAGAATACCGAGGCCGACACGCCAGATCACAGCATCTTCCTTACCGCTGCCAGAACCGTGAAGCGCGCGGTCGTCACCGCGAGCACCACGCCCAGAATGGGGATAGCCGCGATCACTATCCAGTCCATCCAGTCGAGGCTGGCGCTCGCGATCATCCCGCTGTCGAGGGCGGAGAACTGGAAGCCGAGGCCGAGCACCGCCGCAAGTCCCAAAATGAGGCCGACGACACCGCCGATGATCGAATCGCGCAGGATCGCCCGCTGGAAAAGCTGCGCGATCTGCCCGTCGGTGCCGCCCAGCAGGTGCACGATCGCGATCGTTTCGCGGTTGTTGCCCAGCGCGCTCCTCGCCGCGAGGAACACCGCCGCCGCGCTCGTCACCGCCAGCAGCAGCACCAGTGCCAGCGCGAGATATTGCAGCGACACCAGCGCCCCGAAGACCGGCTGCAGCCACGACGACTGCGCATCGACCCGCGCATCGGGCGCGACATTCGCCAGCCGGTCGCGCAGCGCCTCGATCGCCCGGTCGTCCGCGCGCCCGCCCAGCCGCACGTCGATCAGCGCGGGCACGGGCACGGTCTCCGCATCGCCCGAGGTGCCGAGCCACGGCTCGAGCAGCGCGTCGAGCTCTTCCTGCGGGACGAGGCGGCTTTGCGCGACGATATCCATCGTCTGCAACGCCTCCTGCGCCGCCGCCGCCTGCTCCGCCCGCTGGTTCGGATCGGCCTGGAGGATCTGCACGGTCGCCCCGCCCGAAAGCTCGGACCGCGCATCGCCCGCCAGATTGCCGAGCGAGAGCCCGGCGCCTGCCGCCAGCACGGTCAGCGCAACCATGATCGCCAGCACCCACGGCATCGGCCCGGCCAGCCGCGCCTGCGGGATCAGCGCCTGTGCCTTGTCGCCTTCGAACGACGCATGGCCGCCGCGCGCAGTGTCGGTCAGCGGTGGCTCGCTCACCGGTCGGCCTCGGCCATCGCGGGCTTGCGCGGCGGGTAGCGCAGCGCGCCCGTCGGATCGGCCAGACGCCCCTTGTCGAGCCGCATGATCATCGATGAACGCACGTTCTGCAGCAGGTGCACATCGTGGGTCGCGACGATGACCGTCGTCCCCAGCCGGTTGAGCGATTCGAACAGGCGCATCAGTTTCAGCGCCATGTCCGGATCGACGTTGCCGGTCGGTTCGTCCGCCAGCAGCATGTCCGGCCGGCCGATCACGGCGCGGGCGATCGCCACGCGCTGCTTCTCCCCGCCCGAAAGCGTTTCGGGCCGCGCCTCGGCACGGTGGGCCAGCCCCACCCAGTCGAGCATGTCGGAGACGGGCTGGACCAGCTCGCTCTCGTCCACGCCCGCGATGCGCAGCGGCAGGGCCACGTTGTCGAAGGCGGAGAGATGCTCGACCAGCCGGAAATCCTGGAACACGACGCCCAGCCGCCGCCGGAAGCCCGGCAGGCGCGCGCGCGGCAGGGTGATCACGTCGCTGCCGAACATGCGGATGATCCCGCGCGAGGGGCGCTGCGCGAGATAGAGCAGCTTGAGCAGGCTGGTCTTGCCCGCACCGCTGGCCCCGGTGAGGAAATAGAAACTGCCCGGCCACAGCGAGAAGCTGACGTCGGTCAGGACTTCCTTGCCGGTTCCGTAGCGCAAGCCGACATTGTCGAAGAAGGCGACTTCCCCGTCACCTCCCGACATCACTGCCGCCTTTCATTGCGCGCTTCATGCTGTTGCCGACCCGTCCCATGGTTAATCCAGTGTAGGATATAGAACGCAACCAGTGTGGACAAAAGGCGCAAAACCCGTGCGTCCACCGGCGGGGCGCTTGCTTTGCCTGGCTTGCGAGGCGTAATATATTTGCCACCATGATACTCGTATGCCCCGCCTGTGACACCCGCTACGCAGTGCCCGATAGCGCCATCGGCGCGGACGGGCGCACGGTGCGCTGCGCGCGCTGCCGCCATAGCTGGTTCCAGGAAGGGACGGAGCTCGATCTGGAAGCGCTGGAAAAGGAAGCATCGGGCAAGCCCGAGCCCGAGCCTGCCCGGAGCGAGACTGGACAGCGCGAGACTGGACAGCGCGAGCCTGAACGCCAGCCATGGCACGACGTACCCCCGATCGGCGGGAGCGAGCGCGAAGAGCCCGCCCCGGCGGATGATCGCTCCCAATTCTCGGCGGAGCCGCCGTTCCGTCCGCGCCGCAACCCGGTGAAGATGTGGGGCATGGCCGCCAGCCTGTTCGCCGTCATTTCGGTCGGGACGATCGCGGCGGTGAGCTATGCCGGCCTGCCCGACTGGGTGCCCGTCAGCCGTCCGACCTTCGCGACGAACGAGCCGGACCTCGTGCTCGAATTCCCCGCCGACCAGCAGGATCGCCGCACGCTGCCCGACGGCAGCGAATATTTCGGCGTGGCGGGCGAGATCAGGAATGTCGGGCGCGAGACGAGGCCGGTGCCGCCGGTCCTCATCGTCCTGTACGATTCGCGCAACCGCAAAGTCTACAACTGGGAGATCCTGCCGCGGCAGGGCCGCCTACAGCCGGGCGAGACGCTCAGCATCAACGAAGCGATCACCGACCTGCCCAAGTCCGCGCGCTTCGCGGAGATCGGCTGGAGCCCGTCCTGACACGCGGCGGCGATGGCCTTCGTCGAGATTAGTACCAGATTGTGAAGCAAAGCCGCTTGCAGGGTGCGAACACCCCTGCTAGTGGGCCGCTTCCTCACGAGCGGGCCCTCGCGGCGCGCTTCGAAATGAGCCTTGTGACAGCAGGGCATGTGTGCGGTCGTGGCGGAACTGGTAGACGCGCAACGTTGAGGTCGTTGTGGCCGCAAGGCCGTGGAAGTTCGAGTCTTCTCGACCGCACCAACATTTTCCCGGGCGCGATGGTTGCGCCCGCCCCCAAAACCATCCGTTTGTCGTAACGATGCCCGATACCGCGGATGCCGGGATTGGACTTGCGCGCGCGCCCGCCTAAAAGACGCGCCCGCCCTTCCTCTACCGGCAGACAAGCGAGCCCCGGCATGTCCAGCGATGCGACCCCCAACCAAGGTGCCTGGCGCTTTGCAGTCGACCGCGGAGGGACATTTACCGATGTCGTCGCGACCACGCCCGACGGCGCGCTGGTGACGCACAAGCTGCTGTCCGAAAATCCGGGCCATTACGACGATGCCGCGACCGAAGCGGTGCACCGCCTGATGAAAGAGCACGGCGAAGGCACCATCGCCGAACTGCGCATCGGCACCACCGTCGCCACCAACGCGCTGCTCGAACGCAAGGGAGAGCGGCTCGCGCTCGTCACCACGCGCGGGTTCGGCGATGCGCTTCGGATCGGCACGCAGGCGCGGCCCGAAATCTTCGCGCGGCACATCATCCTGCCCGAGCAGCTGCCCGCGACCGTGATCGAGATCGACGAACGCGTGAGCGCCGATGGCGACGTCCTGCAGCCGCTCGACGAGGACGCCGCGCGCTCCGCGCTCGAAGCCCTGCGCGCCGAGGGATTCGAAGCGCTCGCCATCATCCTCATGCATGGCTGGAAATACCGGGCGCACGAGGCGCGGCTGGCCGAAATCGCGCGCGATCTCGGCTTCGCGCAGGTCAGCGTCAGCCACGAGGTCGCGCCGCTGATCAAATACGTGCCGCGCGGGGATACCACGGTGGTCGACGCGTATCTCTCGCCCGTCCTCAAGCGCTATACCGACGGCCTGCAGAAAGGCCTGCCGCCGGTCGAGCGGCTGCGCTTCATGCAGTCGAACGGCGGCCTCGCCGAAGTCGGCGCCTTTCGCGGCAAGGACGCGATCCTTTCCGGCCCCGCGGGCGGCGTGGTCGGCATGGTCGCAGCCGGAGAACCGCTCGGCCATCGCAAGCTGATCGGCTTCGACATGGGCGGGACCAGCACCGATGTCGCGCATTACGCGGGCGAGCTGGAGCTGGCGGCGGAGAACCTCGTCGCAGGCGTGCGCGTCGCCGCGCCGATGATGCAGATCCATACGGTGGCGGCGGGCGGCGGCTCGATCTGTTCCTTCGATGGCGCGCGTTTCCGCGTCGGGCCCGAAAGCGGCGGCGCGGACCCGGGGCCCGCCTGCTACCGCAAGGGCGGCCCGCTGACCGTCACCGACTGCAACTTGGTCTTAGGCCGGATCGACCCCGCCTTCTTCCCGCATGTCTTCGGGCCAGATGGCGACCAGCCGCTCGACCCCGAAGCCTCCAAGGCCCGGCTCGAAGAAATTGCGAGCGCCCTTCCCGAGCCCAAGCCGCTCGACGAGATCGCGCGCGGTTTCCTCGCCATCGCGGTCGACAACATGGCCAATGCGATCCGCAAGATCTCGGTCGCGCGCGGGCACGACGTGACCGAATATGCGCTCGCCTGCTTCGGCGGGGCGGGCGGACAGCACGCGTGCAAGGTGGCGGACGAGCTGGGGATCGAGACCGTGCTGGTCCATCCGCTGGCGGGCATCCTGTCGGCCTACGGCATCGGCCTCGCGCCGGTTAAGGCGATCCGCGAGGTCAGCCTGGTGCGCCCGCTGCACGACGACTTCGCGGACGACCTCGCCACGCTGGAGGCCGATGCCCGCGCCGACCTCACTGCGCAGGGCGTAGCCGAAGATGCGATCGAGCTGACCCCGCGCGCGCGGCTGCGCTTCGAAGGCAGCGATTCGATGCTGACGGTCGCCTGCACCGATCCCCACGCGATGGACGCGGCGTTCCGCGTGCAGCACCGCCAGCGCTACGGCTATTCGGACAGCGAGGCCGCGATCATCGTCGAGGCGCTGAGCGTGGAGGCCAGCGGCACCTCGGGCGGGCTCGAACACGCGACGATCGAGCCGGTCCCAGCCGACGGCACGCCTTCGGGCGACTGGCCGACGCACGAGCGGGCCGCGCTGACGTCCGGCCAGGCGGTCACCGGCCCCGCGCTGATCATCGATCCGGGATCGACCACGGTGGTGGACGAAGGCTGGGAGGCGACGCTCGCCCGCGAGGGCAGCCTCGTCCTGACGCGCGCGGTTCCGCTGGAGCGGGAGCGCGCTGCTGGCACTGAAGTCGATCCGGTGAAGCTGGAGATCTTCAACAACCTCTTCATGGCGATTGCCGAGGAAATGGGCGTGGTGCTCCAGAACACCGCGACCTCGGTCAATATCAAGGAGCGGCTCGATTTCTCCTGCGCGCTGTTCAACCACCAGGGCGAGCTGATCGCCAATGCACCGCATATCCCGGTGCATCTGGGCAGCATGGGCGAAAGCGTCGCACGCGTGCTCGAGGTGCGCGGTCTCGATGAGAATGGCGAGCCCAGGGACGGTCGCGGCATCCGGCGCGGCGATGCCTATGTCCTCAACGATCCCTTCCGCGGCGGAACCCACCTGCCCGATATCACGGTGATCGCCCCGGTGTTCTACTCGGACGATGGCGACACGCCTGACGCCTTCGTGGCGGCGCGCGGCCACCATGCCGATATCGGCGGGATCGCGCCCGGCTCGATGCCGCCCGAAAGCCGCACGATCGAGGAAGAAGGCGTGCTGATCGACGCCCTCCTGATGGTCGACGAAGGCACTTTCCGCGAGGATGCGGTGCGCGAAGCGCTGGCCGATGCGAAGCATCCCGCACGGCGCCCGGACCGCAACCTGTCCGACCTGCGCGCGCAACTGGCGGCCTGCACGCGCGGCGCGGAACTGCTCCACCAGGCGGCGGGCGATCGCGGGGCCGAGATGGTCTCGGCCTATATGGACCACGTTCTTTCGAATGCGGAAGAAAGCGTGCGCGCGCTGCTCGGGCGGCTGGAGGACGGCAGCTTCGCCTATCCTATGGATAACGGGGCGCAGGTGAAGGTCGCGATCCGGATCGACGATGCGAACCGCTCCGCGGTGTTCGACTTCACCGGGACGAGCGATCAGCAGGACAACAATTTCAACGCGCCGCGATCGATCACCCGCGCCGCCGCGCTCTACGTTCTGAGGACGCTGATCGACGATCCGATCCCGATGAACGACGGGTGCCTGCGCCCGGTCGAGCTGGTCGTGCCCGAAGGTTCGATGCTCAATCCGCAGCCCGGCGCGGCGGTGGTCGCGGGCAATGTCGAGACGAGCCAGGTGGTTACCGACTGCCTGTTCGCCGCGACCGGTCGCCTCGCGCCCAGCCAGGGCACAATGAACAACTTCACCTTCGGCAACGAGAACCACCAGTATTACGAGACCATCGCGGGCGGATCGGGCGCGGGCCCCGACCATGACGGGACCAGCGCGGTGCAGACCCACATGACCAACAGCCGCCTGACCGACCCCGAAATTCTCGAAACGCGCCTGCCCGTGCGGCTCGACCGCTTCGCGATCCGGCGCGGCTCGGGCGGCAAGGGCGCGCATGTCGGCGGCGACGGGGTGGAACGGCGGATGACCTTCCTCGAAGACATGCGCGCGAACATGCTCGCCAACCGGCGCGCCGTGCCCCCGCGCGGCATTCGCGGCGGCGGCGATGCCCTGCCCGGCAGGAACTGGGTCGAGCGCGGCGACGGCACCCGCGAAAACCTGTCGGCGACCGAGTCGGCCGATATGCGCCCCGGCGATGCCTTCGTGATCCTCACGCCCGGCGGCGGCGGTTTCGGCGATCCTCCCCAGAATGGGGAGGGGGACCAGCCGCAGGCTGGTGGAGGGGCACCCTCGAAGTGATAAAGACGGTGCGGTACATGGTTGGCCGAAGCGGCCCCTCCACCATGCTTCGCATGGTCCCCCTCCCCGTTTCGGGGAGGATTTCATGAACTACTGGCCCCTGATCGGCATTGCGCTGGTCGTCATCGGGTTTGCGCTCAGGTTCAATCCGCTGCTGGTGGTGGTCGGCGCGGCGGTCGTGACGGGGCTGCTGGCCGGGCTCGATCCGGTTTCGGTGATCGAGGCGCTGGGGCGGGCGTTTAATGACAACCGCTACATCAGCGTGACCTGGATCATCCTGCCGGTGATCGGCCTGCTCGAGCGGTACGGATTGCAGCAACGCGCGCGCGGTCTGATCGAGAGCGTGCGCGGCGCGACCATGGGCAAGCTGCTGGTGATCTACCTCGTATTTCGCCAGCTGACCGCCGCACTGGGTATGAAGGACATCGGCGGCCACCCGCAGGCGGTGCGGCCGCTGGTCGCCCCGATGGCCGAGGCCGCCGCCACGAAGTCCCACGGCGACCTGCCCGACGGCGAACGGCAGAAGGTGCTCGCGATGTCGGCCGCGACCGACAATGTCGGGCTGTTCTTCGGCGAGGACATCTTCTTCGCCATCGCGTCGATCCTGCTGATCCAGGGGGTGTTCGAGGCGGCTGGCTATCCGATGTCGCCGCTCCAGCTCTCGGTCTGGGCGATCCCGACCGCGATCTGCGCCTTCCTGATCCACTCGAGCCGGATCATGGCGATGGACCGGCGGCTTGGACGAATTTCTCCCCCATCGGGGGAGGGGGACCATCCGCAGGATGTTGGCGGGGCTAGCTTGCCGAATTCCGATCCGGTGCCCCTCCACCCCCACGCTGCGCGTGGCGGTCCCCCTCCCCGTGCCGGGGAGGACCGGTCATGATCACCTACGAATGGCTCTATGTCCTCTCGGGCATCTTCTTCGCCATCTGGTCGCTGCTGAGCGCGCTCGACCGGAGCAACGGCAAGCGCTGGGGCAATGCGGCGTTCTGGGGGCTGCTTGCGGGCAGCTTCCTGTTCGGCAGCCATATCGGCGATTTCGCCAACGGGGTGCTGGTGCTGGCGCTGGTCGGCATTGCGGGCGTCGGCGGGCTGGGCCGCAGCGCCCCGCCGACGACCACGCTGGAGGAGCGGCTCAACTTTTCGCGGCTGAAGGGCAACAGACTCTTCATCCCCGCGCTGATCGTGCCCTTCGTCGCGGTCGCGGGGACGCTGCTCTACAACTATACGCCCCTGAACGAGACCGGCCTGTTCGAGGAACGCCGCGAGACGCTGCTGCTGTTCGCAATCGGCGTGCTGGCGGCACTCGTCGTCGCCATGGCGTGGTTGCGGCCTCCGCTACTGGCCCCGGCCGAGGAAGGGCGCCGTCTGCTCGACTCGATCGGCTGGGCGGCGATCCTGCCGCAGATGCTCGCCGCGCTGGGCGCGGTCTTCGCGCTGGCGGGCGTGGGCGATATCATCGGCAGTCTGGCGGGCGCGGTGATCCCCGAAGGCAGCGTGCTCCTGACGGTGATCGTCTTCTGCCTCGGCATGGCGATCTTCACGATGATCATGGGCAATGCCTTCGCCGCCTTCCCGGTGATGGCCGCCGCTATCGGCATCCCGCTGCTGGTCGAGGGCTACGGCGGCAATCCGGCGGTAATCGGCGCGGTCGGAATGCTCGCGGGCTTCTGTGGCACGCTGCTGACCCCGATGGCCGCGAACTTCAACATCGTGCCCGCCGCGCTGCTCGAGCTAGACGACCAGAACGGCGTCATCCGGCAGCAGGTGTGGACCGCGATCCCGCTGTGGGTCTGCAATGTCGCGATCATCTATGTGGGAGCGTTCCTCCTGTGGAACTGAGCGAAGACACCGCCCGTCGCTTCGCGCAGGCCGCACTCGGCCACGTCGCGCGCGAATACCCGCACAAGCTCGACCATGTGATGGACGGCGACGCCGACGTCCGCCCTCCGCGCGCGCTGCATCCGGTGTTTTTCGGCAGCTTCGACTGGCATTCGTGCGTTCACGGCTGGTGGACGCTGCTGACGCTGCGGCGGCTGTTTCCCGAGATGCCCGAGGCCGCGCGGATCGCCGAACTGGCCGAGAGCAGCTTCACGCCGGAGAAGCTGGCGGTGGAACTGGCCTATGCGCAGCGGCCATCCTCGCGCGGGTTCGAGCGGCCCTATGGCTGGGGCTGGCTGCTCTACCTCCATCACGAAGCCGCGCGCCACGATGCGCGATGGGCCGCACGGCTCGAACCGTTGGCGCGCCATTTCGCGAGCGCCTTCAGGCAGTACCTCGCCGTGCTGACCTATCCGGTCTTCGTCGGCACGCATTACAACACCGCCTTCGCGCTGACGCTCGCGCGCGAATGGGCGGAGGACCGCGATCCGGAGCTGGCCGGAGCGATCGACGCATGGACCCGCGCCGCCTTCGCCCATCGCAGCGACTATCGCGGATGGGAGCCGGGTGGCGACGAGTTCCTCTCCCCCGTCCTCAGCGCCGCGATGCCGATGCGCCATGCGCTGCCGCCCAGCGAGTTCGCCCGCTGGTTTGCGGCACTCGTGCTCGACAATGGCTGGGTGGAGCGGCTCGAGCCCGCGAGCGTTTCGGACCGGAGCGACGGCAAGATCGCCCATCTCGACGGGCTCAATCTCAGCCGCGCGTGGTGCCTGCGCGCGATCGCGCCCTGCCTGCGTGCCGAGGATCGCAACCTGCTCCATGCGATGGCGGCCGCGCATCTCGACGCCGCCCTGCCGCATGTGACGGGCGACTATATGGGCGAGCACTGGCTGGCCAGCTTCGCGCTGCTCGCCCTGCTGGCCGACGCCCCGCGCTGAGCCGCCCGCCTATTCGGTCGCGACCACGTTGTCGTCCGAGTTGCGGTCGATATATTTGTTGTAGGGATCGATCCCGGCGAATGCGGGGCGACGATCGGTGACCACGCGGATGGTCTGGGTGCCCGAACGGACCGGATAGCGCGCCATCGAGATCACATCGTCCCGGTCGAACGCACCCAGTCCGGGTTTCTCGGCAAACAGGCCGATCTCGATCTCGTCGGTCAGCATCGCCTGCCGCTCGCGGCCCTCGCCATCGGCGTAGAACTTCTCCGCATCGACCTCGACCACGGTTTCGAACCTGCCGTCCTCCAGCTCGCGCACGTTCGCTTCCTCCGCCGTGAGGTCGTAGAGCGTGATGCGGCGCAGCAGGTCCTCGACCAGATCGCGCTCGCTCTCGTTGCGGGCGAGCGAGACGAAACCGCCCACCAGGTCGTTCGCGTTGGCGTAGGGCGGGCCCTGGAACTTGTAGCGATCGATGAGGCCGGCGAGCATGGCGTTGACGCGATCCTCACCCAGCCGGTCCTGCAGCAGGTACATCGCCACCGCGCCCTTGCGGTAGTGGATGTAGCCCTGGTTCTCGACCCGTTCGAGCGGCAGTTCCTCGATCGCCTCGCTGCCGCGCGCCGACAGGTAATTGTCGAGCTCGTACTTGAGGAAGCGGCGGATTTGGTCCTCGCCGTAGAGATCCTTCATCACCATCAGCGCGGAATATTGCGCCAACGTCTCCACCAGCATGGTGCTGCCCTGCTGGTCCGAACTGATCAGCTGGTGCGCCCACCACTGGTGGCCCAGCTCGTGCGCGGTGACATAGGTGACGTAGTCGATGTTCTCCGCATCGGCATTGTCGGCGATGAAGCCCATGTTCTCAGAATAGGGTATCGTCCCCGCAAAGGCCTGCGCGAAGCTGGCATAGCCCGGGAATTCGATGATCCGCGCATAGTCGAACTGGTACTCGCCGAAATTCGCCTCGTAATAGTCGAGGCCCACTTCCATCGCGTCGAGCATCCGCTCCACGTTGAAGTCGTGGCTGGGGTAGTGATAGATTTCGAGCGTCACGTCGCCGTGCTGGCGCCGCGCGACTTCGTAATCCGCCGACTGGATCGAGAAGAACGCGAGGATCGGCTGCTGCGAGACGAAGCGCGCGATCCGCCTGTCGCCCTCGACC
The DNA here is from genome assembly GCF_003363135.1 of Alteriqipengyuania lutimaris. Taxonomy (NCBI): domain Bacteria; kingdom Pseudomonadati; phylum Pseudomonadota; class Alphaproteobacteria; order Sphingomonadales; family Erythrobacteraceae; genus Alteriqipengyuania; species Alteriqipengyuania lutimaris. The sequence continues at coordinate 1,219,527 of NZ_QRBB01000001.1, read as the reverse complement.
ACGTCCGACACGCGGCGGCCCGGCGCGATCGGCGTCTGGCCCGCCACGGTCGACACCGTGATGTCCGACGTGACCCACGGGGCATTGCCGACATAGTTGCGCTGGCGCGCGCTCTCGTCCTCCAGCTTGGCGGGGCGCAGTTCGGCCGGCAGGTCGTACTTGCGGCGCGTGGCGCGATCGGTGAGCAGGCCCGCGCGGTCCATGCCGATCTGCGGCACGAACTCGCTGTTGTTGAGGAACGTGCCGTTCTCCACCAGCCGCGTATCGTCGCCCTGCGCGCGCATGGCCTGCTGCCACCTGCGGGTGGCGAAGGTGAACACGCCTTCCTCGCCCGGGGCCAGCGGCGTATCGAAGCGATAGATGCGGTAGCGGTTTTCGGCGTCGTCCATTTCCAGCGTCGCACCATCCATCTCGATCGCGCGGATCTCGGCATTGGGATCGGTCAGGCGCAGGTGCAGCTGCTCGATCGGCCGGTCGGTATCATTGACGAAAGCGACCCGTCCGCGCGCTTCCATCCGCGTTTCTTCGGGATAGAGATCGACGGTCAGGCGCATGTCGCTCGCCGCGGGCTGGGCCAGCGTTTCGTATTGCAGGTACTTCTTCTCGTAGGCGGCGAGCATCGCCTCGACATCGTCGCCGGTGGTGTATTCGCCGACGACGTTCATCTGGTGGTAGATGTATCCGCCCGTCACCGCCGCGACGATCAGCGCGCCCGCGAGGACCGCCCCCGATGCCGAGCCGAGCCGGCGCGGCATCTGCCTGATGCGGGGCAAGAGTGCCGCATCCGCGCCACGACGCCAGAGCATGTGCGCCAGCACCGCAAGGGCAAGCGCGATCGCGCCCCAGTAGAGCCGCAGCCACCAGCCCGTCGCCCAGCCCACATTCGCGCCATTGATGTCGGAAACCCGCAATTCGCCCGTATCGCCGTAAAGGAACAGCGGATGTTCGAGGCCCAGGCTGGCGAGCACGAAGGTGCCGATCAGGAACAGCACCATGATCCCCCACCCTACATATTTGTTGGGGCTCAGCGCCTGCACGAACACCGCGAGGATCGCGATCAGGACCATGTCGACCGCCATCGGCAGCACATACCAGGCGAGGTACTTGCCGACCTCGTAATCGGTATAGCCACGCAGCGTCTGGATCAGCATCGCCGCCAGCACCGACACCAGCAGGGTGGCGATCAGGACGAAGGCGACCGCGATGGTCTTGGGAACGAGGTAGGACCAGCCCGGCACCGACGTGGAATCGATGATCTCGTGGAATTTCCTGTCGCGATCGCGCCACACCAGCTCGCCGCCGTAATAGATCGCGATGATGATCGGGATGATCACGAAGCTGCCGATCAGCGGCTCGATCAGCGAGAAGGTGAGCGGCCGCGCGGGCGTGCCGTAGATCTCGTTGCCGAAATAAAGCCCGCCGAAGGCGTTGAACAGGCCGAGCAGCAGCAGGACGAAGAAGGCCGGACTGCGCACCACCTGCCCCATTTCGAACTTCGTGCGCGCCCAGCCGCGCGCCCAGCCGGCCTTCTCGGGCGTGGCATCGGGCAGCGTCTCGACCAGCGTCGGCTGCTTGCGCGCCAGCTTCGCCTGCTTCTTCGCGGCCTTGCGCGCCTTGCGGGCGGACACCGCCTTGCTCGCGAAGCGGAACCGCCAGTAGGCGAGCGCCAGCATGGCAAAGGCGACGCCCAGCCAGATCGCCCGGTTGAGCAGCAGCGGACCGGTCAGCGGCGGAATCCGCGTGTTGGATTCGGCGGCCGTCCAGTAACGGATTGCATCGCTGAAGGCGGCGATGCCGAAGGGCTCGATCACGCTCGCCGTCTCGCGCCATTCGGGCTGCGAGGCGATCACGCCGTTGAGCACGATATACAGCACCAGGAACAGGACGACGCCCACATAGGTGTACATCATCGAGCGGGTCATGGTCGCGATCGCGAAGAACAGCGCGCTGGTGAGGAAGATGCCCGGCAGTGCGAATACCAGATAGGCGACCGCATAGTAGGCGAAGCGGTTGGCGCCGAGAGTCTCGGGATCGAGCCACGGCATCAGCGACCCCAGCCAGATGCCCAGCGGCACGACGAGGAAGGCGAGCGCGGCGGCGATGAAGGCGCCGGTAAAGCGCCCGAAGAGGTAGCTGAACTTGCTCACGCGGGTGGATCGGATCAGCGGCCCGAAGCCGCTTTCCTCGTCGCGCACGATCACATTGGCGACGAAGGCGGTCGTCACGAACATGAAGAATATCGTCAGCACCAGATGGGTGGTGACGATCGCGACGGGCGCGTTGAGATTGACATTGCCGCCCCCGCCGATGGTGATGTCGTCGCTCGCCATCGCGCCATAGGTCAGCAGGAAGAAGATAACCGCCGCGACCCAGAACACCGGGTTGCGCAGCTGGTATCGCAGCTCGAAAAGCGTGATCTTGCCGAACATCGCGTCTTCCCCCCTCAGGCTGCGACGTCGGCGGACGCGGCCGGGCGGCGCGCGGTGGCGAGGGTGGAGAAATAGACATCCTCCAGCCCGCCATCGACCGTCGTGAATCCGGGCCCCGGCGCGCCGTCGGACAGCACGTGGATGATCGTCTGGCCCGCGAAGAGCCGGGTCGAGATCACTTCATGCTGCGCGCGCATCTCGTCCAGCTCGCCGCGATCGATCGTCTTCGCCCACACTGTGCCGCGGGTCTGCGCGATCAGATCCTTCGGCGCGCCTTGCAGGCTGATCTTCCCGTCGATCAGCACCGCCATGCGCGGGCACAGGTCGGCGACATCCTCCACGATGTGGGTCGACAGGATCACGACCACGTTCTCGCCGATCTCGGCCAGCAGGTTGAGGAAGCGGTTGCGTTCTTCGGGGTCGAGGCCAGCGGTAGGCTCGTCGACGATGATCAGGCTGGGATTGCCGATCAGCGCCTGGGCGATGCCGAAGCGCTGCCGCATCCCGCCCGAGAAGCCCGCGATCGCCTTCTTGCGCACGCCCCACAGGTTGGTCTGGTTGAGCAGCGTCTCGACCGTCGCCTTGCGGTCGCTGGCCGAGGAAATGCCCTTGAGCACCGCCATGTGGTCGAGCATGTCATAGGCTGAAACGCGCGGGTAGACGCCGAAATCCTGCGGCAGATAGCCAAGCTCTTCGCGCAGCGCCTCGGGGTTCTGGAGAACGTCGATCTCGCCGAAGCGGATGCTGCCCTCGGTCGGCGTCTGCAGCGTCGCGACCGTGCGCATCAGCGTCGACTTTCCGGCGCCATTGGGGCCGAGCAGGCCGAACATCCCCTTAGGAATCGACAGCGTCACGTCGTCGAGCGCGCGCGTGCCATTGGGATAGACGTGAGTGACGTGGTCCAGTTCGAGCATTGATCGGTTTCCCTCCACCATTGGTCGAACCTATCAGAACGCGGCCCGGCGTCTATCGACACAGATCGACTGGCCTATGTCGCTGGTCGATGACCGACTCGGCCACGCGCGACGATTTGCGCTTGCGCCGATTTCTGGCGTGCAGAAAATCTCGGCAATCACTTTTTTCCGCTTCAATCGAAATGAATATAAAACAAAGCGCTTTTGTATAAATACGCTTTTAACCTCTCTCGCGCGCGACTCGGCCACTTATAGATCTGTGTTTTACCTTATTGCGCCCCCTCGGATTTTGATCACAAATGGCACGCTGAAGTAGAACCGACTCGAATTGGCTCGGTCGGGCGCGCGGGGAGATACTCCATGACGACGAAGCCCGATGGCTGGCCCAGGAACATCAAGCTTCATTCGCGAACCTACCGCAACTGGTCGCAAACCATCGTCGTCGACGACCTGTATACCTGCGAGCCGGCCGATGCGGACGAAGTCGCGCAGGTCTGCAACTGGGCGAAAGACCAGAGTCCCCCATGGCAGGTTCGCCCGCGCGGCTGCCGCCATGGCTGGTCCCCGCTCACGATCGGCGAAGAGACGAAGCCGATGGCCGATCTGATCATCATGGACATGACCAAGAGCCTCACCTCGCTGGAGATGATCCCGGCGAGCACGGGCAAGCCCCCGATGGTCAAGGCGGGCGCCGGCGTGACGATGGACGCGCTGCTCACCTTTCTGCAGCAGCAGTCGGGCGGCAGCGGCACGGCGAACGGATACAGCTTCGCGCACACGCCTGCGCCGGGCAACCTGACGGTCGGCGGCGTCCTCGCGATCGACGGTCACGGCACCGCGATCCCCAACGACAACGAGAATTTCGACACCGCCTATGGTTCGCTGAGCAACCAGATCGTTTCGTTCGATGCGGTCGTCTCGGACGACAGCGGTACGTACGCGGTCAAGACGTTCGAGCGCGGCAGTGCGGAGACCGATGCACTGCTCGTCCATGCCGGACGCCTCACGATCGTGAGCGCGACGCTGCAGGTGATCGAGAATTACAACCTGCGCTGCCAGAGCCGGATGGACATCCACTGGCAGGACCTTTTCGCCCCGCCGATAACCTCGGTCGAGACACCCGACAGCCTCGATTCCTTTCTGGAGCAGTCGGGCCGGGTCGAAGCGATCTGGTATCCCTTCACCGACGAGCCGTGGCTCAAGGTCTGGACCGCGATGCCGACGCAGCCAGCGGGATCGAAGCTGGTCACGGCGCCCTACAACTACCCCTTCTCGGACAATCTGCCGACGATCGTGACCACGCTTCTCAAGGCCCTCACCTCGGGCCTGCCCAGCCTGACACCGGATTTCGAGAAAGCGTTCGCCACCTTCACCAAGTTCGAACTGAGCAAGAACGGCCTCAGCGACCTGTGGGGCGCGTCCATGAACACGCTGCTCTACATCAAGGACGAGACCCTGCGCGTCACCGCCAACGGCTATGCGATCCAGATGAAGCGCGCCGACGTGCAGCAGTCGGTCCACGACTTCGCCGTGCAGTTCAACGACATGCTTCACGCCTACCAGGCGAAGGGCCGGTACCCGGTCAATGCTCCGCTGGAGATCCGGGTGACCGGCCTCGACGATCCCTCGCACATCGTCACACCCGGCGGGGGCGATGCTCAGACGCCGCTGATCTCTGCCCTGACCTGCGACGAGGACGCCAGGTCGAACGGGTGGGACTGCGCGGTCTGGTTCGATGTCCTGACGCTGCCCGGCACGAAATACGAGAACGACTTCTATTCCGAGCTGGAAGACTGGTTCGTGCAGCGCTTCCCCGCGCCCGAGTATCGCCTGATGCCCGAATGGTCGAAAGGCTGGGCCTATACGGAAAAGGGCGGCGCATGGACCAATGGCGAGTTCTTCGCGATGATGCGCGAGGCATTTTCCGATGGCCGCGATGCGACCAGCGACTGGAATTACGTCGTCCGGACAATGGCCAAGTACGACAGCGCCGGCCTGTTCGCGACACCGCTTCTGAGCGAACTCTTCGTCGATTCTCTCTGACCTATAGAAGAGACCTCTTCGATTTCATAAACATACCTTGTATGGCGCAAAAATAAGCCTCGGGAATTCAACGTCTAGTATCATTTTCATTTCGTTAGGTAATTATATCTGCCCATAAATGACTTCGATTCTTGTTGACTCGTACAAGTGTTGGATGCAGTTTTGCTTTGTCGGAAAACATTTCGGCGACAATGCAGTACAAGACGTGCTGTCACTTTCCACAATTGCTGGAGGTTTACGCCATGATCAATAAGGAAGCCAATAGTCTCAAGGCTCTCGAAGAAGAGCGTATGAACGCCGCAATGGAGCAGGAGCTGAGCGACGATCAGCTCGTCCAGCTTGCCGAAGGCGCAAGCTCGTGGGGCGCCAACTGCAACAAGGCGTGCTGATGACCTGAAGCAGCGGCGGCCGGTCTCCGGTCGCCGCCGTGCTCCAGGCATACCGGCGGCAGAACGTAGAGTTCTGGCCCGCAGGATCGAAAAGACTGCAATGGCTGCTGCCCTTGCATTGCTCTGACTGAATGGTCGCGGAAGGGGACTGGTGGCCAGTTTCGACGTCTTTTGGCCGGAGATTGCCTCTCATCTCGACCGCACTCTCACGCCGGTCGAGCACGACCACTGGCTCCGGCAGTTCCTTCGCTTCATTCCCGCCTCGACCTCCGAGTTCCTCGGCTTCGAAACCCGGCTCGGCGACCGCAACGGGCCGACCGACTGTGCGCTCAACCTCAACCCCGCCGCGCTCGAATGGCTCGCCGGCAGGACTGCGGGCATCGCTGCGCCGACCGGTCCCGTGTGGGACAATATCCGCTCCTTTCTCGAACTCTGGTCCGCGACATCCGCCAGCCCCGGCGCCGACCTGACGCGCATCTGGCTCGAATTCGACCAGGCAAGCGCCCCGCAGATGCTGCCCAATCTCATGTTCGGCTATTTCCCCGGCGGCCACGATCCCATGCGCACGCGCGAGTGGCTGGTCGACCGGGCGATCCCGGCGGCGCTGGGCACGCCCCTCCCCGACCCCACGCGCGCCCGGCTGGAGGCTGGCCTCGACTGTTGCGGCGGGGCGGACGATCTGCAGATCGGCCTGATGTCGGCGCGCGCCATCCCGGCGGTGCGGCTGTGCGTCTTCGACCTCGCTCCCGAGGCGCTGCCCAGGCTCGCCCGCGCGATCGGGTGGGACGGCGATGTGTCGCACGTCGCGGTGCTGGTGGAGGCGTTGCGCCCGCACGCGGATTTCGTCGGGCTGCATTTCGACATCGCCCACACCGCCCTCCCGCGGATCGGGATCGAGCCCGGCTTCACGGCCTCGAGCTGGGCGCGCCAGCCCCACCGCGAGCCGCGCTGGCAGGGCCAGCTCGACGTGTTCGCCGCCGAGGGCGCGCTCGTCCCGGAGAAACGCGACGCGCTGCTCGAATGGCCGGGGCACGAAGTGGTGACGCTCGATACGCGTCCGGTCGCCCTGCTGCGGGGCCTCAGCCATCTGAAGCTCGTGTTTCAGGGCGACGGCAGCACCGAAGGCAAGGCCTACTACGGCATCGCGATCCGCGATCTCGCCCAGGGCAACGACACGGCGACCTCCGATGCTGTCGCAGCCTGACATCCGCCCGGCCTCGCTCGCGGTGGCGAGAGAGCATGCGCGCGATTTCCTGCTCGCCGCACAGCGCGAAGACGGCACCTGGCACGACTTCTTCCTTCCGGCAGGCGAAAGCAACGACTGGGTCACCGCCTATGTCGCAGGCGCCCTCGCCACCACCGGCGATGCCGAGGAAGAAGCCGCCGCACGGCGCGGCTGGAACCATCTCAGGAGCGCGCAGAAGCTCGGCGGCGGCTGGGGTTACAACGCCGCGACCCCGCCCGATGCCGACAGCACGATCTGGGCATTGCGGCTGGCGCACGCCATCGGCGAGGGCGCGAGCGGCGAGGCAGCGCACGGATACGAGTTCCTCGCATCGCATGTCCGCCAGGGCGAAGGCATCGCGACCTACGCCAGCCAGAGCGCCCCGCGCGACTATGTCGGCCTGCCCGCCACGGTCGATTTCAGGGGCTGGGTCCGACCCCATGTCTGCGTCACCGCCGCCGCGGCGGCCCTGCCCGGCCCCGTCGGCGAAGCGGCGCGCGCGAGCCTGCCGGCCATGCAGGCCGCCGATGGCCACTGGCCGAGCTACTGGTGGTTCGATCCCGGCTATGCGAGCGCCGAGGCGGTCGATGCGCTCGGCCCGGGCGAGGCTGCCGACGCGGCGATCGCTTTCGCACGCACCCGGATCGATGTCCTGCTGATGATGGACGAACCGCCCGCTTTCGCGCTCGCGCAATGCATCCGCATCCTCGCACGCTGCGGCCGGCACGTGCCCGATGCTGCGATCGCCATGCTGGCAACCGGGCAGGCCGGGAACGGCAGCTGGCCCGCCTCGGCCAGACTGCGCGTCCCGCGCCCGGACCGGATCGCGCCCGAGGAGGCAGGATGGCGGCAATGGACCGGGCTTTCGCAGGCGCCGCAATCGCTCGACGATCTGCTCGCGATGACCTTCACCATCACCAGCCTCGACCATCGGCGCGCATTCACCACCGCGACCGTGCTGCGCGCGCTCGATGCGGTGGCGCCATGAACGCGGCGAGCGATCTCGCGCCGCGCTCGCAAGCCGCATCGGTCAGAGGCGCGATCGAGCGCGACGGTTTCGTGGTTCTTCGCAGCGCCATCGACCCGCGCTGGATCGCAGCGCACCGCCCCGCGCTGCGCGACTATGTCATGGCGCGTATCGAGGCGATGGACGACGGCGCGCGCGCGACGGGAGCGAGCACGACCTCGCCGACGTTCAAGCTGACCGACGCGCCCGAGGAGGTCAGGGCCTTCGTCACCGGGGAGCGGATCGGGGCGATGGCGGCGGACCTACTGGGTGTGGACGCCGTGCGGCTCCTGCATTTTTGCGGCTTCTTCAAGCCTGCGGGCGGTGCCCCGACGCCGTGGCATCGCGACGACGCCTTCCTTCCCGTCGATACGCCCCAGGTGGTGACCGCGTGGATCCCGCTCCTCCCCGTCGATGCGACGATGGGGATGCTCGGCTTCGCCGCGCCGGAGACCCGGGACGGCGCAGGCCCGCCCGCACGGGCGGTGACCACCGGCGCGATGGAGCCCGGCGACATATCCTTCCATCTCGCCCGCACGCTGCATTGCGGCGGCGCCAACACGAGCGACGCGATGCGCGAGGCGATCGCGATCTGCTTCTATGCCGACGGAGCGCGCATTTCGGCAGACGATGGCGCGCCCTTCCGCGCCGCGATGCGCGCGCATTATTTCGCCGAGCTCGAACCCGGCGATCGCGCGCGGAGCGACGCCAATCCGGTCGTCTTCCCGGCCCCGCCGCGCGTTTCGGGAGTACCGCAATGACCGCAGCCGTTTCACCCAGAGCCACGTCGGCCATGCCGCCGGTCGACACACCCTACCCGCTGGCACAGGACGATCTCGATCGCTTTGCGCGCGACGGACATGTCGCGTTGTCGGGCGTGCTCGATGCGGACGAGCTGGCGACCTATCGCGACGTCATCGGGCGGGTGGTGGCCGACAATCTCGACAGCGATCATGCCCTGCACGACGATGTCGGCGCCTCGGCCAACAACTGGCAGTTCGTCAACAATCTTTGGACGCTGGACAAGGACGCGCGGCAGCTGATCATGGCGCCGCGCCTCGCCCGGATCGCCGCCGCGCTGCTCGATGAACCGCGCGTCCGGCTGTTCCGCGACCAGTCCTATTTCAAGGGCGCGGGCGGCGCGGGCACGCCGTGGCATCAGGACGGGCTGTTCACGCCGCTGGCACCGCAGAAAATGGTCACCGCGTGGATCGCGCTCAACGACATGAGCCCCGAAAGCTCTCCGATGACCTATGCTTCGGGATCGCACCGCGATGGCTTCCTCGGCCTGTCGCCCGGCGGCGAACCCGCGATGCGGCATTTCGAAAAGAGCCTCGTCCACCAGGGCTATCGCCTGACCACCTACGACGCGCTGAAGGCAGGCGATGTCGCCTTCCACGCGGCGTGGACGATGCACGCGACCTTCGCGCACAGCGCGCCCGTGCCGCGCGAGGCGGTGGTCATCCTCTATGTCGCCGACGGAGTGCGGGTCGTCGTCGATCCTCCGGAAGGTCCGGCGGTCGCGCCCTACCCGCAGATCGCGCAGGTTCGCGCGAACAGCCGCGCAATATCGCTCGCCGGGCTGGCCCACGATGCCCCCGCCGATGGGCCGATGGTGCCCGTGGTCTATGATCGCGCGGCGGACCCATGGGCCTGACGTGCGAAGCACCCGCGCCAGCCGGCCTTGCTGCGCTGCTCGGCGCGATGGATCGCGACGACTTCGTCAGCCGCCACTGGGGGAAGGAGCCGGTCGTGATCGACGGTGCGCCGGACCGCTTCGACGGGCTCATGGCGACCGGCGACGTCGATCGCCTGCTCCATTTTGCCGAGCTTCACCCGCCGCGCGACATCATGCTGGTCAGGGAAAGCCGCCACTACGACGTGAACTGGATGGACGATCGGGGCCGCCCGCGCAGCTATCAGGTCCGCGCGGCCTGGCACGACGGCTATTCGATCGTCCTCAACGACGTGGCCCGGTTCTGGGAGCCGGTGGCACGCTATTGCGCCGCGCTGCACGCCGATATCCATCACCCGGTCGACGCCAATCTCTACCTCACGCCCGCAGGGACGCGAGGGTTTGACCCGCATTTCGATGTGATGGACGTGTTCGTCCTCCAGCTCGAAGGCAGCAAGGAATGGAGCCTGTGGGGCGAAGCGCGCGCGATGCCGCTGGCGGACGAGCATATGGCAATCGATCCGGCACAGCTTCCCGATCCGCGCTGGACAGGGACGCTCGCCGCGGGTCAGACGCTCTATATCCCGCGCGGTCACATCCACGCCGCGCGTGCGACCGACGAGCGATCGCTTCACCTGACCATCGGCGTAAAGGTGACGACCTGGCTCGATTTTCTTTCGGCGGCGATGGAGGCTGCGCGAAGCGACCCGCGCTATCGCGAGTCCCTGCCGCTCGGCTTCCTCGACACGCCGCCGGGCATGGAAGATGCGCTGGCGGAGCGGGTGGAGGCGCTGCCGTCTTGGATCACTCTCGGCGGTGGCCGCGCCGCGCTCGCGCGCACCATGACCGACGCGGCGCCGCTGCCCCGCGAGGGTCTGCTGGCCGAAGACGTGCCGCTGGGGAAGGATACCGCGCTCACCCGGCGCGAGGGCGTGATCTGCGTGGCGGAAGGGGACACCGGCCAACCTGCGCTGATCTATAGCGGCGGCATCCTGCGCGGACCCGCCAAGATCGCCGAGGCGATCGCCTTCGTGGCCGCCCGGCGCGACTGGTCGCCGCAGGACCTTCCCGGACTTGGCGAGCGCGAAGCCCTCGTCCTCGCGCGGCGTCTGGTCAGGGAAGGCGTGGTCCATCCCGCGGCGCGAAAATAGCGCGTGGATCCCGCGATCCACCGCATCGCCGCGCGCGCCGCGCCGCTGGGCGAGCGCTTCGGCCCCGACTGGCAGGCTGCGGACAGCGCAGAATCGCTGGAGCTCGGCCGGGCGAGGCTCGATCGGTGGAAGGACAGGGTGGCGCAGGGGGACGAGGATGCCTTCCGGACCCGGCTCGACTGGCTCGACCTGCCGGGCGAGGACGCGCTGGTCCGCAGGCTCGGCGAGGGATCGCTGGCGCAGCTGCCCGACTGGGCCGGCTTCCTCGCCGACGCGCTCGACCGGGGCGAAACGCGGTTCGACGAAGCCTGCGCCCACCCGTTCGGTCCGGTCTTCGCAGGCTTCGTGGACGCCGCCATCGAGCAGCTGCCCTCGCAATGGCGCGAGGTCTTCGCACCACCAGCCGCTTCGAGGCTGATCGACGATCTGTTCGTGAAGCTGAGCTATCTTGGCGCTCCGGTCCTGCAGGTCGAGTTCGCCGCCTTCCGCAGCGCCCACCCGGGGCCGGGGACCGAGCGGTTCGACGCCTTTTGCGCCCGCATGGCGGCCGGCGGGCTCGTGACGCTGTGCGAAGAGCATGCCGCGCTCGCCCGCCTGCTGGCGATCACCTGCCAGCAGTGGGTCGGGCATGTGGGCACGATGGCGCGCGAAGTGGCGGAGGATCGCGAGGCGATTGCGGCGACCTTCGGCACGGATGCGGACGCGCGTGTCGAAGCGATCGAGCCGTCGCTGTCGGACGCGCATAATCACGGTCGTTCGGTCGCGATCATGCGTTTCACGGGAGGCCTGCGCCTGGCGTACAAGCCACGCTCGGTCGGGATCGAGGCGCGCTGGTTCGCCCTGCTCGCCTCGCTCGATGGCGAGGCAGGCGAATTCCGGTCGCTCGCGGTCCTCGACCGGGGCGATCGCGGCTGGGTCGAGATCGCCGAGCACGGCCCGCTCGACGACGCCGGGCAGGCCGCCGCCTACTACCGGCGCGCAGGCAACCTGCTCGCCCTGCTCTACACGCTCGAGGCATCGGACTGCTTTCACGAAAATGTCGTCGCGCAGGGGGCCTTCCCCGTGCTGATCGACATGGAAACGCTGATGCATCCGCTGATCCGACCCGAAGATGGCGGCAGCTCTGGCGCCTCTGCGGCGAGCGGGCAGGCACAGGATCTGCTGTTCAACAGCGTTCTGCGGGCCGGCCTCCTGCCCGTGTGGGAAGCGGGCGGCGATGGCCGGGTCGTCGATATCAGCGGGCTCGGCGCCCATGCCGAGCAGGTGACGTCCTATGTGCGGCGACGCTGGCGCGCGATCAACACCGACGCGATGACGCTTCATCACGAAGCGATCGTGGTCGAGAGCATCCACCACCTGCCGTTCCTCGACGGCAAGCCGCTCCATGTCGGGGATCATGTCGAGCCTGTCGTCGAGGGTTTCGAGGAGACGTACCGCGCGCTCGTCGAACGCCGCGATGCCTTGCTGGCGCCCGGCGGAGGGATCGACGCGATGCGCGGCGAAACATTGCGCGTCGTGTTTCATCCCACGCGGCTCTATGGCCTGATGCTCAAGCGGCTCGGCGCACCCAGGTCGATGCGCTGCGGCGTCGATCGCAGCATCGAGATGGAGGTGATGGCGCGCTTCTACCTCACCCAACCCGGCAAGCGCGCCTTTCGCCGACTGCTGGAGGCCGAACGCGCCGCGCTCGAACGGCAGGATATCCCGCTCTTTACCTTCGCAGCCGGTTCGACCGCCCTGCCGCTGCCCGATGCCGATCCGATCCGGGACGCCTTCCCGCGGGCGGCGATCGAGCGGATAGCGGACCGGCTGAGGCGGATGGACGAGGCCGACCTTGCGCTGCAGAGCGAGATCGTGCGCGCCTCGCTCGTGATGGCGAGCGCGCAAGCGCACGATCCGCCCGCATTCGCAACGCCTGCGCCGAGCCGAACGCGCCCGATGACGCGCGAACGCGCGCAGGCTGCGGCAAGCGCCATCGGCCGGCAACTGGCGGATCGCGCAATCCACGCGGCGAACGGCAGCGTCACATGGATCGCGCCGCAGATCCTCGCCAATTCCAATCGCTACGAGCTCCGCCCGCTCCGGCTCGACCTTTACGGCGGGCAGGCGGGTGTCGCACTCTTCCTGGCAGCCCTGTCGCGCGTCACCGGCGAGCAGCGGGACCTGGCGCTCTCAGCGCTGCTTCCCCTTCGCCGGAGCGCGCAGCCTCGGACATTGCAGAGCTTCATCGACAGCGGCCACACCATCGGCGGCGCGACCGGGATCGGATCGATCGTCTACGCGCTGACGCGCTGCGCGCAGTTGCTCGACGCCCCCGACCTGTTCGAGGATGCGCTCGCCACGGCGCGGCTGATCGATGCCGATGCCATTGCCGGCGACCGCGAACATGACGCGATGTCGGGCAGTGCCGGCACACTGCTGGGGCTGCTGCCGCTTTACGAGGCGACCGGAGATCGATCGGTGCTCGACCGCGCGCGGATGTGCGGCGAACATCTGCTTGCCACCATGCAGGACATGCCGGGCGGCTGCGGCTGGGCGAGCGGTTCCTACCCGCCGACCACAGGCCTGTCGCATGGCGCCTCCGGTGTAGCTTTGGCGCTGGTGCGCCTCGCCGCCGCAACCGGTGACGAACGCTTCGGCTGCGTGGCAGACAAGGCGATCGCATTCGAAAGCGCCTTCATCGATCGCGATGCGCGCAACTGGCGCGACCTGCGCGAAGGCGCGGAGGCACCGGCCAGTTTCATGAACACCTGGTGCCACGGCGCCCTCGGCATCGGTCTCACCCGTCTCGCGCTGGAGCGTGCGGGAGATCACCAAGACGACATTGCGCTCGCGCTCTCGCGCAATATCGATGCCCCGCCGCTCGCCAAGGACGGACTGTGCTGCGGGACGATGGCGCGGACCGAATTGCTTCTCGCGACGGGGCACGGCGGGGCAGCATTGGCCGTCGCAGGTGAAGTGCTCGACCGGGCCGAGAATGCCGGACACTTCTCGCTTTCCGGAGTCGCGGGCGCCGATTTCTTCGACCCTTCGCTGTATCAGGGCCTGTCGGGAATTGGTTACCAGCTCCTAAGAATAGTCGAGCCAGCGCAGATTCCGTCCTTGCTTACATGGGATTAGTACAAGTCATTGCTCGTCTTGGAGATTTTCTATCGATCGCAGCCCAATTCGGATAGACTCGACTTCGACTATCTAGTATCAAAAGAATAAACGACTGGACCACTACAGGAGCCCGATATGAAGGACGAACAGACTGAGGCCGTACAGCTTGCCACATCCTACGCCGGCGAGGCACTTGTGCCCGGTGGCGCGCATCTCGTGCGGGGCAATCTGAAGCAGGGCGGCCTGCACCTTGTCGTGGGTCTCGCAGCCCGCACCATGTTCGGCCTGCCCGGACTTGCGCTGGTATCCGCCAATTCGCTGGTCAAGGCGCAGTCGGGCCGGCACCTGACCGAACATCTCGGACTGACCAAGCCGAAGGTGGACGAAGAAGAGGCGGAAGAAAGCACCTCCTCGACGCGCAAGTCCACGAAGAGCTGAAGGCCGTTGGGCGACCCGTTCTCAGGCCGCGCGCTGCGGACACGACCATCCGTGTTCTGATGGGCCGACATGACCGGGGGGCAGGACCGGGCGACATGACGTTTCTCCTGCAGACGAGCGCATGAGCGGATCGCGTCGCGTGCCCACGCGCATGCCGCTTGCGCCGCCTTCGCCGCGACGGGCGCTGCGGCGTGTCCTCAAGGCCGGGCGGTTCACGGCGCGCGGTCTGGTCAAGCCGGTCGCGCTCACGACAGTCGCGCACGGGCTGCACCTTCTCCAGGGCAATCTCTTCGTCGGCACGGTCGACGCCGCCCGCACCCAGTCGGGCAAGCGCGGCGGGCGCGCTTTGCTGGCCGCGGGCAGCGTGACCGGGGTGGAACTGGTCGCGCAGAATGCGCGGCGGCGAGCCTGGCGGCAGACCGCCCTCGAATTTCGCGACGAGCTGCGCACCGCACTGATCGACTCGATTGCGGAGCAGGACCTCGCCTTCTTCGACGAACACGGCACCGGGCACCTGCTCAACCTGATCACCGAAGATACGCAGCGCGTCAGCAACCTGATCGAGCAATTGCCCGACCAGCTGATCGAGAAGGCGATGACCGGCGGTTTCGCCGCGTTCACGCTGGTCCGTGTATCCCCCCGTTTCACGCTGATCGCGGCGGCACCGCTGGCGCTGCTGGCAGCGCCCTCCATGGTGCTCGGCTCGCGGCTCGCTGCGCGCTACGCGGAGGCAGGTTCGATGCGCGGCGATTACAGCCAGGCGCTCGAGTCGCTGCTTGCGGGCATTACCGATATCAAGCTGTTCCAGGCCGAACCGCGCGTGGCGGCCCGGCTGCGCAAGGCGGGGCAGCGCATGAACGACGCGAATTTCGACGCCTTCTCGCTCGCCACGACCTCGGGCCTGCTTACCCAGGCGATCGGCGCGGGCGCATTCGCACTGGTGACGGCGCAGGGCGGCGGCCTCGTCCGCAGCGGTCGCATCACGAGCGGACAGTTCGCGCGCATCCTGTATCTCTACCCCAACCTGCTTGCCGCGGTTGCCGATCTGCAGGGCCTGATGGGCACCTATCAGGAAGCGACCGATGCGGCCGGACGGATCGCCGGAGTGCTCGACCATCAGCCGCTGATCGTCGGCGGCACGCAGCGCCTTCCAGCGGGCGATATCGGCGGGCGGCTGGCGCTGGAGGATGTCTCCTTCGCCTATGACGAAACGCGCGAAGTGCTGCGGGACATCTCGTTCGAGGTCGGCCGCGGGGAAATGGTCGCCATCGTCGGGCGCACCGGATCGGGCAAGAGCACGCTGCTGCGGCTGATGGCGCGCCTCTACGAAGCGGACGGCGGGCGCATCACGCTCGACGGCGTGGACCTGCGCGATCTCTCCTTGCCGGACCTGCGCAAGGCGATCAGTCTCGT
Source organism: Alteriqipengyuania lutimaris (assembly GCF_003363135.1). Lineage (NCBI taxonomy): Bacteria > Pseudomonadati > Pseudomonadota > Alphaproteobacteria > Sphingomonadales > Erythrobacteraceae > Alteriqipengyuania > Alteriqipengyuania lutimaris. The sequence goes on along the minus strand of NZ_QRBB01000001.1, from coordinate 1,203,742 downwards.
CTCGCAGGAGACCTATCTCTTCGAAGGCACCATCCGCGACAACCTGCGCTACGGCGACCCCGACGCGGACGACAATGCGCTGCGGGCGGCAATGGAGCAGGCGGGCGCGGCGGACCTGCTCGAGCGGCCGCCCGACAGCCTCGACGCGCAGGTGGGCGAGCGCGGCGGGCACCTTTCGGGCGGCGAACGCCAGCGCGTGGCGATCGCGCGGACGATCCTGCGCGGATCGCCCGTGCTGCTGCTGGACGAGATCACCTCGCATCTCGATTACGAGACCGAAGACATGATCCGCCGCACGATCGACGATCTGGCGCCCGACAAGACGCTGGTGGTCGTCACCCACCGGCTCGCCACGATCCGCAACGCCACCAGGATCGTGGTGATGGACCGGGGACGCGTGGCGGAAACGGGCACGCACGACGAACTCGTCGCAAGGGGCGGGATCTATGCCTGGCTCTGGACCCTGCAGACGGGCGGCGAGGCACCGCCTCCCCGGCCCGGCGCTCGCAAGCGCAAGGCATCTGCCCCTACTCCGACCGGGTAAAGGGGATGTTCCACGCGCGTTCGGAACTGAGCAGGAAACCGGACACGCTGCCGTCCTGCGAACGCTGGAACTGGACGTCGATCGTGGTGTCGAGCGCCGCGAAGGCATCGCGATGGGTGGGACGCAGCCGGATGGCCAGCCCGCGCGGCCCGCGCACCATCAGCACCCCCTCGCGCGGCGCGACCGAGTAGGTGGCGTCGAGATCGGAGCTGGCGAAGATCCCGGCGAAGTCGGACAGCTCGGCACCGTCGCTCGGCTCGGTCGCGGTCACGCGCGCGCAGCGGTTGACCGTGTTCCCGCCGACATGGACCGCGACCGATTGCGCCGGCCCGGGCCGAGTCAGGTCGAACACCACTTCGATATCCATATCGCGCACGCGGAAATTGCCGTTGGCCAGCGGCACCAGTTCGTAATCGGTGCCGCTCGACGCCAGATGCAGCTGCCCCCCGCGCAGCGATATCTCGCAGGTCACCCCGCTCTCGTCGTGGCGGTAGAGCCCGTCGATCCGGGCGACATTGTGCAGCTTGAGGTCGAGCGGCGCGGTGGAGGATCGGGCCGCGCCACCGTCCGGCTGGGGCAGGATCAGGTCGACGATCTGCCGCGCGATCTGGCTCGGGCTGATCTCGAGGAAATTGGCGAGGATGATGACCGACAGGCCGTGATCGGGCACGCGCAGGTAATAGGCCCGGAATGCCGCATCGCCGCCCGCATGCTCGAGCGTCGCATAGGCGCCGTGATGGCCGAGGATCAGGCCGTAGCCGTAATCGATCCGCGCGCCCTCCGCGAACTGCGCAGGCGAGGCCATGCGCGCGATCAGATCCCCGTCGCCGACCACCCGATTGGCGAGGTTGGCTTCCCAGCGGGCGAGATCTTCGAGCGTGCTTTGCAGGTTGGACGGGCCGACGGTCTCGAAATGCGGCACGCAGATGCGATAGCTTCCGTCGTCCTGCCGGGCATAGGCCTGCGCGCGGCGCGGCACGATCTCATCGTGATCGTCGAGGAAGAAGGTGTCGCGCATGCCGAGCGGAGCGAAAATCAGCCGGTCGGCAAGGGCGCGCATGCTCTCGCCCGTGATCCGCTCCAGCGCGACAGCGACCAGCGTGTAGGCGGTGTTGATATACTGGAAGCGCGTGCCCGGCGCGAAATTGTTCGCCCCCTGCCGCGCCACGGCCCGCAGCACATCGCCGGTGGTCTTGAGGTCTGCGTCGCGCCAGCCGGAGAGGCGCAGGAGATCCCACTGCTCGCGCAGCCCGCTGGTATGGTGGATCGCATGCCGGAAAGTGATCGGCGGCCCGTCGGGAATTTCCGGCACGAAATGGCGCAGGTCGGTGTCGAAGGCGATATCGCGTTCGTCGCACACCAGTGCGGCGGTGACTGCGGTGAACTGCTTCGACAGCGAGGCTACATGGAAGACGGTGTTGGTTTCCATAGGCACCGCATGCTCGAGATGGGCCCACCCCCACCCCTCGGCGAAGACCAGCTTCCCATCCTGAACGACGCCGCAGACCGCGCCGGGCGAGCCTTTACGGGCATGCGATGAAAACAGATCATCGATAGCGAATCGCGTTTCGTCGTTGATCAAGCTTCGCTACTCGTATTTATTATCGATATCGATGATGCGCACCGACATGATTCGATCATTATTGGGCTCAAGGCAATGATGTTCTAGCAATACTTGGTAAAAATACCAAGAAAGGGGAAGCATGGGACAGGTCGAGAAGATGAACCGCCAATGCGACATCGCATTGGTCTCCATGCCCTTTCCGCCGCTCAACCAGCCTTCGATGGCGCTGGGGCTTCTCGTCGCCGCGCTGCGCAATGCAGGCATGAATGCGACCGCCCTTTATCCCTGTTTCGATTTCGCGAGGCAGATCGGGCTCGATGCCTATGGCTTCATTTCGGACAGCAAGCAGGAACTTCTGGTCGGCGAATGGGTCTTCGCGGCCGCCGCTTTCGGCGAGGATGCGCCCGAGGATCCGGGCTATCTCGACCGCCTGATGGCCCAGCCGGTCACCGCCGCGATCATCGCGCGCAGCCCGGCGCTGGGCGATCCGCGCGACCTGCTCGAAGGCGTGCGCGCGCAGGCCGATGCGTTTGTCGATCGCATCGCGCGCGACATCGTCGCGCGCGATGTGCGGATCGTGGGCTGCACCTCCACCTTTACCCAGCACGTGCCTTCGCTCGCCCTGCTCCGCCGGATCAAGACGCTCGCGCCGCATGTCGTCACGATGCTGGGCGGGGCGAATTGCGAAGGCGCTATGGGCGTCGCCACCAAACGCGCATTCGACTGGGTCGATTACGTCGTCTCGGGCGAAGCCGACCTGCTGCTGCCGGAGCTGTGCCGCCGCGCGCTCGACGGGTCGATCGGCGACGAACCGCTGCCCTATGGCGTGATCGACGGCCGCCATCCTGCGCTGGGCGACTCCGCCAAGGCGCCGCGCGTCTCGATCCCCGACATGGAGCGGACCCCGACCCCCGATTTCGACGATTACTTCTCCGCCCTGGCGTCCTCGCCGCTGGCCGAGTGCGTCGTGCCGGGCCTCGCCATGGAAACCTCGCGCGGCTGCTGGTGGGGGGCCAAGCACCATTGCACGTTCTGCGGGCTCAACGGCGGCAACATGGCCTTTCGCTCCAAACCCGCCGACCGCGTTCTCGAGGAATTCGACGGGCTTGCCGAGCGTTACGGGATCACCCGCTTCAACGTGGTCGATAACATCCTCGACCTTTCGTACATCCAGACCCTGCTCCCGCGCCTCGAACGGCCCGAGACCTACAACCTGTTTTACGAGACCAAGGCCAACCTGCGGCGCCCCCACCTCGAAGTGCTCGCGTCGGCAGGCGTGCGCCGGTTGCAGCCGGGAATCGAGAACATGCACGACGAAATCCTGCGGCTGATCGACAAGGGCACCACCGCGCTCATCAACCTGCGGCTGCTCAAATGGGCGCGCGAGCTCGGCATCTTCATCACCTGGAACTTCCTGTGGGACGTGCCGGGGGAACAGGACGCCTGGTACGCCGAAATGGCCGGCTGGCTGCCGCGCGTCAGCCATCTCCAGCCCCCCGGCATCGACCGGATACAGTTCCACCGTTTCAGCCCCTACCACATGCGCTCGGCCGAATTCGGGCTCAAACTGGAGCCATTCGAAAGCTACCGCGCGGTCTACCCCGTGTCGGCCCGCGACCTGGCCGACCTCGCCTATTACCATCAGGACGCGCGCCGCCGCCCCGCCGCCGAGGTGCTGCGCGAAAGGCCAGGCCTGCGCGAGACCGTGCGCCTGATCGCGCTATGGAACAGGGCATGGCTCTTGCCGCACGAGGCGCGGCCGAGCCTGCTCTGGGCGACCGACGCCGAGGGCCGGCGGGTCATCGACGACACCCGCCCCGCTTTCGGCGGCAGGCACGTGCCCGGCGATCTGGAAGTGCAGATACTCGAAGCGACCGAAGCGATGCGGTCCGACGCGGCGCTGGCAGAATTCGCCGATGCCCAGAGCGTGGCAAGCGCGCTCGAATGGCTCGATGCAAGGGGACTGGTTCTGCGCCAGAAGGGCAATGTGATGAGCCTGGTGATGAACCGGGTCACGCCGATCCCCGACGCGCAGGAGGACTTTCCCGGCGGCTATGTCGACATGGATCGCTGGGCCATGATGCGCCACCCGGACAATGCGGCCGCCAGCCTTGCGGCCGTCGACGGATTGCCCGCCTAGCGCGCGAGTGCGGCGGCGTCTTCGGCCCGCTGCCGGGTCGCGGCGAAGTCGAGCGGGGACTTGCCCACGAGCCAGCTTCCGCCCACGCACAGGACCGGATCGAGCGCGAGCCAGTCCGCCGCCGTTTCCTGCCTGATGCCGCCGGTGGGGCAGAATTTGACATCGCCGAACGGCCCGGCAAGCGCCTTGAGCGCGGCCATCCCGCCGTTGGTTTCGGCAGGGAAGAACTTGAAGTGGCTCAGCCCGAGGTCGAGCCCGCGCATGATATCGCCCGCATTGGCGATTCCGGGGAGGAAGGGAATCTCTTCCCGCACGGCTGCACGGCCGAGCGTTTCGGTGAGGCCGGGCGAGACGATGAATTCGCTCCCCGCATCGATCGCATCCTGCAACTGAGCCTGGTTGGTGACGGTGCCCGCACCCACGATCGCCCCCTCGACGCCGCGCATCGCGCGGATCGCATCGAGCGCGGCGGGCGTGCGCAAGGTCACTTCCAGAACGCGCAGGCCGCCTGCCACCAGCGCCTCGGCCATCGGGACCGCGTCGCTCGCATCTTCTACCACCAGGACGGGGATCACCGGGGCGGTGCGCATCAGCTGCTCGATCGGTTTCATACGAAATGCTCCTTGGCGAAGGCCGCTGCCGCGCCGAACAGGCCGGGCTGGGGATGGGTAATGATCTTGACCGGAATGGTCGACATCAGCGTCTGGAAGCGGCCCTTGGCCTGGAACCGCTCGGCAAAACCGGACTGGGCCAGCGTATCGCGGATGCGGTAGCCGAGCCCGCCCGCGATGACCACGCCGCCAAAGCCCCCCTGCGCGAGCGCGATGTCGCCCGCCACGCTGCCGAGCGAGAGGCAGAACCGGTCGACCGCCGCCGCAGCGAGGCTGTCTTCCCCCGACATGCCCGCCTGCCAGATCGTGCGGTCGTCCTCCTCGATCACGCCGCGGCTCTCCATCCGGGCGAGCGTTGCGTAGATATCGACGATCGCGGGGCCCGAGACGACGCGTTCCACCGACACGCGATTATGCCGCTTGCGCAGCCGCGCGAGGATAGCGTCCTCGATCATGTCGTGCGGGGCGAAGTCGATATGGCCGCCCTCGGTCGCCTGGACGCGGTAGCCGCCATGTCCGTCGCGATAGATCTGCGCCACGCCGAGCCCGGTGCCCGGGCCGACGATGCTGATCGTCCCCTCGCTCGCCAGTGGCTGGTCCGGCCCGGTCAGGTGGAGGAAATCGCTGTCCTGCGCGCGCGCGACCGCATGGCCGACCGCGCCGAAATCGTTGACGATGGTAAAGGCGTCGACGTTCAGCTTCGACTTCACCAGCGCGGGGCGGATGAGCCACGGGTTGTTGGTGAAGCGGATCACCTCTCCGCCGACCGGCCCGGCTACCGCGATGGCGACCGCGCGGGGCAGGTCGCCCTCCTGCATCGAGCCGAAATCTTCCCACGCGGTCTGGAAGCTGGCGTGGTCCTCGGTCTTCAGGGTGACCGGCTCGCCCAGCGTGATCGTGCCCTCGGCATCGAAGCTGGCGATGACGAAGCGGGCGTGGGTGCCCCCGATATCGACCGCAACGATGCGGTCCGGCCGCTCGATCACAGACCGGCCTCCGCCAGCATAGCGCTGCCGCCCTTTTCCGCCGGGTCGCTGTGGTGGCGCAGCATAGCGAAGAGCTCGCGCCCCGTGCCCAGTGCGGGCGGCGGCGGGCTCGCCTGTTCGCGCGCATCCCATTCGCGCTCGTCGACCAGTGCCTCGAGCGTGCCGGTGGTCGCGCACACGCGAACCACGTCTCCGTCCTGCACCTTGCCCAGCGGGCCGCCGTGGAACGCCTCGGGCGAGACGTGGATGGCGGAGGGCACCTTGCCGCTCGCTCCCGACATGCGTCCGTCGGTGACCAGCGCGACCTTGTAGCCGCGATCCTGGATCACGCCCAAGGGCGAGGTCAGCTTGTGCAGTTCGGGCATCCCGTTGGCAGCCGGGCCCTGGAAGCGCAGGATCACCACCACGTCGCGATCGAGCTCGCCCGACTTGAAGGCTTCGGCCACGGCGTGTTGGTCGGAAAAGACGCGCGCGGGTGCCTCGATCGTGTGGCGCTCGGGATCGACCGCGCTGACCTTCATCGTCGCACGGCCGAGATTGCCTTGCAGCAGCGCGAGGCCGCCATCCTTGCGGAAGGGATCGGACACGGGCTTGAGCAATGTGTCGTCGCGGCTTTCCTCTGCGGCGGGTTTCCAGACGAGGGTGTCGCCATCCATCACCGGCTCGCGGGCCCCCTCGGACAGCGACTTGCCGTAGACCGTCAGGATATCGTCGTGCGCCAGCCCGGCGCCCAGCAGTTCGCGGATGACGTAGGGCATGCCGCCTGCGGCGTGGAAGTAGTTTATGTCGCCCGCGCCGTTGGGATAGACGCTGGCGATCAGCGGGACGACGTCGCTCAATTCGTCCATGTCGTCCCAGTCGAGGATGATGCCCGCCGCGCGCGCGATGGCAGGCAGGTGGATCACGTGATTGGTCGATCCGCCGGTGGCGAGCAGGCCGACGACCGCGTTCACGATCGCCTTTTCGTCGATGCAATGGCCGAGCGCGCGATAATCATCGTTTGCCTGTCCGTCCTTGGCCCAACCGATCTCCGTCACCCGGTGGACAGCCGCGCGCGTCAGCTCCTGCCGCAGCTTGTTGCCCGGATTGACGAAGCTGGAACCGGGCATGTGCAGCCCCATCATTTCCATCATCATCTGGTTGGAATTGGCGGTGCCGTAGAAAGTACAGGTGCCCGCGCCGTGATAGCTGGCGGACTCGGCATCCATCAGCTCCTTCTCGCCTACCTTCCCCTCGGCATAGAGCTGGCGGACGCGGATCTTCTCCTTGTTGGCGAGGCCCGATGGCATCGGGCCTGCGGGGACGAGGATCGTGGGCAGGTGGCCGAAGCGCAGCGTCCCGATCAGCAGGCCGGGCACGATCTTGTCGCAGATGCCCAGCAGCAGCGCGCCTTCGAACATGCCATGCGACAGACCGACCGCGGTGCCCATCGCGATCACGTCGCGGCTGAACAGCGAGAGCTCCATCGAATCCTGCCCCTGCGTCACGCCGTCGCACATCGCGGGCACGCCGCCCGCAACCTGCGCGGTGGCGCCGCGCTCGCGCGCGAAGATCTTCATCTGCTCGGGGTAGCGGCCGTACGGCTGATGCGCGCTGAGCATGTCGTTATAGGCGGTGACGATGCCGATGTTCATCGCGTTGCCGCCGCGGATCGTCGCCTTGTCCTCTCCGCTCGCGGCGAAACCGTGGGCGAGGTTGCCGCAGCTCAGCGTCGGGCGATGCACGCCCTCGTCGCGCTGGCGGTCGATCAGGTCGAGGTAACGTCGGCGGCCTTCGCGCGAGCGTTCGACGATGCGTTCGGTAACCTTGGCGATCGTGTCGTTCAGCATCATGCCGGGCTCCAGTAGAATTCGGCGGGCGAGGAATCGAGCACCACACCCACCGGGTAGGGGCTCTCGCTCCCGTCGGACAGGGCGGCGAGCAGTACGTCGCGCTTGTCGCCGCCGCGGATGGACACCATCCGATGGCGCGCCGATCGGATCGAGGCCGCGCTCAAGGTGATCCGCGCAACGGGCGCTTCGGGCGGCAAGGGGTCGGGCGTCACTTTCAGCGCGCGCGCCTTCGTGGTCAATGCCGTGCGGTAGTCGGGGCCGGGAAAGATCGACGCGGTGTGCCCGTCGCCGCCCGCGCCGAGCCATGCGAGGTCGAGCGGCCACGCCAGTGCGCTCAGCCTCTCGTTCACGGGGGCCGCGTCCGCGAGAGCCTTCTCCCCCTTGCCCACCAGCGGCACGAGGCGCGCAGCCGTAGCGCCGAAATGCGCTTCGAGCATGGCGAAGTTGGAAAGCTTGTCGGTGTGATCGACCATGCGATCGTCGCCCGGCAGGATCGTCACCTTCTCCCAGTCGAGCGGACGCTCTTTCAGCAGCTCGAAGGCGGCGACCGGGGTCGATCCGCCCGGAAAGGCGACCACCGCCTCGCCGCGATCCGCGATCGCATCCGCGATGATCGCGCTCACCCGATCCGCGCAGGCCGCAGCCATCGCAGCATTGTCGGCGAATTCGTGCCATCCCTCGGGCCGCGAGAGGCGCGTTTCGTCACTCATGCCAGCTCACTCCGTCGCGTTCGGTCAGCGCGACCGAGGTGCTCGGACCCCAGCCGCCCGAGCCATAGGACTTGGGCTTCATGTCGGTCTCGCTCCACACCTTGCGGATCGCATCGATCCATTTCCACTGCGCTTCCACCTCGTCGCGGCGCACGAACAGCGTCGGGTCGCCGTCGATCAGGTCGAGCAGCAGCCGCTCGTAGGCGATCCGCCTGCGCGCCTTGGCGAAGACGTGGGTGAGCGACAGGTCGAGAGGGACCTCGCGCAAGGTCACCCCGTCGCGGTCCATTCCGGGCTGCTTCGCCATCACCATCAGGCGCACGTATTCTTCGGGCTGGAGCCGGATGACCAGCCGGTTCGCAGCCAGCTTCCCGCCACGCTCGGCAAAGATGTTGTGCGGCACGCTCTTGAACTGGACCACGATTTCGCTGCGGCGCTCCGCCATGCGCTTGCCCGTGCGCAGGTAGAAGGGCACGCCCTGCCAGCGCCAGTTCTCGACATGGGCTTTCAGCGCAACGAACGTCTCGGTCTCTGATGGCTCGCCCAGATCGTCCTCGTAGGCGCCGACCGCGCCGCCGTTCACCGCGCCGCTGCCATACTGGCCGCGCACCATCTCGTCCGGCTGGACCGGGCGCAGGCTGCGCAGCACCTTGACCTTCTCGTCGCGAATGCTGGTCGCGTCGAAGTCGGCCGGAGGCTCCATCGCGATCAGCGCGAGCAGCTGCAGGATGTGGTTCTGGACCATGTCGCGCAGTGCGCCGGTCTCGTCGTAGAAGGCATGGCGGCCTTCCAGCCCCACCGTCTCGCTGATGGTGATCTGGACATGGTCGATCCCGTTGGCATTCCACAGCGGCTCGAACATCGCATTGGCGAAGCGCAGCGCCATCAGGTTCTGCACCGTTTCCTTGCCCAGATAGTGATCGATCCGGAAAATCCGGTCCTCGTCGAAGGCGCTCGCCACCGCATCGTTGATCACCCGCGAACTGGCGAGATCGTTGCCCAGCGGCTTTTCGAGACCGATGCGCACATTGTCGCCCGCGAGGCCTGCGGACTTGAGGCCGCGGATCGTCGGTTCGAACAGGAACGGCGCGGTCGAGAGGAAGATCGACAGCCCGCCCGAGATATCGCCCAGCTTCTCGGCCAGATCGTCGAAGCCCTCGATCGTCGAGGCGTCGAGCGGCTGGTATTGCAGATGGTCGAGGAACGAGCCGATCTTGCCCTCATCCTTGCGGTCTTCGGGCAGGTATTCGTCCAGCGCCTCTCGCGCCATCTCGCGAAATTCGGCGTCGCTCATCTCGCTGCGCGCGGTGCCCACGATGCGCAGGTCCTCCGCGATCAGCGCGTCCTCGTGCAGCGCATAGAGCGAGGGCAGCAGCATGCGCCTGGCGAGATCGCCGGTCGCGCCGAACAGCAGCAGGGTGGACGAAGACTGGCTCATGCGGTGCGTACCTCTTTCGCGTTTTGGCAGGGGTATAGGCGCAAGGCAGTGTCGGATGCCACATGCATAGGTATGCATTGCGGCACCGGCAGGTTCCCCGCGCCCGGTTGCCTCACCACAGCCAGACGTACAAGCCCACGAGAATCCCGATCACGAGCACCGCAAGCGTGTTGAACAGCGCGTTCGTGCCGAAGGCGATGTCCCCCAGCCGCACGGTCTGCTCTTCCCGGGGCCTGCCCGTCAGGCGCGAGATCAGCATCGAAGCGACCAGCGCGACGACGAAGACGATCCAGATGCGGATGATGAAGGGAATGTCGGGTGCCGCGAACTTGAGCACCACGTTCGCCGCGACCGAGCCGATGAGCGCGGTGTAGGCTCCGGCGGCATTGGCGCGCCTGTCGAAGAAGCCGAGCAGGAAGACGATGACGATGCCGGGCGCGATGAAGCCGGTATATTCCTGCACGGTCTGGAACGCGCTGTCGAAGCCGCCGAGGAAGGGCCGCGCCAAGACGAGCGCGATGGCCATCGCGGCGAAGGCGGTGATCCGGCCGACGGTGACATAATGCGTCTCCGACCGATCGGGCTTCCACGAGCGATAGAGGTCCATCGTGAAGATGGTCGAGATCGAGTTCATCATCGACGCGAGGCTGGAAACCACCGCCGCGATCAGCGCCGCGAACACCAGCCCGCGCAGACCGGCGGGCGCAAAGGCCATCAGTTCGCCATAGGTACGGTCGGATTGCGCGGCGAGCGCGCTGCCGTCCAGCGCACCCTGCTGCGCCAGCATCACCGCCGCGATGCCCGGGATGACGACGATGAAGGGCACCAGCAGCTTGAGGAAGGCGGCGAAGGCGAGGCCCTTCTGCGCTTCGCCCAGGCTCTCCGCCCCCAGCGCCCGCTGGATGATGTACTGGTTGAAGCCCCAGTAGCTGAAATGGAGGACCCACAATCCGCCCAGCAGCGTCCAGATCCCGGGCAGGTCGCCATAGGCCGGATTGTCCCGGTCGAGGATCATCTCGAAATGGCCCGGCATCTCTTCCATGAGCACGCCGAGCCCGGCGATGGCCCCGTCCGCGCCCGCCAGCGCGTCGAGCGCGATCCATGTGATCGCGAAGCCGCCGACGATCAGGATCACGACCTGGATGATGTCGGTCAGCGCGACCGCCTTGAGCCCGCCATAGAGCGAATAGAGCGCCGCGAACGCCGCCAGCGCCGCCATCGCCGCGAACACGCCCCAGCCGGTGAGCGATGAGATGGCGAGCCCGCCGAGCCATACCACGGTGGTGAGGTTGACGGAGGTATAAAGCGCGACCCAGAACACGCTCATCAGCGTCTTCACGCCCTCGCCGTACCGCTCCGCAAGGAATTGCGGCATCGTGTAGATGCGTCGCTTGAGAAAGATCGGGAGGAAGAACTTGGCCACGATGATGAGGACCAGCGCGGCCTGCCATTCATAGGCGGCGATCGCGATGCCGACCGCATAGCCCTGGCCCGACTGGCCGATGATCTGCTCGGCGGAAATGTTGGACGCGATCAGCGAGGCGCCGATCGCCCACCAAGGCAGGGCGCGCCCGGCGAGGAAATAATCCTCGGTATTCTTGGTCGAGCCCTTGGGCTGACGCGACACCGCGAGCGCGATGCCCAGCAAGGCCAGCGCATAAAGCGCGATGATCACGATATCGATGGTCTCGAGTGCCATGTATCCCCCGTGCAGAATGCGCCTCTTTCGCGCAGACCTGCCTCAAATCCCTCAGCCGAGCGGCCCGCGCCGCAATCGAGTGCCTGCCTCTAGAAGGAGCATTGTGCGCCTTCCGGCATATTCTGCCGGACGATCCGCGCAATTCCCAAGGTCATCGCCGCCTCGGAGGTGATCGACAGCGTGTCGCCGAGGTCGGGCATGCAGTCTTGCGTGATGATCATCTCGCGCCAGCCCTTGCCCGCGCTCAGCGCGAGATTGCGCGTGATGTCGATCGTGGTCTCGCCCAGCGTCAGCGACACCTTGCCCGTGGGCTGCGCCTCGAGGTTGTACAGGATGCGGTAGTCGCCCGAACCGCCATCGCCTTGCGAAAGGGTGAGCCTTGCACCCGGCGCGAAAGCGATCTCGCGCGCATCTTCCTGCCGCGTGCGATCGAGTCCCCGCGCGACGATGCCCTCGCCCTCTCCTATCAGATTGGGCAGGCGCGTTTCACCGGCATAGGCCGAAATATCGCTCGCGAGACGGCCCATGTCGTACCATGTCGCAGCGCTGCCCTGGGTCAGGTAGCCGCAATCCTCGGACAGCGGACCGAGCGGCGCGGTGTCGGAGAGCGCCCGCCCGTAGCCGACCGGAAACAGCGCGCCTTCGGGCCCGTTCACCGGCGCTCCGCCGCACTCGGCCGGCCAGCTGAAGGAGAGCCTGCCCGTCGCATCGCGCCTGCCGAACAGGATGTCGGACACGCCCGCACCCTCGCTGCCGGGAAGCCATGCGGCGACGAATGCATCGGCGGCATTGAGCTCGCGGTTCATCCACATCGGACGGCCCGAGAGGAACACCGCCACCACCGGCGTGCCCGCAGCGTTGAACTTGCGAATGAGATCGAGGCCTTCGCTATCTTCGAGGACCAGCGTTTTGCGATCGCCGACGAACTCCGCATAAGGCTCCTCGCCGAACACGACCACCGCCGCATCGTAATCCCCGCCCGCGGTCTCGCCGTCGGGCGCATAGGTGGCCGAGCCGCCCTGTGCGCGCGCTTCGTCGGCGATGGCCGCCGCGATCGACGTGGCGTTGGGGAAATACGAATTGTCGAGCTCGCCCCCGCCCTGCCAGGTCAGCGTCCAGCCACCGGCGGCCGTTGCGATGTCGTCTGCGGCGCTACCGGCGACGACGATCTTCGCGCCCTCCTTCAACGGAAGGACACCGTCGTTCTTGAGAATGACCTGCGATTTCGCCACCGCTTCGCGCGCCAAGGCACGATGTTCGGACGAGCCGAGCAGCGCGTCGTCGCCTGCATTGGCGCGCTGCGAGGGCAAAGGCGCGCCCTCTTCCAGCAGCCCGAGGCGAAGCTTCAGCCGCAGCACGCGCCCGACCGCTTCATCGAGCTTCGCCATCGGGATCGTCCCGTCCTCGACCTGCGCGACGAGATTTTCGAGCAGGCCCTTCCAGTCGTCGGGCACCATGTAGATGTCGAGCCCGGCCAGCAGCGCCTGCGGGCAATCGTCCACGCTGCATCCGGCGATCTGGCCGTGCGCGTTCCAGTCGCCCACGACGACGCCTTCGAAGCCCATTTCCTCGCGCAGAACCCCGGTCAGGAGGGCGCGGTTGCCATGCATCTTGACGCCGTTGATGGAGTTGAAGCTGGCCATGATCACTTCGACGCCGGCGTCGATCGCAGCCGGGTATGGGACGGCGTGAATGGCCTTGAGCGCTTCGATATCGCCATTGACGTCGCCCTGGTCGACGCCCTGGTCGGTCCCGCCATCGGCGAAGAAGTGCTTGGCCGTCGCGGCCACGCGGCCTGCCCCCAGATAGTCGTCGGTTCCGGGCTTACCCTGCAGCCCCTCGACCAGCGCGGCGCCCATCTCGGCGACGATGCGCGGGTTTTCGGAATAGCTTTCGTAGGTGCGACCCCAGCGATCGTCGCGCGCGACGGCCACGGTGGGGGAGAAATTCCAGTCGATCCCCGTAACCTCGATTTCGGCCGCGGTCGCCGCGCCGATGCGGCGGACCAGATCGGCGTCGCGCGTCGCGCCCAGCCCGATATTGTGCGGGAAGATCGTCGCGCCCGGCACGTTCGTGTGCCCGTGGACCGCGTCGGTGCCCCAGATCGTCGGGATCACCGGTTCGTCGCCCGGCAGCGGACGGATCGAGGCGCGATACATTTCGTCGGCGTAGCGCAGCCACTCGGACGCGGGCGCGAACTCGTCGCCGTAGGGCCCGCCATTGCCGCCGTTGAGGTAGCTGCCGAAGCGGTAGCGCGCCATATCCTCGGGCGTGAAGGAGTTGATCTGCGGCTGGATCAGCTGCGCGACCTTGCGTTCGAGCGACATGCGCGACAGCAGGTCGGCGACGCGCACGTCCTCGTCCGTTTCCGGCGCCGCTTGAGGTGTGATTGCCGGTGCCGTCGTCCCGATCTGCGCAGGCGTGCAGCCCGTCGCCAGCAGTGCACCAATTGCTGCAAAAATCCCGACCCGCATTCCAATCCCTCGCATGCTCCCGGCCTCTCACTGGGGCCGTGTGAACGTTCTCAAAGGGCTTCTTGCATTCCCGCTTTGCGATTGCAAGCGGCTAGGACTGACGGGGCAAATTCATCAGCAGGAGCGCCGCGAGCAGCGCGCAGCCGGCGAGGACGAAGAACAGTCCGGCGAAGCCGAAGACCGGTATCATGGCCAGCGCCAGCCACGGCATGATCAGCGACGGGCCGGTGTTGGTGAGATTGAAAATGCCGAGGTCGCGCCCGCGATTGCGCGGCTGCGGCAGCACCCGCAGCGTCTGGCCCGTATGCAGCGAGAGAAAGACCGATGCCGTGACGCCGAACAGGAGATAGCCGGTCACCGCCCCGCCCAGCGAGGTCGACAGGGCCATCATCACGAGGCCTACGGTCGAGCAGGCGGCCGTGACGCACAGCGGCAGGAACGGCCTTGCATGCACGTCCGTCCAGCGACCGATCGCAATCGCGAGCGGGACCGACACGATCAGGATCGCGCTGAAGATCTGTGCGACCCGCGCATCGGTCATCGCCGGGTCGACGGTCCGGAACCAGAAATACAGGAAGGCGAAGAGCGCCGCCTCGCAGGTCTGGACGAGCAGGCGTGCCAGCCACATGCGCACCACGACGATGCGCGACCGCTCGCGCCGGACCGGTTCCGCCGCATGGCCGCCGGGCGCCTCGGGGGCGAGATGCGGCAGACGCCTGGGGTGGCCGATCAGGACGGCGGGCAGGACGCAGAGCGCCACGAGCGCGGCGACGAGCCAGAGCCGTCCTTCGGGGCCCGCGAAGCCCGGCAGGGTGATGAACGCAGCCGCCAGCGCGCCAGCGGCAGGCGAAAAGGACAGCAGCCCGCCCAGCGTTCCCTTCTGGCCGTCGGGAATCGAATCGCCTGCCCATGCGGCGAGCGGAGCGAGCATCATGTTGAGCGCCACCTGCCACACCGCGACCAGGACGATAAGCCAGCCGACATTCTCGACTCGCGAAGTCAGGACGAGCAGAACGGACGACACGACAAGGCCCGCAACGATCCACTTTCGGCGCGTCCGCGTCCGGTCGCTCAGCCACCCGAACGCGATGTTGGCGAGGCTCGCGGCGACCGCCCCTGTGAACGTGGCGTAAGCAAGCCACGCGACGTCCGCGTCGGCGGCGAGCGTGGTGACCTGGATCGGCAGCAGGATCGTCAGGAACGGCACATAGGCGATCGCGCCGCCGGCTGCCGCCAGAGCATAGAGCAGCAGGAAGCGCGTCGCCTGCTGGCCGCGCTCCGCCCCGGCCCCCTGGTCAGCCTCAGCCGTCATTCGCGGGTCACGGGCGCGGTCGATTTGCGCAAAATGATATCCGCCTCGACCACTTCGGGCGCGGTCGGCAATTCCCCGCCCCGATTTGCGGCGATGATCAGTTCGACGGCGCGGGCGACGGTCGCGGCGATGGGCTGGTCGATCGCCGTCAGCGCAGGCTCATTGAACATGGCGATCGGCGTGTTGTCGAAGCTGACGACGGACAGATCCTGGGGAACGGTCAAGCCCACCTCTGTCGCCGCGTCGATCGCTGCGAGCGCCATCTGGTCGTTGCTCGCGACAATCGCGGTCGCACGCGGCTCGCGGGCGAGCAGCTTGCGCGCCGCGCTCAGGCCGGAGGCGAAGGTGAAGTCGCCCTCTTCGCACAGGCCCTCGATCGCGAGGCCGGCGTCGGCCATCGCGGCGCGCCACCCGGCGGCGCGCCACTTGCTCAGTTCGTAGCCTTGCGCCCCGGTGATGAAGCCGATGCGCGTGTGCCCCAGCCCCAGCAGGTGATCGGTGGCCAGGCGCGCGGCACCCTCGTCTCCCATGATCAGCGGAATGCCGCAGCCATTGCCCATCGAACCGATGCGCGCGAAGGGAATGCCCCGCTCGTCCAGCAGTCCGGTGATGAGCGGATCGTCCGAGTGCGGCGGGGTGAGGATGATCCCGTCGGGCTGGAGCGCGACGAGCGCGGCGTTGATTTCACGCTCGACATGGTCGTTGTGCGTGTCGACCAGTTCGATGATCATCCGGTACCCGTGCTCGGCGCATTTGAGCATCCCGCCGAGCAGCATCTGGTCGACCCAGTCGCTCCCCTGACGGGCGGTCCAGTCGCCGATGGTCCGCTCGCGATCGTTGAGCGCCAGGATCAGGTAGGATCGCGACCCGCTCATCCGCTGCGCCGCGATCGAGGGGACGTAACCCAGCTTGTCGATCGAGGCCTGCACCCGCTCCTGCATTTCCGGGCGGACGCTGGGCTCGCGATTGATGACTCGGCTGACCGTCTGCAGGCTCACGCCCGCATCGGCCGCCACATGCTTGATCGTAACTGCTTGGCGCCGCCTCGCCATCCGATATCAACCCCCAGGATCAGGCAGGCTGGCTATCGCCTTCGCGCGCGCATTGCCAGCCGCAAGACGTATCGGCGTCCACGCGCTGCCTGAAATCCGTGCCGTGGCCCCGTCTTGAGGCCTGCCGTGCCGATACGACAGGAGCGGGCCTTCGCGTCGTGCAAAGGCCCGCTCCGTCATGCTGCTTCCGCCGCGCTGCTAGAAGTCGAAGCGCGCGATGAAGGTGTAGCGGCGATCGTTGCGGAAGGCCGATCGCGTGACCCGGGTCCCGTCGAAATCGATCACCTGCGAGGTGCGGGTGATCTCGTCGAGCAGGTTCACGCCCTGGACGCCGATCTTGATGTCGTCGGTGACCGAGAAGAAGATCGACGCGTCGAGCTGCCCCGTCGCCTCGCCATAGATCGGCGAGAAGGGGAAGATCACGTCGCGCGGCGTCTGGAGGTATTCCGAACGCCAGTTATACGCGGCGCGCGCCGAGAGCGGACCCTTCTCGTAGAACACCGTCGCGTTCACCGTGTGCTTCGAAACACCGGCCAGCGGCACGAACTCTGCGAAGAGGCTGCGGTTGCCGTCGAGATCGGGGTTCGTGAAATCGCCCGCATCGACATAGGTATATGTCAGCTGCGTACCGAGCCCGTCGAGCGGCGAAGGCAGGAAATCGAAGGTGTGCTGATAGGCCACTTCGACGCCCTTCAGGATGCCGCTGCTGGTGTTGTCGGGACCGTCGATCCTGACATCGAAATCAACCCCGTCCGGCGTCGTGAAGCTGCGGGTTGTGGCACCGGCGTTCACGATGCCCGAGAGATCCTTGAGGAATGCGGAGACCGTAAGCGATCCGACCTGGCTGAAATAGTATTCGACCGAAAGATCGTAGTTCCAGCTCTCCGTCGCAGTGAGAAGCCTGTTGCCGGTGTCCAGCGCAAACAGCGGACCGGTTTCCAGTGTCCCTTCCTGACGAAGCGTATTGGTGTTGTCACCGATGACGCCGCCCGTCCGGTAAAGCGCCAGATCGGGCCGGAAGATGCCTTTCGACGCGCCCACACGGAACAGCAGACCGCCGCCGACGTCGAGCTTCGCATTGAAGCTCGGCAGCCAGTAATCGAATTCTGCGGCGGCAGAATCGTTGATCGTCGGGTTATCGAACACTGCGGCAAACTGTGCCTGGCGTTCTGGCGAAAGCTGGCAGAACCCGGGAATGCCGCCCGGCGCATCCGCAAGGTCAGAACAGGTCGCTGCGAAATCGATCTCTCCGCTCGGCGTCAGCTCGAAGCCCTGAGAGGACGGGAAGCCGATCGAACCGCCCGAATTGACACTGGTGCGGACATAGCGGACCCCGATATTGCCCTGCAGATCCCAGCCGTTGCCAAGGAAATCGTATGAGCCGAAGTCGAGCCGGCCATAGGCGGCGAAACTGCTTTCATCGACGTTGGAGATCTCACCGGCACGGTACGGCGTACCGTCGACGAGGTCGTTCCGTGCGTAGATCGGGATGAACGGGTTGGGCGTCTGCGAACGTGCGTTGAGTTCGCGCGCCTGCTCCTCGGTCAGGCCGCTGAGATATTCGTCGACCAGATCGTCGCCGCCGAAGAAGAAGGCCGATCCGTCGCCCGCCGGCACCGGCACGTTGCCGCGCTGGAAGTCGACGAAGGGACTGCGCAGCTGCGAGGCGGGATAGTCGTCGGCGTAGACCGCACCGCCCCCGGTCCAGGGAGCGGACAGGTTGCCCCAGTTGGAGAAGTTCGTGGTGCGGGTCACGCGATTGCGGTCCGACCAGCGCGCGCCGAAGCGGGCCGTGCGGAAGAAGGATTCGCCGCCATCGGCGATGTCGTAATCGACATCGGCGCGCATGCTCCACAGCTCGCCCTCGTTGCGGACCTGGTTGTCGATGAGGAACCAGTAGTAGCTCTGGTCGGGATCGCTGAAATAGGATGCCGGCGATTCGGACGTACCCGGCTGCAGGAACTGCACGATCGGCACGTTCCCGCTATTGTCGAGGAAGATGTCGGACGACGTCTGCATCGCGCCGATCAGGCCGTTCTCCTGCCGGTCCGATCTGATGTGCTGGACCTCCATGTTGATGCCCAGCCGGTCGCTCGGATTGACGTTGAGATCGAACGAGAAATCCTCGGTCTTGGCCTCGTCCTCGCGCTGGAAGCGAAGCGCTTCGGTCGGGATCCCGCCGCCCTGCGTCAGCGTGCCCGATTCGAAGATGCCGTTCTCGTCGAAGGTGAAGCTGGTGCCCGCTGCGGGGACCGGGAACAGAGCATCATTGTTGACGAGTGCCAGCAGCGAATATTCGTCGAGCGTCGCCTCGGTCTCCGCGCGGAGATATTCGAGCGTCAGCAGCACGCTTTCATCGCTGCTTTCCCACTGCCCGATCGCCGAAATGGCGTTGCGATCCCGCACCAGGTCGGTGGTGCGCACGCCCGCGCCCTTCGGCACGACGACCGATCCTTCCGGCGGGAAGTTGTCCGGACCGAAAATCGGATCGCCGCTGAAGCCTGCGTCGCCCACCGCGCGCACGCGGATGCAGGGCCCGTCGAGCGTCGGCGCGCGGTAGCACGGATCGGTGACCTGCGACGCATCGGTCCGCGTCTTCAGCTCGGACTGGGCATAGCCGACCTGGAGGCCGAAGGTGCCGATGTCGGTCTCGAAGCTGTGCGCGCCGAGGATGGAGAAACCGGGCGACCATTCGTCGGCGAAGTCGCCGTAGTTGGCTTCGACCGTCCCCGCGATCCTCGTTCCGCGGTTATCGAGCGGCTTGCGCGTCACCAGGTTGACCGTGCCGGAGATGCTGCCCTCAATCATGTCGGCGGTGTTGTTCTTGAACACCTCGACCCGGCCGAGCAGCTCGGGCGACACGTCATTGAAGCTCAGCGTACGGCCACCATTGGCCGAGAAGATGTCGCGTCCGTTCAGTTCGGACCGCACGTAGGGCAGACCGCGGATGATGACGCCCGATCCTTCGACCGAGAAGCGGTCCGGGTCGTCGCGCTGTTCGAAACGGCTGATGTTGACGCCGGGCACGCGCTGGAGCGCTTCGGCCACCGATCGGTCGGGAAGCGCGCCGATGTCTTCTGCGGTGATGACGTCGACGAAGGTGTCGGCATTGCGCTTGATGTTCTGCGCGCTGCTGAGCGAGGCCCTGAAGCCGGAGACGATAATGACGTTTTCCTGGTCGGCCACCTCTTCGGGCGTGCCGGCTTCGGTCTCGCGCTCGTCTTCGCCTGCGGGCTGCGCGGCATCCTGCGCGAAGGCGGGCTGCGCGATGCTGGTCAGCGCGATGCCGGAAACCGTCATCAGGGCGAAGGAGCGCCAGGACTGGCGCGGCGCACGGATCTGCGTGTTGGTCAAGATTTCCTCCCTCGGGTCGCGGGCCGGCTTGAGGACCGACTCCATCAAAGGGGGGCCGCATATCCCGTGTTGTGAGCGTTCACAAGGGAAAATGAACGTTCACATCGTGCGGCACCGTGCTATCGATTTGCGCCGAGGGATGTGAGAGAAGCGGATCGATGGCTATCGAGAAAATCGTGATCGTCGGCGGGGGCACCGCGGGCTGGATGGCGGCCGCGGCGCTCTCCCGCCTGTCGGAAAGCCGCAGGGTTTGCGTCACGCTTATCGAATCCGAACAGATCGGCACGGTCGGCGTCGGGGAAGCCACCATTCCTCCCATGCGCGAATTTAATCAACTTCTCGGAATCGACGAACGCGAAATGATGGCGGCCACGCAGGCCACATTCAAACTGGGCATCCAATTCGCCAACTGGGGGAACGTCGGCGAGACCTATCTCCATCCCTTCGGCAACTACGGCTACCAGCTGGACGGACTCTCGTTCCACCAGGTCTGGCACCGCGCCAAAAGCGAGGGCGACAAGCGTCCGCTGCAGGTCTTCAACCTCGAAACGATGGCGGCGTATTTCGGGAAGTTTGCGCGTACGCAGGATTACGAGCGCGACGATCTCCCACCGATGAACTACGCCTATCACCTCGATGCGACCCGCTATGCGGCCTTTCTGCGTGGCTACGCCGAAAAGCGCGGCGTGGTGCGGCGCGAAGGCAGGGTGAGCGACACCACGCTCGACGGCGCATCGGGTTTCGTCCGCTCGGTCACGATGGACGACGGCACCGAAATGGCGGGCGACCTCTTCGTCGACTGCTCGGGCTTTCGCGGGCTGCTGATCGAGCAGGCGCTCGAAACCGGATACGAGGACTGGCGCCACTATCTCCCCTGCGACCGGGCGGTGGCTCTGCCTTGCGCGCGCGAGGACGGCAGCCCTCCGGCACCTTTCACCAAGGCGACCGCGCACAGCGCAGGCTGGCAGTGGCAGGTCCCGCTGCAGACCCGCAACGGAAACGGCCACGTCTATTGCAGCGAATATATGCAGGACGACGAAGCGCTCGACATCCTGACCGCAAACATCGCGGGCAAGCCGCAGGCCGACCCCAATTTCCTGCGCTTCGTCACCGGGCGGCGCAAGAAGTTCTGGAACAGGAACGTCGTGGCACTGGGGCTCGCGGCAGGCTTCATGGAACCGCTGGAATCGACCTCGATCCACCTCGTTAACACCGGGATCAACAAGCTGATCGCGATCCTGTCGCTCGATGGGATCACGCAGACGCAGGAGGACGCCTTCAACCGCCTGACCGCCAAGGAATATGCGCGTATCCGGGACTTCCTGGTCCTGCATTACAATGCCACCCGGCGCGACGACAGCCCCTTCTGGAACCACGTCCGCACGATGGACGTGCCCGATACGCTGCTGGAGAAAATCGATCTGTTCCGCAGCAACGGCCAGATTTTCCGCGAGGAGGACGAGCTGTTCACCGAGACCAGCTGGGCAGCCGTCATGCTGGGCCAGGGCATCGAAATGGGCGGCCACAGCCCCATCGCGCAAACAATGTCCGTCACCGACTACAGGCAGGAATTCGACGAGATGGAAAATTCGATCCGCTACCTCGTCGGTCACATGCCCGCTCATGCCGAATATCTGGCCCGCTATTGCCCTGCGCAGGCCGTATGAGGAACGCCGCAGCCGATTGAAACATTCGCTGGGAGCAGGTTCACCGCCCTCGACAGCGCCGATCGACAGCAGATCCATGCCGTTGAGTGCGGCGCACCTTACGTTACGAAGATCGACCGACACCTCCGCATCCGAACCTGAACAAGGGAACCCCACGACGAGATGACCGACCGCCCCCGCATTCAGCAAAACGCCGACATCCGCTTCCTGGGCAAGACCCTCGGCAACGTGATCCGCGAGCATGGGGGGGAGCGCCTGTACGAGCGCACCGAGCACATCCGCTCTTCCAGCATCAACCGCCACCGCGGCGACGAGCTGGTCGATCTCGAACTGGAAAAGCTCTCGCTGGACGAGACCCTGGCCTTCGTTCGCGGCTTCGGCCTGTTCTCGATGCTCGCCAATCTGGCGGAGGACCGCGACGCAGTCGGCGCGGCCGAGCAGACGACCTTCGTCGAAGCGATCGGGCAATTGCGCGAACACGGCGTGACCGAGGAAACGATCCTCGAACAGCTCGATCACGCGCTGATCGTGCCGGTGCTGACGGCGCACCCGACCGAGGTCCGCCGCAAGAGCATCATCGATCATCGCACGCGCCTGTCCGACCTGATGAAACGGCGCGACGAGGTGCTTGCCGAAGGCGAAGACACAGGCCCCGTCGAAGAGGAAATCGAGCGGCAGATCGCGCTCATCTGGCACACCCGCACCCTGCGGCGCGACAAGCTCAACGTGGTGGACGAGGTCGACAACGCGCTCGACTTCATGCGCAGCGTCTTCCTGCCGGTGCTGCCCGAACTCTATCGCCGGTGGGAACGCGTGCTCCCGGCGCGGCCGCAAAGCTTCCTGCGGCTCGGCAGCTGGATCGGCGGCGATCGCGACGGCAACCCCTTCGTGACGCAGGACAGCCTGCAATACGCGCTGAGCCACGGTGCGGAGACCGTGCTCGGCTATTACCTCGATGCGCTGCAGCAGCTCGGCGCCGACATTTCCGTGTCGAGCGAGCTGACCGAGATTCCGGGCGAAATCGTCACCCTCGCCGAGGCCAGCGGCGATGAGTCCACCCATCGCGAGGACGAACCTTTCCGGCGCGCGCTGATCGGCATCTACGGACGCCTCGCGGCCACGTTCGAACAGGTCTGCGGCAGGCCGCCTGCCCGCCCGGCGAGCGTCGACGGCGAACCCTATGCGGGCCCGGACGCCTTCGAAGCCGACCTGCGGCAGATCGCCCGGTCTCTGGCGGAAATCGGCGGAGAGGCTTTCGGATCGGTCGGCGGGCTCGGCCATCTCATCCGTGCGGTGCAGACCTTCGGCTTCCATCTCGCCACGCTCGACCTCAGGCAGAACAGTTCGGTTCACGAACGCGTGGTCGCCGAGCTGTTCGAGGTCGCGGGCGAGGATGTCGACTACCTCGCCCTCGACGAAGAGCAGCGCGTCGCCGTGCTGCGTGACGAACTCGCCGGCAACCGTCCGCTGCGCACGCCCTGGGCCAGCTATTCCGATGCGACGGCGAAGGAGCTCGCGATCATCGACGCGGTCGCGCAGGCCCAGCAGACCTTCGGGGCGGACTGCATCACGCAATATGTCGTATCGATGGCCGAAAGCGTGTCGGACATGCTCGAGGTCCTGCTGCTGGTGCGCGAGGCGGGGCTCTATCGGGCCGGCGACACGCCGAGCTGCTCGATCATGCCGGTCCCTCTGTTCGAGACCATCGGCGACCTCGAAAGCGCACCCGACGTCATGCGCGCCTTCTTCGCGATCCCCGAGATCGCCGCCATGACGAGTGCGCGCGGATATCAGGAAGTGATGATCGGCTATTCGGATTCCAACAAGGATGGCGGCTATCTGACGTCCAGCTGGATGCTCGCGCGCGCCTCCGAAGCGCTTGCCCCGGTCTTCACCGAAGCGGGCGTCACCATGCAGCTGTTCCATGGCCGCGGCGGTTCGGTGGGGCGTGGCGGCGGCTCCGCCTTCGATGCGATCCGCGGCCAGCCGCACGGCACCGTCAACGGGCGCATCCGGATCACCGAACAGGGCGAGGTCATCGCCGCGAAATACGGGACGATCGAAACCGCGGCAAAGAACCTCGACGCCGTGGCCAGCGCGACCCTGCTCGCCACGCTGGAACCGCAGAAGCTCGCCACGAAGGAATACCAGACCTTCGCCGCCACGATGGACGATATTTCCGACCGCGCCTTCATCGCCTATCGCGATCTGGTCTACGGGACCGAAGGGTTTCCCGACGTCTTCCGGCAGATGACCCCGATCGCCGAGATCGCGACGCTCAATATCGGATCGCGCCCGGCCAGCCGAAAGGCATCGAACCGGATCGAGGACCTGCGCGCCATCCCCTGGGTCTTCTCGTGGAGTCAGGCGCGCGTCATGCTGCCCGGCTGGTACGGCACGGGTCAGGCGCTCGCCGGGTTCGAGGACAAGGCCCTGCTGCGCGACATGGTCGAACAATGGCCATTCTTCAAAAACACGCTCGCGAACATGGAGATGGTGCTCGCCAAATCGGACATGGCGATTGCGGGGGAATATTCCGGGCTGGTCGAGGATCGCGCCCTGGCAAAGACGGTGTTCGGCCAGATCCGCGACGGCTGGCAGCAGACGCACGATGCCTTGCTGGAGATCACCGGACAATCCTTCCTGCTCGAAAACGCGCCGAAGCTCGATGCGTCGATCCGCTTGCGGCTGCCCTATATCGAGCCGCTGAACCTGCTGCAGCTCGAACTGCTCAAACGGCACCGGGCCGGCGATTCCGACGAGCGGATCGCGGAAGGGATCAAGCTGTCGATCAACGCGATCGCGACGGCGCTCAGGAATAGCGGCTGACGCATCTGTCCGGCCCCGGATCCGCAAGGAGTGGACCGGGCCTGTCGACCCGAACGGGTTCGCCGCGGCGTATGGCACCGGCTGGGACAACCCCCGACCATAGAAGGTGTTGCGGGTCCTGCACCACACGCGGAAAAGCTTCCGTCCGCCTGCCTGGTTCCATAGACGGGAATTCAATGAACCGATTTCGCTTCAAGACTATGGTGCTCGGCAGCCTCGGCTTGCTGATTGCCGCCTGCTCTTCGGGCGAGGAGGAGCGGGAAGAGGAGCCCGTTCCGGTCGTCGCACAGGAGGTGCGCTTCCTCCCCGAAGTGTCGCAGGTCGAAGCCATCGGCACCGCGCGCGCGGCGACCTCTGCCGAGCTTTTTCCCGAGACGGCGGGCCGCGTAACCCGCGTGCGGTTCGCCGCCGGCGACTATGTGCGCGAGGGCGCGACGCTGCTCGAACTCGACAGTCGCGCGGAGCGTCTCGATGTCGAGGCGGCACGCGTTGCGGTGCAGGAGGCCAGCCAGCTGCTGGGCCGCTACCGCCGGATCGAGGATACCGGCGCGATCTCCGACAGCCAGATCGAAGCGGGCGAAAATGCGCTCGCCGCGGCGCGGGTCGAGTTGCGCCAGGCGCAAACGTCGCTGGCCGACCGGACGGTGCGTGCGCCGTTCTCCGGCCATGTCGGCCTGACCGAGATCGACGTGGGCGACCGCGTCAACGATTCCACCCCGATCACGCAGATCGACCAGCGCGGCACGCTCTACGTCGATTTCCTCGCGCCCGAAGAGGTGTTCGCCAATCTCAGCCGCGGCGACAGCGTGGAGGTCGTGCCCTTCTCGGAGCCGGGCCGGACGATTTCGGCCGAGGTCGTCGCCACCGATAATCGCATCTCTCAGGAAAGCCGCGACTTCATCGTGCGCACCGCGATCCCCAATAGCGAGGACCGGTTGCGCCCGGGCATGAGCTTCCGGGTCAATTTCTCCCGCAACGGAGCGACCCGGGCCGCCATCCCGGAAGAGGCCATCATCTGGGGCGGCGAAGGGTCGCACATCTTCCTGGTGCGCGACGGCGCGGCGGTGCGCGTGCCCGTGACCATCACCTCGCGCCGCGACGGGCGCGTGTTCGTCGATGGGGACATATCGCGGCAGGATCACGTGATCGTCGAAGGCGTGCAGAAGGTGCGCGACGGGCAGGCTATCCGCCTCGTCCGCCAGGCCCGCGAGCCCGAACGCAACGTGCGCGTCGAGGATGCAGCCGCCGCCGATGGAGACTAGAACCGATCTTCCCATGCTGGCGGTCAAGCGACCGCTGCTGATCGGTGTGCTCAACCTGCTGATCGTGATCGCCGGCGTCGCCGCGCTGCTGGGTGCGGAAGTGCGCGAGCTACCCAATGTCGACCGCCCGATCGTGTCGGTCACCGCCAGCCTCCCCGGCGCCGCGCCCGAAACGATGGATGCCGAGGTCACCAGCATCCTCGAAAACGCGGTCGCCCGAGTCTCCGGCGTGCGCCAGATCAGCTCCTCGAGCGAGGAGAACAACTCGCGCATCCGGGTGGAGTTTAACCCCGGCATCGATCTCGACACGGCCGCCACCGACGTGCGCGAAGCCGTCAGCCGGACCCAGCGCGACCTGCCCGAACGCGTCGAGCAGGTGACGGTGGTCAAGGCCGACCAGGACGCCCAGCCGATCATGACGCTGGCGGTGCTGAGCGATGCCTACGACCAGTCCGAACTCACCCGTCTGGTCGACAACGACATCATCCCCGAACTGCTGACCGCCGAAGGCGTCGCCAGCATCGAGCAGTTCGGCGCACGCGAGCGGCAGATGCGCGTGGCGGTCGATCCGCTGCGGCTCAACCGCTTCGGCCTGACGCTGACCGACGTGGCGGACGCGCTGCAGGACGCGCCGTTCGACGTGCCCGTCGGCTCCTTCCGCTCGGACGCGCAGAGCCTCGTCGTGCGCGCCGATGCCAGCGCGACCGAGCCTGGGCTGATCGAGAGCGTGGTCATAAGCGACAATGTGCGCGTCGGGGACGTCGCCCAGGCCGATTTCGCGCCCGCCAATGCGAGCAATTTCGTCCGCCTCGATGGCGAACCGATCATCGGGCTGGGCGTGGTGCGGCAGGCCAGCTCGAACACGATCCAGATTTCGGACTCGATCCGGCAGGCGGTCAAGCGGGTCAATCGCCGGTTCGACGATGTCGAGCTTCAGATCGTGTCAGACGATGCCGAATTCATCCGCATCTCGGTGCGCGAAGTCCTGATCACGCTGGCCTTCACCATCGCCGTGGTGGTGGCGACGATGCTCATTTTCTTCCGCGCCTGGCGGCCCACGATGATCCCGAGCACCACGATCCCAGTCGCGCTGGTGGGTGTGGTCGCAGGGATCTGGATCATGGGCTTCTCGATCAACCTGCTGACCCTGCTCGCGCTGGTTCTCGCCACGGGGCTGATCGTCGACGACGCGATCGTGGTGCTGGAAAACGCGCAGCGGTTGCAGAACAAGGGGCTGGGACGGCGCGCTGCGGCGGTCGTGGGAACGCGGCAGGTGTTCTTCGCGGTGGTGGCGACGACCGCCGTGCTCGTCTCAGTCTTCGTGCCGATCAGTTTCCTGCCGTCGGAGACCGGGCGGCTGTTCCGCGAATTCGGCTTCGTGCTGGCAGTCGCGGTGATCCTGTCGAGCTTCGTGGCGCTCTCGCTCGTGCCTGCGCTTGCCGCGAAGTTCGACCTGACGAGCGACACGCAAGGCAACAGCCGCCTGTCGCGCTTCGGACGCAAGACAACCGATGGGTACGAGCGGCTCCTGCACCGCGCGCTCGGCGCGCCCAAGGCGATGATTGCCGGATCGGTCGTAATCGCCGCGCTGGCCGGACTGCTCTACACCCAGCTCGACAACGAGCTCGTGCCCGACGAGGATCGCGGCGTGATCACGGTGGATGCGACCGGCCCGGACGGCGTGGGGCTCGCCTTCATGGACCGCGAACTGGACGAGGTCGAACAGGTGCTGGAGCCCTATCTGGAGAGCGGCGTGATCACGAGCACCTTTTCCATCGTCGGCCGTTATGACCCCAACCGCGTGCGCGTGACGGCGGAGCTGGCCGACTGGAGCGAGCGCGACCGCAGCCAGACGGAGATCGTCCAGGAACTCAACGAACCGCTGTCCGAAATCCCCGGCTCGCGTACCAATGCGCGCGGGCGCGGCACGCTCAGCTTCGGCGGCGGCGGCGAAGGGCTGGAGGTCGCGCTGACCGGCCCTGAATACGACCGGATCTACGAAAGCGCCGACGCCCTCGCCACGGCGATCGATACGCAGTCCGACATCCTCTCCAACGCCGATATTTCCTACCAGCCGACCCAGCCGCAGCTTTCGATCCGCATCGACCGCCAGCGCGCCTCCGACCTCGGCGTCGATCTGGAAGACCTGTCGCAGACCTTGCGCGCGATGGTGGGGGGCGAGGAACTGGTCGATCTCAATGTCGGCGACCAGGCGGTGCCAATCTTCCTCACCGCGCAGGCGATCAGCGTCACCAATCCCAACGACCTGCGCAATCTCTACGTGCGCGGCTCGTCCCCGGACGCCGGCAGCAACCGCCTCGTGCCGCTGTCCGCCGTGACCACGATCGTCGAACAGGGCATCGCCGCCGAACTCGACCGGACCGAGCAGCGCCGCGCGATCGAGGTCGACATGGATATCGCCGCCGGAACGCCGCTGCGCGATGCGGTCGACGAGGTCGAACGGCTGGCGGAAGAGGCGGTGGCGGACGATATCGACATGCTGCTGCAGGGCGATGCCGAAAGCCTCGAGGAAAGCTCCAACGCGCTGATGCTGACCTACGGCTTTGCGCTCGCGATCGTCTTTCTGGTGCTCGTAGCCCAGTTTGAAAGCCTCACCAGTGCGCTTGTGGTACTCTTGACGGTACCCTTTGCGCTCGCTGCGGCGGTCTTCGCGCTGTTCCTGTCGGGCGTCTCGCTCAACATCTATTCGCAGATCGGTCTCGTCATGCTGATCGGGCTGATGGCCAAAAACGGGGTGTTGATCGTCGAATTCGCGGATCAGCTACGCCATCAGGGCCGCAGCGTGCGCGAAGCGGTAGAGGAAGCCGCCGCCATCCGCCTGCGCCCGATCACCATGACGCTGATCTCCACCGTGATCGGCGCAACCCCGCTGATCCTCGCGAGCGGTGCGGGGGCCGAAGCACGCCAGTCGATCGGCTGGGTCATCTTCGGCGGGCTCGGCATCGCGAGCCTGTTCACCCTGTTCCTCACGCCGGTTCTGTACCTCGTGATCGCACGCTTCGGGCAGCCGCGGAGCGTCGATCTTGCCAAGCTGAACGAGGAGATCGACGCGCTCGACGAAGACATGACCATGGCGCCCGCATGATCCGTATTGCCCCCTTGTCCTGTGCCGCCCTCGCGCTTTCGGCCTGCGCGTCGATCGAGCAATATCCCGCAGAGCGTCCGGTCCTCGCGCCGCAGGCTTACGCGGGAGATCTGCCGGAAAGCGGCGTGGCGGAAGACTGGTGGGAAGGCTTCAACGACCCGGTTCTGGAGGAACTGGTCGAACAGGGCCTCGCCGCCAATATCGACATCGCCATCGCGCGCGACCGGCTGCGCGGCGCGGCGGCGCTGCTGCGCGCCGAGCGCGCGGACCGGCTGCCGCGCGTGGACGGCGCCGCCGATGCCTCCATCGGGCTCGGCACGTTCGACAGCGATGCTGCAAGCGTCGGCCTGCTCGGCACCTTCGATCCCGACATTTCGGGGCGGCTCGCCGCGGAGATACGCGCCGCTGCGGCGGACTATGCGCAGGCGGAATATATCGTCGCCGACCAGCGGCGGCTCGTCGCGGCTGCCATCGCGGCGCAATATATCGAATATCGCCGCACCGGCGCGCAGCTCGAGCTCGTGGCGCAGTCGACCGAATTGCAGGAGCGCACGCTCAGGATCGTGACCCTGCGGTTCGAGGCCGGGCTCGCCGCCAATCTGGACGTGCGCCGGGCGGCAGCGGATCTCGCGCAGACACGTGCACGTCGCGGCCTGATCGAGATCGCGCGCGCGGGCGCGGCCAATCGGCTGGCGATCCTACTGGGACAGCCACCCGGCCTGTTCGAGCCGCCCGCGCCTATCGGCGACAGTACCATTCCCGACTATGCTGGCGGGCCGCCGGCGGGCACGCCCGTCGACCTGCTGCGCCGCCGCGCGGATATCCTCGCCGCCGAAGCCGCGCTGCTGCGCGCCGCCGCCGATGTCGGGATCGAGCAGGCGGACCTTCGCCCCTCGCTCACCATTCCCGCCAGCGTGGCGCTGGGCGATGGGTCGATCGGCGGCATCCTCGACGAATTTATCGCAAGCATCGGTGCGGCACTCGACCTGCCGCTGTTCGATGGCGGGCGCCGCAGGGCCGAAGTCGAAGCCGCTGAAGCGGAGGCCGACGCGCGCTTCGGCGAGTACCGGCTCACCTTCCTCGAAGCGCTCGGCGAAGTGGAAAATTCGCTCGTCGCACTCGACGCGAATGGCCAGCGTATCGATGCGCTGTCCGAAGCCATCGAGCAGAGCGAGGCCGCTCTGGAGCAGTCGGATGCGCTCTACCGCGAGGGGCTGGCGACCTTGTTCGACTTGCTCGACGCGCAGCGCCAGCTGATTGCGAGCCGCCAGTCGCTGATCGACAGCCAGGCCGCGCTCGCCACATCCTTCGTCTCGTTCCACGCGGCGATCGGTTCGCAGGAAGAGCCCGAAAGGCCTTCCTAGGCGAGAACGAGCGAACGCGCATCCTGTACCGGTCGGCATTCCGGTTGCGGCGGCCGGCACGGCGCATATCAATCGGAGAGAGCTCGCTAGCTGGCGAGCCGCACGAGCGCTTCGCGGTCCTCTATCGCGACCTCCCTGCGATTGGGGAGAGACAGGACCCCGGCTTGTTTGAGCTTGGTGAATACGCGGCTGACGGTTTCGATCGTCAGCCCCAGCACGTCGGCGATCTGCCCCCGGCTGAGCTTCAGCTCGAAAGCATCGACCGGCATCCCGCCCGGTTCGCCCGCCGGGACCCGCGACGACAGATCGAGCAGGAAGGTCGCCACGCGCTGTTCCGCCGTCATCCGGCCGAGCAGCAGCATCCATTTCCGCGTGCGATCGAGTTCCGTAAGCGTGCGCTCCAGCAGCTTGTGTTCGAGGTTGGGATGCGCGCGCGCGAAGCGGTCGAAATCGGCCCGGCGGAAGACGCAGACCAGCACGTCAGTGAGCGCCTCGACCGAATAGGGCGTGGAGTGACCGAACGGGCGCCCGATGAAATCGGCGGGAAAGGCGAGGCCGAGGATCTGTTCCTTGCCCTCGGCCGTGCTGGTCGAGAGCTTCAGCAGCCCTTCCACCACGTTCGCGACCACCACGGCTTCCTCGCCTTCCCACAGCAGGTTCTCGCCCGCCGCGAGTTGCCGGCGTTGCCCGATCGCGTTGAGCGCGACGATCTCTTCGTTGTCCAGATCGCCGCAGATCGCGCGATTGCGCACCGTACAGGCGTCGCAAAAGTTCGTGCCGCGATTGAGGAAGGGCTGGTCCATGACCTCTCGCGACCTAGCGAAATTCACGCGATCGGTGAAGATGCCGATTGGCCAAATCCGCGCGGCGTTCCTCGGGTCGCGCGAATACGGACGGACGGACCCGGGAGGACTCCCGTCAGTGCCTCAGTCCGCATCCTCCGGTGTCACACGCATTTCGACCGGGGCGCTGCCCTGCAGGTACGTGCGCGCGGCAGCCTGGATCGTCGCCGGCGTCACCTCGTTGAGGATCGCGAGCCGCGCGCGCCTGCGATCGAGCAGGTCCGGATCGCTCTGCGCCGCCGCAACAAGGCTGACCCATCCCGAGTTCGCGCTCTCCGCGCGCTCGTATCCCTCGCGGATCGGATTGCGCGCACGCTCGAGAAGGTCGTCGGCGACCGGCTCGGCAGCCATTTCGGCCGCAATCTCGCGGACGACGCGCGCCGCATCGTCCATCGCTTCGGGCGCAACCGTGGCGACGGCCGTCAGATGGCCGAACCCGTCATAGGTGCTCTGCGAAAAGCTGAAAGCTTGCGGCGAATAGGTGGTGCCAAGCTCTTCGCGCAGGGTTTCGGTCAAACGCAGGGTCATCACCGCAGCCAGCAGATCGCGAGTGATATCGTCCCGCAGATCTTCGCTGTCGTCGGTCTTCCAGCTGAGCGACAGCGCGCCCTGATCGCTTTCGCCCGTATGCGTCAGCGTGACCGGGGAACGATCCTCGACGAAGGACACCGGTGCTGAGGAAGTTACGGACTCGCTGCGGACCTCGCGCGCGGGAAGCGTGCCGAGTGTCGCGGCGACCGCCGAGATTGCGGCTTCGGGATCGAAATCGCCGACCAGCCCGACCGCCAGCGCTCCCTGCGCCAGCTGCGGGGCGACCGCAGCGCGAACATCGTCGAGCGACAGCTCCGCAAGCCTGCTCACCTCGGTCGTCCCGAGCCTCGCGTCGCCACCCGCGAGCACCGAATTGAGCGCGGCGGAGAGGACCTGCGTCGGCGCGGACCGGATATTGTTGACCGCGACGGGGATGACACCGGCCAGCTGTGCCTGCGTTTCCGGTCGCCATGCGGGGGCCGTCAGTTGTGCGGCCAGCAGGTCGAGCTGCAACTCGAGGTCGTCCTTCGTGGTCGTCCCCGACGAGACGAGCGCGCCGGTCGATCCGCTCAGGCCGAGCGCGACTTGCTCTCCCGCGAGCACGCGGCGCAATTCGTCCGGCGTATGTGCCTCCAGCCCGTCGAGGCTGATCGCGATCGGCACTAGTTGCTGCAGCCCCGGCTTGTCCGTCGGGAACGCGGACGTCCCCTCGCCTACCCTCATCGAAAAGGCGATGCGTCCAGGCTCGAAGTCGGTCACCTTCATATTGAGCTGCAGGCCATTTTCGAACCGGACGGTCCGGATGCCCAAGTCGGCGATCGTCTCGTCCGCCACCACGCGCCCGGGCTCGCCCCACTCGGAATAGGCGAATTCGACCGCTTCGGCTTCTGCGGGCGGAGCAACGGCCACAGACGCGCTTTCCTGCAGCGCCGCCGCAATTTTTGCCTCGCCCCCTTCGATCGGCCGCTTGGTGGAGACATGCACCACGCTCGGCCCGTCCTGCCATGCGGCCTGGAAAGCGCCGCTCACCGCCTCGGCGGTCAGCGAAGGCTCGATCGCGCGATAGAAGGCGAGATTGCCTTCGGGCGACAGCGGCACCGCCTCGTTCAGGCTCGCGGCAACGAGGCCTTCGGCCAGCGCCGCGCTCGATCGACCATCCGCCTGTGCGACCGCGTTGGTCAGCGCCGTTTCGATATTCGCCTTCGCCTCGACGATTTCGTCGCTGGTAAAGCCGTATTGCTGCGCCCGCCGCAGCTCCTGCTCGGCCAGCGCCAGCGTCTCGCGCCACTGGCCGTCCTTGGCGACGGTGAGCAAACCGTAGGAGCGCGCGCTGCGGAAGAGCGGCTGGCCGGCGACCTGTCCGCCGAGCGTCGGAGAATCCGCGGCCCGCGACAGCGCATTGATGCGGTTGGAAAGCGCGACCCCGGCAATGGCCCGCAGCGCCTCGTCGCGTTGCGCCTCGACCGTGTTCGGCGTCGGGTCCCAATCCGAAATTCGCTGGAGCTCGACGATTTCCGTAATCGAAGGATCGACGAAATTGGAGATCGCCGGCTGCGACGGCGAGGCGACCGGACCGTCGTATAGCGGTCGCGCTTCGCCCTCGCCCTGCCAGTCGGAGAATTCCGCTTCGACCTTGCGCTGCATTTCGGCCACGTCGAAATCGCCGACGATCACCAGCGTCGCGCGCTCGGGACGGTAGTAGCCTTCGTAAAACGCGCGAAGGTCAGCCGCCGAGATATTCCGGATCCGCTCGACATCGGCGTTGATCCGGTCGCCGAGGCGCGATCCCGGAAGGGCGGCGGCCAAGTAGTCGGCCCCGCGTCGCCGCTGGGGATTGTTGCGAACCTGCGCCTCGCTCAGCAGGATGCCACGTTCCCGCTCGACCGCGTCCGGATCGAAAGTGAGCTCGCCCGCCATTTCGCGAATGACCATCAGCGCCGTATCGACCGTCTCGTCTTGCAGGTTTGGCAGGGCGAGCTTGTAGGTCGTATAGTCGAGCGAGGTTTCCGCGTTTGTGTCCGCACCGAATGCGAGGCCCAGCCGCTCGAGGATCGGCAGCAGATCGCCTTCCGGAATGTCGGTCGAGCCGTTGAAGGCCATGTGCTCGACAAAATGCGCCGCGCCGTTTTCCGCCGCCGTTTCCTCGCGACTGCCGACCTGCACATTGAACCGGATCGCCGCTTCGTCGGGCGGTGTCGCGTTCCTCTGCAGGGCGTAGCGCATGCCATTTGGCAAGACGCCGAAGACGACGTCGGGATCGGCTTCGAAGGCCGGGCTCTCGATGCCCCATTCGGGTACACCCGTCGACGTACGCTGCGCAGCTTCCTGCGTATTCCCATCCTGCGTGGAAGACGGGGCGGTCTGCGCGGCCGCACCGGAAGCGAGGGCCAGCGACAGGCCGACGGCGATCGCCATGAAGGAGGAGGAGAAACGGCTATCGCGGGACAAGCGGTGCATGGGCATCCTTCGATCGATTGAAACGAGCGCCAAGAGGTTAGCAGTGATAGCAAACGTCGACATAGTGCAAATGTCCGATACCGATGGCGCAGAGGCAATGCGCAAGCGCGCAAGCAACGGGCGCAAGCTGCAACGCCTAGCGCTCGTATTGGCGGATGACCGCGAGGAAGGCGTCGCCATAGGCCTCCAGCTTCTTCGACCCGATGCCCGGCAGCTCGCCCAGCAGCGCGCGCGTCTGGGGCCTGAGGCCGGCCATGTCGCGCAGGACGGAGTCGTGGAAGATGACGTATGGCGGGACCTGATGCTCCTTCGCCAGATCGCGTCGCAATTCGCGCAGCGCGTCGAATAGCGGATCGCCGACGGGGTTGAGCGCCTGGCCCGATCCGCCCGTAGTCCTGCGACCCTTGCCGCCTACCCGCTTGGGCGGAATGACCAGATCGAGCGGTTCCTCTCCTTTCAGGAAACCGCGCGCTTCGGGGCCCAGCATCATCCCGCCATGCTCGGTCGGCAGCAGCGCGCCGCGCACCAGCAGCGCGCGGTGCACGGGCTTGAGCAGCGCGGCTTCCTCGCCCTCGACAATCCCGAAGACAGACAGCGTGTCATGGCCCTGCGCGCGGCTGCGTTCGCTCGACTGCCCGGTCAGCACGCTTTCGATGTACCCCGCGCCATACATCTGCCGCGTGCGCGCCACGGCGGAGAGGTATTTCTGCGCCACGACCGTCGCATCGACGGCCTTGGGCGGGTTCAGGCAATTGTCGCAATTACCGCAGGTCTCGGGCGGGTTCTCGCCGAAATGGCGCAGCAGGATCGCGCGGCGGCAGCTGGCGGTCTCGACCAGCGCGCCCAGCGCCGCCAGCCGCGTACGTTCGCCCTGCTGGCGGGCTTCGCCCACCTCGCCGATGCGCATGCGCGCCCTTGCGAAATCGTCCGCGCCCCAGAACAGGTGCGCCGCCGAGGGGTCGCCGTCGCGCCCCGCCCTGCCCGTTTCCTGATAGTAGGACTCGATCGATTTCGGCAGCCCTGCATGGGCGACGAAGCGGACGTCGGGCTTGTCGATCCCCATGCCGAAGGCGACCGTGGCGCACATCACCATGTTCTCGCTCGCCACGAAGGCCGCCTGGTTCACGGCGCGCGTTTCGGGCGGCAGGCCAGCGTGATAGCAGCGCACCTCGCGCTTTCCGTCGGACAGCGAGGCTGCCAGCCGCTCGGTCGCGGCGCGGGTCTGCGCGTACACGATGCCGGGGCCGGGGTTCTCGTCGAGCAGGCCGCGCAGCTGCTGAGTGAGAGAATTGCGCGGACGAATGGTGTAGCGGATGTTGGGCCGGTCGAACCCGGCGACGATCAGGCCTTCGGGCGCGATCCCCAGCTGGGTCAGGATATCGGAGCGGGTGTGCGCATCCGCAGTGGCGGTAAGCGCAAGGCGCGGCACCTGCGCGAACTGGTCCATCAATGGGTGAAGAAGCCGGTAGTCGGGCCGGAAATCGTGCCCCCATTCGGAGACGCAATGCGCCTCGTCGATCGCGAAAAGCGCTATCCGGCACTGCGACAGAAGATCGCGGAAATGGCCCTGGCTCGCGCGTTCGGGCGCGACATAGAGCAAATCCAATTCGCCCGCACGCAGGCGCTGGACCGTCTCGGCACGGTTCTCGTCTGCGCTCGTTAGCGTAGCGGCTCGGATGCCGTTCGCGCTCGCGCTGCGCAGCTGGTCGTGCATCAGCGCTATCAGCGGGCTGATGACGACGCAGGTGCCCTCCAGCATCGTGGCGGGCAGCTGATAGGTCAGCGACTTGCCTGCCCCCGTCGGCATGACCGCAAGCGTCGACTGTCCTTCCATGACGCGGTCCACGACCTGCTGCTGCACGCCCCGGAAGGACCGGAAGCCGAAAACCTCGTGCAGCTTGTCCAGCATGGGCGAGGACTCTTCGGCGGGGCGTGCTTCGACGGTCATGTCCACGGCCATGCCAGATCGGTCTGCGGCAGAGAAGCGCTTGCCGTGCGGCTGTACCAAGACTTCGGGAGGCAGCGCAGCCGCGCGTCCCGGCAGCGGGATCGGGCGAGAATGCCACCCGCGCGCCTCAGTCCGGCTTGGTGGCGGCGATCATGTCCATCATGTTGCGTGCCGCCTCCCGGTCCGCCGGATCCTTGAACGCGACATCCAGATCGGGAGCCGCGTCGAGCATGTAGAGCAGCGTCCAGAGCGCGAAGCGTCGGCCGCGATCGCGCTCCAGCCCGAAATCGACGAGCATGCGATCAATGCCGGCAGGCAGCGCAACGGGATCGACA
This sequence comes from Alteriqipengyuania lutimaris, assembly GCF_003363135.1. Taxonomy (NCBI): domain Bacteria; kingdom Pseudomonadati; phylum Pseudomonadota; class Alphaproteobacteria; order Sphingomonadales; family Erythrobacteraceae; genus Alteriqipengyuania; species Alteriqipengyuania lutimaris. Next base: position 1,167,685 of record NZ_QRBB01000001.1, on the reverse strand, counting down.
TCGGCCAGATCGGGCGTCCCGAAGTAGCGCAGCAGCAGGTCTTGCATCTCCATGCGTCAGCGCTAGCGCACCCGGCGCATCGTGCAAGCGACACGCCTTCTATTTTCTTTGGGCGGCGGGCGCCATGCCTGCTAGGGGCGCGCGCATGCTTACCATCGACGGTGTCACAGTGCGGCTGGGCGGGCGGCCCATTCTCGAACGCGCGAGCGCGACCGTGCCGGTGGGCGCGCGCGTCGGCCTCATCGGGCGCAACGGCGCGGGCAAGTCCACGCTCATGAAAGCGCTCATCGGCGAGATAGAACCCGACGAGGGCGAAGTCAGCAAGCCGTCGCGCTCGCGCATCGGCTATATCGCGCAGGAAGCGCCCAGCGGCGCGATGACCCCCGAAGAGGTCGTGCTGGCCTCCGCGACCGAGCGTGCGGAACTGCTCGAAGAGCTGGAAACCTGCACCGATATGGACCGGATGGGCGATGTCCACGATCGCCTGCTCGCGATCGACGCCTACAGCGCGCCGGCGCGGGCGGCCAAGATCCTGAACGGCCTCGGCTTCGACGAGGAAATGCAGCAGCGCCCGGTGGACAGCTTCTCCGGCGGCTGGAAGATGCGCATTGCGCTGGGCGCACTGCTGTTCTCCGAACCCGACATCCTGCTGCTGGACGAGCCATCGAACCACCTCGATCTCGAAGCGACGCTGTGGCTGGAGAACTTCCTCAAGTCCTATCCCGCGACGCTGGTGGTGATCAGCCACGAACGCGACCTTCTGAACAAGGTCGTCGACCACATCCTGCACCTCCAGGGCGGCCAGCTGACGCTCTATCCCGGCGGGTACGACGCGTTCGAGAAGCAGCGCGCCGAACGCGCGGCACAGCTGGCGGCGGCCAAGGCGTCGCAGGATGCGCAACGCGCGCGGTTGCAGGACTATGTCGCACGCAACAGCGCACGCGCCTCCACCGCCAAGCAGGCGCAGTCGCGCGCGAAGATGCTCGCCAAGATGCAGCCCATCGCGGCGCTGATGGAAGACCCGAGCCTCAGCTTCGATTTCCCCGATCCGGAGGAGATGAAGTCGCCGATGATCACGCTCGATCAGGCGGCCGTGGGATATGGCGAAGCGCCTCCCATCCTCAAACGCCTGAACTTCCGCATCGAAGCCGACGATCGCATCGCCCTGCTGGGCCGCAACGGCAACGGCAAGACCACGCTGGCACGGCTTCTGGCGTCGCAGCTCGACGCCGCCGAGGGCGAAGTGAACGCTCCGGGTCGCCTGAAGGTGGGCTATTTCACGCAGTACCAGGTGGAGGAACTGGCGGGCGAGGACACGCCGCTGGACCTGATGAACCGCGCGATGGACGGCGCGGCCCAGGGCGCGGTGCGCGCGCAGCTGGGGCGGTTCGGGTTTTCGGGCCCGCGCGCGCAGCAGCGGGTGGACAAGCTTTCGGGCGGGGAGCGTGCGCGGCTGGCGCTGGCGCTGATCACGCGCGACGCGCCGCATCTCCTGATCCTCGACGAGCCGACCAACCACCTCGACGTCGACGCGCGCGAAGCGCTGATCCAGGCGCTCAACGATTATTCGGGCGCCGTCATCCTCATCAGCCACGATCGCCACATGGTCGAACTGACCGCCGACCGGCTGATCCTGGTCGATGCCGGGACCGCGCGCGAATATGCCGGGAGCATGCAGGACTACATCGATTTGGTCTTGGGTCGCAAACCCAAGGAGGACCGGCGTGGCGGGAAGGATAGCGGAAAATCTCGCGGATCGCGCGGGGGCAACAGCGAGGGGAAGGCGCGCTACGCCAAGTCGGAACTGACCAAGGCGGAAAAAGCGGTAGAACGCCTGACAGCCGATGTGGCGAAGCTCGATGGGTTGATCCTCGAACGCACCGGGAAGGAAGGCGACCGGGGCGCTGCACCGATGGAAGAGCTCCTGAGAGAGCGCGCCGAAGTCGCCGACCGCCTGGCCGAGGCCGAAGAAGCGTGGCTGGCCGCAGGCGCCGCACTCGAGGCGATCGGGCACGGCTAGTATCCTGCAGGCCGAGGCCAGACCCGGCTCTCAGCCCGGCAGGCGGAACTCGGCCCATACGGGCAAATGGTCGGACGCACGCGAGGCCAAAGCGCTGCGATGCACGCCGTAGGCCAGTGCCTCAAGCGGGCTACCGTGCATGATCCGGTCGAGCCGGCCGAGCGGGCGCAGGCTGTGGAAGCTGCGACCGCAATCGAGCAGCGTGAAGTGACGCGCGAATTCCTTCAGACAACCGCCATTGGGGCGCCATTCGTTGAGGTCGCCGGCCAGGAGCGTTGGCCGCTGTTCCTGCGCCGCCTGCGCGAGTCTGGAAATCGCCCGGGCCTGCCGCACGCGCCACAGACCGGACAGGTCCAGATGCATGCCGAACACAGTCAGTTCCGGCCCGGCCGGAAGCCGCAGGGTCGCGGTCACGACGCCGCGCGGTTCCAGGAAGGGGATATGGAGAACGTCATGCTCGAGCACGGCGATATCGCGCCGGACCATGATCGTATTGCCGTGCCAGCCCATCGAATCGTGCTGCACATCGAAGGGTACCGGCACATAGTCGGTATGCTGTTCGACCAGGAAATCGGGCAGAGTGCGCTCCCGCTCGCCGAACCGCCGGTCCGCCTCCTGCAGGATCACGATGTCCGCATCGACCTCGCCCAGCACTTTGAGGATGCGCACGGGATCGCGCTTACGGTCCGTGCCGATCGCCTTGTGGATGTTGTAACTGACAAGCTTGAAGCTGGCATCGGAAGCGGCGTCGTCCATCGGGTCAGATCAGCTCGCTCATCATTCGCGCGGTGTTCTCCAGCACCTTGTGCCTCAACGCACGCCCCTTCCACTCGGCGAAGGACAGGGACCGCGATTGTTCGAGATAGCCATTCTCCACCTTCTGCAGGGCTTCCGCGAACACGCTGTCATAGCACAAAAGGTCGATCTCGGCATTCAGTTCGAACGAGCGCACGTCCATGTTGCTCGAACCGAGGATCGATACTTCGTGATCCACCCGGAAATGCTTGGCGTGCAGGAATTCGGGGCCGAAGAGGTGGATCTGCGCGCCCATCGCCAGCAGCTCCTCGTAATAGCTGCGCTGCGCCAGCCCGGCGAGGAAATGATCGCTTTTCGCTGCCGTGATCAGGCTGACCCGCACCCCACGCAAGACCGCCCCGCGAATGGCGGTCAGCAGCGAGTCGTTGGGCACGAAATAGGGCGTGACGATCACGATCTCTTCGCTGGCGTTGTGCATCGCCTGCGTGACTATCAGGTCGAGGCCGCCCGCCGGATTGTCGGGCCCCGTTGCTATCATCTGCGCTGCCACGCCCTCGTCCCGGGCGCGTGCGGGGAACATGTCGTCCTCGACCAGTTCCTCGAGCGTTTCGAGATACCAGTCGCACACGAAGATCGCCTGCAGCTGCGCGACAAGCGGCCCTGTGACGCGAACGGCGAGCTCGCGGTTCGCCCGCCGCCCATGGTCCTCGGGCGCCCACATATTCTGCGAGCCGGTGTAGCCGATCTGCCCATCCACCACCACGATCTTGCGGTGGTTGCGCAGGTCCACGCGCGAACTCGACAGGCGCCGGCGCAGCGGCAGGATGTCTTGCACCTCGACGCCGGCAGATTCCAGCCGCCGCTTGATCGACGCGACCGAGCCGTAGGAGCCGAGCGCATCGATCAGCAGACGGCATGTCACGCCGCGCGCACTTGCCCGTTCGAGCGCGGTGAGCAGACGCTCTCCGACGCGGTCGTTCTTCAGGATATAGAATTCGACATTCACATGGTGCCGGGCGCTGTCGATCTCGGCGATGATCCGGTCGATCGTGCCGTAATAGTCGCCGAGCGTGTCGATCCGGTTGCCATCGATTGCCGGGAACTGGCCGAGGCCACGCGCGAGGTTGGCCAGCGAGAGGTTGTCTTCGCAAAGGACGGGCGACTTCTCTGCATCGTCGAGCCCGGCGCACCGGACGATACGATCGAGGATCCCCGGCAGGTCCCTGACCCTTTTGCGTCTAAGCTTGGCATATCGCGGGCGGCCGATCAGCCAGTAGATCAACAGGGCGACCCACGGCAGCGCGAAGAAGATCAGCAGCCAGTTGCGCGCTTCGGCCGGCGGGCGGCGGAAGGGCACGACCACGAAAGCTATCACGGCGATGATCCAGCCGATGATCGCCAGGCTGTTGGACCACAGCCAGGCGAAGGTGCCGTCGATCGCCAAGCCGAGATCGATCATCGGCCCCCGCTCGCGGCTGGATTAGGTGGAAAATCGAACATTGCGTTGCTGACCCGACGCGCTCCCGGCTTGCCCCACGGGCCTAGCACGGTGCCGCTCGACCCTGCACCCCTTTATCCCTTCCGCGGGAGTTCTCTCTCCCCCGACTGGCTAGCCGTCACGGTGGCTTCGTTGCAGCTCCGCGAGGATTTGCATGGCATCGTTCGCGCGCGTCGCAGGGACGAAAACGTGGTCGTGGTGAAAGGCCGCCACGATGTTGCAGGGGATCGCTTCGCGCGCCAGCGCGGTCGAGACGGCGGCGGTCAATCCGACCCCGTCGAGCGAGGAATTCACCCGCAGGACGATCCGGCGGTATGCCTCATGCGCATGACCGGCAAACTCACCTTTCGCGAAGCCGAGGATACGGGTTGTCCCTTCCTCCTCCTCCTCGATCGAAGCGAAGAGCTGCGCGTCGGCGGGGATCTCGTCTCCGGTGCGGAATGCATAGAACAACGGATCGAGGTCGGGATCCATCGCCGCGATCATGGCTCCGGTTTCGCTGACGGTCATCACCTCTGGCTAGGCCAGTCATGCAGCTGCGCCAATCGTCTATTTGACGCGCACACCGCCCTTGATCACCGCATCGACATCGGCCAGCTCGCCGACATCCGCCAGCGGATCCCCATCGACCGCGATCAGGTCGCCCCATGCGCCGGGCACAATCGCCCCCACGTCGCCTGCTTGACCGAGAGCCTCGGCGGCATTCACCGTCGCTGCCTGGATCGCCTGAAGCGGCGTCATTCCGAAACGGACCATGACGGCAAATTGCCCGCCGCCATCCTCGTGCGGCATGACACCCGCGTCGGAGCCGAAAACCATCTTCACTCCGGCGGCATTGGCCCGGCGGAAGCCGTCGCGCTGGGCGGCGCTGACCATCCGTTCCTTCGCCAGGTTTTCCTCGAGCACACCGTTCGCCTCCCCTTGGGAGAGCGTATATTCGGTGTTGAAGATATCCATCGAGAGCGCCGCGCCGCGTTGCAGCGCGAGTTCGATGCCTTCATCGTCGATGAAACTGGCATGCTCGATCGTGTCGAACCCCGCACGGATCGCGGCCTTGATCCCTTCGGCACCATGGGCATGCGCAGCCGCGCGCAGGCCCCAGAAATGGGCTTCCTCGGCAATCGCGCGCAGTTCCTCCTCGCGCAGCTGCTGCTGGCCGGGCAGCGTGTTGCGCGAGAATACGCCGCCCGTGGCGCAGGCCTTGATCACCTCGGCGCCGTATTTGCGCTGTTCGCGCACCGCGGCGCGCAGCGCGTCCACGCCGTCCGCCGCGCCGGGGCTGCGATCGGCATAGCTCGGCGGCAGGAAGGTGCTGTCGCAATGCCCACCGGTCGCGCCCAGCGCATGCGCGGCGCCGACGATCCGCGGGCCTTCGACCCAGCCCTGCTCGATCGCCTGGTCCAGCCCGACGACGTTGTAATCATCCGCGCCCAGATTGCGGACCGTGGTGAAGCCCGCATTCAGCATCCGCCGGGCGTTCTCCACCGCGATCACCGTCCAGAACCGGTCGGAGAACTGCAGGTTCGAATAGCCGCCATATTCGGGCCTGCCATCGAGGTGGACGTGCATGTCGATCAGGCCGGGCAGCACCGTCATGCCGGGCAGATCGATCCGCTCGGCACCGGCAGGGATCGTCCCACCCGCCTCGACCGAGACGATCCGTCCGTCCTCGATCGCGATGACCGGATCGGCGATGTAGCGACCGGTTTCGACGTCGAGCGCACGCTGCGCGCTGACATAGACCGGTTCGGCGGCGGCAGGGGATACCAGAGCGAGCGCAAGCCCCGCCGCAGCCAACAGAAACGACTTCATCCGGTCACTCTCCGAACAGGAACTTGAGGCGCACGCCGATCTGGCGTGGCGGCAGGATATGCGTGGAGAACCCGCGTACATAGACCGGATCGCCGTTGAAATCGAAAACGTCCTGGTTCGACAGCGCGGTGCCGATCGCACCGGTTTCCGCGAAGGTATCGAACAGGTTGTCGGCGAACAGCGTGGCGATGAAGCTATCCGCCTCGTAGCTGATCGCCGCGTTCGCTACGCCGAAGCTGTCGAGCATCAGGCCGTTACCTCGCCCCGCAGTGCGGGTTTCGACGTCGCCCTGCCACGAGTAGCTGGCATTGAAACGCAGGTTGTCGCCATTTGCCAGCGGCAGCGCATAGGCCCCGAAGATGGAGAACTGCGTCTCGGGCGAACCCGCCAGACGATCGCCATCGGCACCGTCCTCGAACGCGCTGCCGAAGCCCGGGGGCGAGATCGTCCGGATCAGATCGGGCACCGGAGCCGTCAGCTTGCTGTCGATATAGGTGAAGTTCGCGCGCAGGTTGATGCGATCGGTCGGTCGCCAGTCCGCGCTCAGCTCGACACCCTTGGACTCGGCGCCTTCCCCATTGACCGTGATGGGAATGTTCGCGTTGACGGTCGCCGATCCCAGCTGGGGATCCATCCAGTCGATATAGTAGGCGGCGGCATTGAAGATCAGCGTCCCGTCGGCGAGCGTCGACTTCACGCCGATTTCGTAGTTGCGGGTCTGGTCGGGGCTGAACTGGCGTTCGTCCCGGTCGGAAACGCCGACTTGCCCGTTGCCCGCGTCGAACTCCTGACCCGGTGCCAGCGCGCAGGCACCCTGGGTGGCGTCGGGATCGTAGGGCGGACAAGGACCGACCCCGTTGACCCCGCCGATCCGGTAGCCTTCGCTGATCGTGCCGTAGAGCAGGATATCGTCGGACATTTCCCAAGCGACATTCGCCTTGAACAGGGCCCCGTCGTCGGACTGGGCGAGCGCGGGATCGAAAGGCAGTCGAGCGATCTCGTCCAAAGACAGCGGCGTGTACGAAAGCGGCTCGAACAAGGGGAAGTCGACGGTGGAGACCGCCGCAAGGTCGTAGCTGTAATACCGCCCGCCAAGCGTCACGGTAAAGCCGTCGAACAGTTCGTAGCTTGCCTCGCCATAGACCGCGAATTCCTCCAGCCGGTTGCGGCCTGTCGAGAAATATTCGAGCGCATCGGGCCGGTCGGTCAGGCCGAACTCGAGCGGCGGCGCATTCACGTAAGGCACGTAGTTCGGCACGAATTCGGAAGACGAGCCGACCGAATCCAGCCGATTGTAGAATCCGCCGATGATCCACGAGAGCGGGCCCCCATGGGCGGAAACGAGCCGCACTTCCTGGTTGAAACGGTCGGATTCCCCGACTTCGCGCGTGAAGGCGGTAAAGCTCGGGAAGAGTTCGTAGCTGTATTCGAGCGTGATCAGCAGCGTCGTCTGGTCGCGCTGCCCGTCGTCGGAAAAGCTGCTCCAGCCGGTGGACGATGTCAGCTCCGCGAAACCCAGGTCGACCGTCGCTTCCAGCGCGATCAGATCGTTCTCGATTGTATTGGGCTCCCGCACGCGGAACGCATTCTCGTACCGGCCGACGCTGGCCGTGCCGTCGAGCAGGCCCGGCACGTCGCTGCGGTAGTGCGAAACGCGACGCCCTTCGATCTCGGCCTTCTGGTAATAGTACGTCGCCGTGACCTCGAACTGCGGCGACGGCTGGTAACGTGCCGCGATCCGCCCGGACAGGGTCTCCTCGCCGTCCGCATCCTCGATGCGGTTCAGGCCGGCTGGCGTATCGGGATTGGTGACGCCGATCGTGTCGACCACGTTGACGTAATCGATGAAGCCGGAGTCATCCTCGTAGTCGAGCGAACCGCGGATCGCGAAAGTGTCGCTGAGGCCCAGATTCATCGTCGCGCCCAACTGATAGCTGGCGCTCTCCGCTTCGGAATATTTCGACAGCTCGGTCCGCGCTTCACTGGTGAACTCACCGAATTGCGGCTTCACCGGAATATACCGGATCGCACCGCCCAGCGTGCCCGCGCCATACAGCGTGCCTTGCGGGCCAAGCAGCACTTCGACCCGCTCGAGGTCGTTGAGCTTGAGGTCCACGAACAGCGGGATTTCGCCGATATAGGTCGCAACCGTACCGCCGCCGTCGTTGTTGCCGTCGCCCGAACCGATCCCGTCGAGGTTGAGGCCGCGCACGATGATCGGGTTGCCCTGGCGTCCGCCGCGATCGACGATGTTGATGCCCGGAACGAAGGGCAGCAGGTCCGACAATTCGGTCAGGCCCTGCTCCTCGATCTGCTCGCCGCCGACGGCGGTGATGTTGAGCGGGATGTCCTGCACGCTCTCCGCCCGCCTGGTGGCCGTGACGATGATGGTGTTGGTCGGAACCGCGGGTGCGGCATTGCCATCCCCGTCAGGCTCGGCTCCGGTCTCCTCGGGAGGGAGGTCGCTGGTACCGGCGGTCTGCGCCCATGCCGGCGCGGCGGACATTGCTGCAATGACAGTGCTGCAAAGCAGCATCGAACGCATGGTGTATTTTTTGCTGTTGAAACTTTGCATTCGACGAGCCTCCCTGAGCGTGCAAATGCACCAATCTTGGGTGATACGTTTGTAAGAAAAAACTACGTTTGTGCGCTGCGACATGTCAATCCAGCTTCATTCAACCCATGGGAGAAAGTAGTATTTCGCCAGCAAAACGGTCGCTTCTGCAGGCCCGGGAGGATGTTCTCGTCGGGCGTTTCCGCGCAGCGCATGTTGCGGCGCAGCAACACCTGCAGACACACCCGGGCAATCCTGCCGCGGTGCTGGTGCTCGCGCAGATCGCGCTCGAGCACGAGAATTTTGCGGGAGCCGACCAGCTCGCCCGCCTGATCCGCGCGAGCGGCCATCGCGAGGCATGGCTCGACCTGATCGACGCGCGCCTGGCGCTTTCCCGTCAGGATGGGGCCACGGCGCGGGAAGCGATCACGCGTGCAGCGGTGGCCGGGACGCGCGATCCGCACCTGGCGGCACAGATCGGCGTCGTGCTGGCGCGCACCGGACTTCATGCGGAAGCCGTCCGGTTCTCGGGTCAGGCGGTTGAGGGCGAACCCCGCAATCCCGGCTATCGTTACAATCATGCCATCGAACTCCAGTTCAACGGCGACCTCGACGCCGCACGGGCCGAGTTCGAAGCGCTGGTGGAGTTGGCGCCCGACCATGCCCAGGGCTGGCTCGCGCTGGTCGGGCTGAGCGACGATCCGCCGGTCGCATGGCGCGAGGCGCTGGCGGCGCTCTTCGCCCGCAGCGACGAGACCGAGATGCGGCTCGTCTGCGGCCACGCACTCGCCCGCTGGCATGAAGCGCACGTCGAGTGGGAGACAAGCTTCGAATGGCTGGAGCGTGCGAAGGACCGCAAGGCGCGCGAGGTGGCACATGATCGCGCTGAAGCGGAAGGCCTGTTCAGCGCCGCAGCTGCCGGAGCTGAAGGCGCTTTCCCCGCGATCGCCAAACGACCGGTCGCCCGCCCCATCTTCATCGTCGGCCTTCCGCGAAGCGGCACGACGCTGATCGAACGGATCGTCGCTGCGCATCCGCAGGTGAGGTCGCTGGGCGAGCTGTCCGAATTCGGAATCGCGCTCAAGCGCCACCTCGACACCCCCGGGCGTCATGTACTTGACGAGGCCCTGCTGAAAGCCGCGAGCGACACGGACGATCTGGCCCCTGTCGGTCGCGAATATCTCAGGATCGTTGCAGGCTTGGCAGGAGACGCGGCAGTCTTCACCGACAAGATGCCGTTCAACATCTTCTACGCACCGGCGATCCTACGTGCGTTGCCCGAGGCACGGATTGTCTGCCTCCGGCGCTCTCCCTTCGATGTTCTGTTCGCCAATTTCCGTCAGCTGTTCGCAACCGGCTTCAGCTATTATTCCTACGCCTACGACTTCGTAGACACCGCGCATTTCGTCGCCCGGTTCGAAAGCCTGTGCGATCGCTTCGCCGCCACGCTGCCTGCGGATCGCTTCATGGTGCAGCGGTACGAAGATCTGGTGATCGATCAGGAGGCACAGACGCGAAAGCTGATTGCGTTCTGTGGCCTCGAATGGGATGACGCCTGCCTCTCTCCGCAGAGCAATCGTCAGGCGGTGGCGACCGCCAGTGCCGTCCAGGTCCGCGCCCCTGTCCATTCGGGATCTATCGATCGCTGGAAGCGATACGGCGCGGCTGCCGATCGTGCGGTCGAGGAGCTCGCCCAATTCGGGATCGCGCCTTCGAGTGGATGACTGCCCGCGCGAGCTGGGCCGACGACGGACGCGAACCGAGGGGCCCCGGCAACTGCAGAACCGTTAGCCGGGTGCCGCCTCGCGCCGAATTGGAAAGAAGCGCGCATAGGTGAGGCAGCGCCACAGCCATTCGAGCGGACCGAACCGGTAGCGTGCGAGCCATGCGGGCGACCACGCCAGCATGATCGCCCAAGTTAGCAGCACCACGCCATACAGGGCCGGGCGGGTCAGGTCGCCGAACAGGCCGAGCGCCCAGCCGTGGAAGACGAACAGCATAAGGATCGAGGTGCCCAGATAGTTTGTGAAGGCCATCCGCCCCGCCGCCGAGACCCGCGATCCCAGCCAGCCCGTCGCGCGCGGCCCACACAGCGCCAGCAGCGCCGCCAGTCCCACGATAGCGAGCAGGTTCGGGACCCTCGCAAGCCCGTCGAACGACCAGAGCGCGCCCATGTAGCTGATGCCCCCGGCATGGTTCCACAGCGCGATCGCGAGCGCCCCGGCAAGGCCGGCGAGCAGGCCGATCCACCCCCAGAGCGTCTGGCGGCGCGGATCGAGCCGCCCGTCGAACAGGCCGAGGCGGTAGAGCGCCATGCCGATCAGAAGCAGCGGGATCGTCTCCAGCCCGTTCTGGAACCACGACAGCAGCGGCTGCGACCAATGCTCGGCGATGTTATGCGCGACCAGGCCACCGTAGTTGCCCGACTGGATCAGCGCGGTTTCGATCCGGTCATCGGCTGCCCCGGCATCGCGCATTTCTACGGCCATGTCCGCCATACCGCCCGAAGGCGCGGCCATGTCTCCGGCCGCGATCGCATACATCCTCCCCCAGACGACGATATCCTTCACCGCACTGAGCAGGTAGACAACGATCCCGACCCAAAGCTGCGTCTTCGGTTTCCATTTCACGAACAGCAGGGCGATGAGGCCGCAGGTCGCGAACGTCGCGAGAATGTCGGTCTTCGAGATAAACAGGTAATGGACACAGCCGAAGGCGAACAGCCAGACGAGCCGCCGCGCCTGCAGCCAGCGGCCGCTGCCCCGCGCACGGGCCCGGTCGAGAAACAGAATCATGCCTGCGCCGAACAGCAGCGTGAACAGGCCGCGCATCTTGCCGTCGATCAGCGTGAACTGGGCGACCCAGAGCCAATCGGACACCGGCCCGTGTTCGGTCAGGAAACCGCCGGGCCATATATAGGCGGACGAGGGCTGGCCAAAGGCGATGATATTGGCAGCAAGAATGCCCAAAATCGCGATGCCGCGGATGAAATCGAGGCTTGCCAACCGCTGCTGTCCCGTCGCCGGGACGGGTCCGACGCGCGGCTCGGTCTGGTCGTCGATCATCGTGACGTCCTTTTCTGTATGCTGGTCAACGTGCCCTGGGGCCACCGAGCGGGATTGAATTGAACCGGATTATGCCTCTGCGATGTCGCCGCCTTCGTGCCAGCGTTGCAGCAAGGGGATCGACACGAGCTCGACGCCGACCGCGAGCAACGGCAGGACAACGCAGGTAAGATCAGGCAATGCGACGGCGGAAAAAAGCGTGAGCGTGATCGTGGCTGCCGCGCCTGCGCGCTGGATCGCACCAGCCCGGTCCCAATCGGCATCGACCACGAACCAGGCGACCAGAATCAGGCCTGCAATCCGCAGCAAGAGCAAGGCCGTCAGCCCCGGGAGGGCGAAGGCATTGCCTGCGTAGAGCGTCGTCGCCAGACCTCTGGGCATGCTGGCGACGCGCGCAATGCCGTCGGCATAGGGCGGCTCGACCCAGGGGTAGCCGCACCACCAGCCGGCCAACAGTAGGGCCGCCGTGGGCAGGATAAGCCCGATCGCGCAGATGTAGCGCGACAGCGCAAGGCGGCCCTCGGGATGCCATGGCAGTTCCCGCCACGCAGTGGCGAGGCAGCCGAGCGCGAAGGACAGTCCCTCGCCAGCCTCTTCCGCCATGTCGAACTCGGCGCGCATCGCCGCGGCCCATTCGCATCGATGCGAGCCCATCCCCGCCAGAGCGAGCTTCATGACAGGCCGGGCGACCAGGATGCTCATGCCTTTGCGTCCGAAAGGCCGAAGGAACCGGGATCGCCCTTCGCCTCGCGGGCCAGCGCCAGGCCGGTCGCCGTCAACCGATAGGCATGTCGCGGCGGCCGCCCCGGCGCACTGGGCTCGCACCATTCCGAAGAGACCAGACCCCGGTCGCTCATGCGCATCAGGAGCGGGTAGAGCGATCCCGACTTCAGCCCGGTCTGTTTCATGAGATCGTACCCATGAATGCGTTCAGGCGCCCGATCGTACAGCGCGGCAAGCACAGCGAGCATCTGCGGAGAGGGGCGTCGGGACCGAACCATCGGACAAATCTTATATATGTAGACTTATTGGCGCAATCCACTTTTTGCGGGTCCGTCGAATATGCTGGCATCGCGCATCCGGGGGACGTTGGTGATCGAATGACCGGGCGATTTGCTGCCCGCTGTCGTCCAGTCCGCAGGAAGGTGAGCGGCACCCCCATTTTGCGCTGCCGGGGCGGGAAGGATCAAGTTCAGGCCGCGCTTGAGACGACCCCTGAATGTCAGCGCGGCAAGCCCGGTACCTACAAAGCAAGCAGGCCTTGCGCGCTCACCGGGTCACCGAAGCCGCCAGTGACCATGCAAGAAGGGCTCCGGATCGCTCCGGAGCCCTTCTTTTTTGGGATCGGTCGGACCGAAGATCAGCCGACGATTTCGTCGTCGCTGAAGAAGAACGCGATTTCCTTGGCCGCGTTCTCGTCGCTGTCCGAACCGTGCACGGAGTTCGCTTCGATCGATTCGGCATAGGCCTTGCGGATCGTGCCTTCTTCGGCGTCGGCGGGGTTGGTCGCGCCCATCACGTCGCGGTTGCGCTTCACGGCGTCTTCGCCTTCGAGGACCTGAACGACCACGGGGCCGCTGGTCATGAAGTCGACCAGTTCGCCGTAGAACGGACGTTCGGCGTGGACTTCGTAGAACTTCTTCGCCTGGTCCTCGGTCATCCGGATGCGCTTCGAAGCGACGACGCGCAGGCCGGCTTCTTCCAGCATCTTGGTGACCGCGCCGGTCAGGTTGCGGCGTGTGGCGTCGGGCTTGATGATCGAAAAGGTGCGGGTGGCCGCCATGGTCTTGTCCTTCGGATTTTCAGGGGGAGATAAAACTATCGCGCGCGCCCCTAGCAGCTTCCACGCCTACGGCAAGCCTGTGGCGGGAACGCGGCGCTCAGGCGACCTTTACCCAGCGTCCGTCGCGCTGTTCGTAGAAGCTGCGTTCGAGGCCTTCGTCGGCCGAGACCTCGCGCCACGCGGCGCGCGCGGCATCGCGGCCCGCATCGTCGAACAGCAGGAACACGCGCTCGAACACCGCGCCCTCCAGCGTCTCGGGCCGCCACTGCCCGTCGGCGAGGATGCAGGCGGCGGCGCCGTTCGCCGGCTTGCTGCGGTCGGCGATAAGAATCGGCTGGCGCGCATCATGCTCCCCGCCCGCCTCGCCATTGGCGAGGAAGGCTTCGGGCTTCGCGTCCCACAGAGCCTGCCCGATGGCCTCGCGCTGCGCAGGCTCGCCGCTGACGACCAGCGCGCGGCCGCCATCGGCCAGCACACGCTCGGCAATCATTGCCACCACGCGCTCCGCCGGGTCGCGGGACAGGAGCCAGAAATCGACCTTCATCAGCTGACGCTAGCCGATTTCGCCGACCGGCGGCACCGCTCCGAACAATACCTCACTGCGTCCCAGTCGCGTTCCCATTTCCTGCGCCAGGTGAAGGGCAACCCGCAGCCTGCGCAGGTCTTGCTCGGCAGGTCGCCCTTCTTGCGCATCTTGGGCACGCGGGCTCTCGCCTAGCCTTCGAGCACGTCGCGCACATATTGGTCGAGCAGGCGCACGCCGTATCCGGTCGCACCCTTGCCCCAGGTCGCGCCCGGCTTGTTCGACCAGGCCATCCCGGCGATGTCGAGGTGCGCCCACGGCGTGCCGTCCTTGATGAACCGCTTGAGGAACTGCGCCGCGGTGATCGATCCCGCCTCGCGCGGACCGACGTTCTTCATGTCCGCGATCGGGCTGTCGATCAGCTTGTCGTAGGCCGGGCCGATCGGCATGCGCCACACCTTGTCGCCGCTGGTCTGGCCGGCGGTGGAAAGGTTGCCCGCCAGCGTATCGTCGTTCGAGAACAGACCCGCCTGCTCGTGACCCAAGGCGATCAGCATCGCGCCGGTCAGCGTCGCGAGATCGACCACGGCTGCGGGCTTGTATTCTTCCTGCGCCCAGTGGAGCGCATCGCACAGGACCAGCCGGCCTTCGGCGTCGGTGTTGATCACTTCGACCGTCTGCCCGCTCATGGTGGTGACGACATCGCCGGGACGCTGCGCCTTGCCGTCGGGCATGTTCTCGACGAGGCCGCACACACCGATCACGTTCGCCTTGGCCTTGCGCTTGGCGAGCGCGACCATCGTTCCGGCGACCGCGCCCGCGCCGCCCATGTCCCACTTCATGTCTTCCATGCCCGCGCCCGGCTTGATCGAGATGCCGCCGCTGTCGAAGGTGACGCCCTTGCCGACCAGCAGCGTCGGCTTGGCATTCGCCTCGCCACCGTTCCACTTCATCGCGAGGATACGCGAAGGCCGCTCGGACCCCTGCCCCACGCCGAGCAGCGCGCCCATCCCGAGCTTTTCCATCTCGGCATCGTCCAGCACGGTGATCTCGATTCCCGTTCCTTCGAGCGCCTTGCGGCAGCGTTCGACGAAGCTTTCGGGATAAAGGACATTGGCCGGCAGCGTGACCAGTTCCTTGGTGAACTCGACGCCCTCTGCCAGCGCACCCTCGCGCGCCCATGCCGCATCGATTCCCTCGGGCGCGCCGACCACGACCACGCCCTTGAGCGAGACCTTCTCCGCATCCTTCTGCGTGGTGCGATATTCGTCCCACCGCCATGCGCGCAGCCGCAGGCCGAGCAGCACGGCGGCGGCATCGTCTGCCGAGAGACTGGAGTTCGTGAGATCGAGCGCGAGGCTCTCTTCGCCCGAAGTGAGGAACTTCGCAGCGAGTGCGCCGCCCGCCTTTTCCAGGTTCGCGCGACGATCCTTCGCGCCCGGATCGCCCGCGCCTGCCAGCGCGACGCGCACCACCTTGCCCTCATGCTCGACGAAGCCGTCGACCACCTGCCCGGGCGAACCCTTGAAGCGAGCGCGCCTGGCCCCTTCGGCCAGCACGGGGGCAATCCCGTCGGGCAGCGAATCCTTGTTCGCGATCGAGGCGATCAGGGCGGCGTCGGTGGGAAGGGTGTCGGCGAAGGTGATGTGCATGAAGAGGGAGTCCTTCGGAAAAATTCGAGTGATCGACCGGATGGCCGGCTGACGGACCCGTGGCCTGGCGGCCACAAAGCGCGTCGCTGTCGCGCCCCCCGGTAAGTGCGATTGCGATTAGGCAGGGTGAGTGCAATAGGCAAGCGATGCGCCCCACGAACCGTTCCGCCCTGTTTCCGATCGCGAATCGCGGATCGCTGCTCGAAGGCGTGGCGCTGACGGCCCTCGCCACGCTCGCCATCGTGGCTCCGGCCCGCGCGCAAGACACTGCACCAGACCCTGCGCCAGACACTGCGCAACAGCAGGCCGACGACGAGGAAGCGGGTCCGGTCGAAGAGGCGGTCAACGACTATATCGACGGCGACAGCCCGCCCCCGCCGGGCGGCCAGCGGGACATCGGCTTCGAAGCGGACACGCTCGAATATGATTCGACCGGCGACACGGTGATTGCGCGCGGCACGGTGGTGCTGCGCGAAGGCGACCGGTCGGTGCGCGCCGACGAAGTCCGCTGGAACCGGCCCGCAGGCACGATCAATGCCAGCGGCAATGTGCGCTATGTCGATGGCGACGGAAACCAGCTCTTCGCCAGCGAGCTCGAGCTGACCGATGCGTTCGAAACCGGCGCGCTCGAAGACCTGCTGCTGGTCCTGCGCGAAGGCGGGCGGCTGGCGGCGGAACGCGGCGAGCGGACCGAGGACGGACGCATCTCGCTCGTGCGGGGCGCCTATTCGGGCTGCGCGGTCGTGACCGAAGACGGCTGCCCCAAGACGCCGAGCTGGAAGATCACGGCCGAACGGGTGGTCTACGATCCCGACACCAGCCGCGTGCGGTTCGAGAACGGCTTCTTCTCGCTGTTCGGCCAGCGCATCCTCCCGCTCCCCACGCTCGAGCTGCGGACCGACGGCGGGCCGAATTCGGGCTTCCTCGTGCCGAGCCTGCGCATCTCGCGCTCGAACGGGGTCGAAGTCAGCGGCAGCTATTACTGGCGCCTCGCGGAGAACCGCGATCTGGAACTGGGCGCGTATGTCTTCACCGAAGCGCCACCGATGGTGAGCGGGACCTATCGCGAGCTCAGCAATGACGGCGCTTTCGAGGCGACCGGCTATCTCACGCGCAGCCGCCGGGTCGATCCCTTCACCCTGGCGTCGCAGGGCGAGCAGGATTTCCGCGGCTACCTGTCCGCCAACGGACGCTACAACCTGAGCGATCACTGGCGCTTCACCGGATCGGCGCGCATCGCCAGCGACCGGACCTTCCTGCGCCGGTACGACATCAGCCGCGACGATCGCCTGCGGACCGTGGGCGAGCTGGAGCGGATCGATGCTAACAGCTATTTCGTGGTGGCCGGCTTCGCGACCCAGACGCTGCGGCTCGACCAGCCGCAGGGCCAGGTGCCCGTCGCGCTGCCGCTGATCGACTATCGCCGCCGGATCGACGACCCGCTGCTGGGCGGCACGGTGACCCTGCGCGGCAACAGCCTCTCGATCGTCCGTCCCGAAGGGCAGGATACCCAGCGCGCGCTGGCCTCTGCCCAATGGAACCTGCGGCGCGTGACGGGGCTCGGTCAGGTGGTCGAATTCACCGCGCTGGCCCGCGGCGATGTCTATCATACGCAGGAGAGCGCGCAGACGCGCTTTGCCGCTTATCGCGGCGAGGATGGCTGGCAAGGCCGCGCAATCGCGCTGGCCGCAGTGGATGTCTCGTGGCCGCTGGCAGGTCCGCTTTTCGGCGGGACCCAGGTGCTCACGCCGCGGGTGCAGGTGGTCGGCACTCCGCCGATCAGCAATACCGACATACCCAATGAGGATTCGCGCGCGATCGACCTCGAGGACGTGAACCTGTTCTCGCTCAACCGCTTTCCCGGGGAAGACCGGTTCGAGGATGGCGCGCGCGTCACCTACGGCGTCGACTGGGAAGTGACGCGGCCCGACTGGCGCGTGTCCGCCAATATCGGCCAGTCCTATCGGCTCGACGACAAGGCGATCATCTTTCCCGACGGGACAGGACTGTCGGACCGGTTCTCCGACATCGTCGGGCGCACCCGCGTGCGCTACAAGGATTTCGTCTCGCTCACCTATCGCTTCCGGATGGACAAGGACAATCTCGCCGCGCGCCGGACCGAGGTCGACGCGACCATCGGCAGCCGGAAGACCTATGCGGAAATCGGCTACCTGAGGCTCGACCGCAATATCCCCCAGATCAACGAGGATCTGGGCGACCGGGAGGAACTGCGCGCCGCGGGCCGCGTGGCCTTTGCCGACAACTGGTCGGTGTTCGGCGCAGCCGTGGTCAACATGACCAATCGCGACGAGGACCCGACCCTGGAGACCGACGGGTTCGAACCGATCCGGACCCGGCTCGGCGTCGCCTACCAGGACGACTGCATCGATCTGGGCGTAACCTGGCGGCGCGATTTCGTGAGCCAGGGCGATGCGCTGCGCGGCAACACGATCGAGCTGACCTTCCGCCTGCTCAATCTCGGCTTCTCCAATTAGAAGGCGCGCGGGTCACGCGCGTCGATCGGCAGGGCATCGGGGGCACGTCCATTGGCAGGTCCGCGCGAACGCGCTAGAGGCGGCACCCAAACTCAGCAAAGGTTCAGCCGCGCGGGCCCCATAGGAAGGGACGCGCGCACCGACCGCGCCCGGATTTCACAGGACGACAGGCTTTCTTCGTGACCGATAGCATTCTCAGCAAGTTCCCCTCCTCCACGCTTCACGGCGCGATCGGCGCGATCGCGGCCTCGGCGCTGGCGATCCTCCCCGTGGCCGCACAGGCGCAGCAGGCTCAGGAAGCGCAGGCCCAGGACGCCCAAGCCCAGGAAGCCCAGCAGGCTTCTGCCGACGATCCCTTCGGCTTTCCCACCGACGGAACGCTGTTCGGACAGCAGGACCCCAACAAGCGCACCGCCACTGCCAAGGTGAACGGCGCGGTCATCACCGGCACCGATATCGACCATCGCGTCGCGTTGGTGCTGGCCGCTTCCGAGCGGACCGAGCTTGCTCCGGAGGAAGAACAGCAGCTGCGCATGCAGGTGCTGCGCAACCTGATCGACGAGACGCTGCAGATCCAGGCCGCCGCAGCGCAGGAGCTGCCGGTATCCCAGGACGAAGTCGAACAGCGCTATCGCGCGCTCGCCCAGCAGAACTTCGCCCAGAACCCGAGCCAGATGGATGCATACCTGATCGGCGTCGGCTCTTCGCCCGCCGCGCTCAAGCGCCAGATCCAGGGCGAGATTGCGTGGAACAATCTGCTCCGCCGCAATGTCGCGCCCTTCATCAACGTCTCCGCCGAAGAGGTGAACGACACGATGGAGCGTCTGAAAACCTCGCGCGGGCAATCAGAATATCGACTCGCCGAAATCTATCTGTCGGCCACGCCGGAGACCGCCGCTGCGGTTCAGCAGAACGCCGCGCGGATCATCCAGCAGATTCGCGAAGGCGGCAGCTTCCAGGCCTATGCCCGGCAGTTTTCCGAATCGACCACCGCTGCGGTCGGCGGCGACCTCGGCTTCGTCCGCCTCGCCACCCTGCCCGAAGAGATGGCCGAAATAGCGCAGGAGATGCAACCGGGCCAGCTGGTCGGCCCGGTGCAGATTCCGGGCGGTTACGTGATCATGCTGCTGGTGGACAAGCAGCAGGTGCTCACCGCCGATCCGCGCGACGCGGTGCTCAGCCTCAAGCAGATCTCGATCGGGATGCCCGCAGGTCTGAGTCAGGAAGAGGCCAATGCCCGCGTCAAGCGGTTCTCCGAAGCGGTTTCCTCGATCCGCGGCTGCGGCGATGCCAACCGGATCGCCGAGACGGTGGGTGCGGACGTGGTCGACAACAACTCGATCAGGGTTCGCGACCTGCCCGAACAGTTGCAGGGCTCGATGCTCCAGCTGCAGGTCGGCCAGGCGACACCGCCCTTCGGTTCGCTCGAGGAAGGCGTGCGCGTGCTGCTTTTGTGCGGTCGCGACGATCCTGAAACCGGTGCCGAACCCGATTTCGACCAGATCATGGACCGGATCGAGGAAGAGCGTATCAGCAAGCGCGCGCAGCGCTTCCTGCGCGACCTGCGCAACGACGCGATCATCGAATACAACTGAGCGTGAAGAGCCTCGCGGTCAGCCTGGGCGATCCGGCCGGGATCGGACCCGAACTGATCGCACAAAGCTGGGCGCGGCGCGACGAGTTCGCGCTGCCTCCTTTCTTTGCGATGCACGGGCGCGAGGTGCTGCTCGCCGCCGCGGAGGCGCGCGGGCTGGACATCGCGGTAGAGCCCGTCGCCAGTCCCGGCCAGGCCGCGCGGGTCTT
This sequence comes from Alteriqipengyuania lutimaris, assembly GCF_003363135.1. Classification (NCBI taxonomy): domain Bacteria; kingdom Pseudomonadati; phylum Pseudomonadota; class Alphaproteobacteria; order Sphingomonadales; family Erythrobacteraceae; genus Alteriqipengyuania; species Alteriqipengyuania lutimaris. The sequence goes on along the minus strand of NZ_QRBB01000001.1, from coordinate 1,147,724 downwards.
CCCCGTGGCACTGCCGGTGCTGGGCGAGCTGGATGGTCCCTATGCCCCCTCCGCGCCCGACCGCGACGGGGCGAAGCTGGCGCTCGAATCGTTGAGCGCGGCGGCGCAGCTGGCCGTTTCGGGGAATGCGAGCGCCATCGTCACCGCTCCGGTCGCCAAATCGCAGATCGCCAAGATCGATCCCGGCTTCGTCGGGCAGACCGAATTCCTCGCCGATGCGTGCGGCATGGCACGCGAGGATGCGGTGATGATGCTCGCCGGACCATCGCTCAAGACCGTGCCGATGACCGTGCACTGCGCGCTCGCCGATGTGCCCGCGCGCCTCTCGCACGATCTGATCGTCCGGCGCAGCCGGATCGTCGCAGCGGCGCTGCGCAGCGATTACGGCATCGAACACCCTCGCATCGCCATCGCCGGGCTCAACCCGCATGCGGGCGAGGAGGGCCGGATGGGGCGCGAGGAGATCGAAATCATCGCCCCCGCCATCGCGACACTATGCGCCGAGGGCATCGACGCCACCGGCCCGCATCCCGCCGACACGCTCTTCGCCCCGCACAGGCGCGGCAGCTACGACGTTGCGATTGCGATGTATCACGATCAGGCGCTGGTCCCGATCAAGGCGCTCGATTTCGATGAGGGCGTGAACGTCACGCTCGGCTTGCCCCTGGTGCGCACCTCGCCCGACCACGGCACCGCGTTCGACATTGCCGGACAGGGCGTCGCCCGGCCCGACGCGATGATCGCCGCGATTCGCATGGCGGGCGAGATCGCAGCGCGGCAGAGCGCGGAATGACCGTCGACCTCCCACCCTTGCGCGAAGTGATCGCCGCGCATGGCCTCAGCGCGTCGAAGTCGCTCGGCCAGAACTTCCTGTTCGACGAGCAGTTGCTCGCCCGCATCGCGGCCCTGCCGGGCGATCTTTCGGGCCGACGCGTGCTCGAAGTCGGCCCCGGGCCCGGGGGGCTGACACGGGCGCTGCTGCGCGCCGGAGCGAAGGTCACCGCCATCGAGATGGATCGGCGCTGCCTCCCCGCCCTCGCCGAACTGGGCGCGGCCTTCCCCGGTCGGCTCACCATTATCGAGGGCGATGCGCTCAAGCTCGATCACGATGCGCTGATGGATGGCGAGCCCTACGCGATCCTTTCCAACCTGCCCTACAACGTGGGCACCGGGCTCTTCACGCGTTGGATGGGGGGAGAGGGCTGGCCGCCCAACTGGACCAGCCTGACGCTGATGTTCCAGCAGGAGGTGGCGCAACGGATCGTCGCGCAGCCCGGCGGCAGTGCCTTCGGGCGGCTCGGGGTGCTGGCGCAGTGGCGGGGCACCGCAAAGCTCGCGATGAAGGTCCACCGCAGCGCCTTCACGCCGCCACCCAAGGTGATGAGCGCCATCGTCCACGTGACCCCCGCCGCGATGCCGGAAGGCGTCTCCGCCGCGAAGCTCGAGGCGATCACCGCCGCCGCCTTCGGCCAGCGCCGCAAGATGCTGCGCCAGAGCCTCAAGGGCGTGGCGGGTGCGCTGGGCGCGCTGGAGGCGCTGGGTATCGATTCGCAACGGCGTGCCGAGACGCTGAGCGTCGACGAGTTCGTCGCGATAGCGCGCCGTCTCTCGCAGTAGCTCTCGCCACACCGCTTGGCGTTGCGCGCCCGCCCCGCTAGACCCGCGCGCAATATGGACAGCGAACATCTCGAAGCGATCGACCAGGCGGCCATGTGCGAACAGGCGCTGCGCTGGTCGGCGATCAACAGCGGCACCGGCCATCTCGATGGCCTTGCCAAAATGGCCGACGAACTGACCGAGGCCTTCTCCGCCCTTCCCGGCAAGGTCGAGCTGGTCGATCCCGCGCCCGTCGTCGCGATCGATGCGGAAGGGCGCGAGGTCGAGGTCGCCAATGGCAGGCATCTCGTCTGCCGCGTGCGGCCGGAAGCGGAGCGGCGCCTGATCCTGACCGGGCACATGGACACGGTGTTCCCGCCCGATCACCCGTTCCAGGAGAATAGCTGGCTGGACGACAAGGTGGTCAACGGCCCCGGTACGGCGGACATGAAGGGCGGGATCGCGGTGATGCTGCACGCGCTGATGGCGCTGGAGCGCAGCGGCGACGGCGCAAAGCTCGGCTACGACGTGATGATCAATGCCGACGAGGAAACGGGCTCGCTTTCCTCCGCCGCGCTGATCGAGGACCTGGCGCGCGGAAAATACGCCGCGCTGACCTACGAGCCTGCTGCGACGCCCGAGGGCATGCTGGCCCATGCGCGCGGCGGCAGCGGCAATTATTCGCTGACGATCAAGGGCCGCGCCGCCCATGCGGGTCGCAACCCGCAGGACGGGCGCAACGCGGTGCTCGCCGCATCGGCCATCGCGCTCAAGCTGGAAGCGCTCCAGCAAGACGATATCTCGATCAACCCGGCGAAGATCGACGGCGGATCGGCCAACAATGTCGTACCCGAGCACGCGGTGCTGCGGTTCAACATCCGGCCCAAGGCCCCCGATGCGGCCGATCGCTTCGCGCAGCAGCTGACCGCACTCGTCGGCGAGGTGCAGCAGGCACGCGAAGTAGACATCTCGGTCCACGGCGGCGTCTCGCGCCCGCCCAAGCCGGTCGACCGCAAGGCGCAGGCGCTGTTCGACCTGGTGCGCGACTGCGGCGCGCAGCTGGGGCAGGAGATCGACTGGAAATCGACCGGCGGCGTGTGCGACGGCAACAATATCGCAGCCACCGGAGTGCCGGTGGTCGACACGATGGGCGTGCGCGGCGGCAAGATCCACTCGGCCGACGAATTCATGATCGTGCCCTCGCTGTCCGAACGCGCCGCACTCTCCGCCCTCGTCCTCTCCCGCATCGCGAAGGGAGACGCGCTGTGAGCTTCGTGATCCGCCCCTCGCGCGAGGACGACCTCGAGCATCTGTACGAAATGGCCAAGCTGACCGGCGGCGGCTTCACCAACCTGCCCGCCGACCGCGATGCGCTGGCGGGCAAGCTGGCAACCTCGGCCAAGGCCTTCGCCAACACCGGCGACGAGCTGGTCGACGAAACCTTCGTGCTGGTGCTCGAGAATACCGAGACCGGCGCGGTGCGCGGCACCTGCCAGCTGATGACGCAGGTCGGCCAGCAATGGCCGTTCTATTCCTACCGCCTCAACACGCTGACCCAGTACAGCCAGGAACTGGACCGGACGGTACGCGCCGAAATGCTGAGCTTGTCCACCGATCTGGAAGGCTGCAGCGAGGTCGGCGGGCTGTTCCTTCATCCCAACGAGCGCGCCGGCGGCCTCGGCCTGCTGCTCGCGCGCAGCCGCTACCTGTTCATCGCGATGCACCGCGCACGCTTTGCCGACCGGGTGCTGGCGGAGCTGCGCGGCATCATCGACGATCGCGGCGGTTCGCCTTTCTGGGACGGGGTCGCCGGGCGCTTCTTCGGAATGAGCTTCCAGGAAGCCGACTATTTCAACGCGATCAACGGCAACCAGTTCATCGCCGACCTGATGCCCAAGCACCCGGTCTATGTCGCCATGCTCGACGACGATGCGCGCGATGTGATCGGCCTGCCCCACCCCACCGGCCGCGCGGCGATGCGGATGCTGGAGAAGGAAGGTTTTCGCTACGAAGGCTATGTCGACATTTTCGACGGCGGCCCGACCATGCTCGCGCGGACCGACGATGTGGTGAGCGTGGCCGATGCCGCGCCGCGTCCGGTTGGCGGAACGGCGCTGGAGGGCGGCGAGAAAGCCCTCCTCGCGACCGGCACGCTGACCGATTTCCGCTGCTGCTACGGAGCGCGCGAGATCGACGGCGAAAGCATCGGAATCGGTGCAGACTGCGCGCAGACCTTGAAGGTGGGCGAAGGCGACACGGTGTGGAGCGTCCCGCGATAGTCTAGGGGCACCCCGCTCGTCCTGAGCTTGTCGAAGGGCGAATGGCAACAGAGCGCTGGCCGCGCTTCGACAGGCTCAGCACGGACGGAGTTATTCGTGACCAAGCTCAAAGAAATAAACTTCGACGGGATCATCGGCCCCTCGCATAACTATGCAGGGCTCAGCCTCGGCAATATCGCCAGCGCGAGCCATCGCGGGCAGACCAGCCACCCGCGCGAGGCGGCCCTGCAGGGCCTCGCCAAGATGCGCGGCAACCTGGCGCGGGGCCTGTCGCAGGGCTTCCTGCTGCCCTTGCCCCGCCCCAACCCGGTCCTCGCGAGCGTGCTCGCTCTCGATGGTTCGGAAGACCCCGGGCTACGCGCCGCGCCCTGGTCGGCCTCGGCCATGTGGACCGCCAATGCGGCCACCGTCTCGCCCGCCCCCGACACCGCAGACGGGCGCTGCCATCTGACGCCCGCCAACCTCATCACGATGCTCCATCGCGCGCAGGAGTGGCAGGACACCAAGGCCCAGCTCGACATCGCCTTCGGTGACCGACAGCATTTTGCGGTCCACGACGCGGTGCCACCCACCTTCGGCGACGAGGGCGCGGCCAACCACATGCGGCTGTGCGAGAGCCACGGCGAGGTGGGCGTCGAAGTGTTCGTCTATGGCCGACCGGGCGGCAAATTCCCTGCGCGCCAGCACGAGCAGGCCAGCCGCGTGGTGGCGCGGATGCACGGGCTCGACCCGGCATGCACCGTCTTCATCGAACAGAACCCCGAGGCGATCGAAGCGGGCGCGTTTCACAACGACGTCGTCGCGGTCGCCAACGAGCGTGTGCTGTTCACCCATGCGCGCGCCTTCGCCGATCCGCAGGCGGCCTATGGCGCGATGCGCGAGGCCTTCCCGGCCCTCGAACTGGTCGAAGTGCCCGAGGATGCGGTCAGCCTGGAAGAGGCGATCCGCACCTACCTGTTCAACGCACAGCTCGTGACGCTGCCCGATTCTGGGGCCGATTCGACGATGGCGCTGATCGTGCCGAGCGAATGCCGCGAGTCGACAAGCGTCTGGCGATTCTGCGAAGGCATGATCGCGGGCAATGGTCCAATCCGGCAGGTGATTCCGGTCGACGTGCGCCAGTCCATGGCCAATGGCGGCGGCCCCGCCTGCCTGCGGCTGCGGGTGGTCGCGGACCCCGCAAAGGTCGATTCGCGCTTCCTGCTCGACGAAACGAACGCCGACCGGATCGAGTCCGTCATCGCCCGGCACTGGCCGGAAAGCATCGAACCGACCCAGCTTGGGACGGATGCATTGACGCAGGAGGTGCAAACCGCGCGAAACGCGCTTCTCGACACGCTAGATCTGTCCGAACTGAGTTAACGCTCTGGCCACCGCGTCGGGCAGGCTTACATTCGAATCCACGTTAACCTTCGCATGACCCGAAATCTTGGGTTGGCATGCGAATTGCGACGGTGAAAACGCCATCGCGTTAAGGATTCCGGATGCTTCGCAAGATTTCCCGCCTGTTCGTCATCAAGACCCGGATCGAGGCGTTTCTGATCATCTACGCGCTGGCGCTGGGCGCGATGAGCCGGGGCGCGGCCTACCTGACCAAATATCCCGGCGTGTTCGGCTGGCTGCTGTATCTTGCCTGCACGGGCGCGGTGTTCATGGCGGGCGCGAAGATCCTCGATTGCCTCAAGTACGAAAGCGGTGAGAAGGTGGCGCCTCCTGGTCTCACGCAAAGACGCTAATATGCCGCGCTAGGGGCTTCGTTCGTCGTAATTGTTCAAGATGCGGTTCAGGCCAGTTCCTCGTCGCGCGGCATATTAGCGTCTTTGCGTGAGAGCATTCTGACGATTGGGAAAGTGGGGGATTCTGTTGCTAGGCTCCCCCGGGCCCCCGGTATCCGTTCTGTTGCCCGGTCGGTCCAACCGCGCTTTAGCTTTGTAAATTCAGGCCGTTAGGCCATCAAATTACGCAGCGAGAGCGAGTGCTTCGTTATCGTTGGCACTTGTGAAAAGAGCTTTTTACGGAGTGCTCATTCCGGGCAAAAACGGTGCCTTTCAACGCATGTCGATCCTGGTTCGGCCCCATCAGGAAGCCCGCCCCTCTCGCTATCGGGACCGGGCCTTTTGGTGGAGCCGCCGGGTACTGCCCCCGGGTCCATTGCGTCTATTATACACCGCAGTTTATCACCATAGCCGGTCGAAACCGGCACCGACCTATATAGGCGTTTGCGGCTTAATGTGAAGTGGATGGGACGTTACGATTTTTCCGATAATCGTCACCCCCGCGGAGGCGGGGGCCCAGCTCCTGCCGCCGAAATTGCAGATGCTGGGGTGATGGGTTCCCGCCTGCGCGGGAATGACGAAGACGAGGAAAGGAAGCTACTCGGCTTCTCCTCTCACCCCATCGGCCCCTTGTCCGGCGCGTAATCGGCCCCGCCCCGCTCCGCCTTCAGCTCGGCGAGGATTTTCTTGAGCACGTCGAGCTGCGGGTCGGTCGGCACCTCGTCGCTCTTGGAACTGTCCTCCACCTCGGCCTGCTTGCGCTGCATTTCCTCGGTCACGCGGTTGACGCCGCGGACCAGCACGAACAGCGCGAAGGCGACGATCACGAAATTGATGATCGCGGTGATCAGCGCGCCGTAGCCGATCATCGCCACGCCCGCCTCTTTGAGCTGTTCGTAGTTGTCCAGCGCGCCCTCGTAGCCCTCGGGTATCTCGCCAAGCCGCAGGAACCAGTTGGAAAAGTCGATATCGCCGAACAGCCAGCCGATGACCGGCATCAGCACCGCGTCGGTCAGCTGGGTGACGATCCCGCTGAAGGCCGCGCCGATCACCACGCCGACCGCCAGATCGATCACGTTGCCGCGCGCGATGAATTTCTTGAATTCCCTGAACATGTGCGACGCGGCCCCTTTCCTGCTATTCGTCGCATGAGCATTGGCATAGCGGCGGGAACCAGACAATCTGTCGCCCTGTTGCTTTCTCGCCCTGTCGTCGCACCCGGCCTTGCGTGCGCGCGCACGTGTCGTATATTGGCAATACACCATTTTTCCGGAGAGATAATTCGATGGCGTACCGCACTTTCGTTCGCTCGATCCTGCTTGCGCTCGGCCTCGTCGCCCTGAGCGGTTGCGGCATCAACTCGGTCCCCACGGCGGAGGAAGAGGCCAAGGCCCGCTGGGCCGACGTGCAGAGCGCGTACCAGCGCCGCGCGGACCTGATCCCCAACCTGGTCGAAGTGGTGCGCGGCGCCGCCTCGTCCGAGGAGGAAATCCTCACCCAGGTGATCGAGGCGCGCGCCAGCGCCACGCAGACCCAGCTGACGACCGACGACCTGAACGATCCGCAGGCGATCCAGCGCTTCGACCAGGCGCAAAGCCAGCTCGGCGGCGCGCTGTCGCGGCTGCTCGTGACGGTCGAACGCTATCCCGAACTGCAGAGCCAGGCGCGCTTCGCGGACCTGATGGTGCAGCTCGAAGGCACCGAGAACCGCATCGAAGTGGCGCGCAACCGCTACAACGAGGCGGTGCAGAACTATAACACCACCATCCGCACCTTCCCCGCAACGATCGCCGCGAACGTGATCTACGGGGCGGAGCCGATGGAAGGCTTCCAGGCCGAGGCGGGCAGCGAGGTCGCTCCCGATGTCGACCTGAGCGATCTGTCGGGCGGCGGCAATGCCGCGGCACCCGCCAACGACAACAGCGCCGAAGGCCAGGCCGCGACCGGCACCGACAATTGATCGGGCGGTTCATGCCCGCCCGCCTGGCCGCTGTCCTGCCACTGCTGCTGGCCGCGTGTGCGCTGCCGGACACAGCGATGCAGGTGGCGCAGCGGCCCGATGGTCCGGTGCTTGACGAGGCCGGCATTTTCGCGCCCGACACCGAGGCCGCGCTCGAAAATGACCTGACCCAGTACTGGCGCGAATCCGGCGTCGCGCTGGTGGTCTTCACCGACGCCTCGCTCGACGGCGAGTCGATCGAGCATGTGGCGAACGAGACCTTCAATGAATGGGGCATCGGCGACGAGCAGACGAAGTGCGGGCTGCTCGTGCTCGTCGCACCCGAAGAGCGGAGCGTGCGGATCGAAGTGGGCCTTGGGCTGGAAGGCGACGTCAGCGACGTTCGCGCCAAGCGCATCATCGAAAATGCGATGATCCCGCTCTATCGCGCGGGCGACCTTCCCGGAGGGACGCTAGCCGGGATCGAAGAGCTCAAGCGTACCGCCCCCAATCCCCCGCAATGCCGCGAAGGTGCCCCGTCGTGACCCTGCTTAGAACCCTGCTCCTGTTGGCTCTGGCGCTGTTGGCCCTCCCCGCTGCGGCGCAGGAGTTGCCGCCGCGCCCGGACGGGCCGGTCTACGACGGCGCGAACATGATCGACGACGCGGCGGAGGCGCAACTCGATCGGCAACTGCGCGCTTATAACGAGGAGACGGGCCGCGCCGTGATCGTCGCGACCGTGCCCAGCATCGATGGCGAAACGATCGAAGGCTACGCGGTCGAACTCTACGAGACCTGGGGCATCGGCGGTGAGGAGACCGACGAGGGCGCGCTGCTGCTGGTCGCGCAGGAAGAGCGCAAGATGAGGATCGAAGTCGGCTATGGGTCCACCCCCACGCTGACCGACGCGACCGCAGGCCGGATCATCCGCAACACGATCACACCCGCGTTCAAGCAGGGCGATTTCACCGGCGGGATCGTGGCGGGCGTCGGGCAGATGATCGAGGCGCTCGACATGGATCCGGCCACCGCGCGCGCGATCGAGGAGGCGGAAGCCGCCGCCCGCGCCGAGGGTGACGAGATCACCGGTGCGACCATCGGCGGCGCGGTCGTGTGGCTGGTGCTGATCTTCGCCTTCATCGCGATCTTCGGGCGCGGCAAGAAAGGCCGCAGGCGGCGGCGCTATGGCGCAGGCAGCGCGGTGGGCGACGTCCTGCTGTGGACCGCGATCAACTCCGCGCTCAACGCAGGTGACGGCGACGGCTGGGGCGGCGGAGGTGGCGGCTTCGGCGGTGGTGGAGGCGGCGGCTTCGGCGGCTTCGGTGGCGGCATGTCCGGCGGCGGCGGCGCGAGCGGAGGCTGGTGATGCAAATTACCCAGGCAGATCATCGGGCGGTGACCGAAGCGGTCGCGGCGGCCGAACTCACCACATCGGGCGAAATCGTCACGGTCGTCGCGCAGGAAAGCGACGGCTATACCGATGTCGCGCTCGCCCTGTCGGCCTTCGTCGCTTTTACCGGGCTGGTGCTGCTCGCCTTCTTTCCTGCGCCGGTGCTGGGCCTCTTCGACGCGCTTTCCGGCGGGTGGAACACCGAATGGACCCCCTCTGGCCTGCTCGGCATTGCCAGCGCCATCGGCATCGCGTTGTTCCTCGTCACCTTCGCGCTCACGCTGATCCCGGCGGTACGTTTCGGCATCCTGCCCGGGCGGGTCAAAACGCTGAGGGTGGAAGACGCCGCGATCCGCCATTTCAAGGTCGGCGCCGAACGCCGCACGCATGGCCGCACGGGCGTGCTGATCTTCGTCTCCCTGCGCGAACATCGCGCGCAGATCGTCGCCGATTCGGCGATTGCCGAGAAGGTGCCGCCCGAAGTGTGGGGCGATGCGATGGTCGACATGCTGCGCGAGATCAAGGCGGGCCAGCTGGGTGCAGGTATCGCCGCAGGGGTGCGCGACGTGGGCGAAATTCTCGCTCCGCACTTCCCGCGCGCCGATGACGATCAGAACGAATTGCCCGACCGGCTGATCTCGCTTTGACCGGTAACAGCAATCGCAAGCCACCCGACGCGGACGCGCCGGAGGATATCAAGTGGCAGGGCCGCTTCGTCACCATGAAGCAGCGCGGCCGCTGGGAATATGCCAGCCGTTCGCGCGGCATCCGCGCCGCCGCGATCATCGCGATCGACACCTCGGAAGAGGGCGCCCACGTAATCTTGGTGGAACAGTACCGCGTGCCCCTGGGCCGCCGCTGCCTCGAGATCCCCGCCGGGCTGGTCGGCGACGATGACGGGGCGAGCGACGAGAGCGCGATCACTGCGGCGCATCGCGAGCTGGAGGAAGAGACCGGCTACAAGGCGGCGAACATCACCGATCTCGGCATGTTCTTCTCCAGCCCCGGCATGGTCTCCGAAGGCTTCTCGCTGCTGCGGGCCGAAGGGCTGACCAAGGTCGGCGAAGGCGGCGGGACCGACAGCGAAGACATTACCGTGCATCGCGTGGCGCTGAAGCACCTCGCGCAATTCGTCGAGGCGAAACGCACGGCAGGCGTCGGCATCGACGTGCGCATCGCAATGCTGCTCATGACACAAAAGATCGGAGAGAACGGATGGCTGGACGGGTAGCGGGCAAGCTCGCGCTGGTAACGGGCGCGGCGCAGGGCCTTGGCGCACAGGCGGCGACGACGCTGGCGCGCGAAGGGGCGCGCGTGCTGTGTACGGATATCAATGGCGACGGCGCGCGCGAGACGGCGGCGGCGATCAATGTCGAGTATGGCGATGGCACCGCCTTCGGCCTGGCGCACGACGTGACCGAGGCGATCCAGTGGGACGCGGCGATGGCCGAGGCGAAGGACAAGCTCGGCGGGCTGAGCGTGCTAGTGAACAATGCGGGCGTCGGCGTTCGCGGCAATATTGAGACCTGCACGCTGGACGAATGGCGGCGCGGCTTCGCGGTCAATGTCGATAGCGTGTTCCTCGGCTGCCAGAAGGCGCTGCCGCTGCTCAAGGACAACCAGCCGGGATCGATCGTGAACATAAGCTCTATCGCAGGGCTGATCGCGAGCGACACGATGCCGGGCTACAATGCCAGCAAGGCGGCGGTGTGGATGCTGAGCAAGTCGGTCGCGCTCTATTGTTCGAAGATGGGCTGGAACATCCGCTGCAACTCGGTGCATCCGACCTTCGTCGATACGCCGATCCTCGACGGGATCGGGAAGAATGCGGGGATCGACAAGGAGGTCGTGATGGGCAAGCTTGCGCGTCAGATCCCGCTCGGGCGGGTCGGCCAGCCGCGGGAAATCGCCGATGGCGTCCTGTTCCTCGCGAGTGACGAGAGCAGCTTCATGACCGCGGCGGAGCTGAAGCTCGATGGCGGGATTTCCGCGATGTAGTCTTGGAATGGTGCTTAGGTGTGTGGTGCGGGGGCGATCGCGTCGCCCCCGACCGGGTGTCATGGCCGGAGCGGGCCTCCGGCCGGGTCAGTCTGCAATGGCCCACATGATCAGGTAGAGCAGGATCGGCGTGCCGGTCAGGAAGATGGTCGTCAGCACGAAGGCCAGGCGAACCATCGTCACGTCCCATCCGGCGTAGTTCGCGATCCCCGAACATACGCCAGCAAGTGCGGCGCGGTTCTTGTCGAGGTGGAAGGTGCGGGCAGGCGGGCCTGCGTGGCGGCTGTCGTCGGGATGGCTCATGCGACCATCCCGGCGGTGTCGACCATCACGGGCGCGATGGCGAAGGCGAAGGCGAGGCCGGTGAAAGCGAGGGCTCCGGTGCCGGCGATCAGGTTGCGGATGAGCGAAGACATGGTGACTGTTTCCTTGTGTTGGTGTGTCTGGGAGAAGGTCGGTGGTTTGGCGATCAGACGAGCGTCAGGCCGTTGGGGCTGGCGGGAACGATCGCGGTGGCGAAGAAGACGGCCGACATGCTGAGAGCAAAAACGGCGGCGAACAGGCGGCTGCGGATATCGGTGTTGGTCATTGGTAGTCTCCTTTTTGGCGTCTTGGCGGGACCATCCCGCCGGACAGCCAGTATATTGCAGGAGGCGTGCCAAACTTGAAAAATGGCGGATTTCCGAAGTTTCCAAGGGCTCGGATCGTGAAGCGATCGTTCATGGATGCGAAAGCTTGGGAATTTTTCCCAACTGTTGGAAGGGGGCTTCCGGGCCGCAGACCACCCGCCGGGCTGGCATGGATGCGCTACCCGCGCTAGGCGCGGTTCAAAGGCCTTGATCCATGGCGCTCGACCGCATCTCGATCCTCAATTTCCGCAACCATGCCGAGACCGCGCTGGAAGCCCCGGCACGGTTCAATCTGCTGGTCGGGGCCAATGGCGCGGGCAAGACCAACGTGCTCGAAGCGCTGTCGCTGCTCGCGCCGGGCCGCGGGTTGCGGCGTGCGAAGCTGCCCGAGATGGCGCGCGAAGGCGGTGGCGGCGGCTTCACCATAGGGGCGCGGCTGCAACCGGCGGATGGGGCCGAGCCGGTGCAGCTTGGCACGATGGTCGATCCGGCGAACCCCACGCGCCGCCGCGTGCGGATCAACAGCGCCGAGGCCAGCGCGCTGGCGCTGTCCGAGTGGCTGTCCGTGCGCTGGCTGACCCCTGCGATGGACGGGCTCTTCACCGACAGCGCGGGCGCGCGGCGGCGTTTCATCGACCGGCTGGTGCTCGCCACGACACCCGGCCATGCGACGCTGGCGAACCGCTACGAGACCGCGCTGCGCAACCGCAACCGCCTGTTGGCGGACGAGGCCGCGCCCGATCCCCGCTGGCTCGACGCGCTCGAGGCGCAACTGGCCGAACATGGCGCGGTGCTGGCCGCCAACCGCCGCGTGCTGGTCGAGGGACTGAACGCCGCGCTGCTCGCCGCCGCCGACCTGCCCTTCCCGCGCCCCGACCTGGCACTCGAACCGACTGGCCCCGAAGAGCGCGATGCGCTGGCCCGCGCGTTGCGCGACAATCGCACCATCGACCGCCGGGCGGGCCGTACCTTGCTGGGCCCGCACCGGACCGAGCTTGCGGTGACGCTGGCGGACAAGGGGGTGGCGGCCGCCCATGCCTCCACCGGCGAGCAGAAGGCGATGCTGATCGCCATCACGCTCGCGCATGGCAGCCTCGTCGGCGCGCGCGATCCCGAGGGCGGGCGGGCGGGCGTCCTGCTGCTCGACGAGGTGGCCGCGCATCTCGATCCCGACCGCCGCGCCGCCTTGTTCGACCGGCTGGCCGCCAATGGCGAACAGGTCTGGATGACCGGCACCGAACGCGCGCCGTTCGAAGCGATCCTGCCGCACGCGGCCCTGTGGGACGTTGCGGGCGGACGCCTGCGGCGCGCGGACGGCTAGGACGCGCTCAGGAGAAAACCTCGGCCGACACTTCGCTCTTGGGCGAGGGGCCGAACCGGTTGGGCCCCTCGGTGCCGGGGAGCAGCATCATGACCAGCAGCGCGATCGAGGCAATCAGGCCAACCATCGGGATCGCGCCCAGGACGATCAGGCCGGGATACCACCACCCGCTCATGTCGCGGTCGTGCAGCCGACGCACGGTCACCGCGATGCTTGGGATGAGCACCGCAAGCCACCACCCGAGTATCAGGAGACCGAGGACGCCGAACAGCGCGCCCAGCGAAGCGAAGGGCGTGCCGGCGTCCACGGGGTCGATCCGGCCGGGATCGTATGAGACCGCAATGATGAGCGTGGCGAGAACAGCCGTGACGAGGATGTTCAGCAGGGTGAACGCCCAGTATTCGCGCCTGCGCGAGCGCCCCTCGAAATCGAAATAGCGCCGGAACGGCAGGATCATCCAACGCATGACATCGCTTCTCCTCTTTTCCCGACGCGTCCGGGCAGGTGCCCGCCTATAGCGCGCCCGATGGCCGCAGTCTCTCGCCCCGGGTCATTCGCGGCGCCTTGTGAAAATGCGCCCGCCCGAAGCACGGCTCGCAAAAGAAAAGGGGGCCAGCGAAGGCCCCCTTTGCATTTCGTCGGATCGGGTTGCGATCAGAACTTGAACCGCACCGTGCCGCCATAGGTGCGCGGCGCGCTGGGGTAGCCCGAGACAGAGCCCGCCTGCGCGACGCTCGGGAAGACCGTCAGGATGTAGCGGTCGTTGGTCAGGTTGCGCACATAGCCCGCGATTTCCAGACCATTGGCCAGCGCCAGCGTGAGCGATGCGTTCACCAGGTTGACCTCGCGGCGGAAATCGTTGTCCCGCACCGTGTTGAGGCCGTTGTTGATGAACACGTTGCTCTCGTGGCTGTAGTCGACGCGACCGATCAGCGCATTCCCCGACGCGCCGAAGTCGTGCGTGTAGGTCGCCGAGGTCGACAGCGCGATTTCGGGAATCCCGCCCGGCCGCGCGCCGGTCAGGTCGCCGACGGGCGAGTTGGCGAAGCTGTCGTATACGGCGTCGAGATAGGTCATCGCGAAAGTGACCGCCAGCGCATCGGCCGGGGTGATCACGGTGTCGAATTCGAAGCCGCGGGTCGACTGCTGCTCGGCGTTCGACAGCGCGAAGCCGGTGCCGGTGAACAGGTTCGACTGGAAGCCGTTCAGCGTCTGGTCGAACAGCGCGAGGTTGAACGACAGGCCCGGGTAGTTGCCCTTCAGGCCGATTTCGTAGACCTCGGCATCTTCCGGCCCGGCGAAGCGCGTACCGGTCGTCAGGTTCGGAACCGCCAGCCCGGCATCGCGGATCGGCGAGGACGGGGCGAGGATCGTGCTGCCGAACGGACCCGGCGTGTAGTCGCTCGCGAGCGGACGGCTGTCGCGCGAGAGGTTGACCGAGCTCGCCTTGAAGCCCGTCGCGTAGGTCACATACGCGTTCAGCTCCGGCGCGATCTCGAAGGATGCGCGCAGGGTGTAGCTGAAGTTGTCGTCACGCGTCTTGCCGTCTTCCACCGCGTTCGGAACGGCGAGGAAGGGTGGCAGGAACTGCAGCGCCTGCAGGCCGAGCAGCGGGTTGCAGGTCGGCGTCGGGCCGCTTGCGGGGCACGGCGTCGTGGCGACGGTCGCGATCTGGCCGAAAGCTGCCGGGTTGGCGGCGGCGAAGGCCTGGATCTGCTGCGCGCCGATCTGCGACGGCGGCGTCATCGTGGCCGCCGCGATCTGACCGACGATGACCGCGTCCACCAGGTTGGTGTTGGCGAGCGGATCGAAGCTGTCCTGCGACAGCGCGAAATCCTTCTTGTCGTCGGTATAGTTGAAACCGCCGGTCAGCGTCAGACGGTCGTCGAACAGCGTGAGATCGACCGTGCCGAAGACCGACCAGCTTTCATTCTGGAGCGCGAAGTTCTCACGCGTGCTCGGCCCCTGGGCGAAGATCGATCCCGCCGGGAAGCCCAGCGCCGTTTCGACGCCGGCCAGCGTTCCGGGGGTTCCGCCGCCAGCGAGCAGATCGAAGAACAGGCGGGTGTCCTCGCCGTTCGTGATGCCGCTTTCCTGCGTGATATCGTCGTTGAAATAGAACCCGCCGAGCAGGAAGTTGAGCGGCCCGTCGAAGTCCGACGTCACGCGCACTTCCTGCGTGAAGGTCTTGGCCTGCTGGTCGCGGAATTCGCGGATGAAATCGAGCCCGGTGAAATCGACGTCCTGGTTGAAGAAGTTGTCGAGCTGGCGGTAGGCGGTGATCGACGTCAGGCTGAGGGTGTCGCCCAGATCGAGGTCGGCCTGGACCGAGCCGCCGTAGTTTTCCACCTCGTTGACCGGCAGGAAGTTGAGCGCGGACACATCGCCGAAGAAATCGCCGGTCACGATGTTACCGCCCGCGGCGAAGACCAGCGGCGTGGTCGGCCCGGCTACCAGGTTCTGCACCTGGCAGCACAGCTCGTCGATCTTCGAGTAGTCGGCGATGGCACGCACGCGCAGCGGGCCGCCATTGTCGAACAGCAGCTGGCCGCGCGTGTTCCAGCGGTTGCGGTCGTTGATCTTCTCGTCGAAGCCGATGACTTCGCCGTAGCCGTCGCGCTTGTTGTAGCCGCCGGCGATCGAGAAGGCGACGCTGTCGGTGATCGGGCCGGTGAGGTCGCCCTTCAGGATCATCTGGTTGAAATTGCCGTAGGTCGCGCTGACCGAGCCGCCGAATTCGAACTGCGGCTCACGCGAGATGACCGAGACGACGCCCGCGCTCGCATTCTTGCCGAACAGCGTCGACTGGGGCCCGCGCAGCACCTCGATCCGCTCCACGTTCGCAAGGTCGCCGATCGCACCCGCCGAACGCGAGCGGAAGACGCCGTCGATGAAGACGCCGACCGAAGGCTCGACCCCGAAATTGTTGTCGCCGTTGCCGAAGCCGCGGATGATGAAGGTGGTCGTCGACGAGTTCTGCAGCTGGCTGACCCGCAGCGACGGCGCAACCGTCTGCACGTCCAGAAGGTCGCGGATTTCGGCACGCTCGAGCGTTTCGCCGGTGGTCACGCTGACCGAAACCGGCGCTTCCTGCAGGGTCTGCGCGCGCTTGGTCGCGGTCACGACGATGGTGTTGTTCCCGCCGAGGGCGCGCTCGAGCTCCTCCTGCGTTTCCACATCCTCGCCATCGACCGAAACGCCGGCCGGCGCATTGTCCTGGGCAAAGGCTGCGCCGGGAAGGGCGAGCGCTGCGACGCCTGCGTACAGGGCGTAGCGCGAAGAACCGGCAAGGCCGGAGAACGAACGTGCCATCGGAAGCTTCCTCTCAGTATGATCATCCGCGCAGTTTTTGCGCTTAACGACAAGGCAATAAACACGCGAAGAGCCTCGCTCAACTCGGAAAAACGCCCAAACCGCAGGGCTTGGCGCAAGCTGTGGCCAATTTGGCACATCCGCACGCATGCCGTAACGTAAGGTAAATGCTCTCGTGTGTTGCCGCCTATTCGCCGGACATAACCCTTACCCCCCGGGTCCGGCCTCGGGTTGGCCCGCGTTGTCCAATTCGTCGGGAAAGCTCGGAACATAGAGGCCTTCCTCCATCATAGCCGGGCTGACAGCTTCTCCCATCGTGGCGGCCTGTTCGCGCAAATCCTCGAAAAATCCGGGTGACAGATCGACCACCGCGGCTCCAGACCGCCAGTCCGAACCTTCGAGCAAGACGCTGACCTGGCTATCCAGAGCAAAAAACTCTTGCAGGTCGCCTCGCGACAGGGCCGATTGCATGGCCACCGATGTCGGTGCGAGGACCTGGCCGCGCACCTGCTTTTCGCAAGCGGCAATCTGGCGTTTGATGGAAAGCATCCCGCTGTGTCCCTCGTATATCCTAAGCAAGCGATCACGGATTTGCGGGCTAATGTCGAAAAAAGTGGTGCGCTTGGCCAGATTGCAATTCGCATCGAACGCCGATTTGGCGACCCGTCTTTCGAGGTACTGAGGGCATGGACTGTCGCGGCTCTCCAGCATTGCCTGAGCCGACTGCAGTGCGCTTACCAGTTCCGAATGGTCATGACCGCGCGACCGTCTCTCAAGGCGTTCGACATCCGAGATGTTGCAGGCGATTGAGCCACTGGGTTTCCGTACGGTAAAACTGAAGAGTTCCGATCCCACCTGCCCTCGCACACGGAAGGGGATGCTAGTACCGTCGGCATAACGCACCACGATGTCTACCACCTGATAAATGCGGTTGGCGAAAGTTTCCTCGCCGTAATAGTGATCGGTCCTGTCCGAAAAATCAGAATTGCCGGTGGCAGGAGTCTGAAAATGGACCTTGTTCGGCTTTTCGGCTTCCCAGTCTATTTTGGCTCTGACCAGGGCCTGCGCGGAAACCGTCACCGGCAACGAAAGGATGGCAGCGACGCCGAGCGTCAGAAGATATCGAAGCATCACTCGTCTCCCCCATGCCGATCTGCTCCCTGCGGACCGGATCGGCCACCTTCACTCAACCACTTGGAAATTGTGCCGGTCGGCTTGACCCAGCTCACGTGCAACAGAACGGTCAAAAACACAGCGAACCACACGATCAGTCCGCCAAGAAATCCGTCGAGACGCCTGTTCATCGCTGCATTGTCCAGATCAGTGAAGCTGCGGAGCGTCGTTAGGGTATCGCCGGTATCAATCAGAAACATGAGCAAGATCGAGAGCCCTGCTCCCGTCAGGCAGATCAGCGCGACGGCCAAGATATGCCATAGGCGTTTGTGAATTCCGGCCAGATATTCCGCTCCCCATGCAATCACCGCGATTACGCCGGCCAAAAGCTTACCCAGCCAGCCGCTTTCGGCTGCGACCCAGCTCAGCGCCTGCCACGAGAAATGCAGGCGAGGGCTGGAGTCGTCCGAAAAATCGCCAAGATCATTATTAAAGGCGAGGTATACCAGCCAGGCCAGAGCCAAGGTCGTCAGTATCAAAGCACCCAAGGCAATTACCGCGGCAATGATGGATTCGTCGGTGTTGGGCGGAGATTTGCTGTCAAACCTCGGCTCGACTTTCCCCGGCGGGCCACCGACTCGATTTTCTTGGCTCACCTTCGACGCCCCCCAGCAGACGATGCAAACACGTCGCGACTTGTAGCATAGCGGGCGACTTATTCGAAGTCCGTATTTTAGCGGAGTCACAAGCCACCCTAGCACCGTAGGTCCCTTGCTGCATTGCACCAGAATCGCTAAGGGCCGCGCGCGACCAGCGCGCCATGCGCCCCTATCCTCCCCCCGAAAGCGAATTTTCCCATGTCTCTTCGCAACATCGCGATCATCGCCCACGTCGACCACGGCAAGACCACCCTCGTCGACCAGCTCTTCCGCCAGTCCGGCACCTTCCGCGAGAACCAGCGGGTCGACGAACGCGCGATGGATTCGGGCGATCTCGAAAAGGAACGCGGGATCACCATCCTCGCCAAGTGCACCAGCGTTGAGTGGGAGCATGACGGCGAGACCACGCGGATCAACATCGTCGACACTCCCGGCCACGCCGACTTCGGCGGCGAGGTGGAGCGTATCCTCTCCATGGTCGACGGCGTCATCCTGCTGGTCGATTCGGCCGAGGGCCCGATGCCGCAGACCAAGTTCGTGCTCGGCAAGGCGCTCGCGCTGGGCCTGCGTCCGATCGTGGTGGTCAACAAGATCGACCGGCCCGACGCGCGTCCCCAGGAAGTGCTCGACGAGGTGTTCGACCTGTTCGCCAATCTCGACGCGAACGACGAGCAGCTCGAATTCCCCAGCCTTTGGGCCTCGGGCCGCGATGGGTATGCGAGCGACGACGAAACCGCGCGCGAAGGCGATCTCCAGCCGCTGTTCAAGCTGATCGTCGACCACGTGCCGCCCCCCGGCCTCGACACCGAAGGGCCCTTCGCCTTCCTCGCCACGCTGCTCGACCGCGACAACTTCATGGGCCGCGTGCTCACCGGCCGCGTCCAGCAGGGCAAGATCAAGGTCAACGACCCGATCCACGCGCTCGACCGCGATGGCAATGTGGTCGAAGTCGGCCGTGCGACCAAGCTGATGAGCTTCGACGGGCTCGAGCGCGTGCCGGTCGAAAGTGCGCAGGCAGGCGACATCATCGCGATGGCCGGTCTGGAGAAAGCCACCGTCGCCAACACCATCGCCGATCCGAGCGTCAAGGATCCGATCGCCGCACAGCCGATCGACCCGCCCACGCTCGCGATGCGCTTTGCCGTCAACGATTCGCCGCTTGCGGGCCGCGAAGGCGACAAGGTGACCAGCCGCATGATCCGTGACCGCCTGATGCGCGAGGCCGAAACCAACGTCGCGATCCGCGTGACCGAGTCCGAGGACAAGGACAGCTTCGAGGTTGCCGGTCGCGGCGAACTCCAGCTGGGCGTGCTGATCGAGACGATGCGCCGCGAAGGCTTCGAACTCGGCATCTCGCGCCCGCGCGTGCTGTTCAAGGAAGAGGACGGCCCCAATGGCAAACAGCGCATGGAGCCGTACGAAACCGTCGTGATCGACGTGGACGACGAATTCTCCGGCACGGTCGTCGAGAAGATGCAGCGCCGCAAGGCCGAGCTGACCGAGATGCGCCCGTCGGGCCAGGGCAAGACGCGCGTCACCTTCTCCGCCCCGTCGCGCGGCCTGATCGGCTACCACGGCGAATTCCTGTCCGACACGCGCGGCACGGGGATCATGAACCGCCTGTTCGAGAAGTACGACGTCTACAAGGGCCCGATCGAAGGCCGCCAGAACGGCGTGCTGATCTCGATGGTGCCGGGCGAGGCCGTGCCCTACGCGCTCAACGCGCTGGAAGACCGCGGCGAACTGTTCATCGGCGGCGGCGCGAAGATCTACGAAGGCATGATCATCGGCGAGAATGCCAAGCCCGACGATCTCGAAGTCAATCCGATGAAGTCCAAGCAGCTGACCAACTTCCGCTCGACCGGCAAGGACGATTCGATCCGCCTGACGCCGCCGCGCGTGATGACGCTGGAACAGGCGATCGCCTATATCGACGACGACGAGATGGTCGAAGTCACCCCGCAGAACATCCGCCTGCGCAAACGCCACCTCGACCCCCACGAGCGCAAGCGCCACAAGCGCAAGATGGATAGCTAGGCACAGCCTTCGCCAGAGCGAGAAAATCACGCACGCCTATAAGCCACGCCTGCTGCGCGGGCTTATAGGTTCTGTGCAGATCGCGTGGGAGAACGAGTTGCAGGCATTTTGCCCGCATCTCGTCCGTTTGTGCTTCGGAAATACCGGGTTCGAGGGTCAGCAGGTGCTTGTGCGGGATGCGCTCGGCTTCTGACAAAACCTGCCGCCAGCGCTCCTTGAGCGTGGACTTCGCGCCGAGCATGAGAAGCTTTTCGTTTGGGAAAGAGCTGTCTTGGTAGGCCTCGCTACTTGGGAACAAAAAGTCAGGCCGGTTGCCGTTTTCCGTGATCGCCCCGCGAGAGTAGTCAATTGAATTGGCTTTAAGGAGAGCTTCGATGTGGCTCTCCAGAGCGAGGCCCGCTCTCGACTTTCGCCGGTTTTGAACGCTGAGCGAGAATTTGATGAACCCGTCGACATCTTCCTGCCCTTGCGAGCCAAATCCGCTAGCAATCCGGTCGGCCACAAGCCGCCGTTCGATCCGCCGAAACAGCTGAGTCTCTCGGTCCATCCAGCGGAGAAGTGCATCATCCGGATCATCGATTGCGGCTTCTTTGCCCACAGATAATCGGGCGAGGGTGGACAGCTCTTCAGGCCTTGGCATCTTCAAGCCGTAAGGCTCGATCAATCGATCGAGCAGAGCTGCCTCAGGTTCCTCAGGCTCGATGCCCAGCGCTTCAAGGATCACTCGGGCGGCGAAATCGAGCTCTGCGTCGCGATTGCCTTCCACTGGAGTATAAGTGAACTGGAACAACGGACTTTCGTCGAGCCCGAACAACCACAGAAGCTGATTGAACATTGTCCCGCCAGTCGGGGTAATAACTACCAGCCCTTCACCGTCGTTGCGCATGGCGAGAAAGAAAGAATCCTCGGCGCGCATCAGGCGCGTTACGGCGTTTCCTTGATAGTATAGCCGATATTCGCTTCTGGTCGGATGCCTCCTGCGGGCGTCATACCAAGAAATTGAGCCCTCGATCGCGTCCGAAGAGGCTTGCTCGCCATCGATCCACAGGAACCGGGTCGGTATGTTCTTTCTGTCGCCCTCGCCCAGAAGGCGTTTCAAATCGACCGAGCCATTGAATTCGTGCTGGTTGGATGTGCCTGGATCCACCTCGACCGCACTCAGTCGTTTGACCACGACCCCAGTGATATATTCGGAAAGATGCCCCCGCTTCATTGAGGTTATCCTATTTCATTCTTAAGCCAGCGTGCGCATTCCTCGATCACCCCGTCGATTTCAGCAAGGCTCTTTCCTCTCAGTTCACATTCCCAGACGGTACGATGTCGCATTTCCATCGCGCTCAAAGCCTTTCTGACCTCGGCATCACGGGTGCGGTTTCTCCCGATCTTTTCAAGCCAGAAATCTCTTCGGGTCGATGGAACTTTAAAGAGGTGGCAATCATGACCGTGCCAGAAGCATCCGTTCACGAAAATAGCCGCATTGTACTTCGGAAACACTAGATCCGGCTTTCCTGGTAAGTTCCGGTCGTGAAGACGGTAACGAAAACCCAGCCGATGGAGGCCACGCCTCAACACCATCTCTGGCTTCGTGTCTTTCGACCGGATTCCCGCCATCATCCGGCTGCGAACTTCCGGCGAAACTATATCAGCCAATGGCAGCCAGCTTGCGGTCAGGCCGCGAGATGGAAACAGTCTGGCGGTCTTTCACCGGTCCGGTCGCCCCCAACGCGGTCGCCAGATGATCTCTCATGGCGTTAGCCAGAAACTCCACCACAGGCACCACGACTGCATTGCCGAACTGCCGGTAGGCTTGCGTATCGGAAACAGGAATTGCCCAGCGGCGCTCCCCACGATCGAAACCCATAAGGCGTGCACATTCGAGCGGCGTCAGCCGGCGAGGCCGTTTGTCTTCCTGTGCGATGAGAATTTCTGAGCCGTCCTTATGGTAACGTGCCGACAGGGTTCTTGCCACATCGCCGGGACCGAAAAGGCTGTAGCCGAAACCGTTGCCCTTGGCTTCGTGCTTCTTCCGGTACTCTTGGAGGTACTCCCAGAGGCGCGGAGTGAGCGTATATTTAGGATCGACCTGATCATGGGGCTCAAGAATGCTGCCAAGCTTCGGCCCGTCTGCGACTGCCGGAATTTCCAGCTCTCTGAGGTTGAACGCCGACTTCTCTCGAAAGCCGACGATAAATACCCTCTCTCGCTTTTGCGGCACCCAGGGTGCCGAACTGATCACCCTCGCCTGCACATGGTAGCCCAGCTCGTTCTCAAGAACATGCATGATGGTCGCAAACGTGCGCCCCTTGTCATGCCCCTCCAGATTCTTGACGTTTTCCAGCACGAAAGCTGCGGGCTGGTGGTGGGCAATGATCTGTGCGGTGTCGAAAAAGAGGGTGCCTTGGGTGTCGCACATAAAACCATGCGGGCGACCCAGCGCATTTTTCTTGGAAACGCCCGCAAGCGAAAATGGCTGGCAGGGAAACCCTCCTAGCAGCACGTCATGCTCGGGGATCAATTCGGGGTTTTCAGCGAACTCGCGTACGTCACCATGCAACTTGTGGTTGTCGCGAAAATTTACACGGTAGGTTTCCTGGGCGAACCTGTCCCACTCGGAAGTGAACACGCAATGGCCACCAATGCCCTGGAAACCGATGCGCAATCCACCAATCCCGGCAAACAGATCGATAAACCGGAAATGCAGATCCCTGTCAGGATCGGTCACGGAAGGATCTGGGCCAAACTGCGCAAGCACCTCCAGTGCACGATATACGGAGGCCTTCGGCTTCGCTTCACCTCGCTCCCAGCGATAAATCGTGCTTGGGCAATAATCCAGCTCTCTCGCCGCATCCTCGACCGACAGGCCTGCCATCTGCCGCAATTCCGTAAAAGACATATTCGCCATGGCCACCTCTGGGTCAATTTCTAGCGCCATGCCAAAATTCCGCCCAGCGCGCAAGAACATACGAAGAACATAGAGAGTTCATCCACAGTCACGAGGCTCACTCGGGGCTTAAGCGGATCAAGCCGTCTGATTTTCCTACTCCCCATCCCCGCGCTACCCTCGCCGCTGCTCTTTCGCACCGTTCGTCCACCCCGCTCGCCCGGCCATCGACCGGGTCGATCAGCCGCCCCTCGCCGGTCGATCGGTTTTTTGCCTCTAGACACTGTGTCAGGTGTGTCAGAAACCCTACGCGCGGGCGCGTTTGGGCCGCAAAACCGGGGCCTGCGCGTGCTCGATGTGTTTGGGCCGATGCGTTTCGCGCAACATCCGCGCTGCCATCTCACAGATCACCCCGCATCTTACCCTGCGTGAGGCACTTCCCGGCTCCCTGTGGTCAAATCGGAAAAGCTGCGTTAGGCAACGCGCCCATGCAGACAGGCGTCCTTATCTCACTCGCGGCCTATTTCGTCCTGATGCTGGCGATCGGGCTATTTGCTTGGAAAAAATCGACCGATACCTCGGAAGGGTATCTGCTCGCCGGGCGCGGATTGTCGCCCGGGGTGGCGGCGCTTTCCGCGGGCGCATCGGATATGTCGGGCTGGTTGCTGCTGGGCCTGCCCGGCGCGCTGTACGCCGCGGGGCTGGTCGAGGCGTGGATCGGGATCGGGCTGTTCGTCGGCGCGGTCGTCAACTGGACCGTCGTCGCCCCGCGCCTGCGCGAACAGACCGAGCGGATGGGCAACGCGCTGACCATCCCCGAATACATGGCCAACCGCTTCCCCAGCCAGGCGACCGCGCTGCGCGTCGTCTCGGCGATCGTGATCGTGGTGTTCTTCATGGTCTATTCGGCGGCCGGGCTGGTCGGCGGGGGCAAGCTGTTCGAGACCGCCTTCCCCGCGCTGCTGCCCGATGTGGGGATGAGCGACTACATGCTCGGCATCTGGATCACCGCGGGCGTGGTGCTGGCCTATACGATGGTCGGCGGGTTCCTCGCGGTCAGCCTGACCGACTTCGTGCAGGGCGTCATCATGCTGCTGGCGCTGGTCGTCATGCCGCTGGTGGTGATGTTCGGCCCCGGCGGGAGCGCTGGCGACAGCCTGACCGACATCCAGCCTGGCTTCCTCAGCCTGACGCAGGGGCTGACCTTCATAGGGTTCCTGAGCGCGGTGACCTGGGGCCTCGGCTATTTCGGGCAGCCGCACATCATCGTGCGCTTCATGGCGATCCGCTCCGTCCCCGAAGTGGCGACCGCGCGCAATATCGGGCTGGCGTGGATGTTCGTGTGCCTGCTCGGCTCGCTCGGCATCGGGCTCGCCGGCCGCGCCTATGCGGAGCGCAACGGGATCGTGGTCGACGATCCGGAGACGATCTTCGTGGTGCTGGCGGATCTGCTGTTCCACCCGCTGGTGACCGGCTTCCTGCTCGCCGCGCTGCTGGCCGCGATCATGAGCACGATCTCCTCGCAGCTGCTGGTCAGCTCCAGCTCGCTGACCGAGGATTTCTACCGCCTGTTCCTGCGCCGCGATGCGAGCGAGCGCGAGGCGGTGAACGTGGGCCGGGTGAGCGTGCTGCTGGTGGCGCTCGCCGCGATCTGGGTCGCGAGCGATCCGGAGAGCGAAGTGCTGGGTCTGGTCGCGAATGCATGGGCGGGCTTCGGCGCGGCCTTCGGACCGCTGATCCTGCTCGCGCTGACCTGGCCGCGGATGACCGGCACGGGCGCGCTGGCGGGCCTGGTCGTCGGCGCGGCGACGGTCGGTATTTGGATTTCGCAGGGATGGAACGCCGAATTCATGGGCGGCCCGGGCGTGTACGAGATCATCCCCGGCTTCATCGCGGCGATGGTTGCGATCGTCCTCGTCAGCCTCGCGACGAAGGAAGAGGATCTGGGCCGCTACATGGTCGCCGAAGCGACCTAGCTAGCGCTCCGCCGCCACGAAGTCCGCGATCGCCTCCGCCACGCCGGGGGCGAGCGGCAGCTCGGGGTCCGAATAGCTCGCGATGTTCTCGGCGCGGCTGCCATTTGGCACCTGCTTGAGCACGTGGTTCACACCGTCGAGCAGGACCAGCGTCGCGTCAGGCCGCGCCGCAGCCAATGCTTCGGCATCGGCGGCGGGGGTCTGCAGGTCCTCGCGCCCGTTGAGGATCAGCACCGGCAGGTCGTGCTTCGCGATCAGCTCGGCAGGCTCCAGACGCAGCATGCTGCCGACGAAGCCCTGCACCTGGGGCCCGAACAGCGGGATCAGGCCGGGATGCATCTCGCCCAGCGGGACGTTCTCGCTCGCCTTCAGCTTCGCGATGATCTCGTCGACCTGAGGCAAGATCGGCGCGTTCGCCGGGTTCGCGGCCAGCTGCGCGCGGATCACGTCGCCCGTGTTCACCCCCGGGCTCGCGACCAGCAGCAGCCCGCAATAGCGCGCAGGGTCCTTCGCCGCTGCCGCCATCGAGACTAGGCCGCCCTCGCTGTGGCCGAGCAGCCAGACGCAATGCCCGCCCGTGCGCTGCGCGATGGTGTCGGACCATGCCTCCAGATCGTCAACGTAATCGGCAACGGTGACGGCATTGGGATCGGGGATGGCGCCCGCGCTCGCGAACATGCCGCGCTTGTCGATCCGGACCGATGCGATGCCGCGCTGCGCCAGCGCTTCGGCGAGCAGCTTGTAGCTCTGCGCCGCGACACCCAGAGGGCTGTTGCCGTCGCGGTCGGTCGGACCCGAACCGGGGACGATCAGGACCGCGGGCGCACCCTCGGCAGGGTCGCCTTCGAGCGTTCCGGCGAGTTCGCCCTGCAACCCGGCGTGGGTCGTCGTGATCGTCTGCTGCGCGGCCAATGGAGCAGCCGCCGCTGTCGAAAGCATCAGGGCAGCCGCGAATGTGGCGAGCTTGCGCATCTCAGGCTCCTTTTCCGGACCGGTTGCTGGTGCGCCAGAACCACCAGCTATAGGCAATGGGGATCAGGGCGGCAGCGAACACGCCGCCCAGCATGGCGACCATGCGCAGATCTGCGGGCACGTCGAGCAGTCCGACCAGGACCAGCGTTATCCCGGCGAGCATGAAGAGCTTGCCGCCCAGCCGGTGGGTCGCCACCCAGTTGTCCGCATCGGTGATGGTCCACGGGGTCCTGATCCCGACGAAGAAGCCGGGCCGCGACTTGGGCAGCATGTTGCCGGTTACCAGGAACAGCAAGCCGACCAGCACCAGGATCGCGCCCGCGCCGGGCGAATAGCCGAAGATCGGTGCGGCGATAATGCCCTGGATCGCCACCACGAGAGCCATCGTCCCGATCCACACCGCGCGCAGCAGCGGAGCAGAGCCTTCCAGCTTGTGCTGCAGGGGCTCGAGCATGGGCGTGACTGCGAAGACCAGCGCGACGAACAGCGAGAGTCCGGCCGGCATCAGCAGCGCGGGCAGCGGTGCCATGGTCTGGTCGATCTCTCCGGCGGCATTCCAGTGGGTTGGAAGCTCCATTTCCTCCGGCGCGATCCCGGCAGCCCAGAGGGCGAACGCGGACATCGCGGCCACGACCAGCAGATTGACGATCAGCAGCGATCGGATCTTCATGTGCTTTCCTTTCCTTCGGTCGGGTCGCGCCCGGTCGTCGACGCGGAGGCATCCTGCGCGGTGCCGGGCACCGCGCCGATCCCGACCCGGCCCATGAAACCGTGCAGCGCCTCTTCCAGCGTCGACATGTTGAGCGAGTAGACCACCGATCCCTTGCGGTTCTCGCCGTGGATCAGTCCCGCCTCCTTCAGCTTGGCGAAGTGGCCGGACATGGTCGGCTTGGACACCGGGAAGCGATCGGCGAGCTCGCCCGCGGTCATCCCGCCCGACTTGAGCAGTTCGAGCACTTCCCGCCGGATAGGGTGCGACAGTGCATCGAAGACCTTGTTCATAGGCATTTAGCTAAATGCCTAAATTGCATTCGTCAAGGCTGGGTATAGGATCTGCGGCGGGCGCGGCTTCAGGAGGACGGGATATGGCGAAAGTGACGGGCCTCGGCGGGGTTTTCTATGTGGTGAAGGACCCTGCGGCGACGCGGCGATGGTACGAGGAGACGCTCGGCCTGAGCGGCGAATACGGCCCCCAGCTCGCATGGGCGGATGAACCGCACGAGAAGCCCTACTCGCTCATCAGCCACTTCCCCGACGACCAGTATGTCAAGCCCGGCACGGGCGGCTTCATGATCAACCTGCGCGTCGACGATTGCGATGTCATGGTCGAACAGCTCAAGGCCAAGGGCGTCGAAATCCTCGGGGCCGTCGACGAAGGCTACGGCAAGTTCGCCTGGCTGCTCGACCCCGATGGCGTGAAAATCGAGCTGTGGGAACAGGTCCAGACGCCCGAGGATATTGCTGCGCGCTAGGCGTCAGACGAGGATGCGCTCGGCCAGCACCAGCAGGGCATAGGCCCCCGCGCCCGCCGCGAAGGGGACGAAGCGGCTCTGCCGCTCTTCGGGCAGCTCTTCCTTCAGGACGAGCAGGATGATGCCGCCGCCGACGAAGGCGAACAGGCCGCCGATGACGAGCTCGGACACCTCGACCAGCAGGCCCGTCGCCCACCCGGCCAGCGTCGCGCCGGCGAGCACCCATCGTCCGCGCGCGTCGTATATCTCGGGATGGTGGCTGCGCGTGCCGAAATCGGCGGTGACGAAATGCAGCACCATCGCCCCGAAATAGAGCGCCAGGCCGATCGCCGAGGCATCCTCGCGGTGATTGAGCAGATAGGCGATGATCGCGACGAGCACCGAGGTGGCGCCGATATGGAGCCAGAAGACGCCGCTGTCGGGCGTGTCGTCGGCGCGGCGTTCGTTGCGGCTGGCCACGATCGCGCGCTCGACCCCGTAATACAGCGCCAGCCCGAGGAGCGAGAGCGCGTAGATCCACCCCTCCGCCGCAGCCGCATCGAGCCCCATCGCACGCTCGAAGGTCGAAACATGCGCGGCGAGTTCGGGCAGCACGTGCAGGAAGACGTAGCCGACCGCGACCCCGCCTGCGAAGCTGAGCCAGCGGCTGCGCGGCGTGACCTCGAGGAAGCGCAGGCGGCCGACGAACAGGTGCACGCCGCAAAAGGCGAGCGCCATGGCAAAGGTCGGCCAGACCTCGATCCCCTCCCCCATGCCGAGCGATCCTACTGGTAGGCCTGGAAATTGGGCTGGCCGTTAGACGCACTGACCCCGCCATCGACGGGAATGTTCGCGCCGGTCACGAAGCGCGCGTCTTCGCTGGCGAGGAAGGCGACCACGCCCGCCACGTCGTCGGGTTCGCCCGGTCGACCGAGCGGAATGCGCTGGACGAACGCTTCGAGCAGTTGCTCGTCGTCGCGTATGCCTTCGCTCATCGCGGTCCGGGTGAGCGAGGGGCACACCGCGTTCACGCGGATGCCCTGTCCGCCCAGTTGCTGTGCGAGCCCGCGCGTCAGGTTGGTCACCGCGCCCTTGCTCGCGTTGTAGATCGGCATGGTCCAGTCGCCGCCGGTGCCCGAAACGCTCGACGTATTGATGATCGTGCCGCCGCCCGGCGCATCGCTCTTGGCAAGGTGCGGGATGGCGGCGCGGCATAGGTAGAGGAGGCCCTTCACGTTGATGTCGATGACCTTGTCGATGTCGTCGTCGCTCGCCTCGGCAAGCGGGCCGGCTGCGGCGGTGCCTGCATTGTTGACGAGGCAGTCGAGCCCGCCGAACGTCTCGATCGTCTTGCCGACAATGCCGTTCGCGAAATCGGCGCTGGAGACGTCGCCTTCGACCAGCAGCGTGCGTTTCTCGTCGAGGTCGGCTGCGACACCCTCCAGATCCTCGCGGCTGCGGCTGTTGAGGACAACGTTCGCGCCTTCGCTCGAAAAGCGGCGGGCAATGGCCTCCCCGATGCCAGAGGAAGAGCCGGTGACGATGACCGTCCGGTCGGTGAAGCGCTGCATGGCGTGTCCTTTCGAATTGCGTGTTCGCTCTAGCAACAGGCCGGATGGGCGAATGTTTCCGTTCGTCCGCCCCCTCTCGTCGGTCGCATCTTCGGCGAGCGTTAAGCCATCATGCGCAATATCGGATTCGTCATGCGTGTCCTTCGCCCCCTCCTGCCCGCTGTGTGCCTCGTCGCGCTGTCGGGCTGCCAGCTGCTTCCCTCGGGCGATAGCGGCGACAATCGGCGCATCCCGCCGACGATCAATCGCGGGTCGGGGCCGGCTCCCAGCGTTCCGGGCCAGCAATGCCTCGCGCGGCTGAGCGCCACCGGGGCGACCTACTCACCGCTGCCCAACCGCTTCGACGCGCCGGGTTGCACGCAGATCGATTCGGTCACGCTGAGCGGGCTGCAGGGAGATGTCGGCAGCTTTGCCACCGACAACCTCGGCCCGGTTACCTGCGAGACCGCGAGCACATTCGCCGGATGGACACGCTACGGCGTGGATCGCGCGGCGCGCGCCTATCTCGGATCAACGCTGGCGCGGATCGAGACATACGGCAGCTATTCGTGCCGCAACGTGGCGGGCAGCACGCGCCGCTCCGCGCATGCGCGCGCCGAGGCGATCGACGTTGCCGCCTTCGTGCTGGCCGACGGGCGGCGCATCGTGGTGGATGGCGACTGGAGCGGCGGCACGGCGGACGAACGCGAGTTCCTGCGCGTGGTGCGCGACAGCGCCTGCAAGCGTTTCGGGACCGTACTCAGCCCCGATTACGATGCCGCCCATGCCGACCATCTCCATCTGGAAGTCGGCGGCGGCAGCTTCTGTCGCTGATGTCGGCGGCGATCAGACGGTGGCGGCCCGATCGATTTCCCGCGCCACCGCGCGGATCGCCTCGGGCGCATAGGAAAAGCCCATGTGGCTGCATCGCAGCGCCACGGCCCGGTCACGCTCGCCCGGATAGCCTGCGGCGGAGCGCGGGTCGATCGCACCGTCGCGCGGGCTCCAGAGCGCCACCGTCTCGACCGGGGGCTTGCTCGAAAGCTGACCGGCGAGCTTCACATCGGCGATCCGGTGACCGGCGACCATCTGATAGATCCGCCACACATTGTTGGCGCGCGGGGACCCGGAAAAGGGCGAGCCCATCGAAATCACCTTGGCGACGGCGTCCGGCTGCCGCTTGGCAAGTTCCCGTGCGTAGAGCCCGCCGAGGCTCCATCCCACCAGCACCACGGGTTCACCGGCTCGTGAGTGCAGGTCGAGCAGACGCTCTTCCAGCTGGCCGAACAGTTCGTCCGAAAAGCCCCAGTTATAGCCGCAGCCCCAGCGCTTGACAGTGTGTCCCGCATCTTCGAGCCGGCGGGCGAAGTAGCGCATCTTGATCGGATTGGTGCCGAAGCCGGGCAGGATCATCACCATCCGGGGGCGTGCGGCCTGTGCGAGGCGGAAAGGCTTGAACAGACTGCGGTACAGCCGCCGCAAGGGTTCGAGAAGGTAGCCGAGTTCGCGGATCAGGTACCAGAGCCGGGGGCTGCGCGCACCGTCGGGATCGGGTTCGCGCGCGAGCTCGAGCCGACGCGCCCATTCGCTGTCGGCGAGCGCAGTGAAGCCAGGCACGCCCAGGATCGCGCCCGATGGGGACGCTTCCTGTGCGGTCGGCCGCAGTGTCGGAAGTTGTATGCGCACACTCTCACAATGCCATTTTCGGGTTAGGGTTTCCGGAACAGCATATGTTGGTTTGGTTCATCCGCCGTCCGGCGGGGACGCGCGGGTCATTCCGCGTCCGCGGGACAATCGCCGATCCGCTCGCTCGCGACCTGCATCTCGACACCCCCGGCGCCCTCGCCGAAGCCCTCCACGCTCATCGTCAGGTCGGTCGCCGTCGGGGTGACCGTGCCGGAAATCCGCGCCGTCGTCTCCGGCTGGAAGCCGTCGCCCGCGCAGACCATCACCGCGTCGAGCGTCTCCCCGTCGAGATTATAGGTCTCGAAGCGGCAGGAACCGCGCCCCTGCATGGCAAGCAGCATGTCCCGATTCCCGCCCGCGACGTCTTCGGCAGTGAGGCAGGTCGTATCGTCGGCGAACTGGCTGCCTGTCGGGCCGCCTTGCGGGCCGCCGATGGTGATCTGCATCCGGTAGAGGCCAGGCTGCAACCGGATGTCGCCCTCCAGCGGCGCGTCCTCCCCGACCTCGGGAGCGTACGGCGTCTCACCGCAGCCCGAAAGGAGCGGGATCAAGCACAGGGCCAGTCCGCCCAGCGATGCGATACGCATGATCGAGATGTCCCGCTTCCGGTTGCCGAGGAGCGGGCGTTAGCGGGCGCTATCAGCCGGGGCAATCGCCGATGCGGCGGCCCGAAACGGTGCCCTTCATGGTCACATCGCCGCCGGGGGTCCCCGAAACCGTGTTGTCCATGCTCAGCGTAAAGCTGTCCTCGCCGAATTCGCCATCCATCGCCACCTTGGCGGTGCCGCCATCCCCGGTCGCGCAGGTCATCCGCAGCGTCAGCTTGTTGGCCGTTCGGTCGAATTCCTCGTACTTGCAATCGTCGTTCCGCTCGCCGCCGAAGAAGCTCGCATCGGGCTGGTCCGCCTCCTCCGCCGTGATGCACGAGGTGCTGGTGATCGACTGGCCCATCTGCCCTGCAATCATGTCCTTCATGTTCTCGGGGACGCCGGGAATATCGAATTCGGTGACCTCGATGGTATTCTCCCATTCGCCCGCACGCATCCTGATGCTCTCGCCCGAGGATGCCTCGGCCGCCATTTCTTCGCCGGTGATCGTGCCGTCCTTGTCGGCGTCGGCACCGCCATCGCTGCACGCGGCCAGCGCGAATGCCGCCGTGGTGATGAAAAGCATGGTTCGCATTGTCTCTCTCCCCATCCGGATTGCCGCCATTCGTTCTACGCCTGCGCGCCTCACCCCTCAACTGCCATTGCGACGGGCGGGCGATGCGCCAATATGAGCGACATGGCCGAACTCGTAATCCGCAGAGGGCTCGACGAGCCCGACACAACCGGCGACTTCACGCCGCACAAGCCCGCGCGCCCCGAAAAGTCGATGCCGGGCAAGCGCTTCGAACTCGTCAGCGACTACGAGCCGGCAGGCGACCAGCCGACCGCGATCGAGGAACTGGTGCGTGAGGCCGAGGGCGGCGAGAAGACGCAGGTGCTGCTCGGCGTCACCGGCAGCGGCAAGACCTTCACCATGGCCAAGGTGATCGAGGAACTGCAGCGGCCCGCGCTGATCCTCGCGCCCAACAAGATCCTCGCCGCACAGCTCTATGGCGAGTTCAAGAGCTTCTTCCCCAACAACGCGGTCGAGTATTTCGTCAGCTATTACGACTACTACCAGCCCGAAGCCTACGTGCCCCGGTCGGACACCTACATCGAGAAGGAAAGCTCGGTGAACGAGGCGATCGACCGGATGCGCCATTCGGCCACCCGCGCGCTGCTCGAACGCGACGACGTTATCATCGTCGCTTCGGTCAGCTGCCTTTACGGTATCGGCTCGGTCGAGACCTATTCGGCGATGATCTTCGACATCAAGACCGGCGAGAGCGTCGACCAGCGCGAGCTGATCCGCAAGCTCGTCGCGCTGCAATACAAGCGCAACGATGTCGCCTTCGCGCGCGGCAATTTCCGCGTGCGCGGCGACAATCTCGAGCTCTTCCCGAGCCACCTCGAAGACACCGCCTGGCGGATTTCGTTCTTCGGTGACGACATCGAGGAAATCGTCGAATTCGATCCGCTGACCGGCAAGCCCGGCACCAAGCTGGACAAGGTGCGGGTCTATGCGAACTCGCACTACGTCACGCCCGGGCCGACGATGAAACAGGCCGCCGAAGCCATCAAGTTCGAGCTGGCCGAACGGCTCAAGGAGCTGGAGGCGGAAGGCAAGCTGCTCGAACACCAGCGGCTGGAGCAACGCACCAATTTCGACCTCGAGATGATCGCCGCGACCGGCAGCTGCAACGGGATCGAGAACTACTCGCGCTTCCTCACCGGCCGCCTGCCCGGCGAGCCGCCGCCCACGCTCTTCGAATACCTGCCCGAAAACGCGCTGCTGTTCGTCGACGAGTCCCACCAGACCGTGCCGCAGATCGGCGCGATGGCGCGTGGGGACCACCGCCGCAAGATCACGCTGGCCGAATACGGCTTCCGCCTGCCCAGCTGCATCGACAATCGGCCGCTGCGGTTCAACGAGTGGGACGCGATGCGCCCGCAGACCTTCGCCGTCTCCGCAACTCCGGGCGGATGGGAGATGGAGCAGACCGGCGGCGTCTTCGCCGAACAGGTCATCCGCCCCACCGGGCTGATCGACCCGCCGGTCGAGATCCGACCGGTCGAGGACCAGGTCCAGGACTGTATCGAGGAGTGCAAGGCGACCGCCGCCAAGGGCTACCGCACGCTCGTCACCACGCTGACCAAGCGGATGGCCGAAGACCTGACCGAGTTCATGCACGAAGCGGGCGTGAAGGTCCGCTACATGCACTCCGACGTCGAGACGCTGGAGCGTATCGAGCTGATCCGCGACCTGCGGCTGGGCGTCTACGACGTGCTGGTGGGGATCAACCTGCTGCGCGAAGGCCTCGACATTCCCGAATGCGGGCTGGTCGCCATCCTCGATGCGGACAAGGAAGGCTTCCTGCGCTCCGAAACCTCGCTGATCCAGACCATCGGCCGCGCCGCGCGCAACGTCGATGGCCGCGTGATCCTCTACGCCGACCGCATCACGGGCAGCATGGAACGCGCCATGGCCGAGACCGACCGGCGGCGGGAGAAGCAGCGCGCGTATAACGAGGAACACGGGATCACCCCGACCACCATCCGCCGCGCCATCGCCGACATCACCGCCCACGCGACCAAGGGCGAGGATGGCGAACCCGAGGACGAGGCGATGCCGCTCGTCGGCCACAACCTGCGCGCCTACATCGAGGACCTCGAAAAGAAGATGCGCGAAGCCGCCGCGAACCTCGAGTTCGAAGAGGCAGGGCGTATCCGCGACGAGATCCGTTCGCTGGAGGCCGACGAGCTTGGGTTGCCGGAGGGAGAGCAGAAGGCTGCGCGCGTGGGGCGGAGTAACGAGGGCAAGCCGGGGACGCGCAAACTGCGATACGGGCGGACGCAGAAAAAGTGGGGCAAGTGACCCGTAAAGCCGTCAAGTAGACGCCCCACTGCGAAAGTTCATATGTTCGTGGCAGAACCTTCAACGAGGCAGTCATGACCCCTTTCGAAATCGTCTCCCTGATCGTCGCCATCATTATGCTCGCGGGCGGCTTCACCTTTGCGGGCATCCAGATCGGCAAGTCGCTCGGCGAGAAGAAGTGAGCGCCCCTCCCTCCACTGTCACGCCGAAGTTGTTTCGGCATCCAGCCCTCTACCTGATCCGGTACTGCATGGCCGCTGCCCTTGGGAACAACCGGATCGGCAAGCTTGACCGGTCGCCCGGACAACCATATTTTCTACCTATCTGGTTGAAGATCACCTCACAGATGCACTGCTCGGCTGACCACCACTTCACGAGCTGTCGGTTTTTCCTTCAGTTCAAGAGACAGCCATGACCCGTCCAGACAAACTTTACGCGAAATTGCTCGCCAACCCTCGCGCGGGCATCAGCTTTCGCGATTTCGAGAAGCTGCTGAGCTCTTTCGGGTTCGAGCATGCCCGAACGGTCGGGAGCCATCGTCAATACGTCCATCCCAAGCTCAGCCGACCCTTCCCCGTTCAGCCCACCGGCAAGGACGCAAAGCGCTATCAGGTCCGCGAATTTCTTGAATTGGTGGAGGAACACGGCCTATATATCGAGCCGTGAACGAGCCCCATTACCATATCAATCTGTTCTGGTCCGCTGAGGACGAGTGCTGGATCGCGGACGTTCCCGATCTCAAGCCCTGCTCTGCGCATGGCGATACCCGCAGCGAAGCGATCGCCAATATCAACGATGCTATTCAGGGCTGGCTGGAGGTCGCGCGTGACCGCGACCTGCCCGTGCCTGAACCGCGCTATCGACCCGCCATCTATGCCGCTGGTTAATCCCGACTGGCTGCCCATCCCCAATGCCGGGGAGCTGCTCTTGTCGGAATTCATGGAACCGCTGGAACTCGATGCTGCCGCATTGGCGGATGCTATCGAGGTCGATCAGGCGCGTCTGGTCTCCGTGATCGATGGCAGCGAACGGGTCGATGGTGAACTCGACCTGCGTCTCTCGCGCTATTTCCGCATGTCGGAAGGCTTTTTCCTGCGCCTGCAAGCCAGCGCCGAACTGCGCACCGCCAAGCGCTCACTGAACGGCGAGCTGGACCGCATCACGCCGCGGGCGGCCTGATACTTTCCGCGACCCTCGCCATGAGCCTCGTCGACATCGACCCCGGGACCTGCCGCACGCTGGTCGATTTCACCGACCCTGACGAGTTCGCGCTGTGGGAAATCATCAACGACGGAGTGATGGGTGGCCTCTCCAAGGGCCACATCGAGCAGGTCGACGACGCGCTTTCCTTCACCGGTACGATCAACACCGACGGCGGCGGCTTCACCTCGCTGCGGCGCGCGGTGCCCGAGGGCGTGATGGCCGGGGCGCGGACCCTGCGGATCGTCTATTCGGGCGATGGGCGCACCTATGAAGCGACGCTGCGCTCCGATGCCAGGACGCGCGGGCGGCGCATTGCCTATCGGGCTCCTTTGACGGCCGGAGAGAGCGACGGGGACTGGTCCGTCGCGGTCGTCGATCTGGGCGAGATGGAGACCTCGCTCTTCGGGCAGCAGGTCGACGCGCCCGCTTTCGCGCCGGAAAACGCGCATAGCATCGGCTTGATTATCGCCGACGGGATCGACGGACCCTTCGCGATGAAGCTCAGACGGATCGAGGCCTGCGCATAGCCCGCAGGCGCAGGCCGCAGGTGGATTTACCGCGCCGCGAAGGGCTGGCATAGCGCCGCGATGACCTTCCGCACGCTCAGTCACATCGTCGGCGCCGTCGCGCTGGCCGCCGTCCTTCCCGCCACAGCCTTTGCGCAAGACGAAGCCTCCGCCGAAGCCGCTAGCATCACCCCGCAGGTGAAGTCGCGCGACCTCTCAGGCACCTTCGGCGGGCAGCGGATAAACTACACCGCCACTATCAAGGAGAACGTGCTGTCTTCGAATGACGGCACGCCCGAGGCGGTGATCGTCACCACCAGCTACGTGAAACGCCCGCGCGATACCTCGCGCCCGGTGTTCTTCATCTACAATGGCGGGCCGGGCTCGGGCTCGGTCTGGCTGCAGATGGGCGCGTGGGGGCCCAAGCGGGTCGCGATACCTTCGGACGCGCGCGACGATGGTGCGCCGCCCTACCCCATCCTCGACAATCCCGAGAGCCTGCTCGACGTGGCGGATCTGGTCTTCATCGACCCGCCGGGCACGGGCTTCAGCTACCTGACCGACGAGGGCGACCCGGAGAAATATTACGGGCTGGAGCAGGACGCGCGTGCCGTCGCCACGGTGATCCGCCGCTGGATCAACGACAACGGACGCTGGAACAGCCCCAAATATCTCGGCGGCGAAAGCTACGGCACCACACGCACCGCGATGGTCGTGCGCGAGCTGGAGGGCGCGACCTACAACGACGTCGGCCTCAACGGGCTGATCCTCGTTTCCACGATCCTCGATTTCGCCGCGCGCGAGCCGACGCCGGGCAACGAGATGGCCTATGTGATGGCGCTGCCCAACATGGCCACCGCCGCCTACTACTACGGCAAGGCGACCGCGCCTTCGGTGGAGGCGATCGCCGAGGAAGCGCGCAAATTCGCCATCGGGCCTTATGTGACCGCGCTGCTCAAAGGGCAGGACCTGTCCGCAGCCGAACGCGCCATTGTGCGTGCGGAGCTTGCTCGGCTCACCGGCCTGTCCGAAACCTACCTCGACCAGGCCGAGCTGCGCGTGACACCCCAGCGTTTCTACAAGGAGCTGCTGCGCGATCGCGGCCTGACCATTGGCCGGCTCGACAGTCGCTATACCGGCACCGACTACGACGATGCAGGCGAATCCCCTGACAACGACCCAAGCTTCTACGGCATCGATGCCGGCTACACCGCTGCGATCAATTCCTGGGCACGCGATACGCTGGGGTTCGAGACGGACCGCGAGTACCAGGCGATCGGCAGCGATCCGGGCCGCAACTGGGACTGGACGCTGTCGGGCCGGGGACGCGGAGCCTATCTCAACGTCGCGCCCTTCATCGGCGATGCGATGCGCCAGAATTCGCAGCTGCGCACCTTCGTGGGCCAGGGCTGGTACGATTTCGCCACGCCCTTCTTCGGCGCGGAATATTCGCTCAACCGGATCGGCATCCCGCAGGATCGGGTCGAGTTCCACTACTACGACGCAGGCCACATGATGTATATTCGCGACGAAGACCGGGCGAAGCTTTCCGCCGATATCCGCGCCTTCATCCGCAATCGCTGAGGCCGGGTTTTGCACGCGATCCACTTCCTCGCCCTCGCCACGACCTGCGCACTGGCCGCGTGCAAGCCGCCCGCCGCGGACAGCTACGAAGGGCGCGTCGAGCCGCCCGAGCCCGCGACCTATGCGAGCGAGCCGCAACCCTCTCCCGACGCCCAAAATGCGATCTGGGCGCCCAGCGGCACTCCGCTGCGCCTGCTCTACGGCGTGCCGGGGCAGACGCCTTTCGCGGCGATCGCGTGCGAGATGGAGCAGGGGGACGAGGCGGCAGAGCCGCAGCTGCGGGTGACGCGCTTCGCGCGGGCGGACGAAGGCGCGCAGGCGCTGATGGCGATCATCGGCAACGGCCACAGGGAACGCTTCCCGGTCGAAGCGGTCGATAATGGCCGCGCCTTCCTTTGGGAGGGGACGATCCTGCTCGCCTCCGAAAAGCTCGACGTGCTGACGGGGCTTCGCAGGTCCGAACTGACGATTCCGGGCGCGGGCACGCTGGCGCTCAACGCCAGCGACGCGCCGCGCGACCTTATCGAGACGTGTCGCCTCGCCGCGCGGAAGCAACCGCCAGATCGCGAACCGAGCCCGGAGTGAGCACCTGCGGCAGCCGCTGCGGCCCGGCCGCACCGGGCGCATACCACAGGTAGAGTGGCACGCCCGCGACGCCCTGCTGCGTCAAGAAGGCGGTGATCTCGGGATCGCGCCGGGTCCAGTCGCCGCGCAGGACGAGCGCATCGGCTGCTTCGAGCGCCTCCGCCGTCTCCTCGCGTTCGATCGCGACACTCTCATTCACCTTGCAGGTCACACACCAGTCGGCGGTGAAATAGAGGAAGACGGGGCGTTCCTCGTCGCGCGCTTCGGCGAGCGCGACCTCGCTGAAGGGTTGGCTGTCGAGAATATCGGCCGACGGGCCACCGGCATTTGGAGACACGCCGCCCGGCAAGACGAAGAAGACCACCACAAGCACGAAAGGGGCGAGCACCGGCCAGAGGAAGTGGGTGCTGTTTCCGCTCGCCTGCTGTCGCCCGGTGTAGAGCAGCGCCAGTATCACCAGCACCGCCAGGAAAAGCGCGCCTGCGGCAAACATGTCTCCACCGATCCGCCACACCAGCCACGCCAGCGCCAGCGCGGTCAGCCCCATGGGCAGCGCCATCCAGCGGCGGAAGGTCTCCATCCACGCGCCGGGTCGCGGCAGGCGCTGTCGGATCGCGGGGACGAGACCGATGAGGAGGAAGGGCAGCGCCAGCCCCAGCCCCAGCGCCGCGAACAGGCCCAGTGCGCTCGGCCACGGCAACACCAGTGCCGCGCCCAGCGCCGCAGCCATGAAAGGCCCGGTGCACGGCGTCGCCACGAACGCCGCGAGCAGGCCCGTGGCGAAGCTGCCCCGGCGGCTCGCTCCGCCGCCGGTAATCGCCATGCCCGGGATCTCGAACGCGCCGAGGAAATTGGCGGTCAGCGCGACCGCAAGCAGGAACAGCGCGACGACCACGCCCGGCTCCTGCAACTGGAACGCCCAGCCGACCGCCTCGCCGCTGGCGCGCAGGGCGAGCAGCAGCCCGCCCAGCGCAAGGCAGGCGAGGATCACGCCCGCCGTATAGGCCAGTGCGTCCTTTCGAGCCGCGCGCTCCTCGCCGCCCGCCTTGGCGAGCGACAGGGCCTTGAGGCTCAGGATCGGGAACACGCAGGGCATGATGTTGAGCACCAGCCCGCCCAGCAGCGCCGCGCCCAGCAGCGCCCAGAGCGGCGGGGCATCCCCGCCGGTGCGGAGCGGTTCGCCGCCCGCAGCCACCTCGCCCGGCTCGGCTTCGAAGGACAATCCGGTGCCATCTCCCAGTCGCACGATGCCCGTGATGCGCTCGGGACGCTCGCCGGTCCCGGCCAGCGGGATCTGCGCAATCAGGGTGTCGCCCTCGCGCGCGAAGCTCTGTTCCTGCGCGTAGGCGACGAGATTGCGGTTCGCGACGAAGACGTGCGGGCTGCCGACATCCAGCGTGGCGGGCAGCGGGATCGCAATGCGCAGGCGGTCCTGCCCGATCGCGAAGCGCGCGGGCCGGTCGAGCGGGGCGGCGAGTGCGCTCTGGTACTGTGCGAAGCGCGGGTCGGCCGCACCCTCTCCCACCCCGACCACCGCGCGCAACTGCGCCTCCTGCGGCACGCAGATCTCGTCGGTGCAGGCGAGGTAGAAGGCGGTGCCTGCAAGCTCGAAGGGCCCATCGAGTGCCGCATCTTCGGCCACCCGCAATGGGGCGACCACGGCGTAATCGCCTTCGAAGATGTGGTTCATCAGGTCGCCGATCAGCAGGCGCTGGGGCGCGGGATAGCGGAATTCGCCGATGGTCACGCCGTCGGGCAGGTCCCACTCGATCCGCATGCCCAGCCCCGCATCGCCGGGATTGGACCAGTAGCCGTGCCATTCGCTCGCCACCGGCGAGAAGCGGATCGCGATGCGCGTCTCTCCGCCCGGTGCTACCTGCCCTTCGACCGCCAGCGCCGCGTCGATATAGGTCTGTTGCGCATGGCTGATAGCGGGCAGCAGCAGGGCCACGAGCAGCGCCAGCAGCATGGCGAGGCCATGATGGACCTTGGTGAGGCTTGCGCGCATCATCGCGAGGGGCCTAGGACGGGCAACCCGCGCAAACAAGCAAGAGACGCAAGCCCCCGCCATGCCCAGCAAGCCTTCCCCAACCGACACGCGCGATCTCCTGGTTCTGGGCGGCGGGCTGGTCGGGATGACTCTCGCGCTCGCCGCCGCCCGCAAGGGTCTGTCGAGCCATGTGGTGGACCGCGCCGATCCTGCAACGCTTACTGCCGAGGGGTTCGACGGCCGCGCCTCCGCGATCTCCACCGCGAGCTGGAATCTCTTCACCAATATCGGCCTGGCCGACGCGCTCGAAGAGCATGGCTGCCCCATCGCCAAGATCGCGGTGACCGACCAGCTCAAGCCCGGCCAGATCGACTTCGTGCCCGACGAAGGCGACGACAGCCTCGGCCGGATGTTCGCCAACCGCCAGCTGCGGCTGTCGCTGTTCGAAGCGGCGAAGGCCGAACCGCTGATCGCGTGGCATGCGGGCGTCGAAGTAACGCAGCGCACGCGCGGCAATCACAGGGTCTCGGCGACGCTGGCCGACGGCAGCGAGTTGCACGGGCACCTGATGGTCGCCGCCGAAG
Source organism: Alteriqipengyuania lutimaris (assembly GCF_003363135.1). NCBI lineage: Bacteria > Pseudomonadati > Pseudomonadota > Alphaproteobacteria > Sphingomonadales > Erythrobacteraceae > Alteriqipengyuania > Alteriqipengyuania lutimaris. The sequence goes on along the minus strand of NZ_QRBB01000001.1, from coordinate 1,107,246 downwards.
GCCGCCGTTCGCCGACGCGCGAGGAAGCGGGGGTGAAGATCGCCAACTGGCAATACAACCACCGCGCGATCATCGCCGGGCTGGCCCATTCCAAACCGCACGAGAATGTCGCGTGGGAAATCTTCTATCCCGAAGGGCCCTTTGCGCTGCTCCCGATGCTCGACGACGAGCAGGGCCGCCATCGCAGCGCGCTGGTCTGGACGGTGGACGAGAAGGACGCGGACGGGGTTCTCGCGATGGGCGACCGCGCCTTCATCCACGAGGTCGGCAAGCGCATGGGCCGCATGTTCGGCGATCTCGAAGCCAATGGCCCGCGCAGCTCCTATCCGCTGGGGTTCCACCATACCGCGAAGGTGATCGACCACCGGCTCGCGCTGGTCGGCGACGCGGCGCATGGCATCCACCCGATCGCGGGCCAGGGTCTCAACCTCGGCCTGCGCGATGCGGGCGCACTGGTCGAAGTGCTTGCCGAAGGCAGGCGGCTGGGGCTCGACGCGGCCGATCCGGAGATGCTCAAGCGCTACGAGAGCTGGCGCGGGCTCGATGCCTTCATGGTCTCGCTGGCGACCGACGGGCTGACGCGGTTGTTCGGCATCGGCGGCCCCGGCGCATCGGCGGTCCGCCGGTTCGGCATGGCGGGCGTGCAGCGGCTCGATCCGCTCAAGCGCTGGTTCATGGACGAAGCGCGCGGGGTGAGCGGAGACGTGCCCGAACTGATGCGGGGCTGAAGGATTGGCGGACGGCTGACGTCCGCCAAGGTCCGATAGCCTGTCGACTACTCCGCCGGACTGGGCGACACGACCGGGCTGGGCTGCTCGATCCGCTCGCCCTGGCCATCGCGCAGGCGGCGCGGTTCGAGCACGGCGGCGGTCTCGATCAGGTCGAGCGCGCGCTGCGCGGCGGCATAGCGGCGCACATCCGCAATCCAACCGTCGGCGGAGGATGCCCCGGGCATGTTCTGCACTTCCTCGATCGCGGCTTCGTAACGCCCGGTTTCGAGGAACATGCGCGCGCGATCGAGCCGCCGCTGCGGCTGCGGCGAGGGCGCGGTCTGGCGGCGGATGATGAAGAGATTGGACAGCTCGCGCCGCAGGCGTTCGAGGCCCGGCTGTTCGGGCGAGGCGCGCAGCGAGGGTTCCAGCCCCTCCAGCCGCGCGAGCAGCTGGTCGATCGTCACCGGTTCGCGCGACATGCCAACCAGCGTGCGCACCGCATTGGGCAGCGCATCGCCGAACCGCAGCCGCAGCTGGTCCGCGAGATAGCCGAGTTCGGCCCCGCGCTCGATCGAGCGGCGGGTGGCGAAGGCGATCAGCAGGCCTTCGGCGCGCGCGGCATTGCCCGCCGCCGCCTGCGCCTGCAGATCGAGCCGCGCGAGCCGCTGCTCGGCGGCGTTGAGGCGCTGTTCGAGCCCGCCCTGCTGCTCGGCCACGCGCTCGACGCGGGCATCGTCGGCGTTCCGCTTCGTGGCAGCGGGAGTGGGAGACGGCTGCGATGCGCGGGCGCGCGGCACCAGCGTGCCTTCGGCCGCTGACGGCGTCGCGGCCTTCGCGACCGGCGTTGCTCCCGCGCGGCTCATCGGCTCGTTCGCATCTTCCGACTTCTCGGTCAGCGCGGCGACGGTCTGCGTATAGGTTTCGGGCCGCCAGACGAGGAACAGAGCCCCCGCCGCGACGAGCAAAAAGACCACCAGAGCAAGGCCCAGCCACGCGCGCGAGGGTCGCGCGCTGTCGGACTGGGCGTCTTCAGATTCCATTGCACTTCATTCCCGTTTCGCCCCGAGATCCCGCACCGGAGCTTAGCGGTGATTGGTTAATGGCGCATATCCTTAACGAGGGAAAGCAATGCACCGTCGTCCGGACTAGCCGCAAGCTCGACGCTTTTCCAGCCATCTGAAACACTTCGCGCAATCCGTGGCGCGAGGGCCGCGAGCGCCAGCGATGCACGGTCGAGCCCGGCCCGGTCGCATTCCCTCGCGAAATGGGCGGCTACCGCGCCCGAATGGAGCAGCACCACGCCCCCTTGCGCGAGTCGCGCGACCTGTGCGTTTTCGAGCGAAGCATGCACGATGCGATAGGTGGTGCGGGTGGTGATCGAGACATGCGGCGGCAGATCGAGCGGCACATGCTCGGCCCCGGCCAGCCGCAGAAAGGTAAACGCCCTGTCGTCGGGCAGGCTGTCGACCAGCGGCTGGAGCCCGCCACTGCCGACCTGTGCAACCGTGAATCCGAGCGCGCGCGCTTTCTCGGCGGTCGCCTGCCCCACGGCATAGACGGGCAGGTCGGTATGCCGTGCAATCGCTTCGCCGGCATGGCGAAGGCCATTGGCGCTGCCGAGCAGGATGCCGTCGAAACGCCCGCCGGGCATGTCCCAGTCGAGCGGCTCTGCATGGCTGAGCGGCATGGCCTCCATCGCAAGCCCCATCGCGATCCCGCGCCGCATGGTCGCCGACAGGCCCGGTTCGGGCCGCAGGACGAAGACCGGCATGCTCATGCCAGCAAGCCCATCCGTCAGTCCGCGCCGCCGAACAGCGCCGCGACACCGGGCGTCGCGCGCGCCAGCAGATCGGCGGCAAAGGCGCGCACCGCGTCGTCGTCTCCCACCGCGATGGTGCCGGCGGCGTCGACCCGCTCTGCCCCGTCTTCGCTGAACAGCGCGGCGGTGAGGTGGATGTGCTTCCCCTGCAGCTGCGCAAGCACGCCCACGGGGCTGTGGCACGAGCCGCCGAGCCCTTCGAGCAGGCCGCGCTCCGCCGCGATCTCGGCGCGGGTCTCGGCGTGATCGATCGCCGCGAACAGTTCGCGCACACGTTCGTCGTCCGAACGGCACTCGATCCCGATCGCGCCCTGCGAGGGGGCGGGCAACCAGTCATCCACCTCCAGCGGGGTGCCGACGCCGCGCTCGCCCAGCCGTTCGAGCCCGGCGGCGGCGAGCAGCGTCACATCCGCCTCGCCCGCCTGCAGCTTCGCCATGCGGGTGGCGACATTGCCGCGAAACAGAACGACCTCGATATCGGGCCGCAGGTTCTTCATCTGCGCGGCACGGCGCGGCGCGCTGGTGCCCAGCCGCGCGCCTTGCGGGATCGCGGCGATCGAACCTGCGCCCAGCAGCACGTCGCGCCGGTCCGCGCGCGGCAGGATCGCGGCGAGCGCGATTCTCTCGGGCCGCAGGGTCTCGACATCCTTGAGCGAGTGGACCGCCACGTCGATCCGGCCTTCGGCGAGCCACTGGTCGAGCTCGCGCGTCCACAGCGCCTTGCCGCCGACCTCGGCCAGCGGGCGATCCTGAATCTTGTCCCCGCCGGCCACCACGGGGACGATCTCGACCGCGCTCTCGTCCCACCCGTGCGCCTTGCACAGCCGCGAGCGCGTTTCGTGCGCCTGCGCCATGGCGAGCGGGGAGCGGCGGGTTCCGAGCTTGAGGAGAGGTTCTGACTGCATAGGCTTTCCTTGCCCTAGCCCCGCGCTGCTTTAAGGGAAAGCACCATGCAGGTGGTACTAGGGATCGAATCCAGCTGCGACGAGACCGCGGTGGCGCTGGTGAGCACCGACCGGCGGATCATCGCGCAGCGCATCGCATCGCAGGACGAGGCGCATCGCCCCTATGGCGGGGTGGTGCCCGAGATTGCCGCGCGCGCCCATGCGGAGCGGATCGCGCCGATGGTCGCCGAGGTCATGGACGAGGCGGGGATGGAGCTGTCCGACTGCGCCGCCATCGCCGCCACCGCCGGGCCGGGGCTGATCGGCGGGGTGATGGTCGGGCTGGTAAGCGCAAAGGCGCTGGCCATGGCCAGCGAAGCTCCGCTGATCGCGGTCAATCACCTCGAAGGCCATGCGCTCAGCCCCCGGCTGGTCGATGCCGAGCTCGAATTTCCCTACCTGCTGCTGCTCGTTTCGGGCGGACACTGCCAGATCCTGCGCTGCGAAGGCGTGGGGCAATATCGCCGCCTCGCAACCACGATCGACGATGCGGTGGGCGAGGCGTTCGACAAGACCGCGAAGATCCTCGGCCTGGGCTTTCCCGGCGGCCCGGCGGTCGAAAGACTGGCGCGCGAAGGCGACCCGAAGGCCGTGCCGCTGCCGCGCCCGCTGGTGGGCGGCAAGGAACCGCATTTCTCCTTCGCCGGGCTCAAGAGCGCGGTCCTGCGCGCGCACGAGAGCGGCCAGCATGCCACCGCCCATATTGCCGCGAGCTTCCAGCAGGCTGCGATCGATTGCCTTGTCGACCGGCTGGAACGGGCGATCGCCAATGGCGGACAGGCCCCCGCGCTCGTGGTCGCTGGCGGGGTCGCGGCCAATGCAAGCGTGCGCGCCGCGCTCGAGGCATTGGCGCAGCGCCACGCGATGCGCTTCGTCGCGCCACCACCCCGACTGTGCACCGATAATGCGGCGATGATCGCATGGGCGGGCTGCGAAAGGCTCGGCCAAAGCGATCCGCTCGACTACAAGGCACGCCCGCGCTGGCCGCTCGATCCCGATGCGGAACCAGCACGCGGGGCCGGAGTGAAAGCGTAATGACCCCAGAACAACAGTCCGTAGCAGTCCTCGGCGGCGGCGCATGGGGCACCGCGCTTGCGCAGATGCTCGCCTCCGACGGGCGCGACGTCACCATGTGGGTGCTGGAAGCCGACGTGGTCGAGGACATCAATGCCAACCACCGCAACGCGCGCTTCCTGCCCGATGCGCAGCTTGCGCCGACGATCCGAGCGACCGGTTTGCTCGATGAGGTCGCCGGGGCGCAGGTTGTGCTGGCGGTGGTGCCCGCACAGCACCTCGGCAGCGTGCTGGCGCAGATGCCCGGCTTCTCGGGCGATCTCGTCATCTGCGCCAAGGGTATCGAGCAGGCGACCGGCGCGATCATGAGCGACGTCGCCGCGAAAGCCTGCCCGCGCGCGACGCTCGCCGCGCTCTCGGGTCCCACTTTCGCGCACGAAGTCGCCGCCGGGCTGCCCGCCGCGGTGACGCTGGCGTGCGGCGGGGGCGAGGATCAGTGGGAGCGGTTGTCGCCCGTGATCGCCCGGCCCGCCTTCCGGCCCTATTACTCCGACGACCTGATCGGCGCCGAGATCGGCGGCGCGGTGAAGAACGTGCTCGCGATCGCCTGCGGCGTGGTCGACGGGCTGGCGCTGGGCCAGAACGCGCGCAACGCGCTGATCGCGCGCGGCTTTGCCGAAATGGTCCGCTTCGGCGAGGCGCTGGGGGCGGAGCGTGCGACGCTGACCGGCCTGTGCGGGCTGGGCGATCTGGTGCTTACCTGTTCCTCCACCTCGAGCCGCAATTTCTCGCTCGGCAAGGCGATCGGCGAGGGCCAGAGCGCGCGCGACCTGATGGAGAATCGCGACACGGTGGCCGAAGGCGCGCACACCGCGCCGGTGCTGCAAAAGCTTGCGCATGAGAAAGCCATCGACATGCCGATCGTCGATGCGGTGGTCGCGCTGCTCGACGGGGCGCCCGCGCAAGATGTTGTCACCGACCTGCTCGCCCGCCCGCTCACCACCGAAAGACGCCCCGCTTGAGCGAGCCCGGCTCCACCGCGCCTGCCGAAAAGCCTCCAGGAGGGACCCCGCGCGACGATATGGCCGCGCTGGCGCGAGGCGGGCGGACCAATTTCTTCGGCTTCCTGATCCGGCTGGCTGCGCGCATCCCCTTCCTGCTGATTGCCGGACGGCTCTACGGCGACGACATGCTCGGCCGGTTCGCCGCCGCGCTCGTGGTGATCGAACTGGCGAGCCAGGTGGCGGTGCTCGGCCAGAAACGCGGGCTCGCCCAGCAGTTGAGCGAGAACGACGATCGCCCGCCGGCGCATATCGTGGCCGACGGGATGACGCTCAGCATCCTTACCTCGCTGGCGTTCACCGGGCTGCTGCTCGCTTTCCCGCAGCCGATGTTTCCCAACGGCGCGAATGGCGACCTGTCGTGGTTGCTCGTCTTCACGATCCTGCCCTTCGCGCTGACCGAGGTCGCGCTGGCCGCCTGCGCCTACCGCTACGATATCGGGGCGACGGTACGCAGCCGTGCGGTGGTTGAGCCGTGGGCGATCTCGATCGCGGCGGGCGCGCTGTTCTTCGTCGTGCCCGAAAGCGGGCTTGAGGTCGCCTATGTGATCTCGATTATCGCCGCTTCGGTCGCCGCGTTCATGCCGGTGATCCGGCACTACGGCCTGCCGCGCGGCTGGAAACCGAACCCGACCCGCGTCTTCCGTCTGGCGGTGCGCAACCTGCCGCTCGCCGGTGCCGACGCGATCGAATGGGGCACGCGCAAGCTCGACCTCGCGATCCTCGCCCAGTTCGCCTCGCCCTCGCAGGTCGGCGTCTATTACGCAGTCCAGCAGGTCGCCACGCTGCCGCAGAAGCTCAAGACCAGCTTCGACCCGATCCTGGGCCCCGTCATCACTGCCGCGCTGAAGGTCGGCGACCGATCCGCCATTGCCAGGCAGGTGTGCCAAGTCGGCTTCTGGATCGTCGCGGTGCAGGCGGGCGTGGCACTGGCGCTCGCCATTCCGGGCGAGGCGGTGATGGGTCTGCTGGGGCCGGACTTCGTCAGCGGCACCGGCGCGCTGTCGATCCTGCTGGTGGCCGAAGTGGTCGCGGCGCTGGCGGTCGTCTCCGAAAGCGCGCTCATCTACATCGCGCGCATGCGCAACCTCATCATCTCGATCGCCACGATCGTCTTCCAGGCCGCGCTGACCATCGCCTTCATGGTCGCGATCAGCGATTACGGCCTGCCCGAACACTGGCGCGCGCCCGCCGCCGCGCTGGCGCTCGCGATCGCGCTGGCCGGGGCGAGCATCGCCAAGAGCATGTTGCTGGGCCGCATCCTGGGCGAAACGGTCAGCAATTTCCGCTGGGGTCTGTTCGCCGCCGCGATCCCCGCAGCAGTGCTCGGCTGGGCCGCCACGCAGGTGCCCGAGTGGCTCGAGCTGATCGTCGGCATCCCCGCGATCCTGCTGACCTACGGGACGATCATCTGGTTCGTCGGCTTCCGCGAGGAAGACCGCGTGCTGTTCCGCCGGAACCTGGCGCAGGACGAGACCGCGCCCCGATCCTCCTGAAATATTCAGAAGGCATTCACGCGTTTCGGAGGAGCTTGGTCGCACGACCCGAAAGAAAAGACAGAGGGGATACAATCGTAATGGGGATGAAGACTTTCGCCGTCGTCGCGATCAGCGGCCTCGCACTCACCGGATGCGCAACCGCCGATGGAATGGCCGATAAGAGCAACGGCGCCATCGCCGACCGCGAGAGCAGTATCCCCCCGCCACCTCCTCCGCCGCCCCCTCCCCCGCCGCCGCCTCCACCCTCACCGCAGATGATGGCGGCCGCACCGGTCACGGTCACCGGATCGCGCGTGACCCGGGAACAGGCCGAGACCCCTGGCGAACAGCCGCGCACGTCCGAAGACCTGCGCTACGTCCCTTCGATCGTCGTGCCGACGCAGCCCGATCGCGAACGCTATGACGGGAAGGACGTCTCGGACGTCGCGGTGACGCTCGAAGCGCCGGTCTCGACCTTCTCGGTCGATGTCGACACGGGCTCCTATTCCAATGCGCGCCGGATGCTGACCGACGGGGAGCTACCGCCCGAAGCGGCAGTTCGGACCGAGGAATTCGTCAACTACTTCCGCTACGACTATCCGCGCCCGGCGAGCGCGGACGCCGCGCCCTTCACGGTCAACATGGATGTCGCGCGCACCCCGTGGGATGCCGACACGCGCCTCGTACGGATCGGCCTCGCCGGGTATGACGCACCCAAGGAAGAGCGCCCGGCGGCCAATCTCGTCTTCCTGCTCGACGTGTCGGGCTCGATGGGTTCGCCCGACAAGCTGCCGCTGGTGAAGACCGCGATGAAGACGCTGGTCAACCGGCTGACCCTGCGCGATCGCGTCTCGATCGTGGTCTATGCGGGCGCGGCGGGCCTCGTGCTCGAGCCGACCAGCGACCCGCGCGAGATCATGGCCGCGCTCGACGATCTGCAGGCCGGTGGCTCGACCGCCGGCGGTGCGGGGCTCGAGCTCGCCTATCGCGTGGCCGAAGCGGGCAAGGTCGACGGCATCAACCGCGTGATCCTGGCGACCGACGGCGATTTCAACGTCGGCCTGTCGGACAACGACTCGCTGCTCGAATATGTCGAAGGCAAGCGCCGCAACGGCATCGCGATGAGCGTGCTGGGCTTCGGGCGCGGCAATATCAACGAAGCGCTGATGGAGCAGATCGCCGACCGGGGTAACGGCAATTACGGCTATATCGACAGCGCGATCGAGGCGCGCAAAGTTCTGGGCGAACAGCTCGGCGCGACGCTCTTTACCATCGCCAAGGACGTGAAGATCCAGGTCGAGTTCAATCCCGCGGTCGTCAGCCAGTACCGCCTGATCGGCTACGAGAACCGCATCCTGCGCGAAGAGGATTTCAACAACGACGCGGTCGATGCGGGCGATATCGGATCGGGCCACCAGGTGACCGCGATCTATGAGGTGGTGCCCGCGCAGGCCGACGGCTGGATCCCCGGCCGCCGCTATCAGGACCGGATTCCGCAGGCCGCGACCGGGCAGGCGGCGGAGGCGGCCTTCGTCAAGCTGCGCTACAAGCAGCCCGATGGCGACACCTCGACGCTGATCACGCAGGTGCTGCCCGCGAACGCGCTGGCGAATGCCGGGCCGCTATCGGGCGACTTCGCCTTCGCGACATCGGTCGCCGCATTCGCGCAGAAGCTGCGCGGCGATACCCTGCTGGCGGACTTCGATTACGACGCGATCCGCGCGCTGGCGGGCGCGCAGAGCGATTTCTACCGGCAGGAATTCGTCAAGCTGGTCGGCGTTGCCGACAGCCTCGACCAACCCTGAGGCCTTCCCCCCCGACCCACGGGCCGCTATCGGGGCGGGGTGACAATTCGCCCCGCCCTCCATCCCGCGATCATCCTTTCCGCCGGTGCCATGCTGGTCTGCGCCATCGCCTTGCTGTTCGCGAGCCAGACGGCGGTGGGCTATGTCGAGCGGCTGGCCGCAGCGACCCGGGAACTGCCCGCGCAGCAGGGCCCCGATCCGGCGGTCGAGGTGCGCTTCTACACCGCCGGCGGCTGGCCGACCCGCCACGCAATGCTGACGCCCAATCGCGATCTGACCGAGCTGGAACGCGCACGGATCGCGCAGGCCATCTACGACATCCCGGGCGTGGGCGGCGTGCACTGGACCGACGGGACCATGCTGGCCTCCGGCGATACCGACATCGAATCGCTGCGCTGCGAGAGCGAGCTGCTGACCGTGCTGGCCGAACGCACGATCCGGTTCGAGGAATCCTCGGCCGAGTTCATCCCCGGCAGCGAGGAATTGCTTGACGAGCTGGCGAACACGCTGCGCCCGTGTGTCGGCACGACCATCGCCATTTCCGGCCACACCGACACCTCGGGCTCGCCGCAGGTCAACTTGGCGCTGTCGCAGGACCGCGCGCAGATCGTGCGGCGCGAGCTGATCGACCGCGGCATCCCGGGGCAGAGCCTGCGCGCGACCGGATACGGCAGTTCGCGCACGATCGAAGGTCTCGACCCCGCCGATCCGGCCAACCGGCGGATCGAATTCCGCGTCATTTCCGGCGAGACGCCCAGCCCCACCCCGATCGACACACCCGCGGCACGCTAGCGCGGGCCCAGCACGCGAGGCACGAGACGAAACATGGCTCTTTCCCTGGAACTGGTGGCGCTTGCCCTAGCCGGATATGTCGTGGGCCTGGGGCTCGGCGCAGGCACGGCCAAGCTTTGGACTTTGCGCGGACAGGCCTTTCGCGTTAATGCGCGCGACAGGTAACGAAAAGAGGCAAAGCCCAAGATGATTGAACTGATCGAGGCGAACTGGCTGCTGATCCTGCTGGCCGTGCTGGTCGGGTTCGTGGTTGCCTGGTTCCTCCTGTCAGGCTCGCGCAAGACCAGGGTGACGCGCGAGGATAGCCCCGAGGAGACCGGGACGAAACGCAATCAGGCGCTGATCGATGCTCCGCCAGCAGCCGCGAAGGACCCCGCGCCGCCCGCTGCAAGCGGACGGCCTGCCGCCGCCACGCCCGCTCCGGCGCCCGCTCCGGAAGCTGAGACCATCCCTCCTCCGCCTCCCGCATCGACAGCGGCGACACCCGCTCCGACACCTGCCCCGGCCCCGGCTCCGGTCCCCACACCGCGCGCCGAACCCGCCGCGACCGCGACCGGGGGTGCCGGAGCCGCCGTTGGCGGCGTCGTCGCCGAGGAAAGGGAAGCGGCGCAGACCCCGCCCGCCGCGTCGGACACAGGCGCCGCGGACGATCTGACCAGGCTCAAGGGCGTCGGCCCGAAACTCGCCACGCAGCTCAACGCGCTGGGCGTCACCTCCTTCGGGCAGATCGCCAGCTGGAGCGAGGCAGACATCGACCGGATCGACGACCAGCTGGGCCGCTTCAAGGGCCGCATCCGGCGCGACAACTGGATCGAACAGGCCAGGCTGCTCGAAAGCGGGGATACCGCCGCGTACGAATCCCGCTTCGGCAAGCTGTAAAAAAGAGTACAGGCAAGAATTCGCTTGCCACGGCGCCCGTTTTGGAACGATCCTGTTGTGGAACCGTTCTGAAAGATTGCGGTCGCTGGTGGAGAGCAGATGGAACAGCCAATCATCCTTGTCGCGGAAGACGAGCCTATCGTCGGGATGGACCTGTGCGATACCATCGCCGAAGCAGGCTATCAGGTCGAAGGCCCGCACGGCGACTTGAATTCCGCCATGCTCGCCTTCCAGAAGCAGCGCCCCGATCTTGCGATCCTCGATATCCGGCTGCACGATACCGTCGTCTATCCCTTCGCGGAAAAGCTGATCGCGGAAAACGTGCCGGTGATCTTCCATTCGGGCCACCTGCCGCTGGATGAAGTCTCGACCCGCTTCCCCGGCACGCTGGCGCTGGCCAAGCCCTGCCCTCCCGGCGATATCCTGACGCAGGTGCACACCGTGCTGACGCGCGAGCAGGACGAGGCTCAACCGGCCGGGACTGATAAGTCCCTCGCAGTATCGGTCAGCGTCGAAACCGCCTGACGTTCAACTTGCCGTCCGCCCGCATTGCCCAATGCAGGGCTTGCCGGGCCATGCCTCGATTTGCCATGGGACCGGGCGACAAGAGAAGCGAGCCCCACACCCATGATCCCCTTCGACGCCACCGACCCCTTCCGCCTCGACGACCAGCTGACCGAGGACGAGCGGATGATCCGCGAGTCCGCGCACGCCTTCGCGCAGAGCGAACTCCAGCCGCGCGTGATCGACGCCTTTCGCGAGGAGGCCAGCGCGCCCGAACTCTTCCCGCTGATGGGCAAGGCCGGCCTGCTCGGCGTGACCACGCCTGAGGAATTTGGCGGCGTAGGTGCCAGCTACGTCGCCTATGGCCTCGTCGCGCGCGAGATCGAGCGGGTCGATAGCGGCTACCGTTCGATGGCGAGCGTGCAGTCGAGCCTGGTCATGTACCCGATCACCGCCTTCGGCACCGAAGAGCAGAAGCAGAAGTACCTCCCCGGCCTCGCCAGCGGCGAGCTGATCGGCTGCTTCGGCCTGACCGAACCCGATGCGGGCTCGGACCCGGCGGGGATGAAGACCCACGCCAAGAAGGACGGCGACGACTACGTCATCTCGGGCAGCAAGACCTGGATTTCCAACTCGCCGTTCGCCGACGTCTTCGTGGTGTGGGCCAAGAGCGAAGAACATGGCGGCGCCATTCGCGGCTTCGTGCTCGAAAAGGGTATGGAAGGCCTCTCCGCCCCCAAGATCGAGGGCAAGCTCTCGCTGCGTGCCAGCACCACGGGCATGATCGTGATGGACGAGGTGCGCGTGCCCGCTTCCGCCATGTTCCCCGAAGTGCAGGGACTCAAAGGTCCGTTCTCCTGCCTCAACCGCGCGCGCTATGGCATCTCATGGGGCAGCATGGGTGCGGCCGAATATTGCATGGCCGCCGCGCGCCAGTACGGGCTCGACCGGCAGCAGTTCGGCGTGCCGCTCGCCTCCAAGCAGCTCTACCAGTTGAAGCTCGCCGACATGCTGACCGAGATCGCGCTGGGGCTTCAGGCCTCCCTGCGCGTGGGTCGCCTGATGGACGAAGGCAACTGGTCGCCCGACATGGTCTCGATCGTGAAGCGCAACAATGTCGGCAAGGCGCTGAACATCGCGCGCGTTGCCCGCGACATGCACGGCGGCAACGGTATCAGCGAGGAATACCAGATCATGCGCCACATGATTAACCTCGAGACGGTCAACACCTACGAGGGCACGCACGATGTCCACGCGCTGATCCTGGGGCGTGCGATCACGGGTATTGCCGCGTTCTGATGCAATTCGCGTCATCGCGAGCCACCGGACACCCGATCCGGGGGAACAGCGGGGCGAGCGCGGCGATCCATCAACCGGTCCATCAACCGGCATTGCGTTTCATGCACCAAACTGGATTGCCGCGGGTCACGTGCAGGGCTGGTAGGGGGCGCCAAGCCCTGTCCTACACGGCCGAAAAGTGCGAAAAGCCGGGCGTGCACTTTGCTTCGCCCGTCTCCACCACGCCGTCCCGAGGCGCGGAACGGCAGCCCGGTTTTTTGCCTTTAGACAGTGTGTCAGGTGTGTCAGGCCGCGCCGCAATCCACGGGACGAATGCATGAAACTCTACGGCTACTTCCGCAGCTCCACCAGCTACCGCCTTCGCCTCGCCTTGCAATTGAAGGGGCTCGAATACGAGAACTGCCCGGTCAATCTGGTGGAGAGCCAGCAGAAGGGCGAAGCCTTTGCCAGCCGCAATCCCTTCGCCACGGTGCCCATGCTCGAAGCGGGCGGCAAGGATCGCGTGCAGTCGATGGCGATCATCGAATGGCTCGACGAAGCCTACCCCGAAAAGCCGCTGCTCCCGGTCGAGATCGAACAGCGCTACCTCGCGCGCGAACTCGCCTATGCCATCGCGACCGAGCTGCACGCGCCGCTCAACCTGCCCGTCCTCAAGTATCTCAAGAGCGAATACGGGCAGGACCAGGAGGGCGTCGAAACCTGGTATCGCCACTGGCTCGCCCGCACCTTGGTGCCGGTGGAGCAACGGCTCGCCCAGCTGAATACCGGCGATTTCCTGTTCGATGCGCCCGGCTTCTTCGAGGTCGTGCTCATGCCGCAGATCTACAACGCGCGCCGCTTCGGTTACGATTTCTCAGATGCGCCGCATACAACCCGGATCGAAGCCGCCTGCCTCGCATTGGATGAAGTGCAAAGGGCGCACCCCGACAACCAGAACGACACCCCCGAAGGAGAGACAGTCCAATGAAACTCGCGACGCTGAATAACGGAACGCGCGACGGCAAGCTGGTGGTCGTCTCGAAAGACATCACCCGCTACTGCGCGGCGGACAATATCGCGGAGACGATGCAGGACGCGCTGGACGACTGGGCGAATACGGCGCCCAAGCTCGAGGCGCTGTACCGCGACGTGAATAACGAAGCCGTTCCCTGCGAACGCTTCCACGAGCGCGAGGCGCATTCGCCGCTGCCGCGCGCGTACCAGTGGGCCGACGGCAGCGCGTACATCAACCACGTCGAGCTGGTGCGCAAAGCGCGCGGCGCCGAGGTGCCCGAGAGCTTCTATCACGATCCGTTGATGTACCAGGGCGGCAGCGACGACTTCCTCCCCCCGCGCGCCGACATTCCGCTCAAGGACACCAGCTGGGGCTGCGACATGGAAGGCGAGATCGCCTGCATCACCGACGACGTGCCGATGGGCGTGTCCTCGGACGAGGCGGCGGATCACATCAAGCTGCTGATGCTGGTCAACGACGTGAGCCTGCGCGGCCTGATCCCGGGCGAACTGGCCAAGGGCTTCGGCTTCTTCCAGTCCAAGCCCGCGACCGCGTTCAGCCCCGTGGCTATCACGCCCGACGAGCTGGGCGATGCGTGGAAGGACGCCGTGATCCAGCTGCCGCTGATGGTCGATTATAACGGCGACCCGTTCGGCCGCGCCGATGTGGGCCAGGACGCGACCTTCAGCCTCGCCGATCTGGTCGCGCACGCGGCCAAGACGCGCAATCTGGGCGCGGGCTGCATCATCGGTTCGGGCACGATCTCGAACCAGGGGCCCGATGGCGACCCCGGCAAGCCGGTGAGCGAAGGCGGCAAGGGCTATTCGTGCATCGCGGAAATCCGCATGATCGAAACCATCGCCAGCGGCGAAGCCAAGACGCGCTTCATGGAGCCGGGCGACACGGTGAAGATCTGGATGGAGGACGATCACGGCAAGTCGATCTTCGGTTCGATCGAACAGAAGGTCGTGCAGGCCTAGACCTTCATCCGCCTCCCGTTCGCAGCGAGCTTGTGGCGCGCCGCGAACGTCATCTCTGCGTCGACCACAGGAGGCACACCAATGTTCTTTGACGACACAACCTACGACCTGATTGCGCGCGGGACCATCCTGACCGCGATCGGCATCTTCTATGTAATCCTGCTGACGCGGATCGTCGGCCTGCGCAGCTTTTCGAAGATGACGAATTTCGACTTCGTCATCACCGTCGCCAGCGGCACCGTTCTCGCAGGCATGGGCCGCGCAACCGACTGGCAGGGCTTCGTCCAGGCCGCCGTGGTGATGTTCGCGCTCTTCGCGGTGCAGCTGATCATCGCGAAGATCCGCAAGCAGTCCGATACGTTCGAGGAGGCGATCCAGAACGATCCCGTCCTGCTGATGGTCGATGGCCGCTTTTGTACCGAAGCGATGACGCAGACCCGCGTCTCGCGGTCCGACATCATCGCCAAGCTGCGCGAATCGAACACCACGAGTTTCGACGAAGTGCGCGCGGTGGTGCTCGAAACCACCGGCGACATTTCGGTGCTGCACGGGCCGAAGCTCGACCCCGCGATCCTCGAAGGCGTTGACGACGCACGCGATCCCGCGCCCGCGTTTCAGAAGCCGTAGCGCACGCCTGCCCACAGCGTGCGCGGGGCACCCAGATCGACGTCGCCGCCCGACACCCGCGTGACGACTTCCTCGTCGAACAGGTTCTCGGCCCGCAGGACGAGATCGAGCTGTCCTACAAGCGGCAGCTGCGCGTAGGCCCCCAGCGTGGTGAAGGCGGGCAGGATGTCGCTCTCTTGGTCATCCTCGAACTGGTCGCCGACATGGCGCAGCGTGAGCGATAACAGGGTGTCGGGTTTCGGCTCATAGGTGAGCGAGGCCGCCGCAAACCAGCGCGGGCTCTGCGGCGGGGCATTGCCGTCGAGCGATAGCGAAGCGCCCTCGCCTTCGATCCGCGGGTCGGAGTAGGACAGGCTGCCGTCGAAGCGGATCGGACCGCGCGCCACCCGCAGCCCCGCCTCGATCCCTTGCGTTTCGATCGCGGGCAGGTTGCGGCGCTGGCGCAGGTTCTCGCCGATGGTGACGTTGGCGATCGCGTTCTCCAGCCGGTTGTCGAAGGCGGTCAGGCTGAATGCGACGCCTTGCACGGGCCGCCAGTCGAGCCCCGCCTCGAACCCGCGCAGCTCCTCGTTGGCGAGGGCCGCATTGGCCTGCGTCACCACGGGGAAGACCACGAAGGGGCGGTACAGCTCGTTGAGCGTGGGCAGCCGCAGCCCGCTATAGGCAGCCGCGCGCAGGTCTAGCGTAGGCCCTGCCCGGAACAGCGCACCCGCGCGATAGGTCAGCGTCCAGTCGCTGCGGTCGGCGAAGCGGTTGTCCTCCACCAGCGCACCAGCCGCATCGCGCTCCGTGAAGAAGCCATCGGCAATCACCGTGCGATCCGCGCGAAGCCCGCCGGTCAGGACCAGCTGTCCTACTTCCCAGTCGTCCTCTACGAAGAGGCCGAGATCGCTGGTGACGCCGCCCGCGCGCCGCCGCGCGGTGACATTGCCGGTAAAGGAGCTGATCGGCTCTTCCTGCAACTCGCCCTCGGCACGGCGATAGTCGACGCCGAGGCGCAGCGTGTGCGCAGGGCCGACGGGCGGGCGCACTTCCAGCTTGCCGCCGAGCCCGGTCGAAGGCGTGCTGCGCTGGTCGAGCACGGGAACGAAGCGGCTGGAGCTGACGACGAGATTGCTGAAATTGCGCGCCTGCACGTAACCCAGCGCATCGACCTGCCAGCGCCCGCGCCCGACGATGCGGATGCTGTAGTCCTGCCCGCTGGCGGAGCTGTCCGCGCCCTCGAAGCGCAGCGTGCGGGCATCGTCGAAGGCAAGCACACGCGCCTGAAGCTCCAGATCCTGCGCGAGCGGGGCGACCGCGCGCAGCTGGCCCGACACGCTGTCGAACTTCGCGAGCACGCTGGCGGGCACGCGCTGGTCCTCGGGCGCAGTGAAGAAGCCCGGCCCGCGGTCCCACCGGATCGCCCCGGTCGCGTAGCCGCCGCCCAGCGGCGCGGCGAACTGACCGGCGGCCTCGGTGCCGCCGCGATCGTTCGCGAGCACACTCGCGCCGAAGGGTGCCTGCCGGTCGGGCGACAGGCTCTCGATCGCGATGGTACCCGCCAGCGCGCCCGCGCCGAACGGGCCCGATCCGCCCCCGCGCGTCACCGCGATCCGCCCGACCTGCTCGGGCAGCAGCGCGGCAAAGGGCACGTAACCGAAGAACGGGTCCGCCACCGGCACCCCGTCCAGCGTGACCAGCGCGCGGCTGGTGGCATTGCCGCCCAGCGCGCGCAGCGTCACGCCCTGCGCGGTCGGATTGGAAGAACGGCTGTCCGACCGGCGGAACTGCTGGAAGCCCGCGACGCTCGCCAGCGCCTCCTCGATCCGGCCCGATGGCACGGTCAGCACCGTCTCGCGGTCCACCTCGACGGTTCCGTAGGCGGGGGTTGCAGGCGTATCCTCCAGCCCGCGCCCGGTGACGATGATGACCGGCGCATCGCCTCGCTCGCGGTCGGCACCATCGCTCTCCTGCGCGAGCGAGGGTACAGCGATGCACAGCGGCATCAGGGCGGCGGCGCGAAGGAGGGGGGCTTTCATGCCGCGCGCTCTAGCCGCACATCGCCCCCGCGTCATCCGGGCCGAAAGGACGTGACCCAATGGCCCCCTCGCCAAGCCTGCGGCCATGCGATAGGCTGCGAAGCGATACGAGAGAGCGATGCAGATGATGGACGCCCCGATGGACAACAGCGACACCGATTTCGACGTGCTGATCGTGGGCGCGGGGATTTCCGGCATCGGCATGGCCGCCCATCTCGAAACGGAATGCCCCGACAAGCGCTATGCCATCCTCGAACGGCGCGAACGGTTGGGCGGGACATGGGACCTGTTCCGCTATCCCGGCGTGCGTTCCGACAGCGACATGCACACGCTCGGCTTCGTGTTCGAGCCCTGGCGGCACGAGAAGAGCATCGCCGATGGCGCCGCGATCCTCGACTATCTCGACCGGATCGTGGACGAGCGCGGCATTCGCGAGAACATCCGTTTCGGCATGCGCGTCGAAACCGCCGATTTCG
This sequence comes from Alteriqipengyuania lutimaris, assembly GCF_003363135.1. Lineage (NCBI taxonomy): Bacteria > Pseudomonadati > Pseudomonadota > Alphaproteobacteria > Sphingomonadales > Erythrobacteraceae > Alteriqipengyuania > Alteriqipengyuania lutimaris. Next base: position 1,089,840 of record NZ_QRBB01000001.1, on the reverse strand, counting down.
ACAGCGCGACCGCGCGGTGGGTGGTCACGGTCGTCACGCAAGAAGGCGAGCGCAAGCGGCTGACCGGCAACTGGCTCTACCTCGGATCGGGCTATTACGACTACGACGAGCCCTACGACCCCGGTTTCGAACTCGGCGAATTCGAGGGGCAAGTGGTGCATCCTCAATTCTGGCCAGACGATCTCGGCTACGAAGGCAAGAACGTCGTCGTCATCGGGTCCGGCGCCACCGCCGTCACCATCGTTCCCGCGATGGCGGAAAAAGCCGCATCGGTCACGATGCTCCAGCGCACGCCGACCTGGATGTTCAGCCGCCCGGCGCGCGACGGGCTCGCCAATTTCCTGCGCAAGATCCTGCCCGAGGACACGGCCTACAAGATCACCCGCTGGAAAAACGTGGTGATGCAGGACATCGGCTTCAAACGCGCGCAGAGCAGGCCCGAAAAGGTCAAGGAATTCCTGATCAAGAAGGTTCAGGGGCACCTTGGCGACAAGTACGACGCGCGCGCCTTCACCCCGCCCTACGACCCGTGGGACCAGCGCCTGTGCCTGGTGCCCGACGCCGACCTGTTCGAAGCGATCAAGCGCGACAGGGCGCAGATCGTCACAGGGCGCATTGCACGCTTTGCGAAGAACGCCGTGGTGCTGGAGGACGGACGCGAGATCGCAGCCGACATCCTCGTCACCGCGACGGGCTTGAAGCTTGCCGTTGCGGGCAAGATCGTGGTTTCGGTGGACGGCGAACCGGTCGATTTCGCGCAGCGCTATTACTACAAGGGCTGCATGTTCTCGAACCTGCCCAACCTCGCGGTGGTGTTCGGCTATCTCAATGCCAGCTGGACTTTGCGCGCCGATCTCAACGCGGCCTATGTGTGCGACGTGCTGAACGAGATGGACGCCAGGGGCGTCGATATCGCGGTCCCGCAGCTTACCGGGCACGAGGCCGCCGCGCTGGAGGACGATGACATCTTCGATTTCTCCTCGGGCTATATCCAGCGCTCGAAGGCGATCATGCCGAAGAACGCGGTGAGCTTCCCGTGGCGGCTCAACCAGGATTACCGGGTCGATCGCAAACAGATGAAGAGCGATCCGATCGACGACGGCATCCTCCATTTCAAGGCGCTGTCCCACGCACCGGCAGACGAAGTCGCGCCCGAACGCTCCAGCACCGCACGCACCGCAGGCTGAGGATTGCCGAGCCCGTCATGACCACGCGTATCTGGACTGCCGCGCTCGTCGTGATCGGCGACGAGATCCTCTCGGGCCGAACGCACGACAGGAATATCGCGCAGGTCGCGCAGTGGCTGCAGGTGCAGGGCATCCGGCTGGCCGAAGTGCGCGTGGTGGCGGACGAGCAGGACCATATCGTCGAAGCGGTGAACACGCTGCGGGCGCGCAACGACTATCTCTTCACCACCGGCGGGATCGGCCCCACGCATGACGACATCACCGTGGACGCGGTAGCCGCCGCACTGGGCGTGGATGTGATCGTCCATTCCGAAGCGCGCGCGCTGCTCGAACGCTATTACGCCGACAAGCCCGGCGGGCTGACCGAAGACCGGCTGCGGATGGCGCGCGTACCGCAAGGTGCGGAGCTCATCCCCAATCGCATGTCGGGCGCGCCGGGGATCAAGGTCGGCAATATCCACCTGATGGCGGGCGTGCCGCACATCACTGCTGGCATGCTCGACGCGCTGACCGGAACGCTCGAAGGCGGCGCGCCGCTCAAGAGCGAGACGATGGGCTGCTGGACCGCCGAGAGCGAAGTCGCGGGGCTGCTGCGCGAAGTCGTCGCGCGGCACGAGAAATGCCAGATCGGCAGCTACCCGTTCTTCCGCGAAGGCAAGGTCGGCGCGAATTTCGTCGTCCGATCGACCGATGCGCAGGCGCTGGCTGCATGTTCCAAGGACCTGCGTAATGCGCTGATGGAGGCGGGCCATTCCCCGGTGGCGGGCGGCATCTGATGGGTGGAACTTCGCCTTAACCGTCTTGCGCTAGGCTCGCCGCGTCATGACGAGCGTCTATCTCACCATCGACACCGAATATTCGGCTGCTCTGCCGCACGGGCCCTGCCCGGTCGACCGGGCGGAGAATTTCGCACGCTCGATCGCCTGCATCACCCCCGACGGACCGGCCGGGGTCACGCACAAGCTCGACCTGCTCGCCCATTATGGCCAGCGCGCGGTCTTTTTCGTCGATCCCATGCCGGCGCTGCTGTGGGGCGTCGCCGCGATAGAGGACGTGGTCGCACCGATCCTCAAGGCGGGGCAGGACGTCCAGCTCCACTGCCACACCGAATGGCTGGAGAAGGCGCCGCCCGGCGGCCCCTTCGCGGGAATGACGGGGCGCAACATCAAGGATTTCGCGTTCGAGGATCAATGCCGCATCCTCGAATGGGCGCGCGACACGCTGGTCGCGGCGGGCGCGCCCGCACCGGTCGCCTTTCGTGCGGGCAATTACGGCGCCAACCGCGATACCTTGCGCGCGCTCAAGGAGATCGGGCTGTTCTACGACACGTCGCACACGCCCGGCATCGTCGGGGGCGACAGCGATCTCGGCCTGCGCTCCACCGATACGCAGCCGCTGCTGCACGAAGGCATCGTCGAAGTGCCGGTGTCGTGCGTCGGCGATCTCGCAGGCCGGCTGCGGCATGCCCAGATCACCGCGCTCTCGATCGGCGAGATGCGCAATGCCCTGCTTCATGCGCGCGATGGGCGGATGACCTGCTTCACGCTGGTCTCGCACAGCTTCGAGCTGATCAACCGTCGCCGTCTCGCGGTGAACAAGGTGGTGCGCAAGCGGTTCGAGGCGCTGTGCCGGGTGCTGCAGGACACGCCGGGCATCTGGACGGCCGACTACGCCAACTCGCCGCCGGTCAAGATGTTCAAGCGCTCGGACATGCCCGAGCCCGTGCCTGCAAACCCCATGAAGGTCGGCTGGCGCTATGCCGAACAGGCGGTATCGAACACGCTTTACGGCGCGCTGTGAGCGGGCGATGACGGCCCAGCCGACCAGCATCGACTTCACCATCGGATCGCGGCGGCTCTTCCGCGTCGAGCGATCGCTCCGCCCGATAGGCTTTTCGCTCGAGGATGCGCTGGCGGACACGCTGCCCCGCACCGCGACCGAGGGGGCGGACGGCCTGCGCGTGCAGTCGGCGCCCGCGCCGATGGCCGCGCGGCTGCTTGCGGCCTTTCCCGATCACATCGCCGGCGCACGCGAGGATTTTCGGCGGCACTACATACTGATGGACGGCAGCTTCGAGGATTACCTCGCGCGGTTCTCGGGCAAGACGCGCAGCACGCTGCGGCGCAAGGTCCGGAAATTCGCGACGGCCGATGGCGGTGACCTGGACGTGCGGGCTTACACCTCGCCAGGCGAGGTCGCCCGGTTCCTCGATCTCGCGCTGCCGCTGTCCGAGAAGACGTACCAGGCGCGCCTGCTCGATGCGGGACTGCCCGACAGCGAGGATGCGCGAAAGGCCATGCTCGCGGCGGCGGAGGCTGGGCAGATGCGTTGCTTCCTGCTGTTCCTGCACGGCGAGCCGGTCGCCTATCTGGCGCTGCCGGTGCGCGGGGACACGCTGGTCTACGCGCATCTCGGCTACGATCCCGCCCATGGCGCATTGTCGCCGGGCACGGTCCTGCAGATGGAGGCGCTGCGGATGCTCTTTGCCGAGGAGCGCTTCCGTTTCTTCGACTTCACCGAGGGGGAAGGCGCGCACAAGGCGCTGTTCGGCACGCACTCCATCGACTGCTGTTCGTTCGTCCTGCTGCGGCGGACGCTGGCGAACCGGCTGCTGCTCAGTGCCCGCGACGGCTTCGATGCAGGCGTCGAACGGATCAAGCGCCTGGCCGAGCGCAGCGGCTCGCTTGCTTCGGCGAGAAAGCTGCTGAGGGCATAGAAAAAGGCCGGAGGATCGCTCCCCCGGCCGTTTCGAATTCGTCGTGTTGAAAAGGCTTACGCGCCTTCGACTTCCGCCAGGTCGATCTTCAGGCCGGGGCCCATCGAGGAGGTCAGCGTGATCTTCTGGACGTACTTGCCCTTCGCGCCCGACGGCTTCGCCTTGACGATCGCGTCGGTGAAGGCCTTGAAGTTGGTCTTCAGGTCTTCGTCCTTGAACGACAGCTTGCCGAGACCGGAGTGGATGATGCCCTGCTTTTCCACGCGGAATTCGACCTGGCCGCCCTTGGCGTCCTTCACGGCCTGTTCCACGTTCGGGGTCACGGTGCCCAGCTTCGGGTTCGGCATCAGGCCCTTGGGGCCCAGCACCTTACCGAGACGGCCGACGACACCCATCATGTCGGGCGTCGCGATCACACGGTCGTAATCGAGGTTGCCGGCCTGCATGTCTTCCATCAGGTCTTCCGCGCCGACCTTGTCGGCACCGGCGGCCAGCGCCTTCTCGGCATTGTCGCCCTTGGCGAACACGGCGACGCGCACGTCCTTGCCGGTGCCCGAGGGCAGCGCGACCATACCGCGCACCATCTGGTCCGCGTGACGCGGATCGACGCCGAGGTTCATCGCGACTTCGACGGTCTCGTCGAACTTCGCCTTGTGATCGCGCAGCGTGCTGAGCGCTTCGTCGAAGGTGTACAGCTTTTCGGCGTCGAGCTTCTCGGCCAGCGTCTTCTGCTTCTTGCTAAGCGTCGCCATGATCAGCCCTCCACCACTTCGATGCCCATCGAACGGGCGGAACCTGCGATGATCTTGACCGCCTGGCCCATGTCGTTCGCATTGAGATCCTTCATCTTGGTCTCGGCGATCTCTTCCAGCTGGCTGATCTTGATCGAGCCGATGATGTTCTTGCCCGGCTCCTTCGAGCCCGACTTGATCTTCATCGCCTTCTTGATGAGGAAGCTGGCGGGCGGCGACTTGGTGACGAACGTGAAGCTGCGATCCGCGTAGACCGTGATCTTGGTCGGGATCGGCGCACCCTTTTCGAGATCCTGCGTCGCGGCGTTGAACGCCTTGCAGAATTCCATGATGTTCACGCCGCGCTGACCCAGCGCAGGGCCGATCGGCGGCGAGGGGTTGGCGGTGCCGGCGGGCACCTGAAGGTTGATGTAACCTTCGATCTTCTTGGCCATGGGAGGCCTCCTTTTCTCACTGTCGCGAAGGGCTTGGCCCCACGCTCATGGTAAGCGGTCAACGGCGATCCACGATCGCCTCCCGCATCGGGTTTTCCAAAGCTGTGCTCGGGAAGCGGCGCAGATAGCGATTTTGCGGCAGATTGCAAGCGATTCGCCGCCTCTAAGCGCAGCGATGCGGGCCCGCCGCAAGCGGGTTTGCGAGCCGCAATGGCCGGGCGACAGGGTGACACGTGTCACCCAGGTGTCACCCTGGGCAGCTCCGCTTCAACACCCTGAAATACCTCATGTTCCTTCGCCAGATTCGGCCCTTGGGTGACACATTGCGCTTTTTCGGCGTATTTTTTTCGCCAGCGTCGAAGAACGATCAGGCCGATCATCGCAGCGCAGGTCCGAGTAGGAAACCCTCTTCAAGACTAACGCCGGTCCGTCAGGCGGCGAGACCCGCAAAGCTCGCAGACACGCCTTCGATGGCGAGCACCGGCACCGTCCCGCCGGCCGTGCGCGCATCGATGCTCACGGCAAGAGCATCGTCGCGCTGCTCGAACGGAACCGGGCCGCCGCCCACCAGCCGGACCGCGCCGATGCGCGCGCCGCGCAGCTGGCCGGTCCCGAGCGAGGTCAGCGCAAGTTCGCCCGGCTGCGGATCGAGCAGGCTCGCAGACAGCGTCTCTCGCTTGCGCGTGTACCGCACGCCGCCGCCCTGCTCCTGTCCGAACACGCGCCACGGACGCGATCCGTAGATCGCCGCCTCGCCCTCGCGGCCCATCCATCGGCCCAGCGCGGCGAGGATGCCGTGTTCCAGCGGGTCGAGCGTGCCGTTGCCGCGAACCGGGACCGAGAGCAGCAGCGTGCCGTTCTTCGATACGATATCGACCAGCTGGCGGATCACGTCCGCCGCGCCGACATAGGAGCGGTCGCGGAAGCGCGCGCGGTTGTAGTGCCAGTCGCCGATGCAGGTCGCCGCCTGCCAGGGTTCGGGCAGGATGTCCCCGGCCGCCTTGCGCTCGAAATTATGGAGCGTCCCCTCCCCCTGCCGGAAGCCTGCGCTCATCACCCCGGTGAAGGCGCCGGTCCGCGCGATCGCGCGATTGTAGAAATGCGCCGCCGCCATCTGCCCGATGGCACCGAAGGGCAGGTAGTGGCTGTCCTGATAGAGGAAATCGGGCTCGTAGCGCTCGACCAGCTGCATCTGCCGCGCCAGCCAGTGCAGCGCATAGCCGGGATCGCCCGGCGGCGCGGCCTCGATCCACTGGCCCGAGGTGTCGTCGTGCCACCGGCGCATGGCCTCGGGGCTTTCAAGCCCGGCAGGGGGGACCATGCGCGGCCCGGTATAGAGCGCCTGCGGATCGAGCCCTTCCCACGCAGTCCCCGCCCCTTCGGCAGCGGTCAGCCGCCATGCGTCATAGCGTTCGCCCGCGCGCGGTCCGACGGTGTCGTAGCCATAGGCGGTCTGCCACCAGTGCCATGAGTGGCTGGCATGGTTGCTCACACCGAAGGGAAGATCGAGACGGCGCGCGGCGGCGGCCCATCCCGCGACGAGGTCGCGCCCCGGCCCGATGCGGGTCGCGTTCCACGGGTGCGGACTGGCGAAGAGATCGAAATTGTCGTGATGGCACGCCATGCCCACGAGGAAGCGGGCACCCGCCGCCTTGTAGGCACCGAAGACCGCGTCCGGGTCCCATTCTTCGGCGCGCCATCCGGCAATGACGTCGATGAAGCCGTGGTCCGCCGGATGGCCGTAGAGCCTCCGATGGATCGCGGCCTGCGCTTCGCCTTCGAGATAGAGGTGCCGCCCGTACCAGTCGCCCGCTTCGGGGGCGCATTGCGGGCCCCAGTGGGCCCACATGCCCAGCTTCGCATCGCGGTACCAGTCGGGCACCACGAAGTGTTCGCGCAGGCTCTCCATCGTCGGCTCGACCGGGCCCGGGGCAAGCCTCGCCTGCGCCCGCAGCCTGCCCGGGGAAGAAGCGAGCAGCGCTGCGGCCCCCTTCAGCCAGTCCCTGCGTCGCATCGAAACCTCTCCCCCGTCCCCGGACACACCCTGCGTCGCACTCCTGCCGCCGCCTGGCAAGCGCAGCCTTTTCATCGACTTGCACCGGTTTCGCCCCGATCCGTCCCGAGGCGGGCCAGGCCTGCAAGCGGGCGGTTGCGAAACCTCAGCAGATCATACACGTATAGGGTGAGATGAAGCAGCGCTCCCTCGCCAGAAACCGCCTGCGCCGATTGAGCTGGCTGCGGTTCTTCGTGCAACTGGGCAGCGTGGCGCTCGCCTACTTCCTCGCCAGCATCCCGCCCATCCTCATCCTCGGCGAAACCAGTGCCGGCATCCTCGGCTCGGTGGTGGCGAGCATGGTGGCCGCGCTGCTGGTCGCGCGGCTGTGGCTCGGCGCCGACGGGTGTGTGAGGCAGGCGTGGAGCATCCGCCCGCCGGTCAACATGGGCCGCACGCTGGCACTCGCCGCGCTGGGTACGGGAGCGATCATCGCGCTGTTCGCGCTCGGCGCCATCGCGATCGACGCGCTCGGCCTGCCGCCGATCGACGTCAGCCTCATCCTCGATTACGTGACCGAAAGCCCGCTCAGCTTCGCTCTGTGGATCGTGCTGGTTGCGTGGTTTGCTGCAGGCTTCGGTGAAGAGCTGCTCTATCGCGGCTTCCTGATGGACCGGCTGATGCGGCTGCGCGGAATGCGCGGGCGCAAGTGGCCCGCCGCGATCATCCAGGCCGCGCTGTTCGGCCTGCCGCATCTCTACCAGGGCTGGGGCGGCGTGCTGGTGACCGCGAGCATCGGCCTGTTCCTCGCCTGGCTGCGCTTCGCCAATCGCGGCAACCTGTGGGCCTGCATCCTCGCCCATGCGGCGGTCGACACGATCATGCTCAGCCTCGCCTATGGCGAGAGCCTCGGCTGGATTTCCTAGAGGTCGCGATCGAGCTCGTGCCGTGGGGTCTTCATCCCTTTGGTGCGGCTGGTGAGATGGAAGCGGCGACACAATTCGCAGCGATAGGCGCGCAGTTTGAATGGCGCGTCGCGCGCGGCGAGTTCGGCGGCCTCGCGAGTCGCGTAGCGCTGCTTGCGGTTGCAGATGCGGGGGCGTGTGCGCACGGCGGTAAGGCCTCTATCGGAGTTCACCGGTCCGGCACAGGCGATACGCTGAAAAAGGGTCCGAAAGAGAGCTGATACTCTGTCCGGAAAGGCATCTGCCCGGGTCACGGTCCGCGCTCACAAGCTGGCCACTTTCGCCCGTTAGCCGTCCATGATAGCGCAACCACCTCGAAACGGGGGGATGGATTTGGCGAAGATTCTCGGCGTGATCGCCGCTGCACTGGCGGCTTTGCTGGCAGTCGAGGCAAGCGCGCAGGCGCCGCTGCCGCGCTTCGACGAGGACGCGCTGCTGGTCGATGGCGAGCCGTTCCTGATGCTCGGCGCGCAACCCAACAATTCCTCGAACTATGCGGCGATGCTGGATGAGGTCTGGCCGACGGTTGAGCGGCTCGGCGCCAATACGGTGCTGATGCCGGTGGCGTGGGAGCAGGTCGAGCCGGAAGAAGGCCGGTTCGATTTTTCCTTCGTCGACGTGCTGCTCGATCAGGCGCGGGCGCGCGACATGCGGCTGGTGCTGCTGTGGTACGGCACTTGGAAGAACACCGGCCCCTCCTACGTCCCCGCATGGGTCAAGCGCGACACGGCGCGCTTTACGCGGATGCGCAAGGCGGACGGGTCCGCCCATGTCGTGCTCAGCCCGCACGGGCAGGCGACCATGCAGGCCGATGCGCGCGCCTTTGCGGCGCTTATGCGGCATCTGGCGCAGGTCGACCCGCAGCACACGGTGGTGATGGTGCAGGTCGAGAACGAGAGCGGCAGCTGGGGGCTGGACCGGGACCATGCTCCCGAGGCACAGGCGCTGTTCGCGGGGCCGATCCCGCAGGAGCTTGCCGCAGGCCTCGGGATCGAACGGCAATCGTGGACCGGGGCCTTCGGGACGCGCGCCGCGCAGTTCTTCAACAGCTGGTACGTCGCGCGCTATATCGACACGGTCGCGGCGGCGGGGCAGGCGCAGAAGAACCTGCCCATGTTCGTCAATGCCGCGCTGGGCGATGCCTTCAGCGACGAGGGCGGCGATGTCGGGCCCTCGGGTGGGCCGAACTGGAACGCGCTGCCGGTCTGGCGGATCGCCGCGCCGCACATCTCAGCCTTCGCGCCCGATATCTATTCGCGCGATCCCGCGGCGGTGGTAAAATATCTCGACCGCTATGCCGCAGCGGGCCCGCTGATGGTGCCCGAGATCGGCAATGCGGCGGAATACGCGCGCTTCGTCTGGCCCGCGATGGGGCGCGGTGCGGTGCTGTTCTCTCCCTTCGGGATCGATGGCACCGGCTATTCGAACTATCCGCTGGGCGCGAAGCAACTGGACGAGGAAACGCTCGAAGCCTTTGCCGCGCCCTACCGCCTTTTCGCGCAGATGCCGCGCGAGTGGGCGCGGATCGCGCGCGATCGCCCGCTATGGGGCACTGCGAGGGGCGAGGACGGGGCCGACCAGACGCACCGGATGGGCCGCTGGGCGCTCACCGCGCAATATGGCCGCTGGGCCTTCGGGGAGGACGACTGGACCTGGATAGAGCGCGATCCGCATCCGCTGGCGGACGTGCCGACCGGCGGCCTCGTCGCCGCGCAGCTTGCGGAAAACGTGTTCCTCGTCGGCGGGCGCAACGTGAAGCTGCGGATCGCCCTCGCCGAAGCCGGCGCGGGGCAGCAGGGCGAGATCATCGAGGCGCAGGAAGGGCGCTTCGTCGATGGCGAATGGGTGATGCGCCGCCGCTGGAACGGCGACCAGATCGACTACGGCTTCAACTTCGGAGCCGAGCCTGTTTGGCTGCGGATCGAGATGGGCGTGCTCGAATAGCGCGGGCTTCGGCCCCCGCGCGCCTTATTTCGACAGTTCGACCTGCTCGAAGTCCAGCTCGACCGGGGTCGCGCGGCCGAAGATCGAGACCGAGACCTTGACCTTGGACTTGTCGAAATCGAGCTCTTCCACCACGCCGTTGAAGCTGGCGAAGGGCCCGTCGAGCACCTTGACCTGGTCGCCGATCTCGTAATCGACCGAAACTTGGTGCTTGGGCGTCGCCTTGGCCTCTTCCACACCGCCGAAATAGCGTGCGGCCTCTTTCTCGGAAATCGCCTGCGGCTTGTTGCCCGCGCCGAGGAAGCCGGTGACCTTCGGCGTGTTCTTGACGAGGTGATAGACATCGTCGGTCATGTTCAGCTTGGCCAGCACGTAGCCGGGCATGAACTTGCGTTCGACCTGAACCTTCTTGCCGCGCTTCAGCTCGGTCACGGTCTCGGTCGGCACTTCGACCTCCTCGACACCTTCGGACAGGCCGAGCCGCTCCGCCTCGGAAATGATCGCGTCGCGAACCTTGTTCTCGAAACCGGAATAGGCGTGAATGATGTACCAGCGTGCCATGAAAAGTCCTGCGAGTGCTTACGCGAGCGTGAGAAGGAAGCGGACGACCGCGCCGAACAGCGAATCGATACCGAGGAAGAAGAGCGAGAGGATCAGCACGAGGATGCTGACGAAGATCGCGGTCTGCACGGTCTCCTGGCGCGTCGGCCAGACGACCTTGCTCGCCTCGGCGCGCACCTGGCGGGCGAATTCACCCGGCGACGTCTTGCGCTTCTTCGTTTCGACTTTGCCTTCGGCCATGTGCGCCGCTTCCATTCGATGACTGTTCGACCAAATTTCGCGTCTCTTTCGGGAAGCCGGGATCGCCTTCAAGATCGTTCGATCCGAGGGCGGGTCTTGAGCTTCGATGTCGAGAGACCCGACCGCATCTAGGCGGCGGTGGACGCAAAAGCAAGCGCTCCAGAAAATGCGTTGCGCTGCTTATCGCGCGACTATAGCGTCACGCGCTTTAGGGACGCATTCGGGGGAATTCCTACATGGCTGCGGACACGCAGATGTCTTTCGGCGATCGCATGGTCGCACCGGTCACCAACGTATCCGATCTGATCTGGGGCGGAACATGGGACGGCGTGGAGGTGGTACCTTTCCCGCCGCTCGCGCTGATCCTGCTGGGCGTGGGCCTGTGGTTCATGATCGGGCTGCGCTTCTACCCGATCGTGAAGCTGGGCAGCGCCATCAAGGGCCTGTTCCCGGGCCGCAAGGGCGCAGGCAGCGGCGAGATTTCGCCCTTCGCCGCGCTCTCCACCGCATTGTCCGGCCAGGTCGGCACCGGCAACCTCGCAGGCGTTGCGACGGCGATCGCGCTGGGCGGGCCGGGCGCGATCTTCTGGATGTGGATCACCGCATTGTTCGGCATGGCGCTCGCCTTCGCCGAAGGTTCGCTCGCCATCCGCTACCGCGAACGGACCGAGGACGGCGTCTATCGCGGCGGTCCGATGACCTACATCACCATGGGCCTCGGCCCGAAATGGACGTGGCTTGCGGTCGTGTTCTGCATCGGCACGCTGTTTTCCGCGCTCGTCACCGGCAACTCGATCCAGGCCAATGCGGTCGCGGACGGGCTGCAGGAGCTGTTCGGGCTGGAAGAATGGCTCGGCGGGCTGATCGTCGCCATCCTGGTCTTCATCGTCATCATCGGCGGGATCAAGTCGATCGGGCGCGTGGCGGAAAGCGTCGTGCCCTTCATGGCGCTGGCCTATATCGTGATGGCGGTGATCGCGCTGATCCTCAATTTCGGCGATCTGCCCGAAACCTTCAGCCTGATCTTCAGCGGCGCGTTCAACCCGCAGAGCGCGGTCGGCGGCTTCACCGGCGCGGCGATCATCATGGCGATCCGCGCAGGCGTGGCGCGCGGCCTGTTCTCGAACGAGGCGGGCCAGGGTTCCACCCCGATCGCGCACGCGGTGGCGCAGACCAACGACCCCGAGGTGCAGGGCCGCATGGCGATGCTGGGCACCTTCATCGACACGATCGTGATCTGCACCATGACCGCGCTGGTCATCCTGACCGTGCGCGGCGACTTCATGCACGAAGGCCAGGCGGTGCTGCATGCCTGGCAATCGGACCGCGTCGGCTTCGAGATGACCAGCGGTGCCTTTGCCGCCGCCTTCCCCGCCATGCTCGGCACGATCCCGATCGGGACGCTGGTGGCCTCGATCGTGCTGATCCTGTTCGTGTTCACCACGCTTCTGACCTGGAGCTATTACGGCGAACGCGCGATCACCTTCATCTATGACCGGGTCAGCAAGTCCTCCACGCGGGCGAACGAGAAGAAGCTGCACGTCGCATGGCGGATCCTGTGGTGCGTGGTGATCTTCATCGGCGCCGCGCAGCCGAGCGAGCTGGTCTGGCGACTGGGCGACATTTCCAACGCCACGATGCTGCTGCCCAACATCCTCGCCCTCGCGCTGCTGTCGGGCGTGGTGTTCAAGCTTGCGCGCGGCGAGAAGGAAGCCGGGCCGACGCACGATGCCGACGCACCGCCCGCCGCGGTCGAGGCCGAGGTCTGAGCCGCACAAAGTCCGATCGGACACGAAAAGGGCCGGAGCGCGATGATGCGCCCCGGCCCTTTTTCATTTTGCTTAGGATACTGGTTCAGACGGCGCCGAACAGACGCTCCCAGAAAGAGGGCTGGTGCATCGGCTGGATCTTCCCGTACTTCATCATGCGATAGCTCGCATCAGTGTACGAACGCGGGGTGGTCCAGCTGTCCGGACGGCTGCTCCGAAAAGGCATGCTCGACATTGGTCAACTCCTGAAATGAGCACTCTCGTGCGTTGTGCCGTGAAAAATGCACATGTCGCATGGAGAGTTCCCCATGCGCCCACGGGAACGAAACGGGCGTATCGCGAAAACCACGCCAGCCGCGCGAGACCGCCGGGGTTCCCACCGCCACGCAAAATTCGCCTATTGTGATATATAGGACGCTGCGCGCGTCCGCCGGTTACCAGCTGCCGGAATTTTCCATCGACGCCCAGGGTTCTGCCGGGGGCAGCGCCTCGCCCTTCTGGAGCAGTTCGACCGAGATGCCGTCGGGCGAGCGCACGAAGGCCATGTGCCCGTCGCGCGGCGGGCGGTTGATCGTCACGCCGCCGTCCTTGAGCCGCTGGCACGCGGCGTAGATATCGTCGACGCGGTAGGCGAGATGGCCGAAATTGCGGCCGCCGTCGTATTCCTCCGGGTCCCAGTTATAGGTCAGCTCGACCATCGGGGCCTTGTTCTGCCGCGCCTGCGCCTCGTCGCCCGGTGCGGCGAGGAAGACGAGCGTGAAACGCCCTGCCTCCACCTCGGTGCGGCTGACTTCGGTCAGGCCAAGCTTGTTGCAATAGAAATCGAGCGATTCGTCCAGGTCGCGGACCCGGACCATCGTATGAAGATATTCCATGTGCGATTCCCGCTGGTCGGCGTGTGACGAGAGAGGAATGGCAGGGGTGACAGGATTCGAACCCGTGGCCCTCGGTTTTGGAGACCGATGCTCTACCAGCTGAGCTACACCCCTGCAGCCCGAGGGCGCGACTTATGGAATGAGTGCAGCGGGCGCAAGCAAAACTCGCGCGCGAAGGTATGCCCGGCGGCGGATCGTGCTAAGGAAGGTAGAGCAATGCTACCGATCGTCCCACCTCCGGTCCTGCTTAGCGCCTATCGGCAGGGCCTGTTTCCGATGGCCGAGAGCCGCCGCGACCAGGATATCTTCTGGGTCGAACCGCGTGAGCGCGCGATCATCCCGATCGGCGAATTCCACTGCTCGCGCTCGCTCGCGCGCACGATCCGGCGCGAGGTCTTCACGATTCGCGTGGACAGTGACTTCGCGGCCACCGTGCTCGAATGCGCGGCGCCGCGCCGCGGCAAGGACGGCGAGGGCGAAGGCACCTGGATCAGCGGGCGAATCGCCGCAAGCTACCAGCGGCTGCACGAGGTGGGCCATGCCCATTCGATCGAATGCTGGCAGGCTGGCGAACTGGTCGGCGGGGTCTATGGCGTGGCCTTCGACCGGGTGTTCTGCGGCGAAAGCATGTTCAGCCGCCGCCGCGACGGTTCCAAGGTGGCGCTTGCATGGCTGCTCGCGCTGCTGGAGCGTGCGGGATGCGAGCTGTTCGACTGCCAGTTCATGACCGGCCATCTCGCATCGCTGGGCGCGATTCCGATCCCGCAGAGCGAATATCTGGAGCGGCTGGAGAGAGCGCGCGGCACGCAGCGCATCTCGCTGCCCGAGGCGCTGCGCGAAGTGGAGGACGAAGCGCGCGCTCACGCGGCTTCTTCAACGTCCTCTTCAACAACGTCCTCTTCGCCGGGGAAGCTCATCGCGCATTCCTTGACCCACACGTCGTAGACCGGGTGCTCGACCACGTTGAGGCTGGGCGAGTTGCGGAACAGCCAGCCCGAATGGACTTTCTGCCAGGCCGGCTCGCGCTCGTTGCCGCGGCGTTCGCGCACGAAGACCTGCACGAAGGCGCCCTCTTCCTGCGGCAGTTCCCACGGCGCGGTCTTCTCGCAGGCTTCCATGCGGATGACGACATCGCCCGCGCGCACCGCCTCGCCGGGCGACATCTCGAAATCGCGGCTGACATTGTTGCGCTTGTTGAGAAGGCCGATGGTGGCGACACGTTCCGCCATCGGGGTGCCGGTTCCCTCGTCCTCGGCCGCGTCGGGGCGCTCCGCCGATCCGCCCTGTGCCAGCTCTTCGGGCACTTCGGTCTCGATCGGTTCGGGATCGGGCGCATCATTGTCGCACCCGCCAAGCGCCAGCAGGAGAGCGAGGGAGATGGCGGGGATGCGCAGGGACATTACTCGCCCGGTGCCCAGGCCTCGTAATCGCCGCTGGCCGAGGCGCGGCGACCGCCACGCTGCAGTGCGCCGCTCGGCAGGTAGGCATCGGCGGAACCGGTGGCATTGGGCGAATAGTCGGTTTCCCAGATGCGCGGCGGCGGGAGGAAGCTCTCGGGCACCTCTTCGCCCGCCCCGTGCAGCCAGCCGTGCCATTCGGCAGGCACGCGGCTCGCATCATTGGCGCCGTCGTAGATCACCCAGCGGCGCTCGGTTCCGATGTAGGAGCCTGCGGTGGGCACGTGCTTGCGCTTGGGCTTCGCCCGGTAATACTTGTTGCCGAACGCGTCGGTGCCGACATGTTCGCCCCTGCGCGAGGTAAAGATCGCGGTGCCGATGGTGGCGCCGTCCCACCAGGTGAAGATTTTTCCGAGGATGCTCATGACCGGTGGCGAACTAGCCGATCACCTCCGATGCGCCAAGTCTAATCAAACGGTCGAACCAAAGTCGCGGTAGCCAGAACGCGACCGCGTGACGGCCGGTCAGGCCGCCCCTCGGAGGCGTTCGCGAAGCGAACATGCCGCGAGAGAAAGCCAACTTACCATTCGACCCGGTCGCCGGGCTCGATGCCGAGCTCTTCCGCGCGACCGCCGGGAATTTCCAGCACCGCGGACGTCGGCCCGACGGCGGTCACGCTGTCGAGCGAATAGGGCGTGGTCCGCGCCGCGATATTGAGAATCCGCCGGTCGCGCCCGATGAACACGATATCGAGCGGCAGCGGCGTGTTCTTCATCCAGAAGCTGGCGATGTCGCCATCGCGCGGGAAGATCATCGCCTCGTCCGGCCCCAGCTCGGTCCGGAACATGAGGCCGCGTGCCTGCTCTTCCGCCGAGCGCGCGACCTCGGCGGTGAAGCGGTGCGCACCATCGTCGGTCTCGACGGTCACCGGAACCAGCTCTAGCCCCGATACCGGGTGGGTCGCAGACGCCGTGACCGCGCTCGCGTTCTCCCCGCCCTGCTGCGGGGAGCAGGCCATGAGCGCACAAAGAAGAACGCCCGCCGCGCCTTTCGCCGCCCACGTCATTCGCCGTCCCCGAATGCCCATTCTTCCGCTTCTTCCTCGCTTCGGGCGTCGACCATGGCGCGCGCCGCTTCGAAGTCATGACCGGCGCGCACCAGCGCGGCAAGCTGCTTCTCGCGCGTCCGCGGGTCGGGCGGCTCGGCACCGAAGGGCCCCAGCCGCCGCCGGCGGGCGAAGGCGAGTGCGGCCGAGCGCGTCTCCGATTCGCTGGGAGGCGGCAGGTCGATCCGGTCGCTGTCGACACCCGCGTGGTGCAGCGCCTGTTCGACCCGGCGCGCGCCGTATCCGCGCCTCAGCAGCTCGCGCTGGCGCATTTCGGCGAAGGCCTCGTCGTCGATATATCCCAGCTCCACGAAGCGCGCGATCAGCCCATCCACCTGCGGTTCATCGTCGTTCGCCCACCCACGCTCGCGGATCTTGCGCTGCAAATAGTGCTTGAGCTTGGCGGCGGTGGTAGCGTAGCGGCCCGCATAGGCCAGCGCGAGATCACGCAAAGAAACCTCGTCCAGAGGCCGCGCCGGTTTGCGGGGACGCCGTGTCCCCGATCGGGAGGTCGGATGGGATGGGGCCATTGGACATAATGATGCCACACTCCTTGAGGATTGGAACCGCCCTCATGAAGGGAGTGATGAATGTGAAAGAAGAAGGCTCGCCTTCCCGGCCCAAGCGCTCCTGACCGCTGGCCTCAACACTGTTCAGAAAACGGGTTTTGCTCTCTCCTATGCTCACAGAAAAACTGGCCCCGACGCCGAATGATTGCGCGCTTCCGCGCCGTCGCGCGGACTTCGCGACCTTCAGCGAGGCGATCGACTACGCAGCCCTGAGCGAAAAGGGCCTCAATTTCCACGACATGCGCGGCACGCTGGAGCGCGCCTATTCCTATCGCGAGATGCGCGAGGACGCGGTCGGCATGGCCTATCGGCTGGTCGACGCCGGGATCGGCCCGAAGGACCGCGTCGCGCTGATCGCCGAAACGGGCCCCGAATTCGCGGCGCTGTTTAGTGCCTGCATCTTCGCCGGAGCCTGGCCCGTCCCGCTGCCCCTGCCGACCGGGTTCGGCGGCAAGGAAGGCTATATCGATCAGCTTGCGGTCCAGCTCGAAAGCTCGGACCCCAAGATGCTCATCTATCCGCCAGAGATCGAAGAAATGGCGAAGACCGCAGCCGATCGGCAGGGCTGCGAGGGGATCGACTGGGACACGTTCGCCGCGCGCGAGGCGCCCAAGACGGACCTGCCCACCGCGCGGCCGGAAGACATCTGCTACCTGCAATATTCGAGCGGCTCGACCCGCTTCCCCACCGGGGTCGCAGTCACCCACGCGGCGCTGCTCCACAATCTCTACGGCCATGCGCAGGCGATGGACCTCGGCACCGACGACCGCGTGGTCAGCTGGCTGCCGTGGTATCACGACATGGGGCTGGTCGGCTGTTTCCTCAGCGTGATCGCCAACCAGGTGTCGGTCGATTATCTCAAGACCGAGCATTTCGCGCGCCGCCCGCTTGCCTGGCTCGACCTCATCAGCCGTAATCAGGGCAACACGCTCTCCTACTCGCCCACCTTCGGCTACGATATCTGCGCGCGTCGCATTTCCAGCCAGAGCAACGTCGCCGAACGCTTCGACCTGTCGCGCTGGCGCACCGCGGGCAACGGCGCGGACATGATCCGGCCCGACGTCATGCAGAATTTCGTCAACGCCTTTGCCGATGCGGGCTTCAAGGCGTCCGCCTTCACCCCCAGCTACGGCCTGGCCGAGGCGACGCTGGCGGTCACCGTCATGCCGCCGGGCGAAGGTATCCGGGTCGAGCTGGTCGAGGAAGAGCGGCTTTCGGGCGCGCGCCGCAATCTCAACCGCCCGGCCCGCTACCGCGCGATCGTCAATTGCGGCAAGCCGCTGCCCCAGATGGAAGTCGAGATCCGGGGCGAGAACGACGAGATCAAGGGCGATCACCAGATCGGCAAGGTCTGGTGCCGCGGCCCCAGCATCATGCATTCCTACTTCCGCAACGAGGAAGCGACGCGCGACTGCCTCGTGCCCAGCACCGACGGCGGGAGCGCGTGGCTCGATACGGGCGACATGGGTTACATGGCCGATGGCTACCTGTTCATCGTCGGCCGTGCGAAGGACATGATCATCATCAACGGCAAGAACCACTGGCCGCAGGATATCGAGTGGGCGGTGGAGCAGCTGCCCGGCTTCAACCACGGCGACATCGCGGCCTTTGCGGTCGAGCGCGAGGATGGCGAGGAAGCGCCTGCGGTGCTGGTCCACTGCCGCGTCTCCGACCCCGAGGAACGCCGGATCCTGCGCGAACGGATCCGCGAAAAGGTCCAGTCGGTCACCGGCATGGCCTGCCTCGTCGAACTGGTCCCGCCGCGCACGCTGCCGCGGACCTCTTCGGGCAAGCTCAGCCGCGCCAAGGCGAAGCGGCTCTATCTCTCGGGCGAAATCCAGCCCTACAAGCTCGCGGCCTGAGCCACCTTCACTCTTCCGGGCCTCATTCTTCCGGGCGTCAATCTTCCGGGATCGCCCAAGCGGTTTCGATCGCGCCCGTGGCGGTCCCGGCAACCTCTTCCTCGTAATCGACGCCGGTCCGGGCGAGCCTGTCGCGCACGGCATCCAGTTGCGCCTCGCTGCCGCTGAGGCGGATGGGAATGCCCACGCGGCGCTGCGCCCAGATCGTCAAGCCGAGCGCGCTGCGGCCCTCGCCCGTCAGTTCGCCCTCCTCGTCGAAGGGGATCGGCGGCAGCGCGCGAAGCGGCGGCTCGATACGGATATCCCACTCGGGTTCGGTCGCATCGACCCGCCGCTCCAGCTCGCGATAGGTGGCAAGGCCCGCGCCTTCGATCGGGCGCACGGCAACCAGTGCGCGGCGCTGCTGCCGGTCGACCGTGACGGCATCGTCCGGCACGCCCGCGACCATCGCCAGCCGCTGGGCGATCGTGCGCGCGCGCGCCATCGTCGCCTCCTCGCGCTGGCTCGCTTCGCGCAGCTGAAGCCGCTGCGCCTCGACCGCATCGGCGCTTTCGACCTGCATGATCTGCACGCTGACCGGCCGCCCGAGCGCCGCCTCCAGCGAACGGCGCGCGCGGTCTTCGACCTGCGCGGTGCTGTACAGCGTGTCGGTATAGACCTCGGCGGTGACGCTGATCGCGTCGTCGGCGAAGCTCACCGTCGGCTCCACGCTCTGCGCCTTGCCCTCGAACACGTCGACCAGATTGTCGCGGATCGTGCGCTCCGCCTGCGACTCCCACCCGATCTGGTAGAGCGAGAGGCCCAGCGGCACCGACAGCGCCACGAAGGCGCCGAAGATCAGGAAGGCCTGCAGCTGGCTCTGCTTCTCGGTCAGTCTGGTGCTGAAGCCGTAGCCGCGCGCCATCGCGGTCGCGGTGAGCGCAATGGCGGTGAGGTTGGTCACGAACAGCAGCAGCGCGCCCGAAAAGACCGTCATGTTGAGCGTGGCGAGACCGTATCCGACCGCGGCCAGCGGCGGCATCAAGGCGGTCGCGATCGCCACGCCCACGATGGTCCCCTCGCGCCCCCGGATCACCGCATAGGCGCCCGCAATGGCCGAGAAGATCGCCACCATCAGGTCGAACAGGTTGGGCTGCGTGCGTGAGGCGATCTCGGGCGTGACGATCTGGATCGGCGAGAAGACGACCAGCGCGGCGCAGACCAGGATCGCCAGCACGACGCCCAGCACCAGCGATCGGACCGCGCGCCGCAACCACGAGAAATCGCCCACCGCCAGCGCGAAACCGACGCCCATGATCGGATCCATCAGCGGCGCGATGAGCATGGCGCCGATGACGACCGCAGGCGATGACAGCAGCATGCCGAGGATCGCGATCCCGGCGGACATGCACACCATCAGGACATAGCGCGCGGTCAGCTCGCATTCGGCGCGGCGTTTCTCGATCACCGCGGCCTGGTCGACCGTTCCGGAGACCTCGATCGTCCACCACCGGGTGAAGGCGGTGACCACGTAATCGATACCGATCCGCCGTCGCTGCACGGCAGCCGGGTCGGACGATCCGTCGGAAACATCTGCGCCGCTGTTTTCCGGCGCGCTCGAAGGGGTTTGCATAGGCGGGCTTTATCGCGGAAAGTGGCAGGTGCCAAAACTTGAAACACGTGTCTTGTGCGACTAATACAGTCACAGGACCAAAAAGGATTTTGACCGGCATGGCCACGCAGACCGAAACCGCGACCGCAACCGCGCTGAACCTGACCCCGCCCGAACCCATCCCGAGCGTGGATGTGGAGCAGGCGGTCGGGCTGGTCCCGGTCGACGAGGGCAAGAAGAGCGAGCTCGACAGCAAGGTCGACAGCTTCGTCGCCGACCTGCTGGCGCACGACACGCAGTCGCCCGCCTTCAGCAAGCGCGTGGACGAAATCTCCAACATGGGGCGCAAGGAAATCGCGGCGGCGGCGAGCCATTCGAACCGCTTCCTCGACCGCCCGATCCGCGCGATGGACCGCGACCAGGGCGTGGGCGCAAACCTCGCCGAACTGCGCAGCACGGTGGAAGAGCTCGACCCGGCGAAGCGTGGCAAGAGCGGGATCCTCTCCAAGCTGCCCTTCCGCAACAGCCTCAAAAGCTATTTCCGCAGCTACCAGAGCGCGCAGAGCCACATCCAGGCGGTGCTCGACAAGCTCCATTCCGGACGCACCGAACTGCAGAAGGACAATGCGGCGATCGATGTCGAACGGCAAAAGCTGTGGGAGGCGATGGGCAGCCTCGAACAGATGATCCACATCTCCAAGACGCTCGATGCGAAGCTGGAGGAAAAGGCGAACGAGCTCGACGCGACCGATCCGGCCAAGGCCAAGGCGATCCGCGAGACCGCGCTGTTCTACGTCCGCCAGCGCACGCAGGACCTGCTGACGCAGATGGCGGTGAGCGTGCAGGGCTACCTCGCGCTCGATCTGGTCAAGAAGAACAATGTCGAGCTGGTGAAGGGCGTCGACCGCGCGAGCACCACCACCGTCAGCGCGCTGCGCACCGCGGTGACCGTGGCCGAGGCGATGACTAACCAGCGGCTGGTCCTGAAGCAGATCACCGCCTTGAACGACACCACCGCCGGAATCATCGATTCGACCGGCAAGCTGCTGCGCGAACAGACCGGCGAGATCCACCGCCAGGCCGCCGCCAGCACCATCCCGATGGAAACGCTGCAGCGCGCCTTCCAGAACATCTACGCCACGATGGACGAGGTCGACACGTTCAAATTGAAGGCGCTCGATTCGATGAAGCAGACGGTCGACACGCTGTCGGGCGAGGTCGAGAAGTCGAAGGAATACATCGCGCGGGCCGAAAGCCAGGCGCAGGCCCAGGCGCAGATCGACGCCTCCGAAGAATCGCTGCTCAAGCTGGAGGGGTAAGGCGACGCAATGAACGACCTGACCCGAGACAGCGAGCGATTGCTCAGCGACAGCCGCCAGCTGCTGATCGACAACCGGGTCGGCGGCCGCCATCGCCGGGTCGCCCCGATCGGACGCGAGTCGGCGGCGGTGCGCAATCGCCACCGGCTGAAGAAACTGCGCAACATCGCCATCGCGGCGGTGGCGATCTTCGCCATAGCAATCCTCACGGGCCTCGTGATCGACGGGATCGGTTTCCTCGGCATCGTGCTGACGTTCTTCGCGCTGATCGCGGCAGCGGGCATCTTCTCGGTCTATCCGCGCATCTCGATCCCGCAGGCGGGCGATCTCAACAAGGGCACCCCGCGCCAGATGGTGGCGCGCACCGAATTGTGGCTGGAGCAGCAGCGCCCCGCCCTGCCCGCGCCCGCGGTGCAGCTGGTCGACGACCTCGGCGTAAAGCTCGACATTCTGGGTCAGCAGCTCGAAACCGCGCCTGCGGGCCATGACGCGATCCGCGACATCCGCGAACTGGTGGGCGAGACGCTGCCCGAAATGGTCCAGTCCTACACCCGCGTCCCCGCCGCCATGCGGCACCAGGAGCATGTCGGGGCGACCGCGGACGAGCGGCTGATCGAAGGCCTGAGCAAGATCAGCGGCGAGATCGACGCGATCAATCGCAAGATCGCCGACGGCGCGCTCGACGACCTTGCCGTGCAGACCCGCTATCTCGGCTATCGCTACGGCGATGGCGCGGCGTCCGGCGCCGACGGGGCGGCGCAAGGCTGATGCGCGTTCCGATCAAGCACGACCTGCCGAAGGAAGAGGTCCGCCGCCGCCTGCGCGAGCGGATGCCCGAACTGCCCGAGCACATGCCCGGCGGCGCGGCGGAGATGTCGTCCGAATGGCCCAGCGAGGACTGCATGAAGCTGGCCGTCACCGCGGTGGGCCAGACGGTGCGCGTCGCGATCGAGATCGAGGAAAAACAGGTGATCGTCGACCTCGACCTTCCGCCGATGCTGTCCTTCTTCAAGCCGCTCATCGCGGCGGCGGTGGCTGACAAGGGCACCAGGCTTCTTTCCGGGCCCGACAGTGATCGGGGCACAAAATCCTGACTTGATAATTGTTACTGGCGGAACTTACGTCTCTTTAGGGCCTTCTTGCTATTTATGGGCTTTCGCGAGTGGTGCCGCGGAGCTAGGTTTTGGGTCGGTTAAAGAGGAACGCGCGAATGT
This sequence comes from Alteriqipengyuania lutimaris, assembly GCF_003363135.1. Classification (NCBI taxonomy): domain Bacteria; kingdom Pseudomonadati; phylum Pseudomonadota; class Alphaproteobacteria; order Sphingomonadales; family Erythrobacteraceae; genus Alteriqipengyuania; species Alteriqipengyuania lutimaris. The sequence goes on along the minus strand of NZ_QRBB01000001.1, from coordinate 1,067,347 downwards.
CTGCCAGGTGCGACCATGCACCCGCGCTGCGCGCGAAATTGCGCGCCGCCACACAGGATCATCATCAATCGCTCGACACCGCGCTGGGTCGTCTCGACCTCGCGGAGCGGGAGGATTACGTGCGTTTCCTGACGGTCCAGGCGCGCGCGCGCGCGGGGGTGGAGACGTGGCTTGCGCGTTACTGCCCGCCCGAGTGGATGCCGCCTTCGCAGGCCGCAGCCCTAGAGCGAGATATCTCCGATCTCGGCCATGCGCCGCTCCGCACCACGCCCGCCTTCGCGCATGGTGACGAAGGCCCGGTCGCATGGCTCGGCGCGGCATGGGTGCTGGCGGGATCCTCGCTCGGCAACCGGATGATGGAGCGCGATCTTTCCGCGCGTGCGCCGTCCGGCTGGCCGATGGCGTTCCTGCGCGACAGCGCGATGCCCGCCTATTTCAAGGCGCTGCGCCCGCTGCTCGAAGCGATCGACGTGAACCCAGGCGCCGAACGCACGGCGACGGCGGTGTTCGACCATTTCATGGCCGAAGCCCGGCAGCAGCTCGATAAGGTCGCGGCATGAGCGCTGCCGAGATGCAAGTCGATCTAACGAGCTGCGATCGCGAGCCGATCCACCAGCTCGGGCATATCCAGCCTTTCGGCGCGATGCTGGTCGTCTCGTCCGACTTCTTCATCGCGCATCATTCTGCCAACGCGGCCGAATTCCTGGGTCTGGAGCGGATCGCACAGGGAGAGCAGTTCGATCTGCTCCTGCCCGCCGAAACGCTTGCCGCGCTACGCGAGGCGGCGAACCGGCTGGCCGAACCCGACGATACCGAACGGCTGTTCTCGATCGCGCTCGACGCAAATTCCTCCGAGCGTTTCGACTGTTCGGTCCACCGCAGCGGTGGCCAGCTGGTGCTCGAGTTCGAGCGGCACGATCCGGCGGGCTTCGGCAACCACATCGCATCGATCCGCCCGATGATGGCCGGCCTCGATGCCATCGGCAATGTCGACGACCTGTGCCAAGCGGCCGCAAAGCGCCTGAAAGCGCTGCTCGAGTTCGACCGGGTGATGGTCTACCGCTTCCACCCCGACGGGTCGGGCGAAGTGGTGGCGGAAGCGCGCGAGAAGGAAGTCGATAGCTATTCGGGCCTGCGCTATCCCAAGAGCGACATTCCCCAGCAGGCGCGCGAGCTCTACCTGCGCAATCGCCTGCGGATCATCGCCGACGTGACGGACACGCCGGTTCCGATCGTGCCCGGCAAGCAGTTCGGGGGCGAGCCGATCGATCTCAGCCTCTCCACGCTGCGTTCGGTGTCGCCGATCCATATCGAATATCTGCGCAACATGGGCGTGCGTGCTTCGCTTTCGATCTCGATCATCGTGCGTGGGCGCCTGTGGGGCCTGTTCGCGTGCCACCACTATCGCCCGCGCGCGCTCGCATTCTCGAACCGCACCGCCGCCGAAGTCTTCTCGCAGATCTTCTCGCTGACGCTCGACCGCGCGCTGCACGATCAGGGCGAGGCGCGCCGCGCGCTGGGGCAGAGCCTGCACGAGCGGCTGATGACCCGCCTCGCCGAAGGCGCCTCGCTGCGCGACACGCTGACCCAGGTCGGCGCCTCGATCGGCGAATCGATCCCGCACGACGGCGCGAGCATCTTCATCGACGGCGAATATGTCGCGACCGGCCACGCGCCGAGCGAGGAGGAATTCGCCGCGATCGTCCCCGCGCTGCGCTCCGGGCCGGCGGGCAAGATCCTCGCCACCAATGCGCTGGCGCAGGAGATCGACGCAGCGAGCGCCTTCGATTCGCGCGCCGCGGGTGCGATGATCATTCCCGTATCGCGCAGCCCGCGCGATTTCTTCGTGCTGTGGCGGCGCGAGCTCAAGCAGGTGATCACTTGGGCGGGCAATCCCGAAAAACCCGTCGAAGCGGGCCCGCAGGGTGACCGCCTGACCCCGCGCAAGAGCTTTGCCGCATGGCAGCAGACGGTCGAGGGGCGCAGCGCCGACTGGACCCAGCCCGAGCGCGATCTTGCGGAAACGCTGCGGATCACGCTGCTGGAAGTGATCCTGCGCCTGACCGACGCCGCTGCGCAGGATCGCAAGCGCGCGAACGAGCAGCAGGACCTGCTGATCGCGGAGCTCAACCACCGCGTGCGCAACATCCTCAATCTCATCCGCGGCCTCGTGAACCAGTCGCGGCACGAAACCGGCGATGCGGCCACGCTGACCAAGCTGATCGGCGGCCGGATCGGCGCGCTGGCGGCCGCGCACGACAACCTCACGCGCGACAATTGGGGCCCGACCTCGCTCAAGAAGCTGCTCGAGGAGGAGGCCGAGGCCTATCTGGGTTCGAAGACCGCGCGCCTCGCGGTCGAGGGGCACGACGTCCTGATCGTTCCGCAGGCCTATACGGTGCTGGCGCTGGTGTTGCACGAGATGGTCACCAATTCGGCGAAATACGGCAGCCTTTCGGACAATTCCGGCGACCTGCTGATCACGCTCGAGCGCAACGACGACCGCGACCTGATCCTCGGCTGGAGGGAGCGCGGCGGGCCGCCGGTCCAGGCGCCCAGTCGGCGCGGTTTCGGCACCACCATCATCGAAAAGTCGATCCCGCACGAGCTGCACGGGGAGGCCGATGTCAATTTCGCAGTGGGCGGACTGGAGGCGCGCTTCGTCGTGCCTGCGCGCTTCCTGGAGGAAGCGGAAAAGGATCACGAAATGACCAGCCATGTGGAACATACCGATGGCGGACCCGGTAGCGGCAGCCCCGGCAGCATCCCCAAGCGCGTGCTCCTGATCGAGGACAACATGATCATCGCGCTCGATACGGAGGAAATGCTGCGCGAGCTCGGCGTCGAGGACGTCCTGGTTTCCGGCAGTGTAACGCAAGCGCTGCGTGCGATCGAGAAGGACCGGCCCGATTTCGCGGTGCTCGATTTCAACCTCGGCGAGGAATCGAGCGAACCGGTGGCGCGCGAACTGGCCCGCACCGGCGTGCCCTTCGTCCTCGCGACCGGTTACAGCGCCAAGGAAGTCCGTTTCGAGGAACTGGGCGCGCGCGCGATCCTCAAGAAACCCTACGACAAGGCGGATCTGGGCAAGGCGCTCGCCGGCGACGACGCCTGAGCCACCCCGCTAGCGGTTGCCGCGTTCGAAATATTCCTGCTGGTAGAGGAAGCGCGCGGGCACCGGATTGCCCGCACGATCGCGCGCGGGTTCGAATCTGATCTGGTCGTAGGCAAGTTCGCAGACCTTGGCATCGCTCGCGGGAAAACCGCTCGAGCGATAGATGCGGCAGCCGGTCACGCGGCCTTGCGCCGACACGTCGAGGCTCACGATCGTGCGCGTGCCCACCCGCGCCTCGCGCCCGCCGGGTGGGATCGGAAAGGCGGAGACGTCGCTGATCGAGCGGGTCAGGCTCGGCTGCGTAGCAACGCCGCCGCCTCCGCCGCCCTGCCCTTCGCCGCCCGCGCCCGTGCCCGTCCCCTGGCCCTGTGCGCCCGTGCCATCGCCGCTGTCGGCGGCGCCCGACTGGTTGGCACTGCCGGTCGAGGGCGCGCGCGGTGCGGCGCTGCGGCTGGGCAGCGGGATCGGCGGCTCGGGCGCGGAGACGGCGCGCGCCGTGGAGCGTTCGCCCGGATCGCCCTCTTCCCCCGCAGCATCCTCGGGCGGGCCTGCCGCCTGCGCAGGCGCAGCCTCCTGTGTCGGGGTGGGCGTGGGCGATGGCGGCGGCCGGGGCCTATCGACATCGAAGGCGGAAATCTGCGGGCCGATCGCCTCGCTCACCAGATCGGGCGCGAGCGCCCGGATCAGGCCGTAGAACAGCAGGACATGGAGCAGCACGATCGCGGCGAGCACCGGCACGCTCGGCCGGGTCGTGGCATCCGAAAATCCGCGGGAGTCGTCCATGGAGGAAAAACTCCGCGCCCCGCGCCGCGTTCCGCCAACGAAAAACGGCGGCCTCCCGATGGGAGACCGCCGCCTTTCCTTTTCGGCTGTCGAGCCGCTGCGAACTAGAATTCGTAGCGGACGCCGAACTGGATGCGCCAGAGCGATCCGCCGATCGAGAGATCCTCGTCATCATTGGGGTCGAAATTGCCGATGATGTACCGGCCTTCCGAGTCGACCGGGGCGCCGCCGTTGACGCCGGAAATGCCCGCATCCGCCACCGACACCAGTCCGAAGAAGTCGCGGTTGCGCAGAACGTTGGCGTCTTCGTCGATCAGGTTCAGGAAATTGTCGAAGTCGGCGAACAATTCGATCCTGTCGTTGCTGAGGCCGAACAGGCGACCGGGACCAGGGATTTCCTGGCTCACACGAATGTCGAGATCGTAATACCAGTCACCCGTACAGGTGTTCTTCTCGATCGTCCGGCCCGCATAATCGCGCGCGCAGTTCAAACCGCTCGTATAGTCGACCAGCGACTGGACGGCAGCTGCGTTCGAAAGCGGCGAGATGTTGGGGTCGCCCGCACCGGTCGGGATGTAGAGCAACTGGTTGCCCGAACCCGACGAGGAGTCCGCGAAGTCGCCCGAGCCGGCGAAGGTCAGGCTGTACGGGCTACCCGCACGTGCCTGGAAGAACAGGCCGATGCTCGATGCGAGATCGTCCACGAACTCCTCGCGCCAGTTGAGCGCGGCGGTGATGTTGTGGCGGGTTTCGAACACCGAACGGCCCGCGACCGGATCCTGCAGATCGAACACCGCGTTGAGGTCGAAGTTCGACGTCGCCGTCGAGCTGCGGAAGTTGCGGCGGTCGTCGGCATCGCTGAACGCATAGCCCAGGTTGAACAGGATCGAGCCACCCGGGGTGATCGGGCCCTGGAACCGCTTGCTCAGCACCGCCGAAGCCACGTGGCTGTCATACCCGCCGGTGTTGGTCAGCTGGATTTCATCGTCGCGGCCGGTGCTGAAGCACGGAGCATTGACGTTGATGTAGGTCGGCGGGGTGCCGCCTTGGCCAACCAGTTCAGCGGTACAACCGGCCACGGTCGGATCGATCGCGCGGTAGATCGGGCGACCGTCGATCGTGAAGCCGTTGAGGCCGATCGCCGGGTTCACGGTCTGCGACAGGTCGACCAGGTTGAACGGGTCTTCGAAGCGCGAATAGATGTAGTCGAGACGCAGGTTCCAGTTATCGAAGAACCCGTTGCCGCCGAACGGCCGCAGCGTGGTCTCCAGTCCGGCGTTGAAACGCTGGACGGTCGGTGCCTTCAGGTTCGGATCGGTCGACTGGGTGTCGGCCGTGCCGCGCTCGGCGCTGGTCTGACCTTGCGCGATGACGCAGCCGGGAATGCCGGTGTACTGCCCGTTCTGAACGACGTCGATCTGCCCCTGGGCATTCCGGATCGGGGCGCAGCCAGCGAAGGCCGAGCTGCCCGTGCCGGTGTTGAACCCGTTGTTGGAGAACGCGTTGGAGAAGAACACGGTCGGATCGCCGCCCGCAAACACGCCGAAGCCGGCACGCAGCGTTGTGTTCGACAAGAAGAGGAAATCGCTCGCGTCATAGGTCAGCGCGATACGCGGCAGGATCACCGGGTCGATCACGCTGAACGGCACGCGGTTCGAGTAACCGTAGCGCGACTGGAAATTGGCATTCGCCCCGGGAGCATCGCCATCGTAGAATTCGACGCGGACACCACTCAGCAGGTTGAGACGGTCGGTGACCTGCCAGTCGTCCTGGACATAGGCGGCGAAGATGGTGCGCGTGAACGATGCTGCGGCATTGTTGATGTCGTTGCCCGGTGCGACCGCGGTCACGATGCCGGCCGGATCGTTCGCGGGGTTGCCATCGGTGACGTCGCCGATCTGCGGCAGCGTCGTGACATTGGTGCCGCCCGTGGTCAGGCCCGCTGCCAGATTGTCGAGACCGTCGAAGATCAGCGTGCCGGTCGCATTCTGAGCGAAGAGGTTGAATACCTCCAGCTCGTTGACCTCCATGCCGAGCTTCAGCTCGTGGGCGTCGTTGCGGATCGTCGCCTGAAGCTTGGCCTGGTCGACCTGCTGGAACAGCGCGTTGGCCGTGCGCGAGAAGCCGGGGCCGGCCTGAAGGAAGCCCTGCTCGCCATTGGAGGGGTTGGTGAAGCCGACGACGATCCGCGGGGTCGGGTTCGCCGACTGCGCTTCGCCGCCGCCGACCGGATCCTGAAGGTCGGTAACTTCCGAACGCGACAGGCGGACTTCGGTGCTGAAGCTGTCCGACCAGTCGGAATAGAGGCGCACCGAGCCGTAGTCGGACGTCGTGCCGTTGTTCACAAAGGAATTCAGGCCGGTGAACACCGGGCCACCATTCGCGCTGGTGGTCAGATCGTCATCGCGGATATTGGTTTCCTCCAGCCGCTGGTAGGTCACTTCGAGGCGATGATTGTCGGTGATGTAGGCATCCAGACGACCGAAGAAGCGACGGTCCGACTGGGCGTTGGTCGTCGCGATCGGGCCGGCGTCGATGCCGTAGGTGGACGCGAGAATGTCCGAAAACTGCTGGTAGATTTCGGGAGTCACGAACTCGAGCTCGTTGGCGAAGCCTGCGCCCAGCGGGCCGACTTCCTGCACGTCGCCAAGATCGGTTTCCTCGTAACCGGCGAAGAAGAAAAGGCGATCGGGGATGATCGGACCGCCCAGGGTCGCACCCCAGCGGCGACGGTCGAACTCGGTCGGAGCTAGGTCCTGTCCGGCAACCGAAGAGCCCTGCAGGTCGTCGCTGGTGTAGGTGAAGAAGGCCGAACCGGTGAATTCGTTCGTGCCCGACTTGGTCACGACGTTGATGAGGCAGCCGGTGAACTGGCCGTACTCGACATCGTAGGGCGCGAATTCGATCGAGGTCTGGCGGATCGTGTCGAACGGAATGGGCAGCGAGTTGCGCGCGGCGAAGGGCGTGCCCGAGAGGCCGAAAGTATCGGACTGGACGATGCCGTCGACGGTGAAGGTGTTGTTGCGATCATTCGCGCCGAGGCAGGATACGCGATCGGTTTCGCCGTCCCGCTCCAGCCGGACGCGCGGATCGATGCGGATGTAGTCGCGCACGTCGCGGGTGATCGAGGGGAAGTTCTCCAGCGTCTGGCTGCCGAACGCCTGACCCGGGCCCACCGCGAGCTGCGTCGCATTGGCGCGCTGGCCCGACACGACGATCACGTTGTCGGCGCTACCGGCCGAGCTGGCGAGCTCGAAGGTGTACTGCGTGTTGCCCGAGATGCTGATGTCCTGATCTTCGACCGTCTGGCCTTCGAAGTTCGGCGCGGTCGCGGTGATCGTGTAGGGGCCGCCCGAGACCAGGTTGTTGGCACGGAACGCACCGCCATTGCTGGTCGTCAGTGTACGCGTCTGGCCCGTACGCGTGTCGGTCACGGTCACGGTCGCACCGACGATCGGCGTGCCGTCGGCGTCGGTCACGAAGCCTTCGATCCCCGAGGTGATCTGCTGTGCGGCCAGCGGTGCGGGTGCGATCGCGGCGGCGGAAAGGCTGACAACGCTCGCTGCCAGCAGATACTTGAGCTTCATGGAAAACCCCTTTGAAGACGCTCTAGCGAAAAATTGAGATGTGCGCGGACCGACCCCCCGGGCCGGTTGAGGGCGCCTAACGCTCGATTTGTGACAGGGGAATTACGCAAAACGCCGACCGTGGTGCAATTACTGCAACGACGCACAAAAGTGGCGCAAATCAAGCACCTTAAGGTGTTGCCGCAGTGCAACATAACCCAGCAAAGTGCGATTAGGGCCGCCGCGCGCGCGAAAATGCGGGAACCTAGGCCAGCTTGATCTCGCGCAGACGCTGCATCAGGAAATCATGCGCCAGAATCGGCTCGGGCGCTTCGCTTTCGCGTCCGTTTTCGATGCACGAATCGAGCGGAGCGATCTCGAAGTCGGGCCGGAAGTGGAGGAAGAAGGGCATCGAATAGCGGCTCTTGCGCACCGCTTTGCCCCGCGGGTTGACCACCCGGTGCGTCGTCGAGCGCAGGCGGCCGTTGGTCAGGCGTTCGAGCATGTCGCCGATATTGACCGCCAGCGCGCCGGGGGGCGGGCTGACCGGCAGCCATTCGCCCTTCTTGCTCAGCAGTTCGAGCCCGGCTTCCTCGGCGCCCAGCAGCAGCGTGATCGCATTGATGTCGCCATGCGGCGCGGCGCGGATCGCGCCGTCGGGCGCATCCTCGGGCAGCGGCGGATAGCGCAGCAGGCGCAGCACCGAATTGCCGTCCTCGATCGTCGAATCGAAGAAGTGCCGGTCCTCGCCCAGGTGGATCGCGATCGCGGAGAGGATGCGCCGCCCGCTCGCCTCGAGCGCAAGGAACAGCTCGCGCATGGTCGTCTCGAACGCAGGCACCTCGGCGGGCCACACGTTGGGCTCCATGAATTTCGCCAGCGCGTGGTCGCCCGGCAGATCGCGCCCGACGTGCCAGAACTCCTTCAGGTCGAAGACCTGCGCATCCTTCGCCTGCTCCTGCCCGAAGGGCGTGTAGCCGCGCGCCCCGGCGATCCCTTCGATCTTGTAGGCGCGTTTGGTCTCTTCGGGCAGCGCGAAGAAGGCGCGGCTCGTCTCTTCGGCGCGCGCGATCAGATCGTCCGGCACGCCGTGATCGCGCACGATGCCGAAGCCGTATTCGGCGAAGCTCTCGCCCAGTTCGCGGGCGATGTCTTCCAGCGGGCGGTCGAGCGAGACGGATGCGATATCGGACATGCGAAACCTTTCAGGCCGGGAGGAAGAGCCCGGCGAGCGCCGCGCTCATCAGATTGGCGAGCGATCCGGCGACCAGTGCGCGGATGCCGAGCTTGGCGATGACGGGCCGCTGGTTGGGCGCGAGGCCGCCGGTCACGGCCATCTGGATCGCGATCGAGCTGAAATTGGCGAATCCGCACAGCGCGAAGGTGATGATCGCGCGGGTGCGTTCGGAGATATCGGCCGCTCCGATCTGGCCCAGTTCGATGAAGGCGACGAATTCGTTGAGCACGATCTTGGTACCAAAGAGGCCACCGGCCACGCCCGCATCCTCCCACGGCACGCCGATCAGGAACATGATCGGAGCGAACACGACGCCGAGCAGCTGCTGGAAGGACAGGTCGCCATAGCCGAACCAGCCGCCCACCCAGCCGAGCAGGCCGTTGGCCAGCGCCACCAGCGCGACGAAGGCCAGCACCATCGCACCCACGGCCACGGCCAGCTTCACGCCGGTCTGCGCGCCCTGCGCCGCCGCCTCGATCACATTGGCAGGCCGTTCGCCCTCCTCGAAGGTTTCGGCCATTTCGACCTCATGAGCATGCTCACGCTCGGTGATCGCTGCCGGACCCTCTGCACTGATGCGGCCGCGCGGCAGGGCCAGCTCACCCTCCGCCTCGGGCGAAGCCTCGCCCGTGTCGGGCATGATGATCTTGGCCATCAGGATCCCGCCGGGGGCGGACATGAAGGCCGCGGCGAGCAGGAAGGGCAGGTATTCGTTGCCGAGCAGGCCCGCATAGGCGGCGAGGATCGTGCCTGCGACGCCCGCCATGCCCACGGTCATCAGCGTGAACAGCCGGCTGGGCGCAAGCGCGGCGAGATAGGGGCGCACCACCAGCGGGCTTTCGGACTGGCCGACGAAGATGTTGGCGGCCGATCCCAGCGCCTCGACCTTGCTCACGCCGGTGATGAAGCCGATCGCGCCGCCCAGCCAGCGCACGATCAGCTGCATGATGCCGAGGTGGTAGAGAATTGAGACCAGCGCGGCGAAGAACACGATCACCGGCAGCGCACCGAGCGCGAAGGTGTTCGACAGCGGATTGTCCGCACCGAAGAGGAAGGCGGTGCCGGCATCGGCGTAAGACAGCAGCGCCGCGACTCCGTTGCTCATCTCGCGGATCACCATCCGCCCTCCCGAGGTGCGCAGGATGAGGAAGGCGAGCAGCGCCTGCAGCGCAAAGGCGGACAAGACGACCCGCAAGCGGATCTTGGTCTTTGCGTTGGACAGCAGGAAGGCGAAGGCGAGGATCGCGACGATCCCGAGGAGGCTGGCGATGACGGGCGGCATATGGGCTTTCGGATCGTCCCTTCAGGAAGCCGCCCCCTTCGCCTTTTCGCGAAGGGTAGTCAATTCGTGCGGGTCGAAGCGGTTCCCACGCTCTTCCCTTTTCTTTTGCCGTGCCCGATCATAAGCGGGGGACGATGGATCAGACCGCTTCCGCGCCGCCCCAGGCGATTCCCCGCCCGCTTTTCGTCTATGCCCTGCTTTATGGCGGGATGACCGTGCTGGCGGGTGTGCTCGGCTTCAAGCAGATCGCGCTGCCGCTCGGCTTCACGACGCTGGCGGTCGAAGCGGGAATCCTCGCCTTTCTGATGCTGGTCGCGATTTCGAGCACGCTGGCCCAGCTTTACGGCAGCGGGGTCGCCAACCGGCTGGTCCTGTGGGGATTCGCGCCGCTGGGCCTGTCGATCCTGCTGATCCAGCTGGTCCTCGCCTTCCCGCCCAGCCCGCAGATGCCGGCGGAAAACCTCGCCGCCTTCGAAACCGTGCTGAGCCAGACGGGGCGGATCATGATCGCAGGCCCGATCGCCTATGGCGTATCGCTGTTCCTCAATGTCTGGCTGTTCGAGCGGCTGCGTGGGTCCGGAGAGGGGCACGGCGAGAGGGGGGGCCTGTGGATGATGCTGCGCGGCGGTTTCGCCTCCGCCATCAGCCAGGCGGTCGACACGCTGATCTTCATCACGGTGGCCTTCTACGGCCAGTTCGATATCGTGCCGCTGCTGATAGGGCAGGCGATCGCCAAGGTGGTGCTCAGCTTCGTGTTCGTGCCGCTGATCATCTGGCTGCTGGTGCGGCTCGCCGGTGACGGCCGCAGGGACCTGCTGGCGCGCTAGCCCTCAGGCGCTCAGCGCCTCGACGAAATCGGCCCGCCATTTCTCGACATTGGTGGTCTTGATGACCTCATTCAGTTTCTCCCAGCGCGCCTTGCGCTCGTCCAGAGGCATGTCGATCGCCTCGCGGATCGCCTCGCTCATCTCTTCCATCGAGTGCGGGTTGATGAGGAGCGCGTCGGTCAGCTGCTCCGCCGCGCCCGCGAAGCGCGAGAGGACGAGCACGCCGGGGTCTTCCGGATCCTGCGCGGCGACGTATTCCTTCGCGACAAGGTTCATCCCGTCGCGCAAGGGAGTCACCAGCCCGACATGGGCGGAGCGGTAGATACCGAACAGCTCCTGGCGCGAATAGCCGCGGTTGACGTAGCGGATCGGCACCATGTCCACTTCGGACCGCTCGCCATTGATCTGCCCCGCCTTCTGTTCGAGCGTGTTGCGGATCCGCTGATAGGTGGCGACGTCCTGGCGCGAGGGCGGTGCGATCTGGACGTAGAGCGTCTGCTTCACCCGATCGGGGTAGGTGTCGAAGAACCGCCCCAGCGCGTCGAAGCGTTCGGGCAGGCCTTTGGAATAGTCGAGCCGGTCGACCCCGATGATGACCTTGCGATGGCGCGAGCTCGATCGCATCCGCTGTTCCATCTGGCGCGCATCGCCCGTCGTCCCGCCTTCGAGGAACTCCTCGTAGTCCAGCCCGATGGGGAACGCGGCGACCTTCACCGTGCGGCCGTCGTAGGTGACCGTGCCATCTTCGCCGACCTCGGCCTGCAGTTCCTTGCGGCAATAGCCCAGAAAGCTGTCGACCGATTCCTCGTCCTGGAAACCGATCAGGTCGTAGTCGAGCATGGTCAGCACCAGCCGTTCGTGAAACGGCAGTGCGACCAGCAGGTTGCGCGGCGGCCACGGAATGTGGAGGAAGAAGCCGATCCGGTTCTTGTTGCCGCGTTCGCGCAGTCGGCTGCCGAGCGGCATCAGGTGATAGTCGTGCACCCACACCATGTCCTCGGGATCGATCAGCGGGCCGAGGCTGTCGGCGAAGCGCTGGTTGACCCGTTCGTACCCCTTGCCGAAGCCGCTTTCGTATTCGGCCAGGTCCACCCGGTAGTGGAACAGCGGCCACAGCGTGCGGTTGGCATAGCCGTTGTAATACTCGTCCACATCCTGCGATTCGAGGTCGATCGTCGCGGTGGTGACGCCCTCGTTCTTCTGCATGTTGAGATCGCCGGTGAAGGTGTCGGTTTCCTTGCCCGACCAGCCGAACCAGATTCCCCGCCGCTCTTTCAGGGCAGACCCCAGCGCCACCGCGAGGCCACCCTGGGAACCGGCCGCACCCCGCGCCTTGGGGACGGATACTCGGTTCGACACCACGATCAGTCGGCTCATCTTATGACACTCCATGGTTTGGACAACAGCGTGGCGCAGTTGATGATACCCACCAAAGAGTACGTCTGGGGGAAGTTGCCCCAGAGTTCGCCATTGTTAAAATCGAGGTCTTCGGAGAGCAGGCCCGAACGCGTGCGGTGCGACAGCATCGTCTCGAACAGCTCGCGCGCCTCGTCTTCGCGCCCGGCTAGATGGAGCGCTTCCATCAGCCAGAAGGTGCAGATGTTGAACGCGGTCTCGGGCAGGCCGAAATCGTCCTCCGCATCGTAGCGGAGCATGTGCTCGCCCCGTCTCAACCCGTTCTCGATCGCCTTGAAGGTCAGTTGAAAGCGTTCGTCCTCGGGCTTGAGGAAGCCCAGATCGATCATTTGCAGCAGGCTGGCGTCGAGATGCGTGCCGCCGAGCGAGGAGGCATAGTGCTGCCCTTCCTCGTACCATGCCTCGTCCTCGATCTTCGCGCGGATGATCGCCGCACGTTCGCGCCAGAATTCCGCCTTCTCGGTCTTGCCCAGCCGCTGCGCCACGGTCGCGATGCGCCCGCAGGCGGCCCAGCTCATCAGCACCGAATAGGTGTGGACCTCCTGCCGGGTGCGGAACTCCCACAGGCCCGCATCGGGCTGGTCGTGCATCTTCCACGCCATCTCGCCGACCTGTTCGAGGCTGTCGAAATCGGCCTCCCCCGCCATGCGATAGAGCCGCTGGTCGAAGAAGGCCTGCACCGTCGGCAGCACAATCTGGCCATAGGCGTCGTGCTGCACCTGGCTGAAGGCGGCATTCCCTTTGCGCACCGGCCCCATCCCGCGATAACCCGCGAGGTTCTCGGCAAAACTCTCGGTTAGTTCGGGCTCGCCCATGACCGAATAGAGCGGCTGCACCGCGCCGCCCTTGGCGTTGTCGACGATGTTGCGCAGGTAGGCGAGATACTTCTCCAGCACGTCGAGCGCGCCCAGCCGGTTCAATGCCTGCACGGTGTAATAGGCGTCGCGAATCCAGCAGAAGCGATAGTCCCAGTTGCGCTCGCTCCCCGGCGCCTCGGGGATCGAGGTTGTCAGCGCCGCCACGATCGCGCCGGTTTCCTCGTGCTGGCAGATCTTGAGCGCGATCGCCGCGCGGATCACCGCATCCTGCCATTCCATCGGCGTGGCGAGGCCGCGCACCCAGTGCCGCCAGTAATGATCGGTCAGCTCGAGCATCGTCTCGATCTCGTGGCCGACATTGCCGCCGAAGGGCTCGTCCGGCCCGATGAAGAAATGCAGGTCGCTCTCGACCCGGAAGGTGCGCTTTTCGAGCACATAACCGACCGGCGCGTCGGTGGTCATGCGCAGCGCGTGCTGGCCCGCGAGATAGCGGATATGATTGGTGCCGTTGGTCGTCTCGGCCAGGGCTTCGCCATAGTTCTTCATCGGCGTGCAGTTGACCGTGATCCGCGGCGTTCCCGCCACCGGGCGCACGATGCGCACGAAGGCGACGGGGCGATACATCCGGCCCGACCGGCGGAAGCGGGGCGCGAAGTCGATCACCTCGATCGCGCTGCCGTCTTTCGATTCGAGGCGCGTGGTCAGGATCGCGGTGTTGCGCTGGTAGCTCTGGGTGGCGGAGGCGAAATCCTCCAGCTCGATCCGCCACACGCCCTGGTGCTGGTTATCGCCGTTGAGCAGCGCGCAGAACACGGGATCGCCGTCGACCCGAGGCACGCAGCCCCATAACAGCCCGCCGGTCTCGTCGATCAGCCCGGTGACCTGGCAATTGCCGATGGGCGACAGTTCGAGCGTGCTTTGCGGGATTTGGTTCATTCAAGCTCCAGCCATTGGTGTACCGCTCTCACACCGAACAGGCGAAAGCGGGCTTTTGTTTCCTCTCGGTCGCCGACCACGATGGCGTAGCCGCCCATCGCGTCGACCGCCGCGAAGCCGTCCTCGTCGGTCACGTCGTCGCCGACGAAGATCGGTGTGCCCCCCTTGAAGGGGGTCTGTTCCATGATCGCGCGCACCCCGTCGCCCTTGTTGTCGTCGGTCGTCGAGAGTTCGGCGATCATCTTGCCGTCGCGGAAAAACAGATCGTGCCTGCGTGCCAGATCCTGCGCAAAGGCCTTCACGTCCTCGCCCTTGTCGGGGCAGGCGCGGTAGTGGAAGCCGAGGCCCAGTTCCTTTTCCTCGAGGAACAGGCGCTCATGACGCTGCGCGAAGGCGCGCGCCTCGGCCAGCAGGGCTTCGTCGACCCGGGGCGGCTCCTTGCCCGAGACCGGCGAGCCTTCGGGGCTCTCGATCTCCGCGCCGTGCGATCCGCTGATCACGACCGAGCATTGCGGCAGATGCTTGCGCAGATCGGCCACATAGCGGCCGGTCACGATCGCGAGTCGGCCGTCGAGCCGTTCGGCCAGCCGCATGATCGCGGCTTCGAGATAGTCGGGCACGGTGATCCCGTCGGGCGTCTCGGCAAGGTCGACCAGCGTGCCGTCGAAGTCGAGAAACAGTGAGGGCCGGTCGATATCGCCAAGCGACGGCGGGGGAGCGAGGTCGCTCGAGTTGGATGAGCCTGGGGCCATGGGCCCGCACATAGGACGATGGTGCGGTGCAGCGCAATCGCCAGTGTGTGGTAAAGGCTACCCGCCCTGCCCCTGCATCGCCACGCGCGCCTTCTTGAGCGCATCGGCCTTGAGCTGGTGCACGCGCGGCACGCTGACCCCCAGGACCGCCGCGATCTCGTTCAGGTTCAATTCCTCGATGAAATAGAGCTTGAGGACGACTTGCAGCCGTTCGGGCAATGCGCCGATCGCCTGCGCGAGCACCGTGCTGTCCTCGCTGGCGAGAAGGTTCTGCTCCTGATCGGGCCGCGCGTCGCTGAAGGCGGTGTCGCTGTCCGAATAGCATTCCTCGATCGAGGTCGCGCTGGTCGCGGCGGCGAAGCGCATCGCCTCGTACCGGTCGAGCGGCATTTCCATCGCCTGCGCCATTTCCCTCGCGTCGGGCATGCGGCCCAGCTGCGTGCGCAGCTTCTGTTCGGCCAGATCGCGCTTGCGCGACCAGGATGCAGCACCGCGCGGGCGGTGCGACTGGCCCCGCAGCAGGTCGACCATCGCCCCGCGCACGCGCATCTTGGCATAGGCGGCAAAGCCGTCGTCGCTCGGCCGGTCGTGCCGCTGCGCCGCCTCGGTCAGCGCCATCATGCCCGCCTGCATCAGGTCGTCGACATCGATCGTGGCGCTGCCATGCCCCTCGTAATACCACGCGAGCTTGCGCACGAGCGGCAGGAACTGCGTGACCTTCTGGGACACGCTGGAGCCGTAGGCCTGGCGAACGCTGAAGGAGGACTGGTCTAGCTTCATGCGGCAAGCGCCTCGGGTTGCATGTCTTGCTCTCGATCGGGCGCGGGCAGCTGCGGCTGGCCGCCGTGCTGGGCGTGCGCGGCCTCGTCGCCGATTACCGCGACCACCTCGATCGGCTGGGCGGCGGGCAGTTCGTTGATCGAGAGGACGAGCATGTTGGGCGCGCGCAGCTTGAGCAGGCCGGCCATGGCACGCCGTGCGCGTGGCTGGACCACCAGTGCAGGGGTGATCGCGGCAGGCGGGCGGCTCTGCAACAGCGCCGCTATCCGCTCTCCGATCGAGCGGGCGAGATCGGGCTCGATGACGATTTCGCCGGTGGTGGGATCCTGCATCCCGCCCACGACCATTTCTTCGAGCTGCGCGGCCAGCGTGACGACCGGCAGACGCTCGTCCGGCCCGCAGATATTGCCGACCAGCATCGTGCCCAGGTCGGCGCGCATCAGCTCCACGATCTGCGCCGGATCGGTCGTCCGCTGCGCGGCCTGCGACAGGCTCGAGAACACGCGCACCGAATGGGTGAGCGAAATCCCGTCGGCCAGCAGCGCCTTGAACACGGTGGTGACCGCGGCGAGCGAGAGTGGCTGCGGCGTGATCGTGTCGATGAGCTGCGAATGACGCTCGCGCAGCAGGTCGAGCAGTTCGCGGACCTGATCCGGCCCCAGCAGTTCCGCCGCGCGGCCCGCCAGCAGCTGGTGGACCTGCGTGGCGATGACGCTTTCGGGATCGACCACGAGGTATCCTTCGGCGACGGCCAGATCGCGCGACCCCGCGTCGATCCACTTGGCGTCGCAGCCGAAGCTCGGGTCCTTGGTCGGCTCGCCCTGCAGCACATGCGCGTCGAGCACTTCGCCGGTGTCGATCGCGAGCAGCTTGCCCGCGCGCAGAATGCCCGAACCGACCGGCGCGCCGCCGAGCATTATGCGGTACTGATCGGGCGCGATGTCGAAGCTGTCGGCGATGCGGAACTGCGGCACGACGAAACCGAAGGCCTGGCACATCTGCTTGCGCAGGCCGGTCAGGCGGGCGACGAGCGGGGCGCCTTTCCTGTCGTCTGCGAGCTGGACGAGGCCATAGCCGAGCTGGATCGTCACCAGCGTCTGGTCGGACACCTCGCCGATGGTGATGCGCGAGGGATCGGGCTTTTCCTCAGGTTCGGGCACGAAGATGGCAGCCGCCTGCTCGCGCTTCGAAAGCCCGCGCCACAGCATCAGGGCGCCCGCTGCCAGCGGCAGAAAGATCATCTGCGGCATCGCGGGGATCACGCCGATCGCGGCTAGGATGCAGCCGACCGGCAGCCAGATTTTCGAATCGGCCAGCTGCCCGCCGATCTGGCCGGTCAGGTCGCGCGTGTCGGAGACGCGGGTGACGATCACCGCGGCGGCGATCGACAGCAGCAGCGCGGGGATCGAGGCGACCAGCGCATCGCCCACCGCCAGCGTGACGTACATCGCGCCCGCCTCGCCCGCTGACAGGCCGTGGCTGGCCATGCCGAGGACGAGCCCTGCGAGCACGTTGACGATCAGGATCAGCAGCGCGGCGATCGCATCGCCCTTCACGAACTTGCTGGCACCATCCATCGAACCGTAGAAATCGGCCTCGGTCGCGATCTCGCGGCGGCGGGCCTTGGCTTCGTCGGCGGTCAGCAGGCCGGCGGCGAGATCGGAATCGATCGCCATCTGCTTGCCGGGCAGGGCGTCGAGGGTGAAGCGCGCGG
Organism: Alteriqipengyuania lutimaris; assembly: GCF_003363135.1. NCBI lineage: Bacteria > Pseudomonadati > Pseudomonadota > Alphaproteobacteria > Sphingomonadales > Erythrobacteraceae > Alteriqipengyuania > Alteriqipengyuania lutimaris. The sequence goes on along the minus strand of NZ_QRBB01000001.1, from coordinate 1,050,121 downwards.
TCACTTCGGACACGCGGCCCGCGCCCTTGGTCACGACGACCATGTTGATGATCGTCAGGATGATGAACACGATCAGTCCGACCGCGAAATTGCCGCCGATGAGGAAGGCGCCGAAGGCCTCGATCACCTTGCCCGCCGCATCGCCGCCCTCGTGCCCGTTGAGGAGCACGATGCGGGTCGAGGCGACGTTCAGGGCGAGGCGCATCAGCGTCGCGAACAAAAGGACCGAGGGGAAGGACGAGAAGTCCAATGGCTTCTGCGCGTTCATCGCGGCCATCAGGATCGAGACCGAGAGCGCGATATTGAGCACGAAGAATAGGTCGAGCATCAGCGCCGGGATCGGCACGACCATCAGGACGATGATCGCGAGGATGCCGGCGGGAAGCGCGAGCGCGGGCGAGATGATGGCGGGCAGCTTCACAGGCCGAACGCCGCGAATTTGCCGTAGGCTTCATCGATGCGCGCGCGGGCACGCCCGCCGATATCGCCGGTGCCGAAGGTCGACCGCAGCGTGTCCGCCATCGAGGGACGCTGAGCAGGCCCTGCGGGTGCCACCGCCGCGGCGGTGCGCGTGGCGCGGCCCGGCATCATGGCCGTGCTGGCGTAGCGCGCCGCAGCGAATTCCTCTGTGATCCCGCCCGCGCCGGGCGCGGAACCGGGCGCGAAAGGCATCGCCCCGCCCCGATCCATCGCATCGGCCACCTTGGTCTGCATCAGGCTCATGACTTCGGCGACCGAGCGTTGCCGGCCCCCGTCGTAGAAGATCGCGCGGTTGGCCGACGCCGCCTTGGGCATCAGCGCGGCTGCCGACTGCCCGGCATCGGTGCGATAGGCGCCGAGGAATTTCTGCGCCCCGCCGAGGCCGAGGAAATGGGCGAGGTACATTTCGGTCGCGTCGGGCTCGCGCCCGAGGAAGCCTTGCAGGCCGTTGGAGTTGTCGCGTGCCAGCTCGGCCGCCATCAGCGCCGAGACATCGGCATCGTAGCGCAGCGAGAGGAGCTGCGAGCGCGTGCCCGCATTGGCGACACCGCCGCCGGGATTGATCTGGTCCGCAGCCCAGCCGAGCCCGTATTTGGAGCCGTGCCGGTCCATCGTGCGCAGCCAGGTCGAATCGATGAACTGGTAGAGGCCGGTCGCGCTGGAGGTGCGCGCCTTGGCATCGGGATCGAGACCCGATTCGAGGCGCGCCTGCGCCAGCAGGTAGTCGAAGTCGACGCCCGTGCTCTGCGAAGCGCGCGCGATCGAGGCGCGCACGTCGGCACTCGTGGCAGAGGCATTCGCGACTGGAGTGCCGGATACTGGACTTGCGGTGGGCACTTGACCTCCCGGATTGAACTATCCGGACAGGCTAAGCAATTGTCGTGCCAAACGTCTCTCGACGCGGCGGCAGATCAGACCGGTTGTGAGGCAGAGAGGCCGTTTGCGCCCTGATAGGTGCCGGCGGCGCCCGCCATCGCGTCGATCCGCGACTGCACATTGGTGGCGATGAGGTTGCGCAGACGGCGGTTGATCGTGTTCAGGCGGCGGACCGCGTCGAGCAGGCCGAGACATTCCTCGTCCAGCTCGTGGGGGAGGACCTTGTCCAGCCTTTCGCACAATTCGATCTTGCCGTTCGAACAGGTGGTGATGCGCTCGATATCGAGGGCGGCAAGTGCCTGCCGCTCGCCTTCCAGAAGGGCAAGCATTTGCCGCAGGGCGCTACGCGTCGTCATCACGGTGCCCTTACTCGCCCGCGCTCTGGTACAGGCCGGCGGCGATGATGCCGTCGGCAATCTCGGTCGGGATCAGCGGGTAGGTGCCCTGCTCGATCGCCTTGCGGATTTCGGCGACCCGATCGACATCGACCGGCGCCTGGTCGCCTGCGGAAACGCTGGCCACCGCGGCCATGCCTTCGGTCGCGGTCGCGTCGTCTGCGGGCTTGCGCACTGCGGACGCGCGTTCGATCGGCGCAACGCCGCGGCGCAATCCCGCTGGGCCTCCGATGTCCGGCAATCCGAAGTCTCGCATTGCTGTGTGTCCTTCTTCTTCCCGTTCGGCGGAACGGTCGCTTCATAGTGGAGAACGGCACCACGAGCGCCGTTTTAAGGGTGCGGAAACTTTTTTCCCGCCCGCCCGAAAAAAGCGTGCCTCAGCGGACCCGCACGGCGACCTGGCCCGGGCGCACGACCTGTGCGCGCACCGGATCGGCCTTCCTGTCCTGTGCGGGGCGCACCTGGATCCACGACCCGACTGCACCTTCTTCCATCGCGACCGCCTGACGCGAAAGCGAGAAGCCGCCGCCTTCGACGACGATGGAGACGGTTTCGCCGCGGCTGACGACGATCTCGTACGTCTCGGCCTGGCCCGGCTGCGGCTGGGCCTGCGCGACGGCGACATAGATCCGCCAGCCCGCATCGGGGCACTGGACCTGCACGCTCTCGCGCGACGAGCCGTACCATTCGAGTTGGAGCGGGGCGCCGCACGGGTTGAGGCGCATGCGCCGATCGACCGGCAGGCGTGCGCCTCCCGGCTGGCCGATCCCCGCGCCGGTGAAATGCATCACCGCGCGGTCGATTTCGGCCGCATCCATCGGGGCATTGGCGCTTGCGGGTGCGCCAAGGGTAGCGGTGACGGCCAGCAGGCCGGCAAGAAGCGAAAGCTTGGTCATGGGTCGGATCTCCCGAAATTGCAGTACGCGGCGGGCCGTCGGCCCTCTTAATCTGCCCGCGTATCTGCAATTATCGTGCCATCCGAAATCCCGGCGACGTCCTGCCGGTCGTGGGCGATCACCACGAGTGTTTCCGGGGAAGCGCCCGGCTCGACCATCAGGCGCGCGAAATGGCCTGCTTCCTCGATCTGGCCCGCCAGCTGTGCCGCCTGTGCAGCGGCCTGCGCCGCCGCGCCGGGCGCATGCCGGACGATCACCGTCGCGACCTCGCCCTCGCCGATCCCCTGCAGCTTCAGCCAGCGCGCAAGATCCGCATCGCCCCCCGGGCGGAACACCGCCATCGGCTGGCCCTGCGCGATGTCGATCGCGCGTTCCTCTTGCGTGCGCGCATTGTCCTGCCCCTCGCCCGCATCCTCGCGATGCGCGGTCGCGACCACGAGGAACAGGATCAGCGAGAGATCGGCGAGCGAGGTCTGCCAGGTGTTGAGCCCGCGGATCATGATGCCTTGCGCAGCTCTGCCGGGAAGTGCGCGATCTCGGCACCATGTTCGACCGCGCCGCGCAGGGGCACACCATCGCCGCGGATCGACTGCTCGAGCCAGTCGACGATGGCCTGGCGGTCTTCTTCCTCGCGCGCGGAGCGGCGCTCGATCGCGGCTGCAAGCGGGCCGAAAAGGAAGTTCGCCGTGGCAAGCCCGTAGAGCGTGGTGACGACGGCCATCGCGATGGCGCCCGCCATCCCGACCTCGCCCCCGTCGGCGGGCATCGTGCCCAGCGCGATCAGCGTGCCCGCGAGGCCGAGGACCGGCGCGAGCTCGGCCGCCTGATGGAATACCTCGATCGCCGCCCGCGCAGCCTCGGTCCGTCCCCGCGTGTCGCGTGCGTGCGCGGCGGCAAGCTCTTCGCGCGGACGGGGGCCGGACAGGACTTGCGACAGCTTCGCCAGGTCGGGATCGTCGGTCCGCACCGGTTCCGCGCGCAGCGGGCCGTGGTCGGCGATATCGCGCAACTGGCGGGAAAATTGCGCCTTTGCGCGCGCCGGATCGAAGGGGCGTCTCCCGAGCCGCGCGATCCTGCCCAGCCCGAGCCGGACCTGCGCAGGCCCGCAGCGCAGGAGTGTCGCGAGCACCGTCCCGCCAAGAACGATCGCCAGCGAGACCGGATCGAACCACCGATCGATGAGGGTCAGAAAATTCTCCACGGCTCAAGAACGGCAGCTGTCCGGCCAGTTTCAGTGTCGTCCGCCCGATTTTTGCCGCCGCCCGGCAATCGCTTGCCGCCCCACCCGGCAAATCGCACGAAACCGGGCCTTTCGAGCGAACTGGCACGCTGCTTGCTTACATATCGGGGCATACGAACACCCCAAACGTCTTGGCGGAGAACAACGATGAGCGAAGGCCTTTTCGGCATTCATGGAGCAGCACTGGAAATCCGCGCCCAGCGGATGAACGTGCTCGGCTCCAACATCGCGAATGCGGGGACGCCCGGCTACAAGGCGCGCGACATCGATTTCGATGCCGCGCTGCAGGCGCGCCTCGCGGGCAACGACAGTGGTAACGCCACCGATCGCGCGACCGTCTATCGCATCCCGACCATGGCGAGCCTCGACGGCAACACCGTGGAGATGGGGACAGAGCAAGCCGCCTTCGCCGAAAACGCGGTCGCCTACACCGCCACGCTCGGCTTTCTGCGTGGCCGGGTCGAGACCGTCACGCGCGCGTTGAGGGGCGAATAGGCATGAGCGGCCCCATGACCATGTTCGAAATGGGCTATCGCGCGATGTCCGCGCAGATGGTCCGCATGAACACAGCCGCCTCCAACCTCGCCAATGCGGGCAGCGTCGCCGGCAGCGCGGACGAGGCCTATCGCCCGATGCGCACGGTCTTCGCCGAACAGCTCGACCAGGCGAGCGGCATGAGCTCGGTCGCGGTCGATCGCGTCGTGCGATCGGACGCCATGCCGACCCGCCGCCACGATCCGGGCCACCCGCTGGCCGACGAGAACGGCGATGTCTGGGAATCGCCGGTCGATGAGAACGCCGAGATGATCGAGATGCTCGAAGCCTCGCGCCAGTATTCGAACATGATCGAGGCCATGTCGACCGCCAAGCAACTGATGCTCGAAACGATGAGGATGAAATGATCACACCAGTCAATCCACTGAGCGACGGCGCAACCGGCGCTGCCCGCAACCCGGGACGCGGCATGGACGATCTCGGCTCGACCGATTTCCTGCGCCTGCTGACCGTCCAGGTTCAGCAGCAGGACCCGTTCGAGCCGGTCGATAACACCGACATGCTCGCGCAGATGGCGCAGTTCTCCTCGCTCGCGAACAGCTCCGAAACCAACGCCACGCTCGAACAGATCGTCGACAAGCTCGACGCGCTGATCACCGCCTCCAAGGCCGAGGGCGACAGCCCGGCCGCCAACGACGCCTAACGGGAGACCGCACATGTCCTTCTACACCTCGCTCAACGGACTCAAGAACGCGCAGTCCTCGCTCGGCACTATCGCGCACAACATCGCCAACTCGGAAACCTACGGGTTCAAGCGCGGACGCACCGAATTCGCCGAAATCGTCGCCGGTTCGGCCAATGCCAACCCGCGCACGATCCAGGGCATCGGTGCCTCGGTCGAAGCGATCTCGCAGAATTTCTCGCTGGGTCCGATCGAACAGACCGGCTCGGCGCTCGACGTCGCGATCACCGGTGACGGCTTCTTCACCCTGCGTGACGAGAACGGCGGCACGATCTACACCCGCGCAGGCTCGTTCGCGATGAACGAGAACGGCGGCATCGTCGACACCAATGGCAACCGGCTGCAGGTCTACGCGGTCGACGAATTCGGCGCACCTACCGGAGATCTCGCCAACCCGACGCTGCAGGATGCACATATCCCTGCCACCAACGATGCCGATGCCGCCTATGCGGGCGTGTCGGTCGGCAAGGATGGCGTGGTGCGCGCTTCCTATGCCGATGGATCCGTGCAGCCGATCGGGATGGTCGCGCTCGCATCCTTCATGGCGCCCAACGGCCTCAAGCCGATCGGTTCGGCCAACTGGCAGAGCACCGGCTTTTCGGGCGCGGCAAGCTACGGCGCGCCGGGCTCCGGCCAGTACGGCGCGCTGCTGTCGGGTTCGCTCGAACGCTCCAACGTCGACATTGCCGAGGAACTGGTCGGTCTGATCACCGCGCAGCGCAACTTCCAGGCCAACGCCAAGGCGATCGACACCGCCACCCAGATCTCGCAGACCGTCATCAACCTGCGGACCTGATAGATGGACCGCCTCATCTATACTGCGCTTTCGGGGATGCAGGCCTCGATGGATCGGCAGCGCGCGATCGCCAGCAACATGGCGAACACGAACACGCTGGGCTTCCGGGCCGAGCTGATCGAGCAGCGCGCGATGACCATCGAAGGCCACCCGAACGAGGCGCGCGCGATGCAGGTCGCGCGGGTCACGGGCGCAGACATGTCTGGCGGCGAAATCATGGAAACCGGCCGCGAGCTCGATATCGCGATGGCGACCGAGTCGCTCATGGCCGTGCAGGCGCAGGACGGCACCGAAGCCTATACCCGCCGCGGAGATTTGTCGCTGACGGCCACCGGGCTGCTGGTGACGGGAGGAGGCCACCCGGTGTTGGGGGACACGGGACCGATCACGGTCCCACCGGGTGGCCGCATCTCCATTTCCGAAGACGGCACGGTAACGCGGACCGATCCCGATGCGCCCGAAGCGCCGCCCGCCGAAGTCGGGCGGATCAAGCTGGCCAGCTGGGAAGGATCGCCGATCGCCAAGGGCCTCGACGGCCTGTTCCGGGTGGAAGGCGGCGGCATCCTGCCGACCGACGAAGAGGCGCGCGTGCACACCGGCGCGCTCGAGCAATCCAACGTCAAGCCGACCGAAATTCTGGTCGCCATGATCGAAGAGCAGCGGCTGTTCGCCATGCGCTCCAAGATGGTGTCGACCGCCCGCCAGCTCGACGAGAGCGGCGCCCAACTGATGCGCATGACCTAAGCGTAAAAGCTCACAGAGGACCAATACTATGCCCACCTCAGCTCTCCAGGTCGCCCGCACCGGGCTCGAAGCGCAAGACGCACGGATGCGCGTGATCGCCAACAACCTGGCGAACGTCGGCACCACCGGCTTCAAGCGCGACCGCGCGAATTTCGCGACGCTCGCCTATCAGGATGCGCGCGTGGCGGGGCAGCAGTCCTCGGGCGAGACCGCCTATGCCGAAGGCCTGAACCTGGGCACCGGGGTCGCGATCCAGTCGACCAGCCAGATCATGACGCAGGGCACGCTCGACACCACGGGCAATGCCTTCGACCTCGCGCTCGACGGCGATGGCTTCTTCCAGATCGCGATGCCGGGCGGGCGCACCGCCTACACCCGCGCGGGCAATTTCACCCGCTCCGCCGAGGGCATGCTCGTCACCCAGCAGGGCTTCACCGTGCAGCCCGAAATCACCGTGCCCGAAGGCGCGACCGCGATCTCGATCTCGCCCGACGGCACCGTTTCCGCGACCATCAACGGCGAAGCCGAGCCGACCGAGCTCGGTCAGATCCAGATCGCGCGCTTCACCAACCCCGCAGGCCTGCAGGCGCTGGGCGACAACTTCCTCGCCGAAACCGCGGCCAGCGGCGCGGCCGAACTGGGCGTCGCGGGCGAAGGCGGGCGCGGCCAGATCCGCCAGGGCATGCTCGAGGGGTCGAACGTCAACATCGTCGAGGAACTGGTGGCCATGATCGAGGCGCAGCGCGCCTACGAGATCAGCTCCAAGATGGTGTCCGCCGTCGACGAGATGCTGCGCAACGCCAACCAGACGCTGTGAGGCCTCTTCATATGAACACCCGCATCCTCATCGCCCTGCCCATCGCTTTTGCGCTGGCCGCCTGTGGCGCAAGCACGCGCCCAGCGGGCTTTGCCGCGGCGCTGCCGCCGGCCCCGCCGCCCACCTATGCCGCGCCGCCGAGCACCGATGGCGCGATCTACCAGGCTTCGCACGGCTATGCACCGCTCTACAACGGCAACCGCGCCTCGCAGGTCGGCGATCTCGTCACCATCGTGCTGGTCGAGCGGACCGTCACGAGCAAGGCGACCAGCAGCAAGACCACGCGCGACGGCAGCGCCGGCCTGACGCTGCCCGATTTCGTCGGGATCGATCAGGGCGACCTCAGCGCCTCGGCCGGGTCGTCGTTCAACGGACAGGGCAATGCGGCGCAGACCTCGACGCTGCGCGGCGACCTGACCGTCACCATCGCCGATGTCCGCCCCAACGGCACGGCCTTCGTGCGCGGGGAGAAGGTGATGCAGCTGAGCCAGGGCGAGGAATGGGTCCAAGTGTCGGGCATCATCCGGCTGGCCGATATCGATCAGGACAACCGCATCTCCTCGATCCGCGTCGCCGACGCGCGCATCTCCTACAGCGGCGAAGGCGCCGTGCAGCAGTCGAGCAGACCCGGCTGGCTGTCGCGCTTCTTCAACGTCGTTTCGCCGTTCTGATCCGGAGCCGACAGCCATGATCCGCATCTTCACCCTGATCGCCGCCTGCCTCGCGCTGGCTATGCCCTCCGCCGCCTCGGCGGAGCGGGTACGCGACATCGGCCAGTTCCAGTCGGTTCGTTCCAACCAGCTGACCGGCTACGGCATCGTGGTCGGCCTCGACGGCACGGGCGACGACAATTTCGCCTATGCGACGCAGGCCATGCGCGGCGTTTCGGGCCGGCTCGGCCTGCAATTGCCACCCGGCGTCAATCCGGCGCTGAAGAACGCGGCCGCCGTGCTGATCACCGCCGACCTGCCCGCCTTCGCCAAGCCCGGCCAGCGGATCGACATCACCGTGTCGACCATCGGCAAGGCCAAGTCCTTGCGCGGCGGCGCGCTGATCCTGACGCCCCTTTATGGTGCCGACGGCGAGATCTACGCAATGGCGCAGGGCAACCTGACCGTCGGCGGGCTCGGCATTTCGGCCAATGACGGATCCAAGCTGACCGTCAACGTGCCGACCGTGGGCCGCATTTCGGATGGAGCCAGCGTCGAACGCGCGGTGAGCACCAATTTCGACTTCACCGAAGTGCTGCGCTGGAACATGTTCCATGCCGACTTCCTCACCATCAGCCGCGTGCGCGATGCGATCAATGATCGCTTCCCCGGCATGGCGCGGATCGAGGATGGGGTTACGCTGGCCCTCGCCCTGCCGCCCGGTGCCGACACGCGCGCCACGATCATGGCCGAGATCGAGATGCTCGACATCACGCCCGCCGAGCGCGCGGCCAAGGTGATCGTCAACTCCCGCACCGGCACGATCGTGATCTCCAGCGCGGTGCGACTCGCGCCCGCCGCCGTCAGCCACGGCAGCCTGGTGGTGCGGATCGACGAGAACCCCACGATCGTGCAGCCCGCGCCCTTCTCGCGCGGTCGCACGGCCTTGGAACCGAACAGCAATATCGAGGCGAGCCAGAGCGGCGGCTATGTGACCCCGCTGCCCGCGGGCGCCAACCTCGCCGACGTGGTCGACGCGCTCAACATGCTGGGTGCCAGCCCGGCCGATCTGGTCGCGATCCTCGAAGCGCTCAAACAGGCAGGTTCGCTGACCGCCGAGGTGGTGGTGATATGACCGCGCTGACACCCATGGATTTTTCGCTGGTACGCCAGCCCACGCCAATCGGGGGCGAGCGCTCCGCAGCTGCCACCGAGCGGCAGGAACTGCGCGAAGCCGCGCAGCAGTTCGAAGCGATCCTGCTGCGCCAGATGCTCTCCTCGGCGCGCTCGACCGATTTCGGCGGGAACGACCTTTTCGAAAATGGTGACGAGACGTTTACCGAAATGCGCGATGAGCGGTTTGCAGACATTGCCGCGTCGTCCGGCCAGCTCGGTTTCGCGGATGCGATCGAGCGGCAGCTCGCACGCTTCCTGCCACACGAACACTCGCCGGGGGCGAACGAGTAGATGGCTTCCGATCTCCTTTCCATTGGCGCCAGCGGCGCCCGTGCGGCGCGCGGCGCGCTCGAAGTCACGGCGAACAACATCGCCAATGCTTCGACCGACGGCTACGTGCGTCGCAGCGTCCGGATCGAGGAGGTCTCGGGCGGCAGCATCGCGGGCCGTGGCAGCGACATCTCGGTCTCCGGCTCGCGCGTGGGCGAGGTCCGCCGCAACGCCGATTCCTTCCGCCAGGCCGAGCTGCGCCGCACGCAAGCCGATCTCGAACGCGCCAATGTCGAGCTGTCGGGCCTGCAGAACATCGAAGCCGCGGTCGAACAGGCGGGCATCTTCGACTCGATCGTGGAATTCGAAGCCACGCTGCAGCAGCTTACCGGCGATCCGACCGACAGCGCACGCCGCGCGGCGGTGGTTGCCGAAGCCGAAACGCTGGCGAGCAAGTTCAACATCACCGCTGGCAGCCTCGCCTCGGTGCGCGACGGACTGCATTTCAATGCGCAGGCCGACGTCGAGAACCTCAACACCTACGGCGCCGAACTCGCACGGGTGAACCTGCGGCTCGCGCGGTCGGGCTTCGGCAGCAACGATCAGGCCGCGCTGCTCGACCAGCGGGACAACCTGCTCGAACGGATGAGCGCGCTGGCCAGCGTCAGCACGACCTTCGCGTCCGACGGCACGGTTGCAGTCGGCCTCGGCGCCAGTCCGGGCACGCCGTTCGTCGCAGGCGGCACGGCGGGCAAGGTGGCTTCAGCGATCGCTGCCGACGGCACGATGTCCTTCACCCTTAACGGGCAGGCGGTCTCGCCGGCATCGGGTAGCCTGACCGGCGCGGCCCTTGCGCTCGGCGACCTCGCCGCGATCGGCACCCGGCTCGACGCGGCGGCCGAATCGATCGCGACCACGATCAACGCAGCGCAGGCGAACGGCGTCGCGCTGGACGGCAGTGCCGGCCAGCCGATGTTCGCAGGCACCACCGCGGCCTCGCTGAGAGTGGTCCTGACGAGCGGCTCCGGGCTGGCGACGGCACCCGCGGGCTCGCCCGCGAATGATCGCAACCAGCAGAACCTGACCGAGATGCGCCAGGCGCTGAGCGCGGCCAACCCGGCCGAGGGCATCAACACGATCCTGTTCGACGTGTCGAGCAAGGTCGCCGGGCGGCAGGTCACCCAGGGCGCGCTGGAAACGATCGCCTCCTCCGCGCGGATCGCGCTGGAAGAACAGTCCGGCGTCGATCTCGACAACGAGGCCGCCAATCTCATCCGCTACCAGCAGGCATTCCAGGCTTCGGGCCGGGCCATGCAGGTCGCGAGCGATATCTTCGACACGCTGCTGGGAGTCGGCCGATGATCAACCTGAGCACCGGCGCCTTCTACGAGCGTTCGGCGACCCAGATCTCGTCGTTGCGCGGGCGCGCCGAAACCCTGCAGAAGCAGATCGGCACGGGCGAGCGGCTGGAGAAATCCTCCGACGATCCGGTTGCCGCGGCGCGCCTGCGGATGCTCGAGCGCGAAGAGCGCGTGAGCAAGGTCGACACGCGCAATTCGGAAAGCGCCGAGAACAATCTCAAGTTCACCGACGAGGCGCTGGGCCAGGTCGCGGTGATGATCAGCCGCGCGCGCGAACTGACGCTGCAGGCGGCCAACGCGACCACGAGCGACGAACAGCGCGTCTCGATCGCGACCGAACTCGACGGGCTGCGGACCAATCTGCTCGGCGTCGCGAACGGACGCAACGCCGCAGGCCATGCGCTGTTCGGCGGCCAGGCGATCGGCTCTGCCTACGATATCGACGCCGCCACCGGTGCCGCGACCTATGTCGGCACCGCCACGCTCGACGAGATCGAGATCGGCGACGGCCAGGCGATCACGCCTGGCAATACCGGCCCCGAAGTGTTCGCCTTCGAGAATCCGGACGGCACGAAGACCGACCTGTTTGCCGAGCTTTCCGCGCTCTCCGCGGCGCTGCGCGGCGGCGGCCAGGCGGCGGCCGACGCGGCGCGCGAAGGCCTCTCGACGCTCGACACCGGTTTCGAGAAGGTGACGACCGCCCAGACCGTGCTCGGCTCGCGGATGGCGTGGCTCGAGCTGATGTCGGATCGGCGGACCGGCAATCTGGAGCGAATCGCGGACGAACGCTCGAGCGTCGGCGGTGCCGACCCGGCGGTGACCATGACCCGCCTTCAGGAAATGCTGACCGTCCTAGAGGCCAGCCAGTCGAGCTTCGTGCGACTCGCCAACCTCAACCTGTTTTCGATGCTGCGCTGATCGCGCGGGCCTAGGGGGATTTCGATTCATGTACGCGATTGTCGGCATTCTTGTTCTGATGGTGATGGTCTTCGGGGGCTTCGTGCTCAGCGGCGGGGCTATGGGCCCGGTGCTGCACGCCCTGCCCTACGAGATGATGATCATCGGCGGCGCGGCCGTGGGTGCGCTGGTCGCGGGCAATTCGCTCCACCACCTCAAGGCGATCGGCGGCGCTTTCGGCAAGATCTTCAAGGGCCCGCGGCACACCAAGCAGGACCATATCGACGCGATCGCGCTGACCACCCAGCTGATGAAGGTGCTCAAGACCGACGGGCCCGTGGCGCTCGAAAGCCATGTGAACGAGCCCGAGAACTCGACCATTTTCAGCGCATATCCCAACCTCCTGAAGAACAAGCCGCTGATCGCGCTGGTCAGCGACACGCTGACGCTGCTGGTGGTGTCGTCGGGCACGCTCGAAACGCATGCGGTCGAAGAGGTGATGGACAATGCGATGAAGACGCATTTCCACGAACTGCACGAACCACAGCATGCGCTGCAATCGCTGGCCGATGCGCTGCCCGCGCTCGGCATCGTCGCCGCCGTGCTGGGTGTGGTGAAGACGATGGGCTCGATCGACCAGCCGCCCGAAGTGCTGGGCAAGATGATCGGCGCCGCGCTCGTCGGCACCTTCCTCGGCGTGCTGCTCGCCTATGGCGTGGTCGGCCCGCTGGCCAGCCGCCTCAAGCAGGTGATCGAGCAGGACGAGCAGATCTTCCACGCGGTCAAGCAGGTGATCATCGCCTCGCTCTACGGCCATCCGCAACCGCTGGTGGTGGAAAGCGCGCGCTCCAGCCTCGGCCACAGCGTGCGCCCCGGCCTGACCGAACTGCTCGACGCGCTGCGGGGTCGCTGACATGGGCAGCGACGGGGACAACCGCCCGCCGATCATCGTCAAGAAAGTGACGGTGATCGAAGCGGGGCATCACGGCGGGGCCTGGAAGGTCGCCTATGCGGACTTCGTAACAGCGATGATGGCCTTTTTCCTCCTGCTGTGGCTGCTCGGCGCGACGACCGACGACCAGCGCCGGGGGCTGGCCGACTATTTCACGCCCACCCTTGTCAAGATCAAGGACAGCGGCGCAGGCGCGAACGGCCTTCTTGCCGGAGCCTCGCTGACCGATGTCGACGACTATCCGAACCGGCAGGGTCAGACGGGCAACGAGGGCATCACGATCCCGCGCGATTCGATCGGCGGGCCGAAGGAAGCGGCGCGCATGATCGAGCGGATCACGGCGCGGACCCGGAACAAGCTCGCCGAAGATCCCAAGCTCGCCAAGCTGATGAGCCAGATCAAGATGGTCGACACGACCGAGGGCGTGCGGATCGACCTGGTCGACGATGCCGATTTCTCGATGTTCAATCTGAGCACGACCGTGCTCACGCGCGAGGCGACCGCGCTGCTCGAAGCGATCGCGCTGGCGATCGAGCCGGAGGACCGCAAGATCATCGTGCGCGGCCATACCGACAGCCTGCCGTGGAAGCACCCGGGCCGGATCAACAACTGGTCGCTCTCCGCCGGGCGCGCCGAGGCGACGCGCCAGACGCTCATGAACGAAGGCATTCCCGATGCGAGCTTCCGCCGCATCGAGGGCGTGGCCGATACCGAACTCCTCGTGAAGGACGATCCGTCCGACCCGCGCAACCGCCGGATCTCGATCGTACTCGCCAACTGAGGGCGGGTCCGCACGTGGGCTGAAGCGGCCCGGCGATAGGCCCCGGGAGCCGGTAGGGATTATCGGGGTTCAGCCGCGGGAGAGGCAGGGAAAGCGCGCCGAATACGGTTTCGCTTCCCGCTTAACGCAACTGGTTAAGGGTTGCGGTGAACATCGAAAGTAAATGAAGCGGGAAGGAATGGCCTTTCCAAGCTCCGCGACCGCGAAGCCGGCCGCCCGAACCGGGCGCCGAACCCGGGGCCTCCGCCGCTTGATGCCGGGGGCGCTACAGGGCCTCGGCCAGCCAGCCGCCCCTGCCTCCACTTCGCACAGGTGCAGGCATTTCCAGTGCCGTGGCACCGGAGCACCGACGTCGATCCAGCCGGTGAGTGGCCGCCTCGCAGGCCGGAAATGACTTCGCCTTACGACGTTCCGCTATCGACCGATGCCCCTGCATGCAGAAGGCAGATTGCGTCTTCGTGTCAGGGGAGCGGGAGGGGTTGCATCGGGCTGCGGGCGCCCCGGCTGCCCCCCTCAGTCGGCGAAACCCGGCAGGCCCCCTGGATTGCTCCTGCGCCTGCCCCGGCGTCGCTCGCCACATGCCAGCGGCAGACTCATGCCGGAGGCGGATGCCTCGACCCCGCAAACGCAAATGGCCCGCCGCTCGAAAGCGACGGGCCATCCGCCTTGTTGTTGGTTGGTAAGCTTGGACTTAGCGCAGCAGCGAAAGGACGTTCTGCTGGCTCTGGTTGGCCTGGGCCAGCATGGCGCCCGAAGCCTGGCTGAGGATCTGCGCCTTGGCGAGAGCCGTGGTTTCGGCCGAGTAGTCGGTATCTTCGATCCGCGAACGCGCATCGGAGAGGTTGGTGATGTTGTTGTTGAGGTTCGTCACCGCCGATTCGAGCTGGTTCTGCGTGGCACCGAGGCCCGCACGAACGGTCGAGACCGTTTCGATCGCGGTGTCGAAGAGGGCGATGTCGCCCGCCGCCAGCGCGGTTACGTCGACTGCGGCAGCAGCGGCGAGATCGGCGTCGGCGGTGAGGTCGGCCGACAGGTCGATGTCGACGGTGTCGGTTTCGTTCGCACCGGCCTGGATCGTCACGACGCCGGCGGTACCGGCAGACGCGTCGAACAGTTTCTGGCCGTTGAATTCTGTGTTGCCGAGGATGTTGCCGATCTGCGTGTTCAGTGCGTCCATTTCGGACTTGAGGTTCGCGAGGTCGCCCGCCGCATAGGTGTTGTTGGACGCCTGGACGGTCAGCTCGCGCTGACGCTGCAGCATGTTGGTCACTTCGTTCAGCGCACCTTCGGCGGTCTGCGCCATCGAGATGCCGTCGTTCGCGTTGCGGATGCCCTGGCTCATGCCGCGGACCTGCGAGGTCATGCTGGTGGCGATCGCGAGGCCGGCCGCGTCGTCCTTGGCCGAGTTGATGCGCTTGCCGGTCGACAGACGCTCCATCGCGACGCCCAGAGCCTTGTTGGCCGACGACGACGCATTCGCAGCTTTCATCGCGCTGATGTTGGTGTTGATTACGCTCATTTCCGTAGTCTCCCTGACAAAAAAGGTCACTGCCGTGGGGTGGATCGGTTCGCAGCAGCTGGGACACAGACCGGCACGCATCTCGGGAAGTTAAGGGCTTGGGCCGAAAAACATCCTCGCCTAGGTGTTTCTACCCAGGGTAAAATCACGGGGACTAAAAGTAAGTACATCTTGTTCGTCCACCGGCAAAAACCTGCCTCGGGGAAACGACGCTAATAGGGTGGAACGGGGCGGTCATGATTGGGGTTAACGAAACGGCGCGCTGTGCGCGTGCGCATGGTGCCGTGGCATCGCGACTGACGGGGATCGCAACATCGCTGTTTTTCGATCGACCGGTCCAGCTGGTCGACGCAGCCGATCCGAAAAGCGCCCATGAGGGACGCACCATCGTGCTCGAAAAAGGCGATGCGAACGGGATCGAACTGGCCGGCAAGGGCGGCACGATCCGCTACACCGACGCTGCCAGCGAATCGACGATCGGCGCGCTGGTCGCTCTGCTGTGCGCCGATGGCGGCCCCGTGGCCGCCGATCCGGTGTCGCTGGCGGTCCTCTCGCTGGCCGATCGCCTCGCGCGGACCGACATTCCCGTGCTGATCCACGGGCCGACCGGCACCGGCAAGGAAGTTCTGTCTAAATTCATCCACCAGCGCAGCGAGCGCTGCGACAAGCCCTTCATCGCGTTCAATTGCGCCGCGATCCCGGAAACCATGCTGGAAGCACTGCTCTTCGGCCATGAAAAAGGCTCCTTCACCGGCGCGAATGCGAACGGCGAAGGCTTCTTCCGCGCCGCCGACGGCGGCACGCTGCTGCTCGACGAGATCGCCGAAATGCCGCTGCCGCTGCAGGCCAAGCTGCTGCGCGCGCTGCAGGAAGGCGAAGTCGTGCCGATCGGTGCGACCAGCCCGGTCAAGGTCGACGTGCGGGTCATCGCCTGCGCGAACCGCGACCTGCCCACCGAAGTGGCTGCCGGCCGGTTTCGCGAAGACCTTTTCTACAGGCTCAACGTCTTTCCGATGACGCTCAATCCGCTGGCCGAACGTACGGGCGACATCGCCCCGCTCGCCTTTGCGATGATCCTGCGCCATCGCACCAAGGGCCAGCCCGTTCCGTGGCTGTCCGAAAGCGCGCTGTCGGTCCTGCGCAGCCACAAGTGGCCGGGCAACGTGCGCGAGCTGGAAAACGTCATCCGTCGCGCCTTGCTGCTGGCGCAGGGCAAGAGCGCGATCTCGACCGAGCACATCGTGTTCGACACGCCGGTCCGCTCGGTCGCGGCGCAGGAAGCGTCCCCTGCCCCTGTCGCAGAACAGCCGGTCTATCAGGGCGTCTACGAGGTGAAGGAGAGCGGCGCGCGCAGGCTTTCGAAGATCGTCCGCGAATCCGAAGCGAATGCGATCATGGAAACGCTCGATGCGTGCAACGGCCGCCGCGCCGAAGCCGCAAAGCAGCTCGGCATCTCCGAGCGCACCTTGCGCTATCGCCTCGCCTCGTTCCGTGAAGCCGGCATCGCCGTAGGGGGTGCACGATGAACCCCGTATCGGGTGCCGGTGCGGGCGGGGCCATCAATCAGGTGATGGCGCTGCGCCAGCAGATCATCGAGCGATCCTCGGTCCTGCAGGAGCTGCACCAGGACAAGGCGGCCGCGCCGACCGAGGTCCAACCGACGCAGGAAAGCGGGGGCTTCGCGGATTCGCTCAGAAGCGCGCTCGACGGCGTGAACGCCGCGCAGCAGCGCTCGGGCGAGATCACCGCCGCCTACGAACGCGGCGAAGTCACCGACATCGCCAAGGTCATGCTCGCCCGCCAGGAATCGGGCGTCGCCTTCGAAGCAACCCTGCAGGTGCGCAACAAGTTGCTCAGCGCCTATCAGGAAATCATGCGGATGGGGGTCTGATAGATGGCCGGTCTCGTTCCCGCCAATAATGCTCCGCAGGGCGCGCCTCCGCCTCCCGGACGCGGCTCGATCCTCGAACCGCTGACCTCGGGCAGCGGCGGCATGGGGGATCGCGCGCGGGCCTTCGTCGGCCAGCCGCTGGTCCGCAAGGTGCTGCCGTGGTTTGTCGGCATGGCCGGCCTCGGCGTCGCGGCCCTGCTGTGGGCGACGCTCGCCCCGGGGCCGCAGCGCGTGCTCTATTCCTCGCTCGACGATGCGAGCCGGGCCGCCGTGGTCGCCAGCCTCGATCAGGCGGGCATCGGCTACCAGATCGACAACAAT
Source organism: Alteriqipengyuania lutimaris (assembly GCF_003363135.1). Classification (NCBI taxonomy): domain Bacteria; kingdom Pseudomonadati; phylum Pseudomonadota; class Alphaproteobacteria; order Sphingomonadales; family Erythrobacteraceae; genus Alteriqipengyuania; species Alteriqipengyuania lutimaris. The sequence goes on along the minus strand of NZ_QRBB01000001.1, from coordinate 1,032,822 downwards.
ACCGGCACGCTGACCGTCAGCGAGGGCGACCTCTATCGCGCGCGCATGCTGGTCGCCTCCGACGGCGCGGTCGCCGCGCCCGAGACCGGTTCGGACATGCTCGAAAACCTCCCGCTCGGCGCCAGCCGGACGCTGGAGGGCGATCGCCTGCGCGCGGCGCAGGAGCGTGAGCTGATGCTCACCATCCAGGAAATCGAGGGCGTCGAATCGGTCCGCGTCCATGTCGCCAAGGCCGAACGGTCGGTTTTCGTGCGCGAGGACGTGGCCCCTTCGGCATCGATCATGGTGCGCATGGCGCGCGGTCGCCAGCTGGCCGACAGCCAGGTTGCCGCAATCGTCAATCTGGTCGCGGGTTCGGTCCCCGGCCTGTCGATCGACGCGGTGCGCGTGGTCGACCAGCACGGCAAGCTGCTGACCGACCGCGGCAGCAGCGGCGCGAACAGCGAACGGCTGGACCTGCAATCGCAGATGGAAGCGAAGCTGACCGCGCAGGTCGACCAACTGCTCGCCCCCATGATCGGCGCGCAGGCCTTTTCCAGCCAGGTGCAGGTCGAGCTCGACATGAACGAGGTCACTTCGGCGCGCGAAAGCTACGACAAGGATGGCGCGGTGCGGCGCGAGACGACGCAGGAAACGCAGATGCCGCAGACGCAGGCCGGCGGCATTCCGGGCGCGACCGCCAACCAGCCGCCCGCCGATCCGCAGCTGCGCGACGGCGCCCCGGAGGACACTCCTCCGGCAGAGGCGCAGCAGGGCCCGGCGGACGTCTCCGCCTCGCGGACCTACGAACTGGGCCGCGAAGTCTCGGTGTCCAATCTCACGCCCGGCGCGCTCAAGCATGTCTCGGTCGCGGTGGCGATCGACCAGAATGCGCTCGAGAATACGAGCGCGGCGGACATCCAGAAGATCGAGGATCTCGTCTCCGCCGCCGTGGGCGCGCGCGAGGAACGCGGCGATATCGTCACCGTGGTCATGCGCCCCTTCACCGAGGTCGTCGCCGAGGAACCGCCCTTCTACGAAACCGGCTGGTTCGCGATGATGGTCCGCAACGGCGTCGCGCTGATCGCGGTGCTGCTGGTGCTGATCTTCGTGGTCCGTCCGCTGATGAAGATGGCGCGCGGCAAGGCCGGCAAGGCCGAAGCCGACGCCCTTCCCGGCGCCGATGGCGAGAGCGCGGTCCGGATCATGCCGCCCGAAAGCGGCTATGACCGCGAAGACCTCGACGCGCAGATCGAGCTGGCACAGCGCTTCGCGCGCGAACAGCCGCAGGACGCGGTCCTCGCCCTGCGCCGCATGCTCGCCGAACCCGTGCCGGGCCAGATGGCCGAAGGGGCCGCACGATGAGCGACATGGCACCCCAGAGCCCGGCCCAGCCCCCGCTCCCGCCAACGATCGCCGGGATCGACCGCGCGGCGATCATGATCATGCTGATGAGCGAGGATGACGCGACCGCGATCCTCTCTCAGATGGAGCCCGAGGAACTGCGCCAGCTCGCCGCGCGCATGTGCTCGCTGGGCGAAATCGACCCGCATGCGATTTCCGATGCGATCTCCGGCTTCTCGCGCTCGATCGACAATGGCGCGATCTCCGCGCATGGCCGGATCAGCAGCGTCAAGCGGATGCTGACCAGCGCCGTCGGCGACATGAAGGCCGACAGCCTGATCCGGCAGGTCGCGCCCGAACAGAAGGAAGAGCCCTCGCCGACGCTCGCCGTGCTGCGCTGGCTCGATCCAGAGGTGATCGCGGAAATGCTCGCCGAAGAGCATCCGCAGGCGATCGCGGTGCTGCTGCTGCAGCTCGATACGGACACCGCCGCCGCCACGCTCGCCGCGCTGCCGCGCCACCTGCACACGCCTGTCCTGCACCGCGTCGCCCGGCTGGGCCCGGTCTCGCGCCAGGCGATCGCGATCCTCGAAGAAACGATCGAGGGGATGATCGAGCGCCGTCACGGCTCGGTCCCGCTGACCATGGGCGGGGTCAAGAACGCGGCCGAGATCATCAACCGCGCGCATCGCAGCGTGGAAAAGGAAGTGATGCCGAAGATCGGCCAGATCGACAAGCTGCTGCACCAGCAGCTCGAGAACGAGATGTTCAAGTTCGAGCATCTGTTCGCGCTCGACACCAAGCAGATCGGCATGCTGCTGCGCGAGGTCGAGAGCGAGACGCTGATCAACTCGCTGCGCGGCCTGGCCGAGGACGATCGCGAGCTGTTCTACGGCGCCATGTCGACCCGCGCCGCCGACGGCCTGCGCGACGAGATCGAGACGATGGGCCGCATCAAGCGCGCCGATGTCGAAGCCGCCCAGCGCGAGGTGATCGCGGTCGCCAAGCGGCTGATCGCGGACGGCGAACTGATCATGGGCGATGCCGACGATGACTACGTATAGGCTGCCGGTCAGCGAACTGCGCGAACGGCGCGGCTTCACCCGCAGCTCGGCCTATTACGCGGACCATGCCCCGATGGCGGCGGCAAAGACCGAGGGTGCCGACACGGTCGACCCGGTCGCCGATGCGCATGCCCGGGGCCGCGAGGAAGGACGCGCCGAGGCGATGCAGGAAGCAGCCGCGCAGCGTGCCGAGGAAGACGCCGCGCGCGAGGCCATCACGCTCGCCTTCGCCCGCTTCGACGAAGAGAGCGGCCAGGCCCTGCGCGAACGCCTGCGGGAAACCGTGATCGCCTTGTGCGAAGACGCCGTCCTGCCGCTCGCGCTCGATATCGACGGGCTCCACCGCCGGGTGGAAGCGGCCGCCGCGCTGCTCCAGCGCAAGACCGACGAGCGCATCATCCGCCTCAACCCGAGCGACCATGCGCTGGTCCTGCCGCTGGTCGATCCGAAGCTGACGCTGGTGCCCGACCCCGCGATCGAACGCGGCGCGCTGCGGATCGATACCGAGGATGGCGGGGTAGAGGACGGCCCGGCGCAGTGGCGCCAGGCCATCGCCGAAGCGCTCGCGCAATGCTGACCGACGCAATGCTGACCGGCCCGATGCCGACCGACCCCATGCTGGACCTGCTCGATGACACGCTCGACGGTTTCTCGGGCGGTTCGGTCGATCTCGCCCCGCGGCGCTTCGGGCGCGTCGTCGCCTGCGATGGCGGGCTGATCGAGGTCAGCGGGCTCGGCGTTCCGATCGGCACGCTGTGTTCGATCGTCCATGGCGGCGGACAGCCGCATCTCGCCGAAGCGATCGGCTTTCGCAACGGCCACACGATCATGATGATGCTGGGCGACACGGTGCTGCTGCGCCCGGGTGCGATGGTGCGGCCCGAAGGCAAGCCCGGCATGCTCTCGGTCGGCAAGGAATATCTGGGCCGCGCGGTCGATGCCTCGGGCGCACCCATCGACGGCGGCGGCCCCGTCCATGCCAGCCGCGAATGGCCGGCGGGCGGGCGGCGCACCGGCGCGCTCGACCGGACCAGCGTCTCGCAGCCCTTCGATACCGGCATCCGCTCGCTCAACGCTCTGACGACGCTGGGCGTCGGCCAGCGCGTGGGCATCATGGCGGGCTCGGGCGTCGGCAAGTCGGTCCTGATGGACATGATCGTGGGCGGCGCAGAAGCCGACGCGATCGTCGTCGGCCTGATCGGCGAGCGCGCCCGCGAAGTCTCCGATTTCGTCGCCCGTCACATGAGCGGGCCAGCCGGCAAGCGCACCGCGATCGTCGCGGTTCCGGCAGACCACGCCGCAAACCTGCGCCTGCGCGGCGCGATGCTCGCGACCTCGATTGCCGAGGAAATGCGCGCGCAGGGCAAGAAGGTCCTTCTCATCCTCGACAGCCTGACCCGCGTGGCGCACGCCGCGCGCGAGATCGGCATGCTGCTGGGCGAACCCGGCGCCGCGCGCGGCTATCCGCCTTCGGCCCTTTCGACGATCACCAAGCTGATCGAACGCGCGGGCAATTCGGCCGAAAGCGGCGGGGCCATAACCGGCATCTACACAGTCCTTGCCGATGGCGACGACCAGAACGATCCGGTGGTCGATACCGCCCGATCGATCATGGACGGGCACGTCGTGCTCTCGCGCGATATCGCCCAGCGCGGGCGTTACCCCGCGGTCGACGTCGGCGCATCGCTCAGCCGCGTGATGAACGATATCGTCCCGCCCGCACATGTTGTCGCGGCGCGCAAGTTCCGCGCGCTCAACGCCGTGTACGAGGAGAACCGCGACCTGGTGCTGATGGGCGCTTATCGCCCCGGACAGGACGCGACGCTCGACAGGGCGATCGCGATGCACGGGCCGATGTCGGACTTTCTCGGCCAGGATTTCGCCGAGCATGTCTCGCTGTTCGAAGCGGTCGGCGGCTTGCAGGACCTGATGGGCGATGACGGCTGAACAGCGCCGCCTCAGACGCACCCGGTTGATCGAGCGGGTCCGCACGGTCGAGCAGCGCCAGTCCGCGCTCGCCGCCGCCGAGGCCGAGGCGCAGCGCGCGCGGCTCGATGCGGTGTCGGCCAAGACCCGCGCCCTCGCCGCGCATTATGCCAGCGCCACCGACGCGACCGACGCACAAAGCCTGCGCCGGGCGGGCGCGATGAGCAGCCATCTGCGCGATCTCAGCCACATGGCGGAGCGCCATGCAAAGGATGCGCGCAGCCAGTCCGAAGCCTCGCTCGCCGCGCTCGCGCAGACCGAGCGCAGGCGCAAGCGGGCCGAAGAGGATTACCGCGAGGCCGCGCAGACCTTGCGCGAAAAACTCGCTTCCCGCTGAAACCTGGGCCGCGTGCGCCGCGCTTGGCACGCATCTTGAATATCCGCCCCCGACCAACCGACGGGGCCTCGATGACAGCGCTATCTCTCAACCTCACTCCTGCCAGACCGCTCGACGCATCGGGCATCGCCCTCGAAGGGCTGCCGACGCTCGAGGCGGGCCGCAGCGTGCCTGCGGACTTCGCCGAAGCGCTGAAAAAGCTGACCGCCAGCAGCCGCGAACCGATGGCCGAAGAGGCGGCTTCGGAGGGGACGGACGGGGTGCCGGCGCTTCCCGAAGGTACGGACCCGGCAAGCGTGGAGGACGCGGGCGCAGCGGCAAGCGGCAAGGCCTTGCCGGTCGGGCGGAGCGATCTTGCCGCAATGCACAACGATCTGCCGATCGAGGCGGGGGAGCCCGGCACGCGCGCGCCTGACGGCAGCGATGTCGAAACCGGAGCCGAAGCGGTCGTGGCGTCGCAGCCCGGAAAGCGCGCGCCTGCCGATATCGAGGTAGAGCCGGAGCCCGAAGGCGCCCCGGACCATCCCGCGCGAACCGCTGCTCAGGATACGCAAATGCCGGTCGTGCAGGCCAGCCTGGCGGAATCCGCCCCGGCGCTGGTAGTGGCCGCACCGATGGCTTCCGGCACCGCTCCTCGGACGGGGTCGACGGCGCAGCCCGAGAAGCCAGCATCGACCGGGACACCGATGGTAGCATCATCCGTCGCTTCCGCTTCGCAGGCTCCGGTTGCGCTAGCTGCCGGGACGCAATCGGACGATCAGCGCCGTCCCGGCCAGGATTCGCCATCGGGGGAGCAGGGGCGTCGGAGCGAAGGCGAGGCAAAGCCTGCGGCGAGCCCGGCGACGAGGGACGCGAGCGGCGCGCCGGTCGCCGCCCGTGGCATAGAACAGGTCCGCCAGGAGGCCACGCAGACCGGCCTGACCTTCCAGCTCCGGGCCGCCGACAGGCCGGTGGCGGACCCCGGGCAGTCGCTGTCGCTCGGCAGCACACTCTCCACCTCCGCCTCGATGATCGCCGCGCCGACACTCGGCGCCCTTCCGGCGAGTGCCTCTCTTGGTGTCGCTGCGCCGGCCGGGCAGATGCCGCACTTCCCAGAGCTGGCCGCGATGGTCGACCGCATCGCCGCCGCGCGCGACAGTGCGGGCAGCGCATCGGCCACGATCGCGTTGGCACACAAGGAACTCGGCAATCTCTCGCTGACCTTCGAGACCAGTGGCCGCACGCTCGATGTCGAGGTCGCCGCGCAGGACAGCGATACGCAGCGCGCGCTGGCCGCCGCGATCGCCGCCGACAGGCCGCAGCTGCGGGCCACCGAGGCACTGGCACAGCCGAATGGTCAGGCGAACGCCCAGTCCGGGGGATCATCCGGGCAGGCCGGTACGCAGGGGTCGGGCGCGGGCATGGCCGACCCGTCGGGCACGACCGGCGATTCCCGTCAGGACCGGCGCGAACGACGCGGCGACAACAGCCCATCCGGGCAGGACACTCACGTCAACGCCCAGCGCCAGCCGAAATCGGACGGCGGAATTTACGCCTGATTAACCATCGAGACATAGACGGAATTAACCATGAGCACCGAAGCCGAAAAGACCGACGCGAAGCCGAAGAAGAAGAGGGGGATCATCAAATTCGTCCTGATCGGGGTCGTCCTGCTCGCCGCTGGCGGCGGCGGCACCTATGCCGCCTTCGCCACCGGCATGATCGGCGATCCGGGCGAGCCGAAGAAGGACACCGGCCCGCAACTGGTGCTCAAGGGCGAGGCCGATCCCTACGCCGTGAAGAGCGACAAGAAGGACGAGGGCGGCAAGGTCGTCCACGGCTCGGGCGGCAGCAAGTACCGCACCGCCTATTACGAATTCCAGGAAGAGTTCACCTCCAACCTCGCGGGCGGGGCGAACCTCGTCCAGATCAGCCTCGCGGCCTCGACCCACAGGGACGGGCGCGTGCTGATGTGGCTCCACGATCACGAGCTCGCGATCCGTTCGCGCATCCTCGTCGAGCTTGCCTCGACCGAGATGGAGGACATCGCGAGCGCCGAAGGCAAGGCCGCGCTGCAGAAGCGCCTGACCGGTGCGATCAACGAAGAGCTGATCGCGCATGAAGGCTTCGGCGGGGTCGACAACGTCTATTTCCGCTCGCTCATCGTGCAATGACCGAAGGCGAGCCTCCTGTGGCCGGGCGTCGCACGGCGAAGCACTGCGAAGAGCTGCTGTCGAACACGCTCGACGCGGCCGACGTGGCGGGCGATTTCGCGCGCTTCGGCACGCGGCTGGCGCGGGCGATCCAGCCGCGCCTCGCGCGGCTGTTCGATGCGCCCAAGCTCGAGACCGAGCTGGTCGAATGCACCGCCTGCCCCGCCGCTGCGCTGGGCGAAACGCTGGGCGAGCGCCAGCACCACGCGCGCTTCGCGCTTCCGGGCAAGGGCCTGGGCGTGCTCGCCTCCGCCAATGTCGGCGCGCTGATCGGCGAATTCGACCGGATGCTGGGCGGCGACGGCGAAAACCTGGCAGAGGCTGTCGCCCTGCCCGCCTCCGCCAACCGCTTCGCGCGCGAGATCGAGGGCGAACTGATCGCCGCCTGTATCGAGGCATGCGGGCGCGGCGATCTTGCCGCGGCGGAGCGCGGCAGCGATCTGGGCGAGATCGTTCCGTCCGGCGCACGCGCACCCGTGCATGTCGCGACCATTGCGGTCCTGCGCCCGGGCATTCCCCGGCTCACCGTCACCTTCGCCACCTGCGAAGCAACCTTCGTGCAGTTCGCGGGCGAAACGCCGGTGGGCAAGCCGGTCCGCCGCAGCATGGGCGAGACGCCGATCGACGAATCGCCCCTCGCCGGGGTCGAACTCGCGACCACCGCCACGCTGGTCGACATGGCGATCCCGCTGCACCGGATCGTCGCGCTGCAGGTCGGCACGCTGCTGCCGGTGCCGATCCACCGCAGCATCCCCCTTTCCATCGCGGACACGACCATCGCCCACGGCACCGTGGGCGCGCTGGACGACCGCGTCGCACTCGAAATCCACCACACCGCATTTGCGAAGGGCAACTAAACCATGACCATGCCATTCGATGGCTACGGCCTGATCCAGGAAATCGACGTCCGCCTGACGGTGGAACTCGGCCGCAAGAATCTTCCCCTTCGCGAGATCCTCGCGCTGGGAGAGAACAGCGTGGTCGAGCTCGAGCGGCTGACCGACGAGCCGCTCGACATCATGGTCAATGGCCGCCTGATCGCGCGCGGCGAGGTGGTGGCACAGGGCAACCGCTTCGCAATCCGCATCCTCGAACTCGTCGGCTCCGGCACCAATGCAGGTGCGCCCCACGGTACGCCGCAGGTCGCCCAGGGCCATCAGGGTCAGGGTCACGCCCCGGTCGAAGAGCGGCGCGCACCTCCGCCGACGGTGGAACAGATCTGATGCTGCTCTTCATCCTCAAGCTGCTGATCCTGCTGCCGCTGATTGGGCTGATGATCTGGGGCAGCCTGAAACTGGCCAAGCGGATGCAGGGCCAGCTCGGCGGGCCGAACGGCGGGGGTGAGAAGGCCGTGCGCATCGTCGAGACCACGATGCTCTCGCCCACGCTGCGCCTCGCGGTGATCGAGTTTCACGGGAAGGAAATCCTCGTCTCGACCTCGAAGGGCGGGCTGACCCGCCTGGCCGAGGCACCGGCGCGCGCAAAGCCCGCCGCCCACGACACCGCCGAAGGCACGGAACTGGCTGCATGATGTCCCGCATTGCGAAGCTGGCCGCCGCGCTCGGCGCGCTGGCTTTTACCGGCGCGGCGCATGCCGCCACGGCGATGCCGACCGACAGCGCCGCTGCCGGTGCGCTCGACCGTGCCTTCGGCGAACTCGGCGGCGCGGGCGGCGAACCGCTGAGCCTGTCGCTCCAGCTGCTCCTCATCATGGGGCTGCTGACGATCCTGCCCGCGCTGATCCTGATGATGACCAGCTTCACGCGCATCATCGTGGTGCTGGCGATTTTGCGGCAGGCGCTGGGCCTGCAGCAATCGCCGCCCAACCAGGTGCTCATCGGGATCGCGCTGTTCCTGTCGCTGTTCATCATGGCGCCGACGCTGGAGCGCGTGAACGCGTCCGCGATCGAGCCCTATTCGGCGGGCAGCATCAACGCCGAGGTCGCGATCGAGCGCGCCGGGGGCGAGTTCCACACCTTCATGATCCGCCAGACGCGCGAGAACGACCTGCAGATGTTCGCCGATATCGCCGATGCGCCCAAGTTCGCGAGCCCGCAGGACGTTCCCTTCTCGATCCTGCTACCCGCCTTCGTCACCAGCGAATTGAAGACCGCGTTCCAGATCGGCTTCATGCTGTTCCTGCCCTTCCTCGTCATCGATCTCGTCGTTTCATCCGTGCTCATGAGTCTGGGCATGATGATGATGAGCCCGATGCTCGTCTCGCTCCCCTTCAAGCTGCTCCTGTTCGTCCTCGTGGACGGATGGTCGCTGCTGATGGGGTCCCTTGCCTCGAGTTTCTTGTGAGCTGAACCATGGACGAACTCTCTCTCCTCCTCTCGATGGCCGACCGGATGCTGTGGACCACCGCGCTGGTGGCCGCGCCGATCCTGCTGGCCGCGCTGGCCCTCGGCCTCGTCATCGGGCTGATCCAGGCGGCGACCTCGGTCAACGAACAGACGCTCACCTTCGTCCCCAAGCTTGCGGCGGTCGCCTTCGTCCTCGTCATCTTCGGCGCGTCGATGATGGCGCTGGTGATGGACTTCATGCAGGATATCTTCGTCGAGATCGCACGGACCGGGCGCTAGGCTCCGGGCACACGCATGATCGCGCTCGACTTCGGACTTGGCGGGCTGGAAGCCGACATCTGGCGGGTCGTCTTCCTGATGACGCGCATCGGTGCCGCGCTGCTCGCCGCACCGTTCTTCGGCGCGTCGAACGTGCCGGTGATGGTGCGCATTTCGTTCACCGGGGCGATGGCGATCTTCATCTCGATCTGGCTGCCCGACGTCGCCACCCCGCCTGCGCTGCTGACGCTCGAGGGGATGCTCGCGCTCGCGGGCGAAGCGCTGATCGGCCTGCTGCTCGGCTTCGTGCTCCAGCTCGCCTTCGCCGCGCCGACCATCGCCGCCGAGGTGATCGGCGGGAGCATGGGGATGAGCATGGCGCAGACGAGCGATCCCGGCACCGGCGGTACGACGACCGCCTTCGGCCAGTACTTCATCATCGTCCTGACGCTGATCTTCCTCGCCACCGGCGCGCACCTGCACTGGATCGCGCTCGTCACCGAAAGCTACCGCGCCTTCCCGCCGGGTGAGACCTGGCTCGGGCCCGAACGCTTCGAGGCCATCGCCGGGTTCGGCGGCGCGACCTTCGAGACCGCGCTACGCATCGCGCTGCCCGTCACGCTGATCCTGCTGCTGGTGCAGATCCTCACCGGCATCCTCAGCCGCTCGGCCCCCTCGCTCAACCTCTTCGCGCTCGGCCTGCCGGCGGGCGTGCTCGCGGGCATCGCCGCGCTCATCATCAGTGCGCCGCTGATCTACGACCAGTTCACCGACCTCGTCGAACTGGGGCTGGCACAGGCCGAGAGCGTGGTGACACCATGAGCGAGACCGCCGGCGAAAAGACTTATGCACCGACAGAAAAGCGCCTGCGCGATGCCGCCAACAAGGGCGACGTGCTGCGCTCCAAGGACCTGGGCACGGCGGTGGTCATGCTGGTCGGCGCGGGCTGGCTGGCCTTCGGCGGCCCGTGGCTGCTGACCGAGATGTCCAGCCTGCTGCGCGACAGCTTCCAGTTCGGACACGCCGAGCTCGCCGATTTTCAACCCGGCAGGATGATGACGCAGGGGCTCTCGGCCACGCTGCCGCCGATCTTCGCGCTCGCTGTGCCGGTGCTGCTCGTCACGCTGGCGAGCCAGCTCGCGTTCGGCAAGGGGCGCTTCGTCACCAAGAACCTTGAATTCAAGCACACGAGGATCAACCCGGCATCGGGCCTCAAGCGCATGTTCGGCCCCAACGGCCTGATCGAGATGGGCAAGGGCCTGCTCAAGGTCACGCTGCTGGGCGGGATCGCGGGGCTGTGGTGGTACACTTCGTGGGAGAACCTGCTCGGCCTCGGGCGCGGCAACCTCGCGGCGCAGCTGACCACCGCGTGGGGTTCGATCCTGTCGCTGTTCGTGGCGCTGTGCGGAGGCCTGATCGTGATCGCGGCGGTCGACCTGCCGATCCAGTGGGTCCGCCGCAACACAAAGCTCAAGATGAGCCACCAGGAAATGAAGGACGAGAACAAGGAGAGCGAAGGCTCGCCCGAAGCCAAGGGCGCCCGCCGCCAGCGCCAGCGCGACATCGCCGCAGGCTCGGTCTCGGGCGCGATGCGCGAGGCGCAGTTCGTCATCACCAACCCGACCCACTTCGCGGTCGCGCTGGCCTACGATCCGGAGAAGGCGTCCGCGCCGATCGTGCTCGCCAAGGGGCGCGGCGAGAAGGCGCTGGCGATGAAGGAGCTGGCCAACGAGTTCGGCCTGCCCACGCTCGAATATCCGCAGCTCGCCCGCTCGGTCTATTTCACCAGCCGCGAGCGGCAGATGATCTGCGAGGATCTGTACGGCGCGATCGCCTCCGTGCTCGCCTATGTCATGTCGCTGAAGCGCGGCGAACTGCCGCCCCTGCCCGCGATCGAAGTGCCCGTGGCATTGCGCTTCGACGCCGACGGACGGCTGAATTAGCTGGTAGATTTCAGACCGCCCGCCACGCGCGGCCGGAGCTCAGGAAAATCCTTCCGATTTCCCATTAAATAGCGGCCCGGCGCGCCGTTCTGTCGGGTGATGGAAACGACCAGCAGCAATACGTCCTCGATCGCCAGCCGCCTCGGCGTGGGCAGCGGTGTCGACATGATCTCGCTTGCCGAGGACCTCGCGCGGGCGCAGTTCGAACCGCGCCAGCAGCGCCTCGAAAGCAAGTCGGAAGTGCTGGAGCGGCAGATTTCGCTCGCCTCGACGCTGCGCAGCCTGCTGTCCTCCTTCGCCAGCGCGCTGGGTGACCGCGTGCGCACCGGCGACCTGTCCGCGCAGCCCAATATTGCCAATCCCAGCGTGGCGAAGGTTTCCGCGCCGCTCGGCACGTCGGGCAAGGGCACCTATTCGCTCGAAGTCTCGCAACTGGCGAGCGCGCAGACGCTGGCTTCGCCAGCCTATGCCGCATCGAGCGATGTCGTCGGCGCCGGTACCCTGACGATCCGCTTCGGGCAGACCGGCAATGGCGGCTTCACCGCCGATGGCTCGAAAGCGACGGTCGACATCGCGATCGAGCCGGGCGCGTCGCTGGCCGACGTCGCCCGCGCGATCAACGCCACCGGGTCGGGCGTCACCGCCTATATTTCGCAAACCACCGCCGGCGCGCAGCTGGTGATGAAGGGGCCCCAGGGCGCGCAGAACGGCTTTCAGATCGAGGTCGCCGAAGATGCCGCAAACCCCGGCCTTGCGAACCTGGCATGGGAACCGGGCAGCGATCCGGCCCGCCTGCTCGCAACCTCGCAGGATGCGCTCTACAAGCTCGACGGCCTCTCGCGCAGCAGCGCCAGCAACACGATCGCCAGCGCGGCCCCCGGCCTCTCGCTCGATCTGACCGGCACCAATGCCGGCGCGCCGACCACCATCGGCTTCGGCGATCCGAAGGCCGCCGTCACCAGCGCGATGACCGACATCGTGGGCGCGCTCAACGAGATTGCGGGCGAGCTGAACGCGGCGACCGATGCGCTGACCGGCGATCTCGCGCGCGATTACGGCGCACGCGCGCTGCGCCGCGAATTCTCCGCGCTCGGCAGCAAGATCATCATGCCCAACGCCGCCGAAGGCACGCCCCGCACGCTCGCCGAACTGGGCGTCGGCATCCAGCGCGACGGCACCTTCAAGCTCGACAGCGCGCGGCTCGAACGGGCATTGACCGAGCACCCGGACGCGGTGGCGGCGATGTTCACTCCGGGCATCAACGGCATCTTCGCCACGATCGACCGGATCGCGCGCAACAATACGGTCTCCACCGATCCCGGCTCGCTCGCCGGATCGGTCAAGCGCTACACGACGCTGTCGCAGGACATTACCGAGGATCTCGCCGAACTGGCGGAAAAGCAGGAGAAGCTGCGCGCCTCGATGGTCGCCCGCTTCTCCGCTTCGGAGGCGCGCGTGAGCTCGTCGCAGTCGACGCTGGACTTCCTCAAGTCCCAGATCGACGTCTGGAATGCGCAGCGGAACTGATCATGCTGGCATCGAACGAACCGCGCGCCGCGTACCAGCAAAGCAATTTCGACGCCCGCGTGCGCGGCGGCACGTCGCAGGATATCGTGGTCTACTGCCTCGACGAACTCTCGCTCACCATCGGCATGCTGCGCCAGGCGGACATGCGCGGCAACCGCGCGGGCCGCAGTGCGGCGATCACGCGCGCCATCGCGATTCTCACCGCGCTTGAAATGGGCGTCGACCGTGAAAACGAACTCGCGGGCAGCCTGCTGCATTTCTACGAAGGCTCGCGCAGGCTGCTGCTGGGGTCGATCGCCGAAACGCAGGTCGAGGCGATCGAGGCGCTGCGGACCGACGTGATCGACATCCGCGATGCGCTGATGCTCGCCCGCAGCGGGACCGACTAAAGATCGGTTTTCGATCAAGTATCCCGAGGCCGAAGCGCCTCAGGCATTGACAGGCCCCGCTTCGGTCCCGGACACTCCGCCCCAGATTTCGCCGCGCGCGCGGCGAACCGGGGGCCTGATGAACACGATCTTCCTGATCGATACCGATGCCGAACGGCGCGCCGAGGTCGGCCGCGTGCTGCTCCAGGGCGGACTGCACGCCGAACCTTTCGAAGCGAGCGAGGAATTCGTGGCCTTCGGCGCTGTCGATGGCGGCCCGCAGGGGCTCGCGCTGGTCGCCGACACGAACGGTGCCGCCGCCAGCCTGTGCGAGCGGCTGCGGGACGACCCGCGGCTGGTCCCGGTACTCGCCTATGCCGATGCGCCGCGGCTCGAACACGTGGTCGCCGCTATGCAGGCAGGCGCACAGAGCTACCTCGAATGGCCCTTCACCTTCGCGGGCTTTTCCGAGGAGATCGCGCGGATCGAACCCGCGATGCGCGCCGATCTGGAACGCAAGCGCCGTAGCGCGGTCGCGCAATCGCGCCTGGCCAGACTGACCGGGCGCGAGCGTGAAGTGCTCGCCAGCCTCGTCACCCACGGGACCAACAAGGCGATCGCCAAGCAGCTCGACATCAGTCCGCGCACGGTCGAGAAATACCGCGCGGCGATCCTCGTTCGCCTCGGCGTCGCCAACAGTGCGCAGGCGATCCGGATTGCGGCCGAAGGCGGCGTTTTCGACGGGTTGCCGGCAGATGAAACACTTACGGACCAGCCGGGATCGGGCGACGGCGATGCCGGCAGCGTGATCGGCTAGCCTCCTCGGGGACGATCCCCGGTCGCGGCGGCGTGCGCCGACAGGATCGCTTCGCCATGCGTCGCCACCCCCTGCCGCTTGCGCAGGATATCGAACACGATCGCCTTGATCAGCGCGACCGCCATCAGCGCGACGACGACCGAGAACGGCAGCGCGCCGATGATCATCGTCGTCTGCAGCGCGTCGATCCCGCCCAGGATCAGCATGCTCGCCACCACGAGGCCCAGCGCGGCGCCCCAGAACAGGATATGGCGGCGCCGCTCGTTGTCGTCCTCGCCCGCGCCGTTGATCGTGTTGATGATCAGGATCGCGCTGTCGGCGGAGGTGATGAGGTAGGTCAGCAGCAGCAGCACGACCAGCCCCGCCATCAGGTTCGCCGCAGGACCGCTCAGCATGACCGACAGCGTGGCATAGAGCTGGTCGGACATCGTCGCATCGAGGATCGCGCCCTTGGCAGCGCCGCTCAGCTCCAGATCGATCGCGGTGCCGCCGACCATGGTCATCCACACGAAGCCCATCAGCGAAGGCACCAGCACCACGCCGAGCACGAATTCGCGCACCGTGCGCCCGCGCGAGACCCGGGCGATGAACATTCCCACGAAAGGCGCGAAGGCGATCCACCAGGCCCAGTAGAACACCGACCAGTCGAGCTGCCATTGCGACAGCTCGGCATTGATCGGCGATCCTTCGGGCGAGAACAGCGTCAGCGCCAGCGAGGGCAGCGTGCGGATGTAGTCGAACAGCCCCACGCCGAGCAGTTCGAGGCCGAACAGCCCCGACCCGAAAATCAGGAACACGGCGAGCAGGAGAAAGGAGAGCGCCATATTGAGGTTCGAGAGCAGGCGGATGCCATTGCCGACGCCCGAAATCGCGGAGATCGTCGATGCCCCGACCAGCACCGTTACGGCGATGATGATCGCCGCTGGCGATGCGGAGCCGTCGCCGGTCAGCAGCCAGCCACCCATCCCCAACCGATCCAGCCCCGTCACGAACTGCTCGACCCCGAAGCCGAGCGTCACCGCCACGCCGAGGATGGTCGCGACCACTGCCACCACGTCGACCAGATGGCCGACGATTCCCGACATGTGGGTGCCGAACAGCGGCGCGAGCGCGCTGCGGATCGTCAGCGGCAGGCCCCGGCGATAGGCGACGTAGCCCACCGCCAGCCCGACCAGCGCATAGGTCGACCACGCGGCGAAGCCCCAGTGGAGGAAGGTGTACATGTAGGCCGTGCGCACGTTGCCCGCCGAGGCCGGCTCCACCAGCCCGCGGATCGTGTCCGGGTTGGTCTGGAAATGCGACAGCGGCTCGCCGGTCGAATAGGTCAGCAGGCCGATGCCGATGCCGGCGCCGAACAGCATGGCGAACCATGAGAAGGCACCGAACTCGGGCTCTTCGCCCGGCGCGCCCAGCCGCAGCGTACCCGATTGCGGAATGATCGCCAGCACCAGCGCGACCAGCGTCAGCGCCGCGACGAGGTACACGTACCAGCCCGCGAAGGCCGCGATCAGCGTCGTGTTGGCCACGCTCAGCGCTTCGGACGCCATGTCCGGGAAAAAGATCACCCAACCGATGAGGATCGCCACGGCAAGCTTGCCAGGGATCGTCACATGCGTGCTGAACCCGCGATAGAAGCCGCTGTCGGCGGTGCCGATCGGCAGGTCGGTGAGCGGTTCGGCCATCTTGCCGTCGTCGCTCGCAAGGGATGGTTCGGCCAAGATGCGCTCCTGCAGTCGTGCTGTTGGTGGCGGCATTGCCGCGGCGTCGCACGCGACTCTCGGACGATGGGCGCGCCGGGCGAGGCAGCGCCCCGATGCCTCCCTCTGGCGACGGCTTGTGGCAAATGGATGCACCGGCGGCAACCGCGTATCTCCCACTTCCGGGAGATACGCCGGGCCGAGCGGCGTCAGAGCCAGTCCTGGTCGAAGCGCAGCGGCCCGTCGCCGTAGAGGTAGTCGGGCTGGAACTGCGCATAGTCGCGCAGCGCATCCCAGTCCGAGGTGTAGAGGTCGCCGCGACGGATTTCGGCGAGCCCCAGCTCGCGCAGCTTGCCGACCGCGCGGTTGGCGTGGATCGCGCTGACCCCGCACATGTCGGCGAGATCGATCTGCGTGAACGGCGTGCGCAGCGAGCGCGCATTGGACTGCCCGATCAGTTCGAACCGGCGGTGCAGCTCGCAATAGATATGCGCGATCCGGCGCGGCGCATCGAGCTGTTCGAGCATCTGGATCCACTTGCGATGGATTGCCGCGTCGAGCAGCGTGGCGAACCACAGGGCGCGCGCCACCCGGGGCCGCTCTTCCAGCGCCTCGCGCAGCCGCTCGTGCGGGGCGATGCCGTAGGAGATCGGTCCCGCCGCGACCACATCGTGATCGAGCCGCTTGAGCGCGAAGCCGTGCAGGTCGACGAAATCGCCGGGCACGTGGATACCGACGATGAACCGCCGATCCTTGCTCTGGATCGTCCGGAAGATATAGCCCGAGAGCAGGATCGTGCTGACATTGGCGACCTTCCCGCGTTCCAGCAGGACATCGCCCGTCGCCGCATCGCGCCGCTCGGTCACCAGCGATTCGATAAAAGCGAGATCTTCGTGATCGAGCTTGTCACGAAGTCGACCAGCGAGAAAATCCCCGGTGTTCGGAAACTCCATCGCCCCCTGTCTTTCCACTCGTTTCGTACTGCCTGTCGCGATAGACAGGCGTCGCAGGTATCGTCTACTGATGCATGTTAGCTTCGGGGTATTAGCTGGCAATACCCCCAATTACCCCCATCAGATTGCGAAATGTTCGCGCCGGAGCGCCAGCTCGCCCTCTCCGTAGAGGTAGTCAGGCGCAAAACCGGCATATTTTTCAAGCGCTGCGCGGTCAGCCACCGTCACCCGCCCGCGCTTGAACTCGGCCACGCCTTTTTCGCGCAATTCGCGCAGCGCCCGGTTGGCGTGGACGGCGGTCGCGCCGCTCATGTCCGCCAGGTCCGCCTGTGTGAGCGGGGTCCTGAAACCGTCGTTCCCGGCCATCCCGATCATCTCCAGCCGCCGCCAGAGTTCGGCAAAGATGTGCGCGATGCGCCCCGGCGTGGTCAATTGCTCCAGCTTCAGGATCCACTGCCGGTGCATCGCGGCATCGAGCAGGGTGGACGACCACAGCAGGCGTGCGAGGTTCGGCGCGTCGCGCAGAACCTCGCGCAGCTTCTCGTGCGGGACGTAGGCGAGCTTGGCCGGGCCGATCGTATCGACATTGTGATCCAGCCGCTTGAGCGCGAAGCAGTGCAGGTCGACGAAATCGCCGGGCACGTGCACGCTGAGCGCGGAGCGCCGCGTGCCGCTGCCATTGGTCCGCTCGAGCCCGCGAATGATGAAACCTTCCACCAGCAGCGTGCTGCGCCCGCAGGCCGTTCCGGACTCCACGATGCGCGAGCTGCTTTCGTAGGTCGCGACTTCCTCGGGCAGCTGCTCCAGCCTCTCGCGCTCTTCGCGGGTCAGCGTATCGCGCAGGCGGCCGAACAGAAAACGGCCGGTCAGCGGGAAATCCCGCATTTCGTCTTCGAGTGTCATAGCCCCTCCGGCCCCGTCCGGCGCCGACGATAGAATATTCTTCCGGCCTAGAACGTCCTGCGCGAAACGTCGAGGGGCCGCCCTCTTGCCGCGCGCGGTCTGCCTTGCCGATCGGGCAAAGGTTTCGCAAAGGTTACGCAAAGCTTGATATGCGACCGGGTCGGGTCCACCTCCCACACCAGTATGGACATGTTGACGAAGAATCCGCCCGCCGACCACAGCCCGATCTCCAGCACCGAAGCGCTGGACCGGCACGCCGTACGCCGCGCGTTCCGGCAGGAGGAGGAAGCCTGCGTCGAGGAACGCCTCGCGGAGGCGGCGGATTACAGCCGCGACCATGACCAGATCCATGCGTCCGCGGTCTCGCTCATCCGGGATGCCCGGCAACGCGACGTCGGCGGGATGGACGCATTCCTCTATCAGTACGGGCTCAACACGAAGGAAGGCATTGCGCTGATGTGCCTTGCCGAGGCGCTGCTGCGCGTGCCCGATGCGCGCACCGCCGATGCGCTGATCCGCGACAAGATCGGCGAGATCGACTGGCGCGAGCATCTCAACAAGTCCGATTCGACCTTCGTCAACGCCGCGACCTTCTCGCTCATGCTGACGGGTGAAGTGCTCGAAAAGCCCGATCTGCATCACAAGCGGATGGAACGCACCCTGCGCGGCGCGGCGAACCGCCTGGGCGAACCGGTGATCCGCAATGCGACCTGGCAGGCGATGCGCATCCTCGGCGGCCAGTTCGTCTTCGGCCGCAACATCGGCGAAGCGCTCAAGCGCGCGGGACCCGAGCGCGCCAAGGGCCTGACGCACAGCTTCGACATGCTGGGCGAGGCGGCGATGACCTTCGCCGACGCCGAACGCTACCGCAAATCCTATATCGAAGCGATCGAGCGCCTGCAGAGCGAGAGCGACGGCACGATCACCGGCAGCCCCGGCATCTCGGTGAAGCTGACCGCGCTTTATCCCAAGTACGACATCTTCCACGCGAAGAAGGCGGTCAGCACGCTGGTGCCGATCCTCAGCGATCTCGCCCGCCGTGCGCGCGACGCGAACATCCACTTCACGATCGACGCCGAAGAGGCCGACCGGCTCGAGCCTTCGCTCGACGTGATCGAGGCGATGGCCGCCGACGATTCGCTGTTCGTGCGGCCCGACGGCTCGCGCTGGGAAGGCTTCGGCCTCGCGGTGCAGGCCTACCAGAAGCGCGCGGTGCCGCTGTGCCGCTGGGTCATCGACCTGGCCGAAAAATACGATCGCAAGTTCATGGTCCGCCTGGTGAAGGGCGCGTACTGGGATACCGAAATCAAGGTGACGCAGGTGGCGGGGCTCGACGATTTCCCCGTCTTCACCCGCAAGGTCGCGACCGACGTATCCTTTATGGCCTGCGCCGACGTGCTGCTGGGCGCGCCGAACCGTATCTACGGCGCCTTTGCTACGCATAACGCCTATACCATCGCCGCGATCAAGCACCGCGCGGCGGCAGACACCAAGTTCGAATTCCAGCGCCTGCACGGCATGGGCGAAGAGCTTTACGCCGCGCTCGCCAAAGCAGAGGGCAACGACAAGACGCCCGTGCGCATCTACGCGCCGGTCGGCGGGCACAAGGACCTGCTGGCTTATCTGGTGCGGCGCCTGCTCGAAAACGGCGCCAACAGCTCCTTCGTGAACCGCATGGCCGACTCCAACCTGTCGGCCGAAGAGCTCGCGGGCGACCCCGTGGCCGAGCTTGCCGCGATGGAACCCAAGCGCAATCCCGCGATCCCGCTGCCCAAGGATATCTTCCCCGGGCGCAGGAACAGCGCCGGGATCGACCTCGCCGATCCGCTGGTGCGCCAGCCGCTGCTCAAGCGCCTGCACGACATGCGCGAACGGCAGTGGGAAGCCGCGCCGACCTTCAAGGCCGAGGTGCCGGGCGAGATCGCACCGATCACCGCCCCCTTCGACCACGGCATGCGGATCGGCACGCGGCGCGACGCGAGCGCGGAGGAAGTGGATGATGCACTCGCGCGCGCCGAAGCTATCCAGCCGGCCTGGGATGCGCTGGGCGGCGAGAAGCGCGCCCGCCTGCTCGAAGCGGCGGCGGACGAATTCGAAGCGCATACCGACGAGATCCTGTCGCTGTGCCAGCTCGAAGCGGGCAAGACGATCGTCGACTCGGTGCTCGAACTGCGCGAGGCGGTCGATTTCCTGCGCTATTATGCCGTGGAAGCGCGGCGCCTGTTTACGCAGCCGACCGAGCTGCCCGGCCCGACCGGCGAGCATAATTACCTGAAGCTGGCCGGACGCGGCGTGTTCGCGACGATCAGCCCGTGGAACTTCCCGCTCGCGATCTTCATCGGCCCCGCCGCGGCCGCGCTGGCGGCGGGCAACACGGTGGTTGCCAAGCCGGCGGAGCAGACCCCGCTGATCGCCGCGCTGGCGGTGGACCTGTGCCACAAGGCGGGCATCCCCAGGGAAGTCTTCCAGCTGCTGCCCGGCGGCGGCGAAGTCGGCCAGCTGATCACCAGCGACCAGCGCATCTCGGGCGTCTCCTTCACCGGCAGCACCGCGACCGCGCATGCCATCAACCGCTCGCTCGCCGCGCGCGAAGGCGCGATCGCCACGCTGATCGCGGAGACCGGCGGCCAGAACGCGATGATCGTCGATTCGACCGCGCTGCCCGAACAGGTGACGCGCGATGTCGTCGCATCCGCCTTCCAGAGCGCGGGCCAGCGCTGCTCGGCACAGCGTGTCCTGTACATCCAGGAAGACGTCTACGAGGAAATGCTGACGATGATCCGCGGCGCGTTCCAGGCGCTGACCGTGGGCGACCCGACCGATCTGGAGACCGATGTCGGCCCGGTGATCGACCACGACGCGCAGGCCGCGCTCGAACGGCACGTCGCGCGTTCGGCCACGATCGGCCGCACGATCTGGCGCGCCGAGGACGATCCGGCCTTCGCCCGCGGCAGCTTCGTGCTGCCCACGATCATCGAGATCGAAGGCATCGGCCATCTCCAGCGCGAGAATTTCGGTCCCGTGCTGCACGTCGCCAAGTTCAAGGCGAAGGATCTGGGCAAGGTCGTCGACGACATCAACGCGGTCGGCTTCGGCCTGACCTGCGGGTTGCACAGCCGCGTGGAGGAAACCCGCCGCCTGGTCGAATCGAAGATCAAGGTCGGCAATTTCTACGTCAACCGCAACCAGATCGGCGCGGTGGTCGAAAGCCAGCCCTTCGGCGGCGAAGGCCTGTCGGGCACCGGCCCCAAGGCGGGCGGCCCGCACTATGTCAGCCGCTTCGCGACCGAACGCGTGGTGACGGTGGACACGACCGCGGCGGGCGGCAACGCGACCTTGCTGGCAAGCCTCTGACGCAAAAGCATTCAGTTCCGCTTCACGCGCGAATCTGATAACGCGGCCGCCATGCTCAAGTCGCTCAAGCTGCTCGTCGCACTGGTCACGCTGTGCTGGTCCCATGTCGCCTTCGCGGACGTGCAGATGCACTTCCACTCGTTCGACGGGTCGGTCCTTTTCGGCCGCTACCCGCACGCCTTCGTGGTCCTCGAAGGCACGCTCGACGACGGCACGCGGGTGGACGAGAATTTCGGCTTCACCGCCAAGAACACCACTCCCGCCATTCTCAACGGCCCGGTCGAGCACACGATCATGACCGAGAGCGAGAAGAGCATCCGCAGCACCAACCGGCACTTCACCGTCACGCTCAGCGATGCGCAATATGCGCGGGTGAAGCGCGAGGTCGCCGCATGGCGCAACGCGCCGGGCAAGTTCTACGACCTCGACCGGCGCAACTGCATCCACTTCGTGGGCCGGATGGCGCAGCTCGCAGGACTCAAGGTGACCTACCCCGCCACCATGCTGCGGCGCCCCAAGATGTGGCTCAACCACGTGGCGAAGCTCAACCCGAAGCTCGGCGCGAAACAGCTCTAGCACGCCCGCGCGGCGGATAATCGGTCCGCATGGACTTGCGCTGGGGCATGGCGTTCCACATCACTCGGTCATGGCCATTCAATCGGACCGCTGGATTCGCGAGCAGGCGCAAAAGCACGGCATGATCGAACCGTTCGAGGAGGCGCAGCGGCGTGACGGCTGCATCTCCTACGGATTGTCGAGCTACGGCTACGACGCCCGCGTGGCGGACGAGTTCAAGATCTTCACCAACGTCAATTCGGCGACCGTCGACCCCAAGGCCTTCGACGCGAACAGCCTGGTCGACCGGCAGACCGACGTGTGCATCATCCCGCCCAACTCCTTCGCCCTGGCGCGCACGGTCGAATATTTCCGCGTGCCCGACGATGTCCTGGTTATCTGCCTCGGCAAGAGCACCTATGCGCGCTGCGGCATCATCGTGAACGTCACCCCGCTCGAGCCGGGCTGGGAAGGCCACGTGACGCTGGAATTTTCCAACACCACCCCCCTGCCCGCCAAGATCTACGCCAACGAAGGCGCGTGCCAGTTCCTGTTCCTGCAGGGCAACGAACGCTGCGAGACCAGCTACAAGGACCGCGCGGGCAAATATATGGGCCAGCGCGGGGTCACGCTGCCGCGGTTGTAGGGGGGAGAGTTCAGACGCAGCCACTTAACTGCCCTTTTGACGCAGAGCCGACTGTCCGCTTGCGACCCCATTGCGGACACTATCAGATACGCTCATCATCGCTTTGATGCAGGAATTTGTCGCGCATAACTCTCGTTGGCGTCTGGCTGCGATTTTTCTAATCGCGGCAGGCTTTGTCGCGCTCGGAATTTGGTTTGTTGGTGGGTTCGGCGAGGCTCCAAGCTCAACTAGGCGTCCTACCACCTACGGCATTGCCATTGGTTGGCTCTGCATATTTTTCTTTGGTCTATGCGCCCTCGCGATCGCCAAGAAATTCTTCGATGACCGGCCGCAGTTGCAGATCGGTCCCTCAGGAATACAGTGGTGTCCATGGTCCGACGACATCATTCCGTGGTCGGAGATATCGGATGTGACTTCTTGGAGTTACAACGGTCAGAATACCATCGTCTTGCACCTAAACGAGCCCACCTGCTTCCCGGGGCGAGGCCTAGCCGCAAAGCTAAGGGGGGCAAGTCGAATGCTGACAGGTGGCGACATTGCCATTTCTTTGACGGGCACCGATCGTGGCTATGATGAAGCTATGGCAGCGATAGCCTCGTATAGAAGTCCCAAGACCTGACTTACTGGTGTCCGCTCCCCACCCACTTCCCGCCCTTCTAGTATAAATTGGCAACGAGACGGTAGCGGAGGTCACAGAGCCCCGGCGATTGCGCGATGCCCTATCCATTCCCCATTTTCCTACTCGCAGCGCGCCTGCGATGGTGCACCAGCCATGACTGCCGCATTCCTCCAGCGCCCCATGCCGGTTATCGATCCGCTTTCGCGCGCAGGTGCGGAATCTCCCGCCAAAAAACGGCAAAGTGTCGCCTTCAGCCCGTATGGCCTTGTTTCCCCACGAGCTTTTCAGGGTGACACTCGGGTGACACGTGTCACCCTTGTCACCGCGCGCATGTCGCCGTCATTCGCTCGTCTATGGGCGAAGGCTGGCAGTGCGACGCAGGTTGGGGGCGGTGCAGCTTTGACTCGCCAGCCCTTCCAAAGCACACACACCTCACACCTCCGTCATTCCCGGGAATGCGGGAATCCCGCTTCTGCTTATGGTGCGCGCCATCCAGTCAAGCGGGACCCCCGCCTGCGCGGGGGTGACGTGGGAGAGATGAAGGCCTGCAAAGGCCTCGGTGCGAACGGGAATGAGGATTGAGATATGGCACGAGAATTCGACATCGTGATCTACGGCGCAACCGGGTATACCGGGCGCCTCGTCGCCGAGCATTTCCTGCGCGAATATGGCGACAGGCCCGATGCTCCCACATGGGCGATGGCGGGTCGCAATCCGGACAAGCTGGCCGAGGTGAAGCGCGAAATCGGCGCGCCCGACTCCACCCCCACGATCGTCGCCGATGCCGCCGACGCCACCAGTCTCGCGCAGATGTGCGAGCAGGCGAAGGTCATCATCACCACGGTCGGGCCGTACCAGCTCTATGGCGAACCGCTGCTCGCCGCCTGCGCCAAGTCCGGCACGCATTATGCCGACCTGTGCGGAGAGCCCGCGTGGATGCGGCAGATGATCGACAAGTATCACGAGGACGCGAAGGCCAGCGGGGCGCGGATCAGCTTTTCCTCGGGCTTCGATTCGATCCCCTTCGATCTGGGCGTGCTGATGCTGCAGAAAGAGGCGCAGGACCGGTTCGGTAAGCCCTGCAGCCGCGTGCGCGGGCGCGTGCGGGCGATGAAAGGCACCTTCAGCGGCGGCACCGCCGCCAGCCTTGCCGAGAGCATGAAGGCGATGGCGCGCGATCCCTCGCTCATAAAGATCATGCGCAGCCCCTTCGGCCTGACGCCCGGTTTCGAAGGGCCCGATCAGGCGAACGGCATGATCCCCAAATACGAGAGCGATCTGGGCAAGTGGGCCGCGCCCTTCGTGATGGCGCCGATCAACACCAAGAACGTCCACCGCACCAATTTCCTGCGCGGGCACCCTTACGGCGAGGATTTCCGCTACGACGAGATGGTGCTGACCAGCCCCGGGGAAGCGGGCAAGGCGGCGGCCAATGCAGCTGCCGAGATGATGAAGAACCCCTTCGGTTCCAAGCCGCCCAAGCCGGGCGAAGGCCCCACGCCCGAAGAGCGCGAGAACGGCTATTACGACGTCCTCTTCGTGGGCGAGACTGCCGCTGGCGAAACGCTGCGCTACGCGGTCAAGGGCCGCTACGATCCGGGCTATGGCTCGACCAGCCGCATGATCGGCGAGACGGGTATCGCGCTCCTCGAAAGCGATGCGCCGGGCGGAATCGGGACGCCGGGCTCGATCCTCGGCGAGGATCTGGTCGTGCGGCTGCGCGAACACGCCGCGCTAACCTTCGCGGTCGAGGAATAGCTTTTCGGCGAATCGCAAACGGGGCGTGGCAACGGAGAAAGGTTCGAGATGGCGTTTCTTGCTTCGGTCTTCGGGCGCATCCTATTGGCGCTGATCTTCATCGTCTCGGGGGTCACCAAGGTGATGAACGTGGCGCAGACGCAGGCCTTCATCGACAAGGCGATCGCCCTGCCGGCCGATATCGCGCTGCCGGTGGGCATCTTCGAGCTGGTGTTCGGCGTCTTCCTCGCGATCGGCTTCATGACGCGGATCAGCAGCGTGCTACTGTGCGGCTTCAAACTGGCGACGATCGTCGTCTTCCACAGCGAGGTGTCGGAACCGGCAGTGCTCCAGGCCGCGCTGCGCAATCTGGCGATCGCGGGCGGGCTGCTGATGGTCTTCGCCTACGGGCAGGCTCGCGGTTCGCTCGACATCTGGCGCGAGCGTGATCGGGCCCGGCGGGCGGAGATCCGCGCGGCGAAGGCGCAGGCGCGCGAGAAAGGCGCGCGCGAGGCCGAAGCGCGGCTGGCCGCCGAACCGTCCGGCGGCTGAGCGCGGCGCGAACGAAAAACGGGGCGGCCTCTCGCGAAGCCGCCCCGGTCCGGGCCGGAGGAGGGGGGAGGTCCGGCCTAGAAGCTGAAGCGCGCGCTGACCGAGAGGTTGCGCCCGGGCAGCGGCACGTAATCGCGGGTGAAGCTGGTGGCGCGGCGGCCTTCCTGGTCGAAGATGTTCTCCACCTTCGCCAGCAGGGTGACATTGCTGTCGCCGCGCACCGGGCGCCAGGCGACCGATGCGTTGACGAAGGTGAAGGCGTCGGTTGTGCTTTCGAAGGCGGGCACGTCGTTCTGCTCGCCGAAATATTCGACCTCGCCGCGGATGTCGAAGGCCCCCGTCTGCACCGTGAGCGCGCCCATCAGGCCCAGCGGCGGGATGCGCGGAACGGGCGAACCGTCGTCGAGCTCGGCCTCCACGTACTCGGCGCTCGCTTCGCCGATGACCGCGAAACCGTCGCTCTCGACGAGGGGCAGGCTGAATTCCGCCTCGACGCCCAGATAGCGCGCATCCTGCTGGAGGTAGGCGAACAGCGGGATCGCTTCCTCGTCGCCGTCCGGGACCGCATCGCCTTCCTCGTCGACGAAGCTGCCGGTGTTGTCGAGGTAGATGTAATCGTCGAACCAGCTGCCGAAGACGGTCAGGTTCACGCTCGCCGGGCCAAGATTGCCGCGGACGAAGCCTTCAAGGCCCCAGGCGCGCTCGATGTCGAGGTCGACATCGCCGACCTCGTACTGGCCGGTCGCGACGTGCGGGCCATTGGCGAACAGCTCCTCGCCCGCCGGTGCGCGGCCCACGCGCGATCCGTTCACGCCGATCCGCAAACCGTCGAGATCGTACGAGAGGCCGAGCGCGCCCGAGAGGATGTCGAACTGCCGGTCGACGCCCAGCGTGACGGACGACGCACTGTTCGTTTCGAAGCGGCCTGCACCCTCGACCTGCAGATTGCCGAAGCTCAGTTCCTGCAGCGTGAAGAAGCCGAACTGCTCTGTCTCGTTAGGCGCGACGAACGCTTCTTCGCCCACCGCCTCGAAATCGCGGATGTAGAACTGCGCGCCGAAGGACCCGCGCAGATTGCCGAGCGGGTTCTGCACGAATTCGGCGCGGCCTTCGAAGCCGGAGACATCGAATACGGTGCCGACCTCGCCGCCTTCATATTCGGTGTGCGTGTAGTCGCTGTAGCCGACGCGGGTCACGAGCCGGCCGAGGAAACCCGAGCCCAGCTCGATATCGCCGCTGTAGTCGGCACGGAACTGCTGGAGGCCGATCGATACGCCCTCTTCGCCGTGCTCCTCGCCTTCGTGGTCTTCTTCACCCTCTTCCTCGTGGTGATGGCCGCCCGTCGGGTTCTCGGGCACGCCGTAGAGCGTGTCGTAATAGCCCGCGCCGAAGCCGAAGCGGCTGCCGTTCCTGATGAGCGAAAGGCCTCCGTTGACCGAATAGGTCTCGACGAAGGTGTTGGGCACGACGCCGCGCGCATTGGCCTGCTCGCGCAGTTCCTCGGCTTCTTCCAGCTCGCCCTCGCCTTCCTCCGCGGCGGCATCGGCAAGCAGGTCTGCGCGCAGATCTTCGGTGAGCGCGTAGCCGGGGATCTTCACATCGCCGGCATCGAGGTAGCTGCCGTCGACGTGGGCCACGAAGCCGCCGCCCAGCGGCGCGTCGACCGATGCGCCCACACGGTATTCGTCGTTGACCGAATCGTAGCTTGCCAGACCGTCGACATGGATCGGCTCGTCCGGGATGCTGCGCGGAATGCGCTTGTCGATCACGTTGACCGCGCCGCCGATCGCCTGGCTGCCGTAGAGCAGCACGGCGGGCCCGCGCAGAACCTCGATCCGCTCGACCGTCAGCGGGTCGATGCTGACCGCGTGGTCGTCCGAGGTGTTGGAGGCGTCGAGCGTTCCGACGCCGTCGGTCAGGACTCGGATACGCTCGCCGCCGAAACCGCGCAGGATCGGGCGCGAGGCGCCGGGGGAGAAGCCCGTGCCCGAAACGCCGGGCAGGCTTTCGAGGATCTCGCCGACCTGCCCGTCCATATTGCTCTGAAGCTCCAGACCCTCGACGACCGAGGTGCCCGCCAGCACGTCCAGATCCTGGATCGATCGCCCGGCACTGACGATGATGTCGACGCCGCCATCGGCGCGATTGTGGAAATCGTCGTCCACATCCTCGCTGCCCGGATTGGTCTGCGCCTCGGGCTCGGCCTGCTGAGCCTGAACGCTCTGCGGCACGAGCGCGATTGCGAGAGCGAGCAGCGGGAGGCTGCCGGTTGCGGTCTTCTTCATTGAATGGGCGATCCCGTGAGTTAGTGATAATATATCATCCGCCGCTAGCAGCGCGATCGGGCTGGCGCAACCCCGCTGCGAGGGCGCTGGTCCGGTCTCGTCAGCCGCCGGTCGGTTTGTCGGGTTACGGGACGAAAGCGTGATCCGATGGCCGCGCGGGCGCGATTCGTGCGCGACGCGTCGCGGCGCCGGAAAATCCGGCCCGCAAACACGGGACAATCGATGTCGCAGAAAATGGAGCGGGCGAGGCGATTCGAACGCCCGACCCCAACCTTGGCAAGGAATCGCGCCAATCGGCGCTTAGGCCAGCTTTTCCTTGGGTTGCGGGAGTGTTTCGATTCCGGCTTGTACGCGTCCTGTACGAGATGCGGCCAAGATCTTGGCCTCGGCATCCTCGGCGTGGGTATAGGTTTCGTCGAACACGCGGCTCGATCGCGACCACCCGCCGTAGGCCTTCGCAGCCTCGCTATCGACGCCCTGGCGGACCTTCATTTCCTGCCCGTAGCCGTGGCGGCCCGCCTCGTGGAACGACAGCGGTTCAATGCCCGCCGCCTCGATCGCCTTATTCCATTCCTTGCGCGGCCCACCGCGATCGGCGTAGCCGAACACGCGCAAATTCGCCGGGCGGCGATCCCAGCCCCGGGGGACGCGCGGCGCGATCCCCTCCAGCTTTGCCACGAGGTAATCCGGGATCGTGATCCAGCGATCGTCGAGCCCCTTGGCGCCGGGAATGCACACGCGAGCATTGGCAAGGTCGAGATGCTTGTGCGGGTGCATGGCGATCGCCTGCCCTACCCGCGCCCCGGTGACGAACATCAGCAGTGCCAGCGCCTCGACCCGCGGGGGAGCGTGGGCGCAGAACTTCGTCAGCCATGGCCAGCTTCCCGGCCGCCGCTCGCGCCGGCTCCTGCGCCCTCGCCGC
This sequence comes from Alteriqipengyuania lutimaris, assembly GCF_003363135.1. Taxonomy (NCBI): domain Bacteria; kingdom Pseudomonadati; phylum Pseudomonadota; class Alphaproteobacteria; order Sphingomonadales; family Erythrobacteraceae; genus Alteriqipengyuania; species Alteriqipengyuania lutimaris. Next base: position 1,004,478 of record NZ_QRBB01000001.1, on the reverse strand, counting down.
TTGTCCTGGTCGAGCCTTTCCTTCTGCGTGTAGGCGCGGATCCTGATCGGGTTGCAGCGCTTGCGATCGCGATGGTGCAGGTGATTGATCACCGCGCGCACCGGCGTGATGACCTGTCGGTGCCAGAGATCGGTGCCGGTGTGGGGATAGAGAACCCGGCCAAGATCGCGCACCTGTTCGGGCGTGATGTCGTTCACCGGCATGTCGCCGATCTGTTCGACGATCGGGATCAGGAACTTGGCTGTCAGCGGGTCCGCATCATAGGCGATTACCGCATCGGCGAAGGTCAGCGGCCGTTCTGCCGCCTCTTCGCCGATAAGGAATGCACGGATGCGATGCTCTTCTTCTTCCCGGCACCAGTCCCATGCGCCCGCTTCCGAAGCTGCTCCAGTGCTACAGCGGATGTACCGCCCGATCTTGCGGCCGTTGTATTCGATGCGGCCGCGCGCCCAGCAGGTAGAGCCACGGGCGTAGGGTTCGAGGGGCATTGTTCACCTGCCTTGAGAATCGCGTCCATCTGCGCGGGGGTGATAATCATCGCTCGACCGAGCCTGTGGCAAGCCCCCAGCTCGTTCGCGCGCTGGCGCAGCGTGCGTTCGGACACTTCGATCCCGCGCTCGCCGAGGATTTCGACCCACTTGGCGGGTGGTTTGCCCGCGTCGAGCGTCTGGCAGCCGGTCGTCATTTCCGCTCCCGCAGCGGAACGATGCCCTTGTAGACGGGATCGGGATGGTTGCAGCTGGTCAGGCGGCAGGCCGCGCAGGTCGCGGCGGGCTGATGTACCGCGCGGCGCGCGCCCGCCGGGCTTTCGCTGTCGATCGTGACCGTCATCGGACCAGCCCCATGCCGGCGGCGAGAGCGATGACCAGGATGAAGGCCAGCGCACCCCCTGCGACGGCGACGGCGATGCGGCGGCGCATTTCGCGGCGGTCCTTTCGGTCCCAGTAACGGTCGGGTGTGTCGAAGGTCATGACAGAACTCCGTTGAGGGTGAGGCCGAACACGATCCGGTCGATCATGTGGAGCACCAGCAGCATGCCGGTGGCGGTGGCGAGGAAGGCGAGCGCGTCCTGCGCGAGGTCGAGCAGGCGGGGGATCATGCGGCCATCTCCATCGGTGGTCGCTCACGCGCCGGAAGCGGGACGACGCCGGCGGCGATGGCGATGATCAGGAGGACCGAGACGCGGCGGCAGTTCGCCTCGCTCGTGTCGGCGCGGGCCTTGCCGCGGGCGGTGGCGAGTGCGCGGCGCAGCTCGCCCTGCCAGGCGCTGCGGTGGATGAAATCCTCGGGCGCGTAGTGGAAGGTGGCGGGCTCACCCGCGCGATGGGGCGGATAGGCGAGCTTCGTGTGACCGACCAGCTGGGGCAGCTCGCGGTGCGCGCCGCAGGCGGCGGCGATCGCGAGCCAGCAGGCCCGCAGGGTGCGCGCCTGACCGGCATCGATCCGCGCGGCATCCTCCGCCTCGTCGATCATGGCGATGCGGCGGGTGGTTTCCTGCGCGGCGATGATTGCGGCGGCGCGGGTCATGCCCGAGATTTCCGCTTCGTGCGGCGCGGCTTCGGCTTCCGGGCGACCGAGGCATCGAACGCCTCACCCTCGGTCGCGAAGAGATCGTCGAGTGCGATGGTTGTGTTGCCGCTCGCATCGCGGTTGCGCAGTTCGTGCGCGCGCGGCTCGCGGCGGACGAGCGCGGTACCGTCCGCATTGTGGCGGATGATGGTGACCGGATCGGCGGTGCCGACGCAGTAGCCCCGACTGCCTGCGTGGGGGAATTCGGAAATGGTGGCGAGCATGATGGTCTCCCTTGCGATGGCGGCGGGAGATAATGATGGGTTTTACCATCGTCAATAACAAATGGCGGGAATACCCATCGGAGTTGTGTTGGGGCGGGTCGTGCCGCAATGTTCCGGCAACAGGGGAGGTCAAAAATGTCCGACGAAGGCGGGGGCGAGGGAAAAAAGTCCGGCAAACTTGGCAAGGGTTGCCTGGTCGCAGGCGGAGCCTTTTTCGGACTGGTAGTACTCGGGGTTCTGTTTGGCCCAGATCCGGAAGAGACCGAGGGTGCCGAGACTGTGGCGACCGCGGCGCCTAATACGGCAGAGCTCAGCGACACCGAGCAGGCCGACATTGCGCAGTGGTATCTTCAGCTCACCACCCGGATGCAGGGATGCGACAGCAGGATAGGCGAGCTGGGCACCGCGATGACTGCGGTCGGCGACGGGTCGGGCGATGTCTATAGTGGCTACCGCGTCGCCCGCGAAGCCGAGAGCGGCTGCGAATCGGCCTGGTCTGCATATCGCGAGATCTCGCTGCCCGAAGTGCTCGAACCATTCGAAGAAGAGGCTGATGAAGCCCGCGAATCGTGCCAGATTGCTGCCATGCTCAAAGGCGATGCTGCGGGGAAGGCAGCTGAGTTGTTCGATGGCGACATGCGCCCCTCGGTTGTCGAGGGCATCCGATCCGATCTGGATAGCGCGAACTCTGCGACACTTGCATGTGCGGCCGGGGGAGCGGCGGTTGCGACCAAGGCGGGCGCCGACCTCGACCAACTGCTGGGAGACGAAGCAAGCTAGGGGGAACTGCGTATGGCAGAGGAGCCGAGCAACAAGGCTAAGGCAATCGGCTGCGCGGTCGGTGTCATCATCGCGGCGACATTGCTTGCCGCGACGCTAAGAGGGATTTGGAACACTCCGGAAGATAGACTGCTCGCGCGCTATAGCGACGATCGGAGGGGTGAAACCTCAACGACCGAAGGCATGATCGTTGATGACACGATGGCCGAAGACACGATGGCCGAAGATGCAATGGCCGAAGACGCGATCGTCGATGACAAGATGATCGAAGATACGGTGGTCGATGAGGCGATGACCGAAATAGTCCGAATGGAGCGCGAAGGTGAGTTGACCGAGCGAATATTCGAAGCTCTGCCGGTCCGTGAGAGCGAGTTCAATCAGCTTCAGACCGTGCGCTACAACCAGCCCGAGACCGTCCGGCTCGTCCTCAATCCGCAAGGCGAGAAGTTCCAGGAGCTGATCGGGTTGAGCGGCAAAAAGGTGTCGCGAGCGGACCCTATGGCGAACTTGGTCGAAGTCGAGCTCACGACCGGAGATTCCGACGTCTCGATCGCGCCAGATCGCGCGAGGCGGGTGACGGTACTGCCGAACCGTTCGACCACGGTCGAATGGTCGGTCAGGGCCGAGCGCACCGAAGATTTCACACTGCGGCTAATCGCACGGAACATCATCGATTATGGCGGCCGGTCCATACCCGACGAGGACAGAAAAATCTACGAGAAGCCGATGCAGGTAGAGGTCACCAATGTCGACCTCTTGCATCACTACGTAACTTCACCCGCTACGATTTGGGGCTTTATCGGGGTGCTGATCGCACTGATCGCCCTCGCCTGGACGATACACCACGGGCGCAAGACCACGCGCGATAAGCAAGATGGATGAGGCCGGGGTCGTTCAGCAGACTGGAATCACGGCAGGTGGCCCGCCGACGGGACGGATCAACCGAACAGCAGCTCGGTCTGCGGCATGATGCGATGGACGCGTTGGACCTTGCTGAGCGGCAGGGTGAAGGTGAGTGCCGGATTGTACTGCTCTAGAACGATTTCCTGCGCGTTGCGGCGGACGAGCTTCTTGACGAGCACGCTGACCACCTCGTCGCTGTCGCCAGAATTGAGCTGGACCAGTACGTATTCTCCCGGGCCGGGCGGGCGATTGGGATCGACCAGGCCGACCTCGCCGGCGTAGAAGCGTGGCTCCATCGACGATCCGTGGAAATAGATGGCATAGACGCCACGCCGACCGGCCAGCATCGCGGGACGGCGGATATAGCGAACGTGGAAATCGGGATCGAAGCTGGAGCGCTCGATGGCGACTTCCCGCCCCTGATCATCGGTCACCGACAGATCCGCGCAGTCACCGGTTCCCATCAAGGGAATCGGCTCGCTTGCGTTGCGATCGCGGTCAAAATCAATCTCGCCCGCGCCGATCGAGACTTCGCTTTTGAGTTGATCGGGGGAAGCCGCCTCGCCGAGCAAATATTCGGTCGACGTTTCCAGAGCTTTTGCCAACGCATGTAGCCGGGCCGAGGAAGGCACGTTGAAACGATCCGGATCGAGAAGATCGCGGACGTAACCAGTGTTCGCACCGATTGCGACGCTCACGGCGCGCATCGATTTGCCGGTCTTCTCGAGCCGTTCGCGAATGCGCGACGGCAGGATTTCCGCCAGTTCTGCCATTGGCGGGTTTTCCCACGAAATCCCGCTCACGGGAATAGTGGGAATTCCCGGTTGACAGGCGATGGGGATACCCATCATACGTACCGCCCATGCACAAGCCCGCACCCCCTCTTTCGCTTGTCGACCGTCTGCGAACAGCCGCCGACGCGTGGGCCCAAGAATCCGATGCCACTCTGGCGAAGCTCGGTCGGGTTGTGGTGAACCACAGCGGGTTCTTCAACGACCTCGACCGGATGCCGCGCGGCCCCAGCACGGACACGCTCGAGAAGTTCGCGCGCTACCTGATCGATCCGGCGAACTGGCCTGAGGGTGCGGTTTCGCAGGAGGCGGTCGAGCTGGCTCATGTGGTAGGCGTTACCGCCGAAACCAGCACTCCGTCTTCGATAAAGACGGATGATGTTTCTCTCCTCCCTTCGACAGGCTCAGGACAGGAGAGGGAGCGCGCGGCATGAGCGCGTTCGGGCGCCTCAAGCGCGCGACCCGCGCCGCCATCGCGCTTTGCGGCGGGATCGACGGTGCGCGGGCGACGGTCGATCGCGTCGGGCAGGCCCAGGTGGGGCGGTGGAACAATCTCAACCATGCCGACCTGCCGATGGTGCACGATGCGCTGGCGCTGGACGAGATCGCCATCGCCGAGGGCCGCGTGCCGCCGATCCTGACTGCGCTTGCCGCCGAGCTTGGGCATGTCGCGATCCGCCTGCCCGATCCCGACATGGGCGCGGACGCGGTGACCGGCGCGATGATCGCGGTGACCTGCGAGGTCGGCGATATCGCCGCGCGCCTGCGCGACGCGCTGAGCGACGGCACGTTCGAACGGATGGAGCGGAACGATGTCGCGCGCGAGATCGATGACGCGCAGGCCGCGCTGGCGCGGATGAAGGCGCTGGTGCTGCCTCCGCAAGACAAGGGGCGCGAATGAACCATGCGTGCCGCCGTCACCCCATCCGATACCGCGCGCTACGAAATCGGCCCGCTGACGACCTATGCCGATCCGGAGGCGATGGCGAAGTGGCTCGAGGCTGCCGCGCAGGGGCACGAGATCGTCTATGCCACCGGCCCCGTGCTCGGCGATCATGCGGTTGCCCGCCTCGCCCGGCAGTGGGAGCGTAGCGGCAAAGCCGCACTGTTCCAGCGGCGCTCCACGCGGGCGCATTGCTTCGATTACTGCGCGCGCAAGGCGAGCGCCGGGCCGCGCACGGCGCCCAAGCCGCGCGGTGCGCGGGGCAAGGATGCGCGGGGCGAGCTGTCGCGCCTGTCGCGTCACCTGCGCAGCCTCGCCGCGCAGAAGCGCCCTTGCCCGAGCTTCGCCGATATTGCGCGCGTGCTGGAGCTGCCGCGCGGAAGCCGCGGTCGGCGGCGGGCGCAGTACCTGCTCGAGACGCTCGAAAGCGAAGGGCGTGTGCGGATCGACCGGAGCGATGCGAAGCGCCCGGCGATCGTGATTCCGAATGGGCGGACGCGGGGGGCAAGGTCGTGAACGGTCTGGTTTGCCATGTCCCCGCCGACCTCGTTGATTTCGAGGCGGGAGAGAGCGTGGGCGAGCGAGCCGGGCAGCGTGCGGAGCGCTGCGACGTGCTGGCCTACATGACGCGCAAGCGGGAGAACGCGCTGCGGATCGCATCGCGCGGGCATGACGAGCACGATTACGCGCATCACACGGCGCGGGCGTTGTCGATCCTGATCGACGATCTGACCGGCGGTCTTCACGAGGGAGAGGCGCTGGTGCCGCCTGCGGGCACCGCGATCAGCGAGCCCTACCCGTTCCGCAAGCATCGCAACATGGCCGAGGTCGACGGGGCCAAGCCCTTTGCACCGCTCGGCGCGCTTACTCAAACGGGAGGGGTCTGATGCCACGTGCTGCGACGTCACGTCTCAAAGTCAATCCGCCGCTCGGCCGGATGCCGGTGCTGCAGTTCCTGCAGCCATCCGAGCTGTCGATCGATGGTAGCTACCAGCGCAGCATCGAGAGCGGGGAATCCAAAGCGCTGATCCGCCGGATCGCGCAACACTGGAACTGGGACCTGTGCCAGCCCCTCGTCGTCGCGCGGCGTCCGGATCAGGGCTTGTACGTGATCGATGGCCAGCATCGCCTCGCGGCGGCGCGGATGCGCGGCGATATCTTGCAACTGCCGTGCGTCGTGGTGGATTCCTCGGGCGCGGAAGATGAGGCGGCCAGTTTCGTTCACCTGAACCAGCAGCGGCGACCGTTGGGCCCGCTCGACCTGTTCAAGGCCGCGCTGGCGAGCGAGGACGACGAAGCCTGCGCGATCATGCGTGCGATGACAGATGCTGACCTCGCGCTGGCCGCGCACAGCAATTACACCGCATGGAAGCCCGGCCAGCTTTCGATCATCGGCGGCATCCAGCGCAGCTGGCGCCGCGAAGGTTCGCGGGTCACGAGCGAGGCCCTGCAGGTGCTGGCGACGGCGTTCGCGGGGACGGTGCTGCAATATGCCGGCACGGTGTGGCCCGGCATCGTTTCGGTTTGCGCCGAGCAGATGGATGACGGCCGGGCGTTTCCGGAAGGCGACTTCGCGAAGTTCACCGCCGATCTCGGATCGATCGGGCAGCAGGGCCTCCGCAAGCGAGTGCTGGAACGCAGCGCCGCACGGCCCGACCTTGGCCGGGCCGGAGCGGCGAGGCAGGTCATCCGTGAAATTCGCTGGCCCTCGCGCGCGCATGCGACGGTGGGTCAGGCGCCGAAGGATCCGCGCGGAGGAATCGTGTTCCCCTCCGATGCCGATGGCATGGCGTGGTGCGACCAGTGCGACATGCGCGTGCGACGCGACCAGGCGGAGGGCTGCAAGAGCCGGTTCTGCAGCCTGCGGAAGGCTGCCTGATGAGCCAGAACCGGTCCTCCGCAGTAATGCAACAGCGTAGCGAGCCGCACGATTCGCTAGACGACTTTCCGACGCCGCCGTGGGCGACCCGCGCACTGTGCGAGTGGCTTAGCGAACGCGGCGAGGACCTTTCCGCGTTCACGGTGCGCGAACCTGCCGCGAATCGGGGGCACATGGTCGCGGCGCTCCGGGAGTTTTTCCATCGAGTCGAAGCATCGGACGTGCACGACTACGGCGTCGGCTTCCCGGTGCGGGATTATCTTTTCGGGCAGCCCGAGCCGGTCCATTTCACGATTACAAACCCGCCGTTCAAGCTGGCAGAGCAATTCGTTGCGCAGGCTGCTCTGACCAGTGAGTTCGGGTTCGCGATGATCGTGCGAACTGCGTTCCTCGAGGGTGTCGGGCGGCACGAGAGGCTGTTCTCGGCAAATCCGCCATCGCATGTACTCCAGTTCTCGGAACGGGTGGTGATGCACAAGGGCAAGCTTTCGCCCGATGGATCCACGGCCACGGCCTATGCCTGGTTAGTCTGGCTCGACGATCGAGATGACTGTGACACCACATTCGACTGGATAGCCCCTTGCCGCAAGCGCCTAGAGCGCGCGGCGGACTACGACTCTGCGGCATGAGTAAGAGCTGGCTCGATAACTGGACGCCCGGCGCAAAGCATCGCGCGGTGATCGCCTATGTTGCGGAGATACACCATCTGGAGCCCGCGATGCTGCTCGGCAGAAGCCGGACGTGGAACCTCGGCGTGCCACGCTTCATCTGCTGCTGGGTTCTGCGCAACCTGTTTCCAGACCTCAGCTATCCGATGATCGGCCGCGTAATGGCGGGCCGGGACCATTCGACGATTATCTATGCGATCCAGAAGGTCGAGAAGCGCCGCGATGCGTGCGAGACCTTCCGCCGCCAGACCGACGCGATCCTGGAGGCGGCGCGGCCATATGCCGCGCGGGGGCAGTCCGCTGCATTCTCGCCCGAACGTCTCGACGAAATCGCTCTGCGAGCCTTCGGAGGCGCGAAGACCGCTACCCAGAGCGTTTCGCAAAATGAGGTCTCGGATGACGAGGCCCGCGTACTCGCCGCGATCCAGGCGGATGTGGATGCCGAGGCCGACGCCCTGTTGGCGCGCGTTGCGCAGAGCGAGGCGGACAAAGCATGAGACCTGCGGACCTCCTTTGCGGGAGCGGCGCGGTGGCGGACACGCTGCTGGCGTGGGAGCGGTACTGGATCGATCACCATGCGCAAACGCACGGGCGAGAGCGGTCGACGGATCGCCGCCCGCAGGTGCCGGCATGATCGGAATGGATTATCTTGCCTTGGCGAACGATGCGGATTTCGACGCGGCGCTGGCCGGAGGATGCGACCTGCGTGACGAGCTGCTGGGACTGGCGACGTCGCAACCGATGAGCGCAGCTGGAATGCAGCGCCTGTTCGAACTTGGCGTGGCACCCCGCATCTTCGGCGTGCTGCACGGTGCCGGCGATCTCGCCGTGGCCAGGGTTGCGATTACATCACCCGCGCGCGGGCCGATGTTGTGGGAGCCGGAAGGTACCGAACCGCGCCTGCTGGTGGGCGTGCGCGAACAAGGCGTACTGGTCGATATCGTCTCGCTATCGACCGAAAACCCGGATAGCTGGGCTCTGCGGCGCGGCGCGGCATGGTGCCTGGGGCACGAAGCATTCGAGCGGTGCGATCCGGCTGTTCATTGGGACCACGCGCAGAGGCTGCGAATACAAGCAACACCGATCGACTGGATGCGATCGGGCGGAGAGGGCATTTGCGTGCTCGACTGGAGCGTGGCGCCACATCACCTGCGCAGCCTCGGTGAAGATGTGCAGCTGTGCTGCGATCGCGGAGCGGGCGCGGCACTACGCGGGCTGCTGCGATTTGGTGGTGTACCCGGCGTGCGCGAGATTGGTCCTATCCGTCCGGCTAACGAGCGGAGGGCGGCATGATGGCGACGAACAGAAAAGACTGGAAATCAGCCCGTCCCCTCAAAATATTCTTCGACTTCGAGAATCCTCAAAGCAGGTTCGGCACCCTCGACCAACCGGCCGATCACCACGTACTGATTACCGAAGTTTATCGTTTCCCAGTCGATCTTCCCCTTCGGAACGAACGTTCGTTCATCCCGCGCGTTGACGAAAACCGGCTCGACCCCCTGATGAACGAAGCTTCCGACGAAAGCTTGCCGGGGTCGCCGCGAAAAATGCGCCTCCCCGCCCGCCACGCGCAGTTCAGCAGGCGCTACGCCCACTGTCCTCTTTGGTATTTGATTCTCTTCAGGCCTCAGCAAATTGCTACGCTTCTCTTGGAAGCTCTCACCTGGCACGTCCATATATTGTTGGACCGCCGGCATCTCATGCCGCGTGATAGAAAATTCGACGTCACCGCCTTTGAAACGACATTCTGTCGCTCCGTGATCGACACATGCCTCGGCCACCAATTCGGGCAATCTGCCAGAGTTGGAACGCACCCGATCCTCCAGCATGAGCGCGAAGCTCGCAATTGTGGCAATCGCCGCAGCGATATTGAGCCTGATGACCAAACTGCCTCGACCAATCTCGACGATCTCGATGGGGGTGTCGCGGCCAAAGGCAGACTTCAATTTCGCCAATCGCACGATCTCGGCGGTTATCGCGAGAGAGAGTTCTGCCGGAATCGCTTCGTTGGTTTCGAGGCGAAACTCGACAGTTTGAAAATCCAGCAAGAGCAACAGCATTTCCTACCCCTTTTGTGCGGCCGTAGCACGTTGTTGCCGCAACCTGCTGACCTCGGCCAGCCCTCAGCATGACTTCACGTAATCCATTTGGGGGCTCCACTGTGTTTGGAGCTGGGGCTAGCACGCCCGCGGTCGAGGGGCCTTCACGCAGCGCCGACGGTAGGAAGTCCGGCCGCATTCGTGCCTTGCCCGAACCCGAAGCCGATCTAGCGTGCGCGCACCTGCCGTTGACCGACCTCGGCAATGCGGAGCGGTGGCGCCTGCGGCACGGCGACGATTTCCGGTTCTGCGACGTGATGGGCTGGTTCCGGTGGGACGGGCGGCGGTGGAAGTTGCTGTCGGAGGAAAAGGACGCACTGCCGGCCGAGGTGATGCAGAGCGTGTTCCATGCGATCCGCGCGATCCGGAACGAGGCAAACCTCATCGCCGCGCTCGGGTGCAATCGCCCGCAGGGGCTGTCCGACGCGCAGCTCGAGACGTTCCTCGAGTGGGCGGGCGAGAAGCAGGACGATGCAATCGATGCCTATCTGCGCGGTGACGAGGACGGATCGCGCGCGCAATTCGTGCGCGAGTGCGACGTGCGCGATTTCGCGCTGGCGACCGCGCCCGGAAAGCGCAAGCTCTGGAGCGACGCGATCGCCGCACATGCCAAGGCGAGCGAGACGAGCGGCAAGCTGGCCAGCGTGGCGAAGCTGGCCAAGAGCTTCGCCGATATCGCGATCCGCCCCGAGCAGCTCGACCAGGATCGCATGGCGATCAACGTGCTGAACGGCACGCTGCGGATCGTACCGAACCGTGTGCAGAGGTCGCTAGACGAGATTGCCCAAAGGCGCGCCCAGGGGGAGCGGGATGTCAGCAAGTGGAAGACCGATGGCTGGCGGATCAAACGGTTTGCGCACGACCGTGCGGACCTGATCACGAAGCTGGCGCCGGTAAAGTTCTCCCCCGCAGCGACGTCGCCCGTGTACGATGCCTTCATCCTGCGGGTGCAACCCGATGCCGCGATGCGGCGGTTCATCCACCAGTGGGGTGGTCTTTCGCTGACGGGCGACATCGGCGAACAGAAGCTGGCGTTCTTCTACGGCTCGGGCCGGAACGGCAAGGGCACCTGGGTGGAGGCGGTGGCGCACCTGGCGGGCGATTATGCCGGCAGCATCCCGATCGAAAGCTTCCTCGACTCCGGCATCAAGCGCCGCGGCGACCAGGCGACGCCGGACATCGCCCGCCTGCCCGGTGTACGGTTCCTGCGGGTATCCGAGCCGGAAAAGAACGCGCGGCTGAACGAAGGCCTGATCAAGATGGTGACCGGAGGCGACCCGGTCGACGCGCGCCATCTGAACAAGGGTTTCTTCACCTTCCTGCCCGACTTTAAGATGACGATTTCGGGCAACCACAAGCCGCAGGTGAAGGACACCAGCGATGGCATTTGGCGGCGCATGCAGCTGGTCCCCTGGGGGGTTACGATCGACGCTTCCGAGGTGGATCGCAGCTTGCCCGAAACGTTGAAAGGCGAGGCGAGCGGGATCCTGAACCGGTTGCTGGAGGGCCTGGTCGACTGGCGCGCGCACGGACTGATCGAGCCGGACGCGGTCCGCAAGGCGACCGCCGCCTATCGCGACCAGAGCGACGATCTGGGCCGCTTCCTGTCCGCCACCTGCGAAGTGGGTGAGGACGATCCGCCCGGGCGCTGCCGTGTGAAGGCGAAGGCTCTGTTCGACGCCTATTGTGCGTGGGCCGACGAGGCGGGCGCGAGCAGCTGGACCAACAAAGGCTTCAAGGCCGCGATGCTGGACAAGGGGTTCGAGCAGAAGACCAGTAATGGCGTGTGGTGGATAGGCATCCATCTACGCGACGGGGTCAGCGCGCAAGCGATCCGCGATGGCGACTGGTCAGGCCCGGTCGATATGGCGGCGGGCGATGCTCCGCCGCGGAGTTCCGCGGACGACTGGGTGCCCAATGAATGGGTGCCGGGCGATGATTAGCGAGGGAACTAAAGCGTCAGCGGGGGGTCGAGGAGACGGTCGTAGCGGGGGGCGGCAAGGACGCCGGGCCCGCGGGAGCGTATTGCTCGCTGGCAAAAAAGAAATCGACGCCTGCTGCCAGCGCGTCCGGCGCAACAAGCCGAACCACTGCCAATATAAGAGCAAGGCTGCCGAGACCCCATACGATGCCGCGATCGAACCCTGTGAACCACCGTCGTTCGACCTTCCCTATATTAGCAGCGAAACCCTGCATACGCTCGGCTGCCAAGACAAACTCGGCCGATATTCCGGCGACGTCCGTGTCTGTGATTTCGACCTGCTGGATCTCGATCTGTCTGATCTGGTTTGTGGCTTCGCCCAAGCCTCTTTCAACTGCGGCAAGCTTTTCATTCAGGAAGGCTCGCGCGCTGGATTCGGTCTGCGACAACCGCTCTTGCAGCTGGTGTGCCCATGCCGTGTAAGCATTTGCCCGTTGCTCATCGGACATCATGGCGACCGTTCTTGGCGGTGGTATCGTGGTGGTTGCATCGCGCCATGGATTTTGCACGAACTCACTCGAAATCTTCCTAAGCCAACCAGTCTCGAAATCGTCGAGATACGCTCGAACGGATTCCACCGCGGGGCGGAAAGTTTCGATACGTTGCGCGACCATCTCGTTATATTTGCGCAACCTGTCCGCCAGAACACGACTTTGCTCGGCCGCGTCGCCCATCGCCAATTCGATCGCGAAAGGCGTGTGAAAATTCAGCAGTCGCTTCTCGGCGCGCCGATAGCCAAAAAGCATGTACGACGTTGCCAAGAAACAGATTGTGGTCAGGAGACCAGAAGGAAAGCTGACGCCTTCGATGATCGCCTTCAATTCGAGCCGACCGTCTATTGCGGCGGTTCCCAAGGCAAAGAGGATCGTGGTGGACGCCCAAAACAGTGCGTTGCGCTTCGCACGGCGAAATTCCTCAGAAAAATGAATGGGCGCATTGTCGGCATCGAGCAACGTATCGGCCACGGTCGGTTCTCCTCCGATAGGATCGCGGACTACCACCCATCTTTTTCCGCACTGAACCTGGAGAGAGTGCCGCCCTGAGCCGGATTGAGCAAGCGCGCTGCGCTTCCAACTTCCACACCACGTAACCCTACGGATTTGTCCCTCGGAAGCGAATTTGGCGCGGTTTCTTGCGGCTCTGGAAGTGTGGAAGCGAATTGTGCGGTTCTCCCGCACAACATTCAGGATGCGGTTCGCAGCGCCTTTGCCCTCACTTTCGCTTCCATTCCTTCCATCCTTCCTTCCGAGGTGGATGAAGATGAGTATCAAGATATTGAAAGGGTTGAGAAAATGACCGCCGCTTCGGCTTCTGCGCAGACTTCCATGGGGTTCATCGCTGCTCCTTCCACGCTTGCTGAGGTGGAAGCCGCGCTGATCGATTGTCAGGTGTTGTGGTGGCGCAGCCCGGGCGGCACGCACTGGCCCTTCGCGGGCGATGCGCCCTGGCATCTGATGCAGCGGTCGGTTGTGGCGGGCGATTATGGCGGCGAAGGCGTGGACGGCGTTGCGGTGGAGCGTGCGCCGCGCACCGCTCTCGACGCGGCCGAGGTGAGCGAGCGGGATCGGGTGACGGCGTGGCTCGACCTGCTGGAGGATCCGCTCGACCGGCAGGTGGTGTGGATGGCGACCGCGCGGCTCCAGAAGGGCGAGGCGTGTGTGCCTTGGTCTAAGATCAGGCGCTGGGCCAAGAGCGAGCGGACCCCGCGCGCCCTCGAGCATAGGTATCTGCGTGGCCTCGCGCTGATCCTGTGCCAGTTGAACGGATGGCCCGTCAATCGTGCCCGCGCCATTGCCCTGAAGGGGATCGACCGCGCGCGCGACTGAGCGGGATAGCGCGTCGTTCTGTTCAAGCGCTTCGACCGAGCGCGGAAAAGTGTGCAGGTCTAGCCCGCCGCCGCGCGAGCGTTGCGAAAAGTCAATTGCACAACATTTTTGTGCAGCAAATTTAGCATTTCGTTTGTGCAGCCGAATGGGGGTACTCAGAAGGTAGGCTTGGCGCTGGCGTACGAGCCGGTCCCCCTCCCCCCCTGAGCCGGATCGATACGCTGCCAAGGGAGCGGGCACTGCGGCCCTTGACGGCGGGCTGCGGTGCCCGCCTTGCGATTGGAGTACCACGTGGCGAAGCTGACGATGCTCAAGCCGCGGCTCGCTCCGCCCAAGGCGAAGCTCCGCGCGCTGCCGAAGCGGGCCGAGCGGTTCTACCAGTCGCCCGAGTGGCGCGGGCTGATGCGCAAGATCAAAACCGAGCGCGGCGCCTTCTGCGAGCGGTGCGGTGCTGGCGGCAGGATCATCGGAGATCACATCGTCGAGCGGAAGGACGGCGGAGCGGAGCTCGATCCAGCCAACGTCATGCTGATGTGCTGGCCTTGCCACAACGCAAAGACCGCCCGAGTGCGGGCTGAGCGCGCAAAATCCCGACGATAGGGGGGCTGGTCGAAAGTTCAGAGGACCGTGCGGCGAAACACCGCCGGTTCTCCCATTCGGAGATTTTTTTTGGCGGACGATGAGAATTCCGGGGTCGTAGACCTGTTCGGCGATCCCGTGATCATCCGGAATGCCAAGCGCGGGCGGCCGGAGCATGTCCGCACGGACGAAAAAGCCAAGCGGGTCAGCATGTTGTTCGCCATGGGGCGAGACGTGAAACAGGTTGCCGCCGCGTTGGGGATCACTCAGCCGACTTTGCGGAAGCATTATTTTTCAGAGGTGCAGCAGCGCGAGGCGATGCTCGACAAGGTCGAGGCCGCGCAGCTCGCGAAATTGTGGGAGCAATCGGAAGCCGGATCGACCAGCGCGACCAAGGCGCTGCTCGACCGGTGCGACGATGTGCGCAATGCGCGTCGCGCGTCGGCGGTGATCAAGGATCGCCGCGAACCCAAGGCGAAGCCCGCGTCCAAGGGCGTGAAGGCGCAGCGGATCGAAGACGCGGGGAAGGTCGAAGGCGTGTTCGCGCCGCGGCCCGCGCCGACGCACATAAACTGAGGGTCGCGCCATGAAGTGGTCGACCGCCTGCCTGGACTGGCGGGAGCGGATCGTCGCGGGTGAGAGCCTGGTGCCGATCGCGCCCCTGTTCCCGGACAAGGCGGCGGACGCGATGGGCGTGTTCCGCAGCCTACAGGTCACCGACCTGCCGCGGAAGGAAGACATGTCCTGGCCGACGCTGGGCGAAGTGGTCGACCCGGACGTTCTCGACCTGGTCGAGGCGATCTTCGGCGCGGAGGACCCAAAATCAGGACGGCGGCTGATCCGTCGCTTCATGCTGCTGATCAGCAAGAAGAACGGCAAGTCGACGATCGCTGCTGGCGTTATGCTGACGGCGCTGATCGTCAACTGGCGGCACAATGCCGAGCTGATGATCCTCGCCCCGACGATCGAGGTCGCGGGGAACAGTTTCGAGCCGGCAGTGGGCATGATCCGCGCGGACGCGGAACTGTCCACGATGCTGCACGTGATCGAGAACCGCCGGACGATCCGGCATCGGGTCACCGGGGCGTCGCTGAAGGTGGTGGCTGCGGACAGCGACACGCAGTCGGGCAAGAAGGCCGGCATGGTGCTAGTCGAAGAGCTCTGGCTGTTCGGCAAGCGGCCGAAGAGCGCGGCGATGCTGCGCGAGGCGCTGGGCGGGCTGGCGGCGCGGCCGGAAGGCTTCGTGCTGTTCGTCACGACGCATAGCGACGAGCCGCCATCGGGCGTGTTCAAGAGCGAGCTGGAATATTTCCGCGACGTGCGCGACGGGGTGATCGCAGATCCCGAGACGCTCGGCGTGCTCTACGAGTGGCCGGAAGAGATGCTAGAGGCCGAGGCGTATCTCGAGCCCAAGAATTTCCACGTCACGAACCCGCATCTCGGCCGGTCGGTCTCGACCGAGTATCTCGAGAGCGAGCTGACCAAGGCGAGCCGGGGCGATGGCGAAGACCTGCAGATATTCCTCGCCAAGCACCTGAACGTCGAGATCGGGCTGAGGCTGCGGCGCGACCGGTGGCGCGGCGGCGATTACTGGGATGCGGCGGCGGACCGGACGCTGACGATCGAGACGATGATCGCGCGCTGCGAAGTGCTGGTGATCGGGATCGACGGCGGCGGGATGGACGACCTCTACGGCTTGTGCGTCGCTGGACGAGAGCGCGGGACGAACCGCTGGCTGTACCACTTCAGGGCATGGGCGTGGCCCGAGGTGCTCGAGCGGCGCAAGCAGATCGCTCCGCTGCTGAAGGATTTCGAGGCGGATGGCGACCTGGTCATCTGCAAGGACGCTCCGCCCGAGGACGAGGAATACGAACTTCCGCAGGATATCGCGGAAATCGTCGACCTGGTCCGCGAAATTCAGGCGTCCGGTCTGCTGCCCGAGCGGGGCGCGATCGGACTGGACCCGCAGGGCGTGAGCGACCTGACCGACGAGCTGGTCAACATAGGAATCGAAGCGGAGCAGCTGGTCGGCCTGTCGCAGGGTTTCCGGCTGATGTCCGCCGTGGTGGGCCTCGCCCGCAAACTCAAGTTCGGTCAGGCGGTCCATGACGGATCGCCGATGATGGCCTGGTGTGTCTCGAACGCGAAGGAGGAAGTGGGACGGCAATCGGTGATGCTGGTGAAGTATTCCTCCGGCGACGCCAAGATCGACCCGCTGATGGCAGGCATGAACGCGACCAAGCTCCTCGAACTGAACCCGGAGGCGGCGGGCGCTGGCGTCGACGTGGATGAATGGATCGAGAGTTACGCCTGATGGCTTGGTCGCTGCGTAAGGCCCTCGGGCTAGAGACCAAAGATGCCTCATATGGATCTCGTTCATTGTCGCTCGTGAAGCCCGATGGATGGTTGCCCGAGATCTCGATCGCTTCGGGAGAGCGTGTGACCGCCGACAGTGTAGTCGGGCTCGCCGCGGCGTGGGCGTGCGTGAACTTCTGGGCCGGGAACATCGCTGCGCTACCGCTCACCATCTACCGGCGCGGCGCCGATGGCGTGCCGGTCGAAGACCGTCGGCACCCGCTGTTCGAACTGCTGCACACCCGCCCCAATTTCGATCAGTCTGCTTTCGATTTCTGGGAGTTCATGGTCGCCAGTCTCGAGCTGCGCGGCAATGCGTTCGCCTTCCTCGACCGGCGACAGAGCGGCATCTTGCGTTCGTTAACGCCCATCCGGCCCGACATCGTCACCGTTAAACGCCTTGATACTGGCGCTCTGGAGTACCGTTGGACCGACGAGCGCGGTGTGGCGCAGCGTCGTGCACAAGAGGAGGTTCTGCACATTCGAGGTGCACTCGGCGGCCCCCTCGGCGGCGCCGCGCCTTTGACCGTCCTACGGCAAACATTCGGTACTGCGCTGGCGACCGAGCGCGCCGCAGGTGCAACATTCGAGAACGGCGCCCGCCCCTCCGGCATATTGACGAAAGACGGTGAACCGCTGACGAAAGAGCAGCGCGCCGTACTGGAGGACCGCTTACAGCAACGGTTCCAAGGTGCGATGAAAGCCGGACGGCCGATGCTGCTCGACGGCGGACTATCGTGGTCGCAACTTTCGATGAATGCGGCCGATGCCGAGATGCTGGAAAGCCGATACTTCAGCGTTGAAGAAGTCGGTCGCGCGTTCGAGGTGGACCCACACCTCATCGGGCATGTCCATGGCAATACGACGCTCGGGAGCAGTATCTCAGATCAGACCCTGAGCCTGATGAAGTTCAAGATGCGGAAGCGGCTGAAGCGCATTGAGGGTGCGCTTGAGCATCAATTACTCACGGCGAGCGATCGGGCGGCCGGAGTATCGATCGAATTCAATGTGGAGGGGTTCCTGCGCGCAGATAGCGCGGGCCGAGCCGAATTTTACGACAAGATGCGGCCTTTCATGACGACCAATGAAGTGCGGCGCCTCGAGGGTCTGCCGCCGATCGAAGGCGGAGATACTATCATGGCACAGATGCAGGACGTCCCACTGTCGCGAGCGGTGGAGGGTGACGATGGACGCGCTTGATTTCCCCCTCGATATCAAGAGCATCGATGCCGACGGCGCCATCGAAGGCATAGCTTCCGGCTATGGCAATCTCGATTTCGGCGGTGACGTGATGCTGCCTGGAGCGATCGGCAAAAGCCTCGAGGGTCGCAAGTCGATCCCGATGCTGCTGTTTCACGATCAGCGCCGCCCGGTTGGCGTGTGGCGCGAATGGACCGAGACCTCCGAAGGGCTGCATGTGAAGGGCCGCTTCAGCATGTCCAGCGTCGCAGGTCAGGATGCTCATGCGATGACGAAAGACGGCGCGCTAGGCGGGCTTTCGGTCGGCTACCGCACGCTGAAAGACAGGGTGATCGGGAAGGCGCGGCAACTCGTCGAGGTAGCTCTGCACGAGATATCGCTGGTCACCATTCCGATGAACAGCAAGGCGCTGATCACTAACGTGAAAGATATTGCGGGCGAAGGCAAGTTGCCGACCCTGCCTGAATTCGAGGACTTCCTGCGCGAGGCCGGGTTCTCGAAATCACAGGCCACCGCGATCGCGGGCAAGGGCCTGTCGCATCTGCTCCGGGGTGAGCCCGGCAGTGCATCCGATGACGAGGCGAGGGAGTTCCTTGCCACGCTTTCCGGGCACTCGCCCGCGTAACCTGAAGGACCATAACATGACGACCGAAACAAAATCGGTGGCCGAGCTGGCCACCGAACTCAAAGGCGCGTTCGAAACGAAACTGGACGAGGTCAAGGCGTTCGCCGAGGACGCCCTTGGCAAGGCTCAGGCTAACGAGAGCCTGACCGCTTCGCAGAAGGAACAGATCGACGGCGCGCTGACCGAGATGAACGAACTGAAAAGTGCGTTCTCCGAACTCGAGCAGAAAATGACTCGTGGCGGCAGCCGTGACGAAGCGCCGAAGACGCCGGGCCAGGCTTTCGTCGAAAGCGCCGAATTCAAGGCCGCGTTCCCGAACGGGGCGCAACAGGGCCGTTCGGTCAGCGTCGAGACCAAAGCGATTACTTCGCTGACTACCGATGCGGACGGTTCGGCCGGCGATCTGGTCCGAGCCGAGCGGGTGCAGGCCGCCTATCCCAATCTGCCCGATCGTCGCCTGACCATTCGCGGGCTCGTGGCGGCCGGTCAGACCAGCGCATCCTCGATCGAATACGTACAGGAAACGGGCTTCACCAACAACGCCGGCATGACCGCTGAAGGCGCGGCCAAGCCGGAGTCGTCGCTGAAGTTCGATCTGAAGCAAGCCCCGGTTCGCAAGATCGCTCACTGGATGAAGGCCTCTGCCGAGATTCTTTCGGATGCACCGGCCCTTCGGTCGATGATCGATAGCCGCCTGCGCTACGGCCTCGCTTTCGTCGAAGATGTGCAGCTGCTCAAGGGCGATGGCACGGGTCAGAACCTTCTCGGTATCAAGCCGCAGGCCGCCGACTATGCCGCCCCGGACGGCTTTACCGGCCCGGATCCGCTGACGAAGATCGACATCTTGCGCATCGCGCAGCTGCAGGTCGCTCTGGCCGAATATCCGGCGGACGGTCAGGTGCTGCACCCGATCGACTGGGCGGAGATCGAACTGACGAAGGACGGCGAGGGTCGTTACATCATCGGCAACCCGCAGGGCACGGCGGCGCCGACCCTCTGGGGCCTGCCCGTGGTTCCCACCCAGGCACAGACTGTGGGCGAATTCACCGTCGGGGCATGGGGCACCGCTGCCCAACTGTTCGACCGGATGCAGTCGCAGGTCGTCGCGTCGACCGAGAACCAGGACGACTTCATCAAGAACATGGTGACGATCCTGGCGGAAGAGCGCCTGGCCTTCACGGTCTATCGCACCGACGCCTTCGTCGACGGCGCCTTCCCGGCACCTGCTGCCTAATTCACTATGGGCGGGGTCGCGGCTCCGCCCATCCTCTTTCGGGAGCGTGACATGAGCACCAAAAAGTACACCGTTCTGAAGGCTCAAACCGACGGCACGAAGGATTACGCACGCGGCGATACCCGCACGATGTCGGAAGCCGATGCAAAGCCGCTGATCGATATGGGCGCGCTTGAGGAAGGCGCGGCAGCCAGATCCAAGGTGAAGAGAAAGGCCGCTGATCCGGCCACTAAAGCAAGCAAAGGCTGATCGAGGCCCTCCCATGCTGTTCGAGCTCGGCCACGTCCCCATGCCTTCCGGGTATGGGGACGCCATCCTTTCGCTCGACGCGTGCAAGGCGCATCTGCGGGTGTCCCATGATGCGGAGGACGATCTGATTAGGGCGCTGCGCGATGCGGCGATCGAGTATGTGGAGCTCTATTGCGGCGTGAAGCTCGGGCCGGTGACCGGGCTGACTTGGCGGGCGCAGGCTCTCCCGTCCTTCGCGTCCGCCTCCATCGACCTGGCCGTTCGTCCGGTTACGGCCGTCACGGCGATGGAATGGCTTGGGGACGAAGGCAGCGAGGTCAGCGCGGACCCAGGCGCTTTCCGGTTTTCCGAAGCGGGCGAGTTGCGGCCCATCGTGGGCGGACAGTGGCCGTCCGATGTGGGCTGTGATGTCGTCGTTACCTTCGACGCCGGTTACGCGGAAGGCGAGGCTCCGCCTGCCCTCCTCTCGGCCGTCAGACTGATGCTGGGCCATCTCTACATGAATCGCGAGGCGGTGGTGACGACTGGCGCGGGGGGCGTAGTTCCGTTCGGCGTATCGCACCTTTGCACACCCTTCCGCCCGGTGATGATCTGACATGGTCCGGATCGGTCGGCGCGATAAGCTCGTCACTCTCGAACGGGCGACGATGGCGCAGAACGATTACGGCGAAGAAGTGCCGACCTGGTCGGCCATCGGGCAGGAATGGGCCGCCGTGTTCTACGGTCGCGGCGACGAGCGGCGGCAGGCGGCGATGGAACAGGGTTCGCAGCCGGCGACGTTCGGCATGCTCGCCAATCCGATCACCCTAGGCCTGAAGGTGACCGACCGCATCCAGCATGCCGGCACGGTGTGGGATATAGAGGGTATGGCACCCGATACGCCGCGGCGGGGCGAGATCGAGATTACGGCCGTTCGCGGAGGCTAGGCGCAGCTTCGAACCTTATCGTCTCCATCGCTCAGGCCGATGGACGATCGCAGCTCCGCGACCGATCCGGTGGGAGTGGGCTTGAAGTCCCATCGAGAGATCGGAACGCCATAGCTGTTGGGTCGGATGATCCACCAGTTCGTACCGTCGTCGCGAAGCATGTTCGAGCCCTGGAAGGCTTCTGCAACGCATAGCGCCCAATCCTTTGGGCTCTTCTCGCTGGAGTAGGACGCATCAATTTCAGTGGCGGCCAACCCGGCTGCGCTGGTTGCGCAGCCGGAGAGGGTGGTCGCAGCGGCAATAGCCAAGATCGCGCGCATAGGAGGCTCCGGTGAAGGTCAGAACGAAGAGAAAGCACTGTAACCCTTATCCGCCGAAGTTCGTCAAGAACCTTGGCCGGATCTACGAGCCGCTCGATCGCGATGCACGCATCCTCATCGAGACCGGGCAGGTCGAAGAACACCGCGACGAGAAGCAGGGCGATGAAGTTTCGGGCGAAGATTGACGGGTTCGGAAAGCTAGAGAGCAAGATAGATCGGACCGTCGCCGCAGTGGACGGTCGCAGGCAAGGTGCTGCGCTCGAGGAGGCAGCCGAGCCGGTCCTCGCGAGGATGCAGCAGCTCGTGCCGGTTCGTAGCGGCGAGTTGCGTGATTCGCTTTCGATCGTGCTCGCAGACGATGGTTTGAGCGTGTCTATCGGACCGGTCGGCGGGGCGGCCTGGAGGGCACACTTCGTCGAACTGGGAACGGTCAACATGCCCGCTGAGCCGTTCATCCGGCCCGCTTTCGACGGCGAAAAGGACAATATGAAAGCCGTGATCGCCGGACAGCTGCGATCGGACATACTCAAGGAGGCTAGGGCGTAGGGCATGGCGGATATGCAGATGGCTCTGCGCCAGCGCATCGTGGCGGCAGTGGGCCACGACCGGGTCTTCTGGTCTCTGGTGCCCCAGGCCACGGCCCTACCCTACGTCCGGCTGCAGACCATCAGCGATCCCCGTCCGCAGCATCTGGGCGGATACACCTCATCGCGCTCCACGCGCGTGCAGGCCGACAGCTTCAGCAAGACCTACGCCGAGGCGCGGGCGGCATCTGCAGCGATCATCGCGGGGGTTGCGCAGCCTGAGATCGTCGCCGGCATCAAGTTCGGCCGCACGCGCGCGCAAGGACCGCGCGACCTCGGCGAAGATGTCGACGGAATCGGTTTCGTTCACCGGCTCAGCACGGACCTGCTGACCGAACATTCACTGGCCTAGGTCCAATCAGGAGTAATCGATATGGCGGAGACGCAGGAAGCCAGCACTGGCTGGAACGGCGAAGTGTGGATGTCGTCCGACGACACCGCGGCAAATCTCACCGAACTGAGCGAAGTTCGCAGCTTCACCCCCGGAAGCCCGACTGCGGAGCGGGTCGAAACGACCACGCTCAAGTCGCCCAATCGCCGCCGCCAGTACACGAAGGGCATGATCGACAGCGGCGAAGCCGAGATCGTCATCAACGCCCGCCGTGGATCCGACACCTATATCGCGCTGAAGGCGGCGCTGGAGGATGGTGGCGATCGGTTCATTCGCTTCAACTATCCCGAGCTGGGCGTGCTGGTGTGGACCGACGACGTGCTGGGCGAGGTTACCAGCATCGATGAAGGCGAAGTCGCGCCGGACAGCAACATGGAGATGACGATCACGGTTTCGGTGAACGCCGTCGTCGCCAGCGCCGCTTACGTAGAGCCCGCCTGATGGCCAACCGGACCAAGGGCGAAGCGTCGCTCGACATCGAAGGGGTCGGCTCGTTCACGCTGGCCCTCCCCTTCGGCTCTCGTGCTGCTGCCGAAGAGAAAAGCGGCCTCCCGTTCCACGAGTTGGGGGAGCGCGCGCAGCGTGGGTTCCACAGCGCCATCGCCACCATCGTCTGGGCGGCGCTTCGGAAGCATCACTCCGAAATGTCGATCGAGGATGTCCAGGAGCTTCTGGACGACCATGCGGACGCTTTCACCACAGCCGTTCAGCGCGCGGCGAACGATTCTGCACCGAAGGCCGATGGGGGAAACGGAGCGGCGGGGAAGCCGAAGCCCCGCCGACCTACGAAGACCTCTGGGCGCAATGGTGCGAAGCGGGGTTAGAGCCGGAAGATTTCTGGTCCGCAACGCCGCGCACCTTCGCCCTTATCGTCAGCGCACGCATGAAAGCGCGCGTCGAGCAAAGCCTGACGATCGGGTGGCAGGCTGAGAGGTTCGCCCGGACCAAGGATATCAAGGACCCGGCCCATTGGCTCAGGCCGGCGAAGTCCAAAAACCGCGATGCCGGCGCGGGCGAGCTGCGGGCAATGTTCGCCCGGATGGCAAAACGACAGGAGACTGAAGATGGCACTAGGTGAAGAGATCGCCCGCCTCGCGGTTTCCCTGTCGATGGATTCGAGCGAGTTCGCGACGGGGAGCACGAAGGTTCAGCGAGACCTCGGCCGGCTTCAGGCGTCGTTCCAGGCGCTGGGCGACAAGTGGATGCAGACCGGCAAGCGCCTGACGATCGGCGTCACGACGCCCATCGCCGCCTTCGGCCTCCTGTCGGCGAAGGCCGCCAGCGACGCGCAGGAACTCGATAGCGCATTTACGGCGACGTTCGACAACCTCTCGGGCGAGATGCGCGACTGGGCGCGTGAAACCGGCGATGCCATGGGCCGCAGCACGCAGGCCATGCAGCAGATGGCGAACACGTTCGGGATATTCTTCAACCAGGCCGCGCCGACCCGCAAGGAGGCGGCGGAAATGTCGAAGACGTTCACCGTCCTCGCGCAGGACCTGTCGAGCTTCTACAACGTCTCAGGGGACGAGGCCTTGCAGAAGCTCCGTTCCGGCCTGTCGGGAGAAAGCGAACCCCTTCGCGATTTCGGCGTGTTCCTGACCGAAGCGACGGTCAAGGCCAAAGCCATGGAAATGGGCCTGACCGGTCTGGGCGACGAGCTGACCGAGCAGGAGAAGATCCTAGCTCGGTACCAGTTGATCCTCGAAAGCACCCGCGATGCTCAAGGCGATGTCGCCCGGACCAGCGGGGGAGCAGCCAACCAGTGGCGCAGCTTCACCGAAGCGCTCGACGAATTGCGGGTCGTCATCGGCGAACGGCTCCTGCCGCTTCTGACGCCGATGGTTAAGGGCATGACCAATCTGGTGAACGGGTTCAACAATCTCCCCGGCGGGGTGCAGACGGCCATCGTGGCGGTGGGCGCGATGATGGCGGCGATCGGGCCGATGATGCTCATCATGGGCACGCTCGCGGCGACGTTGCTGCCCCTCTTCGCCGCGAAGTTCGGACCGATCGGCATTGCGATCTCTGCGTTCATCAACCCGCTGGGCACGGCGATATCATTCCTCGCCCAGTTCGCCGTGCAGCTTGCCGGTATGACGGCGCTGAAGACTGTGGGAGCGCTGCTGCTGCGCTTCGCCGGGCCGGTTGGACTTATCGCCTCGCTCGGCCTGCTGATCTACAAGAACTGGGATCGGATTTCGGAAGTGTTCGCGACGTTCGCGGCGCGCGCGAAGGAGGCAATCGGACCGCCTCTGGAACGTCTGGTCGCGACGATCTCCGCCGCGTTCAACGATCTGTGGCAAGGCCCGCTGGGCGACGGCATCCGCATGGCGATGGGCGTCGTCGAGAAGTTCGGCGGGATCGTCGGTTCGGTGCTCGGCGAAGCGCTGATCCGGGTGTTGTCGGCCGCGCTCGAACTGGTGACCTACGTGTTCGAGCAGATGGGTACCGCGATCGACACGATCAACGCGCTGCTCAACGGGGATTTCAGGGGGGCGTGGGAATCTGCGAAGGGGTTCGTCACCAACGCCGTCAACGCCGTGCTCAATATCATCGAAGCGCTGGCGCCCGGATCGATCGCCGCGATGCAGAAGCTCTACACCGGGGTGAAGACCTGGCTGATGGACAAGCTGGGCGGGGTTCTGAACTGGGTGCAGGAGAAGGTCGCCGCGGTCGAAAACAGTTTTGCCTGGCTGTACGACCGCGTCGTCGGCAACAGCTGGGTGCCCGATATGGTCGCCTCGATCGGATCGGAGATGGCGCGCCTCGACAGCCTGATGGTCGACCCTGCGCGCAAGGCGACGCAGTCGGTCGACGATGCCATGCGCGAGATGGCCGGGAACACCCGCGCGCTACTCGCCCGGCTGTTCCCGGAAATCGAGAAGGCGCGCGCGATGGCCGATGATCTCGCGACGATCGATGCTTCGCAACTGTCGGACCGGCAGAAGTCGGAGGCGCGCCGTCGCCTGCGGAACGAATATTACGGCTTCGACGACAAGATCGCCCTGCGGACCAAGGTCGAAGAGCTGCCCGACATCCTGACGATCCCCGATCTGACGCGTGAGGCAGCGGACAAGACCCGCGTACAGGCGGTGCGCATCGCTGACAGCTTCAAGGACATGGCCGAAAAGACGGTCGGCAGCCTGCGGGGGATGGCCGATGCGATCAAGAGCGGCGGCTTCCTCGGCATTTTCGAGAGCGCCCTCAATCTGTTCCTCCAGCTCGGCTCCACCGGCCTGTTCGGAAAGACGCTGGCGACGAACATCAATCGTGTCCCGGCCTATGCATCGGGCACCAGTTTCCATCCGGGTGGCCTCGCGCTGGTCGGCGAGCGCGGGCCGGAACTGGTCTCCATGCCGCGGGGATCGCAGGTCTTCACCAATCGGGAAAGCAGGGCCATGGGCCGCAGCTCGCGCGTCGAGATCGTACCCTCCCCATACTTCGACGTTCGCGTCGATGGCCGTGCCGCGCAGGTGGCCGCCCCGATGGCGTCGTTGGCGGCCAGCGCAGGTTCGGCGGGCGCGCAGATGAGCTTCGCGCGCTCGCGCAAGCGGAGGATGTCATGACCCTTAGACAGGCTCAGGACGGTCGGAGTTTTATCCGATGATCGAATTGCCCGAGGGCGTGGTGCCGAATGCGATGGCCCCGGCGCTGATGGACTTCGGCGCGATGCAGGAACCATCGAGCGGGGCATCGGCCATTCGGATCGACCGGCCGGGGAACCGCTATCGCTGCCAGTTCGGCCTGCCGCCGCACCAGATGGCGCGTCACGGGCGCGTCATCGTCTCGCGCCTGATCCGGGCCAAGAGCGAGGGGTTGCGCGTGCCGTTCCAGCTGGCGGGCGTGCACCAGGGAAATCCGGGCCTGCCGGTGGTCGATGGTGGGGGGCAGGCGGGCATGTTCCTCGCCGTGCGCAATTTGACCCCGCACTACGCGGCGAAGGAGGGCTTCTGGCTTTCCATCGTCGACGAGAGCGAGGGCGAGGCGCAGCACTACCTGCACAATGTCGCCGGCGGAGTGGCCGCGGATGCAAACGGTGAAGCCGTGCTGCCGCTTTGCGAAATGCTCCGCGCGCCCTTTGCGGATGGTGCGCGCGTTCATCTGGCGAAACCGATGATCGAAGGCATGGTCTCGGGTGACGAGCGCAGCTGGGAAGTCAGCCTGGCCCATCACCTGCTGACCGAATTCGAGATCCGGGAAGTCGCCTGATGCGCCGGATCGGGCTGACCGTTCTGATGCGGGTCGACTTCCCGACCGGCCCTGCCCGCTGGTGCGATGGCGGGTTCTTCGTGTTCGAGGGCGAGACCTATCGCGGCAGGGATCCCGTGTGGGGATCGATCGCCGCGGTCGATGCGATTTCCGAGGGCCTCGGGGATGAACTGCCAAGCACCGGTTTCGGCGTGTTTCCTGCGAAGGGAACGCCGGTCGCGACGCTCGACAGCGACGATATACAGGGATCGCGATTGAAGGTCTGGATAGCGGAGTTCGACGCGCCGAGCGGGCTGATCACGAGCGCCGAGCAGTATTACGACGGGCGGATCGATCGCAGCGTGCTGGAGATCGGCAGGGCCCTGCGCAAGGTCGACTTCGAAGTCGGGACGATGATCGAGCGGCTGCTGCTGCGCAACAGCGGCAATTCGCTGAGCGGCGCGTGGCACAAGTCCGTGTGGCCGGGCGAGACCGGCCACGACCAAGCGACAGGGCTGAAGACGCCGGTTGCCTGGGGCGTCGCGGCACCTCCGGGCGGTGTCGTCGGCGGCGGCGGCGGCGGTGGTGGTGGTGGCGGTGGTTTCTACCAGCGAGAGGTGTTGCGATGATGCCCGACCTTCTGCGTCGCCAGCACGCGACCGAGGCCACGCTGGCGAAGTATCGCGAGCGTCCGCTGGATTGGGCGTCGCGGACCACCTGCGTGCATATGGCGCGGTTTCACCTCCGCCAGATGGGCCACCGCCCGCCGCCCATGCCGGACATCCGTTCGGCGCTGGGTGCGCGCCGGGCTCTGAAGAAGCGCAGATGGGACGATGTGGCCGCGATGCTCGATGCAGTACTGCCGGGCGCTCGCATTGCGCCGCTGGCGATGCTGCTAGGTGACCTCGCCGTGGTGCGCGGCGATCAGGGGCTGGATGCCATCCTGCTGCACGCCGGCAACGAGGCGCTGGGCTGGCACGAAAATGGCAGCCGTATCGTGCCGATGATCGTGCATGAATATGTGGGGGCCTGGAGGGTCTGATGTCGGGGGCACTGGGCAAGGTCGCGACCATCGCCGGCGTGGTGGCGCTGGGCGCGACCGGCATCGGTGCATTCGCGGCGGCCGGAACTGCACTCGCGGCAACTGCGGCGAGCGTAACCAGCATCGCCACTGTCATTACCGCTGCCGCGAGCGTGGGTGCGCAGCTGACGGCGAAGGAGCCGCCGCGCATCGGAAGCGTCACCGACACGATCCTGGCGGTCAATCCACCGCAGCCATACCTGCTCGGCCGGACCTATTTCGGCGGGGTGATACGGCACGAGATCGGTTACGGCCCGAAGACGAACGATGTCGAGAACCCGTTCTATTTCCGGGCGATCGTGGCGGGTGGCGGCGGGCCCTACGAAGCGCTTGAATCGGTGCAGGTGGATTACAAGCCGGTCGCCTTCACCGGCAGGGACGCTGTAGGCTATTACAACAACTGGCTGTTCGCCTATTCGCAGCTGGGCCAATGCCCGGAACCGTCCGCGCTGGCGCAGGGCACGAATACGCCGATCCCGGGATGGGGTGCGAGCGCGAAGCTTTCCGGCCAGGCCGCGCAGGCGTTCATCGCGGTGTTCGACAAGAAGGGAAAGCGGTTCGCATCCGGCATGGCCGCGCTGGGCGGCGTGTGGCTGGGTGCGCTGAATTACGATCCGCGCAAGGACGGCACACTGCCGAACGGATCGGGCGATCATCGGCAGTTCGTCGAATCGACCTACGAGTTCAGCAAGTGCCCCGCCGTGCAGGCCGTCACCTACGCGATGGGCAGGGTCCAGAACGGCAAGCTGACCATGGGTGTCGGCATCGGGTTCCAGGAGGTTGTGATCGACGGCATCGGGCCGGTCGAGGGCATCTGGTGGGACGACTGGGCCGCATTCGCCAATGTCTGCGATGCGAACGGTTGGGAAGGCGGCGGTGTCGTCTACGAAGGCGAAGGCGCCCCGCCCCGCTGGGACAACCTGAAGGACATCTGCGCGGCGGGCGGCGGCATTCCGGTGGTGACCGGCGGCAAGCTGGGCGTCGTGTGGCAGGCGCCGCGCGTGGCGGTCGACACGATCAGCGCCAAGGACCTGGCCGGCGCGCCTGTTCGCCTGCCGAGCAGCAAGAGCATTGCCGAACGGGTCAATGCGATCACACCGAAATTCGCGAGCGAGGCCCACCAGTGGGAGTTCGTGCCCGGCGACGAGATCGTGATCGACGAGTATGTCGCGGCCGACAAAGGCGAGAAGCGCAGCGCGGGCGAAACGCAGATCAATCTGTGCAACAAGGCCAAGCAGGCGGCCGAACTGTGCACCTACAAGCTGGCGCGGCTGCGCGAGCGCGGGCCGATCGAGATCCCCTGCGGGCCCCGGATGCGGCGCTATCGCATCGGGACCTGCCTGGTCTGCGCCGACGACATGGCCGATTACAACCTCGCCGGCGTGAAGGTGGTGGTGATCGACCGCACGATCGATTTCCAGACCATGACGGTTAACCTGCTGGTGGAGACCGAAAGCGATGCGAAGCACGCTCTGGCGCTGGGCCGGGCGGGTACGGCACCGCCGGTGGTCGACACGCCTAGCGCGGAAGAACGCGACGGGGTGGTGGCATCGGCGAGCGGCCCGGCCTCGCTCTACGAACTGCTCATCTCGACCAGCAGCCAGTCGCCCGTCGCCATATCCGCAACCGACACCACCGTCACCATCGGCGATCACGAGCGCCTCTATTCCGACAAGTCGGTCGCCGTGACCGGCGACACCATCGCCTCGCTCGACCCAGAGACGACATACTACCTCTTCTACGAAGACCCGGAGCGCGCCGGCGGTGCTGTCATCTGGCAGGTGACCGAGGATTTCTTCGTAGCGCAGAACACCCCCGCCAATCCGGCCCGGCATTACGGCGGCTACATCACGACCGACACGGTGGGCGGTTCCGGCACTTCGGGCGGCGGGGCCCTTCCTCCGGGCAGCGGCGGCCGCAATCCCTACGAAGAAACCATCCAACCACAGTAGGAACCATACCTGATGCCAGACCCCGTCACCCGCCCGCTCACTGCGGGGCGGTGGGTTCCGTTCGTCCATTCGATCTTCGTCGAAGGCGCGGACCTGACCACCGCAAGCTTCGCCATGCAGGTGCGCGATCGATGGAATGGCGGGCAGATACGCGCCGATCTCGACACGGTTACTACCGCGAGCGCGCAGGGCCTTCGGCTCGTCGATGTCACTTGGGATGACGGCATCCCGACCAGCGAAATCGGTATCCGCATCAACGAGACCACGATGCAGGCCATAAGCGCCGAGGGTGCGGGGCTCGATCCGGATGCGGACGTGAGCTGCGTCTACGACATTCATGTCAAACGCACCGCAGGAATGCCGGAAATCTGGATGCGGGGGCCGTTCAACGTCCAAGCCGGGAGCACCGAATAATGAGTTCGACGACATTGAAGCTGGTCGAGGGCGGAACGGTCCTGAAACTGGGCGAGAACACGGTGGAAGCCGCACGTCAGGCCGACCGCGCGCGTGATGAGCGGATCGCCGCGCAAACCATTGTCGACGACTTCGGCACCGAAGCTGCGACCGCGTTGGCGACCGTGCAGACGGTGGGACAGGAGAAGGTCGATGCGGCCGAGGTCTTTGCGCAGGAGGCCGCGACCCACGCGGGAGCGTTCTACGATCTCTCCGACGCTGCCAACGCGATCCTGCGCGGAGACGCGATCCAGACGCTCGATGTCGCGCCCGGCCGCGCACATCCGGACACGGGCGAGCAGACCATCGTTAACCCGCGCTTCGTGGGGACCGATCCCGACACACCGGTGGTGCCGATCAGCATTTCGGCGACCGGCAAGAACCTGGTCGATCTTTCGCCTTCGAAGTGGGAGATCGGGCAGTACGCCCCAACGGGCGACCCCACCGGTTCAGGATCTAGCCTGCGCACGAAGACCTCGATCCCGATTACTCCCGGCACCGAATATGTCCGCAGCGGCCTGACCAAGCCCGAGATTACGATCAAAGACGCGAACGACGTCGTCACCCGCGTGATCGGACAGACCGATGGAATACCGGACAGTTTCGTCGCGGGGCCGAACGAGGTTGCGGTCGACCTTGAGCTGTTCGGGATAATCGACGCGCGACCCGCTTACGCCGCCGATCGAAAGGTCCAGCTCGAAAAGGGCGCGGTCGCCACGACCTACGAGCCTTATCGAGAGGACAGGAGAACCTACAGCGGGATCGAACTCTACGGCTATGCGGGCGTTAGCGACACGTTGGAGGACGGGAAAGTCACTCGCCGGATCGTTCGCCGCACACTGCGCGGCACCGCGCAGGCGGGCGCGTGGCATATGACGGGTCCGGTCAACACCTTCGGCAATTTCTACCGGATGCAGGTTGCGAGCGCGGCAACTTTCGCGGCCGAAATCAACCGCATGCTCGGCGGCCGATCTGGCGCGGCCGTCTACGCGGTCAATCCTGCCTCTGACACGCAGGCGCGCGGCGTCTGGACCTCGCTGACCGACGCGCGGATCGTGTTGCCCAAGGCCGACGTAGACGGGACGGCCGGAGCGGACCTGGTCGCGAAGTTCACTGCCTATCTCAATGCCAATCCGGTCGAGGTGTTCTTCGATGCCGGCAGCTGGTCAGATACCGAGCGCGTCGCGGGCGGCATGATCGAGCTGCCCGGCGGCGGGTCGATCCAGCTCGATGCGACCGGCGCCGCGACGCACGAGATCGCCTTCCACGCAATCAAGGCCGGAACCGCTGGCGGATCGAGCACGCAGATCACGACGCTGCAACAGAACGTCGCCTCGCTCACCGCGCTCGCCACCGCGCTTCAGACCCAGATCGACAATCTCCTCCTCGATGCCGGCGACAGCAATCCCGAGGTGGTGGCGGCGCGCACGTCCGAGACGACGATCGAAGACCTGCTGCTCGGTGGGCGTCTCAACCGCATGGAGCGGATGTATCCGATCAACGTGAAGGATCATGGCGCGAAGGGGGACGGCGTCACCAACGATACCGAGAAGGTGCTCTACGCGCGCGACATTGCGGCTGCTTTCGGACGCGATCTCTATTTCCCGCGATCCTCCGGTCCCTACATGATGGACCGCGGGATCAACGTGCCGCGCACGATGACGATCCTGGGCGACGACCCGATCGAATCGGCGCTGAAGAAAATCCCTGCGGTCAGCGTCGAGATCGACGTGGTCGTGAGCAAGGATCAGACGAATATCCCGGTACCGAATGCGGCCACCACTTTAGCCGGCAAGGTCGGTGCAGATTTCTGCCTCGGCTTCTCTGATTCCACGAACACCTACGACAACACGCGCGGGAAGATCACGGCGGTCAACGCCAACTCGATCGATATCGAGAGCTACAATAACCCGGACAGCACCGGCCTGAAGCGCGGCTATGCCCTCGCCACGAACGATGCGACCAAGGTGGTGCTCTCGACCAGCTTCCCCCTGGTCTACACCGACAAGGTGATCACGCCCGGCGTCGGCGTGATCGAACCGATGCTCGCCAACATCGGGTTCGACGGAAACCGCCAGCCCGGCGAAATCAATGCCTACCCCTGCTCCAACTGGCACTGGGACCCGGTGGTCACCAACGGCGCCTACACCTTTAACGTGATATCGAAGAACAGTGCGGCAGACGGCTTCTCCGACCAGAGCAGCGGCCTGTCGGTGTTCCAGAAGGTGCGGGTGCGCGCCAGCTACTGGCACAGCGGGCATATCGGCTTCACCTCGGACGCGGTCTCGATCCGCGATTACGACACCGAGGGCGGGATCGATGGTCTCTATTTCTGCCAGTACAATCGCAAGACGCGCCTGGACGGCTTCACCATTCGCAATGCGGAGGTCGCTATTCGCGAGCTCGATCCGACCGATGGCGATGTCCACATCACCAACGGGCAGTTTGTCGCTTGCGATACCGATATCCAGATCGTCGGCTCCAAGGGCATGCTCTTCGTCCGCGCACAGTCGATCGGCAACAAGAAAGGCATCCTCAAGGCCGACAGCGGGGCGCACTTCGACATCGCGATGCAGGTGCGCGGCGCACTGGGCACCAAGCTGGCCGAGATTACCCGGTGCAGCAGCGGGCGCGTGCATATCGATGCGCCCGATTTCGAGGGCCAGATCGGCGTCCACATCCTCAACCAGGGCGCGAACGACAATGGCCGGTGCAAGAGCCTGACCGTCACCGGGCAGATCGGACGACCCGAGGTGCGCGATGGCAACAACGTCGTGGTCGAGGCCGCGCGCGGCGCAAGCGTCGCTTCCGTCCAGGTGGATTCTGCAGACGATGTCGTGGTCGCTCTCTCGCACAGCTATCCGCAGGGAAGCGGCGTGGACTTCATCATCGGGGCCGGGACCGGGGGAACCGCGTCGACCGGCACGATCCTGAAAGCGGGCGTGCGCGGCGGCGTTCGTGCCGGCAGGCCCTACGTCGACAACGGCGTGGGCACCTTCGACGAGATGGCGGCGTAGGCGAATTATGACCATTCTCGCTGCAATCGCCGTGGCCCTGCGGGTGGCGCTGATCCTGCTTGCCTGTGCCATGCTCATCGCCTTCCGCGGCGAACTCTGGTCGGTGATCCGGCGCAAGCCGGGCTGGAAGCGCCACCTTTCCACGGCGATCTTCACCGGCCTGGTGATCGCCGGGGCGATCATATCGAGCGTCAACGTGTTCCCCGATGCGGGCCTGCCCATTGCCCGGGAGACCCGGCTTGCCATCGTCAATCTGGGCCTCGGCATGTTCCTGGTGGCGACCCTGACTGGGTTCTATCGTCGCGCGCTTCGTTGCGGGCCCGAGAAGGCGCGGGCGGCCCTGCTGTCCGGAATGGCGCTGCTCTTGCCGGGAGTGGGCTTCGTCTGGCTGCTGACGGTGGCCGGAGCGAATGGGTGAGCCTGCTACGTGAGATCCCGCCGAAGTGGTGGGCCGTCCTCGTGGGCGTCGCATTCGGTTCGCTGGCGCTGATCGCGCTCGACGGTCCCCGGAAGGGTTATGGCAAGTCGGTGATGGTGGGGGCGATGACCGCGCCTCTGCTGTGCCTGTTCGCCGGCGCGCTGCTGCCGAGCGGCACTTCGCTGGAACTCGCCGCGCTGATCGGTGGGATGACCGCGCTCGGCGGGACGGCATTAATCCTGACCGTGGCGCGCATGGTGCCCTCGATCGCGTCGGCCGCGCTGACCGGTATCGCCCGAAGCTATCTGGAAATCACGCCCACCCCGCCCGGCGAGCCTCCGAAGGTAACGAGGGTTCGGCAGGACGGCACGCCCGAAGAGCCAGACTCTGAGCTCGAGGAGCTGGCGCGCCAACTCGACGACCCGCCCGAAGGCGGCTGAACGACCTCTACCCTCACAGGAGAAAGACGATGACGACACGCGATTTGCAGCGTGCGCTTGCTGCTGCCGGTTTCGATCCCGGCCCGATCGACGGCATCCATGGCCCCAAGACCGATGCGGCCGTGGTCGCCTTCAAGGCGGCACAGGGCCTTCGTGCCCGGCCCTATGTCGGCCCGCTGACCCTCGAGGCGCTGGGCCTCGCTCCCGACCTCTCGCACGACGTGCCGTGGATGAACGAGGCGGCGAAGCACATCGGCCTGCACGAGCATCGCGATCACGGCGTGCTGAGCCGATTCCTGCGCAGCGACGGCAAGGCGCTGGGCGACCCGCGCAAGCTGCCGTGGTGCGGCGATTTCGTCGATACCTGCCTGCGGCTGACGCTGCCGGAGGAGCCGCGCAAGGACAAGCTGGCGCAGAACCCCTATCTCGCGCGGAACTGGATGCTGTTCGGCAAGGACAGCCCGCCCCGGTTCGGTGCGGTCGCCGTGTTCTGGCGTGGCAGCTACCACGGCATTTCCGGTCACGTCGGCTTTGCGGTCGCATGGGACGCCGCACGCCGCCGGATCAAGGTTCGCGGCGGCAACCAGCGCAACAGCGTGAGCGATGTCTGGCTCGATAGCGACCGGATGCTGGGCTGCCGTGCTCCCCTGACCTTCGGCGACCTGCCGGTGCTGCCGGGCCTTTCCAGCGCGGGGGCCGCGGTGTCGCGGAACGAGGCATGACGCGCGCCCCGCTGATCTCGAACCACGGCAGCGAAATCATCCTTCTCGGCGCGCTTGGCGTCGGCGTACTGGTATTGCTGGCGGTGGTTGCCGTGCGCGAGCCGGAAGGCTGGGACGTGGCCGCATGTCTGCTGGTACTCGTTCGCATCGTCGAGGCGATCCAGAAGCGTTGGGAGCAACGCGGCACGGACCTCGCCAATGCCCGAATGCATGCGAGCAAGCCCGACCCCGAGGCGTCTGCGATGCACGGGCTCGACCAAGCGGAGGACCGCTGACATGACCCTGCCCGCATGGACCTCCGCCCGCATCGCCATGTCCGGCCTGCGCGCCGCGATCATCGGCGGCCTGTTCATCATCGTGTTGCTGGCCGCTGCCGTGCAGACCCTCAGACTCGAAGGCCTCAAAGTGCGGCCGTTCAAGACCACCGGGTGGATCGAAAAAGCCCGCACGTACAAAAGCGAGAGGGATAGCGAGCGAACGGCCCACCGCAAGACCAAGGACGACTACCGCACCGCGCAGGAAAAAGCGCAGCGACTTGAAACGGCTCGGCTCGAGCGCGTTCGGACCCAGCAGGAGGAAATCACCGATGCAATCCAAAGGAATTATCGCGCTCGCCTCGGCAAGCTTGACGCTCGCGCTCAGCGGCTGCGCGACGAACTACGAGCCAGAAGCCAGCCTGACGGTTCGTCCGCAGACCAGCGAAGCACCGCCGTTCGCTCCACCACCGGGCGAGCTGATGCAGCGCCCGGCGATCATAGACTTCCTCCCTACCAAGGAGAAAACACCAACGCCGGAAGCTTGGACCGTTCGCCCCAAGAGCAACTCGAACGAGACATCGTCGCCACCCAGCAGGCGATCCAGCTCGACGCGCTGATCGACTGGGTGGAGCGGCAGACGGCGGTCGATCCGAATGCCGAACCCGATTAGCTGGAGGGTTCGCACGCGCTGATCGTCGCACCTCTGTGCCCGCAATCGGAGCATTTCGCACGCGCCTCCAAGCTTTCGATCGACCGGTTCAATTCGCGAGCGTGCAGTTCCAGCAGTAGCGGCGTCGGATTGCGCTCCGCGACGTGGCCGCAGTTCTTGCACAGGATGCGCAGCCAATATCCCTGACGTCCGAAGTCGTTGACCGAATCGAGTCGATGGCGAACCATGGGTCCTGTGGAACGGAAGCGGAACAAAGGGCAAGCGGCATGTGCAATCTCTACCGGATGAACCGGAGCGTCGACGAGGTCGCGCGGGCCTTCGACCTCGCCGCCCCGCTCGGCCTCAATGTGGCAAGCGAGCTCTATCCCAAAAGCAACGGACTGGTGATCGCCGAAGGCGGTCTGCGATCGATGACGTGGGGCTTCCCGCTCGCCCAGAAATCGAAAGTGACGGGTGAGCCGCTCAAACCGCGACCGGTCAATAATACACGCAGCGACAAGCTCGACAGCTTCATGTGGCGGTACAGTTTTGCCGAGCGGCGTTGCCTGATCCCGCTGACGGCCTGGGCGGAAGCTGAGGGATCGAAAGGCGAGATGACACGGACATGGCTGTCCGTTCCGGGCGAAGAGGTGTTCACCGCGGCCGCGATCTGGCGCGCCAGCGACGAGTGGGGCGACTGCTATTCCATGGTCATGACCGATGCTGCCGGCGACGCCGCGGCAGTGCACGATCGCATGCCGGTGATCCTGGCCGGCGACGATCGCAACACCTGGACGAGCGGAGCGGAGGAGGATGCGCGGGCCCTGTGCTTGCCGTACCAGGGGTCACTGACAGTCGAGCGCACGTCCGAGCGCTGGGGGAAGAGATAGAAGCGCGGAAAATCCGCGCCTCAAATGGGGGTATCGCTGGGGGTATGGCTCCGCGCCGGAATGCCCGCGAGGCACGTATTTGTCACGAATTCGTGCGCGGATGAGGCGGAGGGATTATCCGGCTCGATTGTCCCTAGTGAGACCAGATTGCCCAGATCTGAAGGGCTGTTCCCACGACGATTGCGAACAGGCCAAGATATCCAAGAACCTTGTAGCGCTTTTCACGCCTCTCATCCGCGGTTCGCGGCTCTGTGCTTAGCAGCAATGCTCCGCCGGTAGCGATCGCGAAGGGCATTCCGAAGCGGAAAAGCAGCAATACACCAACGAGACTTAGTACAAGCCCAGCGGACGCCAATTCTCGCTCCATAACCGACTCCTTGGCCGAATTCAGTTACGGACCTACTTATGCTCACCAACGCCGCGGCGAAAGCCGCGACCCTTCAAAAATGCACGATGCGAAGTCGTCAGAACGACGGAAAAAGGATCAGCAGCAGATAGAAGCCCGCCGCTCCGACCATCAATGCGGCGTCCCGCAGATGGTCGGATGGCCTAGCCCGATTTCGATCAGTTCTGTTCCGTGACTTGTTCATCGACGGGGTCCGTGGCTTGTGAACTCACAGGAAGCGTGGCGTTCCCGCCCGGTGTCGCGATCTCCGCCCGCTTCGGTGCTGTAATTGCATCGGCTGAAATCGCGAGTTCGATCGCGTCTTCGGTGTAGGCCGTCATCTCTCGGCCCTCGGGAATGGTCCCGCTCTTCCCAGTGATGAAGAAACCGCTGATCGGCACGAGCACAACCCCGCCAACTGTCGCAAGTGTGTTGCCCTCGCCTTCCTGGCGGTAGGTACCGTTGAGGGGAATCCGGCGACCGCCAAGATCGAGGTATTCGATCTCGATATCCATCTTCCCGGATTTGCCGAACATGCCCTTGTTGGTCATCCAAGTAATCTTGCCGACCGCTCGCGTCCCCCTGGGAATGACGATGTACTCGCCAAGCATGACGTCTTCCTCGACGGTCAGATCGAACTGATCGCCTTCTTCCCAAGTCTTCCCTTTGGTTGTGACCTCCTGGTTCATTCGGACGATGATCTCGGTGTTGGCCGGAAGCTGCGCCATGCCCGGCCGCTCGTCGCGTTTGTATACCTCCAGCGGTGCCAGCGCGGTCTCTGCGGACTGACCGGCCACGACAGGCGACGCGGTGTCCGTTGGCTCAGGCTGCACATCTTGGGCCCAAGCAGTCGTGGCAAGACAAAGAAGCGCGCACGCGATGCACGTATTTTTCACGGAAATC
This sequence comes from Alteriqipengyuania lutimaris, assembly GCF_003363135.1. Lineage (NCBI taxonomy): Bacteria > Pseudomonadati > Pseudomonadota > Alphaproteobacteria > Sphingomonadales > Erythrobacteraceae > Alteriqipengyuania > Alteriqipengyuania lutimaris. The sequence goes on along the minus strand of NZ_QRBB01000001.1, from coordinate 966,994 downwards.
CCCCCCCAGTAGTTCGAGCGTCCCCACGCTCGTCTCTTGGGACTACCACAGAGTCATGACATCGCAATCGCGTATTTCATGTCTCGGATAACAGTTGGAGGCTTTGTTCCTATTCGACGCTGGCAGGGGGAGTGTTCGTTTCACGATTTTCCGGGAATGGAAACAGTCCTGCGCGCACGAGATGCGCGAAGGCCTCTACGCTTCTGCGGCCCTGCAAGAGGATGACGTCCCCATAACGGGCGAGCTGCTGCTCTACGCGAGGAGTATGGAACGCCTTCACCTCGATCGCGATGTCGTGATCGGGAAGGTGAAAGTCGAGGCGATGGCCTGCGGATGTCTCCTGCTCGAGCTCGAAGCGGACGCCCGCGTCGATCAACGCCTGCTCGACAATCCGCTCCAGCGGATCGTGTGCACGGGCCTTGCGATTGAGACTAGGAGGCTGAAGCTTCAGCACCTGATCGGCCATAGCGTGAGTGATTGGCGATTTACCGCGCTCCATTTGCCCGAGATGGACCCGTGAGCAATGAAGACGTGCAGCCATCTCGGCCTGGGTAAGGCCGAGTGCTTTCCTGCGTTGTCTGAGTTCGCTGCCTTCCATTTCCGCCTCCGCGCTATCCGGAGAAGGGGGCGGTGTGGACCCGCCCCCGGGTAGTCAGAGTTTCAAGTCGATCTTGAAGGCAATGTGGACTTGCAGCTTCATCTTCTTGAGCCTCCGGACCAACCAACCGATCAATGTTTCCATCTTTCGATCTCCGGATTTTCCGGGCCGGACCATCCGGCCCGGTGAGACTGTGATAGCCCGCTCCTACGGACTTCGCAAGCAAAAAGATAAGTTTTTTATCATTTATCCGCTGTAGGATATCCGAAGAACGCCCCGCTCAATGCGGCGGCAGAAGTTGAATACTCTGCGCCTCATCGGCGAGCCGATGCAGCATCATGGATTGGCGGGGGTCGTCGCAGCGCGTTGCGCGGCGGCGGATGGAGGCGGCTCTTTCGTCAGCGGTCTTCATGCGAATCGGACTGGCACAAGCCCACCCCTGTAGGAAAGCGCGACGAGATTTCACGTTTGCTAACCATGATAAGGGTTTCTACGCTCCGGGTTACGGGGGCGATCAGCGCCGATCTGGATGCATTGTGGGGAATGCGTGACCGAAACGATCGATAGCGATCTCGAATGTGTGCCTTCGTCGTTCGATCGGCTGACCGAACGGCAGAAGGAAATCCTTGTGCTCGTCTACCAGCGGCACTCTTCGAAAGAGATTGCACAGAAGCTCGATATCTCCCCGAAAACGGTCGACCATCATTTGGATATCGCGCGCAGGTTGCTGCACAGTTCCACCCGCTTGCAGGCTGCTCGCACATACTGGGAATCGCTACCTAAGGCATCGTTGCCAGTCGTCGATCGGTCCGATTTGGAGCCTTATGGGCCTGCCGCTCGAGGGGAGCGCCAGACGGACGAGGGCATCGTGTACCAACCTCCTGAATCCCACTGGCGACCTCCCTCCGGGCGGACACTATGGCCCGATCCTTCGAATATTGGTCCAGGAACGAGGATTGCCCTGATCTTGGCGGGGGCGCTCTGCATTATTCTGATGCTGGGCGCCGCGACCGCCCTGATGAGCGGACTTTACACGCTCCTCACCATGCTTCGCGGAGAGCCCGGGCCCGGATAAACCGTTCGGGAGTACGACAATGCTGACAGTTCCTGCCGCCTCGCAAAGATTAACCCGCTCGCTCCACGACGCCGAAGCGAGCGCCGACGAATCGCTTCTGAAGGCCATCGCCGCGATGGGCGAGGTTGTGACTACCCGTATGGAGTTCCGCGATCACCCGGCGGCCATCCATGCCCAGCCTGCCCTGATCCGGCTGCAGAGGGCAACCACCGCCATCATCTCCGCACAAGGCGAGATCCTGCGCGCGCATGTTGAACTCAAGAAGGCGCAGACCGTGACCAGCGGCCCGGAAGAGGGCGGTTGCCCGAAGTGGGCGACGATGGCCACGGTCGACGAGGGAAAGCAGCTCGTCGCCTGATGGTGGGCCGCGCGCGATGATGCTGTTCTTCGCGCAAGCGGCCCTTCTCTTTGTGGCCGCCCTCCTCGCTTGCACGCGGGGCGGCGGTCCGGAGAAGCTGATAGCCAGTGTGTTGATGCTGTGGTTCGTCGGGAATGCCATCGTTCGCAGTTTCATAGGCATTTCCCCGTACCGATCGTTCGAGGTCTGGATCTTCGCGACGGACCTCGTAGCCCTTGGGATCTTCGTGGCGGTTGCACTGAAGGCCGACAGGTACTGGACGCTTTGGCTCGCATCGTCGCAGCTGATCGCGGTCATAGGCCACCTATTGGGCTTGGTAGGCCTGACCCACCATCCCCTGGTCTATTCGATCTTCACACGCCTCCCGTTCTGGCTGGACATCATGCTTCTTCTCTTTGGAGCTTTGGGCGCCCGGTCGCCCGCAGGAGTCCGGATCGATGGAAGCGACAGAACTGGTCACATTCGGACCCGGTAGGGAGGAAGACCGCGCCTCCCTGCTCGCCTTGGCCCTGATCAAGGAATGCTGCCGAACGATCAAGGAACGGGAAGCGGTCCCTCTGACAAGCTCGGCGCCCGACCGCGGGGGCCAGTACGACCTGTCGGCACTGAGGCTGCTGGCAAGGTCCGAATATCGTAGGCGGCGATGGCGGGCGCGCCTCTTCGATGGGTACCGGTTCGACAACGAGCCTGGGTGGGATATTCTTCTCGATCTGCTTGCATCCGCAGGTGTCGACGGGTGCCTCAGGACGACAAGCGCCTGCATCGGTTCGGCAGCCCCCAGCACCACGGCTCTTCGGCATCTGGGGCTGTTGGAGGAAGCCGGCCTGATCCAATTCATGCCCGATCGATCCGACGCTCGGGCGAGGCTTGTACGCATGACACCCAAGGCGCTGTCGCACATGCGCGCGTACTTCAGCATCGAGTCGGTCTGATACTCGAACTGCGTGCGGAAGCGGTTCGCCGACCATCTCGTTAGGCCCGGCATTGCCTGTACGGGAATTGTACGAAGGCGAGGCGAAATTCGCCGTTTGTTCCTGTCGAATGCTGCATGATGGCGCGAGGCGCGACGCCCAACCACTCGGAAAAAAGCTATGATTTCCGGTGGTTTCAATGGAGCGGGCGAGGCGATTCGAACGCCCGACCCCAACCTTGGCAAGGTTGTGCTCTACCCCTGAGCTACGCCCGCTCACTTGGCGTTTCCGGCGGGGCGCAAAGCCTCTTCGCCGGAACGGGAAGCGGGCACCTAGCAACGCATCGGCCCCATCGCAAGCGCAAAATGCGCGTCGGCCTTGCACCCTTCACATCCATCGGCGAAGGCCCACATTGAGCAGGAAGACAACCGCATTTCTAAGGGGACAAGCACTTGGCCAGCATGGGGCTCAATATCGAGGAACAGAAAGCCGTCGACCGCTTCCGGCAGGAGGTCGTCGAACCTTCAATGTCCAAGCTGGTGGTGCTCGATTTCTGGGCCGAATGGTGCGGGCCGTGCAAGGCGCTCGCCCCGATGCTGGAAAAGGTCGCCGCCGAATATGCCGACAAGGGCGTGGTGCTGAAGAAGGTCAATGTCGATGAAGAGCAGTTCATTGCCAGCCAGTTTCAGGTGCAGTCGATTCCCACGGTCTACGCGATGTTCCAGGGCCGCCCCGTGGCGGACCTCACCAGCGCGCGTAGCGAAAGCCAGCTGAAGGAAGCGCTCGACCAGATTCTCGCCCAGATTCCCATCGGGGAAGGCAACGAAGGCGACGCGAAGCCCGATGTCGCGCAATTCGTCGAGATGGGCGAGAGCGTGCTGGCCGAAGGCGACAACGAGCGTGCGCTTGGCATCTTCGCACAGGTCGTCGACATGGCGCCTGACAATGCCGCGGCGCATGCGGGGCTGGTCCGCGCCCTGGTGGCGATGGACAAGGCCGCCGAGGCGCGCCAGCATCTCGACAGCCTCGATCCGACGCTGGCCGAAGATCCGGCGATCAAGCAGGCGCGATCGGCCGTCGATCTGGCGGGCGAGAAGGTCGACGATGGCGAACTGGCCGCATTGCGCCACAAGGCGCAGGGCGGCGATATGGACGCACGCTACGCCTATGCCGAAGCCGCCTTTGCCGCAGGCCAGCGCGACGCCGCCGCCGACGAGCTGCTCGCCATGATCGAAGCCGATCGCGAATGGAACGATGGCGCGGCACGCGCGAAATTGCTCCAGATCTTCGAAGCCGTCGGCCTCGAAGATCCGTGGGTGGTCGCCACGCGGCGCCGCCTTTCCAGAATTCTGTTCGGGTAGCGCGCATGCGGCTCTCGATCTTTCCGCTGACGGGCGCGATCCTGTTCCCCGGCCTGCAATTGCCGCTGCACATGTTCGAGCCGCGCTATCGCGCGCTGGTCGGCGATGCACTGGCGCGCGACCGGCGGATCGCGATGATCCAGCCCAAGCAGGCACGCGAGGGCGCGCCGCTCTACGATGTCGGCTGCGTGGGCAAGATCGGCGAGATCGAAGCGCTGGACGACGGGCGGTACAACCTCGTGCTCGAAGGCGAGAGCCGCTTTCGCCTGACGCGCGAGCTCGATGTGACGACGTCGTTCCGGCAGGTCGAGGGCGAGCTGATCCCGGAGGATGGCGATGAAGTGCTCAGCGGGATCGAGCGCGCCGGGTTCGAACGCGAGGCGCGGCGTTTCGCCGATGCCCAGGGCTATTCGGTGGACTGGGATGCGGTCGCGCAGCTCGACGACCAGTCGCTGATCAACGGGGTCAGCCAGATCGCACCCTTCGACGGGGCTTCGAAGCAGGCGCTGCTCGAAGCGCCCGACCTGGCCGCGCGCTGCGAGCTGCTGATCCAGCTGATGTATTTCTTCGGTCGCCAGAACGGCACCGACGACCGGGTGACGCTGCAGTAAGTTTCTTTTTTTGCGGACCGCCTAGCCCGGGAGGTCCGATCTAAGTCAACAACGTCCCGCGGATGCCGTCGATCACGAATTGCGCGGCGAGCGCGGCCAGCACCACGCCGAGAAGCCGCGTGATCGCCGCTTCCACCTTGGTGCCGAGCAGGTTCATCAGAGGGCGCGCCGCGATCAGCGACAGCATCGTGATCAGCAGCACCAGCGCTGCGGCGGCGAACACGATTGCGCTTTGCTCGATCCCGTTGGCCTGGTTCATCAGCAGCATGATCGCGGCGATCGCACCCGGCCCTGCCATCATCGGCATCGCCATCGGGAAGACCGACACATCCTCGATTTCAGGGTCCGCGCTGACTTTCTCCGCGCGCTCGACCCGGCGCTCGGTGCGTTTCTCGAACACCATCTCGATGGCGATGATGAACAGCATGATCCCGCCCGCGATGCGGAAGCTGTCGAGCTCGATCCCCAGCGTCGACAGCAGCTGTTCGCCGAACAGGCCGAAGACCAGCAGGATCAGTCCCGAGATGATCGTCGCGCGCACCGCCATCGATACGCTCTGCTTGCGCGTCGCATCGCGCGTCAGCCCGGCATAGATCGGCGCGCAGCCGGGCGGGTCGACCACGACGAAGAAGGTGACGAAAGCAGAGAGGAACAGTTCGAACATGATGCGTGCTGCACGGCCTCGCAGTGAGAGGGGGGAAGGTCGGTCCGGCTATTCGGGCGGCGAGGCGAGCTCTTCCTCGATCACCATCTCCCACGCGCCGGACGTGTAGTAGTCCGCGCGGACATACTTCGTTCCATCCTCGCGGTGCTCCCACAGCCAGCGCAGCGTACCGTCGCGCGACAGGGTGACCCCGCGACTGGCATCGGCGGCCGGAGCAAGCGCGGGCGGCGGGGCAGGCGTGTCGCCGCTACGCGGGCAATCGGCGACGAGGCCCTGGATATCGTCGGAGGCGGTCACGACGATCAGGCTTTCCTCCGCCTCCTCGGCAACCGGCTGCGGATCGTCGAGCCCGGCCACGTCGTAGGACCACTCGTATTCGTCGTCGAGCGAGTCGCGCTGCCACACGGTGACGTAGGTGCCGATCATCCCGTCGGCATCGAGGAAGCGGCCACGGCTGACCGCCAGCCTTCCGTCGCAGCTCATCATCACGGTGCGCGGGCTCCACTTGGCCGCGGTTTCGGGGTTGTCTAGCTGCGAGAAGACCGGCCGCGCGAGCACGGGGCCGTTGCGCCCGTGGAGCATCGCGTCGCCGGTCGCGAAGTCGAGCGCAGCGGTATATTGCCCGCGCTCGCGCGCCGCCTGACCGAAGGCGATTTCGCGCGCGACGACCTCGCTCGGCTGCGCTGAAGGGGGTACGCTCGCCAGCGCGCGGTCGATCACGGTGCGTGCGCGCGATCCGGATCCGGACGCGCAGGCCGCCAGCGCCAGCGCTGCGAGCAGGATCGTGCATTTTCGAAAAGTGATGGTCACAATCCCTCCGGCGGTTCGAGCCCCTCATGCTGATGCGCTGCGACGAGCGTGTTACGCAGCAGCACGGCGATCGTCATCGGGCCGACACCGCCGGGAACGGGGGTGATCGCGCCTGCGACCTCCTTCGCCCCGTCGAAGTCGACATCGCCGACCAGCCTGCCTTTGGTTTCGCCCTCTGCGGGCGCGAGCCGGTTGATCCCGACATCGATCACCGTCGCGCCGGGCTTGAGCCAGTCGGCCTTGACCATTTCCGCCCGGCCCACTGCCGCCACCACGATATCGGCGCGCCTGACCACCCCGGGCAGATCCTTCGTGCGGCTGTGCGCGATGGTGACGGTGGCATTCGCATCGAGCAGCAGCTGCGCCATCGGCTTGCCGACGATGTTGGAGCGGCCAATGACCACCGCCTCCATTCCGGAAAGATCGCCGTGGCGGTCCTTCAGCAGCATGATGCAGCCGAGCGGGGTGCAGGGTACGAAGCCTTCGCGCCCGACCATCAGACGCCCAGCGCTCTCGACATGGAAGCCGTCGACATCCTTGCCCGGATCGATCGCCGCGATGACCGCCTGTTCGTCGAGATCGCCCGGCAGCGGAAGCTGGACGAGGATGCCGTCGACCGCGCTATCGGCGTTGAGCTTTTCGACCAGCGCGATCAGCTCGGCCTCGCTGGTATCGGCGCGCAGGCGATGCTCGAAGCTTTCCATATTGGCGGCAATCGTCGCCTTGCCCTTGGAGCGGACGTAGACTTCGCTCGCGGCGTCTGCGCCGACGAGCACGACCGCGAGCCCGGCCTTGCGCCCCGCCTTCTGCGCGAAGGCGGCCGCATGCCGGCCAACCGTCTTGCGCAGGTCTGCCGCGAAGGCCTTTCCGTCGATCAGCTCTGCGCTCACCCCACGCTCCGGATGATGGAGCTGAGGATGATGAGCATGATCTGCAGCCCGATAATCAGAACCAGCGGCGAGAAGTCGATCGCGCCGGTCTGCGGCATAATCCGGCGGATGGGCCCGAGCACGGGCTCGAGCAGCGAATTGATCGAACGGTAGACGGCAAGCACGAAATCATTGCCGCGGCTGACCACGTTGAACGCCAGCAGCAGGCCGATCACGAATTGCACGATGATCAGCATGACCAGCACGTTCGTGAGCAGTTCGATGATCCGGTAGATTGTATAGAGGGCTTCCATGGCGGCCCGGTCTCCTGATGTGTTCCGATGGGCGTCTTAGGAGGGTAAGACGCCTGGGGGTGAGTGCAAGCTTTGCCTAGCCGTTTTCGGCTGCTCTTACGAGCGTGCCGGCACCGCTGGCGGTGAAGAACTCGAGCAGCATCGCATGCGGCACACGCCCGTCGAGAATCACCGCCGCCTCGCACCCTTCGCGGGTCGCGGCAAGGCAGGTCTCCAGCTTGGGGATCATCCCGCCCTTGATGACGCCCGCTGCGCGAAGCTTCGCGATGCTGTCCGCGTCGAGCTCGGGCACCAGCTGGCCATCGCCGCCGAGCACGCCCGCGACGTCGGTCAGCAGCAGCAGCCGCGCCGCGCCCAGCGCGCCGGCGATGGCGCCGGCCATGGTGTCGGCATTGATGTTGAAGGTTTCGCCCGCCTCGCCCGAGCCGATCGGCGCGATCACCGGGATGAGGCCGCTGGCGGTCGCCATCTCGATCACCGTCGTATCGATCGCCGCAGGCTCGCCCACGAAGCCGAGATCGACCAGTGCCTCGATCGCGCTGTCGCTCTCGTAATCGGCGGCGCGCGTCTCGCGAGAGACCTTGCGGGCCGTCACCAGCCCTGCATCCTTGCCCGATACGCCCAGCGCGCGCCCCCCGGCGGCCTGGATCGCGGCCACGATCTGCTTGTTGATCGCGCCCGAGAGAACCATCTCCGCAACCTCGACCGTCGCCTCGTCGGTCACGCGGAGGCCGTCGACGAAGCGGCTTTCGACGCCCAGGCGACCCAGCATCGCACCGATCTGCGGCCCGCCGCCATGGACGACGACGGGGTTGATGCCGACCGCCTTGAGCAGCACGACATCCTGCGCGAAGCTGGCCGCGGCGGCGGTATCGCCCATCGCGTGCCCGCCATATTTCACCACGAAGGTGCGCCCGGCATAGCGGCGCAGGAAGGGCAGCGCCTCGATCAGGACGCTGGCTTTCGCCCCTGCATCGGGGGCGTCGGTTTCGGTCTCGCTCATGCCATGCGCGCTAGCGAGGGATGTGCGGTTTGGCAAAGGCGGAGCGCGCGCCCCCCTGCCGAGCCCCGCCCTGCCGAACACCGTGTTATTCGGCCTGCGTCTCGACCACCGGTTCGTCGTCGTCGGTGGCGGCGTCATCCGTGGCGTCCATGCCCTCGGGCGTCACCGTGTCGATCTGGTTGACCCCGTTCACATCTTCCAGCGCCTCGTCGGTGACTTCGCTTTCGTCGGTCAGATCGGTATCGAGCCGCTCTTCCTGCGTGGTTACCGCGCTGTCGGGCAGATCGGGATCCTCGCCATCGGCATTCAGGAACACGATCACCGCCGCGATCGCCAGCACCACGATCACCGCGACCCACAACCACTTGCTCGTGCCCTGCTTCTGGATCGGTGCGTCGTCGTTCAGATCGGCCATTCTCGTCTCTCCTGTTGCAATGGTCAGGGGAGAAATGGTCCAGCCGCGCGCCTTGTTCCGAAAGCGCGGAAACCCGCGCCCGCGCGGTGGCAGGACAGGTCGCGGAGGCGGGCGCGCTTGCCTTATGCCGCGCAGCTGCGCAGTCTCCCGCCGCATGAACTTCGCGCCCCTCGCTCTCGCCCCGCTCGCCCTTGCCCTGTGCGCCTGCGCCACCGTGCAGCCGCGCGAGCCCGCCTCGTTCTGGAGCGCGCTCTCCAGCCATTGCGGCAATGCCTATCGCGGCGCGCTGGCGAGCGAGGATGCGCGCGACGCGGCCTTTCGCGGGCAGCCGATGATCGCGCACTGGGCGCAATGCTCCGACACGCGGATCGCAATCGCGTTTCATATCTACGAGGGCGATGCCCAAGCGACGTCCTCAAGCAGCGAAGCGGTAGGACACGAGGGCGGCTGGAACCGCAGCCGCACATGGATCGTGACGCGCGAGGGGCCGGGTGCACCGGTCACCCTGAAGCACGACCACCGCCATGCCGATAGCGAGGCGGACGCGGTGACCTTCTATGGCGGGACGAGCGATGCCGCGGGCACGGCCCGGGCGCGCGATTTCCCCGTCGATGCGGAAAGCATCGCGCTGTTCGGGCGCCCGGAACACGAAGGCGCGTTCGACGCATCGCTCACCAATGTGTGGCGGATCGAGGTCGATCCGGCGCATGAGCCGGACGCGCAATTCGTCTACCAGCTGACGCGGCGGGGCGATCCCTCGCGGCTGTTCCGCGTGGTGTTCGACGCGAGCGAGCCGATGGACAGCGTGCCGCCGCCCGCCTGGGGCTGGTGACCCCGGCGGGCAGTCGCCCCGCCTATTCGTCGGGCGCGTTCGTCTCTTGCGGCATGCCCTCTTCCATCTCTTCGGGCGGCACGTTCGTCATTTCGGTTTCGGGCACGTCGACCGGCACGCCCTGCGCCTCCTCGTCGGCGACGATCAGCTCGCCCCCGCTCTCGTCGGTGGCGTCGACCTCGTAGGTTTCCTCCTCGGCTTCCCCGCTGCAGGCGGCGAGGCCGAGCGCGGCGGCGAGCGATAGGGCGGCTGCGAAACGGACGGTCATGGCAATGCTCCTGTTGCGACAAGATCCGCGCCGAACCTCGCACCGTACCGGGCGCAAGGCAAGATCGCGGTGGCGCCGGCAGGGCGATCCGCCCAGGGCTCGCTTGACGGCGTCGGCATCGCACTCGTCATCTGCCTGTGGTCGATCGTGCGCAGCATCGTGTCGCTTGCCAACGCCGCCGGCGCCCGCCCCATGCCCCACCCGAAAACATGTCTGTTCTGAATGGCTTAGGAATGCCTATTCCGCCCCTCGCGTTCACCAATCCTTGACTCCTGCCCGCCCATATCGGCGGGATGGGTCGCGAAGTTCCAGACTATCGGCGGGCAGCGTTCCGCGAGTACCGCCGCGTCGGGCCGCCCCCGCCCGCGCCGCGCGTATCCTCGTGGCGCAATGCGGTCACGCCGCTCACCATCGTGCTGCCGCTGGCCGTGCTGGCGGTGCTCTTCCCGTGGAGCGCGCTGACGCAGGACGAAGCCGAGACCGAGGCGGCGATTGCGCCGGTCTCCGCCACGTTCCACCGCTGCGTTGCGGGCGCGCGGACGACCTGCGTGGTCGATGGCGACACGATCTGGCTTCACGGCGAGAAGATCCGCATCGCCGATATCGACGCGCCGGAGATCTTCGGCCCCGACTGCGAAGCCGAACGCGCGCTGGGAATGCGCGCGACCGAGCGGCTGACGGCATGGCTCAACGCAGGCGCGTTCGAGGTCCACCCCCACCCCGAGGGCCACGAAGAGGACCGCTACGGCCGCAAGCTGCGCGTGCTGGCCCGCGGCGGCGAGAGCGCGGTCGAGATGCTGGCAGCGGAGGGGGTTGCAACGCGCTGGGGCGGCGCCGGGCGGAGCTGGTGTTGAGGCAGGGCTACCGCCCCCGATAAGGCTCGCAAGCGACACCATCATTGTCGCGGTCGAGATGTGGTCCGTAGCCGGGCTCGCCTGCATACAAAGGTGCAACCCCGGCGGCGCGAGCGGCATCGCAATTCGGGTAGGAGGCTGCGCTGTAGTCGATCCGGTCAGCCGGATCGCCCCAGCGCTGTTCGAACGAGGCCTGGCGCGCGGCGAGTGCGTCTTGCTCGGAAGCGCCTGAGAAGTCGGGCAGGCCGAAATTGGCGACTGCCACCACGCCGATCAGGCCAACGGTCCCAACTGCTTCAAGCGCGCGTTTCATATCGCTCAGGATAGACGGCGCTTGGTGTGTAATGCGTAACGATGAATGGTGAATGCGAGTGTAGTTAAGCGCTCTTCCGATCCTCACGCCCGTCATGCGGAACGCAAGGGCATCTTCTGGTTCCGTAACAATGCGCGCGAGATGCTTGCCCATATGGAAGCGCTCGTCAGCCTGGTCGAGGAATGCGGCGGGCCGGTTGAGCGCAACTGGACCCGCGACCCGGGCTAGCTGCTCTACCGCGACCGCTGGCAGATCGTCGCCATACCGGATCGGCATCCGGTCCATTGAGTGAATGCCCGGGCACGCGACGCGTCCGGGCACAAAAACAGGAGGTTACGATGACCCACGATTACGAAAACCACGACACCGGCCCCAGCTTTCGAGCGGACCAGCAAACGGCGTACGGGCTTCCCCAGCGAGACGCGCGTGAAGCGCGCCAAGAACGGAAAGCTGCGGACGATCAAGGGTGGCCAGATCGAACTGCTCGAAAAGCTCGGGCGGAACGACCCGTGCCCGTGCGGTTCGGGGAAGAGATTTCAAGCGCTGCTGCCTGCGCTCGGGCCGCTATGACGGCGCCGAGCGGCGGGATTATTGGCGGTGAAAGGTGGAGCGGGTAAGTCTAAGGCTGAGCTGCCTTCCCGTCTCTGTTTGCGATGCCATCAAGCTTCGACTTTGGTAGCGAGGTGTACAAAGCATTCAAACGCTTTGGCTCAGTTATCTCTGTTTCGACAATCAAGTTGATTATTCGAAAAAGGCCAAGGGCGGTGTCCCGATCGTCTTGGAGATCCATCTCTCCGGGATGTACGCTTTCGTTACCGATGACACGAACGATATCCAACGCCTTCTGAATGGGCTCTTTTATCTTGCCCGCAGCAACCAACTCACCAATGGCAGAGTCAATCTTAGATTTCGTTGCCCCGAGATGAGGTAAGAGTTTTTGCAGAACCAACCTTAGAAGTGCTGAGGAGCCTCGAGGTGATCGGGGTAGAATTTCTCGCGCTTCCTGAAAGTCGGCAATGCAGTCGGTGGGCAGGTCAGCAGCGGGCATTGGAGCGTCGCTATCCGCAGGGAAAGCAATCTTGCCTCCAATATAGATGGCTTCCTGATTACATGCTTCGCATCTTGAGGTACAAAGCGGTACTAAATCGCCAGTCTGACGAGGATAATGACCTCCACTATGGATTTGAACTGGATTGAGATGATTACCCCAATGCTGAACAGCGTAGGTGCGGCAACTGGGGAATGGGCAGACGAACTTCGTTTTCGTCCCACAGACCAAACCGCTTTCGGTTTTTGTCGCGCTTTCAAAAGCTGATTGCGCAGTGGTCGAATAATCGGGATTCATTATTCCGCCGCCTGCACGCCCCCGGCATCATCCCCGAACAGCCCCGGCCCGTCGTCCGCCGCAAGCTCTTCCTCGTTCGCGGCCTTGGCCTTGTTGCGCTTGTCAAAGGTGCTCCACACCGTGTTCCAGTCGCCCTTGGTGGCGCCCTTGGAATATTCGGTCGCGCGCTGTTCGAAGAAGTTGGCGTGCTCCACGCCGTTGAGCAGCGGGGCGAGCCAGGGGAGCGGGTGCTCGTCGATCATGTAGATCGGCTGCAGGCCCAGCTGGCCCAGCCGCCAGTCCGCGATGTAGCGGATGTACTTCTTGATCTCCTTCGCGGTCATCCCGCTCACCGGCCCCATCTCGAAGGCGAGGTCGATGAAGTTGTCTTCCAGCCGCACCGACTTCTGCGCGATGTCGATGATGTCTTCCTTCACCGCCTTGGTGTAGCAGTCCCGCTCGCGCACGAATTCGTGGAACAGGCGGATGATGCCTTCGCAGTGGAGGCTTTCGTCGCGGACCGACCAGCTGACGATCTGGCCCATGCCCTTCATCTTGTTGAAGCGCGGGAAGTTCATCAGCATGGCGAAGCTGGCGAACAGCTGCATGCCTTCGGTGAAGCCGCCGAATGCCGCCAGCGTGCGGGCGATATCCTCGTCCGTGTCGACCCCGAAGACCTGCAGGTAGTCATGCTTGTCCTTCATTTCCTCGTATTCCATGAAGGCGGAATATTCGGATTCGGGCATGCCGATCGTGTCGAGCAGGTGGCTGTAGGCCGCGATGTGCACGGTCTCCATATTGGAGAACGCGGTCAGCATCATCTTGACCTCGGTCGGCTTGAACACGCGGCCGTACTTGTCGTGGTAGCAATCCTGCACCTCGACGTCGGCCTGGGTGAAGAAGCGGAAGATCTGCGTGAGCAGGTTGCGCTCGTGCTCGGTGATCTTCTGCGCCCAGTCGCGGCAATCCTCGCCCAGCGGGACTTCCTCGGGCATCCAGTGGATCTGCTGCTGGCGCTTCCAGAAGTCGTAGGCCCACGGATATTCGAAGGGCTTGTAGGTCTTGCGGGCTTCGAGCAGCGACATTGGTGTTCTCCGGGCGCGGGGGCCTTCTTCGGTGTTGGCGATCTGACTGGATGTACCAACATAAGGAATCACAGCGGTGATTCGATAGCAAGCCGGATCAATGGGTCGGGGATAAGCGGTCGCCGCGCTACCGCCTTTGGGCCGGGAGGCGCGGCTAGCCGGGGGTGATCGCTTCGGCGAGGAAATAGATGGCCGTCAGGATCGCAGCCCCGCCTGCGACTGCAAAGATCAGACCGGGCATCGAATCCCCGTCGATCGACTGCATCCAGCGTCGGTGCTCCTCCTCTTCCTCCAGCGCGGCGAGTTCGGCAGGCGACATCATGTTCCGGCCGATGCGCCCGACGAGGTAGCTCAGCCCCGTCATGAAGCCGACGGTGAGTAAAGCCGCCCCCACCCCCCATCCCTCGCCCAGCATCTGCTCGAGCTCGCTTGCGAAGTTCTCCTGAAAGATCAGCAAGCCGATCAGGGCGAACGGGGCCAGCAGAGCCAGCAGGACCGTGCCCGCGATCGATCCGGGCGACCGGGCTTCGTCACGCTCGATCATCAGATATTCGGCCTGATCGCCATCGCCTTGCGCAAGGGCGCGGCGGATACGCCACTCGCGTCAATGCCAGCGCGCGGCGGGTGCCATGACGAATGCCACCACGACGACGCCGAAGCCTATCGCCCAGCCCACGTCCCCATCGGCGAGCGTGAAGGCCCCGATACGGATGATCTCGTCTTCCGCCATGGCCTAAAGGATGAAGGAACGGGGCTTTTCGCTCAATGGTTTGGTGAGGTGAAAGGATCGAAAAATGACCGACCAGACCTACGAGCCCGGCGACAGCCGCCGCGTGACTCTGAAGAAGGAGAGCGGACCGATCGAGCCGCCGCGCACCGGACCGCGTGTCGAAAAAGAGCGCGACAGCGAAAAGGAAAAGAACGCGGCGGCCGAGAAGGACTGAACTCAGCCGCCCGTTTCGCAAGGCGTTGTTCTACAGCGACGAACTGCGGAACGATTCAGCCGGTCCAGCCGTTGGTTTTATGTAAGGCGGGCCGAAGCAGGCCCTTGAAAAACAAGACAAGATCGGAGCAATTTATGTTCGAGAAAATTCGCATCAAGGAACACATGGAAATCGTCGACGCGAGCAAGCAGCACGTGGGTACGGTGGACGAAGTCGAAGACGAGCGCATCAAGCTGACCAAGTCCGACGCGATGGACAGCCAGCACCACTTCATCGCCCTCGACGCGGTGGACAAGCTCGAAGACAACCGTGTCGTGCTGAAGGAAGGCACGCCGCTGCCCGTGGGCCTCGGCAACAAGGCGACCACTGCCTGACCGAACCAAACGGAGAGTCGGAGTATCGGCTCATTGATCAGAAAACCCCCGGCCCGCCATCATTGCGCGCCGGGGTTTTTCGTGCGCAACCTCAATCGCCTTGCGAACCGAACAGCAGCATCACCGTCATCAGCATCAAGAGCGATGCAAGCAGCATCATGACCCTCGACCGCTTTTCCTGCGGCATTCGGAAGACGGCGATTGCCACGCCGACGACCAGCACAGCGACGATGATCGTAGCGATTGCAAGCAGGTCCAAGATTATTCCTTTTCCCAACCGCTCTGCACGGGAGTGCTATGCCCCCAACCTCGCAAGGTCGGTGAGCTTGCGCGGCTCTAGTCCGCCACCACCGCCCGCGGGCTCCGCAGGCGCGATGCCTCGGTCACGGGCAGACCGGCTTCGGTCGGGACGTAGATGAGGTTCGCGTTCGCCCGTTCGAGCGCTTGGATCTGCAGGTAACGAAGATATCCCTCGGGTCCCCCGAGCGAATCCTGCAAGATCTGGTTGGCCCGCGCCGCGCCTTCGGCTCGCAGCACTTCCGCCTCGGCGAGCGCAACCGCGCTTTCGCGGCGCGCTTCGGCTTCGAGAATCGCGATCCTGCGAGAAGACTGGGCTTCGGCCAGTCGCGCCTCTCCGGCCAGTCTTTCGGAATAGAGCCGATACTGGGGCACGCCCCACATCGCGAGGGGGAGCAGCAAAGCGCCTACGACCAGCAGGATGAGAATCAACCCAGGGTTACGCACGCTTCAGCCCCCTCTTCCGCGCACCTCCGGCAAGGCCTGGCGGCCAACCGCAGCCGGCGCAACTTGCGACACGTTCCTGCCGAAAGCCCTTACTGGCAAGCGAGACATTCCTCGTAGTCAGTCTCTTCAGTGGCGCCTGCCGCAAGCTCGTACTTCGCGGCTTCGGAGGTGTTGTCCGCCTCCACGCCGCCGGCGAAGCCCGCGCGCTGCACGCTCTTGGAGCGCAGGTAGTAGAGCGACTTGATGCCCTTCTCCCACGCGTGGAAGTGCAGCATCATCAGGTCCCACTTGTCGACATCGGCGGGGATGAAGAGATTGAGGCTCTGCGCCTGGTCGATCATCGGCGCACGATCGGCCGCGAATTCGAGCAGCCAGCGCTGGTCGACCTCGAAGCTGGTCCGGTAGGTCGCCTTTTCCTCCGGAGTCAGGAAGTCGAGGTGGGCAACCGAACCGCCACGTTCGAGGATCGAATTCCACACATTGGTCGAATCCTTGCTCTTCTTCGCCAGCAGTTCCTGCAGATAGGGGTTCTTGACGACGAACGAGCCCGACAGCGTCTTGTGGGTATAGATATTCGCCGGGATCGGCTCGATGCACGCCGAGGTCCCGCCGCAGATGATGCTGATCGACGCGGTCGGCGCGATCGCCATCTTGCAGCTGAAGCGCTCCATCGCGCCCATTTCCTCGGCATCGGGGCACGGCCCACGCTCGTGCGCGAGCATCATCGATGCTTCGTTGGCGGCGGTGGAGATGTGCTGGAACATCTTGATGTTCCACGCTTTCGCCATCGGCCCTTCGAGCGCCAGGTTTTTCGACTGGAGGAACGAGTGGAATCCCATCACGCCCAGGCCGACCGAACGCTCGCGCGACGCAGAATACTTGGCCCGCGCCATTTCGGGCGGGGCGCGGTCGATATAGTCCTGCAGCACGTTGTCGAGCATGCGCATGACATCCTCGATGAACTGCTTGTCGCCGTTCCACTCGTCCCACTTCTCGAGGTTGAGCGAGCTGAGGCAGCACACCGCCGTGCGATCGTTGCCCAGGTGGTCGCGCCCGGTGGGCAGCGTGATCTCGCTGCACAGGTTGGAGGTCGACACTTTCAAGCCGAGGTCGCGGTGATGCTTGGGCATCATCCGGTTCACCGTATCGGAGAACACGATGTAGGGCTCGCCCGTGGCGAGGCGCGTCTCGACCAGCTTCTGGAACAGGCTGCGCGCGTCGACCGTCTTGCGGACCGAACCGTCGCGCGGGGAGACGAGGTCGAATTCCTCGCCTGCGCGGACCTTCTCCATGAACTCGTCGGTGACGAGCACGCCGTGGTGGAGGTTCAGCGCCTTGCGGTTGAAGTCGCCCGAGGGCTTACGGATTTCGAGGAATTCCTCGATCTCGGGATGGCTGATGTCGATGTAGCAGGCAGCCGATCCGCGCCGCAGCGAGCCCTGCGAGATCGCCAGCGTGAGCGAATCCATCACCCGCACGAAGGGGATGATGCCGCTGGTCTTGCCGTTGAGGCCGACCGGCTCGCCGATGCCGCGCACACTGCCCCAGTAGGTACCGATGCCGCCGCCCTTGGAGGCGAGCCACACGTTCTCGTTCCAGGTGTTCACGATGCCGTTGAGGCTGTCCTCGACCGAGTTGAGGTAGCAGCTGATCGGCAGTCCGCGCGCGGTGCCGCCGTTCGACAGCACCGGGGTCGCGGGCATGAACCACAGGTTGGAGATGTAATCATAGAGCCGCTGCGCATGCGCCTGATCGTCGGCATAGGCATCCGCGACGCGCGCGAACAGATCCTGGAAGTCCTCGCCCGGCAACAGGTAGCGGTCCTTCAGCGTTTCCTTGCCGAATTCGGTGAGGTTCGCATCGCGCGAATGGTCGGTGACGATCTCGAACCGGCGCGGATTGACCTTCTTGCTGTCGGAATCATCGCCCATGCTCGCTGCCGCGGCCTTGGCCACCGCTTCGGCGGCGACCTCTGCCACCAGGTCTTCCGATCCGCTGTCGTCCTGTTCCATCGTCACTGCCTTTGCTGGGGACTTCGCCTGCGTCACGCCCTTGTCGGAGGACGGTGCGCTGGCGGGCTGCCCGGTCTTGCTCTTGGGCTGCTCCATCTCGTCACCTGTGGTGGAGATATCGGTTTCGCCTGCGCTGAATTCCATGAACCGCCCCTAAAGCAATTGCGACCGGTGACGCAGATACGCCGCCGTGCCGTGTCTGATTTGTCGCGCATCGGCAGGCCTGGCCCACGACGTCGATACGCCCTCGCGAAAGACTGTTTCGCGGTCGCCCGGTTACCGTCCGGATCGCGAAGGAGGACAAACATGAATCAGCGAGGCGACACGCGCAAGGGCGAGCCGCTGCAAAAAAGGATCGGACGACGCGCCGAAAGGTCTGGACGAGTCGGTAAAGGCACCGGTCGCGCCGATTCGGAAGGCTCCGCCGGGCGACATCAAACTGTGGGAAAAATTCGCGGGCGGATTCAGTTGCGTCACCGGGGCGCCTAGCGGCTTTGGCGCCGACAAAAAGGCCCCCGCCATTGCTGACGAGGGCCCTTCTACCGAAAATCGGCTTTAATCAGGCGCTTGGCCTTATTCCATTTCGTCGGCGGCTTCGTTGAGCTCGTCGGCGCGTTCGTCGCCGATGTCGTCGATTTCCTCGGCACGCTCGTTCAGAGCGTCTTCGCGCGCATCGGTGGAGGCTTCGTCGGCCTGCTCTTCGAGCGCTGCGGCAGTGTCGTCGCCGTAATCTTCGACTTCGTCGGCACGCTCTTCAAGCATGTCGCCCTGCTCTTCGACGGCGCTGTCTTCACCACAGGCGCTCAGCGCCAGGGCAGCGACCGGGAGAGCGGCGAAAAGTGCGAGCTTCTTCATGATATCTGTCCTTCTGTTGCCTCCGCCCAGATGGGCGGCTCACCCCACCAATGGCCGCCCGCCACGATCCGGCCATAAACTAATATGCATCAAGTTTCACGGTCCCGTTCGTACATGATCGACCCGCCGCGCCGCATGCCCGCGCACGCGCATCGCTGGGAGCTAGTACAGCTGCACTAGCACGCTTGCCCGATGAACAGCGCGATCCCCCCGCGATACTCTGCCCCAAAGGACTCGCGATCGACCAGAAGGGGGGAGCGAACATGGCCGACGAGAAGGTGCTCGATTGCCCGAGCGCGCCGCACCAGCATCCCGAAGCGAAGCTCATCGGGGTGGTGCTGGAAGAGGACGACGGCAAGGGAGGGGCAGAGGCCCGGGTCTCTTACCTCGAAAAGGATGTCGCACTGCCGGAGGATTTCGATCCCGAGAGCCTCGGGGTCGATCCCGGCCATGCCCTGCGCTTTTCGGCGCCGTGCGCGAACAACGGCTGCGGCCAGTGGCGCGATGGCGGCTGCGGCCTCGGCAAGGCCATCATCGAGCAGATGCAGCCGGTCGTCGACGTGGCACCCGCATGCACCCTGCGCGCCACCTGCCGGTGGTTCGCCGAAAACGGCACCGCCAGCTGCGTGCGCTGCCCGCAGATCACCACCAGGCGCCACCGGTCGCAGCCAATCCACGTTCCGCGATCGCCCGTCGGCCCGGTGCGCCCGGAAAAAGTTCCGTCACCCGCCCATGATCCGGACGGTGGGGCCACGGTTCGCATCTGAATGTCCGGATCATCGTACCAAAGGAGAAGACCATGAGCAGCATGAAGAAAGCCGCGCGGCTGGGCGCAACCGACCTCCAGGCGAGCCTCACCGCGGCATCGACCGGCGCCCGGGCCCGCATCGCCAAGCTCGACGCGGAAGCGCTCGACACCGTGGCCGGCGGCATCGATATCGTCAGCCTCGTGAAGGGCGATCCCACCGGCGGCGACGGCACGACCTGGGGAATGTTCCCCGAGCCGACGCCGACGACCTTCGACTTCTAAGTCGATCGGAGCGCGGACCGGTCGCCGCCCTGCGGGGCCTCGCGGCCGGTCCCCTCAGCGCGGCAGCAGGACGGTATCGTTCGCGATCGGATCGGTCTGCGGGTGGTCGAGCGTGAAGTGCAGCCCCCGGCTTTCCTGCCGCTTGAGCGCGCAGCCCACGATCAGCTCGGCCGACTGGACGAGGTTGCGCAGTTCGATCAGGTCGGTCGTGACGCGGAACGATCCGTAGTAATCCTCGATCTCCGACTGGAGCAGGCGGATGCGGTTCGCTGCACGCTCCAGCCGCTTGGTCGTGCGCACGATGCCGACATAGTTCCACATGAAGCGGCGGATCTCGGTCCAGTTCTGCTTGATCACGACCTCTTCGTCCGAATCGGTCACCCGGCTGGCGTCCCACGGGCGAATCTCGGGCGGGGCATCGAGCTCGTCCCACATCGACAGGATGTCGCGCGCCGCGGCCTCGCCGAAGACGAAGCATTCGAGCAGGCTGTTCGACGCTAGCCGGTTCGCCCCGTGCAGCCCGCTTTCCGTGCATTCCCCCGCCGCCCACAGGCCGGGCAGGTCGGTGCGCGCGAACAGGTCCACCAGCACGCCGCCGCAGGTATAATGCTGCGCGGGCACCACGGGGATCGGTTCCTTCGTCATGTCGATTCCAAGACCCAGCAGCTTTTCGTGGATGGTCGGGAAATGCTCGCGCACGAACTCGGGCGGTTTGTGGCTGATGTCGAGATGGACGTAATCGAGCCCGTAGCGCTTGATCTGGTCGTCGTTCGCCCGCGCAACCACGTCGCGTGGGGCCAGCTCCATCCGCTCCGGGTCATAGGCGGTCATGAACCGCTCTCCCGTGCGCGGGTTGAACAGCCGCCCGCCCTCGCCCCGCACCGCCTCGGTGATGAGGAAGTTCTTGACCTCGAGATTGTAGAGGCAGGTCGGGTGGAACTGCATCATCTCCATGTTGGAGACGCGCGCGCCCGCCCGCCACGCCATCGCGATCCCGTCACCCGTCGCCCCGCGCGGCGCGGTGGAGAAAAGGTAGCAGCGCCCCGCCCCGCCTGCGGCCATCACGGTCGCGCGCGCGACATGCCGCTCGACCTCGCCGGTCGCTTCGTTGAGCGCGTAGGCGCCCCAGACCTGCCCCGCGCCCGAGTACCGCAGCTCGTGCCGCCCGGTGATCAGGTCGATGCAGGATCGGCCCGGCAGCAGGGTGATGTTGGGATTGGCCTCCGCCGCCTTGAGCAGCGCGGACTGCACCGCCCAGCCGGTCGCGTCGTCCACATGGACGATGCGACGGTGCGAATGGCCGCCCTCGCGCGTAAGGTGGAGCGCGCCGCTTTCCTTGTTGAATGGCACGCCGAGCTCGATCAGCCGGTCGATCGCGTGGGGCGCGCGCTCGATCACGAACTCCACCGTGTCGCGGTCGTTCAGCCCGGCGCCCGCCACCATCGTGTCGTGGATGTGATCCTCGAAGGTGTCGCCCGCGTCGAGTACGGCGGCGATCCCGCCCTGCGCCCAGGCAGTGCTGCCGCCGGTGAGCGATCCCTTGGCGAGGACCAGCACCTTCTTCTCTTCGGCCAGCGCGAGTGCGGCGGTGAGGCCTGCGGCGCCGGACCCGATGACCAGCACGTCGTGCGTGGTATCGTCATGTTTCTCGGTCATTCCCGCGTCATGGCGGGAGCGCGCGGAGGCCGCAAGCGGAAGCGCACCTCGTCAGCGTGGGGAGCGAAGATCAGGCCGCCCGGGCGGCGCCGGCCCTTCGCTCAACATCGCCGGGCTTTGCGCGGGCCTCCAAAGGCGGCGCGGCAGCGCTTTCGGCCCCTGCGATACAGGTCTGGTCGCGCCCCTGCGCCTTGGCCGCATAGAGCCGCTTGTCCGCCAGCGTGATGCACGCGCCCACCTTGTCGTCGCTCTCGTGCAGCATCGCGATCCCCGCACTGAATTCGAGCCGGTACTCGTTCGCGAAGTCGAACGGCTTGCGCGCGGCCCGGACGCGGATCCGGTCGATGATCATGGCCGCCTCCCGCACGTGCGTGGCGGGGAAAACCAGCACGAACTCCTCACCGCCCCAGCGCCCGACAATGTCGGTCGGGCGAACGCAGTCCTGCACGATCCGCGCGAACTCGCGCAGGATTGCATCGCCCGCATCGTGACCGAAGCGATCGTTGCACGATTTGAAATGGTCGATGTCCAGCAGCGCGATGGACGCGCGAGGCCTGCCCATTCCGATCGCCCGCAGCGCCTCCTCCGCCCTCTCCAGCGTCGCGCGCCGATTGGCGAGACCGGTCAGCGGGTCGGTCATCGCGAGACGGCGGAACTTGCGGCGGTGACGCAGGAGCGAAAAGATCAGCGCGCCGAGCAGCGCGAGCGTGGTGACGGAACCCGCAATCACTGCGATGGCGAGCCGCAGGCGCGCATTGCTTGCGCGCTCTTCGGCAGACAGGCGTCGTTGCAGTTCCTCGTTCTGGAACCGTGCCTGCATCGCGGCGACGCCGCTTTGTACCTCCCCCTCCCACATCTCGGACGAGATTTCATCTGCCCGACGCATCACGTCATAGGCTTGCGCATTGCGGCCGAGGTTCGACAGGGCCTGCGCGCGCGTCTTCAGCGCCATGATCCAGTCCAGCGTCGAGGCCGCGCCCTTGCCCCCGGCGACCAGCGGGTCGATCAATCGCAGGGCTGCGGCACTGTCCCCCTGCTCCACCCGCAGTTTCGCCAGCAGCCTCGTCGCGGGGAAGCCCATCCTGTCGCCGGTCACGGCCAGCCCCTCGTGGGCGCGCTCGCAAGCCGGCGCGGCGAGCTCGATCAGATCACCTTCGAGGGCAGCTTCGCACACGCCCAGCAACGCGTAATCGATCGCATACTGGTTGCCATAGCTGCGCGCCTCGCGGGCGGAGGCTTGGAAATCTGCCACCGCGCTCTTCCAGTCGCCGCGCTCGAGATGCGTGTAGCCGCGCAGCAGCACCTCGTTGGAAGCAAGATCGCTCAGGCCGAGTTCGCGCTGGATCGCGTAGGCTTCGGAATGCAGCTCGTTGGCGTAATCGAAGTCATGGCCGCTCGACATCAGATAGGCGAGGACCGAAGCAGCCTTCGCGCGCTCGATCGTCGTCGCGTGACCATCGGCATTGCGGTAAGCCTCGATCGCGAACTGCATCGCCTCGCGCGGCTGCTCCACCATGTCGTTGTAAAAGGCGAGATCGGTCTCACGACAGGTTCGGGCGCGACTCCCGGCAGGCAGGGCTTCGATATCGGGGGCGATTGCTCGCAAATCCGCAGCGATCTTCTGCCCCGGCTCCTGCTCCACCGCGTCGGTGATCCGCAGATAGAGGCCGATATTGTCGGTCGGGGCGAAGTCGTCCGCGATACTGCGCGCCTTCTCCACCGGGGCCAGATAGGGCGAGCCGCTCATGTAGAGGGCCTGCGACTTGGCCAGGTTCAGCTCCGCCAGCCGGCGCGTTCGCGCCGGAGCTGTGCGTGCGATTTCCTTGTCTATCAATTCGACCGCAGCGGCCGGATCCCGCCCGATTTCCAGCTCCATCCGGTAGATCAGCGGATCGGAACTGCCGATGCACCGCGCCGCCACGGGACTGGCCAGCAGCGCAACGGCCATCGAGGCCAAAGCGAATGAGGGCCGCAATGTCCTGAAAAAAGATGAGATTTTTCTCACCCCGACGCACTAGCGACGACGGGTTGAACAAACGTTAGCGCGCAGATCCGATAAAGTACTGCAACGGCGTTGGATGCCGGCGCGGAGAGCCGCGGGCTCAGCCCGCGCCGGTCAGCTGGACGAAAACGTCTTCGAGATCGGGTTCCAGCGTCGAGACATCCTCGATCGCGTAGCCGTGGCCCTGCACGATGGTGAGCACCTGTCCCGCAGTCGCCTTGTCTCGATCATAGGTGATTTCCAGCGTGCGCGGCGCGGTCACTTCGGCGCGGGTGAACATTTCGTCCATCGGCGGGCCGGCAAGGTCCTTGTCGACGTCCAGCCTGATGATCTTCTCGCGCGCCATGCTCACCAGCTCGCGCGTCGGCTTGTCCGCGATCAGTTCGCCGTGGTTGATGATCGCGATCCGGTCGCACAGCTCTTCGGCCTCTTCGAGGTAGTGCGTGGTCAGCACCACGGTGACGCCCTGCGCGTTGAGGTCGGTCACCAGTTCCCACAGCTGCCGTCGCAGTTCGACGTCGACGCCCGCCGTCGGCTCGTCGAGGACGAGGATCGGCGGCGAATGGACCATCGCCTTCGCGATCAGCAGGCGGCGCTTCATCCCGCCCGACAAGGTGCGGGCATAGGCATCGCGCTTGTCCCACAGATGCACCGCCTTCAGCAGTTCCTCGCTGCGCCGTTCGTCCTTGGGCACGCCGTAGAAGCCGGCCTGATTCTCGAGCACCTCGAACGGCGTGAAGAAGGGGTCGAACACGATTTCCTGTGGCACGATGCCGATCGCGCGCTTGGCGTTGCGCGGGTTCTTCGCGGTGTCGAAGCCCCAGATTTCCGCGCTGCCGCTCGTCCGGCCGACCAGCCCCGCAAGGATGTTGATCAGCGTCGACTTGCCGGCGCCATTGGGGCCGAGCAGGCCGAAAATCCCGCCCTGCGGGACATCGAAGCTGACGCCCTTCAGTGCGAGCTTGCCCTCCGATTCGCCCTTCGCGGGGGCATATCGCTTGGTCAGATCCTTGATCGAAATCGCCGGGCGGTTGTCCATGCGCGAGGCTCTAGGCCGCTCCGGCGCACTTGACCACCGGTTATGAACACGATCGGTCTCCTCCGCTGGCCTCTTGCCGTGTCGCGGACACCCGGATATGCGGCTGCCCCATGATCATGCCGCCGCCCCCCGAAGTCTCCAAGGTGACCACCCGCCGCGTCTGGTGCGACGGCGCGACCGATATTCGCAGCGGCAAGCTCTATCGCGCCGCCGCGCTCGGCCACCCGAAGATCTATCTCGAGATCGACGAGCATGGCTATGTCGATTGCGGCTACTGCGACCGGCGATTCGTGCTCGAAGGCGGGCCCGCCGACGGGGTCGACCAGAGCGCGCTGCCCGATATTTCCGAAGGCGCCGACCCGGGCCACTGACCGCGCCCGTGCCCTGCGGAAGCCTTCTGCCGCCATCAGCCGTTGTTCAGCCAGGGCACGTTAGACGTGCGTCCGGAAAGGATAACGACATGACCATGCGATTTCTTGCCCCCGCACTCGCCGCCCCCCTGCTCGCGCTCGGGCTTTCGATCCCGGCCAGCGCCCAGTCGGACGATCCCGCTGCAGAGATGACCAAGGGCGAGCGGAAGCTTGCGATGAAGCTCGAAGGGCGCGTCGCCGGCGATCCGGTGGAATGCCTGCCGACCAGCCGCAACGTGCGCTCGAGCATCATCGACAAGACGGCGATCGTCTACGAGCAGGGTTCGACGGTTTACGTGAACTACACCCGCAGCCCCGAATATCTCGACGACGACGACTATCTGGTCGTGCGCAGCTTCTCCACGCGGCTTTGCCGGACCGACACTGTGACCACGCGCGATCGATCGGGGAATTTCTACAGCGGCAACCTCCAGCTGACGCAGTTCATCCCCTACAAGCGGATCGAAGACGAAGGCTGACCGGATAGCGTCGTCATCGTGGGCGAGCTTCGGCGATGGCGCACCCATCTCCTTGATTCGGACCGGGCTTGATTCGGGCTGGGCGCGCTAGGCCGCGCGCCCGGTCTCGCACGGCGCCTGCGCGGCGCAGTTGGCGCAATCGAGCGAGCTGGGGCGGCACCAGGTCTGGCCCACCTTCTTCATCAGCAGGTGATGCTCGTCGTAATCCGCCGCGCTCCACTCGGGCGGCATGGCGGGCATGATCGCCGCATAGGCGCGCGCGGTATCGGCTCTCGGCGGGACCAGTCCCATGCGCTGGAGGATGCGGCGGTGATGGCTGTCGAGCACCAGCACCGCCCGGTCGAGCGTCGAGGCGTTCAAGACCCCTGCGGCGATCTTGCGCCCGACCCCGGGCAGCTGTTCGAGCCAGTCCATCGCATCTTCGGTCGCCATCGGCGCGAGATGCGACAGATCGACGCGTCCGCGCCGCGCGATCAGTTCGGTCAGAGAGGCTTTTAGCCGCTCCGCCGCGATGTTGGAATAGGTCTGGGTCGAAAGCTCAGCCTGCAAAGCCTCCAGCGGCGCCCTGGCGACCGCCTCCCACGTTTGGTAGCGCTCCAGCAAACGGTCGGTGGCGGCGTTGGAAATTTCGGATTTCGTGCGCGCACCGATCACGCCTTGCACCAGCACCCACTCAGGCGCGCGCCGCTCCCGTGGCGCACGTTCGATCCGCCCGAAGCGCTGGATCAGCAGCGGTTGCAGGCGGCGAAGCGTTTCGGTCCGCGGGTCCGGCCCGAGGTCGAAGCTTTCCACCGCCCGCCCCGGCTCAGATTTCGATCGCGATCTTGCCCAGGTGCCCGCCGTCCTCTTCGTGGCGGAAGGCGTCGGCCAGATTGCCCAGCGCGAAGCGGTCGCTGATCTGCGGCTTGAGGCCATTGGCGTCGATCGCGGCGATCATCCGGCGCTGCATCGCGTGGCTGCCCACGGTAAGACCCTGCAGCCGCCCCATCTTGCGCATCAGCGCCGCGGTCTGCACCTCGCCCGACATCCCGGTGAGGATGCCGATCAGGTGGATATGGCCGCCCGCGCGGATCGCGGAGATCGCCTGGTTGAGCGTGCCCGGCCCGCCGACTTCGACCACATGATCGACCCCGCCGCCGGACCAGTCATAGGCTTCCTCGCCCCACTTCTCGTTCGACTTGTAGTTGATCGTGTGATCGGCACCCAGCTTGCGCACCGTCTCCAGCTTCTCGTCCGAACTGGAGGTGGCGATCACCTTCGCGCCCGCCGCCTTGGCGAAGAGCAGCGCGAACAGCGATACGCCGCCCGTGCCTTCGATCAGCACGGTCTGGCCCGGCTGCATCTTGCCGTCCTCCATCAGCGCGCGCCACGCCGTCACCCCGGCGCAGGGCAGCGTTGCCGCTTCGACGAAATCGAGGCTTTCGGGGGCATGGGTAAAGGCGCTGGTCGGCTTGGTCACCATTTCGCGCGCGAATCCGTCGATCCCGTCGCCAGGCGTTCCCTCGAAGCTGCCGAGCGGCGAATCGCCGTCGACCCAGTGCGGGAAGAAGGTGGAGATCACGCGGTCGCCGACCGCGAAATCCTCCACGCCGTCGCCCACGGCGATCACCTCGCCCGCACCGTCCGACAGGGGAATGCGCCCGTCGTCGGTTGGGATCATCCCCGCCACCACGGCATAGTCGTGGAAGTTGAGCGAGGAGGCGTGCAGCTTCACCTTGATCTCGCCTGCTGCGGGATCGCGGGGCTCATCCATCTCGACCACGTCGAGACTGTCGAGGCTGGCGGGATTGCGAACTTTGACGGCTTTCATATCGGGCTCCGGTGTCGGGAGGGGAATCGGGTATCGGCGGGAGGCTCAGGCAGGGACCGGCAGGGTGTCGGACACGCGATCGAGCGTGGGATAATCGACATACCCCTCGGCCCCGCCGCCGTAGAAGGTGTCCTCGTTCGCCTCTTCGTAGGGGCCGCCCGCTGCGATGCGGGCGGGCAGATCGGGGTTGGCGATGAACAGCCGGCCGAAAGCGATCGCGTCGGCATGGCCGTCGGCGATCCATTGCGCGGCCTCCTCGGTCGAGAATTCGCCATTGGCGACGAACACGCCGTCGAACCGCTTGCGCATGTCCTTCACGATCGCGTTGCCCTCGTCCGATCCGCCGCTGCCGGTATGCCCGTTGGGCCGCACGACGTGCAGGTAGGCGAGGCCGCGCCCGGCGAGCTTGGCGGCGGCTTCGGGGTAGGTTTCTTCCGGCCTGGCATCGGACGAACCGCCCGGACCGCCCATCGGAGAAAGGCGCACGCCGACGCGGCCTGCGGGCAGTACCTCGGTCACCGCGGCGACCACTTCGTCCAGCAGGCGCAGCCGGTTCTCGAGGCTGCCGCCATATTCGTCATCGCGCCGGTTGGTGCTGCTGCGCAAGAACTGGTCGATCAGGTATCCGTTTGCCGCGTGCACCTCCACACCGTCGAACCCGGCGCGGGCCGCGCAGCGCGCCGCATGGCGATAATCGTCGAGCAGGCGCGGGATCTCGCTGAGCTCGAGCGCGCGCGCCTCGGGAAACGGCACCGTCGGACCTTCGCTCAGCCTGTCGCCGACGAAGGCCCCGCCCTCGGGCGTCCACACGCTGGCGGAGACGGGCGCGCCGCCTTCGGGCTGGAACACCTGATGGCTGATCGCGCCGACATGCCAGAGCTGGCAGAAAATCCGCCCGCCGGCATTATGCACCGCGTCGGTCACCAGCTTCCAGCTTTCGACCTGATCGTCGGTGAAGATCCCCGGCGTCCAGGCATAGCCCTGCCCTTCGTGGCTGATCTGCGTCGCCTCGGAAACGATCAGGCCCGCGCCCGCGCGCTGCGCATAGTAGAGCGCGTGGAGCGGCGTCTGCTCGCAGTCTCCTGCGGTCGAGCGGCTGCGGGTGAGCGGGGCCATCCACACCCTGTTGGGCGTGGTGATATCCGCCATGTCGAGCGGGTCGAGCAGCGGTGCGTGGGTATTGGTCATGGAAAGCTCCGGCATAGATATGCGCCGCGCAAAAACACGCGGCCATTTGCCGATCACAACGCGGGCGCGAAGCGGAGCGTTCCGTTCATTTTGCAGTGCAGCGCCGGGCTACTCCCGGCTGTCGACGATCTTCACCCCCAGCTCGCCCAGCGCGCCGACCAGCATCAGGAACGACCCCATGATGAACAGCCACACGCCGAGCGTCTGATGCGATTCGAATGCGGGCAGGAAGAGGATGCTGCCGACGAAGAACAGCACGTTGCCCAGCAGGCCGAGCGAGTTGTGGATCCAGCCGAAATCCTTGACGATCAGGCGTAAAGTGCCGTTCATCGGATAACTCCGGTCACTCCCATTCGATCGTGCCCGGCGGCTTGCTGGTGTAGTCGTAGACCACGCGGTTGATGCCCTGCACTTCGTTGACGATGCGGGTCGCCACGTTGGTGAGGAAGCTCGCGTCGAAGGGATAGACGTCGGCCGTCATCCCGTCGGTGCTGGTGACCGCGCGCAACCCGCACACGCTGTCGTAGGTGCGGTGGTCGCCCATCACGCCGACGGTCTTGACCGGCAGCAGCACCGCGAAGGCCTGCCAGATCGCGTCATAGAGACCCGCATTGCGGATTTCCTCGAGATAGATCGCGTCGGCCTTGCGCAGGATGTCGCAGCGGTCCTTGCTCACTTCGCCGGGGATGCGGATGGCGAGGCCGGGGCCGGGGAACGGGTGACGGCCGACGAACATGTCGGGCAGTCCCAGTTCGCGCCCCAGTTCGCGCACCTCGTCCTTGAACAGTTCGCGCAAGGGTTCGACCAGCTGCATGTTCATGCGTTCGGGCAAGCCGCCGACATTGTGGTGGCTCTTGATCGTGACGCTCGGCCCGCCGGTGAAGGAGACCGATTCGATCACGTCGGGATAGAGCGTGCCCTGCGCGAGGAAATCCGCGCCGCCGAGCTTGTTCGCCTCTTCCTCGAACACGTTGATGAATTCCGCGCCGATGAACTTGCGCTTCTTTTCGGGGTCGGTCTGGCCCGCGAGCCCCGCCATGAAGCGCTCCTCGGCGTCCACAACCACCAGCGGGATGTTGTAATGATCGCGGAACATGGTCTCGACCTGTTCGCGTTCGTTCAGCCGCAGCAGGCCGTGGTCGACGAAGACGCAGGTCAGCTGTTCGCCGATCGCCTCGTGGATCAGGATCGCGGCGACCGAGCTGTCGACCCCGCCCGACAGGCCGCAGATGACCTTGCCGTCGCCGACCTGTTCGCGGATCTCGGCGATCTTGGTCGCGCGGTATTCGGCCATGGTCCAGTCGCCCGCCAGCCCGCAGACCTTGTGCGCGAAATTGGCGATCAGCTTTGCGCCATCGGGCGTGTGGACCACTTCGGGGTGGAACTGCGTGCCGTAGAACCGGCGCGCCTCGTCGGCGATCACCGCGAAGGGCGCGCCATCGCTGACCGCGACGATCTCGAATCCTTCGGCAAAGCGGGTGACCTTGTCGCCATGGCTCATCCACACCTGGTGCCGCTCGCCTTCCTGCCACAGCCCGTCGAACAGTGCGCAGGACTTGGTGACGGTAAGGAAGGCGCGGCCGAACTCGCCGCCTTCGCCCGTCTCGTGCCCGGGGCGCACTTCGCCGCCGAGCTGGTGCGTCATCACCTGCTGGCCGTAACAGATGCCGAGGATGGGCAGGCCTGCGTCGAACAGCATGTCGGGCGCGCGCGGGGATCCTTCGTCGGGCACCCCGGCGGGCGAACCCGAAAGGATGATGCCCTTGGGCTTGAGGCGGTGAAACGCCTCTTCCGCCTGCGTGAAAGGCGCGATCTCGGAATAGACGCCCGCCTCGCGCACGCGGCGCGCGATCAGCTGGGTCACCTGGCTGCCGAAATCGACGATAAGGATGGAATCGGGGAGCGCTTGCTGGTCCATGCGGCTGCGTTAGGCTCGGGCCGCGCGATTGCGCAAGCCGGGGGTGGCCATCCGGGGCGCGATTGCAACAAACTATACTCAGTTGAGCCGCACGCATCGGTGAATAGTGCAAAAAAGTGCACAATGCTGCATGTTTTCTCACTTTAACAAAGCGCGACGTAAGATTATTTCCCGCCTCGAGCCGGGCGGTGGGCTGTCCTCTCCCCCCCCTAGCCCACCCCCGGCCATCATCGAAGGAGAACAAGCGGTGCGCAACGTGACCACCCATCTTTTCGCCTTCCTCGTGGCCGTAACGATCAGCGCCGTCGCAATCGGCGCCGCCGTGACGGTCTAATTCCTTTCCGAGGATGGCAATGGCCCGCCCGCTTCACTGCAGGCGGGCCTTTTTGCATACGCGCCCAACATGCACCAGGCGGCGCCAGAGCCGACCATGACGACACGACCCGCGCGACATCATTACTGCAGTCCCGCCGGTTCGCTTGAGCGTGGCTCAACCCCCGCCGAGTGAACCGAGCAGGAAGGCGAGGACCGCGCCGATCGCGGTGGCGATGCCGGCCCAGTAGTCGTCCTCCTTGAAGGCCTGCGGAAAGACCTCGATGGCGAGGCTCGCGATCACCGCCCCGGCGGCGAAGCAGCGGATCGCGCCCAGCTGCGATTCGCTCGCCCCTTCGAGCAGCAGGTTGCCGGCGATCGCAGCGACGGAAAGCAGCACAGCGGTGCCCGCCCACAGCGCGAAGATCTTGCCTCTGGAGCGCCCGTCGCCGCGCATTTCCTTCGCTCCGCCCGCCGCTTCGGGCAGGTTGGACAGGAGGATGGAGCCAGCCAGCGCCGCGACCTCCATCGGCCCCGCACCGATCAGCGCGACGCCGAGTGCGAGGTTTTCGGGGATTCCGTCGAGCGTGATCGCGGCCAGCAGCCCGCCGCCCGAACCGCCTCCCCATTTCGTCTTCACCAGCCAGTCGGCCAGCGTGAAGACGCCCGCACCCGCCAGCACCGCCAGCGCGGCGACGGTCAGCGATCCCCGCTCGATCGAAGGTTCGATCAGTTCGCTGGTGACCGACAGGAGCAGCGCGCCCCCGGCGAGCGCGACCAGAAAGCCTTCGGTCCGTTTGCCGAGCGGCGCATAGAGCCCCCAGGCCGCCCCCAGGAGGAGCGCGCCGGAGACCACCGCCACCACGATCAGGGTCATCATCATCACAGGCCTAACGCGCCCGGTGCGATCGCGTGCCCGGCCGCCGGGCGAGACCCCGTGGAAAAGCCTGCGCTTTCGCGATGATTGGCTTGGGTTTCGGCCCCCGTGTGCCTATATTCGCACGATGGACGAGAACACGAAAAACGGCCGGAATACCGGCGAGTACGGTGCGGATTCGATCAAGGTGCTCAAGGGCCTCGACGCGGTCCGCAAACGCCCCGGCATGTATATCGGCGATACCGACGATGGTTCGGGCCTGCACCACATGGTGTTCGAAGTGTCGGACAATGCGATCGACGAAGCGCTGGCAGGCCATTGCGACCTCGTCCTGATCGAGCTCAACCCCGATGGCAGCGTCTCGGTGGAAGACAATGGCCGCGGCATCCCGGTGGACATGCACAAGGGCGAAGGCGTCTCCGCCGCCGAAGTCATCATGACCCAGCTGCACGCGGGCGGCAAGTTCGAGAACACGAACGACGACAATGCCTACAAGGTCTCGGGCGGCCTGCACGGCGTGGGCGTGTCGGTGGTCAACGCGCTCAGCGAATGGCTCGAGCTGGTCATCTGGCGCAATGGCAAGGAACACTGGATGCGCTTCGAAGGCGGCAACGCCGTCGAATCGCTGCGCGTCACGGGCGATGCACCGCCGGTCGAATCGGAAGGCGACGAAAATGGCCTGAAGAAGGGCACGCGCGTCACCTTCAAGGCGAGCGAAGAGACGTTCAAGAACGTCACCGAATTCGATTTCGACAAGCTCGAACATCGCTACCGTGAGCTCGCCTTCCTCAACTCGGGTGTACACATCAAGCTGCGCGACCGCCGGGGCGAGGATGTGCAGGAACACGACTTGTTCTACGAGGGCGGGATTGCGGCCTTCGTCAACTATCTCGACCGCAACAAGGATGCACTGATCCCCGAGCCGATTTCGGTCTCGGCGGAGAAGGACGGGATCGGTATCGACGTCGCGCTCGAATGGAACGATTCCTATTACGAGAACGTGCTCGCCTTCACCAACAACATCCCGCAGCGCGACGGGGGCACGCACCTCGCCGCCTTCCGCACCGCGCTGACCCGCACGCTCAACAACTACGCCGCGTCCTCGGGCCTGCTGAAGAAAGAGAAGGTCACGCTCTCGGGCGAAGACATGCGCGAAGGGCTGACCGCGATCGTCTCGGTCAAGCTGCCCGATCCTAAGTTCTCTTCGCAGACCAAGGACAAGCTGGTTTCGTCCGAGGTCCGCTCTCCGCTGGAAAGCCTGATGGGCGACAAGATGACCGAGTGGCTGGAGGAAAACCCCAACCACGCCAAGACGATCATCCAGAAGATCGTCGATGCCGCCGCCGCGCGCGAAGCCGCACGCCGTGCGCGCGAAATGAGCCGCAAGGGCGCGATGAGCGTCGCTTCGCTGCCGGGCAAGCTGGCCGACTGCCAGGAACGCGATCCGAGCAAGTGCGAACTCTTCCTGGTCGAGGGTGACTCCGCCGGCGGTTCCGCCAAGCAGGGCCGCGACCGCAAGACGCAGGCGATCCTGCCGCTCAAGGGCAAGATCCTGAATGTCGAGCGCGCGCGGTTCGACCGGATCATTTCGTCGAAGGAAGTCGGCACGCTGATCCAGGCGATGGGCACCGGCATCCGCGACGATTTCAACCTAGAGAAGCTGCGCTACCACAAGATCGTCATCATGACCGACGCCGACGTGGACGGCGCGCATATCCGTACGCTGCTGCTGACGTTCTTCCACCGCCAGCTGCCCGAGATCGTGAAGAACGGCCATCTCTTCATCGCCCAGCCGCCGCTGTACAAGGTCGCGCGCGGGCGCAGCGAGGTGTACCTGAAGGACGAGCGCGCGCTCGACCGCTACCTCGTCGCCGAAGGGCTGCAGGACCGCGTGCTCGACAGCCCGACCGGCGTGCGCGCCGGGGCGGACCTGTCCGCGCTGGTCGATCACGCGCTGCGGATGCGCAACCTGCTCGCCTACGCGCCGCGCAAATACGACACCGCGATCGTCGAGACGCTCGCGATGGCGGGTGCGTTCGATCCGGAAAACCTCGCTGCGGGCGATGCGCTCGACCGCGCGGCGGCGCGCCTGCAGATGGGCGACACCGAAGCGAAGTGGAGCGGCGAACGCTCGCCCGATGGCGGCATCCTGATGAGCCGTCTGTGGCGCGGCGTGACCGACGCCCAC
Organism: Alteriqipengyuania lutimaris; assembly: GCF_003363135.1. Taxonomy (NCBI): domain Bacteria; kingdom Pseudomonadati; phylum Pseudomonadota; class Alphaproteobacteria; order Sphingomonadales; family Erythrobacteraceae; genus Alteriqipengyuania; species Alteriqipengyuania lutimaris. The sequence goes on along the minus strand of NZ_QRBB01000001.1, from coordinate 933,491 downwards.
CTGATCGAGGAGAAGTTCCTCGAAAGCGCCGAAGCGCGCAAGCTGCACAAGGTCGCGGCCGAAAACCTCGACGCCTATGAAAGCGCGGCAAAGCTGGTGAAGCCGAGCGCGGTCGAGGATACGCCCGAGCCCGATGGCGAGGAAGAGAACGCCACACCCGATCGCTCGCCCACCGCAGGACAGGGCACGATCATCCGCCCGACCCAGCTGTTCGACGCGGTGATCGCGGCGGGCCGCAAGGGGCTGTCGGTGCAGCGCTACAAGGGTCTTGGCGAGATGAACGCGGAACAGCTGTGGGAGACCACGCTCGACCCGGACAACCGCGCGCTGTTGCAGGTCAAAATCGAGGATGCCGACGTGACCGACGAGATCTTCTCGCGGCTGATGGGCGACGTGGTCGAAACCCGGCGCGAGTTCATCCAGGATAATGCTCTCAATGTCGCGAACCTCGATATCTAGGCAAGGCTATATCGGCTTGTCGCCCGCTTCGCTCATCGACGCGAAGTCGGGCGCTGCGATCCCCTTGCTCTCGTAGAAACGCTGCGCTTCGATCATGTCGGCGGCGTAGTCGCCGGTCGGCATGATCGCGGGGCCGATCCCGCCGCGCTTCGCATCGTAATCGATCCAGCCGCACAGGATCGGCACGTTTGCCGCCAGCGCGATCTGGTAGAAACCGCTTTTCCAGCTGCCGGTGACGGCGCGCGAACCTTCGGGCGCGATCGTCAGCAGCAGATCGTGGCGCGCGGCGAACTGCTCCGCCATCTGCTCGACCAGATTGGCCCGGCGGCTGCGATCGACCGGCACCCCGCCCATGTCTCGCATGAAGCGTGCGATCGGCCAGCGGAACAGGCTCGCCTTGGCGATGACCCGCGTGCGCAGGCCCAGATCGTGGGTCAGCCCAAGATAATTGACCAGATCCCAGTTGGTCGCGTGCGGCACCGCGATGATCACCGCCTTTCGGGGCAGCACGCGGGTCGCAGGGCCGCTGACGCTCGCGCGCCAGTTTCCCCGCCGGTAAAGCCAAAGGAACACCGCAAACGTGACCCGCGACAGGGCCGAGCGGGATGGGTCTGCGGCGTTCACATCATCGATCGCATTGAATTTTTCCTCGATCCCCCTCCCCGGCGATAGGGCACCCTTCCCTTGCGTCAACTGCCAAGCCGGTTGCCAAGTGCCGGGCGAAGCGCCAGCGCTGGCGCGCATGGATTACGATGCGATCATCCTCGGCGGCGGGGCGGCCGGCCTGTTCTGCGCGGGCGTGGCGGGCCAGCGCGGGCGGCGCGTGCTGGTGCTCGAAAAGGCCGATGCGGTGGGCAAGAAGATCCTCATCTCGGGCGGCGGGCGCTGCAATTTCACGAATCTGGGCGCGGGGCCGGCGAACTACCTTTCGGCCAACCCGCATTTCGCGAAGTCTGCGCTCGCCCGCTACACTGCGCGCGATTTCCTCGATCTTGTCGAGCGCTACGGGATCGAGTGGCACGAAAAGACCCTCGGCCAGCTGTTTTGCGATGGCTCGGCGAAGCAGATCGTCGCGATGCTGCTCGCCGAGTGCGAGAAAGGCGCGGTCGATATCCGCACCGGTCAGGAGATCGGCGACGTTGCGCATGACGGCGAAAGCTTCGCTCTCGAGGCGAACGGCGAGACGCATTGCGCGCCCACGCTTGTGATCGCCACCGGAGGTCCGTCGATCCCGAAGATGGGCGCGACCGGGATCGCCTACGACCTCGCGCGCCAGTTCGGCCTCAAGGTGGTCGAGCCGCGCCCCGCGCTCGTCCCGCTGACGCTGGGCGGCGAGGACGTGCTGTTCCGCGAATTGTCGGGCGTGTCCGCTCCGGTCGAGGCACGCGCCGGGAAGGCGACATTCCGCGAGGCGGCGCTGCTGACGCACAAGGGCCTGTCGGGCCCCGCCATCCTGCAGGCGAGCTCATACTGGCGGCACGGCGAAGTGCTGCGGATCGACTTCCTGCCCGATGCGCCGCGCGGCTGGCTCATCGAACGCAAGGCGCAGACGCCGCAGGCGACGCTGGCGGGCGTGCTGCGCGAGACCCTGCCCGAGCGGCTGGCGACCACGCTGGCCGACCGGCTCGCGCTTCCCGGTCCGCTTCAGGGTCTTGCCGACAAGGCGCTGAACCGCACGGAAGAGCGGCTGCGCGGCTGGCAGTTCCACCCCAACGGCACCGAAGGCTTCGCCAAGGCCGAGGTGACCGCGGGCGGCATCTCTACCGCCGAACTCTCCTCGCAAACGATGGAGGCGAAGAAGCTACCCGGCCTCTACGCCATCGGCGAAGCGGTCGACGTGACCGGGTGGCTGGGCGGCTACAACTTCCAGTGGGCCTGGGCGAGCGGACAGGCCTGCGGCAGCGCGCTCTGACGCCAGGAAACCTCCATGATCCGCAATTGCCTTCTTGAAGTTGCAACCTGGGCGGAGCAACGCCGCACACCATGATCGCACGCAAAACCCTCGCCGCCTTGCTGGCCCTGTCGCTGGGCGCCTGCGCCACCGTCCCGGCAACGCAGCAGCCCGCACCCGAGCCCGAGCCGGTGACCATCGGCATCGTCGGGCTCAACGACTTCCACGGCAACCTCAAGCCCATCGCACGTCCGGTGAAGCTGGGCGACGGGCTGGAAGTGCAGGCGGGCGGCGCGGCCTATCTTGCCGCAGCGGTCGATGCGGTGCGCGCCAAGCACGACAATACGATGGTGATCGCGGCGGGCGACCTGATCGGCGCGAGCCCGCTTGTCTCCTCGCTCTTCCTCGACGAGCCGACGATCGGCGCGATGAACCGCATCGGGCTCGATTTCAATGCGGTCGGCAACCACGAATTCGACCGCGGCTGGCGAGAACTGCAACGCGTGCAGGATGGCGGCTGCGAGAAGCTGACCCTGCGCGAGCCCTGCGCGGTGGAGCCCGATTTTGCAGGCGCGGACTTCGCCTTCCTGGCCGCGAACGTCGCGATGGAGGGCGGCGGCACGCTGTTCCCCGCCTATGGGATCAAGACGTTCGAGACCCCCGCGGGCGAAATCAGGATCGGCGTGATCGGCCTGACGCTGAAGGAGACCCCCACGCTGGTGACGCCCAGCGGGGTCGACGGGCTGACCTTCGGCGACGAAGCGGCGGCGATCAACCGCACCGTGCCACTGCTGGAGGAACAGGGCGCGGACGCGATCCTCGTCGCGATCCACCAGGGGCTCTACACCGATGTCGGCTTCAACGACAAAAGCTGCGGCGGCGTCTCCGGCCCGCTAATCGGCATTCTCGAGCAGGTCGATCCGCGCGTCGATCTCGTCCTGTCGGGCCACACCCATGCCGCCTATGTCTGCGATTTCGCGCAGATCGATCCTTCGCGCAGCTTCCTGGTCACGAGCGCAGGCTATGGCGGATCGCTGCTGACCGACATTGCGGTGTCCTTCGATCCCGTCACCCACGACGTGGTGGGCATCACGGCGGACAATGTGGTGGTGCAGAGCGCCGCGCCCGAAGACGCCAATCCCGACTTCGCCGCACTGATCCCGCGCAGCGACTTGATCGAATATGTTGCGCGCTATGCCGATGCAGCGAGCGCGGCGGAGCGAAGGCCCGTCGGCCGGATCCTCGGCAACGGCGCGGCGCCCGGCCCTGCCACGGAAGAGACCCAGCTGGGCAACCTGATCGCCGACGCACAGCTTTTCGCCACGCGGGAGGAAGGCGCGCAGATCGCCTTCATGAACAATTCGGGCATTCGCGGCGCGGGGCTCGAACCGGCGCAGGACGGCGCGATCACCTTCGGGCAGATCTATTCGGTCCAGCCCTTCGGCAACACGCTGGTGACCAAGACCTTCAGCGGCAGGCAGCTGCTCGCCCTGCTCGAACAGCAGTTCGATGGCGAAGGCTTCGTGCAGACCTTCAGCGTGTCGGAAGGCTTCGCGATGACCTACGACCTGAGCGAACCGGTCGGATCGCGCGTGGTCTCGGCAACGCTCGACGGCGACCCGATCGATCCCGAAGCCGCCTATCGCATCACGATGAACAGCTTCCTCGCCGCAGGCGGCGACAGCTTCACCATCTTCGAGGATGGTACCGACGTGGTCGCCGGGCCGGTCGATCTGGACGCGATGGAGGCTTTTCTGGCGCGCGCGGCGGTCACGACGCTTCCCGCGACGGGCCGGATCACCGCGGTCGAGTAACGCTCAGACGGTTAGCGCAGGCAGGTGGGGTTCCCCGAACACCACCACCACGAAGCCCAGCGATGCGCCGATCCATGCGCCGAGCAGCCATCTCCAGCCGATGGCGGACCGGCGCGCGGAGAGAAGCATGAGGATCGCCAGCAGACCCACCACCATGGCCGGCACGCCCCATGTGCCCAGCCCCAGTGCCTCGCTGATTCGCGCCTCGTCGTTCGGCGCCTGCACGCTCACGGCGGTCGCAAGAATGCGCATCATAAGCGCAGCGAAGACGATGGTAGGCCCAAGCGTGCCGCCGCGCTTGCTGAGCGCCACTCCGATAATTGCCAGCAGAACGGTGACCAGCGGCCCGGCGGCATCGACCAGCGCCGCGTCCCGCCAGTCCTGCGCCCCGCCGACGAGCGAGACGCTGTTGATCCGGATGGCCGCTTCATAACCGAGCGCCTTGGCGGCTACCAAATGCCCGATCTCGTGCAGCGCATTGCAGACGAGCACGATCGCGGCGGTCAGGCCAACCTGTTTCGCAAGATGCAGCATCGGAATTCCCCCATTTCTGGTTGCGAATGCACCCGAGGTCGGGGGAACCGTCAAGTCGACCGCGTCGAAGGCCCCTCACGGATCGACAGAGCCGTCACCGAGGCCTTCGTCGCTCGGCTGCACGCGGGCAGCCCGATTTTCCTACCCGCGCATCCGGCGCTAGGATCGCCGTCGCTCTTTCCCATCGTCGTCTCGCAACTACTCGCTCGGGTACGCTTTCACGCCCTGCGGAGCGCAAAAACGGCAATATGTCACCCTGTGGGGCACAAGAGCCTGAAACAACGGCGATTTTCGAGGGTGACACGAGGGTGACACGTGTCACCCTGTGTCACCCGTATCGAGCCTACATCCGGAACACGCCGAAGCGCGGGCGATCCTCGATCGGGGCTTCGAGGCAGGCGGCGAAGGCGAGGCCCAGCACGTCGCGGGTCTGCACCGGGTCGATTACGCCGTCGTCCCACATCCGCGCGGTGCCGTAGTAGGGATTGCCCTCGTCCTCGTACTTCTGGCGGATGGGGGCCTTGAACTCCTCGGCCTGCTCCTCGGTCCATGAATCCGCATCGCGGTGGACGGTGGCGAGCACCGAAGCCGCCTGCTCGCCGCCCATCACCGAGATGCGGCTGTTGGGCCAGCTGAACAGGAAGCGCGGCGAGTACGCCCGGCCCGCCATGCCGTAATTGCCCGCGCCGAAGCTGCCGCCGATCAGGATCGTGACCTTGGGCACGGTGGCGGTTGCGACCGCGGTGACCAGCTTCGCACCATGCTTGGCGATGCCTTCCGCCTCGTACTTCCCGCCGACCATGAAGCCGGAGATATTCTGCAGGAACAGCAGCGGGATGCGCCGCTGACACGCCAGTTCGATGAAGTGCGCGCCTTTGACGGCGCTTTCGGAGAACAGCACGCCGTTGTTGGCGAGGATTGCCACCGGCATGCCCCAGATATGCGCGAAACCGCACACCAGCGTGGAGCCGTAGTCCTTCTTGAACTCGTGGAATTCGCTGCCGTCGACCAGCCGCGCGATCACCTCGTGCACGTCGTAGGGCGCGCGCACATCCTCGGGGATCAGCGCGTAGAGGTCTTCGGCGTCGAACTTGGGCGGCACGGGCTCCTGCACCTCCACATCGGTCGCCACGCCGGTATTCGCACCCAGATGGCTGACGATATCGCGCACGATGGTCAGCGCGTGCTCGTCGTTCTCCGCCAGATGGTCGACCACGCCCGATTTCTTGGCGTGAAGGTCGCCGCCGCCAAGGTCCTCGGCGCTGATCTCCTCGCCCGTCGCGGCCTTCACCAGCGGCGGGCCGGCGAGGAAGATCGTGCCCTGATTGCGCACGATCACGCTCTCGTCGCTCATCGCGGGCACATAGGCCCCGCCCGCGGTGCAGGAACCCATCACGCAGGCGATCTGCGGAATGCCGAGGCTGCTCATCTGCGCCTGGTTGAAGAAGATGCGCCCGAAGTGCTCCTTGTCGGGGAAAACCTCTGCCTGATAGGGCAGGTTCGCGCCGCCGCTGTCGACCAGGTAGATGCACGGCAGGCGGTTCTCCTGCGCGATTTCCTGCGCGCGCAGGTGCTTCTTGACCGTCATCGGGTAGTACGACCCGCCTTTGACCGTCGGATCGTTGCACACGATCATCACCTGCCGACCGGACACGCGCCCGACGCCGCAGATCATCGAGGCACCGTTGACGTCGCCTTCGTACATGCCGTTGGCGGCGAGCTGGCCGATCTCGAGGAAAGGCGAGCCGGGATCGAGCAGCCGCTCGACCCGCTCACGGGGCAGCAGCTTGCCGCGCGAGACATGCCGCTCGCGATGCTTCTCCGAGCCACCAAGCGCGGCCTCGGCGACCTTACCGCGCAGTTCTTCGGCAAGCGCCCTGTTATGCTCGAACCGCGCCTTGGCGTCGGGCGCGTCGCGGTCGAGCATCGAGGTGAGGGTGGGTGCGGTCATTCAGGCTTCCATTTCTTCGTCGGCAGAGCTGCGCAGGTCGGCAGGGATGGTGCTCCCTTCGAGCCAGCGGCCCTTCATCCATTGCTTCGTGGCAATGCGCGTGCGGGCGGCATAGTCGGGCGTGTCCAGCCCGACCAGCGGGAGATCGAATTCTTTCGCAGTCAGCGCAAGGCCTGCGTCGTCGAGGTCGCGCCCCGCCTTGACCGCGTGACGCGCCAACTCCAGCTCCTGCCCCCAGAAATAGACCATGTCCGCCTTCGCGTTGGCCTGCATGTCGTGGACCTCTTCGGCGCGGCCCCAGCTTACCATGTCGAGCCAGATGTCGGGCATAAGCAGGTCGACATGACTGTCCGGCATCCAGTCGAGCGCGTCGGCCTCGACGATGCGAACCTTGTCGCCCGCGCCGTCCGGCAGGCGCGCGAACAGGTCGAGCTGGCGATGCATCTTGAGCACCTCGTCGTCCATCTCGACCACCGTCACCCGATCGACTTCGGGCTTGAGAGCTGTCATCGCCGCGACCCAGCCCATGCCGAGGCCGTGGATCACCACGTGCCCGCGCGCGAAATCGACCCCGATCAGCTGGCTCTCGGTCTCCATCGGCGTGATCGACATCCACACGCTGGTGCGGCGCCTGAGCAGGACGAGGCCGTTGACTACCTGGAGGCCGGTCCAGTAGCCTTCGCATACCGCCATCGGCACCACGCGAAGCGCCCATGCGCCGACCTGCATCGGTTCGTAATAGTCGCGCAGCGGATCCGGCGGCGTGACCGGCAGAGTGTCGAGATCGACGTTCGACAGATCGGGTACCTGGCTTCGCGGATGCGGTTTCCCGCCGAATTGATCGACCAATCTATCCTCCCCCCGTTGCGGCCCGGATTGCCCCCGGCCCAGTACTAAGCTGCCACGGTGATCGGATCGCGGCCGATCGGCCTGCTAAGGCTCACCGCTTCTTCACGAACTCGGCGCGCAGGACGAGGCCCTTGATGCCGGGATACCTGCAGTCGATCTCCTGTGCGTCGCCGGTCAGGCGGATCGACTTGATCAGCGTGCCATGCTTGAGCGTCTGGCCCGCGCCCTTCACGGCGAGGTCCTTGATCAGCGTCACCTGATCGCCGTCGGCCAGCAGGTTGCCCACCGCATCGCGCACCTCGACCGTGTCCGCAGCCGCCTGCTTGGCCGCAAGTTCGGAGGCCGGCATCCATTCGCCGCTGTCCTCGTCGTAGACGTAGTCCTCGTCCGCACTCATTCGCCTGCACCGTCGAGATGCTCGGCGAAGAAGGGCATCACGTGATCGGCGAAACGCTCATTCACGCGGTTGGTGTGATCGCCTTCGTAGAGCTCGAAATCATAGTCGACGCCGAACCGGTCGAGCTCGGCGCGCCAGATGCGGTTGCCTTCGAGGAGGAAATCCTTGTCGCCGATATCCATCGCGAACCCGTCGAGCGTGGTCAGCGAGCGCAGGTATTGCGGCAGGATCACCACCGGCGCGTTGGCGGCGATGCGCTGGTTGACCAGCGGGTCGATCGTGCCGTCTTCGCGCAGGCCGGTGTCGGCCTTCAGGAAGCCCTCGTCGGTCGGATCGGGCGACCAGGCGACCAGCGTGGAGATCGCGGCGAGCTGGAAGAACTCAGCGTTCGCGACTTCTTCCGGGCTCATCGCTTCGATCCGCTGCGCGATCTCGGGCGTCATCGCCTGCGGGTCGAGGCAGCACGCGCTCATCATGTAGATGCTGGAGAAGATGCCCGGGTTCTTCATCGCGACGCGCGCGGTGCCGTATCCGCCCATCGAATGGCCCGAGAGGCCGCGGCTCTCGGCTGCCGGGATCGAGCGGTAATTGGCGTCGATCCACGACACCAGGTCATGCGCGACGAAGCCCTCGTAATTGCCCACGGTCGGGCCGGAGGAATAGAACGCACCTTTCCACTTCGAGTCGCCGTTGGGCACAACGAGGATCATCGGGTGCCCCGCCTCGGCCGCCTTGTCGACCGCGGCCGTGAACTCGATGTGATGCTCGGCATAGCGCTTGGGCGAGCCCCAGTAGCCGTGCAGGAAATAGACCACCGGATATTGCGCGTCCGGGTTCTCGTCATAGCCCGGCGGGGTGATGACGTAGACTTCGCGGTCGGCGGTGTTGCCCTCCAGATTGCCCTCGATCGCGGGGCTGTGGACGGTCTCGATCGTGAGCCGCGCGGCATCCTGCGCGGCGGCGGGCATGGCCAGCGCTGCGGCGAGGCCGAGGGTGATGGCGAATTTCCTGAACATCGTGTGGTCCCTTATCCCGCCGCGCCGATGAGCTCGCGCCCGATCAGCATGCGGCGGATTTCGTTGGTGCCCGCGCCAATGTCGAGCAGCTTGGCATCGCGCATATAGCGTTCCACCGGCCAGTCGAGCGTATAGCCCGCCCCGCCCAGCGCCTGAACGCTTTCCGCCGCGACGCGGAAGGCGTTTTCGCTAGCCAGCAGGATCGCGCCCGCCGCATCGAAGCGGGTCGTCTGGTCGGCATCGCAGGCCTTCGCCACCGCGTAGGTGTAGGCGCGCGCCGATTGCAGCGCGACATACATGTCCGCCACCTTGGCCTGCATCAGCTGGAAGCTGCCGATGGGCTTGCCGAACTGCGTGCGCTCGCGAAGATAGGGAATCACGGTGTCGAGGCAGGCCTGCATGATGCCCAGTTGCAACCCGGCGAGCACCACGCGCTCGTAATCCAGCCCGCTCATCAGCACGCCCACGCCGCCGCCGACCGGGCCCATCACGCGATCCTCGGGAATCTCGCAATCGTCGAACACCAGCTCTGCGGTGGGCGAGCCGCGCATGCCGACCTTCTCGATCTTCTGGCCGATGGAGAAGCCGGGATCGTCCTTCTCGATCAGGAAGGCCGTGATGCCCTTGCTGCCACCGTCGGCATCGGTCTTAGCATAGACGACCAGCGTGTCGGCGTAGGGCGCGTTGGTGATCCAGAACTTGGTGCCGTTGAGCACATAGCCGCCCTGAACGGCGTCGGCCTTGAGCTTCATCGAGACAACGTCGGAGCCGGCGTTCACTTCGCTCATCGCGAGGCTGCCGACATGCTCGCCGCTGACCAGGGCGGGCAGGTACTTGGCCTTCTGCTCGTCGTTACCCCAGCGGGCGATCTGGTTGATGCACAGGTTGGAATGCGCACCGTAGCTGAGGCCGAGCGAGGCGCTGGCACGGCTGACTTCCTCGACCGCGACCACATGTTCGAGATAGCCGAGACCGAGGCCGCCATCATCCTCGGCCACGGTGATGCCGTGCAGGCCAAGTTCGCCCATCTGCTGCCACAACTCGTCGCGGGGAAACCAGTCCTCGCGGTCTATCTTTTCGGCCAGCGGGGCGATCTGCTCGTCCGCGAAGCGCGACACGCTTTCGCGGATCATGTCGGCGCTCTCGCCAAGCTGGAAATCGAATTGGGGAGTTGCGCGCATCGGGGAATCCTTCCTGTTTGGGGAGCGCATAGCAAGCGCAAGAGCACGCGCAAACACGGCAACTGGGCGCCCCGAAAGACTTGATAATGGTTAGTGAAGGCAAAGCTTGTGTAGGCAAGCCGTGAGGGAGCCCTATATTCGCGTCAGGACAGGGGGCGATGGATTCACCGATAGACCAGGCGAGCACGGATGCGAATCATCCGGAAGGCGCGGCCGGCGGGCCGAACGAGCGCCAGCGCGAGCTGAGCCGCTACGGGATCGATGCGCTCGAAGACGATCCCGAACTGCGCGCAATCGCCAATTTCGCCGCCAAGCTCTGCGAGACGCCGAGCGCCAGCGTCACCATCGTCGAACAGAGCCGCCAGCGCTTCCTCGCCCGGCACGGAATCGATGGCCGGGAAACGCCGCGCTCGGTCAGTTTCTGCGCGCACGCGATGCAGGGCCGCGACCTGTTCGTCGTGCCCGACACCACGAAGGACCCGCGTTTCACCGACAATCCTCTCGTCACCGGCGAACTGGGCGTGCGCTTCTATGCTGGCGCACCGCTCGTCACCGCAGATGGGACCGAGCTCGGCGCGCTGTGCGTGATCGATACCGCGCCGCGGCCCGAAGGCCTGACCGAGTTGCAGGCAGACGGCCTGCGCGTCCTCGCCAGGTCCGCCGTGCGCCGCTTCGTCAACGAACGCGAGGCGCTCCGTTCGCGCGAGGATGCACGCGAGCGGACCCGGATGCTCGAACTGGTGCTCGATTCGGTGCCCGGCATCGCCTGGTCGGCGGACGAGAAACTGACCTTCGATTTCTTCAATGCGCGCTGGGGCGAGGTGACGGGCACCAAGCCGCCGCGCACGATCGAGGAATGGCGCGACTTCATCCATCCCGACGACTTCGAGGGAACGCAGACTGCGCTGGAGCGGGCGTCCGACACCAAGAAGGTCTTCAGCGACGAGCTCCGTCTGCGCATGAGCGACGGGTCCTATCGCTGGGTGCTGAGCCGCGCCGTGCCGATCCAGTCGGCCGACGGCAGCTGGCGCTGGGTCGGCACGATCATCGACATCGACGACGCGCATCGCCTGTCCGAAAATCGCGACCTGCTGGCGCGCGAGCTGTCGCACCGGATCAAGAACATCTTCGCCGTGATGTCGAGCCTCATCACCCTGTCCGCCCGGCGCGATCCGCAGCTGCGGGCCTTCGCGCAGGAGATGACCGACAAGATCGCGGCGCTCGGCCGCGCGCATGAATTCGTCGCCCCGACCGGGATCAACGACGAAAGATCGCTCCATGGCCTGCTGCGGCAGATTTTCGCGCCCTATTGCGACGCGGAGCAGGACCGGGTGATCGTTTCGGGTGAGAACCCCGCCATCCACGCACGCTCCGCCACGCCGCTGGCACTCGTCTTCCACGAGCTCGCGACCAATTCGGCCAAATACGGCGTGCTGTCGCGCGACGAGGGCGAGGTCGATGTCGCGATTTCGCTGACCGATTCGAAGACCCTCGAGATCGTCTGGCGCGAACCCGGGGTCGCACCGATCGGCGAGGAAGGCGAGGGTTTCGGCTCGCGGCTTCTGAGGATGAGCGTCGAAGGCCAGCTCCAGGGTACGATCGCGCGCGAATGGAACGACGACGGGCTGGTCGTGACGCTCGACCTTTCGCTTCCCGTGCTTGCGGGCTAGCGTCCCGCCGCATGGCATCATCGCTCGCGTTTGAAGGCGTCACCAAACGCTACGACAGTACCGAGGCGCTCGCAGGCATCGACCTCGACGTCGCGCCGGGCAGCTTCGTGGCGCTGGTCGGCGCATCGGGATCGGGCAAGTCGACGCTGCTCAAGACGATCAATCGCCTCGTCGCGCCGACCGAGGGCCGCGTGCTCCTCGACGGAAAGGACGTCGCGATCGGCGACCCGACCGAAATGCGCCGCACAATGGGCTACGTTTTCCAGCGGATCGGCCTGTTTCCGCACATGACGGTGGGCGAAAACATCGCGATCGGGCCGCGGCTCGTCGGCGAAAAGCTGGGCGAGGAACGGATCGGCGAATTGCTGACGCTGGTCGATCTCGATCCCGCAATGGCGGGCCGCCTGCCCGAAGAACTGTCGGGCGGGCAGCAGCAGCGCGTCGGCGTGGCGCGCGCGCTGGCGGGCAATCCGACCCTGCTGCTGATGGACGAGCCGTTCGGCGCGCTCGATCCCGTCACGCGCGACGCCCTGGGCGATCGGGTGCGCGCGCTGCACGACGAACTCGACCTGACCACCATCATGGTCACGCACGATATGGCCGAGGCGCTAATCTTGGCCGACCGCGTGCTGGTCATGGACAAGGGCAGGATCGTCGCGGACGAGACGCCGCAAAGCCTCGCCAGCGGCAGAGGCGGCGAGGTTGCGCAGGAGCTGGTCTCGGTGCCGCGGCACCAAGCCGAGAAGCTCAAGGCGCTCGAATCATGAGCGGCGTGTGGGACGCGCTGATGGGGCTCGGCGACGTGCTGGCACAGCACGTCATCCTTGCCGCCTGCGCGATCGGCCTCGGCATCGCGGTGGCCCTGCCGCTGGCGGTGTGGGCGAGCCGCAGCCAGGCGGTGGCGCGCGGCGCGCTGGGCTTTGCCAGCCTCGTGCAGACGATCCCCGCGCTTGCGCTGCTGGCGCTGTTCTTCCCGATTTTGCTGAGCCTGCGCGCTGTCTTCGGCGAGCGGCTGCCCACGCTGGGCTTCCTGCCCGCGCTGCTGGCGCTGGCGCTCTATGCGCTGCTGCCGATCCTGCGCAACGCGGTGACCGCGCAGACCAATCTCGACCCCGGCGTGATCGAGGCTGCGGATGGCGTGGGCATGGGCTTCTGGCAGCGCCTGCGACTGGTCGAGGCGCCGCTCGCCGCGCCCTACATCATGGCGGGCATCCGCACGGCGGCGGTGTGGACCATCGGCGCGGCGACGCTGTCCACCACCATCGGCCAGCCGAGCCTCGGCGATCCGATCTTTGCCGGGCTCCAGACGCAGAACTGGTCACTGGTGCTGGCGGGCTGCATCGGCAGCGCAGGCCTCGCGATCATCGCCGATGCTCTGCTCGGCACGATCGAGGCGGGCTTCCGGCGGCGCGACCGGCGGCTGTGGCTGGGCGGCGCCATCGCGGTTGCGCTAGGCGTGGCCGCAGCCTTCGCCAGCCAGGCGGACTGGAGCAGCGACGATGGGCGCGACACCATCGTGATCGGGACCAAGCAGTTTTCCGAACAGCTCATCCTCGGGCGACTGGTCGGCGAACAGCTGGAGGAAGCGGGCTACAACGTCGAATATCGCGAGGGACTCGGTTCGGCGGTGGTTGCGCAGGCGGTCGCCAACGGATCGATCGACCTCTATTTCGACTATACCGGCACGATCTGGGCCAACCAGATGAAGCGGACCGACAACCCCGGTCGCGATGCGATGTACGAGGCGATCGTCGAGTGGGAGCGCGATGTTCAGGGCACGCGCGTGCTGGGCAAGCTGGGCTTCGAAAATGCCTATGCCCTCGCCATGCGCGAGGACCGGGCGGCGGAACTGGGGATCAAGACGATCGAGGATCTGTCCCGCGCCGCGCCGCAACTAGTGGCGGGCGGCGATCCCGAATGGTTCGAACGGCCCGAATGGTTCGCGGTGCGCGATGCCTACGGACTGAATTTCGCCAATGAACGCAATTTCTCGCCGACCTTCATGTACAACGCGCTCAGGTCCGGTGACGCCGATGTCATCAGCGCCTACACCTCCGACGGGCGGATCGCGGCGGACAACCTCGTCATCCTCGACGACCCGCGCGAGGCGCTGCCGAGCTACGACACGCTGATCATCCTGTCGCCCGAACGCGCCGACGACGCTCGGATGAAGGCCGCGCTCGAACCGCTGCTGGGCAGCATCAACGTCGATGCAATGCGCGAGGCGAACTTCTCGGTCGACCGGACCGATGGCGAGAAGAAGACCCCGCGCGAGGCCGCGCGCCGGTTGGCTGAAGACGTCGGACTATAGCCTAGGGCCGGGTCCAGGTCTGTTCCTGACAGACCTTGACGATGACCCGGGCACAGCCCTTCACGCTCAGCCTGTTGGTGGAGGTACGCTCGACGATCGACTCGTAGGTCTTGCCCGATTTGGGATCATAGATGTCGCCCCGAAAGACGTCGCCGTCCTGTCGCAGGTTGGTGAGCACGGGCAGACCCATCAGCTTGCGGCTACGCAGGCTCTTTTTCGGGTTGTTGACGTCGCGCTGGTTCGCGCCGTCGGGCGGGGTTTCGAGGAATTTCGAAATCTTGCCGCATAGGGAGGATCCGCAATTGCCGATCGTGATCACGGCATCCTTGTCTTCGGTCACCCACCGCCCGGAAATCGGGTCGGCGGCAAGTGCGGGGACGGCGAGCGCGGCGATGGTGGCGGCACCCGCGAGCATGGTCGGAAGAGTTTTCTTCATAGCGTTCGAACCAATATCCGGGCGCGCCGTTCCGCGACCTGAACGGTCAGTTCAGCCCCGAACCGTCGGGCCACGCCTCGTCCGCGAAGGCGATCACCTTGAACAGCGCGCCCATCTGCTCCGGCGCAACGAGCCTGCTGCGCGCGGCCTCGACCTCTTCGGCGCGATGCGGGGCGGCCTTCGCCAGCGCGCCTGCCCGCGCGTCGATCCCCAACGCGGTCAGCCATTCGTTCTGCGTCGCGCTGCCCAGCACCCGCGCGCCCTCGTGCCGCGCGACGTCCGCCAGCGCCGGGAAATCGACATGCGCGGTCAGATCCGCCGCCCCTGGTTCGGCCAGCGGGTCGACCTTGCGGTGCGCCCTGATCGCCTGGAGCGTCGAGCCCGTCCGCCGGCCGAGGTGGCCGTAGTCGATAATCAGCGCCACGCCTCCCTGCGTCACGAGCCGCCGCGCGATCTCGTGCATGATCGCACTCGCCGCGGGGCAGGTCTCGACGATCGTCCCGGTGTCGGCATCCACCAGTTCGGGTGGGACCGCGCTATGCATCGGCTGGTCGCCCGCCACGAAGCGGAACGCGCCGTCGTCGCCCAGGCCGACCATCCGCTCTCGCCAGCCATCCTCGATCCGCACCAGCTGGCGCACCGGCAGCGCATCGAAGAACTCGTTCGCGACCAGCAGCAGCGGGCGATCCTCAGGCACGCTGGTGAGGTCCTCGTGAAATTGCGCGCCCGGTACCGCCTGCGCCTGCAAGCTGCGCAGCGTGGGCGATCCCTCGATGAAATGGACCTGCGGCGCCAGGCCGAAGCGCGCCATGCTGCGTAAGCCATCGCCGGCCAGCGTGCCGCGCCCCGGGCCCAGTTCGCAGTAGAGCGGATCGGGCGGCGCGCCCGCGCGCGACCAGATGTCGGCCAGCCACAGGCCCACCAGTTCGCCGAACATCTGGCTGATTTCGGGCGCAGTCGTGAAATCCCCTCCCGAGCCGAGAGGATCGCGCGTTGCGTAGTAATGCGCGTTGCTCTCGCCCATGAAGCGGGCAACCGGGATCGGCCCGTGCGCTGAGATCAGCCGCCGGAACCGTTCGGCGAGGTCGTGCGATGCCCGCCCTTCGCTCAGGATTCGCTCGCCATGCCCGAAGGAGCCCGGTCGCGCTTGCTGGACAGCGCGTAGACGACCACGCCCAGCCCGACGAGGATCATCGGGATGCTCAGCCACTGGCCCATCGACAGGCCGGTCGATGCCGCGAATTCGGTCAGGTGCGCATCGGGCTGGCGGAAGAATTCATTGATGAAGCGCGCTGTCGCGATGCCTGCGGTAAAGACGCCGACCAGCACGCCTGGCTTCCACCGCGCCTTCGTAAGCCAGAACAGCGAAAGCATGATTGCCGCCATCGCCAGCCCTTCGAGCCCCGCCTGGTAGAGCTGGCTCGGATGGCGCGCGAGGCCCGTCGGGTCCGACGGGAAAACCATTGCCCAGGAAACATCGGTCGGGCGGCCATAGAGCTCTCCGTTCACGAAGTTCGCCAGCCGCCCGAAGAACATCCCGAAGGGCACGTTGACCGCGATATAGTCCGCCACGCGCAACCAGTTCAGATTGTTGCGCAGGCTGACCCACAGCAGCGCGAGAACCACGCCGATCACGCCGCCATGGAAACTCATGCCGCCGTCCCACAGGCGCAGCAGGCCCCAGGGCATCCACCCATCGTAGCTGAAATCGACGAACAGCTCGGGCCGGTAGAACAGCGCATAGCCCAGCCGCCCCCCGAAAATCACGCCGAGCGTGCAGTAGAACAGCAGGTCGTCGACGTGAGGCTGCGCCATCGGCGCGCCCGGCGCCTTGATCATGCGCGTGAGGTGCCAATAGGCGAGGACGATGCCCGCGATGTAGGCGAGCGAATACCAGCGCAGCGTGAAGATACCGAGGTCGATGCCCGGCGTCAGGCCCAGGTCGGACCAGTAGATCGGCTGAGTGGCGGCCTCGGCCAGTAGTGACAGCATCTCGTCGACCCCTTAGAGATAGCGCCTGAACGGTCCAGTCTTGCGTCGGTGCGGGTTGCATTGGCACAGTGACGGGGCAGACAAAAGGGACAATGCGACGTGCAGCCCAAGAGCGCGCGCGAGAAGAGAGGACATGCATGCCGACCGAGCTCGACACTACGCTGGATACCATCATGGACACGCTGGTGGCCCCCGGCGGCCCCGCCGAGACAGTGCCCTTCACGCGCAACGGCGTAACGATGCCCGCGTTCAAGAATGCCCCGCCCAGCCTGGCGCACTACTTCGCGCATTATTGCGAGCAGCATAAGGACGTCGAGTTCCTGGTCGACGATGGCTGCCGCCTGACCTTCGGCGAAGCCTACGATGCCGCGCGCCACGTGGCCGCGGGCCTGCTGTCGCAGCACAAGCTGGTCAAGGGCGACCGGATCGGGATCGCCGCGCGCAACTCTGCCAACTGGATAGTCGCCTATATGGGTATCGTGATGGCCGGCGGCTGTGCCGCGCTGGTCAACGGTTTTTCCAGCGGCGAGGAAATGGCGGATGCGATCAGGATGGTCGGCTGCCGCGCGGTACTCGCCGATCGCAAGCGTGCCGAACGGCTCGAAGGGACGGACCACGGATCGACGATCCTGCCGTTGACGCATGACTGCAATCCGGCCGAAGGCCTGATTTCGGTCTGGGGCGATCCCGCCGCAACGCCGCTCCCCATGCCCTCACCCGACGATTACGCGACGCTGCTCTACACCTCGGGCTCCACCGGCCGGTCCAAGGGTGCCTATTCGGACCACCGCGGCGTGATCCACGGCGTCATGAGCTATGTCGTGCAGAGCCTCATGGCGCTGAGCTACATGACGAAGAAGGGAGACGCGCCTTCGCTGCAGCCATGCGCGCTGGTCGCCGTGCCGCTGTTCCATGTGACCGGCGAAATCCCGGTCTTCCTCCAGAGCTTTGCGCTGGGCCGCAAGCTGGTATTGATGAAGAAGTGGAATGCGACCGAGGCGCTGCGGCTGATCGACCGCGAGAAGGTGACCTACTTCACCGGCGTGCCGCTGATGAGCTACGAAATGGCGACCCACCCGGATCGCGACAAATACGACACGTCGAGCTGTACTTCGTTTGCCGCCGGTGGCGCGCCGCGACCGGTCGACCATGTCGATGCCATCCACAAGGCCTTCCCCGGCGGTTTCCCGCTGCTCGGCTACGGCCTCACCGAGACCAACGCGATCGGCTGCGGCAATTTCAACGAGAACTATCTCGCCAAGCCTTCCAGCACCGGCAAGGCGAGCCGCCCGCTGGTGGACCTCGCGATCCTCGACGAAAAGGGCGCCAAGCTGCCGACCGGCGAGATCGGTGAGATCTGCATTCGCACGGTCGCCAATTTCCTCGGCTACTGGGACAACCGCGAGGCGACCAGCCAGGCCTTCACCGACGACATGTATTTCCGCACCGGCGACCTTGGCCGGCTGGACGAGGATGGCTATCTGTTCATCGTCGATCGCAAGAAGGACATCATCATCCGCGGCGGCGAAAACATCAGCTGTCTCGAGGTCGAGGATGCGATCTATGCGCATGACGATGTCGCCGAATGCTCGGTCTTCGGACTGCCCGATCCGCGCTACGGCGAAGTCGTCGGCGCGGTCTACCTGACCCGCGCGGGCGCGAATCTTACCGAGGACGAGCTGGCCGCGTTTCTCGAAACCAAGCTCGCAAAATTCAAACGCCCGGCGCACATCTGGCGCGAGACCGAGGCGCTGCCGCGTCTTGGCACGCAGAAGATCGACCGCAAGGCCCTGCGCGAGCAATATTCGAAGGTTCACACGGAAGCTTGAGCGCACCGCCCCTCTCCAACCAGCGCGCCATCATCGATCGGCGCAGTCTCGCCCAGGAAATCGCCGAGCAAATCGGCGAGCGTGGCGGTGGCGACCAAGGGGGCGGTGCAAGCAATCGGGACGCGGTCCTGGCGATCCTGCGTCGCGCGCTCGACGCGGGGCGCGAGGAATTGTCGCATCGTCTCGCCGAGAAGCCCTCGGCGGGCCATGCGCATACCGGGGGGCACAGCTTCCTGCTCGACCAGCTGGTCCGGCTGATCCACGATTACGCGGTCGAACACATCGCCCCCTCCGACGCGGCCAGCCCGATCGCAGTGCTGGCGGTCGGCGGTTACGGGCGCGAGGAGATGGCGCCGCATTCGGACGTCGACATCGCCTTCCTGTGCGCGAAGTCGCCGAACGAGGCGACCGTCGCCCAGATCGAGGCGATGCTCTACCTTTTGTGGGATCTCGGCCTGACGGTCGGCCACTCGGTGCGGACGCCGGATGAATCGATCCGCATGGCGCGCGACGACCTGACGGTGCGCACCGCCCTGCTCGAATCGCGCTTCGTATGGGGCGAGCAGGACTTGTGGGAAGCGACCAACCGTCGCTTCTATGCCGAAGTCGTCACCGGCCACGAAAAGCAGTTCGTCTCCGAAAAACTGCGCGAGCGCGACGAGCGGCACAAGCGGATGGGCGACACGCGCTATGTCGTCGAACCCAATGTGAAGGAAGGCAAGGGGGGCCTGCGCGACCTTCAGGCGCTGTACTGGATCGGCAAGTACATCCACCGCGTGCGCGACGCAGCGGAGTTGGTCGACGCCGGGCTGTTCACGCCGGAGGAGTATCACAGGTTCCGCCGGGCAGAGGGGTTCATGCTGGCCGTGCGCTGCCACCTGCACGAGATCACGGGGCGCGCGGAAGACCGGCTGACCTTTGACCTGCAGAAGGAAATCGCGCGGCGGATGCGTTTTGCCGACCGGCAGGGCAAGAGCGCGGTCGAACGCTTCATGCAATATTACTTCGTCCAGGCGAAACGGGTCGGTTCGCTGACCGGCGTCTTCCTGGGCGAGCTGGAGCAGCAGTTCGCCAAGAAGCGGGCACGGCGCGGACTGCTCGCCGGCTTTACCGCGAAACCGAGAACCCTGCGCGGCTACCGCGTCTTCGCGGGCAAGCTGTCGGCCCCCAGCGACGACTGGTTCCGCAAGGACCCGGTGCGGCTGATCGAAATCTTCCAGATTGCGGAGACCGAGCAGCTGGAAATCGATCCGCGTACCATGCGCCAGGCCGATCGCGACAGCGGCCTGATCAACGACGAGGTGCGCGAGGACCCGCACGCGAATACGGTCTTCCTGGACCTGCTGGCGGGGCGCAACGATCCCGAAATGGTCTTGCGCTGGATGAACGAGGCGGGCGTGTTCGGCCGCTTCGTGCCCGACTTCGGGCGGGTCAACGCGCAGATGCAGTTCAACATGTACCACCACTATACGGTGGACGAGCACACGATCCGCGCCATCGGCTTCCTCAACCAGATCGAAAAGGGCGCGCTGGCGGACGAGCATCCGCGCGCGACCAAGGAGATTCACAAGCTCAAGAGCCGGCGCGCGCAATTCGTCGCCACGCTGCTGCACGATATCGCCAAGGGCCGTGGCGGGGACCATTCTGTTCTTGGTGCCGAGGTGGCCGAGCGCCTGTGCCCGCGCTTCGGGCTGAACGAGGATGAGACAGCGCTGGTCGCGTGGCTTGTCCGCCAGCACCTGCTGATGAGCCACACCGCCTTCAAGCGCGACCTCGCCGATCCCAAGACGGTCGAGGATTTCGTCGCCGAGGTGCAGAGCCTCGAGCGGTTGCGCCAGCTCGCAATACTTACCTCGGTCGATATTCGTGCGGTCGGCCCTGGCACCTGGAACAGCTGGAAAGGGCAGCTGATCACCGAGCTTTACGATCTGGCGCACGAGCGCCTGCGCCTGGGGCACGTGACTCGCGGGCGCAAGGAGCGGGTCGCGGCGAAGAAGGAAGCGGTTCGCGCGGCGCTGGGCGACAAGGACGCGCTGATGGACGATCTGGGCGACCTGTTCACCGCGCCCTACTGGATCGCCGAACCGCCCGACATCGCGGCACGCAATCTGGTGCAATATTCGGTCGCGCGCGAACTCGGCCACGCGCTGTCGGTGCATTGCGAGGCCGACGAGGAACGCGGGGCGACGCTCGTCACCGTGATCGCCGCCGACCACCCCGGCATTTTCATGCGCATCGCAGGCGCGATCCACCTCGTCGGCGGGAACATCATCGACGCGCGGATCCACACCACGCGCACCGGCTACGCGATCGACAACTTCCTCGTGCAGGACCCGCTCGGGCGTCCGTTCGGCGAGGACAACCAGATCGAGCGGATCGAGCGCAGCATCGCCGAAGCGCTCGAGAGCGGGGAGCGCCTCGTGCCGAGGCTCGCCCAGCGTCCGCTACCGCGACGCGGCGCCGACGCGTTCGAAGTTCGGCCGACCGTGGCATTCGATAACGAAGCGTCGCACCGCTTCACCGTGGTCGAGGTTGCAGCGCGCGACCGCCCCGCCCTGCTCAACCGCCTCGCACGCGGATTGTTCGAACAGCAGGCGATGATCCGTTCGGCGCATGTCACGCATTATGGCGAGCGGGCGGCCGATACGTTCTACGTGACCGACCTGACCGGGGACAAGATCGTCGATCCCGCAAGGCTCGCCGCGATCCGCACTGCGCTGGTGGACGCGGCCAGCGATGCGCGCCAGGCGGAGCTGGAGCCAGCCTGAAAACCCGGGGCGACGCCCGGTTGCACGAAACGCAAGTTGATGAAGTACATACAGCGCAGTGCGTGTGAAGAAGCGCGCATGAAGACGTCGCGGATTACGATGTGAAAGAGCGGGCCAGCGACGCTAGCACCGGGTTGGCGAGTAGGAAAACGTGGAGGGGCCACTGGGGTGGGAGGCGAATGGCGGGTTCGCGCGCCCTTATCCGTCATCCAGCCCAAACCTACACTTTTCGAAAGCGGACTTTTCGTCGTCTTTGGTGCAGCTGGATCACCGGTGGCATTCATACCTCGATTTGTCGCGCCGCGGGCGCGCCGCGATCAGCGTGAAATGACGCGCGCGCCCCGGTAGCCGACTCGGACTCCATCATGGAGGTCGCGACTTCTCTGCACAGGTCGGTCACGACGTCGAAAATTGGGCTATTGCCACCCTCCTGTCTCCAATACGCCGCGATCTCGCGCCCCACCGTCCAGTCCGCTACTTCAAGGCGCCGGGTCTGGACCATGTTCACGCCTTCCGACCTTAGATAAAGGTCGGGAAGAAGAGCCAAGCCAAGCCCCACGCCGGCCATCTTGCGAAGCGTGTCGAGGCTTGTTCCCCCGTACGAAGTGTTCGGTATCATGCCGATTTGCTCGGCGATCAGGTAGCATTGCCTGCCCAGTGGGTGGTTCACGTCCATGCACAAGAGCTGTTCCCCGATCAGGTCGGACATCTGCGCAGGCTCGCTCCGCTTTGCCAGCCTATGCTGTTTCGAGGCCACGAAAAACAAGGATTCGAATACAACGTCCACTCTCGACAAGTCGTGCGCGAAGTCCACATCCTGGGCAATGACGATGTCGCGCTCACCGGTTCTGAGCAAGTCGATCTCAGTGTGCGGAAGGCCCTCGAAGATACGCAACTCGAGCTCCATGTCGCGCGCCTTGATGGTTCTGATCACCTCCGGCATCAAATAGGGGCCGATCGTTGGCGTGACGCCGAGGTTAAGCTGGCCGATACCCCCCCGCGCGCCCTCGGAACAGGTCCTGCGTATCCGTTCGGCGCTTGCGGCCATCGCCCGTGCATCATCGATGATCAGACGTCCGATCGGGGTTGTGTGGTTTTTGCCAGCCTTCCGCTCGATCAGTTTCACCCCGAGTCGTCGCTCGAGTTCCTTCAATTGCTGGCTCAGGCTCGGCTGCGAAACATTCAGCACTCTTGCAGCGCGACCGACGCCGCCGTGATCGATCACCGCGAGAAAATACTCCAGCTGCTTGAGGGTGGGCAATCGAACTCTCCTAAATGTGTCGATCACGTAGACCGCACACCCCGCCAGCTTCAGCCGATATGTCCGTTCCCATAGGGAACGCCTATGAGTGGCTATGATAACATGTATTTGACCCGCGGAGGGGAATTTCACATCCAGAAGGCGCTCTGATTACTAATGTGAATATGGCCCTCTTCAGAAAAAAGTTTCCAGAGCGACAAATCAACTCAAGAAAATTGGAGACAAAATGTCGTATCTCGAACATTCAGAATTCTCCCCCGCCCTTGGAATCCAGGAATTGACCTTCGAGGAGGTTGGTTCCGTCAACGGTGCCCTCGCTCCAGTCGGAGCCTACCTGGTAGGCAAGGCAATAGGCTATGGCGTCGCGGCAGCGGCGGGCACTGCCACCGGTATTGCCTTCACGAAAGCGGTCAAAGAGATCGCCAAAGCCATAGACTAAAGATCGCGCCACACGAGAACAGGAAATCATGCCAATGCCACAGAATGGAATGCAGATCGTCGAATTGGACACGCACGAAGTCGAACTTGTCGGTGGTGGAGCCCTACCGCTCGGGGCGCTTCTTTGGGCGGGTGCCAAAGCTGCCGCAACATCCGCTACCGGAAAGAAGATTGCAGCCGGAGCGTTCGTGGCCGCGGTAGCGGTCGCAAGTGCGGTCATGGATGACTGACAATCAGGTAAGGGGGGTTCTCATCCCCCTTACCACCCCTTCTTTGAAGTTATGGCCTTGAGAAGCCTGGGCAAGAGCCCAACCGGCTTTTCGGTCGCAGATCCGGGCACAGCCTTTTCGAGCCAGGCGTCCTCTTCGGGCCATGCGTCCCCCTCGCTGAACCACATGGCTTCGAAATACTTATCCGCGCTTACTTCTTTCTCTCCTATTACGGCGTAGCAACCAACGCTGAAAAAGCCGGATTTCAATTTGACTGTGAATTCGACTTCCCCGTCTGGCGTAAGCCAGGGCTCCTCGAAAATTTGCTGCGTCCGATCCTTACCACAGCTCTCTTTTACGACCTCGTCATTGACTAACAGTCGCTCTTTACCCCAATTATTAGAGTCGTAAGCGTTGTCGACTTTAACCAAACTGTTCCCTATCTGGAACATCCAACGCTGACCTGCGAACTGTCTTTCCAATGGTGTTCTTCCAAAAAATGTTTGGAGATAGCGCGACACAGCATCGTGCCGGTAGCCTAAATGGCGAAGTCGGAATTGCAATACCCATACGATGGCACACGATGGGCTTCTCCTTTTTGCAAGCGTTGTGGCGACGTTCCTGTTGCTTTCTTCTGGCACAGACCATCGAAGCCGAATGGATGTCCGCGGCTCGTCGGCTTTCGCCAAAGGCGGACAGTCCGCTCCCGGCCCAACAAAGGACCTCGTAATGGGACCAGCCCCTGCATAGGCCCCCGATTTACTTACCGCCCAGTTGCAGTATTATTTCGATTCAGAAATGCCCGTTGCATCCAGAACCACGCGAACGGTCTCCTCTGGCTGATCCCACATCGGGAAGTGTCCGCTACGCTCAAACCAGTGCAGCGTCGCTTCAGGGAAGGCTTTGATCGCGCGATCCGCCTGCCGCGGTAGACACAACCGATCCTTGCGTCCCCAGCCGATGACAACGGGCGCAGCCGTTTTCGCAGGGCCCTCCTGCATTGCGCCGTTGGCGAGATTCTTCACAAGCGAATTGACGGTGCGCGTATCAGCCAATGACTTCAGTTCACGCGCAACGAATGCCGGATCGAGCGCCCACGGCCTTGCAGAGAGCTGGGCCATGAGCGCGGTCCGGCCTGCGACATTTCCGGTGATGGCAGAAAGCGCGGGTCGCAGCGCGCGAACCAAAGCGATCGATGGCGTTAGGGTGGCTTTGAAGAAGGTGCGCTCCCACCCCTGCCAGAAGCCGCCCGGATCCAGTGCGACAACCGCGCCCGCTTGGCCGCGCCGTGCCATCTCGAGCACCAGGCGAGCACCCAGTGAGCTGCCCACCATATCGATGCCTGTGAGATTCTCCGCGCCGAGCCAGTCGTCCAGACTGCGCGCCAGCCCGTCGAACGTGCCGCTGTCGGCCTCTTCGGGTGTCTGCCCATGGCCGGGCAGGTCTACGGCAATTACCTCCCTGACTTGAGAAAGCGCAGGCGAGATCGTATCCCACGAGCCGCAGGTTGCCCCCAGTCCGTGGACAAGGAGGAGGGGTTTTCCGCGCCCCGTGCGCGTGTAGTGCATGGTCATGCAGTGGTAACGTCTCGCACCGACTTATAGGCCCGGGGATGCCTATATCTCCCAAGGTGAGGCCAACGCGGGCGGTCCGCTTTCGGCCCGGAAGTAGCCCCCCCGCCCCGTCACCCCCGCTCGCCGAACAGCGCGGAGCCGACGCGGATATGCGTCGCGCCGAGCAGACACGCAGTCTCGTAGTCGCCGCTCATTCCCATGCTGAGGCCCCACGTACCGGGCTCGGGCTCGTGGCGCCGTGCCAGTTCGCCCAGCAACGCGAAGAACGGCGCTGGCTCCTTGTCCTGCGGCGGGATGCACATCAGGCCCGCAATCGGGATGTCGGCATCGCGCGCCCGCTCGATCAGATCTGGCAGGTCGGCAATCGCGCAGCCGCCCTTCTGCTCTTCCTCGCCCACGTCGACCTGGATGAAGCACGGCACGCGCTTGCCGAGCTTGTCGTACGCCTTCGCCAGCGCCTTGAGCAAGCTGGGCCGGTCGAGCGAGTGGATCACGTCGAACAGCGCGGCGGCATCTTCCGCCTTGTTCGATTGCAGCTGGCCGATCAGGTGGAGTTCGACGCCGTCGTAGCGCTCGCGCAGCGCGGGCCATTTGTCCGCCGCTTCCTGCACGCGGTTCTCGCCGAACAGGCGATGGCCTGCGGCAAGCACCGGCTCGATCGTCTCCGCAGGGCGTGTCTTGCTGACGGCGATGAGGTCGACGTCCTTACGCTCACGCTTGGCGATCCTGCACGCGTGGGCGATCCGTTCGTGAACTTGCTCGAGGGCTGCTGCGCTATCCATCGCGCGCCGCTATAGCGGGGATGCGATGCCGATCCAGCCCCTCCCCGACCTGTGGCTTCTGTCCGACGCGCGCAACGATGCGGCGCTCGAAGATGCCCTCGTGCGCCTGCCCGAAGGTTCGGGTTTCGTGTTCCGGCATTATCATCTGGATGAGGCCCGGCGGCGAGAACGCTTCGAAATGCTGCGCAGCATATGCCGCAGCAAAAACCATCTGGCGGTGCTGTCGGGTGCGGCCGAGCTTGTGCGGGACTGGGAGGCCGAGGGGGTCTACGGCCCGGCCGATGCAATCGGTAATGCTGCGCCGATGCTGCACTCGAAAATCAGGATCGCCACGGCCCACCACGCGACGGAAATCGCGGCGGCGGAGGCTGCGGGCGCCGACGCGATCATGCTCTCGCCCGTCTACCCCACGCGCAGCCATCCGGGCGGCGCGGTGCTCGGGCCGGAGGGTTTCCGCGCGCTGGCGGGCCGGACGCGCCTCCCGGTAATCGCGCTCGGCGGCATGACGGCCGAGCGGGCGAGCGACCTCGGCGTGACGCGCTGGGCGGCGATCGACGGACTCTCCTGAAGCTCGCCACGGCAGGCGCCATTTTCCTTGACGGGGGACTCCCCGAGGATTCATGATGCGTTCCGTCCCCATTCCCATGCCCCGAAAGGCATCGCCATGGCCAGCAGAGCACTCGTAACGACCGAACAGGTCGATTGGCGCGCGGCGTTTCGCGAGTCGCTGAAGCGTGCGCTGCAGATGGCCGGCGCACTGATGCTTTTCGCGGGGCTGGTGTTCCTCGCACTCGCGCTCGCGAGCTATACGCAGACCGACCCCAGCCCCTCCACCGCCGCCGCGCCCGACGGCCCCGTGGGCAACTGGATGGGCATCGCCGGGGCTTGGGCGGCGGAGCGCGCGCTGTTCGCGTTCGGCTGGACCTCGGTCCTCGTCCTGCCGCTGCTCTATATCGGCGCGCGCAGCCTGTGGCGCGCCGCGAACGAGGAGGATCGCGCGGCTGCGCACACGCGCTGGTGGCGCCCGCTCGGCCTGCTGCTGCTGGCGATGGCCTTGCTGGCGAGCGTGGTCGCGCTCGGCCTGTCGGACGTGGCCATGGCATTGCCGGCGGGGGCCGGTGGCCTCGTCGGCCTGCTGGGCGCGGGCGCAACCGAAGCGGTCGCGACACGGATCGCGGGCGGCGCGTCGGGATGGGTGATCCTGTTCGTCGCGCTCGGGATGCTGGCGGCTGGCGCAATGCTGGTCGCGCGCGTCTTCGCGATCGACTGGCGCGGGCTGCTGACCCTGCCCAGCATGCCGCGCGGCCTGGCCCGCGAACGCGCCGCGCCCGCACCCGCGAAGCCCAAGGTCCGCAAGGCGAAGCGCGCGGAACCCGCGATGCGCGACGTGACCGAACCGCCCGCGGCCGAGCCTGCGCCCGAACGGCGCGCGCCCAGGATCGTCGACCCGAAGACCGCGGCGCGCAAGGCCGATGCCCATGCGATCACGCGGCAGAAGGACATGTTCGCCGATTTCGAGCTGCCCGGGCTCGATCTGCTGTCCGATCGCGGCGAGGGGAATATCGTCCCGCTTGACCGGCAGGCGCTGGAGCGCAATGCGCGCCTGCTCGAATCGGTGCTCGACGATTTCAACGTGAAGGGCGAGGTCACCGCGGTGCGCACAGGCCCGGTGGTGACGATGTACGAGCTCGAGCCCGCACCCGGCACCAAGGCCGCGCGGGTCATCGGCCTGTCCGAAGACATCGCCCGCAACATGAGCGCGATTTCCGCGCGCGTCAGCACGATCCCGGGCAAGACCGTGATGGGCATCGAACTGCCCAATGCCGAACGCCAGATGGTCGGCTTCAAGGAGCTCGCCGCATGTTCCGACTTCGTCGACGCACCGGGCGACCTGCCGATCATCCTGGGCAAGGACATCGCGGGCGAACCGATCATCGTGGACCTCGCCGCGATGCCGCACCTGCTGGTCGCGGGGACCACGGGCAGCGGTAAATCGGTCGGCCTCAACACGATCATCCTCTCGCTTCTGTACCGCTTCACGCCTGCCGAATGCCGGCTGATCATGGTCGATCCCAAGGTGCTGGAGCTGAAGAGCTACGAGGATATTCCGCATCTCCTCTCCCCCGTCGTCACCGAGCCGGAGAAGACCATCCGTGCGCTTAAATGGACGATCGAGGAGATGGAGCAGCGCTATCGCAAGATGAGCGAGGTCGGCGCGCGCAACCTCACCGGCTTCAACGACCGTGTCCGCGCCGCCAAGGCCAAGGGCGAGCCGCTCGGCCGCCGCATCCAGACCGGCTACGATCCCGAAACCGGCGAGGAGATCGTCGAGGAGAAGGAGCTCGACTACGAAGAGCTGCCGCTGATCGTGGTGATCGTCGACGAGCTCGCGGACCTGATGGCGGTGGTGGGCAAGGATATCGAGATCCTGATCCGCCGCCTGACGCAGAAATCGCGCGCAGCGGGCATCCATCTGATCATGGCGACGCAGCGCCCGTCGGTCGACGTCATCACCGGCGTGATCAAGGCCAACCTGCCCACCCGGATCAGCTTCAAGGTGACCAGCCGGATCGACAGCCGCACGATCCTGGGCGAACAGGGCGCGGAAACGCTGCTGGGCAAGGGCGACATGCTGTTCAAGCCCAATATCGGCAACCTGACCCGGGTCCACGGCCCCTTCGTGAGCGACGAGGAAGTGGAGGCCGTGGCCGAGCACTGGCGCAAGCAGGGCGAGCCCGCCTATGTCGACGCGGTCACCGAGGAACCCGAGAGCGGCGGCGGCTTCGCCTTCGAGGACGAACTCACCGCGAGCGACAATCCGGACGAGCGCAAGTATCGGCAGGCCTGCCAGGTCGTGTTCGAGAACCAGAAGGCGAGCGGCAGCTGGCTCCAGCGGCAGATGGGCGTGGGCTACAACACCGCCGCCAAGTGGATCGAGCGGATGGAGAGCGAAGGCCTCGTCGGCCCCGCCAACCACGTGGGGCGCCGCGACGTCTACCGCGACAAGGAGGGCAACCCGCTCTAGCGCGGGCGCGGACCGCGAAATCGCGGGCGCGCAGCGGCGGCATGGCCATGTAGGGGTCCCGGCACACCTGACACACTGCTCAGGAGAGAAAACTCCGGCTCCCTCCGCAGGGAGATTCTCAAGGGATCGACGGTTCAAGGAGCGGCACGCAAGCTATATTGGAACCGGATTGCAGGACAGTGGGCATCGCTGCCGAGGCACATGCTTCGGGTGCAATCGACCTGCGCTTCAATGCAATTGTGCGGCATGCCCGCACACGTCAGAGTTGTCCGGACACAAGGCGGGGCAAGACCCGAAAGGCGACGAATGAAACCCGAGATCAACGAACACGCCGCCTGGATATTCAAGTCCGGCTGGAAGGGCCTGTGCCCCCGCTGCGGCAAAGGCGACATGTTCAAGTCGTGGCTGAAGGTCAGCGACAAGTGCGATGTGTGCGGGCTGGATTACCGCTTCGCCTCGCCCGATGACGGCCCGGCGTTCTTCTCGCTGTGCTTCGTCGCGTTCCCGCTGACGTTTTTGATGGTTTGGTTCCAGGTCGCGGTCCAGCCGCCCGTGCTGGTGCTGCTGGCGATCGCGATCCCCGTGATGACTCTGGGCTGCCTGCTGCCGCTGCGCCCGATCAAGGGCTGGCTGGTCGCATCGCAATACGTCAACCGCTCGGTCGAAGCGGGGACCGAGAAGCTCTGGGCGGAGATGCACGCCCGCGAGGACGAGAAGAAGCGCAGCGAAAGCGGCGAGTGATACGCCTCGCGCCGTGCCACGGGCGGGCGCGGTAGCGCGCGGCGCCCTTGGAGCTCCTCCGACCCCCGCGCAATCGGTCCCATCACCCCGCCCCTGGTCGCCATGCGGGCACGCAGCGCCCATCGCTCCGGACGAAAAAGGCCGCCACGCTCGAACCAGAGCGGGCGGCCTTTTTCCTCACCGGCGTGAAGATTATTCGGCGGGCGTCTCCGCCCCTTCCTCTTCGGCACCGGCTCCAGCACCGGCGCGATATTCGTCGATCCGCGTCTCGCTTTCGAGTTCGGCCGCGGTCAGCGCGGTGTGATTGCGGATCTTGTCGGCATTCTGCTCCTCGGCAGACCCCGGCAGCGCGACGAGGCCGATGTCGGCCAGCGGCCCGCCGCGTTCCCACATCTCCATCCACTGGTCGAGATACTGCTGCAGCCCCGGAATGGCCTCGAGATGCGCCTGCTTGACGTAGACGTAGAGCGGCCGGGCACCGGGGTACTGGAAGCTGGCGATGTTCTCGTAGGTCGGCTCGACCCCGTTCATCGGCAGGCCCTGCACGCGGCCCTCGTTCTCCTCGAGGTAGGAATAGCCGAAGATGCCCACGGCGTTCCGGTTGCCCTGGATCTTCTGGACGATGAGGTTGTCCTGCTCGCCCTGGTCGACATATTTGCCGTCCGAACGCACCTCGGTGCAGGTCCGCTCGAACGCGTCCTCGTCGCTTTCCTTCAGCGCGGCCATGTCGGCATTGCTCTCGCAACCGGGCGTCAGCACCAGTTCCTTGAGCGCGTCGCGCGTGCCGCTGGTCGAGGGCGGGCCGTAAACGAGAATGGGCGTGTCGGGCAGCGACGGATCGATGTCGGACCACGTCTCGTTGGTCTGCTCTTCGCCGTAGGGATTGGCGGCCAGCGCCTCGTAGACGATCTCGGGCGTCAGGTTCATCATGATGCCGCCCTCGGTGCTGGCGAAGGCAATCCCGTCGAGCCCGACCTGGATTTCGGTGATGTCCGTTACGCCGTTCGACTGGCAGGTCTCGAACTCGCTCACCTTCATCCGGCGCGAGGCATTGACCATGTCGGGCGTGTCGGCGCCCACGCCTTGGCAGAACAGCGCGATGCCGCCGCCCGTGCCGGTCGATTCGATCAGCGGGGACCGCATGTCGGGATTGGAACGGGAGAAGCTTTCGGCAACCAGCTTGGCAAAGGGATAGACGGTGGAGGATCCGACCGCGCGGATCGACTCGCGCGAGCCACCCGAGCTGTCGCAGCCGGTGAGCGTCAGCCCGGCGGCTGCCGCCATTGCCAGAACATGCGTGAACTTCATGGGAAAAACGCCTCTCTTCTCTTCGTCAGGCAGTGCAAATCGGGCCCGCGTAGCGGCGCGATGTGACAGGTGCGTGACCGCCTGCGATGGCCATAGGCGATGCTCGCCCCATCGCAAGCACCCGCTATGCCTTGCCGTTCAACGCGCGCCAACCTAACGAGCGCGACGTAACGTCACAGAGGTTTGTTCCCCCATGCGCATCGGCTGTCCCAAGGAAATCAAGAACCACGAATATCGCGTCGGCCTGACGCCCGAAAGCGCGGGCGAGCTGGCCCGCCACGGGCACGAGGTCTGGATCCAGAGCGGGGCGGGTCTGGGCATCGATGCGACGGATGCCGAATACGAAGCCGCCGGTGCGCACATCGTCGACGGCCCCGACCCGATCTTCGCCGAATGCGAAATGGTGGTGAAGGTGAAGGAGCCGCAGGCGGACGAGCGCAAGAAGCTGCGCGAAGGCCAGATTCTCTACACCTACCTGCACCTCGCCCCCGACCGCGAACAGACGGTCGATCTGGTCGAGTCGGGCGTGACCGCGATCGCCTACGAAACCGTGACCGGCCCGCGTGGCTCGCTCCCGCTCCTCAAGCCGATGAGCCAGGTGGCCGGGCGGATGAGCGTGCAGGCCGGCGCCAACGCGCTCGAAAAGGCGCATGGCGGGCGCGGCGTGCTGCTCGGCGGCGTGCCGGGCGTGATGCCGGGCAAGGTCGTGGTGATCGGCGGCGGCGTGGTCGGTTTCAATGCCGCGCAGATGGCGGTCGGCCTCGGCGCGGACGTGACCATCCTCGACCGCGATCCCGAAGTGCTCGAAAAGGTCGGCACGCATTTCGAAGCGCGCGCGGCGACGCGCTTCTCCAACGCGGCCAATCTCGAAGACGCAGTGTCGGGCGCGGACCTCGTGATCGGCGCGGTGCTGATTCCCGGTGCGGCGGCGCCCAAGCTCGTCACGCGCGAACTGCTCACGAGGATGCAGAAGGGCGCGGTGCTGGTCGACGTCGCGATCGACCAGGGCGGCTGCTTCGAAACGAGCAAGCCGACCACGCACGACAACCCGACCTACATGGTCGAAGGCGTGGTGCACTATTGCGTCGCCAACATGCCGGGCGCGGTCGCCCGCACCAGCACCTACGCGCTCAACAACGTGACCTTGCCACACGCGCTGCAGATCGCCGACCACGGCTGGAAGGGCGCGATGCGGATGAATCCGCACCTCGCCGAAGGGCTCAACGTGTGGGACGGCAAGGTGACCTACAAGGCGGTCGCCGAGGACCTCGGTTACGAGTACGTTCCGGTCGGCAAGGCGCTCATCTGACGAGTCGCCGGCGACACGGGAGAACGACGATGCCGGACCAGCGCCCCACCCATTCGGGCTTCGGCCGGACGAGCGAGCCGCAGGACGTGCTCGAAGGGATCGACCTGGCGGGCAAGGTGGCGATCGTCACCGGCGGCTATTCGGGGCTGGGTGTCGAGACTGTTCGCGGCCTCGCCGGTGCGGGTGCGAAGATGATCGTGCCCGCGCGCAACCACGCGAAGGCGGTCGGCAACCTCGCGGACGTTCAGGGCGATGTGTCCATCATGGAGATGGACCTCGCCGACCTCGCCTCGGTCCGCAAGTTTGCTGCGGACTTTGCTGCGCAGCATGACCGCCTCGACCTGCTGATCAACAATGCCGGGATCATGGCCTGCCCGCTCACCCGGGTCGGCCCGGAGTGGGAACAGCAGTTCGGGGTCAACCACCTCGGCCACTTCGCGCTGGCCACGGCGCTGATGCCGCTGCTTGAGAAGACGGCGAAGCAGCCGGGGAGCGACGTGCGCCTCGTTGCGCTGTCTTCCACCGGCCACAAGCTGAGCGATATCCGCTGGGACGATCCGCACTGGACCGATGGCGAGTACGACAAGTGGAAAGCCTACGGCCAGGCGAAGACCGCCAATGCGCTGTTTGCCGTGGGCATGAACAAGCGGCTTGCCGAACACGGCGGACGCGCCTTCTCGGTCCACCCGGGCGGCATCATGACGCCGCTCCAGCGTCACCTCGATAAAGAGGAGATGGTCGCGATGGGCTGGATGAACGAGGACGGCGAGCCGTCCGAACGCGCGGCCAAGATGTTCAAGAGCGTGACCCAAGGCGCCTCGACCACGCTGTGGGCCGCGACGAGCCCTGCGCTCAAGAACCGCGGCGGCGAATATTGCGAGGATTGCGACATCGCCGCACTGGCGGACGCGGATGAGCCCAGCCGGTTCGACAAGGTCCAGCCCTACGCGGTGGACGAGGACAGCGCCGAGCGCCTGTGGGCGATGAGCGAGGAGATGGTCGCGGAAGTGTGAGGGGCCGCCGCGCCTACTCTCTATCGATGCCGTGGCTTTCGAAGAATGGCGCGAGGCAGCGTTCGAATTCGATCGTCCCGGCGCGCTCCAGCTCCTTGCGGGAGCCGTCGCCAGCCTTGACCTGCCGCACCGCGGAGGAGCGATCGACGACGGCGTGGCACCGGACCAGCTGACCGCACAATGCGCGGTCAAATGCGGCGTCGCCGCTCGATCGGCGCATGTCGCAATAGACCTCGCCGGTCTTGCGGCGGGTCTTTACCCGCGCGCGGAACTTGCGCAGACGCTCTGCGGTGACGACGATGGGCGCATCCTCGTCGGCGGATGGCTGCTGCGCGGTGCCGGGCTCCGTCGTTGGGGCCTGGAGCGAGAGCAGCAGCACGGGTGCCAGGTAAGCGAGCATCGCTGTCTCCTCAGAACCGTATCGGCAACCCGACGAAGAACGCGTGGGCGGAGCTATCAAGATGCTCGTATTCGACGCGAAGGTCGATACG
Source organism: Alteriqipengyuania lutimaris (assembly GCF_003363135.1). Classification (NCBI taxonomy): domain Bacteria; kingdom Pseudomonadati; phylum Pseudomonadota; class Alphaproteobacteria; order Sphingomonadales; family Erythrobacteraceae; genus Alteriqipengyuania; species Alteriqipengyuania lutimaris. The sequence goes on along the minus strand of NZ_QRBB01000001.1, from coordinate 900,242 downwards.
CTCGTCGAGCCTGACCTGCGCGCCCGCCCCCACGACGAAGCTGGTTCGCCACTCGCGCGCGTCCTCCACACCGGCCGAGTTGTCGATCGCATAGCGATCGCCGCCGAAGCCGCCCTTGACGAAGAACAGCGCCCGGTCGGCCGCGACCACGCCAAGCCGCCCGGTCGCGCGATAGCCGAACCGTTCGTTCTGCTGGTAGCGGCCGCCGTTGAGGAAAATCTCGGGCGACCCGCCACCTTTCAGCAGCGAGACTTCGGCGCCGATCCGCACCCGATCGCTCACGGCCAGGTCGTACCCCGCCATCGCACCGCCGCCGATGTCCCAGTCGCGCGTGTATCCGCCGTCGCTCGCGCCGGTCTGCTCGTCGGTCAGCTCGAGGTAGAAATGGTGTTCGAGTACGCCGACCAGCGGCCCGGCGTAGGCGCCTTCGAACGGCACCTCCTGCGCGTGCGCGGCAGGCGCGAGGACCAGCGAAGCTGCGGCGACGGACACGGCGGCGCAGGCAGTGCGGAAGGGGGAAGAAAGGCCCATCGAAATTCCTTCGTTGCGGATCGACGATTCGCTCCGTAGGGTTTTTCTGACACGGACATTTCTTTCTGTAAAACGAAAAGATATTCATGCCTAACGGATATGACCTTCCTCCGCGCCGAGCACGCGCCTGTCGCTGGGCGGCGCTGTTCTTCGGCCTCATCGCCGCGATCGCGCTGGCCGCGCCCATCGCCCTTCTCGCCATCACCGGCGATCCGCTGACGAATTGGCAGTGCGGAAGCGATCGGGACTGCGCGTTCGAAAATGGAGCTCTGGCGGTGCTGGACGATGAGGTGCGGGCACAGGTCGCCGCGTCACCGTCTGCGCAAGAAAGCTTTGCGGATCACCTCGATCGCGTGCCCATCCACGGCGGGCTGGCGCTCTTGTCGATCCTGTCGAGCCTGCCCTTCGCGGCGCTGATGTTCGGTGTTGCGATGGCACTGCGCAGCTTCGGCACTTCCAGGGGAATTGGCGCGGCAATCAAGTGGCTGCGGCTGGTCGCCTGGGCGGCACTGGCGGCTGCGCTCGCGCCACCGGTCATCGGGCTGCTGCAAAGCGTGCTGCTGCTCCCCGGCACTCCCTACGGGCCCGGCTACGCGATCGAGGTCGAGGGCGGACCGCTGCTGCTGCATTCCTTGCTGGCGTTCGCCACGATGGCGGTGGTGTGGGCACTGGACGCAGGACACAGCGCCCAGCGCGATCTGGCCGAGATCGTCTGATGCCGGTGGTGGTCAATCTGGACGTGATGCTGGCCAAGCGAAAGGTCCGCTCGAACGAGCTGGCGGCCGCGATCGGCATTACCGAAAGCAATCTCTCGCTGCTCAAATCGGGCAAGGTGAAGGGGGTGCGCTTCGCCACGCTGGCCGCGATCTGCCGCTATCTCGAATGCAAGCCGGGCGACCTGCTCGATTACGAGATTTCCGACGACGACCTGCCCGACTGACGGGGGCGCTACGAACCGGGCAGAAACGGCGCGGCGCGCCTATCGATCCGCAGCGATCTGCGCCTGCCACTGGGCGAACCGCACGGTCCAGGGATTGTCGGGGTCGAGAAGCTCGAGGAGATCGCTCATCAGCCCGACATTCTGTTCCATCGGCCCGGCCAGCAGGACGACGATCCCATCGCCGTCGGTGCGGTCGATCACCGCCAGCGTCAATTGCGACCAGTCGCCGCCCTCGTGCCCGATCCAGCGGGACTGCGGGCCATCGACGCGGAGCATGCCAAGGCCGTAGCCCTGTGCGAGCGGGCATCGGGTCGGCGCCAGCGAGCAATCGATGATTGCCTCGGCTCCGCGATCGGTGACGATCCGGTCGCGCTCTTTGGCCAGCGCGGCATCGTAACCATCTGCGGAACCGACCGAAATCAGGATCCGCGACAGATCTTCCAGCGAGATCTTGAGGCCGCCGGCTGCCGACCAGTCGCCTGCCTGCCAGCAGAATCCGGGCCGACAATCGGGCCGCAGCCATTCGCCCTCCGGCGTGCGGTTCCAGACCATCGCCGGGCCGACCTGCTCTTCGAAGCCCACGACCGCGTCGTCGATCCCCAGCGGCTCCAGCAAATAGCGCTCGACCATCTCGGGGTAGGTGAGGCCGGTCTTTTGTTCGAGCGCCCGGAAGAGATACTGAAAGCCCTCGCCCGAATAGCCATAGCGGTCGCCCGGATCGGCTTCGAACGCCAGCTTCCCGTCGGCCCGGAAAAAGCGCCAGTTGGGAAAGCCCGTCTTGTGGGTCAGCACATGGCGGGCGGTGAGCATGTCGAGCCGCGGGTCTCCGGCAAGATCGGGGTCGGTCCAGTAATCCGCCAGTTTCATGTCGAGCGATGCGTCGCCTGCCGCGACCATCCGCAGAAAGGTTTCTGAGGCAATCATCTTGGAAATCGAGGCGACCTCGAACCTGCTGTCCGCATTCACGGCAACCCCTTCGCGCTCCTGCCCGAAATAGTATTCGCGATAGAGATGGCCGTGCGTGATGATGCCGATCGCGGCCGCTTGCGGCCGATGTTCGGCAAGGACGCGTTCGATGGCTTCGCGCTGACCGCGCATCTCGGCATGAGCTTCGCCGGGCGGGCCTGGCGTGGCACAGCCTGCCGACATGAGAGAGGCGCCGACGAGGACGAGCAGCGAACGGGCGCTTCGTGGAACGGACTTCATCATCCCCTATCCCTGCCCTTCGTGCCCTGCAGCCTCGCGATTTTTCCGTGAATTGACCCTGGCTGCCGGTGAACGAACCTAACGCACCAATGCGCGCAGACGCTTTCCTCCATCGCGACTGGTGGTCACCGTATCCCGGTTCACGAGGTGGAGTTGCAGGCGCCCGTTGCCCGCAGGCTCGGTCCGCTCGATCGCGCCGAGCCGGACGAGATGGGAGCGGTGGACGCGAAGGAGTTCAGGCGAAAGCGTATCTTCGAAGTGGTCCAGCGACCGTGTGGACATGTAGCGCGCGCTTCGCGTCACGATCTCCGCATAGTCGCCTGCGCCGGATATCCTGACGATCTCGTCGGGCGATATGCGGATCATCTCGTTGCCATGCCGCAGGAGGAGGTGCTCGGGCTCGACATCGGGCCGGGAGCCCGGCGGCGGCGATGCGATCGATCGCGCATCGCGTTCCGCTCTCCACGCGCGATACAGAATCAGCATCGCATACATCATGGCCCCGTAATGGAGCTGCCAGACCATCGTGTTCTCGGTGAAGGCCCGGGCGACCACGCCGTCCCGCAACCAGCCGCTGCCGAGTGCGAATCCGGCGAGGACGAGGGCGTACCAGCCGAAGGTGAACAGGATCGCCAGAATCACGTGTACACCCGCGCGAGCCGCCGGGGCCCGCCGGGCGGGTGCAATCGCGTCGAGTATCGCCGAGGCGATCGCGAAGCAGGCAAAGAGCGCCGCGACATTGACGGCGGCGGAGTAGAGGTGACGGGCGTCGAAGCCCTCCGCGATCGTCATCGTGATCGCGTAGATCGCGAAAATTCCAAGCGCGCTCAGCGCGGGAAACGCGCGGGTGTCGATCATCCGACCGTGATAGCTAGGCGGAACGGTGAGGCAATGCACTGCGGTCCGCAAGTGCCGCGCCATCCCGAACGCTTGGGCATCAATTCAACGGAATTGGGCGCACCACATACATCAGCCACCCGACACGAACGGCGCGGCGATCTCTGCGGTGACGCGCTGCGGGCGCAGCGTCTTCGCATCGAGCATCGCCCAGCGGGTGAGCGCGCGGACGAGCACCTTGCCTGTATCGTCCACGAACTGCACCTCGCGGTCGAACTGCGCGCCGCGCGGCTGGCCCGAAACGCGGGTGCTGCCGTGCGCGACCTCGCCTTCGCGGATATTGCCGCGATAGTCGATCTCGTGCCGGGTCACGACCCAGATATAGGCCTCGCGGTGTTTATCGGGCGCGACCGCGTGCCAGTGCGACACCGCGATGTCCTGAATCCAGCGGACCCATTCCGCGTTGTTCACGTGGCCGAGCTCGTCGATATGCTCCGCGCCCGCGGTGTAGTCGCGCTCGAAGGCCCAGCTCTCGCTCACGCCAGCCCCCTCACGCTGCCTCCAGCCTGGCGTCCGGATCGACGCCGATGCTGCGCAGGTCCGCCTCGGCCTGCGCGGTGGTGGTGAAGACGAAGCTTTCCATCCCCACCGCCTTGGCGCCGTCGACGTTCTTTTGCAGATCGTCGAAGAACACGCATTCCTCTGGCACCAGGCCGTAGGTCTGCGTCAGCCAGGTATACATGCGCGGATCGGGCTTGAGCGTGGAGTGATCGGCGGAAACGCATGCGCCGTCGAACAGCGGCCAGAAATCGTAGCGACCGCGCAGGTAGGCGACGATTTCGTGCACATTGTCGGTGATCGCGTAGATGCCGTAGCCGCTCGCCTTGAGGCGGCGCATCAGCGGGGGCGTTTCCTCGATCAGGTGGAGGCTTTCGAACAGCGCGGAGACCAGCCGGTCGCAGGTTTTCCGGTCGAAGCCGTGGCGCTCGCCGAACATGCGCTGCGTCTCGGTCAGGCTCATCGCGCCGCGATTGAGCGCGCGGAAGATTTCGCCGCCGAACAGGTCGCTGCTGGTGATCCCGTCGGGCAGGTCCTTGCCGAAGGCGAGCTCGACGATGGCCTCCGGCTCCCACCGGACGATGACGTTACCGACATCGAAGACGACGTTCCTGATGGTCATTCTGAGTCGGCTCCTTCGGTCGCGCCGGCACTGTCCACCACGCCCATCTGCGTCAGGATGAAGGCGAATTCCTCCGCCGTCTCGTACAGCGAGGCGAAGCGGCCGGACTTGCCGCCGTGGCCTGCGCCCATGTTGGTCTTGAGCAGCAGCGCGTTGGTATCGGTCTTGGTCGCGCGCAGCTTGGCGACCCACTTGGCCGGCTCCCAGTAGGTGACGCGCGGATCGTTGAGGCCCGCGGTGACCAGCAGCGGCGGATATTCCTGCGCCACGACCTGGTCGTAAGGCGAGTAGCTGAGCATGTAGGCGAAGGCCTGCTTGCTCTTGATGGGATCGCCCCATTCGGGCCACTCGCCCGGCGTCAGCGGCAGGTCCTTGTCGAGCATGGTGTTGAGCACGTCGACGAAGGGCACGTGCGCGGCCACGGCACCCCACAGGTCAGGATCGGTGTTGACCACCACGCCCATCAGCTCGCCCCCGGCGCTGCCGCCGCTGGCGCTGATCTTGCCCTTTTCGGTATAGCCCGCGTCGATCAGGCCCTTGGCGACATCGACGAAATCCTCGAACGTGTTGGTCCGTTCATTCAGCTTGCCCTGCAGATACCAGCGGCGGCCCAGATCGTCCCCGCCGCGGATATGCGCGATGGCGTAGGCCATGCCGCGATCGACCAGGCTCAGGCGACTGGTCGAAAAGCCCGGCGGCACCGCATAACCATAGGCGCCATAGGCATAGAGGTGCAGCGGGCCGGCGCCTGCCGGGCGATCCTTGCGCATCACCACGCTGACCGGCACCTGCGTGCCGTCGCGCGCGGTGATCGTCAGCCGCTCCGTCTTGTACTGGGTCGCGTCGTAGCCGCTCGGAATCTCCTGCTGCTTCAGGAGTTCGAGCGCGCCGGTCTTCACGTCGTAATCATAGACCGAACCGGGCGTGACCATGCTCTGGTACGACAGGCGCAGCTTCTGCATGTCGTATTCGGGGTTGTTCGACAGGCCCGCGACGAAGCTCGCCTCGGGGAAGGCGATCGGAGTGACGTCGCCCGCATCGTCGTAGGCGCGCAGCTGCACCTGATCGAGCCCGGCGAGCCGCCCTTCGGTCACGTAGAAGTCCTTGAACAGCTCGAAATCGGTCAGGTAGAAATCGTCCGAGCCTTCGATCAGCGTGGTCCACTCGCCCGGATTGGCAAGCGGCGCGGTCGCGAGGCGGAAATTGATGTGATTATCGTTGGTGTGGATGAACAGCGTGTCGTCGCGCACATCGACGTCGTATTCGACGCCCTTCTGCCGCGCCTTGACCAGCATCTGCTCGGCGGTGGGATTGTCGGCGGGGACCAGCCAGACTTCGCTCGTCTCGTTGTCGCCGGTGCCGATCACCAGCCAGTCTTCCTGCGCGGAAAGGCCCGCGCCGACGCGGAAACCCTCGTCCTTCTCGCGGAAGATCTCGACGTCCTCGGACACGTCGGTGCCCAGCTTGTGCAGGCGGACATTGTCGACCCGCCAGTTCTCGTTCGCCTTGCCGTAGGCGAGCATGGTGTCGTTCGCGAGCCAGGTGAGGCCGGAGAGCGTTTCGGGGATCACGTCGTCGAGCAGCTCGCCGGTTTCGAGATCCTTGACCCGCGCGGTGAAGCGTTCGGACCCGTTGTCGTCGGCGGAATAGGCGAGGTAGCGGCCGTTCTTGCTGATCGAGAAGGAGCCGAGACGGAAGTAGTCCTTGCCCTGCGCCAACTGGTTCTCGTCGAGAAGCAGCTGCGGCTCACCGCCCGCAACCGGTCGGCGATAGTGCAGGCGGTATTCCTTGCCCTCTTCGAATTCGGACCAGTAGAGCCAGTCGCCATCCTTCTGCGGGACCGTGGAATCGTCTTCCTTGATGCGGCCCTTCATCTCTTCGAACAGCGTGTCGACCAGCGCCTGGTGGGGGGCCATCTGCGCCTCGAACCACGCATTTTCCTGGTTCAGGTAAGCGAGCACATCCTCGTCATCGACCTTCGGATAGGACGGGTCCTTCAGCCAGTGATAGGGATCGGTGAGGGTGATCCCGTGATGCGTGTAGGTATGTTCGCGCGTCTCGGCGACGGGGGGAGAAGTAGGCGCTGGTTGGCTCACGCTGGTTTCGGCTCCGTTGGATTGGGCCGCTGCAAGGCCGGGCGCACAGAGCGCGGTCACGGCGAATGCGGCGGTAAATAGCTTGGTCATGCGATCGGTCCCCCCTCTAGGGCTAAGCCACCCGGCTTTGAAAGCCTTGCTTTGGCGGGGTATGACCCCAGATCGAGACAGATAGCCAGACTCAAAAAACGACAGGATCGACCAAATGCTGATGCAGACCCATGAAGCCCGCCTTTCCGCCCTGCGCGAGGAATTGAAGAAGCGCGGGCTCGACGGGTTCTGCGTCCCCATCGCCGATGCGCATATGAGCGAATATGTCGGCGAGGACGCGCAGCGGCTGCGCTGGCTGACCGGTTTCGGCGGCTCTGCGGGCAGCGCGGCGGTGTTGCAGGACAAGGCTGCGATCTTCGTCGACGGGCGCTACACCGTGCAGGTGCGCGACCAGGTGGAGGAACGCCTGTTCGAATATCGCTCCGTCCCCAAGGACAATCCGGCGAACTGGCTCGCCGCGAATGCCAGTGAGGGCGCGCAGATCGGCTACGACGCATGGCTCGCGACGCCCGGCTGGGTCCGCACGACGCAGAAGGCGCTCGACAAGGTCGGCGCCAAGCTCGTGCCGGTCGAAGGCAATCCGATCGACGCCGTGTGGGCCGACCAGCCCGCGCAGAGCGATGCGCCCGCGCGCGTCCATTCGGACGAGCATGCAGGTGCCAACGCGCAGGAAAAGCGCGCGGCCATCGCCGACTGGCTGACCGAGGAAAAGCTCGACGCGGTTGTGCTCAGCGCGCTCGATTCGGTCGGCTGGGCGTTCAACATCCGCGGCGGCGACATTGCCCACACCCCCGTCGCCATGGCCTTCGCGCTGGTGCAGCAGGACGGCACGGCGCAGCTCTTCATCGACGAGGACAAGGTCGGTGCCGATCTCAAGCAGCACCTCGGCAATGCGGTCAGCATCCGCCCTCGCGGCGAGTTCGAAGGCGCGCTGGGCCAGATCGGCGGCAAGCGGATCGCGCTCGACCCCGAATATGGCGTGGCGGGAATCGCGCAGGCGCTCGAAGCGTGCGGCGCGAGCGTGGTCGAGGTGCGCGACCCCACGATCCTCCCGCGCGCGATCAAGAACCAGGCCGAGATTGCGGGCCACCGCGACGCGCAGGCGCGCGACGGTGCCGCGCTCGCGCGCTTCCTCGCCTGGATCGAGGCCGAAGCCCCCTCGGGCGAGATCGACGAGCTGACGGCGGCGGCCAAGCTGCTCGAATTCCGGCAGATGGACGGCGGGCTGAAGGACACCTCGTTCGATACGATTTCGGCGGCCGCGGGTCACGCCGCGCTGCCGCACTACAAGGTCGACGAGGACAGCAATATCGCGATCCCGCCGGGCAGCATCTTCCTGTGCGATTCGGGCGGCCAGTATATCGGCGAAACCGGCGCGGGCACGACCGATATCACCCGCACCGTGTGGGTCGGCAGCGCGGACGGCAAGGCCGCGCCCACGGCGGAGATGAAGGACCGCTTCACCCGCGTGCTCAAGGGCCATATCGCGATCGCCCAGGCGATCTTCCCCGAAGGGACCACCGGCGGCCAGCTCGACACGATGGCGCGCCAGTTCCTGTGGGCGGCGGGCTGCGACTATGCGCATGGCACCGGCCACGGCGTCGGCAGCGCGCTGGGCGTCCATGAGGGCCCGCAGCGGATCGCCAAGACCACCGGATCGCAGGGCGGCACGATGGAGCCGCTGGCGGGCGGCATGATCTGCTCGAACGAGCCCGGCTACTACAAGGCGGGCGAATTCGGCATCCGGATCGAGAACCTGATCCTGATCGAGGAACGCCATATCGACGGCGCCGACGACGGCACGTGGTTCGGGTTCGAGAACCTGACCTGGGTGCCGATCGACCGCACGCTGATCGAACCTTCGCTGCTGAGTCACGAGGAACGCGTGTGGGTCGACGAATACCACGCCCGCTGCCGCGAAATCCTCGCCCCGCAGCTCGACGGCCAGGCTGCCGACTGGCTGGAGCGGCATACGAAGCCGCTCTGAGGATGCTTGCCGGGCGTCGCTTGTTCACGTAATGTTCCAGTCCTGGTGAGGGTCGCGACTCGGAAGGATGAGACCATGATCGGATACGTAACGCTCGGCACGAACGACCTGCAGGGCAATGCGCCCTTCTACGATGCTCTTGCGAAGGAAATGGGCGTTGGCCGGATGATGGAGTTCGACAGCTTCATTGCTTGGGGCGAGCCCGGCGGCGCACCCGGCGTCGCGCTGACCAAGCCCTACGATGGCAACGCGGCGAGCGTGGGCAACGGGACGATGGTCGCGCTCGAAGCGAAAGACGCCGCGCAGGTCCACGGCCTGCACGAGATCGCGCTGGCGAATGGCGGGACCGACGAGGGCGCGCCCGGCCCGCGCGGCGAGGCGGACGAGAACGGGCTGGTCTTCTATGCCTCCTATTTCCGCGACCGCGACGGCAACAAGCTCAACGCCTTCTGCATGGCACCCGCGAGCGAAGGCGCCGATGGCTGAGCCGCGCCAGCTCTGCGAACATCCGATCCATCTCGGCTTGGGGGCCACTGCCGAAGCGCAGCCGCCCTTCACCGGGATGGACTGGTACGAGGATTACGGGCGGCGCAATGCGAGCGATGGTACCGAAGGTCGGCTGGTCTCGATGCACAGCTTCGCCGAGAGTTGGGACAGCTGGGAAATGCACCCCAGCGGGCACGAAGTGGTGGTGTGCACCGCCGGCGAGATCGTGCTGATCCAAGAGCATTCCGATGGCCGGACCGAGCGGGTTACGCTCGGCCCCGGCGACTATGCGATCAATGCGCCAGGCGTGTGGCACACCGCCGATGTGAAGGCCGCGGCGACCGCGCTGTTCATCACTGCGGGCGGGGGCACGCAGCATCGCCCGCGCAGCTAGCCTTGCGAGAATCCGAGGGCGCGATCTGACAGGCCGATGAACGGTGCGCCGATCCTGCGACAAGGCGTTACAATTCACCTCGGGTTCGGCAAACCCGTGCGACAAAGCAGGTCTATAACGGGTTTCACGAGCTGCGGAGCGGGTTTCGATCTTCCCCCAATCCCCCTCCCGTTCCGCAGCTCTCCAACCGCCCCCAGGAGAACCCCCGCCATGAAAACTCTCGTCCTTGCTCTCACCGGCGCATCGCTGCTGGCCGGAACTGCCGCCCTCGCCCAGCCCGGCGAACGCAACCCCGGCCCCATGACCCGCGCCGAAATCTCTGCAAAATCTGCCGAGCGGTTCGCCCGCATGGACCTGAACAGCGACGGCGTGCTCGACCTCGCCGATCGCGAGCTGCGCCGCGAACAGCGGATCGCGCGGATCGATACCGACGGCAACAACGCGATCAGCGCGGCCGAACGCGAAGCCGCCGACGAAGCGCGGCAGGCACGCCGTGCCGAACGTCGCGTGGCCCGCGGCGAAGATGCGAATGCTCGCAGCGAAAAGCGCGGGCGCGGCATGCGCGGCATGCGGATGGGCCGTCGCGGCGGCCATCGCGGCATGGGCATGATGGCCCGCGCCGACGGCAATGGCGACGGCCGGATCACGCAGGCCGAGTTCGCGGCGCATGCCCTCGCCCGTTTCGACCGCGCCGATGCGAACAGCGACGGCACCGTGACCGCCGAGGAACGCAAGGCCGCGCGCGACGCCATGCGTGCCGAGCGCCGGGAACGCATGCAGCAGAGGCGCACCGAGCGCGCCGGACAGTAACCGCCGCTACCGTGGCCGATACGCCCACCCCACCGGCCGTCACCGTCCTCCTCGTCGATGACGAGCGCGCCCTTCGCGAACCCCTGGTCGATTATCTCGTCGGCCAGGGGTTCGTCGTGCTCGAGGCGGAAAGCGCCGCCGCCGCGCGCTCCATCCTGCGCGAGAAAAGCGCCGACATCGCGCTGGTCGACATCATGATGCCGGGCGAAGACGGGCTCTCGTTCACCCGCCACCTGATCGAAGCGCAGAACATGCCGACCATCCTGCTCACCGCGATGGGCGAGGCAACCGACCGGATCGTCGGGCTGGAAATCGGCGCGGACGACTATGTCACCAAGCCGTTCGAGCCGCGCGAGCTGGTGGCGCGCATCCGCTCGGTCCTCCGCCGCGCGGGCCGCCACGCGGACACCGCCGAGAACGAGGACGCGCATTACCTGTTCGAAGGCTGGCGGCTCGATCCGCTCAAGCAGCGGCTGACCGATCCCGACGGCACGGTCCACCCGATCTCGACCGCCGAATTCCGCATGCTGCGCGCCTTCCTCGATCACCCGCGCGCCGTGCTCGATCGCGACCGGCTGCTCGACATGGTGCAAGGGCGCGAGGCGCATCTGTTCGACCGCGCGGTCGACAACCAGGTGAGCCGCCTGCGCCGCAAGATCGAGGAAGACAGCCGCAATCCGCATTTCATCCAGACCGTGCGCGGCGGCGGATACCGCTTCGCCGCCGACGTCACCCGCGCATCCTCCGCATGATACCCCGCGCAATGCCGAAGAGCCTTCTCGGCCAGAGCCTGCTCGCCATCGCGATCACGCTGCTGATCGGCCAGGCCGTGTCCGCCTTCCTGCTCTACCGGTCGGTGGAGGAAAGGCGCGACTTCGCGACTGCCAACGCGGCGGCCTTCGTTCTCATGCGCACTGCCGAAACCGGGCCCGAGGGGCGCGAGGCGCGCCGCGCGCTGCGCCGCGAGATGCGCGAGGAGGCACGCGGGCGGGGGTTCGAATTCGGGCGCATCGGCGAGGGCCGCGGGGCGCGCCTGCCCCGCCGCATGGCCGGCATCGTCGCCTCGGAGTCTCCCCTGCGGCCCGGTGAGGAACGCGACCGCGGGATTGAAGAACGCCTGCGCTCCATTCTCGAGCGGCAGGGCATCGGGGTCGAGGAACTGGTGGTCGCAGTCCGCCCGCTCGCCGAGGATCCGGTGCTGGCCGAAGTGATCCGCGCCCGCCCGGGCCTGGGCGCACGCCTGATGGACGAACGGCAGGAGCTGCTGGTGGCGGGCCTGCGCCGGACCGGGGAAGACGAATGGATCGTCGCGCGCGCGGCGCGTATCCCGATGGAAGCCGGCGCGCTGCAGCTGATCGCGATCCAGACCGTGCTGCTGTTCCTCGTTCTGCTGGGGGCCACCTACCTGGTGCTGCGCCGGATCACGCGCCCGCTCGCCCGCCTGACCGGCCGGGTGGAGACCTTCGCGACCACGCAGACCGCGGGCGAACCGCTCCCGCCCGAGGGCCCGGCGGATGTCAGCCGCCTGATCGTGGCGCACAACCTGCTGGAGGCGCGGATCGCGGCGCTGCTGGACGAGAAGGACGTGATGCTCGGCGCGATCGGGCACGATCTCAAGACCCCGCTCGCCGCGCTGCGGGTGCGGATCGAGAGCGTGCCCGACGAGACCCAGCGCGCGCGGATGGCCGAAGTGATCGAGGACCTACGCCGATCGCTCGACGACATTCTCTCGCTCGCGCGGATCGGCCGGGCGAAGGAACCGCCCGAAGCGACCCAGCTTGCCGCGCTGGTCGAGGCGGTCGTCGAGGAGTTCGAGGATATGGGGCGACCGGTGACGATCGCCGGGACCCAGCGGGTGGTCGCCCCGGTGCAGGTCACCTGGATGCGCCGCGTCCTTCGCAACCTGATCGAGAACGCGCTGCGCTATGGCGGCACGGCGATGGTCTCGGTCGCGCGCGAGGGCGATGTCGCGGTGATCGCGGTCGAGGACGAGGGGCCGGGCATCGCGCCCGGGAAGGTCGCCGCCATGCTCGAACCCTTCCAGCGCGGCGAGGCCAGCCGCAATCGCGAAACGGGCGGCGCGGGCCTCGGCCTCACCATTACCCGCGCGATCATGCGCGAACATCGCGGCGATCTGGTACTCACCAACCGGCCCGAAGGCGGGTTGCGCGCCGAGATGCGGTTTCCTTTGCGAGGGTAGTGCTTCGACGTCTTTCGACCGGCGGATATAAACCACTCCGCTCGTCCTGAGCCTGTCGAAGGGTGAATGCGCAAGAGCGTCCCTACCCGCACTTCGACAAGCTCAGCACGAACGGGGACGAGATCGATCGCGGCGCGTCGCGTTGCCGGGATCCGGCCCCAGCCACCCTAACGCATCAGCCCGCCGACGAGATTGCGCACGAAACTGCCGACGACCGGCCCTGCAAGATCGGTGGCGATCGAACCGGCTGCCGAGGTGACACCCGAGGCCACCGGGTTGGCGCGCGATCGCTTGCCCAGCACCTTGCGCGCCGCCATCCCCGCGGCGGAGCCCGCGGCGACCTTGCTGCCGCGCGATATCGCCTTGCCCCAGATGCTGGTGCTCTTGCGCGCACGCTTGGCGACCTCCGCCTCGCCCTTCTCCTCGACCTCCTGCGCAGTCTCGGCCGCGTCGGCGATCTTCTGCGCGATCGCCTCGGCTGCGCTCTCGCGATCGACCGCGTGATCGTACTTGCCCGCCAGCGGGCTGGCGCCGAGGATCACCGCGCGTTCGCCCGGCGACAGCGGGCCGAGGCGGCTTTGCGCCGGCCTGATCAGCGTGCGCTCGACCACCGAGGGCGCGCCGTCCTCGTCCAGCGTGGAGACCAGCGCCTCGCCCACCTTGAGCTGCGTGATCGCCTCGGCCACGTCGAGATCGGAATTGGTGCGATAGGTCTGCGCCGCCGCCTTGATCGCGCGCGCATCCTTGGGCGTGAAGGCCCGCAGCGCATGCTGGATGCGGTTGCCGATCTGGCCCGCGATCTCCTCGGGAATGTCGACCGGGTTCTGCGTCACGAAAAACACGCCCACGCCCTTCGACCGGATCAGGCGCACCACCGTCTCGATCGTGTCCTGGAACGCCTTGGGCGTATCGTCGAACAGCAGGTGCGCCTCGTCGAAGAAGAACACCAGCTTCGGCTTGTCCGGGTCGCCGACTTCGGGGAGCGTTTCGAACAATTCGCCGAGCAGCCAGAACAGGTAGGTCGCGTAGAGCTTGGGGCTGCGCATCAGTGTGTCGGCGGCGAGGATGTTGATGAACCCTCGCCCCTTCGCATCCACGCGGAACAGGTCGTCCACCTCCAGCGCAGGCTCGCCGAAGAAGCGGTCCGCCCCCTCGCTCTCGAAGGTCAGCAGCGCGCGCTGGATCGCGCCGATGGAAGCCTTGGTGATCCGGCCATATTCGCCCGAGACGGTGCCCGTATTGTCCGCCGCGAAGGCGAGCATGCTGCGCAGGTCCGCGAAATCGAGCAGCAGCAGGCCGTTCTCGTCGGCATAGCGGAAGACGATCTGCAGCACGCCTTCCTGCGTCTCGTTGAGGTCGAGCAGCCGCGCGAGCAGCAGCGGGCCCATTTCGGACACGGTCGTGCGCACCGGGTGGCCCTGCTTGCCGAACAGGTCCCAGAAGACGACCGGAAAATCGGCATAGGCAAAATCGTCCATGCCCAGCGCCTTCGCCCGGCCTTCGATCTTGTCGGCATGCTTGAAGGTGGAGGAACCCGGAACCGCGAGACCGGCGAGATCGCCCTTCACATCGGCGAGGAAGACGGGGACCCCGGCGGCGGAGAAGCTTTCGGCGAGGCCCTGCAGCGTCACGGTCTTGCCCGTACCCGTCGCCCCGGCGATCAGCCCGTGGCGATTGGCGCGGCTCAGCAGCAGTTCCTGCGCCTCGCCCGCTTCGTTGCGACCCAGAAATAACGCGCTCACCGCCGAACCCTCCCTTGCCAGTCGCCAGATGGTCTGCGCGAGCGTGCGGCGGAGCGTCAAGGTGGTTCCAATTCGCTGCCCTTTCGATAGAGCGGGAATGCGATGGCGACAGCGGCTCCCTTCATCCTGCTCGACGATGCGCGCCCCGCCCAACATGGCGGCGCGACGGGTGGCGCGCGCCTGTTCGAGGACCCTTTGAAGGTCTTCCGCGCGCTGCGGCCGGACGAGGTCGAGGACGTGCTGGCGCAGGCCGAGGCCGCGCAGGCCGAAAGCGGCGGCGTGCTGGCGGGCTATCTCGCCTACGAGGCGGGCCTCGCGCTCGAACCCAAGCTGCGCCCGCTCGCCGATGGCCGCACCGGCGCGGCGGGCCCGCTCGTGTGGCTCGGGCTGTTCGAATCGGAGCGTGCGATCCCTGCGGGCGAGGTCGATGCCTGGCTGGCGGAGCGCGCGCCCGGCACGGCGAGCCTCGGGCCGCTGGAGCCTGCGATCACGATCGGCGAGTGGCAGGCGCGCTTTGCGCAGTTGCAGGAGGCGATCGCGGCAGGCGACCTCTACCAGGCCAATCTCACGCTGCCACTGACGGGCGCGTGCCGCGGCGACCCGCTGGCGCTCTACCGCGAGTTGCGCAAGGCGTCCGATGCGGGGCACGGCGGCGTGGTGTGGGACGGCAGCCATGCGCTCGTCAGCCTCTCGCCCGAACTGTTCTTCGAAGCCGCCGACGGCCGCCTCACCGCGCGCCCGATGAAGGGCACCCGCCCGCGCCATGCCGACCCGGCGGAGGACCGCAAGGCGGCGCAGGAGCTGGCGGAATCGGAGAAAGATCGCGCCGAGAACCTGATGATCGTCGACCTGATGCGCAACGATCTGTCGCGCGTCGCGAAAGCCGGGTCGGTGCGGGTGGAAGAGCCTTTCGCCGTCCAGTCCTTCCCCACGGTCCACCAGATGGTGAGCACGGTGCGCGCCGACCTGCGCGACGATGCGGGCCTGCGCGATATCGTGACGGCGCTGTTCCCCTGCGGCTCCATCACCGGCGCGCCCAAGATCCGCGCGATGGAGCTGATCGACCGGCTCGAGCGTGACGCGCGCGGAGCCTATTGTGGCGCGATCGGGGCCTATGGCGCCGACGGCACGGCCAGCTTCAACGTCGCGATCCGGACCTTGCGCATCACCCCGACCGAGAATGGCCACGGCACCGCCGTGCTGGGTGTCGGCGCGGGGATCGTGGCCGACAGCGAACCGCTGGCCGAATGGCGCGAGGCACAGATCAAGGCGGGCTTTGCGCGGGCGAGCGGGCCGGAATGCCGCGCCCCCGCCTTCGACCTGATCGAGACCATGCGCTTCGACCCCGAAGAGGGCATCCCGCTGCTCGAAGGGCACCTCGCGCGCCTTTCCTCCAGCGCGCACGAACTGGGCTTTGCGTTCGACCGCCATGCCGCGCGCAACCAGATCCAGGCGCTGTGCTTCGAATTGTCCGACCCCGCGCGCGTGCGCCTGGTCTGCGCACGCTCGGGCACCACGGCGATCGAGGTCGCCCCGCTGCCCGCCACGCCCACGGCGCCGCTCGATTGCATCGCCCTGCCCCTGCCCGTCGCGCCCGGCGACTGGCGGCTGCGGCACAAGACGACCGATCGCGGCTTCTACGCCGACGCTCTCGCCGCCGCGCACGAGCTGGACGCGCACGAGGCGCTGCTGGTGCGCGACGACGGGCTGGTGACCGAAGGCAGCTGGACGAGCGTGTTCGTGGAGCGTGACGGCACGCTGGTCACGCCGCCGCTCGCGCTCGGCCTGCTGCCCGGCGTGCTGCGCGATTCGCTGATTGCCGAAGGCCGCGCGGTCGAAGGCCAAGTCACGCTGGGCGATCTGGAAAACGGTTTCTGGATCGGAAACGCGCTGCGCGGATTGATGCAGGCACAACTGGTATGAACATTCCCATCCTCTACGAAGACGGCGAAGCGCTGGTGATCGACAAGCCTGCCGGCCTGCCGATCGACCGCCCGCGCCGGGGCGGCGAGTGCCTCGAGGACCATCTCGAACAGCTCAAGCTCGGCTTCCAGCGTCCGCCCAGCGCGGTCCACCGGCTCGACACAGACACCAGCGGCTGCCTGCTGCTCGCCCGCAATCCCAAGGCGCACAAGCGCTTCGCCGCCGCGTTCGAGGCGCAGGCGGTGACCAAGGTCTACCACGGCGTGCTGGCGGGCATTCCCGCCGAGCAGGAGGGGCGGGTCGAACTGTCGCTCGCCAAGATCAGCAGCGCCGAGAAAGGCTGGCGGATGATCCCCGCGAAGAAGGGCAAGCCCTCGCTCACCGACTGGAAGGTGATCGCCACGCAGGGCGGGTACACGCTCGTCGAATTCCATCCCGCGACCGGGCGCACGCACCAGATTCGTGTCCATGCCGCCAGCGGGATCGGCCACGCGCTGCTCGGCGACCCGGTCTACGGCAGCAAGGCGGGCGCACCGCGCACCATGCTGCATGCCAGCGCCATCACCGTCGCGCGCGAGGGCAAGACCGATATTGCCGCGACCAGCCCGCTTCCGGCCGATTTCGCCGCGCTGGGATTTAGCGAATCGTGATCGGACCGCGATGATCGACGACGTCATCGCACGCGCACACACTCTGGCGGAGGAGCGGTTCGTGGCAGGCTCGGGCCCCGGCGGGCAGAATGCCAACAAGGTCGCCACCGAAGTCCAGCTGCGGGTCAATGCCTACAAGCTGCGCCTCTCCCCCTTCGCCTTCCGCCGGCTGGGCGAGGTTGCGGGCAGCCGCCTGACCGACAGCGGCGACATCCTGATCGTGGCGCGCGAGCACCGCACGCAGGACGCGAATCGGGGGCTGGCGCGCGAGAAGCTGGAGGAATTGCTGCGCGAGGCGCACCGCCGGCCCAAGACGCGCGCGAAGACCCGGCTCAACCGCGTGGGCAAGGCAAAGCGCCTCAAGTCCAAGAAAGCGCGCGGCGATATCAAGGCCAAGCGTTCCAAGCCCACGCGCCAGGATTGGTAGGCGGCCGGCAGCGCCACTCGCAGCTTGACTTTTCACGCCCTCGCCGCCAATAGCGCGTGCAATCGGGCGGTGCCGCGTGCGCCGCCTATTGTTTTTTTACCCGATGCACATCGCGAAGCCCCGTCGGGGCGAAGCACCGATGGCCGGGCCCTTGAACTGGCAGGATTGAGTTATGGCGAAGCCCGCAACCGTCAAGATCAAGCTCGTGTCGACTGCGGACACCGGCTTCTACTACGTGACCAAGAAGAATCCTCGGAACATCACCGAGAAGATGACCTTCCGCAAATACGACCCCGTCGTGCGCAAGCACGTCGAGTTCAAGGAAGCCAAGATCAAGTAAGGTCGGCTTTTAAAAGCTTGCGGCGCGGAACCGGCGCCGCTCACGCGCGGTTCACTCCGAGACCTGTACGGAGGCCGTCATGACGACCATGAAAGATATGCTTCGCCGCCCGCTCGCCGGGCTTGCCACTCTTGCGATGCTGGGTGCAGCGCCGGTTGCGACCGTCGCCCTGCCCACGGCTGCGGTGGCCCAGTCCGACAAGCTGGACAATGCGGTGAGCGCACTGCGCGGCATCTCCACGATGCGCGCCAATTTCACCCAGACCGACCGCGCCGGGCAGACCGTGAGCGGGGTGATGACGCTCAAGCGTCCGGGCAAGATCCGCTTCGAATACGCCAAGGGCGTGCCGCTGCTGGTCGTGTCCAACGGCAAGTCGCTCACCATGATCGACTACGAGGTCAACCAGGTGCAGCGCTGGCCGATCGGCAATTCGCCGCTGGGCGCGCTGCTCGATCCCAATCGCGACGTGAAGAAATACGGGAAGCTGGTCAGCACCGGCAACCCGGACGTCCTGTCGGTCGAGGTGCGCGATCCGAACAAGCCAGAATACGGCACCATCACGCTGATCTTCGTGCGCAATGCGAACGCGCCGGCAGGCTGGCAACTGACCAACTGGGTCGCGCTCGATGCGCAGAACAACCGGACGACGGTGCGGCTGTCGAACCACCGCTACGGCCTCTCTGTCAGCGACTCGAGCTTTACCTACAAGGATCCGCGTCGCGCATCCCGTCGGCCCCAGTAAACCGTTCGTCGAGTGATGCCCGAGATGTGCGGTCGAATGCCGGCTACGTTCATTGGCAGGCAAGGCGACCCACCCTATTCTCGATCACACAAGGCCTGAAGAACCAGCGGGTTTCCCCCCTGTTGCCCCGCGGTTCCCCTTCATACCACAGGCCTTGTCGCAAGCGTGACGAACGCTCGTAAGGAACCCCCGTGCCAATGCCCCCGGCACGGGGGTTTTCCTTTGTTATCGGCCCTAGGCGCCGACGCGATCCGCAGGCGGACCGGTCTGGCGCCATCCAGGGCAGTGCCCCGCAGCGGTGATGCGCGCTAGCGCATTCACCGCGAGCGGAAAGGACTCACTCCTCCCAGCCGAAGGCGGCGCGCATGATGTCGTAGACCACGTTCTGCTCGATCGTGCCGCGCACGCGCTGCGCGCCCGGCCCCGTTCCGAACAGCGCGACATCCTCGCCCCCATGAGTTTCTGATCCCGACGGTATCAGCGCCTGCTGGCGCGCGCTTGCCCCGGTTTCGGGCACCGGGCGTTCGCCCTGTACCGCGCCGGGCCCGTTGGCATAGCCGAGCGTGGTGTAGGGCTTGCCGTCGGCCGCCAGCGAGGGGCCCTCGGTGCCGCCCGGATGGTCCTCGTCGCCGCTGGCGGGCGGATAGACCAGCCCGAGGATCGGATTGCCGCGCTGCGGATAGCCCGCGATCGTGAAGACATGGCTGTGATCTGCGGTGACGAGGATCAGCGTTTCCTCCGGATCGGTGTTCTCGACCGCGTACTGGATGGCGCGCGCGAACTCGATCGTCTCTTCCAGCGCGTAGCCTGCCTGCCCGGCGTGGTGCCCGTGGTCGATCCGCCCGCTTTCCACCATCAGGTAGAACCCCTCGGGATCGTCGGCTAGCCGGCGAATCGATTCGGCGGTCATCTCGGTCAGCGTCGGCTCTTTCGTGTCCTCCTCGCGGTCCAGCTCGTAGGTCATGTGGCTGCCGGAAAAGAGCCCGAGCACCGGCCGATCGAGCGGTGCACGCCGCATGGCGGCCGTATCGGTCACGAAGCTCCCGCCCGTGCGCGCCGCCCATTGCGCCGGGAGGTCGGCATCGGCGTTGAGCCGCGCCCCGCCCTTCGCTTCGCCGAAGAAGGCGCGCGAGCCGCCGCCGAGTGCGAGGTCGAAGGGGAATTCGACCAGCTGCTGCGCGATGTCGTTGCAGCCGAGGCCGCGCTGGCTTTCGGGAATGTCCGAATCGGCCTCCCAGTTGCGGTCCGGGCTGTTGGCATAGACGGCGGCGGGGGTGGCATGCGTGATCCGCGCGGTGCTGACGATGCCGATCGCCTTGCCACGCTCGTGCGCCTCCTGCGCGATCGGCTGCATCAGGTGGCCCTGCGCGCCGGCGCAATCGCCCCGCGGGGCGTCCGGGTCGGTGTTGATGACGCCGATGCGCGTCTTCCTGCCCGTGTTGAGGGCGGACGCCGTGCCCGCACTGTCGGGCACCTGCGCATCGGTGTTGTAGGTCTTGACCAGCGCGACATTGTCGAACTCTTCGAAGCTCAGCCGGTATTCCTCGCCCGCAAGGCCCTGCTGCTGTCCGGCGAGGATCCGCGCGGCGGTGATGGTCGAGATGCCCATGCCGTCGCCGACGAACAGGATCACGTTCTTCGCGGTGCCCGCTTGCGGCGCGGCGGCAGATCGTGCGGCATCTTCCGGCCCGTAATAGTTGGTCGTGCTCGTGCAGGCACCCAGCGGCAGGGCGGCGATTGCGGCAAGCGTTACGGCGCGGCGCTTCGCAAGGGTGGCGGTAAATCGGATCATGAAGGCTTTCCTCCCGGACTGCGGATCTAGGCGATCCCATGCCTTTGGCGGCCGTGTAAGACAATCTCGCGAATGGCGTGTGGACACAGCCAGTCGCGCCCGTCTTGCGGGGTGCGGACGCGCGGGATAGGGCCGGGGCATGGTCTCTGTCACTACCTGGAACATCAATTCGGTCCGCCTGCGCATGCCGCTGGTTGAGCAATTCCTCACCGCCCACGCACCCGACGTGCTGTGCCTGCAGGAAATCAAATGCGTCGAGGAAGCCTTCCCCGCCAAGGCTTTCCGAGAGCTCGGCTACGAGCATATCGCGATCCACGGGCAGAAGGGCTATCACGGTGTCGCCACCGTCAGCCGCCTGCCGTTCGAGGAAATCTCCCGCTACGACTGGCAGGATAATGGCGAGGCGCGACACGTCGGCGTGCGTCTGACCGACCCTGCGCATCAGGGCATGGTGATCGAGAACGTCTACGTCCCCGCGGGCGGCGACGTGCCCGACCGCAACGTGAATCCGAAATTCGGCCAGAAGCTCGATTTCCTCGAGCGGATGGCGCAGTGGGCGGACAAGGTGGACCAACCGACGCTGATCGTGGGCGATTTCAACATCGCCCCGCTCGAAAGCGACGTCTGGAGCCACAAGCAGCTGCTGAAAGTGGTGAGCCATACGCCGATCGAGGTGGAGGCGCTGCAGCGCTTCATGGACGCGCACGGCTGGACCGATATCGGGCGCGAGCATGTGCCCGCGCCTCAGCGCTATTACAGCTGGTGGAGCTATCGCAATCCCAACTGGCAGACCAACGACAAGGGGCGCCGGCTCGACCACATGTGGGCCAGCCCCGAGCTCGCGAAGCAGGCGACCGGGCACACCATTCTCGAAGAAGCGCGCAACTGGGAGCGTCCGTCGGACCATGTCCCGCTGACCACGGAGTTTGCACTCTGAACGGGTCCGCGCCCGGCAACCCGCGCGCGCTGGCCCAGGCGATCGACGCGCTGCGGCACGGCTGGCCGATCCGGGTCGACGCGGGCGACGGCGGGCCCATGCTGACCCCGGTCGAAACGGTCGCCGTGCCCGATATCCGCAGCGATGCGATGCTGATTTCGGCGGCCCGCGCACAGACGCTCAAGCTCGCCAACCAGCGCGCCGCCGCGCTGCCCCATGCGCCGGTCCTGATCGAGGGTGGGGAGCCCTTCGCGCTCGATCTGGCGCGCGCCGTCGCCGATCCCGCACTCGACATGGCGAATCCGATGAAGGGCCCGTTCCGCGCGCTCGCGCTGCCCGATGGCGCATGGCCCGCGACCGCGCTCGAGATCGCCCGGCAGGCGGGCATTCTGCCGGCCTTCCTCGTCGACGCCGTGCCCGAGGAGGAACCCGTGCAAGTCGCCACGCGCGATCTCGAGGCCTTTGCCGCACCCGAATCCTTGCGCATCGCGGCGCGCACGCGCCTGCCGATCTCGGTCGCCGAGCAGGCCGACATAGCTATCTTCCGCTCCCCTGCGGACCTGCGCGAACATGCCGCGATCACCATCGGGCGGCAGAGCGCCGACCGGGTTCCGCTCGTGCGGATTCATTCCGAATGCCTCACCGGCGACGTCTTCGGCAGCCTCAAGTGCGACTGCGGCCCGCAGCTCGATCACGCGCTCGCCGCATCCGCCCGCGAGGCCGAGCATGGCGGCTATGGGATCGTGCTCTACCTGCGGCAGGAAGGGCGCGGGATCGGGCTGGTCAACAAGCTGCGCGCCTACCAGTTGCAGGAGCAGGGGTACGACACGGTCGAAGCGAACCAGCGGCTCGGCCTGCCCGACGAATCGCGCGACTTTCCCATTGCGGGACGGATGCTTTCCCTACTGGGGATTTCACGTATCCGGCTGCTGACGAACAATCCGGCGAAGCTTACCGCGCTCGAAGGGCAAGGTATCGAAATCGTCGAAAGGGTCCCCTTGGATACGGGCACAAATCCGCACAACGCACGCTATCTGGCAACCAAGCGCGACCGGTCCGGTCATCTGCTGTAATGCGCAAGCTGACAATTCGCGATGAAGTGGAAGGCGATGCACCCGCCATCCACGCACTGACCCGCGCCGCCTTTGCAAATGACGGATATTCGTCCGGCAACGAACACGACATCGTCGATTCGCTGCGCGCCGACGGCGATCTGGTGCTGTCGCTGGTGGCGACCAATCTAGACGAGGCGATCGTCGGCCATATCGCCATTTCGCCGATCACGATCTCGGATGGCTCGGCGGGATGGTTCGCGGGAGGCCCCGTGTCGGTGATGCCCACGCGGCAACGCACGGGCATCGGCTCGCAGCTCGTCGAAGAAAGTCTGGTGCGGCTTGAGGCGCGCGGCGCGCGCGGCCTCGTGCTGCTCGGCGACCCCGGGTACTACACGCGCTTCGGGTTCAGTGCCGACCCCGAGCTCGTCCTGCCCGGAGCGCTGCCCGGATATTTCCAGGTCCGGATGATCGGCTCGGGTCCGCGCCCGAAAGGCGAAGTCTCCTACGCGCCGGGTTTCAGCGCCAGGCCGGTGGCCTAGCGGCGCTCGAACGGCTGGAGGCCGCCCGCAAGCCGGTTGTCGGTGATCCGCAGGCTCGCGCCGGTCCAGTCGGCCACGAAGGTGGAGTTGCGCGACACCGAGGGCACGAAACGCGCGTCGTTGCCCGCGATCGTCAGGCCGTCGGAGCTGTGGAGCTGGTCTTCGGCACCCACCGCGATGAAGGCCGAGTAGTTTTCCTTGTCCTGCCCCTGCACGAACCAGTTGTTGGTGATCTGCCCGCGCGCTCCGGCAGGCAGGTCGATCATGTAATTGGTCCCCCGTCCGGCCGAATCGTCGAAACTGGAGGCTGCGATTTCGACCATCGCGGCGCGCGATTTGACGTAGTGCCCGCCGGTGCCCTGCTCGAACCGGCTGCGGGTCACGCGGAAATGGCCGATATCGCCGGTATAGATCGAGTGCGCGCACCCGCCCGAATATTCGCAGGTGCCGAGCCGCGTGAAGGTGGAGCGGTCGACCACCAGTCGCAGCATCGAATCGTTCGCCGTGAGAATGCCCTGCTGGCTGTCGCGGAACCACGAATTGGCGATCGTGACCTTGCCCGCCTCGTGGCGAATGCCCGCGCCGTTGCCATCGTCGACGGCGATCCGGCTGAAGATGAGGCCCGAGATGCTGGCCTCGTCGCCGCGCAGCACGAGGGCGGCCTTGCCCTCGCAGGCGGTGCCGGTGAATTCGACTTCGCCCGGCTCGGTCGCGAGAAAGGCGATGCGCCCCGCCTCCTGCACCGCGCACTGGCGATAAGTGCCCGGCTGAATGGCGATGCTGCCCTCGCTCGATCCGATCGCGTCGACCGCCGACTGGAGCGTCGCGTAGCCGCGATTGGTCTCCACCACGACGAAGGGCGCGGACGCCGGCTGCGCCATCAGCGCCGCGACCGGCATCGACGCCACCGCGGCGGCCGCGATCAGCCCGCCGATAATCATCGAGGGACGGCCAAGCGACGGGCGCTTGGCAATATGGGCGGGGATCTGTTCGCGAGCTTGGGCCATGCGCATTACGCTTAGAGGCGAGTGGTTAACAAGCAGCTAAGCATGGCCCGCAAAGCTCCCCGCTCCGGCCCGCTCGCTTCGCATTTCCCTTTGCTCCGCGGCCCCGCTCTGCTTAGCTTGGCACAGCGCGAACAGGTGCTACGCCGCATCGCGCGAGACATTTCCAATGGAGGATGGGCAGATGAAATTCATGATTCGCATGGGGCTGGTCGGCGCAAGCGCTCTCGCGCTTTCGGCCTGCGGCGATTCCGACGATGCCAGCGACGAAGTGGTCGCCGAGGATGTCGAGATCGTTGCCGACGAAGCGCTGGAAGACGTGACCGACGAACCGCTCGAGGACGACACCGTCGATACTGCGGCCCCGCCGCCCCCGCCGGTCGAAACCCAGACCGCCGAAGATCGGGCCGAGGAAGTGCGTCGCTCGGTCGAGGACGATGCCGCCGCGGCCGAAGCTGCCGCCGCCGACATCATGGCCGAGATCGAAGGCTCGCAAGAAGAGAACTGAGGCTCCCGCCGGGCGGAGCATGCGGCTTCGTCCGGCGTCCCCAGCCTATCTGGCGAACACGCGAACGCTAAAGGATCACAATGTCGGGAATGGATGCAGACACTTTCGAGCAGTTTCACGAGCAGTTGCAGCGCTATGTGCGCGAACGGCTGATTCCGGCCGAGAAGGATGTGATCGCGAACGACAAGATCCCTGCCGACATCGTCGATGAAATGAAGGACATGGGCCTGTTCGGCCTGACCGTGCCCGAGGAATATGGCGGCGCGGGACTCAGCGTGACGCAATATGCGCAGACAGTGAAGACGATGGCCTATGCCGCGCCCGCCTTCCGCTCGATCTTCTCGATCAATGTCGGCATGTTCAATTCGGCGATCAAGAACGGCGGCACGGACGCGCAGAAGGCCGAGTGGTGGCCGCGCATCGCCAGCGGCGAAATCGCGTGCTTCGGCCTGACCGAGCCGGGCAGCGGATCGGACAGCGCGGCAATGCAGACGACCGCCAAGCGCGATCCCGACGGCAATGGCTGGATCCTCAACGGCTCCAAGCGCTACATCACCAACGCACCCCATGCCGACGTCGCGCTGATCATGGCGCGGACCGAGAAGGAGGCGCTGCCCAAGAACGCGCATGTCAGCGCCTTCATCGTGCCGATGGACATCCCCGGCATGTCGACCGGCAGCGCCGATCACAAGATGGGCCAGGCGGGCAGCCACGTGTCCGACGTCTATCTGGAGGACGTGCACGTGCCGGCCGACGCGCTGCTCGGCGGCGAGCCCGGCCAGGGCTTCCGCTTCGCGATGCAGAGCCTCGACAATGGCCGCATTTCCGTGGGCGCGGCAAGCACGGGCTACGCCAAGCGCGCGCTCGACAGCGCGCTGCGCTATGCCAACGAGCGCCAGGCCTTCGGCGAACCGATCGCCAATTTCCAGCTGATCCAGGCGATGCTGGCCGAAAGCTGGACCGAGATCTACGCGGCCGAGGCGATGATGGCGGACGTGACCGCGCGCGTCGACCGGGGCGAGAACACGATCAAGCACGCCGCCGCGTTCAAGGTCTTCGCCTCCGAAATGTGCGGCCGGGTGGTCGACAGGGTGGTGCAGATCTACGGCGGCGCGGGCTACCTGACCGAATACGACGCGGAGCGTTTCTTCCGCGATGCGCGGCTCTACCGCATCTACGAAGGGACCACGCAGATTCTGCAACTGCAGGTCGCCAAGCACATGCTGCGCGAATTCGCCGCGGGAGCATCGGCATGAGTGCGCTGCGCCGCGCCGCCATCGTCTCGCCCCTGCGCACGCCGGTGGGGCGCTTCCTCGGTACCCTGACCCCGCTCGAAGCAGGCGACCTTGCCGCGCAGATCATCAAGGCGCTGGTGGCGCGCAGCGGCGTCGATCCCTCGCGGGTCGACGATGTCGTGCTCGCGCAAGGCTATGGCAGCGGCGAGGCGCCCGCGATCGGGCGCTGGGCGTGGCTCGCTGCGGGCTTGCCGATCGAGGTCCCCGGCTTCCAGCTCGACCGGCGCTGCGGCTCGGGGCTGCAAGCCGTGATCGAAGCGGCGATGATGGTCCAGACCGGCGCGGCCGATTGCGTACTGGCGGGCGGCGTCGAATCGATGTCCAACGTGGAGCATTACACCACAAAGGCGCGCCACGGCGCGAAGATGGGCGATATTTCGCTGTACGACCGGCTGACGCGCGGCCGCCTGATGAGCCAGCCGATCGAGCGCTTCGGCGTGATCTCGGGCATGATCGAAACCGCCGAAAACCTCGCGAAGGATTACGACATCAGCCGCGAGGCGGCGGACGAATACGCCGTGTCCTCGCACCAGAAGGCCGCAGCCGCGTGGGATGCGGGCAAGTTCGATGCGCAGCTCGTGCCGGTCGAAGTGCCGCAGCGGCGCAAGGACCCGGTCACGTTCGACCGTGACGAGGGCTTCCGCCCCGACGCCTCGATGGAAAGCCTCGGCGCGCTGCGTGCCATCGAGAAGGACGGGATCGTCACCGCAGGCAATGCCAGCCAGCAGAACGATGCCGCCGCCGCGTGCCTCGTCGTCGCGGAAGACAAGCTGGAGGAGCTCGGCCTCGAGCCGATGCTGTGGTTCGACAGCTGGGCGGCCGCAGGCTGCGACCCGGCACGCATGGGCATCGGGCCCGTCCCCGCGACCGAGCGGCTCTTCGCGCGCAGCGGCAGAAGCTGGGACGATATCGACCTTATCGAGCTGAACGAGGCATTCGCACCGCAGGTCCTGTCGGTCCTGAAAGGCTGGGGCTGGAGCGAGGATGATTCGCGCCGCGACATCCTCAACGTCAACGGCTCGGGAATCTCGCTCGGCCACCCGATCGGCGCGACCGGCGTGCGTATCCTTGCCGACATGGCGCACGAGTTGCACCGGCGGCAGGGGCGCTACGCGCTCGAGACGATGTGCATCGGCGGCGGGCAGGGGCTCGCCGCGATCTTCGAATGCGCGGCCTGATGGCCGACTGGTCCGACTGGGTCGGGCGCGAGGCGCGCGCCGCCGACCGGCTCGACGAGGCGCTGGCCGCCCGCTGGCTCGCGACGCTCGACCGGTCGCCGCCGGAGACGCCCGCGATGCCGCAGGGTATCCACTTCTGCCTGTGCACCCCGCAGGCCCCCACCGCGATGCTGGGCGAGGATGGGCACCCGGCGCGCAGCGACGATCCCGCCAGCCTCTACCCGCCGATCGACCTGCCGCGCCGGATGTGGGCGGGCAGCGAGATCGAGTTTCTGACCCCGCTCGCGCTGGGCGACCGGATCGACAAGCTCAGCCGCGTGGTCTCGATCGAGGAGAAGGAGGGGCGCAGCGGCCGCCTCGCCTTCCTGAAGCTGGAACACGCGATCACCGCCAATGGCGAGCCCGCGATCCGCGAAGAGCAGACGCTGGTCTATCGCGAAGCCGCGCCGGCGGATGCGCCGCTGGTGCCGCCCGAAGTAACCGACAGCCGCTTCGATCCGACCGCGTGGGACCGGATAGAAACCATCGCGCCCACCGAAGCGCTGCTGTTCCGCTTCTCCGCGCTCACCTTCAACACGCATCGCATCCACTACGGCGCGCCCTATGCGCGCGAGGTCGAGCGCTATCGCGGCCCGGTGGTCCATGGCCCGCTGATCGCGACGCTTCTTCTGAAGCTGGCCGGCGATGTGCTCGGCGAGAACCGGGTTCGCCATTTCGGTTTCAGCGCCCGCTCGCCTGCAATCGTCGGCGACAAGCTGCATCTCGCGCTGCGGCACAGTGGTGACGCGCTGGAGCTGGCGGCGCTCGACGACGCAGGCACTGTACTGACACAGGCTCACGCGCGCGTAGACTAATAAAGTCGCGATCGGGGCGCGCCGGGATAAATTGTTTGTCAGCGTCCGAGATGTTATCTGCCCCGGCATGGAAGCAGTACTCAACCGCGACGACAAATTTGCCGACATCCCGGTCATGCCGGACGATGTCTTCACCGCGCCGCTCAAGCGCCCCTCGCATGTCGGCGAGGACTGGCTTGAGCCCAAGCAGACCGAGTACGACAGCGAAGACGACGCGATCTGGGACGACCTGTTCGCGCGCCAGATGGAGGTCCTCCCCGGGCGCGCGGCGACCGCGTTTCTCGAAGGGCTCGAACGGCTCGATCTGGGTGCGGGCGGCGTGCCCGATTTTAAGGTCCTGTCGGAAGATCTCGGCCAAATGACGGGGTGGAGCGTGGTGCCGGTGCCCATGCTGATCCCCGATCACATCTTCTTCTGGCACCTCGCCAACCGCCGCTTCCCGGCGGGCAATTTCATCCGCACGCGCGAAACCTTCGACTACATCCAGGAACCCGACGTCTTCCACGACGTGTTCGGCCACGTGCCGATGCTGACCAACCAGGTCTTCGCCGACTACATGCAGGAATATGGCCGCGCGGGCTGGCGGGCGATGAAGCACAACCGCCTCAAGGCGCTCGGCGCGCTGTACTGGTACACGGTCGAATTCGGGCTGATCATGGAAGGCGGCGACGATCTGCGCGCCTATGGCGCGGGCATTCTGTCAGGCCCGACCGAGGCGGTGTTCTCGGTCGAGGCGGAAAGCCCCAACCGCATCATGCTCAACGTCGACCGGGTGATGCGCACCGATTACGTCATCAGCGACCTGCAGCCGACCTACTTCGTGATCGAAAGCTTCGAGGATCTGTACCGCAAGACCGTGGAGCGGGATTTCGAGACGCTCTACCAGAAGCTGCCGCCTGCCTTCACCTACGCCAATTCGGCCGTCATCGACGTCGACAACGTGGTGAACGTCGGCACGCAGGAATACCTGCTGCGCGGCGGGCGGGGGAGCGGCGCGCAGCCGGTCTGACCCCTCCCTCCCTGCGGGGAGCGGACGCCCTTCGGACAAAAGAAAACCGGCCCCGAATCGCTTCGGGGCCGGTCTGATTCATCGCGAAGACGAAGCGCGATTACTCAGCTGCTTCTTCTTCCATGCCTTCTTCGGTCATGGTGTCTTCGGCCATCGCGTCGTCGGCCATCGCGTCTTCGGCCATGGCGTCTTCGGCCATCGCATCTTCAGCCATCGCGTCTTCGGCCATCGGCTCTTCGACCATGGTGTCTTCGGCCATGGTGTCTTCAGCCATCGTGTCTTCGGCTTCGGTGGTTTCGGTTTCGGCGCAAGCGGCGAGACCGAGGCCCAGCACGACGGTCGAAGCGAGCAGAGCGGTCTTGAAAGTGGTCTTCATGAGTCTTCCCCTAAATTGGTTGGGAGACTCGCTTAGCCATCTTTTCGCCACACGGATACCCTGCAATTGCCGTATTGTACGCGCGAAATGCGGATTTCAGCGACGCGCGATCGGATCCATAAGCGAAATCAGGGCGAGGACCGTGCATCCGGTCGCAAGCGACACCAGCAGCGCTCTCACGCCCAGCGTCTCGATCAGGGGAACTTCGCTTACCGCGGCGCCGGAAAGAACGGTTGCGGCCGCGCCCAGGCCAACCCGCAGCCACGCGGCACGGCTATTGTCGGCCCCGGTGATCAACGCGACCAGCCAGCCGAGCACTGCGCCGCTGCAAAGAAGAATGAGTAGTCCCATGGGCCGTAAGAACGTAAACCTGTGTTAAGTTTGCTTTCAGGGAACCCGGTTTTCCGCGCTTGGTTCCCGAAAACACGCCATCGGCCGGTGGGACTGTCCGAGCCTCAGAGCGCAAAGAGCCAGATCAGCGTCACCGAGCCGACCACGATGCGGTACCAGGCGAAAGGCGCAAAGCCGCGCTTGCTGACATAGGCGACGAAGGCGCGGACCACGACCAGCGCGACGAGAAAGCTCGCAAAGAAGCCGAGCGCGATGTGGGTCCAGCCGATCGCGGCGGTGCCCGCCAGCAGCTCGGGCTCCTGAAAGATCTTGACCACCGATGCGCCGAGCATGGTCGGTACCGCGAGGAAGAAGGAGAACTCGGCCGCGGTCTTGCGGCCCACGCCCATCGCCAGCGCGCCCATGATCGTCGCGCCCGAGCGGCTGGTGCCGGGAATCATCGCAAGGCACTGGACGAAGCCGATGCCGATCGCGGTCTTCCACGAAAGCGTTTCCACCCCCTGCTCCTCGCGCGTCGGAATCGCCTTTTCGAGCACGAGGATCGCGATCCCGCCGATGATCAGCGCGGTTGCGACCACCGCCGGGCTTTCGAGCATGGCGTCGATCACGTCGAGGATCAGCAGGCCGATCACCGCCGCGGGCAGGAAGGCGAGCAGGATGTTGCGGACGAACATGATCGATGCCCGCTCGCCCCGCAGAAGCCCCATGCCCATCGTCCAGAAGGTTTTGAAATAGGTCACCACGACCGCCAGGATCGCGCCCAGCTGGATGATGATATTGTACTGGCGCCAGACGGCGGGATCGTAGCCGAACCACGCCTGGGCGAGGATCAGGTGCCCGGTCGATGAAACGGGGAGGAATTCGGTCAGCCCTTCGAGGATGCCGAGCAGGATTGCGGTGACGATGGTGTCCATGGCCAGCGCTCAAAGCGAAGGGGCCGCGCAAGTCAACCTTGCACGGCCCCCGAATGCCATTCCGGCAGGCTTTTACGGCCTTACCAGATGCTGATGCGCTCTTCCGGCGGCAGATAGAGATCGTCCTGCGGGGTCACGTTGAACGCCTCGTACCAGGCGTCCATGTTGCGCACGACGCCGTTGACCCGGAACTCCTCCGGGCTGTGCGGGTCGGTCAGCAGACGCTGGCGCGCGGCCTCTTCGCGCTGCTGGCTGCGCCACACCTGCGCCCACGCGAGGAAGAAGCGCTGGTCGCCGGTGAGGCCGTCGATCACCTTGTCTTCCTTGCCATTGAGGCTGAGCTTGTAGGCGCGGTAGGCGAGGCTCAGGCCGCCAAGGTCGCCGATATTCTCGCCCAGCGTGAGGCGGCCGTTGACGCAGGTCTCGCCATCGCCGAGCGGGCAGAAGCCGTTGTACTGCTCCACCAGCGCATTGCCGCGTTCGTCGAAGGCCGCGCGGTCGGCGTCGGTCCACCAGTTGCGCAGCATGCCGGTGCCATCGGACTTGGAGCCCTGGTCGTCGAAGCCGTGGCCCATTTCGTGTCCGATCACGCCGCCGATCCCGCCGTAGTTGACCGCCGGATCGTTGGTCAGTGCGAAGAACGGCTGCTGCAGGATCGCCGCCGGGAAGACGATCTCGTTCTTGGTCGGGTTGTAATAGGCGTTGACCGTCTGGGGCAGCATGAACCACTCGGTCCGATCGATCGGGCCGCCGAGCTTGGAAAGGCTGTCCTGCCACTGCCAGCGCGCCGCGGCCATCCGGTTCGCGATCGGATCGCCAGGGGTGATCTCCAGCCCTTCGTAGGTTTCCAGATTGTCGCGATAGCCGATCTTCGGATCGAAGGCGTCGAGCTTGGCCAGCGCCTCTTCCTTGGTCTCTTCACCCATCCAGTCGATGTCGCCGATCGATTCGCGCAGCGCGACCCGCAGGTTCGCGACCAGTTCTTCCATCGCGGCCTTGTTCTCGGCCGGGAAATACTCGGCGGCGTAGGACTTGCCGAGCAGTTCGCCGAGCAGGCCTTCGGATTCACCGATCGCGCGCTTCCAGCGCGGGCGCTGTTCGGGCGTGCCCTGCAGCGTCTTGCCGTAGAATTCGAAGTCCGCTTCGTCGAAGCGCGAAGGCAGGACCGAGGCGTTGTTCTCGAGGAATTCCTTGATCGTCCAGGCCTGCAGCATTTCCACCGGAGTATCGGCGATCAGCGCCATCATCGCAGGGGTGCCGCCGCCGATCTTGTCGAGCGTTTCCTGCGTCAGGCCAAGCTCCTCGACCTCTTCGAGGCTCGGCGGGAGATCGCCGACGATGAAACGGTCGGTCTCGGCAAAGCCGCTCGCGGTCAGGAGCGCGGTGAGCGGAAAGGCGCCCGACAATTCGCCCAGCTCGACCGGGGTCAGCGCGTTGTAGGTCAGGTCGCGGTTGCGACGGGTCGCGCGATCCCACGAGACGGTCCGCGCGATCTGGTCTTCGAAATCATAGACCGACTGCGCCATCGCGGCGGGATCGTCGTACCCGGCCTCGGTCATCAGGAAGGTGAGGTATTCGCGATACTTCGCCTGGATCTCGCGGCCCTTCTCGCTCTCGTCGAGATAGTAGTCGCGATCGGGCAGGCCGAGGCCACCCGAACCAATATAGACCGAATAGCGCGTCGGTTCCTTGGAATCGACGTTCACGCCCCCGCCCAGCGGCGAGGAATAGCCCGGCGTGCCCCACAGCGTGGCGAGTTCGGCAAGCGTGCCGGCGTCGCGGATCTTGTCGAGATAAGGCTGCGCCTGCGCGAGGCCGGCGGCGTCGATAGCGTCGGTGTCGTAGTAGGAATTATAGGCATCGACGATCCGCTTCTCGTCCCCGGTCAGCTGCGATGCGGGCTTCGCCAGCAGGCTATCGACCAGCGTCTTCACATCGCTCGTCGATTTCTCGCGCAGCAGGTTGAACGCGCCGAAGCGGCTGTATTCGGGCGGCAGCGGGTTCGCGTCGAGCCACTCCTGGTTGACGTAGGCGAAGAAGTCGTCGCCCGGATCGATGCTGTCGGACAGCAACGCGGTATCGACGCCCCATTCGCCGAAGCTCATCGTGGGGGTCTGGGCCGCGCCCTCGTCTGCGGCGCCGTCCTGGAGCAGGAATTCGGTTTCGCCCGCCGCGTGATCGTGCGCGAGAGCGGGTGCGGCGAGAGACAGCGCGACGGCGCTGGCGGTGGTGGCAAGGATGGTGCGGATCATGATTGTCCCCTGTGTTCAAACATTTGCAATATCGCCGCCCACGATGAACGGCCGATTACGCGCGATATTGCCATAGACTTTCAGACCGCCAAAGCATCGACGCCCGTCGGGCCGGCTATGTCGCTCGTCGATCAGAATCGCGTTCAGGCGGCACCGTTTTCGGGCGCCTCGGCGAACTGGAGCTTCGCGAGCCGCGCATAGAGGCCACCGCGTGCCAGCAATTCGTCATGCGTGCCCTGCTGCACGATCCGCCCGCCATCCATCACCACGATCCGGTCCGCCTCGCGCACGGTCGCCAGCCGGTGCGCGATGACGAGCGTGGTGCGCCCGCGCATCACCCGGGCCAGCGCATCCTGTACCAGCCGCTCGCTCTGCGCGTCGAGCGCGCTGGTCGCCTCGTCGAGCAGCAGGATAGGCGCGTCGCGCAGGATGGCCCGCGCGATCGCCATGCGCTGCTGCTGCCCGCCCGAGAGGCGGGTGCCGTCCTCGCCGAGGTCGGTGTCGAGGCCGTGGGGCAGGTTCTCGATGAACTCGCCGGCATTGGCGAGCTTCGCGGCCTCCCAGATCTCCTCGTCGCTCGCGTCCCAGCGGCCGTAGCGCAGATTGTCGCGCGCATTGGCGGAGAACAGCGTCCCCGCCTGCGGCACATAGGCGATCCGCTCGCGGATGTCCGCCGGATCGGCGCTGGGCAAGGCGATGCCGTCGATCCGGATCGTGCCTTCGAGCGGGTCGTAGAAGCGCTGGGCGAGGAGGAAGAGCGTCGACTTGCCCGCGCCCGAGGGCCCGACCAGCGCGACCGTTTCGCCCGGCTGCACCTCGAGCGTGAGGTCTTCGAGCACGCGCTCGCCGGGCCGCGTCGGGTAGGCGAAACCGACATTGCGGAAGGAGAGGCTGCCTCGGGCGGGCACGGGCAGCGGCTGCGGCTTGGCCGGGGGCGCGATCTGCGGCTCTGCACGGAGCAGCTCGGCCAGCCGGTCCGCCGCGCCCGCGCCGCGCAGAAGATCGCCATAGACCTCGGTCAGCGCGCCGAAAGCGCCCGCAACGAACACGCCGGTCAGCACGAAGGAGCCGATCGTTCCGCCGGTGATCGTCCCTTCGGCCACGCCCACCGCTCCGCGCCACATCAGCAGCACGAGGGCGCCGAAGCCCAATGTGATGACCACCCCGGTCATCATCGAGCGGATCAGGATACGGCGGCGCGCGGTATCGAAAATCCGCTCCACCGCGCCCGCGAACCGCTCGTGCTCGCGCCGTTCCTGGGTAAAGGCCTGGACGATCTCCATGGCCGAGAGCGTCTCGGTGATAAGCGAGCCCACGTCCGCCACCCGGTCCTGGCTCGCGCGGCTGACCGAACGCAGGCGGCGGGCGAACAGGGTGACCGGCACGATGATCGCGGGGATCGCGATGGCGAGCATGATCGTGAGCCGGGGCGCGAGCACGAACAGGTAGATCGTCCCGCCGCCCGCGATCAGCACGTTGCGCAGCGCGACCGACAGCGTGGTGCCGACCACCTGTTCGATGATCGCGGTGTCGCTCGTCAGTCGGCTCGAAATCTCCTTGGGGCTGTTCGCCTCGTAGAAGCCGGGCTCCTGGCGCAGCAGGTTGCGCTGCACCTTCAGCCGCAGGTTCGCGACCACCCGCTCCCCCAGCCAGCTGACGAAATAGAATCGCAGCGCGGTGCCCAGTGCCAGCACGCACACGATCAGGAAGAGGTAGCGGAACCAGCGCGCGATCGAGCCCGGATCGCCTCCATCGGCGAAGCCGCGGTCGATCACCAGTTGTAGCGCGGCGGGAATCGCCAGGGTCGCGGCAGCGGTGATCACCAGCGCCAGCAGCGCATAGGCGACCTTGTCCGGATAGCTGAAGGCCTCGCGAAAGATCAGCCGCAGCGGCGCGAGCGAACGCGCGTTGTCGGCTTCGGCGGCGTCCTTTGCGGCGCCCTTCGACAAGGCTTTGCGCCTGCGCCGTGCGGATGTCTGATGTTCGCGATCCATGGGGCTTTGCGCCTAGCGCCACGGGCCGGGGAAATCCACGGCCAAGGACCCGCAATCCACCTTGTGCATTGCACAATGATGGCAAGAAGAGCAGGTAATGCCCACATTGCCCTTGCCGCCCCCTGCCGGCGACGTCACGTCAAGAGGTCTGCTTTGCTTTATCACGCCTACGAACTCCAGGCCGCCTGGCTCAACAGTGCCAGCGCGATGGCCTCGATCGGCTCCGAATGGCTCACCAATCCGCGCAATCCGATGGCCTATGCCGGCATCGGCCCGATCGCGGGCTCAGCGCTTGAGGTCTTCGCTCATGCCACCATTCGTCGCGGCAAGCCGGAGTTCGACATCGAGAGCGTGCGAGTCGGCGGCAAGGACCACGCGGTGTCCGAAACGCTGGTGCTGCACCGCGCCTTCGGCGACCTGAAGCGGTTCCGCCGCGCCGACCTGCCCGAAGATGCGCCCGCCGTGCTGATCGTCGCCCCGATGAGCGGACATTTCGCGACCCTGCTGCGTGGCACGGTGGAGCGGATGGTCGAGAATTCCGAAGTCTTCATCACCGACTGGCACGACGCGCGCGACGTCCCGCTGAGCGAAGGGCGTTTCGACCTCGACGACTATATCGATTATCTCGTCGAATTCCTGCAGGTGATTGCGGAGCGGAACGAGGGGCGGCCTGCGCACATGGTCGCGGTCTGCCAGCCGTCGGTCCCGGCGCTCGCCGCGACCGCGCTGATGAACGGGGCGAAGGACAAGGCTGCGCCCAGGACGCTGACCATGATGGGCGGGCCGATCGACACGCGCGAAAGCCCGACCACGGTCAACGATGTCGCGATGAAGCGGCCCTTGAGCTGGTTCAAGCAGAACGTGATCGCGACCGTGCCTGCCCAGTATTCGGGCGCGGGCCGCCGCGTCTATCCCGGCTTCATGCAGCTCGCCAGCTTCATGAGCATGAACCTGGGCGCGCACATGCTGAGCCATTACGAGATGTTCAAGCACCTCGTCGAAGGCGACGACGACAGCGCGCAGATGACCAAGGATTTCTACGACGAATATCGCTCGGTCTGCGACATGACGGCCGAATTCTACCTCCAGACGGTGGAGGAGGTGTTCCAGGAACACTCGCTGCCCAACAACAGCTTCGAACATCGCGGAACGGTGATCGATCTCGGCGACATCAAACAGACCGCGCTGCTGGCGGTCGAGGGCGAGCGCGACGATATTTCGGGCATCGGCCAGACCAAGGCCGCGCTGCCGCTGGCGCGCAACCTGTCCGAGGACAAGAAACGCTACTACCTCGCCAGGGATGCCGGGCATTACGGCATCTTCAACGGCAGCAAGTGGCGCACCAAGGTCGCGCCGGTGATCGAGGAGTTCATGGAAACCCACGGCTAGGCACGCCCTGCCCACCGGGTCGCGTCAGGTCTGCGTCAGGGCGCGCCGGGTTCTCGCGCGCGCCTGCGCAGCAGCCCGCGCACGGCGCGCCCGACCACGACGATCAGCACGATGCTGAGCACCAGCAGCGCGGCGGCGATCACGGCGGCGGCGACCGGATTGGCGAATGCCAGCGCCAGCAATCCGACGGTGGCGACATCTTCCGCAGCAGAGACCGCCACGTTGCTCACCGGCTCGGGGCTGGTGTTCACCGCCGCCCGCGCGCTCGCCTTGCCCGCATGCGCGGCGAAGGCGGCACCTCCGCCCAGCAGGAAGGCGATCACCTGCCACGCCGGATCGCCCGGATCGACGATCGCCAAAGCCAACAGCGCGCCGCCGACGGGCCGAATCAGCGAGTGGACACCGTCCCACACGCTATCGAGCCACATCACCTTGTCGGCAAGGAACTCCATCACCGTTCCGACCGCGGCAATGCCGAGCACCCACGGATTGGCGAGCACGTCGAGCATCTGCAACTGCTCGGGCAGCGGCACCCAGCCGCTGCGCATCGCGATGCCGGTGATCAGGACCGTCGCATAGAGCCGCCAGCCCGACAGCAGGCTGACGCTGCCGGCAAGGCCGAGGAGTTCGATGATGCCCACACAGCGCCCCTTTCAAAGATCGTTGCCGCAACAAAGCTAAGGGTCTTTTACCGCTATCGGTTACGAATACGCAACGCGCGCAGAACACCTCTCGCAATGGGGGCGGACGGTCCCCTCAAGAAGGAGACACCCGTGAAAAGACGCCACATCGTCTATGCAGCCTCTTTGATGATCACGAATTGCGCCCTTGCTTCTGCGGCGAGCGCCCAGGCCGACAATTTCCAGCTCTATAATCAGGCTTTTCTGATGTGCCAGGATGGCAACAACCTGGGATATCCGGATTTTGCGATCTGCGTTGCCGAAACCTATCAAAACCTTTTGCAGCCTCCGACCTCGCCAGGGTGCGGTGGGGGAATCTGCGTCCCCGACGGTACACCGCCTACCCCGCCTACCCCCGGTCTGCCCGGCTGCAACTCCGCGGAGACCCGCCTCTGCAACGTGTGAGCGTTGCGCGCGGCACAAATTGAAAAGAGCGGCCCTCCGGAACCCGGAGGGCCGCTCTTTGCCATGGCAAATCTACGTGAGCGTCACAGGACCTCGAAGATGCCCGCCGCGCCCATGCCGCCGCCGACGCACATAGTGACGCAGACATACTTCGCACCGCGACGCTTGCCTTCGATCAGCGCGTGGCCGACGCAGCGTGCGCCCGTCATGCCGTAGGGGTGGCCGATCGAGATCGAGCCGCCGTTGACGTTGAGATCTTCGTCGGGGATGCCGAGCTTGTCGCGGCAGTAGAGCACCTGCACCGCGAAGGCTTCGTTCAGCTCCCACAGGCCGATATCGCTCATCTTCAGGCCGGTGCGTTCGAGCACCGCGGGAATCGCGAAGACCGGGCCGATGCCCATCTCGTCGGGCTCGGTGCCCGCGACCGCCATGCCGACATAGCGGCCGAGCGGGGTCAGGCCGCGCTTTTCGGCGAGCTTTTCGTCCATCAGGATGCTGGCCGACGAACCGTCGGACAGCTGGCTGGCATTGCCCGCGGTGATCGTGGTGTCGGGGCCGAGCACGGGGTTGAGCGAGGCGAGCCCTTCGAGCTTGGTGTCGGGGCGGTTGCCCTCGTCCTTGGCGACCGTGACTTCCTTCTCGGACACCTCGCCGGTTTCCTTGTCCTTCACCTTCATGGTGACGGTGACGGGCACGATCTCGTCGTCGAACTTGCCCGCTTCCTGCGCGGCCGCAGTGCGCTGCTGCGAGCGGAGCGCGTATTCGTCCTGGTCTTCGCGGCTGATGCCATAGCGCTGGGCGACCGTCTCGGCCGTCTGCAGCATCGGCATGTAGATCGCGCCGTGCATCGCCATCAGCTCGGGATCGGGCATCACGCGCATTTCGGGGGTCTGGACGAGGCTGATCGATTCCTGCCCGCCCGCGGCGACGATATCCATGTTGTCGACCATGATCTGCTTCGCGCCGGTGGCGATCGCCATCAGGCCCGAGGAGCACTGGCGGTCGATCGTCATACCCGAAACGCCGATCGGGCAGCCCGAGCGCAGCGCGACCTGGCGTCCGAGGTTGCCCGCCTGCGCACCCTGCTGGAGCGCGGCGCCCCACACGACGTCGTTGATCTCGCCGGCGTCGATCCCGGCGCGCTCGATCGCCGGGGCGAGCGAGTAGGAGCCGAGCGTGGCGCCCTTGGTGTTGTTGAAGCCGCCCTTGTAGGCGCGGCCGATGGCGGTGCGTGCGGTGGAAACGATAACTGCGCTGCGCATAACGTGAACTCCTCGAAACTGAACTTCCCCCTCCTCTTCAGGGGAGGGGCAGCGAGACTTGGGTTTGCGAAGCAAGCCCTAGTCGCAGCGGGGAGGGGCTGACCCGCGTTGCGCGGGCATCCCCCACCCCTCGATCCCCTCCCCCGAAGGAGAGGGGAGGAATTTTAGACGAAGAACATCGTCATCCATTCGCAGATCAGGGCGGGCTTTTCCTCGCCTTCGATCTCGATCGTGATCTCGACCGTCTGCTGCCACTGGCCGGGGCGCTTCTCGGTCATTTCGAGCAGCTTCCAGTGCCCGCGGATCTTCTTGCCGCTCTTCACCGGGTTGATGAAGCGCGTCTTGTTGCCGCCGTAGTTGACGGCCATCTTGATCCCGTCGGGCTTGGGCAGGTCTGCCTCGGCGCTGAGATAGGGAATCATCGACAGCGTCAGGAAGCCGTGGGCGATAGTGCCGCCGAACGGCGTCATCTTGGCCGCTTCCTCGTTCACATGGATGAACTGGTGATCGCCGGTCGCTTCCGCGAACTGGTTGATCCGTTCCTGGCTGATCTCGACCCAGGGGCTGGTGCCGATCTGTTCGCCGACCTTTGCAGCGATATCCTGCGGGCTCATGCGCGCCTCTCCTTTGCTTGGATTTGTGCCCGCTCCATGCCGGATGCCGGGCGCTAGCGCAATGGAGCGGGGCCTGTCGCTACGGCATCGGGCGCGGCGGCGCGGCGCTGGGCCGCCAGCCGCTCTCCCACCGTCGCCGCGCGCGGCGAATCAAAGCGCCTGGCATAGATCGCGAGCGCGATCTGGAGCCCCGCCAGCATCATGATGAAGGGCTGCCACGCGATCCCCTGGAACAGCGCGCC
Organism: Alteriqipengyuania lutimaris; assembly: GCF_003363135.1. Taxonomy (NCBI): domain Bacteria; kingdom Pseudomonadati; phylum Pseudomonadota; class Alphaproteobacteria; order Sphingomonadales; family Erythrobacteraceae; genus Alteriqipengyuania; species Alteriqipengyuania lutimaris. The sequence continues at coordinate 861,050 of NZ_QRBB01000001.1, read as the reverse complement.
GACGAGGTAGATCAGCTGCGCATATTGCAGCGCGATGGCCAGATGGCCGAGCCATTCGAGCCGCAGATCGCCGCGCTTGCGCATCTTGCGACGCAGGCGTTCCATGCTGACGAGCCCGATCGCCTGCAACAGCAGCCATGCGCCCAGCCCCGGCCAGCCCTGCTCGCCCAGCATTTCGAAGATCGCCGAGTGATAGGCGCGGCCCTCGTCGGTCACCTTCTCGAACCGGGTTGAGGTCATGTTGCCCTCCCCCGTGGTCTGCGGCATGCGATAGGTGAAGCTGTTGGCGCGGTAGGCTTCGAACCCGCCGCCCAGCGGTTTTTCCTCCACGTAGTCGAGCGTCCATTGCCACACCGCGACGCGGGTGGATGCGCTTTCGTCCTCCTCCGCCGTCATCATCGTGGCCATGCGATCCGCGTAGCTTTGCGGCAGGAAGGGAAAAGCCGCGACGCAGAGCACCACGCCGCCGACGATCACCAGCAGCTTGTGCCTGCTTTCGCGCAGGGCCAGCAGGCCGAGCATCGCGATGCACACCAGGCCCGTGCGCGCCTCGGTCCCAACGGGAATGAGCAGGCACGCGCCACCGAGGCCGAGCGCGAACAGCTTGACCAGGATACCGGGCGGAAAGATCGTGCCGTGGCGGGTGAACCAGAACAGCAGCGGGATGATCGCGATCGCGACCGTCGAGAGCGTGCTGCTTTCGTAGAGCCCGTAGTTCTCGTTCACGAACAGCGAGAGGCTGTCGTAGCCGCCCCCGCCCAGCACGGTCTTGATCCCGCCCGAAATGATGATCGCCCCGACCGTCAGCACCATCACCAGCGCGGCGGTTTCGAAGCGCAGTCTGGTGGTGACGGTGAAGGGCAGGAAGATCGCGAAGACCATCGTCTTCCACACCCAGTCCCACTTGTTCGCGGCCGGTTCGGCGAACTGCGCGCCCTGCAGGGTGTAGAATGCCCAGACGACGAGGAACAGCATGATGCCCTGCCGGAAGGTGAAGGTAGGGCGGGTCTTCTTGTCGAGCGCGAGCCACCCGCCGAAGGCTGCCGCGAAGGCGATCAGCGACAGCGGAACCCCGGTAATCGGGCCGAAGCCGATCTTCTGCGGGATCAGGATGTCGACATAGAGATAGAGACACACCCACAGGAACGGGCGCTTGAGCCCGAAGAGCAGGAAGAGGCCGAAAAAGCCGAGCAGGAACAGGTCGGTCATGGCGCGCCGCGCCCGCCGTCTGCTCCGGGCCCGGGATCGCCGTCCGGCTCGTCCAGCAGCGGATCCTCGTCCAGATCGTCGCGCAGCATCAGGCGGTATCCCGCGAGCACCAGCAGGCCGTGGATCGAAACGAGGACGATCATGTCGATCACGGCTGGTATGGTCCCCGTTCGGCAAAGGTTGGGCCGCGCGACACATCGCGGGCCATCGTGCCCGATGCGCTAGCAGCGCGGAGTTGACGCGGCGTTAAGTACGCCTGCGCTAGGCCATCGGGCGACATGCGCGTTCTCCACGTCCTCGATCACTCGCTGCCGATGCACAGCGGCTACGCCTTTCGCACCCGCGCGATCATGCGGGCGCAACTGGCCGACGGGCTCGACGTGCGCGCTCTGACGGGGCTGCGGCATACGGCCGATGGGCCGGAGGATGATGTCTGCGAGGGCCTGCGCTTCCATCGCACCGCCGGCACGGCAAGCGGCCCGCCGGGCCTTCACGAATGGCGCGAGGTGCGCGCGCAGGCCGACGCGATCGAGCGGCTGGCGCGCGACTGGCGTCCCGACGTGCTCCACGCGCATTCGCCCGCGCTGTGCGGCCTCGCCGCGATTCGGGCGGGCAAGCGACTCGGCATTCCGGTGGTCTACGAAATCCGCGCCTTCTGGGAAGATGCGGCGGTCGGCAACGGGACCGGCACCGAAGGCTCGCCCAAATACCGACTGACGCGCGCGCTCGAAAACCATGTCGTGGCCGGGGCCGACGCCGTCTTCACGATCTGCGAGGGGTTGCGGCAGGACCTGGTCGAGCGCGGGTTCGCGCCCGACAAGATCGGCCTCTCGCCCAATGCGGTAGACATGGCGCAGTTCGGAACGCCCGCACCGCGCGACGCCGCGCTGGCCGCGAAGCTCGGCGTGGGGGATGGCCCCGTGATCGGCTTCATCGGCAGCTTCTATCCCTACGAGGGGCTCGACGACCTGATCGACGCCCTCCCGCTTCTGCGCCGCCGCCATCCGGACACGACACTGCTGCTGGTCGGCGGCGGGCCCGAAGACGCGGCGCTGCGCGCGCAGGCCGCCGCGTCGCCCGACCGCGGGCGAATCGTCTTTACCGGGCGTGTCCCGCACGACGAGGTTGCGAAGTATTACGCGCTCGTCGACATCCTCGCCTTTCCGCGCAAGCGCAGCCGCCTGACCGAGCTGGTCACGCCGCTCAAGCCGCTCGAGGCGATGGCGCAGGGTCGGATCGTCGCCGCTTCGGATGTCGGCGGCCATCGCGAACTGATCGACCATGAAGAGACCGGCGTGCTCTTCCCCGCCGACGATTCGCAGGGGCTGGCGCACATGCTCGCCAACATGCTCGACGACACGGATTCGCTGCCCGCGATGCGCGAACGCGCGCGCCGTTTCGTCGCTGCCAGCCGCGACTGGCAGATAAACAGCCGTCTTTATCTCGACGTTTACCATCTCCTGCTACCGAATCGGACGGATCGGTCGCGTGAAAGCGCGGCGTGGATGCCCCAACGCGTCCACGCCCGCCACAGCGGCCGATCCTGAAGAAGGCCGATTGAAGGAAGCCGTCGTGGCGGAACACGCCCCTGAAGAGACCCAAACCGGTGCCGACCGGCTGATCGCGAGCGCGGTGTTCCCCGTGCTTGTCGCGGCGTGGTTCGCGGCGCTGCTGGGCGCGGGATTCCTGTTCCTGCCGCCGGTGCTGTTCGATGCGCTGTTCGGGGAGCTTGCAATCCCGGGCGTGCAGACCCGCCTTGCCGTTGCGGTGGGTGCCGCAGGCGTGGGCCTGCTGCTGGGGCTGTTCATCGCGAATCGCGTGCGCAGCGATCAGCCGGTCGATGTCGCCCCCGCCAAGCCGCGCAGATCGAAGCGCGATGCCCGTCCCCCGCTCGACGTGCGCGCCGCGCTCGGCCTGCCGCCCGAGGACGACGACGAGGACGAGCGTGCACCCGCACCCGAGCCGACACCCCAGCCGACAGCGGCCGACGAGATCGAATACGAATTGTCGGACGAGCATCTCGATACGGGCGAAGACCCGGTCGTTAGCCTCAAGGCCCCGATCGACGACCCCCATTTCGCCTCTGCATGGAGCGACGCCGAGGCAACCGCATTCCCGGTTGAACCCGAGGCGAGCGACGTGCAGTTCGATATCGAACCCGCAGAGCAGACGCGCGATCCCTTCGCGCTGCTTGGCGGCGACGAGGAATTCGTAGCGAATCGCACGCTCGAGCACCGGAGCGACGAGCCGGACATGCCCGCCTGGCACGCCAGGACCTCTCGCTACAATCCCTTCGCGGACCATCTTCTTCCGGAAGATGGGCCCGAAGAGGAGGAGCCCGAAGACATTCAGCCTGCGGTTTTGCGCGACTCGCCGCAAGCGCGCTGCGCCAACCACGTCGAACGCTCTTCATTCGAGAAAACCCCCGATGAGGGGGAGCACAAGCAGCGCTGCGCACGCTTCGTCCCGCCCGCGCCTCCGCCTCCACCCCCGGCCTGGCCCGAACCGCGCGCGCAGGAACCTGCGCTGAGCGATCTGGGCGTTGCCGAACTGGTGGAGCGACTGGCCCGCGCCCTGCAGCACGAGAACGGGCGGCAGGACCGCGACCGGCCCCGGAGGCGCACTTCGCCCGAGATGTCCCCGGCGCGTTCGGGCCAGCATCGCCATGACAGCGCGCTGTCGCAGATGCCCCCGCCTGCGCGCGATGTCGATCAGGCCCTGCGCTCCGCGCTCGACCGCCTCGCGCGGCTGGACGACGTCGCGTAACCGTCCCGACTAGAGGACAGCCGCCCAGTCGATCGGGCCGCGCCCGCTACGCTCCAGAAATTCGTTCGCGCGGCTGAAGGGCTTCGATCCGAAGAAGCCGCGATGCGCCGAGAGCGGGCTGGGATGCGGCGATCGGATCACGAGGTGCCGCGTCGGCTCGGCCAGTTCGCCGATCCGCGCCGCCTTCTTCTGCGCATGGCTGCCCCACAGGACGAACACCGCGGGCTGATCGCGCCGTGCCACCGCCGCGACGCAGGCATCGGTGATCGCGTCCCACCCGCGCCCCGTATGGCTGCCCGCCTGCCCGGCCTCGACCGTCAGCGTGTTGTTGAGGAGCAGCACGCCCTGACGTGCCCACGCAGTAAGATCACCCGAAGCGGGCACGGCGATGCCGCAATCCTGCGCCAGTTCCTTGTATATGTTCCTGAGCGAGGGCGGCGGCGGCACGCCCTCGGGCACCGAAAAGCTCAGCCCCATGGCCTGCCCCGGCCCATGATAGGGGTCCTGCCCCAGGATCACCACCTTCACATCGTCCGGCGGCGTCAGCTCGAGCGCGCGCAACCGGCTCCCTTCGGGCGGGTAGATCGCCTTGCCCGCATCGCTTTCGGCCCGCAGCCAGCCGCCCAGCCGACGCGCCTCGGGCGTTGCGAGAACCGGTTCGAGAACGGCCTGCCAGCCTGGCGGGAGGTCTGTGCCCATGGGCCCTCGCTATTGCGTGCGGAGCGCGCGCGCCAGATGCCCTTTCCCTCTTTCCCCAATCGGCCTAGGTGCGTGTCGTGTTTGGTGACGGTGCCAGCCCTCTCCCCCCGCCCAGCCACCCGATAGGATGCCCGCTACCGTGCCGGGTGCCAGGGCAGGCGACTGGCGGGGGAGAGGGCTGGCACCGCAAGAAGCAAGGACATTCATGGCCGTATATTTCCACGAAGAAGACCTGCCCGCGGGCGTGCTCGCCGAAGGCACGCCGCTTGCCGTCGATACCGAGACGATGGGCCTCGTCACCCACCGCGACCGCCTCTGCCTCGTCCAGATCAGTGACGGCCAGGGCGACGAGCACCTGGTCCGCTTCGGCGTCGACAGCACCTTCGATGCGCCCAACCTCAAGGCCGTGCTGGCCGATCCGGGCCGGATCAAGCTGTACCATTTCGCGCGCTTCGATCTCGCCGCGATCGAACACTGGCTGGGCGTCACCGCCGCGCCCGTGTTCTGCACCAAGATCGCGAGCAAGCTGACGCGCACCTATACCGATCGCCACGGGCTCAAGATGCTGGTCAACGAACTGCTGGGCGAGGATATTTCCAAGCAGCAGCAAAGCTCGGACTGGGGAGCGCCCGTCATCAACGATGCGCAGCGCGAATATGCCGCGTCGGACGTGCGCTTCCTCCACCGGATGCGCGACATTTTCGAGGAACGGCTGCTGCGCGAAGGGCGTATGGAAATCGCGCAGGCCTGTTTCGATTTCCTCCCCACGCGCGCGCGCCTCGACCTGGCAGGCTGGCCGAACGCCGACATCTTCAGCCACGAGTAAGGGCGTTGCAACCACGAGTGAGGCCATGACCAGCGAATACGTGGAAGAAACCAGCGCCGCACAGCGCCAGCGCCGCGGGCGCCAGCGCCAGGCCGCGCCCGGGGGTTTCCACGATCGTCTGATCAGGATCCTCGCTATCGGCCTGCCGATGGCGACGGGTGCGATCGTCGCCTTCCTCGTGCTCACGCCGCTCTCCCCGCGCAGCGAGGTGTCCTTCATCCTCGACCGCGACAAAGTGGAACAGATCGACGAACGCCTGCGCATCGACAGCGCGACCTATCGCGGGTCGGACAATGAGGGCCGCCCCTTCTCGCTCAGCGCGGACGAGGCGGTGCAGCGATCGAGCGCGGAAGGCATCGTGCGGCTGGAAGACGTGGTCGCGCGCATCCTGCTGCAGGACGGCCCGGCGCGGATCGCGGCAGAGGGCGGCGCCTACGACATTTCGGAAGAACTCCTCGACGTGAACGGCCCGGTGATGCTGCGCGCGGCGGATGGCTATAGCCTGACCGCGCGCGGCGTCTCGGTGAACCTGCGCGAACAGCTGCTGCTGGGCGAGGACGGCGTGTCGGGCGCGGTCCCGGCGGGCACCTTCTCGGCCGACAGCCTGCGCGTCGACCTCGACAGCCGGACGATTACGCTTGACGGCAATGCCCGCCTGCGCATGGTTCCCGGCGCATTGGAAAGCATGGAATGACGCACCCCCGCACCCGCAACAATTTCCGCCTCGCGCTGCGCTCCGGCTTCGCCGGTTTGGCGCTCGCGGCGTGCACCTTCGCCGGGCTCCAGCTGCACGCGCAGGCGATCGCGGGCCACAATTCGAACGCTCCCGTCAATTACGCCGCCAACCGGATCGAGCTGCAGGATCGCGAGAATCGCGTCGTGCTGTCCGGCAATGTCCGGATCGATCAGGACAACCTGCGGATGACCGCCGGGCGCACGATCGTCGACTATTCGGACGCGGGCTCGCTCAGCATCCAGCGGATTTCGGCCACCGGCGGCGTCACCGTGACGCGCGGGAACGAGAGCGCGCGCGGCAGCGTGGCGGTCTACGATTTCAACCGCCGCGTAATCACGATGACGGGCGACGTCCGCCTCCAGCGCGGAGGCGATACGCTCAATGGCGGGCGGCTGACGATCGACCTGCGCTCGGGCCTGTCGAGCATCGACGGCGGCGCAAGCGGCTCCTCGTCCGACGGAGGCCGCGTGACCGGCTCCTTCTCCGTCCCGCAGGATTAAGTTGTAGGGCTACGGCTCCAGCCCACACCCCCACCCGGCCAACCCACAATACTACCGATGGGTTGGCCGGGTGGGGGTGTGGGCGGCACCGCCTCATCTGGAAAACTAACGCGAAGCGGCGCGCGCGATCGAGGCGATTTCCTGCGACAGCAGCAATTCGGCCTGCTGGCTGTTGGCGAGCAGCGCCTGATGGAGTGCGGTCAGCCGCGAGACCAGCCGGTCGAGCCGCTTGCCCCGCCAGATCCGCAACTGCTCGGCCAGATCGCGCTCGTCCTTGAAGAAAATGCGCCGCGCGCGCTTCTGCGACTCGACGAAGGACGCGACATCCTCGCCCGGGCGCATCCGCGCCGATAGCTGGGCGAGCTGCGCCGCGCGCCGCTCGAACGCCAGCGCCACGCCGACCGGATTGAGCGACAGCGTCTGAAGCCGCGCCAGCTCTTCGGGCAGGCGCTTTGCATGGCCGCCCAGCGCGGCGTTGACCAGCGGCATGAAGCCGTCCTCCTCGCTCGACGCGCCGATCGCGTCCCACGCGGCAAGGTCCGCGGTTTTGGGCGAATCGGGCGCGGCATCGAGAAACAGCGCCAGCTTCTCCACCTCGGCTTCGGCCAGCCGCCGGTCGAGGCCCGAGCCCCGCGCGATCCGCTGAGCGAGGTCTCCGCCCAGCCGCAGCCCCGAACGGTCGGCAAGATCGCGCACGGTCTCCGCCATGTCGCGCAGGTTGGGGGGGTAGAACATCGCGACCAGCGTGCCGCCCGCGCCCGCGACCAGCTTCGCGGTGCGCGATTTGTCGGTGGCGCTGGTCGCGACGACCAGTACCGGGCAGGCCTCGCCCTCGGCTTCGAAGTGGAGCTTGAGCGCATCATGCGCTTCCTCGCCATTGGCGCGCACGAGGATGTGGCGCGCGTCGCCGAACAGGGAGGAGGATCGCGCCTCGTCCGCCAGCAGCACGGGATCGCGCCGCAGGTCCGCGCCCGCCATGTCGATCCGCTCGCCCGGGTTTTCGAGCCCGCTCACGATCCGGGCGGCGGCGGCGGAGGCCGCGCTTTCGTCGGGCCCGCAGAAGAAGAAGGTGTGGCACTCGCGCGCCGCCTGCCCGGCCATCCGGCCGAAGCTGTTCTGGTTCGCCTTGAGGGACGGGCTCTTGGCCATTTTGCGGGCCCCGGCGCTCAGTTGCGCTGGCGCAGCGCCAGCGACACCCGGGTCACGATCTGGTCCGCGACCACCTGCGCCAGCCGTTCGGCCGCCGCGCGCTCGGCCGCGATGGTCGCATAGTCGCTCGATACGACATCGATCCCCGAATCGGAGCCTGCCGTGGCGTCGAGCACGATCGCCCCGCTCGACAGGTCGACCAGCTGGTAGCGGGCGCGCAGCACCCGCCGCTCGCGCGTCACGGTCTCGTCGCTCAGCAGGCCGAGGCTCTGGAGGCTTTCGTCGAGCTGTACGTCTAGGCGGTAGCGCGGCGCGGCATCGCCCTGGCGCAGCGAGACGCGGTCCTCCAGCGCGGTGGAGACCAGCCAGCCGGTGCGCCCCTCGATCGGAGCGACCTCGACCGCGGACAGGTCCGCGACCGCGCCCGAGCCGCTGGCCCCGGCGTAGATCGGCTGGAGACCGCAGGCCGGAAGCGCGAGCGCGCAGAGCAGGACGAAAACGAATCGCATCAGGTGACGATATTCACCAGCCGGTCCGGCACCACAATGACCTTGCGGATTTCCGCCCCGTCGAGACTGCGCTGAACCTTCTCGCTCGCCAGCGCCATTTCCTCGAGCGCTTCCTTCGACGCGCCCTTGGGCGCGGTCAGCGTGTCACGCAGCTTGCCCTTGTGCTGGACGGCGATGGTGACTTCGTCCTCGACCAGCAGCGCCGGTTCGTGCTCGGGCCAGTCGGCCTGTGCGATCAGGCCCTCCCCCCCCGCGCGATCCCATGCTTCTTCGGCAAGATGCGGCATCATCGGCGAGACCAGCTTGGTCAGCGTCAGGATCGCATCGCGCCGGTCGGCGCTCGGGCTTGCCTTCTCGATCGCACCGGTCAGTTCGTAGAGGCGGGCGACCGCCTTGTTGAACGACAGCGCCTCGATATCCTCCGCCACCGCGACGATCGCCTTGTGCGTCCTGCGGCGCAGGTCGAGGTCCTCGCCATCCTGCGAAGCGTCGGAGGCTTCGGAGACCAGCCGCCAGATGCGCTGGACGAAGCGTGCGCAGCCCTCGATCCCGCTTTCGGACCACGGCAGGTCGCGCTCGGGCGGGCTGTCGGACAGCATGAACCAGCGGACCGCGTCGGCCCCGTATTGCGCGATGATCGTATCGGGATCGACCACGTTGCGCTTGGACTTCGACATCTTGACCACGCGCCCGACGCTGACCGGGAAGCCATCTTCCTTCAGCACCGCGGCCTTTGCGTCCCGCTCGACCTCGTCGGGCGCGAAATAGACCACGCGCCCGCTTTCGGGCTCGCGTCGGTAATAGGTCTCGTGCGTAACCATCCCTTGCGTGAACAGGCTGGCGAAGGGTTCGGTGAAGTCGATCTGGCCGATGCGGGCCAGCGCGCGGGTCCAGAAACGGGCGTAGAGCAGGTGCAGGATCGCATGCTCGATCCCGCCGATATACTGCTCGACCGGCAGCCAGGCGTTGACCTCGGCCGGGTCGAACGGACGGTCGGCGGGCTGGCTGGCGAAGCGCAGGAAGTACCAGCTCGAATCGACGAAGGTGTCGAGCGTGTCGGTCTCGCGGACCGCATCGCCGCTGCATTTGGGGCAGGCGACGTGCTTCCAGCTTTCGTGCCGCACCAGCGGATTGCCTGGCGTCTTGAAGTCGACATCCTCGGGCAGGGTCACGGGCAGGTCGGCCTTGGGCACGGGCACCACGCCGCAAGCCTCGCAATGGACGAAGGGAATCGGCGTGCCCCAGTAACGCTGGCGCGAGACGCCCCAGTCGCGCAGGCGCCATACGGTCTTGCCCTCGCCCCAGCCGTCGGCCTCGGCCATGGCGATCACCTTCGCCTTGGCGTCGGCGGCGGCCATCCCGTCGAGCGGGCCGGAATTGACCATGATCCCGTCGCCCGGTTCCGCCCCGGTGCCCATCGGGCGGTCGGCGTCCGATGGCTTGGAGCCGACCACACGGATGATCGGCAGGTGGTATTTGCGCGCGAATTCGTAGTCGCGCTGGTCGTGGCCCGGCACGCCCATCACGGCCCCGGTGCCATAATCCATCAGCACGAAATTGGCGATGTAGAGCGGCAGGTCGGTGTCTTCGAGCAGCGGGTGGGCCGCGGTGATCGGGGTGAGATAACCCTTCTTCTCCGCCGTTTCGAGATCGGCCGCGGTCGTCCCGCCGCGCTTGCATTCCTCGATGAAGGCGGCGGCGTCCGCGTCGTTCTCGGCCACTTCGCGCGCGATCGGGTGATCGGCGGCGACGGCCACGAAGCTCGCGCCGTAGATCGTGTCGGGCCGGGTCGAATAGACCGGCAGCCGCTCGCCACTGGAGAGGTCGAAGGAGAATTCGAGGCCCCGGCTCTTGCCGATCCAGTTCTCCTGCATCAGCCGGACCTTGTCGGGCCACTGGTCGAGATCGCCCAGCCCGTCGAGCAGTTCGGGCGCGAAGTCGGTGATCTTGAGGAACCACTGCGCGAGCTTGCGCTTCTCCACCAGCGCGTTCGAGCGCCAGCCGCGCCCGTCGATCACCTGTTCGTTGGCCAGCACGGTCTGGTCGACGGGGTCCCAGTTGACCTCGCTTTCCTTGCGATAGACGAGGCCCGCTTCGTACAGGTCGATGAACAGCGCCTGCTCGTGGCCGTAATAGTCGGGCTCGCAGGTGGCGAGTTCGCGGCTCCAGTCGAGCGCGAAGCCGAGGCGCTTCAGCTGCGCCTTCATCGATTCGATGTTTTCGCGGGTCCACTTGCCGGGATGGACGCCCTTTTCCATCGCCGCGTTTTCCGCCGGCATGCCGAAGGCGTCCCAGCCCATCGGGTGCAAGACCTCATGGCCGCGCATTGTCTTGTAGCGCGCGAGCACGTCGCCCATCGTGTAATTTCGCACGTGGCCGATATGGATGCGCCCCGACGGGTAGGGGAACATCTCGAGCACGTAGCTCTTTGGCTTGTCGCTCGCGCTGTCGGCGCGGAAGCACTGCGCCTCGTCCCAGGCCTTCTGCCAGCGGCCATCTGCCTGGGACGGATCGAACCGCGTATCGTTCATGCTCGGGTCTTTATGAGAAATATGAGTGGGTTAACTGGCGATCGCCTGGCGGCGCAATTCGCGCGCCTTGGTCAGGATGATGTCTTCCAGCTTCTGCACGGTCGCGGCCTGCACCGGCGCATCGACCCAGTTGCCCGCCTGGTTGACCTGGCGGCTGGCGGCGACGCGCAGCGCATCGGCGCGCAGGTCCTGGTCGAGGATCGAGACGGTCAACTTCACGCGTTCGCCCGGGTTTTCGGGGTTCGCGTACCAGTCGGTCACGATCACGCCGCCCGCACTGTCCGCCTGCAGCAGCGGCGCGAAGCTGACCGCTTCGAGGCTGGCGCGCCACAGGTAGGAATTGACGCCGATGGTGGTCACCTGGCTGGCGGCGACATCGGCATCGGGCAAGTCGTTGCCGCTCGCGCACGCGGCGAGCGCGGTGCAGGCGCCCAGCAGGCTGACGGTGGCAATCGGGAGGCGGCGCTTGATCATTATGGCTGGCTTTCCGTGTGAAGATGCGATGAAACAGGTCGGCAGACCGCGCATGACATGCCTTTATCGCCGCGAACCGACCGCAGCAAGGGCGCGGCCCTACCGTGGCCCGCCAAGCTGGCGTTCGCGGCTGTACCCATCCTGAACTTTGCCGCACTCCGCGTAACTTAGCGCCGACTCGAAGTTCGAGGGGCAATATGTGTGCCGTGTGCAACACCTGCCTCACCAAGCGCGCCGGGGCTTGTGGAAAAGCTAGCAAGCAGGTGTGCGAGGGCATATTCAAGGATTCGCACGGGGGGAGGATCGTACTGTTCGTTCCGTGCGTTAGACGGTTTGGTACGTTAGGTAAGAGTGTTCACTCACCGTAAGGTTTGCGGTGCTAGGATTGAGGGTAATGAGCGACAGGACCGCCTCTCGACTGCGCAAGCTGCTTGCACCCGCCCTCGGCGGTGCGCTGGCGCTCGTCGCGGTTCCGGTGGCAGGCGTTGCTCTGGCCGAAGTCACGACGCCCTCGCTCGTCTCCGATATCTCGGGCAGTGGCGCGCTCTTTACCCCGGCGACGGTCGATCCCGCTCTCGCCCGCCGCGTGACCGAGCATTATGCCGCGCGGCGCGAAGCGCTTCCCTTCACGCCCGCGACGGGCAAGGCGATTTCCGATCGCACGGTGACAGTCGCCGTCCGAGTCGACGACGATTCGGCCCGCGCGATCTCGATTCGCTCCGCAATCGATTCGACCCGCAGCGAACCCGGCCGCCGCGAGGTCGCGGTCGCCCCCTCGGCATTCGATCTCGGCGTTGCCCGCGGCTATCAGAGCTTCACCAAGCCGGCCTCCGAACTGCCAAAGTCGGTCTCGCGCATCGCCATGCCCGATCTCGCGCAGTTCCGCCCGTCGGAAGGCGCACGGGACAAGCCGAGCCGGTTCCAGCCGCGGATCTCGGTCGATCAGGAAGCGACCCCCGGCCGCGCGCCGCGCACGCTCGAAGGCCAGGGCGATCGCAGGCTGGATGTCGGCGGATCGTACCGCGTCTCGCGCAATCTCGATGTGACCGCCGGGGTGCGCTATTCCGAAGAGCAGGATCGCCTGACCCCGCTGACCGACTCAAGCGACGACAGCCAGTCGGTCTATATCGGTACGCAGCTGCGCTTCTGATCGCCGCGCGTCTGCCGGCGCGTCGAATCCTCCCCATTTCCAGAGCCATCAGCCGGTTTTGCTTTGCCCGAGCGCGCGCCTGACGCTACGTCTTGGCGCAAGGCCGGACAAAACGGGTCGGACGAACGCTTGGGAGAGTAACTATGGCACGTGTCGCGGTGGTGACGGGTGGAACGCGCGGTATTGGCGAGGCGATCAGCCTGGCGCTCAAGGAACAGGGTCGCAAGGTCATCGCCAATTACGCCGGCAATGACGAGCGCGCGCGCGAATTTTCCGACCGGACCGGCATCGATGTGATGAAGTGGGATGTCGGCGACCACCAGGCATGCCTCGACGGATGCGCAAGGATCGCCGAGGAATTCGGACGGGTCGAGATCGTCGTCAATAATGCGGGCATCACCCGCGACGGCACGCTCGCCAAAATGAGCTTCGACGACTGGAACGAGGTCATGCGCGTCAATCTTGGCGGCTGCTTCAACATGGCCAAGGCCTGTTTCCCCGGCATGCGCGAAGGCAACTGGGGCCGGATCGTGAATATCGGATCGATCAACGGGCAGGCAGGCCAGTACGGTCAGGTGAACTATGCCGCCGCCAAATCGGGCATCCACGGCTTCACCAAGGCGCTGGCGCAGGAAGGCGCGCGCTACGGCATCACCGTCAACGCGATCGCGCCGGGCTATATCGACACCGACATGGTCGCCGCAGTGCCGGACGATGTCCTGGCCAAGATCGTGGCCAAGATCCCGGTCGGGCGACTTGGTCAGGCGAGCGAGATTGCCCGCGGGGTCGCGTTCCTCACTGCCGATCACGGCGAGTTCGTGACCGGGTCGACCATGAGCATCAACGGCGGCCAGCACATGTATTGACCGCGACCGGTGCCATGGCGCGCGGTCCGCGCCGTGGCACCGACCCTGCGGTCACTCGATGAAATAGCCCACGACTTTCCACGCATTATCCTCGCGCTCCAGCGTGACGGATTCGATCACGCCCTCGCGCTGCGCGAAGTCGCTGCGGAACTGCACGACGCGGTATCCGCGGGGCGGCGCATTGACGGACTGGTAGCCGATCGCCTCGCGCGATCGCACTTGCCCCAGCGGCACGCGCGCGAGCTGCGACGCCTCGCGCCACGTCGCAACGGTGTTGGGTTCCTGGAAGGCCGACCCGGCGGCATCGTAACTCGCCTGCCAGTCCTTCGCGTCGACCAGCGCCAGCCATTCGCGCGCGGCGTCTTCGGTGGCATGGTCGAGCGCCACCTGTTCCGGCGGGCTGTCGGCGGGCGGTTCGTTATGGGTGGCGGCGGCGGCGAGAGCGATTGCGAGCAGAAGTGTCATGACGGCTATTCCTCCGATGATCCGGCCGCGTGTTGCTGCGGCCGGGCGGGCAGCGGATTGTTGCCCGTTCGATGGAGGTGAGGTTTGCGCCGCCTCGCCCGCTTCGGCTTCCCCCAAAACCTTGGGCACACAATTTTCGGGGGCGGGATTTTCGGCGGCAGGGCCCTCGGCACGGCCGAGCAGGCGCGCGGCCTCGCGGCTGCTGGTGACCGAAAGCTTGCGCCGCGCGGCGCGCAGCCGGTCGTTGATCGTGTGGACCGACAGGTCGAGCGTGCGCGCCATCGACTTCGCATCGTGCCCGTGGAGCATGAGGCGAAGCGTCTCCTTCTCCTTGTCGGTAAGCGCGTCGATGCCCTCTGCCATGCGCGCGATCCTATGGGCCCGTCAGGAAGGTGCCCACCCCAAATTATTGGTGTCGCGGCGGCGCGCAGGATAGGCTGGCGCGATGACCGCCCGCTATCACCCGCCCGTCAAGCGATCGGTCGAGATCGCCGGCCACAAGACCAGCATCACGCTCGAGCCGGTGTTCTGGGATCTGCTGCGCGACCATGCGCGCGCACGCCGCGTGCCGGTCAACGCCATCGTCGCGCGGGTCGATGCGGCACGGCTCGAAGCCGACGAACCCACGGGGCTCGCCAGCGCGATACGTCAGTATCTGGTGGAGGAGCTCAGGCGCGGGGCCATGGCCTAGACCACGCCCCGCGTCCCGAAATTTCGCTTAGTACTTGGCGGTCGCGTCGCTCGCCGGGAAGGTCTCGTCGAGCGCTTCGTCGGTGCTGCTCATCTTGTCGCCCTTGGTGGCGGTGGCAGCCGAACCGGCTTCGCGGAACTGCCCTTCGGGCTGACCCTTGGCGAAGGCGACGCCGTTCTCGTCCTTGCGGTTCTTGTATGCCTGGTAGCCCAGATAGCCGAGGCCACCGAGAATTGCGGTACGAATCAAACCCATGTCACGTCTCCAGAAAAGTGTCGTTATCTGGCGAACGAGGGAGCGCGGCGTTAGGTCCTGAAAATCGGCGCTATTCGTCGCCGACCCGCTCGATATCGGCACCGATCGCCTGGAGCTTTTCCTCCAGCCGCTCGTAGCCGCGGTCGAGGTGGTAGATTCGCCGGATCTGCGATTCGCCCTCGGCAGCCAGCGCGGCGATGACGAGGCTCATCGAAGCGCGCAGGTCGGTCGCCATGACTTCCGCCCCGGTCAGCCCATCCTGCCCCTTCACGATCGCGGTGCGCCCCGACACATCGATGTCCGCGCCCATGCGGCTGAGTTCGGGCACGTGCATGTAGCGGTTTTCGAAGATCGTCTCGGTCAGCACGCTGGTGCCTTCGGCCACGGTCAGCAGCGCCATCAGCTGCGCCTGCATGTCGGTCGCGAGGCCCGGATAGGGCGCGGTCGAGAGGTTGGCCGCCTTGAGCTTGCCATTGGCGGCGACCCGCACGCCGTCCTTCTCGTTCTCGACATGCACGCCGATATTGCGCAGCGCGTGGAGCGTGGCGGACATGTCGTCGGCCTTCGCGCCCTTGAGCAGCGCCTCGCCCCCGGTGATCGCGGCGGCGCAGGCATAGGACCCCGCCTCGATCCGGTCGGCCATGACGCGGTAGGTCGCACCGTGAAGCCGTTTGACGCCGTGGATGACGAGGTCGGACTGGCCGATATTCTCGATCTGCGCGCCCATCGCCACCAGCAGGTTGCACAGGTCGACGATCTCGGGCTCGCGCGCGGCGTTGCGCAGCGTCGAGGTGCCGTTGGCGAGCACCGCCGCCATCAGCGCATTCTCGGTCGCCCCGACCGATACGACGGGGAAATCGAACTCGCCGCCCGGCAGGCCGCCGTCGGGCGCGTGGGCGCGGACATAGCCCTGCGCCAGCTCGATATCCGCACCGAGAGCTTCGAGCGCGGAGAGATGCAGGTCGATCGGGCGGTTGCCGATCGCGCAGCCGCCCGGCTGCGACACCGTGGCGACTCCCGCGCGCGCCAGCATCGGCCCCAGCACGAGGATCGAGGCGCGCATCTTGCGCACCAGATCGTAAGGCGCGGTGGTCGAGGTGAGGCGGGTCGCTTCGAAAGTGACGACGCGGCCGAAATCCTCGGGCCGGGTGCCCGCGATGTTCACCGCGACGCCGAACTGCGTCATCAGATGCTGGAAGCCGTCGATATCCGCCAGCCGCGGCAGATTGCGCAGCGTCAGCGGCTCGTCGGTCAGCAGTGCGCAGGGGATCAGGGTCAGCGCGGAGTTCTTCGCGCCCGAGATCGGGATGGTTCCGGAAAGCCTGTGCCCGCCGATAATGCGTAGTTTGTCCATTGCATGGCCGTTTAGCGGTCGTGTGCAGCAAAACAAGCCGCACCCGCGGGGCCTACGCAACATACGTCATGTTGACGCGCCCGTCCGCCCCGGACATAGCCATACCCCATGGCGCATAAACCGATCCGCAAGGCCGTTTTCCCCGTCGCAGGACTGGGAACCCGCTTTCTCCCCGCGACCAAGGCCATCCCCAAGGAAATGCTCGCGATCGTCGATCGGCCGCTGATCCAGTACGCGGTGGACGAGGCGCGCGAGGCGGGGATCGAGCAGATGATCTTCGTCACCGGGCGCGGGAAGACCGCGATCGTCGAACATTTCGATATCGCCTTCGAGCTCGAACGCACGATGACCGAGCGCGGGAAGGACCTCTCGATCCTCGATTCGACTCGCGCGACGCCGGGCGACATCATCACCGTGCGCCAGCAGGAGCCGATGGGCCTGGGCCACGCGATCTGGTGCGCGCGTGCAATCGTCGGCGACGATCCCTTCGCGATCTTCCTCCCCGACGAGCTGATGATCGGCAAGGAAGGCAGCACCGGCTGCATGAAGCAGATGGTCGATGCCTACGAGCAGGTCGGCGGCAATCTCATCAGCGTGCTCGAAGTCCCGCAGGAAAGCGTGTCGAGCTACGGCGTGATCGCGCCGGGCGAAACGAAGAGCGACACGCTGACCGAGGTCACGGGCCTCGTCGAAAAGCCGCCGGTGGCCGAGGCGCCGTCGAACAAGATCATCTCGGGCCGCTATATCCTCCAGCCCGAAGTGATGCGCGTGCTCGAAAACCAGGGCAAGGGCGCGGGCGGCGAAATCCAGCTGACCGATGCGATGGCCAAGATGATCGGCAACCAGGCATTCCACGCGGTCACCTTCGACGGCGCACGCTACGACTGCGGCAGCAAGACCGGCTTCGTCGAGGCGACGCTCGCGCTGGCGCTGGAGCGCGATGACATGGGCGCGGAAGTGCGCGCGATGGCGGAGCGTCTGCTCAAGGCGTAAGCGCGTTCACGCGCGGCAGGACGTTGATTTTCCTACATTCGCGGGGTCTGATAGGGCGCGATCCGCTCTTTCACACCGTCAATCGTGCCGCTGCATCCGAGCGGCGATCCGCAGGCGGATGAGTTCATCCGCCAAAAAAATGCCCGAAAGCAGGCAATGTGTCACCCTGGCGGAGGCGATCCACGCTAAAAACGCCTGTATTCAAGCAGTTGCCGACGGCGAACCGAGGGTGACACATGGGTGACACGTGTCACCCTGTCAGCTCTGCCTGTTTGGCATATTCCTCGCGCAATTCGCGCTTGTAGAGCTTGCCATTGGCCTCGCGCGGAAGCTCGGGCCGGAAGTCGAAGCGCCTGGGCATTTTCACCCGGCTGAGCTGGGGTTCGAGGAAGGCGCGCAGCTCCTCCTCCAGTGCCTCGCCCGCAGTATCGAAATCGACGGGCTGGATCACCGCCACGACGCGCTCGCCCAGATCGGGATCGGGCGCACCGATGACCGCCGCGTCGAGCACCTTGTCGTGCGCCACCAGCAGGTTCTCGATCTCCTGCGGGTAGATGTTCACCCCGCCCGAGATGATCATGTGGCTCTTGCGGTCGGTGAGGAAGATGAAGCCGTCCTCGTCGACGTGCCCGATATCGCCCAGAGTCATCCAGCCGCGTTCATGCATCGCGTCGGCAGTCTTGCCCGGGTCCTTGTGATAGCTGGGCAGGGTCTCATTCTCGAAGAACAGCAGGCCGGTCTCGCCCGGCGGCAGTTCGGAGCCGTCCTCGGCGCAGACATGCGCCTTGCCGTAGATCATCCGCCCGACCGTGCCGGGCCTGGCGAGCCACTCCTCGCTCTTGACCAGCGACATGCCGATCCCTTCGGACCCGGCGTAATATTCCTGGATGATCGGCCCCCACCATTCGATCATCGCCTGCTTGATCGGCACCGGGCACGGCGCGGCGGCATGGATCGCGCGCTGGTGGCTGGAGAGATCGTATTTCGTCCGCTCTTCCTCAGGCAGTTTGAGCATCCGCACGAAATGGGTCGGCACCCACTGGCTGTCGGTCACGCGATATTTCTCGATCGCGGCGAGAGCGCCTTCGGGCGTGAACTTCTCCATGATCACCACCGTCCCGCCGAGCCGGTGGACCGTGGTGCACCAGCCGAGCGGCGCGGCGTGATAGAGCGGCGCGGGCGAGAGATAGACCATGCTCCCGTCGCTCGGCATGCCCACGCCCATCGTCGCAAGGCCGACCAGCGCATTGGGAGTAGTGATATCCTCGCTCGGCGGCGGCGGGGGGACGATGCCCTTGGGCCGCCCCGTCGTGCCCGAAGAATAGAGCATGTACTGCCCCGGCACCGGGTCCTCGATCATCTCGGCGGATTGCTCCGCGATTTCTCCGGTGAAGGCGTCGCTGTCGACGTCGATGATGGTGAGGCCGGGCGCGATCCGCGCGAGCTCCCCGGTCACGTCGGCGAACGCGCGCGACGTCAGCAGCAGGGTGCATTCCGCATCGGCGAGGATATAGGCGATCTCGGGCGCGGTGAGCCGGGTCGCGATCGGCACCAGCATCGCGCCCATCCGCTGCGTGGCCCAGACCATCTCGAGATAGAGCGGGCGGTTCTCGAGCAGCAAGCCCACGCTCGTGCCGCGGGCGGCGCCGCGCGCGCGCAGCCACCGCGCCGCGCGATTGGCAAAGGCGTCGAGCTCGCCATAGGTGATCGTCCTGCCGCTCGTCGCGTTGACGATGGCCGCGTGATCGGGCCGCGTGGCAGCGTGATGGATCGGATGCATTTTTCTCTCTCCCGGGCCGCAGTCTTTCCGATGGGCCGGGGGAGAGCAAGGGGAAAACGCGCATAAAAAAGGCGGCGCCGCAGCACCGCCTTCTTCAATTCCCGAACCTTGGTGTCGTTGGGGGTCGTGCGACCTATTCCTCGTCGCCGCCGCCCATGCCGCCGGGGCCCATCGCGAGGCGGAAAGCCTCCTGCGCTTCGGTTTCGACCATGAAGGGACGCGGGTCGACCGCCTTGCCGTCGATGCGCACTTCGTAGTGCAGGTGCGGCCCGGTCGAACGGCCGGTCGAGCCGACATAACCGATCAGGTCGCCCTTGCGGACCTGCGCGCCGTCGGAAACGACGATCCGCGAAAGGTGCGCATAGCGGGTCTCGATCGCGTTGCCGTGGCCGATCTGGATGTAGTTGCCGTAGCTTCCCCAGTAATTCGCACGCTCGATCACACCGTCGGCGGTCGCGTAGATCGGGGTCCCCGAGGGGGCGGCCAGATCGACGCCATTGTGGTTGGCGCGCTTGCGCAGAACGGGATGGTTGCGCATGCCGTAGCTGCTGCTCATTCGCGCATCATTGACCGGCATGCGCGAAGGCACGGCGACCGAGATGGCGATTTCAGGCTCCGGGCTGCGCTCGATATCCATCGTCTGCCAGCTGGCGAAGAGCTGCCGGAACTGCGCATCACCGTTGCCGAGCGGGCTCTGGGCCTCCTCGACGGCATCGGTAACGTCGGCCGCGGCTGCGGCGCTGGTGTTGGCGTGCGCGGGCACGGCGAAGGTGGCAAGTGCCGCGGTGGCAATCATCGTCGCGCGGCTGAAAAGTCGATCAGTGGTCAGCAAAATATCCGTCCTCTGTCGGCGGCGGGGGCATGCCCCGCGGTTCCGATCCCTTGTGCTTCCTCGATCCGGTGGAAGCGCCGAGACCCCGAAAAATCATGACGGGAACCTTTCCCGCCTTCGTCTGTATGTTTGTTAGGCGGCGTTAGGTCGAAACGGCAACCGAACCGTAGAAGTCTCGCGACAAACCGGCTGCGTAACGCGCTGAGTCGTTGAATGGCGGCCTCAACACCCCCCTGAAGTGCTGTTTAACCAAGATGTGCCAGCGTTTCGGCGGGTCGAAACCGTGCCTTTGGGCATGTGCGACGAAATGCCTTGTGCCGATCGCCACATGCCGGATTTCGTCGTCAAGGATGCGCTGGAGGATTTTCGCGCCGGTCAGGTCGCCCTTGGCGCGCACTCTTTCGAGCGTCGCGGGGGTCACATCGAGACCGCGCGCTTCGAGAACCATGGGAACGACGGCGAGCCGCGCGGCGACATCGTGCCGCGTCTCGTGCGCCGACTGCCACAGTCCCGCGTGGGCCGGCAGCGCGCCGTAGAACGATCCGAGCGAAGCCAGCTTGCGCTCCAGCAATGCGAAATGCATCGCCTCGTCCGCCGCCACTGCCATAAAGTCGTCGGTAAAGCCGCGCGGCATCTGGCCGCCGAACCTTCCGACCATATCCAGCGCAAGATCGATCGCCACGAATTCGATATGCGCGAGCGCATGCCACAGCGCGATCTGTCCGCGCTGCGATCCGCCCTTGCCGCGCTTGGGCATCTTGCCGGGCGGCAGCAACTCGGGCCGTGCGGGCCGCGCCGGATAATCGGGCATCGCCGCATCGAATTCGTGCACCAGCCGCCCCAGTCGCCAGTCGCGCGCCACCTGCCTGGCGGCGAATATCTTGGCCCTGGCCGGCCCGGTGAGCAACGCGGCGCGGATCGCCTCCGAAAGAGTAGAAGGCGCAGGGGTGGCCGGCTCGCTTCCGCTCACAGTTCGCGGGCGGTCGCCAGAACCTCCTCGGCGTGCCCGGCGACCTTCACCTTGGGCCAGATGCGGGCGATCTTGCCGTCCGCGTTCACCAGATAGGTGCTGCGCACCATGCCCATGAAGGTCTTGCCGTACATTGTCTTCTCGGCCCAGACGCCGAGTTCGTCGGACAGGCCACTCTCTTCCGCATCGGTTGCCAGATCGACCGTGAGGTCATGCTTGGCGATGAAGTTCTGGTGCTTTTTGCTCGAATCCTTGCTGATGCCGAGCAGCGCGCAATCCGCCTGTTCGAAATCGGCTTTCAGTGCGGAAAAGTCCTTCGCCTCGGTCGTGCAGCCGGGGGTATTGTCCTTGGGATAGAAGAACAGCACCAGCTTGCGCCCGCGATAGTCGGACGGCTTCACGCTTTCGCCGTCGTGCCGCACCATCTCGATATCGGGGATCGTATCCCCTTCGCTTACGCTCATCGGTCCAACTCCAGCTTTGTTTCGAATATCTGCTGCCATGTCTGCGCGACGCTTTGCCGCGCCTTCGCCACGGCTTGCAAGAGGTCCGCGGGTCCAGCGCAACCGCATGCCTTCGCAAGCGCTTCCCCCGCCGCGCCCGGCGGACAGGAAAGATCGGGCGCGAGCAGGCGCGCGGCGACGATCAGCCGGGTCAGGAAATCTTGCGCCTGCGCGAATTCCGCCGGCAGTTCGCCTGCGTGCACCAGCGTCTCGCACACCTTCGACAGGCGGGGGTCGAGCGCGATCCCGTCGCGCAGCTGCAGGAAGTGCAGGATGAACTCGATGTCGACCAGCCCGCCGCGCAGCAGTTTGACGTCGAGCGGCCCCTTCGCCGGCTTGTGCTGCGCCATCTCGGCGCGCATCCGGAGAACGTCTTCGCGCAAGGTCGCCGGGTCGCGCGGGGCGCACAGCACCTCGCGAATAATGTCCTCGACTCGCGCCCGGGCGGAGAAAGAGCCTGCCACCGTCCGCGCCCGGGCCAGCGCCATATGCTCCCACGTCCAGGCCGATTCGCGCTGGTAGCGGGAAAAGCTTTCCACACTGACCGCGAGCGGCCCCTGCGCGCCCTGCGGCCGCAAGCGTGTGTCGACTTCGTAGAGCGGGCCTTCGGCGGTCGGCACGCTGAGCGCGGCGCTGACGCGCTGGGCGAGCCGGTTGAAGTAGCGCGAGGCGCCCATCGGCCGCTCGCCATTGCTTTCGGCGGAATAGTCTCCGGTGAACAGGTAGACGATATCGAGATCGGAAGCATGCGTCAGCGCCTCGCCGCCCAGCCTGCCGAGGCCCAGGATCACCATCTCGCTGCCTTCGACCTCGCCGTGAGCGCGCGCGAACTCCGCCTTCGCCCCCGCCATCGCCGCCTGCAGTGCAGCCTCGGCAACGGTCGCGAAGCCGCGCGCGATATCGAGCGGGTCGTGCGTGCCGCCGATCAGCTGCACGCCGAGCGCGAAGCGTTGTTCCCCCGTCACCACCCTGATCCGGTCGAGCAGGGCCTCGTAATTGCCCAAGGGCTCGGCCCGCATCATCGAGGACCGCAGCGAGGACACGCGTTCGGGCAGGTCGAGCGCGGAGCGGTCGATCAGCGCATCGAGCAGCGCGGGACGTAAAGCGAGATCGTTGGCGAGCGGCGGGGCCAGCGTGATGATCGAGAGGAACTGGTCTAGCAGCGCGGGCCGCGCCTCGAGCAGGCGGAACAGGTTGATCCCGCTGGGAAGCGCTTCGAGCAGACGTTCGAGCCGCACGATCGCCCGGTCCGGTTCGGCGGATTGCGCAAGCGATTCGAGCAGCGATGGCAGCAGCCGGCGAAAGGCATTTTGCGCATCGGTCCCGCGCAACGCCCGGTAGCGCCCGTCGAGCCAGTTCGCGACCCGATCCGAAATGTCGCCCTCCTGTGCGAGCGGACTGTCCGCCACAAGCTCGCGCACCGGGCGATCCTCCGCCGCGCCGGTCCTGCTGCTCTCGAGCAGGTCGTCGAACGCGCGTGCGGTCGCGGCAAGATGCGGCTCGAGCGTCGCCAGTAGCGCATTTCCATCGGCGTATCCGTCCAGCCGCGCCAGCCGATCGAGCGCCTCGCCCTCGGGAATGGCGTGCGTCTGCCGGTCTTCGAGCATCTGGATACGGTGTTCGACCACGCGCAGCCGGGTGTAAGCCTCGGCCAGCCGGATTGCGGTCTCCTCCTCCACGATGTCCGCGCGTGCGAGCGTGAGCAGGGCGGCGCGCGTATCGCTGCTGCGCAGCCGCGGATCGCGCCCGCCATGGATCAGCTGGTGCGTCTGGGCGAAGAACTCGATCTCGCGGATCCCGCCGCGCCCGCGCTTCAGGTCGAAGCCGGAGCCGAGCGTGCTTTCCCCGCTATAGGCCTCGCGAATGCGCACACGCAGTTGCGCGATATCGTCGATCGTCCCGAAATCGAGCGACCTGCGCCACACGAAAGGCCGGATGCCCGAGAGGAAGCGCGCGCCGCGCTCCACATCCCCTGCCGCCGAGCGGGCGCGGATGAAGGCTGCCCGCTCCCACGCCAGCGCCGCGCTGCCATAATGCGACGCCGCCGCATTGACCGAGACTGCCAGCGGCGCCACCTCGGCCGCCGGGCGCAGCCGCAGGTCGACGCGAAAGACATAACCTTCCTCGGTATGGTCGGCGAGCAGGCGGACGATGTCTCGCGCCATGCGCTGCGCCGTTTCGGCGGGCGTGGACCGCTCGCCTTCGGCCAGCACCTCGGGATCGAACAGCAGGATCGGGTCGATATCCGAACTGTAATTGAGCTCGCGCGCCCCGTGCTTGCCCAGCGCGAGCGCGAAGAAGCCGTCGACACTGTCGAGCTTGGTGCGGGCCTGCGCCGCCTCCGCGATGGCGGTATCGAGCGCGAGGTCCGCGAAGGCGGAGAGGCGCTGCATCACGTCGTCGAGCGTGAAGGCCCCGGCCAGATCGCCGATCGCCAGCGTTAGGGCGAGCGCGAGGCGCTGGCGCCGCAGCGCGATTCCGACCGGCTGGTCGGCCCCGGCCTGCTCGCAGAATGCGAAAGCGGCGCCGGTGTCGCCCGCCGCCAGGATCGCGGCCAGATCAGGCAAGCGGTCGAGACTACGCTCCAGGAAAGGAGCGTTCTCGCGTGCCCGGGCAATCGCATCTGACCAGCCGATCGTCGTCATACTTGCGCCCTGCCCGTCGTTTCCCGCGCTCGCAAGCCTGTTCGCTTGCCCTCGAGGCTCGGGTTTGCAACAAGCGCGCGACGACAAATTTCCGGAGTTTTCCCAAGCGATGAAACGCATTCTTGCTGTGGCGACGCTCGCCCTCGCTCTTGCCGGCTGCGACGCGGCCGTCCTTTCCGGGGGTGGCGACAGCGAAGCCGCGCTCGACATTCCGGACGTCGGCGTAGGCGATATCTCGCAGGAGACCATGGTCGACGTGACGCGCGAGCTGTCGAGCGACGCATTCGAAGGCCGCATGCCCGGCACCGAGGGCGGGCGCATGACAGTCGAATTGCTGACCGAGCGGTTCGAGGCCGCCGGGCTGGAGCCGGGCAATAATGGTTCGTGGACGCAGGACGTGCCGCTGGTGGAAATCACCGGCAGCGATTACGCGCCGCTTTCGATCACCGGCGGCGATGCGAACGGCATGGCATTCGAGCATGGCGACGACTGGGTCGGCGTGAGCTATCGCGAGACCGAGCGGACGCGGATCAACAACAGCGAGCTCGTCTTCGTGGGCTACGGCATCAACGCGCCCGAGCGTGGCTGGAACGATTACGAAGGCATCGACATGGAGGGGAAGACCGCGGTCATCCTCGTCAACGATCCCGATTTCGGCGCCGAGGACCTCGAAGGGCCGTTCGACGGCAAGGCGATGACCTATTACGGCCGCTGGACCTACAAGTACGAGGAAGCCGCGCGGCAGGGCGCGGCCGCCGCGCTGATCATCCACGAGAGCGAGCCGGCCTCCTATGGCTGGAACGTCGTCGAAAGCAGCTGGTCGGGGCCGCAGGGCTACCCCCAGAGGGGCGATAATGCGCCGCCGACCACGAAGATGAACGGCTGGATCCAGAACGCCGTCGCAGAACGGATCTTCGACGCCGCCGGGCAGGACCTGGATGCGCTGAAGGAAGCGGCGCGCAATGAGGACTTCACTCCGGTCGCGCTGGGGCTGAACGCCTCGACCAGCTTCACCAACGAGAGCCGCGAATACATGTCGCAAAACGTCATCGGCATCCTGCCGGGCGCGAAGCGGCCCGAGGAATACGTGCTGTATACGGCGCATTGGGACCATCTCGGCCGATGTACGCCCGCCGACGACGGCGACGACATCTGCAACGGCGCGGTCGACAACGCCACCGGCACCGCGGCGCTGGTCGCGCTGGCGGAAGCCCAGGCGAAGGCGGGCGCGGCGGATCGCAGCATGGTGTTCCTGGCGGTGACCGCAGAGGAACAGGGCCTGCTCGGCTCGACCTATTATGCGCAGAACCCGGTCTACCCGCTCGACCAGACGGTTGGCGGGGTGAACATGGACGCCTTCCTGATCGCAGGGCCGGCGCGCGACGTGACCGTGGTCGGCCCCGGCAAGTCGCAGCTCGACCAGTTCCTCGAAGCCGCGCTCGAGGCCGATGGCCGGGTCTCCACCGCCAACCCCAATCCGGAAGCGGGGTACTATTACCGCTCCGACCACTTCCCCTTCGCCAAGCAGGGGGTCCCGATGCTCTACATCGACGGCGGCGAGGACCTGATCGAGGGTGGCAGCGAAGCGGGCGCGGCGCTCGCCGCGGATTATCGCGACAGCCGCTATCACGGGCCGAAGGACGAGTTCGACGAGGAGTGGGACTGGTCGGGCGTGATGGCCGATCTGCAGCTCTACTACCGCCTCGGCCGGATGATGGCGATGTCGACCAGCTGGCCCAACTGGGTCGAAGGCGATGAATTCCGCTCCATCCGCGACGAAAGTTGCGCCGCGACCAATCAGGGCTGCTGATCGCAAGCACTGCGCGCCCGTCATGAGCATCGAGAGCGTTCGGCACCCCGCAGAATGGGAGCCGCAGGAATGGCTGTGGATCGGCTTCCCGCACGATCCGGCCGAATGGGGCGATGCTCTTGCCCCCGCGCAGGAGGAGATCGCAGGCTTCGCGAATGCCGTTGCCGAAAGCGGCCAGCCGGTGCGCCTGCTGGTCCGCGATGCGGCGAACGAGGCGCGGGCGAAGGCGCTGGTCTCGGGCGACGTGACGCTTGAGCGGCGGAGCTACGGCGATGTCTGGCTGCGCGACACCGGGCCGATCGTGGTCGATCGCGGCGGAGCGCGCCACGCCGTGCGTCCGGGCTTCAATGGCTGGGGCGGCAAATACCGAATGGCGGGCGACGAAAGCATCGGCGGGGAGCTGGCGAGGGATGCAGGCCTGCCGCTCGACCGGCCCGACTGGGTGCTCGAAGGCGGAGCGATCGACACCGACGGCGCGGGCACGCTGCTGACGACCGACCAGTGCCTGCTCAACCCCAACCGCAATCCCGACCTCTCGCGGACCGATATCGAAGCGCGGCTCAAGCACGATTTCGGGGCGGAGCGGATCGTGTGGCTGGGCGACGGGCTGCTCAACGATCACACCGACGGCCATGTCGACAACCTGGCGCGCTTCGTGGCCCCCGGCACTGTCGCGCTGGCCGAGCCCTTCGGCGAAGACGATCCCAATGCTCAGGTCTACGCCGACGCGAAGGCACGACTGGGAGAGGCAGGCCTTAAGGTCGCGTCCATCCCCTCGCCCGGACGAATTTCGCGCGGGCCATTCGTCGAGCCCGCGAGCTACGCCAATTTCGCGATCTGCAATTCGGTGATCGCGGTGCCGACCTTCGGGCTGCCACAGGATGCCGACGCGGTCGCCGCGATCGACTCGCTGTTTCCGACCCGCACCGCGATCGGACTGCCGATGCGCAGCGTGCTGGCGGGCGGTGGCGGCTTCCACTGCGCGAGCATGCAGATGCCCGGCCCGATACAAAGGCGCCGGGTAGGGATTTCTTAATCTGCGGGTCTCAGGGTGCCTGGCATGGCCCGCACTCTTGCCCGCACCATCACCAGCGATCCGCTGAACACGGCCCGCACCCTCGTGGTGTCGGGATGCGCAATCGCGCTGATCGTGGCCGAGCGTTTCGTGCCGATCTTCTGAGCGCGCTCAAACGAACAGCTTGACCAGCGCGGCCATCGCCGCCGCCGCCAGCACGACCCCGACGAAAATGCGCCACGCGCGGTCGGACACGTGCCCGTCCGCCTTGCGCCCCAGCCACGTGCCGAGGATCACGACCGGCAGCAGCATCGCGCCCAGCAGCGCCAGCCGCCATTCCATCCGGCCGAGCGCGACGCCCGATCCGATCCCGATCAGCGCCGCGAAGGTGAAGATCAGGATCATCGAGCTTTTCGCCACATGCCGGGGGATCGCGCGCCCGACATAATAGGGCACCACCGGCGGTCCGGGCATCCCGGCGAAGCCGGTGAGGATGCCGGTCGCCGCGCCGGTCAGCCCCGTGGTGAGGATGCCCGGCCGCTCGGGCTCGCGTACGGGGAAAAGGATCGCGACGAAGGCGGAAAGTGCCACCAGTGCGATCAGCAGCCGTGCAAGATCGGGCGGGGTCGCGGCCAGCAGCGCCAAGCCCGGCAGCGTCGTCAGCAACACCAGGCCGATGATCGCCCACACGCTGCGCTCCGCCTCGCGCAGCAGGCGCGGCAGTTCGAGCCCGCCGATCAGCATCGCGACCACGTTGGTGGTCAGTACCGCCTCGACCGGGGTCAGCGCCAGCGCGAGCACCGGCACCAGCAGGATCGCGAGGCCGAAGCCCGCGAGCCCGCGGATGAACGCCGCGACCAGCCCCGTGCCGAGCGCGACTGCAAGCTGCAGCCAGGTAAATCCGGCGAGGAGTTCCAAGGCGTCAGTCGCGCAGGTCTGGCGGCGTCGCGCCGTCGCGCAGCATCGCGATCGCCTCGTCGAGGCTCATCACGCGCTGTTCCTTTTCGCCCAGCGTGCGGACCGCGACCGTGCCTTCCTCCGCCTCGCGCTTGCCGACCACCAGCAGGTGCGGGACCTTGGCGAGCGAGTGCTCGCGCACCTTGTAGTTGATCTTCTCGTTGCGAAGATCGCTCTCGGCGCGAATGCCCGCCGCGCGCAGCTTGGCTAGCGCTTCGTTGGCGTAGTCGTCCGCGTCAGAGACGATCGTCGCCACCACCGCCTGCGTCGGGGCGAGCCACACGGGCAGCTTGCCGGCGAAATGCTCGATCAGGATGCCGATGAAGCGTTCGTACGAACCGAAGATCGCGCGGTGGAGCATCACCGGGCGGTGCTTCTCGCCATCCTCGCCGATATAGCTCGCGTCCAAACGCTCGGGCAGCACGCGGTCGCCCTGGATCGTGCCGACCTGCCAGGTGCGGCCGATCGCGTCGGTCAGGTGCCATTCGAGCTTGGGTGCATAGAACGCACCTTCGCCGGGCAGCTCTTCCCAGCCGTACTCGTCGTTCATCATGCCAGCTTCGGCCACGGCATCGCGCATTTCCTGCTCGGCCTTGTCCCAATCGGCATCCGAGCCGAAGCGCTGTTCGGGGCGCAGCGCCAGCTTGATCGCATATTTGAAGCCGAAGTCGCGGTAGACCGCGTCGGCCAGCTCGATGAAAGCGCGCACTTCCTCGACCACCTGTTTCTCGGTGCAGAAGATATGCGCGTCGTCCTGCGTGAACTGGCGCACGCGCATCAGCCCGTGGAGCGCGCCGTGCGGTTCGTTGCGGTGGCAGCAGCCCATCTCGCCCAGCCGGATCGGCAGCTCGCGATAGGAGGTGATGCCCTGCTTGAAGACGAGCACGTGCGCGGGGCAGTTCATCGGCTTCAGCGCCATCCAGTCGGCGTCCTTGGAGACCAGATCGCCCTCATCCTCGGTATTGGGCACCTCGTCGGGGATGACGAACATGTTCTCGCGATACTTGCCCCAGTGGCCCGACTGCTCCCACTGGCGCGCGTCCATTACCTGCGGGGTCTTGATCTCGCGATAGCCCGCACCGTCCATCTTGCGGCGCATATAGGATTCGAGCTGGCGCCAGATCTTGTAGCCCTGCGGGTGCCAGAAGACGCTGCCGTGCGCCTCTTCCTGCAGGTGGAACAGGTCCATCTCGCGGCCCAGCTTGCGGTGGTCGCGCTTGGCGGCCTCTTCCATCCGGTGGAGGTGTTCGTTGAGCTGCCTCTTGTTGAGCCAGCCGGTGCCGTAGATGCGGCTGAGCATCGCGTTCTTCTGGTCGCCGCGCCAGTAGGCGCCCGAAACGCGCGTCAGCTTGAACGCCTGCGGGTCGAGCTTGCCGGTGCTGGCAAGGTGCGGCCCGCGGCACATGTCGAGCCAGTCGCCTTGGCGGTAGATCGTCAGTTCCTCGCCCTCGGGAAGCTCAGCGGCCCATTCGGCCTTGAAGCTCTCGCCATGATCGTTGAACCACTGGATCAGCTGCTGGCGAGTCCAGACTTCGCGTTCGAGAGGCGTATCCGCGGCGATGATCCGGCGCATCTCCTCCTCGATCTTCGGCAGGTCTTCCTCGGTGAAGGCACCACGCCCCTCTGCGGGGGCGAAATCGTAGTAGAAGCCGTCGTCGGTCGCCGGACCGAAGGTGATCTGCGTGCCGGGGAACAGGTTCTGCACCGCTTCGGCAAGCACGTGCGCATAGTCGTGCCGGGCCAGCTCCAACGCCTCGTCGACATCCTTGCTGGTCACCAGCGCAAGCTGCGCATCGCCTTCGAAGGGCCGCGTGATGTCGCGCAGTTCGCCGTTCACGCGGGCAGCGATCGCCGCCTTGGCGAGACCGGGGCCGATCGCGGCGGCGACATCCGCCGGAGTCGATCCTTCCGGCATCTCGCGCACGGAGCCATCGGGCAGGCTGATCTTGAGCAGTTCGGTCATTTTGTCGTGCTTTCGTCCGAGCAGTGTTCGGGAGAATGAGGTCAAGCGCCTATGGTCGGCGCGGCGCGGCTAGGCAACGGTGGTCTCGCCGCAGGTATTGCGTAGCAGCGTGAGGTCCGCCTCTTCCATCCCGCTGCGTTCGCCCGATAGGTTGCCTTCGACATAGGCCGCCAGCGCCTGTGCATCGGCGAGCGCGTTGTGCGGCACCGCACTCGCGCCAGCGGTATCGAAGCCGGGCAGGCTAAGCAGCAGGCAAGCATAGCGGAACGGATCATTGCGCTTGCCCTGATCGCGCAGCAGCATCCGGTTGAAGTGCACGAGGTCTTCGGGCCAGTCGGCGATGAAGACGTGCGGGCCATCATCCTTTCGCAGGAACTTCTGCATCTTCTTGACCGCCTGCAACCGCGTGACCGGCTCCCGGTCGAAATGCGGCACGACATGCTCGCGCACCCACGGCACGATCAGCTCGTGCGCGTGCAACACCTCGTAGAAATGGGCGCCGTCCTGCCGCACGAGCGCAAGGCTGAGCAGCTGGCCGTCGGTGCCATTGAATTCGGTATCGATGTAATATCGCATGTTCGCTTTCCCGTTGCGCCGCCAAGCTGGAGCAGGTTCGGGGAAGCCGGCGCATCGCCACCCGAACCCGGGCGGCGGCGATCGCGTGTCAGGCCACGACCATCCGCCCCCGGTACCCCGAGGTCGTAGTGGTCGTAGTCGAGGCGATCCTTATGGCCATGCGGAAGGATATAGCGCGTTTTCGCACGGGGTCCAGAGAGGCCGGTGGCAAGCACGCTTTCTTTTATGGCAAGGTCACTTGACAATTCCCGAAAAGTTTGACAAGTACCCTTTCCATAGCAGAAAGGAAGCTTGACCATGACCCGCAATATTCAATTTCTCTGGGGCGTCCTCATCGTCGTCGTGGCCCTGCTCAACATAGCCGATGTGCTGCCCGACTGGGCGACCTTCGCCGCCGTACTCTCGCTGCCGCTGATGACAGCGATCGGGTGCATCGCGCGCCGGACCGACGCGGCGCGTGCTCGCTCCTGAGGCCAAGCCTCGCCGACAGCGACATAGAAAGGAAACCGATCATGAAACGCACTCTCCTCATCGCCCTCGCCTGGGCCGCCGTGATGATCGGCATTGCCGCAGCGGGCCGCACCGGTCTGATTCCCGGAGACAATGCCCAGACGTTGCTGATCGTGATGCCGGCGCTCGCCGTCGTCACCATCGGCGCTGTCGCCACCCGGTCGCGCTGCGGGGGGCGGGCATGAGCCAGACAGTCACGCGAACATCGCGGCCCGGACTGTGGGTCGGCCTGATACTGGGAACCTCCGGCCTGATCTTCGGCCTGAAGGCGTCTGGCGCGATCAACGAGACAACCACAACGATCCTCGCCATAATCCCGACAGCGCTCCTTTTCGCACTGTTCCGTTCGCTGGCCAACCAGCGCGAGAACCGGTGCGGGAGTGCGAGCCGGGCTGGGGTGCGATACACGTTCGGGATCATGGCAACCTCGATCGCCTACGTACTCGGGCTGGGCGTAGCGATGTGGGTGTTCAACAACCTCGATCCGTCGGTCGAACTGACGTGGCTGCTCGCGATGCTTCCGATCCTTCCGATCCTCGCCATGATCTATGTCATGGGCCGCTACATCGTGGAGGAGCAGGACGAGTACCTGCGCCACCGCGCGATCATGGCATCGCTGATCGGGCTGGGCTTCGTGCTCGCCATCGGCAGCTTCTGGGGCTTCCTCGAAACCTTCGAGCTGGTGCCGCACGTGCCCGGCTGGTGGGCGGTGCCGATCTGGGCGATGGGCATGGGGCTGGGGCAGGCGTGGCAGAGCCTGGCCCAGCGCGCGGAGCCCGACGGTGAAGAATAGGCTCAAGGTCCTGCGCGCCGAGCGCAGCTGGAGCCAGCAGGCCCTTGCCGACGAGCTGGGCGTGAGCCGCCAGAGCGTCAACGCGATCGAGACCGGCCGCTACGATCCCTCGCTCCCCCTCGCCTTCCAGATCGCCGAGGTCTTCGGCCTCGCGATCGAGGAAATCTTCATCCGCGAATAGCCGCCGGTCATCCCTTCGCGAGCGTGCCCGACCCCAGCGCGCTCGTCATACGGTGCGTGCCCGCCAGCTGCGTTCCGCGCTGGCGCACGCCCGACATGAAGCGCCATTCGCAGGTCGCGGCCTGCGGCGTCAGCTCCAGCGCCATGTAGCCGCGCTGCGCGGTGTCCGCCCATTGCAGCTGCGGATTGGCCCCCACCAGCGCGGCCTGCATCAGCGCGGGCGGGACCTGCGCGATGTAGCCTTCGAACCCCGGCGAGGTCACCGAGCTGACGCCGAATTCGACGCCGACCGCGCGGCCATCATGCGCGAGGTCGAAGCCCCACGCATTGTGCGTATCGCCCGCCAGCACGACGAGATTCGCGTCGGCCGCAAGCGCCGCCTCGAACACGCGCGCACGCGCCGCCGGATAGCCGTCCCACGCATCCATGTTGAGCGGCAGGCCCGCCCGTGTCGCCATGGCCCCGGCGACGACCCGCTGGCGCAGCGCCTCGGGCGCATTCGCGGGAAGCGCATCGGCGAAGGCGGTCGGGGTGGAAAGGCTGCCCATCAGCACCTGCTGGACCAGCACCTGCCAGCGCGTGCCGTTGCGGGTCGAGGCGCGCAGTTGCCCGGCCAGCCACGCCTCCTGCGCCGCGCCCAGCATGTGGCGCGAGGGATCGGCCCACGCACCGTCGCGGAACGCGGTAAGTGCGGCCA
This sequence comes from Alteriqipengyuania lutimaris, assembly GCF_003363135.1. Classification (NCBI taxonomy): domain Bacteria; kingdom Pseudomonadati; phylum Pseudomonadota; class Alphaproteobacteria; order Sphingomonadales; family Erythrobacteraceae; genus Alteriqipengyuania; species Alteriqipengyuania lutimaris. The sequence continues at coordinate 828,646 of NZ_QRBB01000001.1, read as the reverse complement.
TCATCTCGTCGGGGGTCGACTTGCCTGCCAGCACGCTCGCGACGTTCAGCTGCTCATCGCGGCCCGTCAGGCGCGTCTCCAGCCGGAACAGCGTGGCGAGATCGCCGAGCTGGTAGGCCTTCCACGGATCGTCCGACACGGGCAGCCATTCGCGATAGGCGCGCATCGCCGCACCCTTGCGCGCATCCCACGATCCCTCGGTGGCGCTCTGGTGGTTCTCCGCCCCGCCTGTCCACGAATCGTTCGCGCTCTCGTGATCGTCGGGGATGAGGATCATCGGATAGAGCTGCGTGAGCCGCTGCAGGTCCGGGTCCATCCGGTAGGTCGCATGCCGCAGGCGATAATCGGCCAGCTGCACGATCTCACTGGTCGGCGCGATCGCGCGTCCCTCCACGATCTGGTCCATCTCGGGATATTTGCCCACCTGGTACTCGTACAGGTAATCGCCCAGGTGCAGGAGCAGGTCGAACTCGTTCGCCTCCGCCGCGTGGGCATAGGCGTTGAAATAGCCGAAGCCCATGTTGGAGCAGGAGAACACGCCGAGCCGGTAACGGCTGGTCGGGCCGACCGGCAGCGTACGGGTGCGCCCGATGGCGGAGCGCGAGCCATCCGGCCCGGTGAAGCGGTAGTAATACCAGCGGTTCGGTTCGAGCCCGGTCACCTGCGCCTTCGCGCACCAGTCGCTCCCTGGCGCGGCCAGCGTTTCGCCTTCTGCGACCACCCGCGTGAACTGCGCGCTGTCGCTTACCTCCCACGCTAGCTTCGCCTCGTTCGACCCGACGAAGCGGGTCCAGAGCAGCACGCCGTTGGCGTGCGGCTCGCCGCTGGCGATGCCGTGGGTGAAACCGCGCGCGGCGCCTTGGGCCGACAGCGGCATGGCGGCGAGCCCGGCGCCCAGCGCACCGCCCGCCAGCAGCGTGCGGCGGTCGAGCGAAAGACCGGAGGATGTGTGCGTCGTGGCGGCGGGCGGGGGTGCGAGAAGGTTGCTCATGGACGATCGCCTATCCGCTCTTCGTGAAAGAACCGAGACGGGCGCGAAGGACCCGTCGCCTGACACACCTGACACACTGTCCAGAAGCAAAAAAGCCGGTTGCCCGAAACGCATCGCAAGGCGCGCTATTCTGCGGGTGTGAGGCAACAAACCGCGTCACTCGCAAGGTGCATAACGCGCAACAGTCGAGTAGGAAAGTCGGACGGGAATCGGTGGCTGCCCGCCATGATGCCCCGGGCCGCCGATGGACAGCGCATGGCGACGCCCTTACCCCTTTAGGCGATGACCGAATTCCACGCCATGCCCGACGGCCGCCGCGTCGCCTACCGCCTCACCCGGGGCGCCGACGCCGCCTCCCCTGCAATCGTCTTCCTGCCCGGCTACATGTCCGACATGGCGGGATCGAAGGCGACCGCGCTGTTCGACTGGGCGCAGGCGCACGGGCGCACCTGCCTGCTGCTCGACTATTCAGGCTGCGGACAAAGCAGCGGCGATTTTGCGGACGGCACGCTCAGCCGCTGGCGCGACGACGTGCTCGCGCTGATCGAGGCGACGATCGAGGGGCCGGTCCTGCTGGTCGGGTCGTCGATGGGCGGCTGGCTGATGCTGCTCGTGGCGCTGGCCCTCGATGGCAAGCTGGCGGGCATGGTCGGCATCGCGAGCGCACCCGACTTTTCCGACTGGGGCTACGACGATGCACAGAAGGCGCAGCTCGAGGCGGGGGAGAGCGTCTACGAGGACAACCCCTACGGCCCCGAACCGACGCCGACGCACGCCGCCTTCTGGGCCGATGCGCAGGCCCACCGCCTGCTCCATGCGCCCATCCCGCTGACCTGCCCCGCCACGCTGCTGCACGGCCAGGCCGACCGCGAGGTGCTGTGGGACAAGAGCATGAAACTGGGGGAAATGCTCGCCTCGGAAAGCGTGGTGATCCAGCTGACCAAGGATGGCGACCATCGCCTGTCGCGCCCGAACGATATTGCCCGCCTGCTGGCGGCCGTAGATGCGATGCTGCCTGCCGCTTGAGCTTGCCCTGATCCCTGCCCCCATCCTTGCGGCGTCTTCCGCAAGCGCCTAACGGCGCGAGGCATGTGGCGCCGCCGTAAAGGGCGCGCGAGGATACTATAATGCCTTGGACCGTTGATGGTCCGGCATGGGAGACGGAACGAGAATGGCAGGCGACACTAAGCAGGCCGACGATCGATTGCTGCAGCAGCTGAGCGCGCGGATTCGCGAATCGCTGCTGCCGGTCGACCAGCCCTTCGCGAACGGCGACCTCGACGAGGCGGCGAACTTCGTTCTCGAAACCGCGGCACGCCGCCCTGCGGGGGAACCCGCGATCGCGATGCGCAGCGGCGAGGACGGCAACCGCCGCCTGCGGATCGCCCTCATCAACGGCGACATGCCCTTCCTGGTCGATTCGGTCTCCGCCCAGATCGCCGACCTGGGTCTTTCGATCGATCGCCTGGTGCACCCCGTGCTGCGCGTGCAGCGCGACGAGGACGGCGTGCTGCGCGACCTGCCCGGCAGGGACAGCGGCGCCCCGCGCGAATCGATGATCTATCTCGAGACCGAGCCGGCCGATCCGGCAACGCGCGACACGCTCGAGCAGGAATTGCGCACCACTCTGGCCGACGTGCGTGCGGCGGTGACCGACTGGTCCGCCATGCGCAAGGCGATGCAGCAGGACGCCTCGAAGCTCGACGACGCCGAAGGCGCGAGCCTGCTCGAATGGCTGAGCGGGGGCATGCTGACCCAGCTCGGCCACCTCGTGCGCTACCGCGACGGGCGCGAAGACGAAGCGCTGGGCATCTGCCGTGCAAGCACGCGCGCGATCCTCGCCGATCCGTCGTTCGACCGGGCCTTCGCCTGGTTCGACGATCCCGCGAATGCGAACGCACGCATGCCGCTGATCGTGAAGGCCAACCGCGTGTCGAACGTGCACCGGCGCGTGCCGCTCGACCTGTTCCTCGTGCCGGTAAGGGAAGGCGGGCACGAGGGGGGCGAGATCGTGGCGGTGTCGGTCCATGCCGGGATCTGGACCAGCGCCGCGCTGGCGACCGATCCGCATGCCGTGCCGCGCCTGCGCCGCCAGCTGGGCGAGCTGATGGACGAGCTCGATTTCGATCCCGACGGGCACGCGGGCAAGGCACTGGTCCATGCGCTGACCGCGCTGCCGCACGACCTCGTGATCGGCTTCCGCGACGAGGACGTGCGCCGGGTGGCGACCACCACCATGAGCCTGACCGACCGGCCGCGCCCGCGCCTCGCGCTGGTCGAGGCGCCGCTCGCGCGGCACCTGTTCGCCTTTGTATGGTTGCCGCGCGACCTGATGTCGACCGACGTGCGGCTGCAGATCCAGACGCTGCTGGCGGACAGCACGGGATCGAGCCTGCTCGACTGGAGCGTCGAGATCGAAGGCGGCGCGCTGGCGCTGCTGCGCTTCGTGCTCGATTTCCGCGACAGCCGCGCACAATACAGCGAAGCCGATCTCGAGTCGCGCCTGCAGGAAATGCTGCGCGCATGGTCCGAAGCGGTCGAGAACGAACTGCGCGCGCATGTCGATCCGGACGAGGCGGCATCGCTGGCGCGGCGCTATGCCGACAATTTCCCGACCTTCTACCGCGCGGATAGCGGCGCGGCGGAGGCTGCGCTCGACATCGTGCGGATGCGCGATCTCGCCAGCCATGCCGGCAATGCGAGCGACGATCCGGCAAGTGGGGCCGAAGGTGACGCGCTGAAGCGCGCGGTGCGCCTGCGGCGGACCTCGGCCGAACACGGCGCCAACCTGCGGCTCAAGATCTACCAGAACGAAGGCACGCTGCCGCTGTCCGAAGCGGTGCCCGCGCTCGAGAATTTCGGGCTCAGGACGATCAGCGAACTGCCCACGCCGCTGGCCGACGGGACGCTCGGCACGATCCACGATTTCCACTGCGGCCTCGGCCCCGGGGTCGAACCCGGCGACCTGCTCGAGCGTGCGCCCGCGATCGAGGGCGCGATCGCCGCGGTCCTCAACGGGCTGGCCGAGGACGATCCCTTCAACCGCCTGGTGCTGAGCACCGGGCTGGAGGCGCGCGAGGCGGAATGGCTGCGCGCGATCTACCGCTATCTGCGCCAGACGGGCATGGGCTTCACGATCTACACCGTGGTCGACGCGCTGGCGCACGCCCCCAAGGTGACGCGGGCCCTGATCGCGCTGTTCGTCGCGCGGCACGATCCGGCGTTCGAAGGCGACCGCGAGGCGGCGGAAAGCGATGCTCAGGAGCGTATCAAGGAAGGGCTGCACGATGTCGCGGCGATCAACGACGACCGCCTGCTGCGCCTCTACCGCAGCACGATCGAGGCGATGCTGCGCACCAACGCCTTTGCGCTGACGCCGGCGATCGCGCTGTCGTTCAAGTTCGATTCGGCGAAGGTTCCGGGCCTGCCCAAGCCGATCCCGTTCCGCGAGATCTTCGTCTATTCGCGCCGAGTCGAGGGCATCCACCTGCGCGCCGGCGCGGTGGCGCGCGGCGGGCTTCGCTGGTCCGACCGGCGCGACGACTTCCGCACCGAAGTGCTCGGCCTGATGAAGGCGCAGCGCGTGAAGAACGCGGTGATCGTGCCGACCGGCGCGAAAGGCGGCTTCTATCCCAAGCAACTGCCCAACCCCGCGGTGGACCGCGACGGCTGGGCGGCCGAAGGACAGGCGAGCTACGAGGTCTTCATCCGCTCGCTCCTGTCGATCACCGACAACATCGTGGACGACAACGTCGTCCATCCCGAAGGCGTGCGCATCCTCGACAATCCGGACCCCTATTTCGTCGTCGCGGCGGACAAGGGCACGGCGCGCTTCTCCGACGTCGCCAACGCGATCGCGGAATCGAAGGACTTCTGGCTCGACGATGCCTTCGCCAGCGGCGGCTCCCACGGTTACGACCACAAGGAAATGGGCATCACCGCGCGCGGCGCGTGGGTCTCGGTCCAGCGGCATTTCCGCGAGATGGGCGTCGACGTGCAGACCCAGCCGACCAAGGTCGTGGGTTGCGGCGACATGTCGGGCGACGTGTTCGGCAACGGGATGCTGCTGTCCAAGGCGATCCGCCTCGTCGCCGCCTTCGACCACCGGCACATCTTCATCGATCCCGATCCCGATCCGGCAAAGAGCTGGGAAGAGCGCAAGCGCCTGTTCGAGCTCCCCCGGTCGAGCTGGGACGACTACGACAAGAGCCTGATCTCGAAGGGCGGGATGGTCGTCCCGCGGACCGAGAAGTCGATCACGCTGTCCAAGCAGGCGCGCAGCGCGCTGGGCACCGATATCGAGGAAACCGATCCCGAGACGCTGATCTCGCTGGTCCTCAAGGCGCCGGCCGACCTGCTCTGGTTCGGCGGCATCGGCACCTATGTGAAGGCCGAGAGGGAAAACAACATCCAGGTCGGCGACCCGTCCAACGACGCGCTGCGCGTCAATGGCGAGGACCTGCGCGCCAAGGTGATCGGCGAAGGCGCGAACCTGGGCGTCACCCAGGCGGGCCGGATCGAATACGCGCTCGCCGGGGGGCGCCTCAACACCGATTTCATCGACAACTCGGCCGGGGTCGACTGCTCGGACAACGAGGTCAACATCAAGATCGCGCTCGCCGCCGCGCGCCGCGCCGACAAGCTGACCGAGGAAAAGCGCAACACGCTGCTCGCCTCTATGACCGAGGACGTTGCCGCCATCGTGCTCGAGGACAACCGGCTGCAGGCGCTCGCGATCTCGATCGCCGAGCAGGGCGGCGACGCGGCGACCGCATCGACCATCCGCCTGATCGAGACGCTCGAAGAATCGGGCATGCTCGACCGCCGGACCGAAGGCATTGCCGACAACGAGACCTTCACCCGCCGCGCGGGCGAAGGGATCGGCCTGACCCGGCCCGAGCTCGCGGTGCTGCTGTCGAGCGCCAAGCTGACGCTGCAGGACGCGATCGAAGCGGGCAGCCTGCCGCGCGATCCGGCCATGGAAAGCACGCTGTTCGGCTATTTCCCGGCGCCGCTGCGCGAAAAATTCGCCGAGCAGATCCGCCAGCATCGCCTGCGTAACGAGATCATCGCGACCGATCTTGCCAACCGGATCGTCAACCGGATGGGCATGGTCCATCCGTTCGAGCTCGCCGAGGAAGAAGGCGTCGGCCTGCACGAAGTCGCCAGCGCCTTCGTCACCGCGGACCGCCTGCTCGACATCCAGAAAATCTGGGACGCGCTCGACGAAAGCGAGATGCCCGAGGATGCGCGCCTGCTGCTGTTCGACCGCGTGGCGACCGCCATGCGCATCCAGATGGCCGATGCGATCCGCATGTGCGGTTCCTCCGCGCCCAGCACCGTGGTCGAGGAGCTGCGGCCGACGCTCGACATCCTGCGGCAGGGCACGGTCGACCTGCTGGCGGCGGAAACCCGCCAGCGGTCGGCACGCATGCGCGCCGAGTTCGTCAAGCAGGGCGCACCCGAAGCGGTTGCCGCGCAGGTCGCGCACCTGTTCGATCTCGATGGCGGGATCGGCATTGCCAAGCTTGCCAGCGATCTGGAGCTTGAGCCGCGCAGCGTCGCCAAGGCGTTCAGCGATATCGGCGGAGAGCTCGGCCTCGACTGGGCGCAGGGCACCGCGGCGCTGATGTCGCCGTCGGATGTCTGGGACCGCTTGCTGGTCGCCGGGCTGGCGCGCGATTTCCAGCAGATGCGGCTCGAATTCCTGCGCCGCATTTGCGAGCCGGGCGGCGGCTCGGGCAGCCCGTGCCAGCGGGTGGAAGCCTGGGTCGAAGCGCACGAACCCGCCGTCCGGCAGTTCCGCGCGATGATCCGCCGCGCGCAGGCGCAGAACCCGGTCGCACCCGCCACGCTGGCGCAGGTGGCCAGCCAGGCACGCAACCTGCTGGCCCGCTGATGGCCCCGGTCATGATCCCGCTGACGACAATGCGCGTGGGAAACCCGGCATGAGCTTTGCGGACGTCCTGATCGTGGGCGGCGGCCACGGCGGCGCGCAGGCCGCGCTCGCACTCAAGCAGCGCGGCTTCGAAGGGCGCGTGGTCCTGGTGACGCGCGAAGCATTTCTCCCCTACGAGCGCCCACCACTGTCCAAGGACTACCTCGCCGGAAGCCGCCCGTTCGAGAAGCTGCTGATCCGGCCCGAAACCTACTGGGCCGAGCGCAACGTCGATATCCGCACGGGCTGCGCAGCGGTCGCGATCCACCCGCAATTGCGCAGCGTGGAGCTGAGCGATGGCAACCGCATCGACTATCACACGCTGATCTGGGCGGCGGGCGGCGATCCGCGCAGGCTGCCGTGCGAAGGCGCGGACCTCGACGGCGTGCATTCGATCCGCACACGCGGCGATGTCGACCGCATCCGCGCGCAGATCGATGGCGGGGCCCGGCGCGTCGTGGTGATCGGCGGCGGCTATATCGGACTGGAAGCCGCGGCGGTCTTCCGCGGGCTCGGCCTGCCGGTCACCGTGATCGAGCGCGAGACCCGCGTCCTCAGCCGGGTTGCGGGCGCGGAGCTGTCCACCTTCTACGAGGCGGAGCATCGGCGGCAGGGCGTCGACCTTATGCTCGGCCACACGGTCGAGAGGCTGCTGGGCGATGGCAACGGCAATGTCCGCGCGGTCGCTCTGGAGGATGGCGGCGAGGTCGAGGTGGATCTGGTTATCGTCGGCATCGGGATCGTGCCCGCAGTGGGGCCGTTGCTGGCGGCGGGCGCGGCAGGCACCAACGGCGTCGACGTCGACGATCTGTGCCGCACCAGCCTCGACGATACCTACGCCATCGGGGACTGCGCGGCCCATGCAAACCCCTATGCCGACAACAAGGTGATACGCCTCGAATCGGTCCAGAACGCGACCGACATGGCCAACACGGTCGCCAAGCACCTGACCGGCGAGCGCGTGCCCTACAACGTCGTGCCGTGGTTCTGGTCCAACCAGTACGACCTGCGGCTGCAGACGGTCGGCTTTTCGAGCGAGGACGACGAGGCGGTGGTCCGGGGCGATCCGGACAGCCGCAGCTTCTCGGTCGTGTACCTGCGCGAGGGGCGCGTGGCCGCGCTCGACTGCGTCAACGCGACGCGCGACTATGCCCAAGGGCGCCGCCTGATCGAGGCGCGCAGCGAACCCGACCGCGATGCGCTGGCCGATCCCGAAGTGGCGCTGAAGAGTTTGCTTTAAAGCCTCTACCGAGACTGGCCGTCACCCCTTTGGGGTATGAAACTGCCTGGATAGCGGACAGTCGGCTATCGCGAGATGTTGAATTGGTGGCAAACGTCCGGATCGGGGTAGTTTTGCGACTGTCGGCTTTAGAGCGGGCGCCGTAGAGAGCGGACATTCGCGAATTAGGAATGAAGAAAGCGTCCTCAAGCGATCGGGCGCAAATTCGGGGTAGCAAAAATGGGGCCAGCAAATTGAAATCTCTAACTATCCTGCTGGCTGCGATTTCAATGAGCTTTAGTGGTCCTGCGTCAGCTCAATCTGAGCAACTTGATTTTGGCCCTCAGTTCGAGACTGTTCTGATTGTTGCGCGCTTGAATGCCGATTGCGCTTATCGGCGTATGACAAGTACGGTCGATGATCACATGCTATGCGTAGTTCCCGGAAATCCTTGGCAGGAACTTCAACAAGAGATCGATGACGCGCGCTGGTTCGGTACTGGCGGCAACCAATATGTTGAAGGCTACAAAAACGGGCTGGCGCGTTATTTGCTCGAGCAGAAGATCCGCCCTCGGATCGATCCAAGCTTCTCCAAAGAGGATCAAGGTCGCGCAGAATTGGCGCTTAATATTCTTGATGGCTACTGGAATTGCCTTGATCGCCAAATTCGCTCAGCAGACGAGAGTAAATTGGCCACAAAATCTGCGCTTGACGATCTGGTAGAGGTCGCAGTCGAGAATTGCTCCGAGCATCGCATCCGGGCAATGACGGTCATTGCGCCGGACGCTCCCGACTTTGCCGGGTTCGATCCTATCCGCGATGGGGATTTGCCCAATGCGGGAGTTGCCGAAGTTCTGCACGTCATCCAGCGCTTTGCCATCGCCTACAACGCAGGCTTACGAGGGTATCGGCATAGCCATGCGATTGAGCTTATTGTGCTGCCAGCGCCAATAGCAGCTCGGCCATAAATTTTCGCGATAAGTGACCGGTTTCCGGGGGGGTGGGTTGATCGTCCTACGGCCATTTTTAGGGTCGCCTGCGGACCAGCAGCTCTTGCGCAGGGCTGCCGGATCAAGCCTCGGGCGACGGTGAAGGAAGGTTCAGCCTCTCCGCAGCCCACTGCGCCGCCTCCGCCACCACCGGATCGGGATCGGCGAGCAGCGGCTCGACCTGATCGAGCAACCCCGGCTCGCCGCTATTGCCCGCCGCGATCAGGCAGTTGCGCACGAACCTGTCGCGCCCGATCCGCTTGATCGGCGAGCCCGAGAACAGCTTGCGAAACCCCACATCGTCGAGTTGCAACAGGTCCGCGAGGCGCGGCCGGACCAGCTCTGCGCGTGGGAGGAAGGCGCGGTTGGCCGCCGCGCTTTCGGCGAACTTGTTCCACGGGCACACCGCCAGGCAATCGTCGCAGCCATAGATGCGGTTGCCGATCGCCTCGCGGAATTCGTGCGGGATCGGCCCGTCATGCTCGATCGTGAGGTACGAGATGCAACGGCGCGCATCGATCGTGTAGGCACGCGGGAAGGCATTGGTCGGGCACGCATCCTGGCATGCGCGGCACGATCCGCAGCGGTCCTCGTGCGGGCCGTCGGCGACGAAGGGCAGCGTGCAATAGACCGCGCCGAGGAACAGCCAGCTGCCGTGCTCCATGCTGACGAGGTTGGTGTGCTTGCCCTGCCAGCCCACCCCCGCACGCTGCGCCAGCGGTTTTTCCATCACCGGCGCGGTGTCGACGAACAGCTTCATTCGCGCCTCGCCCAGGCCGCGCGTCTCCGCCTCCGCCACCAGCCAGCGGGCGAGCGCCTTGAGCGCCTTCTTGAGCACGACGTGGTAATCCTGCCCCTGCGCATAGACCGATATGCGCGCCTGGTCCTTCGGCTCGGCCGCCTCCAGCGGGTCCTGCGCCGGGGCGTAGTTCGCCCCCAGTGCGATCACGCTGCGCGCTTCGGGCCACATGCCCTGCGGCCCGGCGCGTACCGACGGGTCGCGCTCCATCCACCCCATGCTGCCGTGATAGCCCGCCTCGAGCCACGACCGCAGCCGCTCGGCCATTGCCGGATCGTCGTGCGCATCGGCGAAGCGCACGCTCGCGAAGCCGAGATCGCGCGCCTTTTCGACGAGATCGGCTTGCAGTCGGTCGATTTTACCCGCTTCGCTCATGGACGGGCTTGCTCCTTCGCGCGCGGGGCGGCAGGTTCGCCGCCGATCAACGACGTGCTAGACGAAGCTCGGGGACGCGACAAACATATGGAAACGAACGAACCCGCGATCGAGGCCCGGGGCCTCGTGAAGCGCTTCGGCAGCACGCTGGCGGTGAACGGGGTAGACCTGACGGTGCCGCGCGGCGCGATCTACGGCATCCTCGGCCCCAACGGCGCGGGCAAGACCACGACCTTGCGAATGATCCTGGGCATCATCGACCCGGACGAGGGCGTGCGGCGCATTTTCGGCGAGGATCGCCCGCAGCGCATCGCCCGGCGGATCGGCTACCTGCCCGAGGAACGCGGGCTCTACCCGGCGATGAAGGCGACCGAAGCGATCGGCTTCATGGGATCCTTGCGCGGGCTCCCGCAGGCCGAGGGTCGCAGACGCGGTGCGGAGTTGATGGAGGCCCATGGCCTCGGCCACGCGGTCGACAAGAAGATCAAGGAATTGTCCAAGGGCATGGCGCAGACCGTGCAGCTGCTCGGCACGCTGGTCCACCGGCCCGAACTGGTCATCCTCGACGAGCCGTTCTCGGGCCTCGACGCGATCAACCAGGGCAAGCTGGAGGCGCTGATCCGACAGCTGGCACAGGACGGCACCACGGTGATCTTCTCGACCCACGTGATCCACCATGCGGAACGCCTGTGCAGCGACGTCGCGATCATCGCGGGCGGCAAGGTGCCCTATGCGGGATCGGTCGAGGTTGCGCGCGACCGGCTGCCGCCGCAGGTGCGGCTGGAGACGCGCAACGAGGACGGCCGGTGGCGCGCCGCCCTGCCCGAAACGGCCAGGCGCGACGGGGAGGCGTGGGTGTTCGAACTGCCCGAGAGCGGTATCGAGCCGCTGCTGCGCGCGCTGATCGAAGGCAATGCGGGCATCCGCTCGCTCTCGATCGAGCGCGCCGGCCTGCACGACGCCTTCGTCACGATTGCGGGCGAAGCCGCGGCCAAGGCCATGGCGGGCACCGAGCCGGCGACGGAGGAGGTGGCATGAGCGATTCCGCACGTCTTCCGCTGTGGCAGGCCGCCTTCGTCATCGCGCGGCGCGATTTCACCGCGATCGTCTTCAGCAAGGTGTTCCTGCTGTTCCTCGTCGGCCCCCTCTTCTTCCTCGCGATCACCGCCGGCGGCGGCGTGGTGGGCGGAATGGCCGCGAGCAATATCGACGACCCGCAACTGGGCGTCGCGATGTCGGCGGACGAAAACGCTGCGCTGGCGGGCGCGCAGCAAGAGCTCGATCCGCTGGTCGGCATGCCCGACCTCGCGCTGGTCGATTCAGCCGCCCCGGCGGACCCTCGCGCGCTGCTCGACGACGAGGACCGCAATCTGTTCGCCGTGCTCACCGGCAGCCTCGACGCGCCGCTGCTGACCGGGCCGAAGGAGGATGTGGAGCGCTGGGAAGGCGAGGTCGCCGTGATGGTCGGCGCCGCACGCGGCGTTGCCGTGCCTCAGGCCGATCTCGCGATCGACACCACCGACAGCGGCTTCATCAACCGCCAGACCGCCAATGACGTCACCGCGCAGATCGGCCTCGTCCTGTTGTTCATGCTCACGATGCTGCTGGCGGGCATGGTGCTGTCCAATCTCGTGGAGGAAAAGGGCAACAAGATCATCGAGATCCTCGCCGCCGCGATCCCCATGGATGCGGTGTTCGTGGGCAAGCTGTTCGCGATGCTCGGCGTCAGCCTCGTCGGGCTGGCGGTCTGGGGCGGCGTGGCCGGGCTGATCCTCGTGCTGGGCGCCAGCGCCCTGCCCGTGATCCCGCCGCCGGCGGTCGGCTGGCCGCTGTTCTTCGCGCTGTTCGTGCTCTATTTCGCGATGGCGTACCTGCTGATCGGGTCGGTGTTCCTCACGGTCGGTTCGATGGCGCCGACCGTGCGCGACGTGCAGACGATCAGCCTGCCCGCCACGATCCTGCAGCTGCTGATCTTCTTCCTCGCCAATTTCGCGATGCGCCAGACCGGATCGCCGCTGGAAATCTTCGCCGCGATCTTCCCGCTGTCGAGCCCGTACATGATGCTGGCGCGCGCGGCGAAGGAAGGTGTGCTGTGGTGGCATCTCGTCGCACTGGCGTGGCAGGTGCTGTGGGTCGCGATCTTCGTGAAGGTCGGTGCGACGCTGTTCCGGCGGAGGGTGCTCAAGTCGGGCGGCGCGGGGCGCGAGAAGAAGGGCAGGCGTCGCAAGGCCCCTGCCTGACGGCGCGGCGCGGACGGCCGCCAAGGATCGGTCCCGATTAGGAACCTATCTTGACTTGAGGGCCCCATGGTTCAGGATGGCTCGCGTCACGGCACGCCCATGAAGGCGCGCCGGACGAGGAGAGACAGCCATGGCCACCGCCGCCCAGCAGCACACGCAGACCCTGCCCCCCGAGGCCGCTCGCGCGCATCCGTGGAAGCGTTCGCCGAGCGCGCACGAGGCGCTGGAAGCGCATTACGCCGCCCATCCCGACACCCGCCCGCAGCACCTCTACAAGTGGGACACCAGCCGCAGCGACATCTACGCGGAAAACCGGTGGGAGCCGATCTTCAAGGAAATGCGCGCCGCGGGGCCCGTGCATTACATCCCCGAAAGCCCCTACGGCCCCTATTGGTCGGTGGTGGGCCACAAGGCGATCCAGCATACAGAAGCGCTGCCCGACATCTTCTCGTCGAGCTGGGAATATGGCGGCATCACGATCCTCGAACGGCTCGACGACATTCCCGAGGAACAGCGCCTCGAACTGCCGATGTTCATCGCGATGGACCGGCCCAAGCACACCGGCCAGCGCAAGACCGTGGCCCCTGCCTTCACGCCTGCCGAGATGACGCGGCTCGAAGGCGATATCCGCCAGCGCACGGGCGAAACGCTCGACGCGCTGCCGCGCGGAGAAACCTTCGACTGGGTGAACACGGTGAGCATCCCTCTGACTACGGACATGCTCGCGATTTTGTTCGATTTCCCGTGGGAGGACCGCGATCTCCTCACCCACTGGTCCGACTGGGCGGGCGACACCGAACTCGCCACCGCGCGCGGGCTCGACGATACGCGGCGCACGATGCTGCGCGAGATGGCGGCCTATTTCCAGATCCTGTGGGCGGACCGCGCGCAGAAGGGCGAGGCGCCCGATCTGATCAGCCGGATGATCCACTCGCCTGCAATGAACCAGATGGACCCGCAGGAATTCATGGGCAATCTGGTGCTGCTGATCGTCGGCGGCAACGACACCACGCGCAACACGATGAGCGGGATCGTCCACGCGCTCGACCGCTTCCCCGACCAGCGCAAGCTTTTCGAGGAAGACGCGAGCCTGATCCCCAACGCGGTGCAGGAATGCATCCGCTACCAGACCCCGCTCAAGCACATGCGGCGCACCTGCACGCAGGATACCGAGCTGTTCGGCCAGACCATCAAAGAGGGCGACAAGGTGGTTTTGTGGTACAATTCGGCCAACCGGGACGAGAGCGTTTTCGAGAACGCCGAGCAGCTCGACATCCGGCGCGAGAATGCCCGCCGCCACATCGCCTTCGGCTACGGCATCCACCGCTGCGTGGGGGCGCGGCTCGCCGAACTGCAGCTCCGCGTGCTGCTCGAAGAAATGCACGAGCGGCGGCTGCGGGTGCATGTCGCTGGCGAGGTGAGCCGCGTGCGGGCGAATTTCGTCGAGGGCTTCCGCAAGCTGGAAGTCGAAGTGACGCAGTTCTGACGCTGGCCGCGCGTAACGTCCTCGGGGCCAGGTTCGAAATCGCCTTCAGGCTCCCTAAATGGGGACCATGCGAGAGGACGAAGCCATGACCGATCCAGCAAACCCCAACCGCCCCCACCGCCGATCCGCGCTCGCCATGATGGGTGGCGGGGTCGCCAGCCTCGCGCTGGTCGCCTGCGGGCGCAGCGCGAATGCGAAGAGCTTCCCCGTCCAGCGCAGCGAGGCCGAATGGCGCCGGAAGCTGACCGACGCAGAATTCTACGTGCTGCGCAAAGCGGGCACCGAACGCGCCTACAGCTCGCCGCTCGACAAGGAAAAGCGCGCGGGCACCTTCGAATGCGCAGGCTGCGGACAGGCGGTCTACAGCTCGAAGCACAAGTTCGACAGCGGCACCGGCTGGCCCAGCTTCTGGCAGGCGATCCGGCCCGGCGCGGTCGGCACCTCGACCGATTACAAGATCGGCGTGCCGCGCACCGAAGTGCACTGCGCGCGCTGCGGCGGGCATCTGGGGCACATCTTCAACGACGGCCCGAAGCCGACCGGCAAACGCCACTGCATCAACGGCGTGGCGATGGACTTCCGTCCGGCCTAGCGCCTGACGCGCCACGCGCGGAAGGTGTCGGGCCCGCCCAGCGCCATCGGCTCGAGCCAGTCGGGCGCATCGCCCTCGATCAGACGCGCGGCGAGGCTGCCTTTGCCGCCGCGGGTAGCGTAGATCGACGGTTCGATCAGGTCGGTGCACAGCACGAGATAATCGGCGCCATAGCTGTCCACGATCTGGCGCGAGACATCCTCGCGCGAAGCGAAGGCGCCGATCACGTCGCGCATCGCCTTGTCCGCGCGGTGGTGCCCGGTCGCGATCACGCCGTGCCGTGTTTCGAGCAGGATCGTCGGGCCGATATCCAGCGGCGCGAACACCGTACCGGGGGCAAGCGTGGCCATGCGTCGCGCACTTTCGTGCAGGCCGCACGAACTCATCGCGATCTCCTCGGGCTCGGGTTTCGCCGCATTGTCGGGGGCGAGGTTCTGCGCGATCGCCATCGGCGCGGTCGGGAGGACCAGCAGCACGGTCGCCAGCACGACGGCGATGCGCGTCAGCGCTCCGCCGCTGGTGCGCAGCCGGTGGAGCGCGATGCCGAGCAGCCATGCAAAGGGCACCGTCGCGAGCAGCGAGGCAAAGGCGAGCGAGCGCACCACCAGCATGCCGAGCGCCAGCGTGCCCGCGAACAGGATCAGGAATTCGAGCCACCACGCCCGCGTCTCGCGCGGTGCCCGCGCCCACAGCGCCAATGCGGCCATGAAAGCGACGAGCAATTGCGCGAAGGGAAACAGGAACATGGCGTCCTGCTCCCACAAGGGGCGCCCCTCGCTCACATTGACGTACCAGAAGTCGCGCACGACCGGATCCAGCGCGCCGAACGGCGTGCCCACGCAGCCGGGCGAGACCCAGCCGAACAGCGCAATTCCCGCCAGCCCGGTCGCTCCCAGTCCAGCGACCAGCGCGATCGGCGGAAGGGGCCGGGCATGGCGCAGCGCGGTGGTGCCCAGTGCGACGACCAGGAAGAACCCGATATGCTGAGGGCCGATCGCGTCGCAGAAGGCCGAAGTTGCTGTCCAGCCGCGCGTCGCGAGATGGAGCACCACCAGCCCGCCCGCCAGCGCCTGAAGGTAATGCGTCAGGTCGAGCCGGGCATTGTGATCGCGCAGCCAACGCAGTGCGAGGATCGCGCCCACGAGCGCCGCGAGTGGCAGCATCTCGATCGAAATGGTCAGGCCCCACGCCATCGCCAGCCCCGCCATGATGGGGCCGCGCATGCCGCGGCGCTCGTAGAGGCCGTAGAGGCACGCGGCGAAACAGGCGATCTGCCAGCCGTGATGGTCGATCCTGAGCGGCTGGAACTGATGCATCAGGAGAGGCATCAGCCCGGCGACGAGAACCGCCCAGCCGCCGGTCTCGCGCCCCAGCAGGCGCACCGCGACGGCACCGGTGAACAGCATGGCGACGAGCAGCGTGAGCAGCGGAATGGCGATCAGCGCGACCGCCTCGGCCGCCGCCTGCCCCACGAGCGGGGTCAGCGCGCCGATGACGAGCACGAGCGGGAGATCGACCAGTCGCGACCAGTGCATCGGGACTTCGCGCAGGGGATCGACCCGGTGCTGCGAAACGTCGAACCAGCCCTGCCCGCCCAGCAGGTCGCGCACCTGGACCAGGCGCATGATGTCGTCGGGGTCGGGAAACTGCCAATGCAGGATGCGCCCGGCGGATGCGCACAGGATGACGACGGCCAGCAGCAGCCACATGCGCACCAGGTACGACATGTCGTGCCGAACGCGCGATGGCAGGCGGCGATCGAGCGTGCCGTCAGGCGAGAGCACGAAAGACCACCCGGTTGCGCAGCCACCAGGTCAGCGCGAAGCTCAGCACGATCGCGACCAGCTTGCCGCCACGCGGATCGATCTCCAGCGCGTCGCAGGTCGCGACGATGCCCGTGGTCAGCGCCAGCCCCGCGAGGGCGGAGACGACGAACAGCGCCTTCTGCCGCGTGCGTGCCAGTCCGCTACCTGCGACGCGTCCGGTGAAGACCGCGCGGCTGGAAAGCAGCCAGTGTGCCGCAATTCCCGTCGCGTAGCCGATTGCCGAGGCGGCTGCGGGCAGCATGCCGGCCGCCATCAGTCCGAGGAAGCACGCCATGTCGACCGCCAGCGCGCCCACGCTGGCGAGAAGGTAGCGCAGGATCGTCAGATCGATCAGCCGGTGCAGCATGGCCTGCATTAAGGTGCTCTCCTGCGGTGCGGTCAGGCGGCGCGGCGCTTGGCCGCATCGTCGTCGTCGGCGGCGTCGACGTCTTCGACGATGCGGGTCGGCACGTCGCGCATCGAATTGAGCGCCGCGGCCTGGTCTTGCGTGACACCGCGTGAAGGCAGCGCGGTCTCGGCGCCTTCATCGCCAGCCTCGTGATACTCGGCGTCTTCGTTGACGCACCAGGTGTCGTACACCCGCTCACCGGCGAGGATGTTCTCGGCCGTCAGCATCGCGGTCATCATCGCATGGTCCTGGTTGTTGTAGCGGTGCATCCCGTTGCGCCCCACGAGGTGGAGCGTCGGGTATTTCGCCTCGAGCTCCTCGCGCATAACCGCGACGTTGGCGGCGTAATCCTCGTCATAGACGGGGTAGGCCTTTTCCTGCCGGACGACCGCGCCGCCCTTGACCTTGCGTGGGTCGAGCAGGCCGAGAATTTCCATCTCCTGCGTCGCCAGCGCGATCAGGTCGTCGTCATCCATCGACCACAGCCCGTCGCCTTCGAAGCAGAAATATTCGAGGCCGACGCAGGCCATGTCTTCGTCCGGGATCATCTCGGGCGACCAGCTGCGGAAGTTCTGCACGCGGCCGACCTTCACCTTGCTGTCGTGGATGTAGATCCAGTTGTCGGGGAACAGGTCTTCGCCCTCCACCATCAGCGCGACGGTGAGGAAGTCGCGATACTTGAGTTCGTTCGCCTGGAAGGTCGATTGCGGCAGCGGGTGCATCCGCCGCGCGAGCTGGCGCATCGGTGCGGAGCTGATCGCGTGGTGCGCTTCGATGGTCACGATGCCGTCGCGGCCCTTGGCGGTCATGCGCCAGCCGCCACGACCATCCCCGGTGGTCACATGGGCAAGCTGGTCGAGCGCGTGACCCATGATGACCTGCCCCTTGCCGCTCACCTCGATCTTGTCGCGCGCGGCTTCCCACATCATGCCCGGGCCCTGGCGCGGGTAGCGGAAGCTTTCGAGCAGGGTCTTGGCCTGCATCCCGTCGTTGGGCTTTCTGTTGAGGCCCAAGCTGCGCTTCAGCCCGTCGACCACCGCGCCCATCAGTGAAAGCCCCTTGATCCGCTGCGCCGCCCAGTCCGCGCTCATTTCGTCGCAGGGCATGCCCCACACCTTCTCGGTGTAGGTCTTGAAGAAGATAGAGTAGAGCTTCTTGCCGAACTGGTTGGTGGTCCAGTCCTCGAAGCTCTTCACATTGCGGTTGGGGAAGGCGCGCGCCCGCAGGTAGCTCGCCATGCATGCAGTCGAGCGCCAGAGGCCCAGATTGCGCAGCGCTTCGAAGGCGCGCAGCGGGTAGGAGTAGAATTTGCCCTCGTAATAGATGCGGCTCATCCGCGGGCGCTCGATGAAATCGTCGGGCAGGATCTCGTTCCACAGGTCGACGACCGCTTGCGATTTCGAGAAGAAGCGGTGCCCGCCGATGTCGAAGCGGTAACCATCGTGTTCCACGGTGCGGCTGATGCCGCCCACATAGGTTTCGTCCTTCTCGATGATCGCGACGCGCTTGCCCGCCTTGGTCAGCAGATAGCCGGCGGTCAGCCCTGCCGGACCCGCACCGATGATCGCTACGTCGACATTGATTGTGCTGGCATTGGCTTCGGTCATCGGGCCCCCGGTGGTGCGTTGCTCGACCGGGGAGTGAAGGAAAATGGTTAGGGAGCCGTAAACATTTGGCCCCGAAGGGCGCTGGCCTGCGATCTGCAAGGTGGTGCGGGTGGTGGGACTCGAACCCACACGATCACAGATCAGGGGATTTTAAGTCCCCGGCGTCTACCATTCCGCCACACCCGCGCTCACCGATGCCCGTGGGCATCGGCGGAAGAAGCGGTGCGAATAGCGGGCGCGATCGGTTTTGGCGAGACGCCAGCGACTCAATCGGGATTGAGCGCCTGGCGCATTTCCTTGCCGGGCTTGAAATAGGGGACGCGCTTCGCCGGGACATCAACCGCCTCGCCCGTGCGGGGGTTGCGGCCCGTGCGGGCTTCGCGTTCGCGCGTGGAGAAGGCACCAAAGCCGCGCAGTTCGACCCGGCCGCCTTCGGCCAGCCGACCGGCGATCTCGTCGAAGAAAATATCGACCACCTGCTCGATCTCCTGCGCACGCAGTTCCGGATTGTCGTGCGCCAGCTTCTGCAGCAGCTCGGACCTGATCATGTCTTGCGCCTCCCAATAGAGCGCCGGCCCGGTTATCCGCGCACGCGGCCCGGGTCTAATTCAACGGTGCGACCCAAATCCCGCATTCTGCGTGCCAGAATTAGTACGATTGTGCAATGCGCAACAATGATAAATGTTAGCTGCCGGAGCCCGTCGCCAGCGATCGGTCGGCCAGCAGATCCTCCGCCGAGAGCCCGAGCCGATCGAGCCGCGCACGAATCTGCGGCCATTCCTCTTCGAGGAAGCTGGCCCGTTCCGCCGCGCGCAAGCGCCGTGCCGCGCCCTCCACCACATACATGCCGACCCCGCGCCGCACCGCGATGAGGCCGTCGTCCTGGAACTGCTGGAAGGCCTTCGCCACGGTGAGCGGATTGGCACCCTGCTGCGCCGCGAAGGTGCGGACCGAGGGCAGCATCTCGCCTTCCGCAAACTCGCCATCGAGAATCGCGGCGGCGATCAGGTCGCGCAGGCGCAGGTATACGGGGCGCGCCGAGGAAGGGGAGGCTGGGGATTTCATGGTGCTTCAGTGACATAATACAGCGGAGCAGGTCAAGGTTCCCGCCCGACACACAAGGACTTCGCGCGACGCGCATGTTCGGAGGATAATCATCGCCGCAGGTGTGACTTGGGCTTCACACACCGTTTTTGAGCGCTAGGGTGCGCGCTTTCATATGACCCGCGCAGGGACGCGGCGGTTTTGGGGATCGGGAATACATGGCCGAATTTAATGCATTGTTCGACTCGGCATACGAGTTGTGGGCATTCTGGATCGCGGTGGTAGCGCTTGCCACCTTCCTTCTCGGAGGCGTTTTCCTCACCACCCGACCCCAGCCTGAAGTCATCGGCCATCCCAAGGGCCTGTTTCTGCTGTTCATGGCCGAAATGTGGGAACGCTTTTCCTACTACGGCATGCGTGCACTGCTGATCTTCTATCTCGTGCAGCACTGGCTGTTCACCGATAGCGAGGCGAGCGTGATCTACGGGGCCTACACGGCCCTGGTCTACATCACCCCGGTGGTCGGCGGCTTCCTTGCCGACCGCTTCCTCGGCCAGCGCAAGGCGGTGCTGTTCGGCGCCGTGCTGCTGACCTTCGGGCACTTCTTCATGGCCTTCGAGGGCGACGGGGGGCAGGCCGACGCCACGATCAACATCTTCTGGCTGGCGCTGGCGCTGATCATCGTCGGTTCGGGTTTCCTAAAGGCCAACATTTCGGTGATGGTCGGCCAGCTCTATCCGCGCACCGACATCCGCCGCGACCCGGCCTACACCATCTTTTATATGGGCATTAATGTCGGCGCGGCGACCGCATCGATCATCTGCGGCTTCCTTGGCCAGACGGTCGGCTGGGCCTACGGCTTCGGCCTCGCGGGCATCGGCATGCTGCTGGGCCTGGTCTTCTTCGTGATCGGCAAGCCGCTGCTGCTCGGCAAGGGCGAGCCCAAGGATCCCGCGAAGATCGCGGGCGGGCGAGAATTCGGCATCTACGGCATCGGCCTGGCGATGGTCGGCCTGTGCTGGCTCGCGATCCAGTACCAGCAGCTGGTCGGCTGGGTGCTCGGCGTCTTCGGCCTCGGCTTGGTCGCCTACGTCCTCTACATCGCGATCGGCCGCCTTCCGCGCGAAGAGCGCGACCGCATCTTCGCGGCGATCTTCCTGATCTTCGTCTCGATCGTCTTCTGGGCGCTTTTCGAACAGGCCGGCTCCAGCCTCAACCTGTTCACCGATCGCCATGTCGACACGCAGGGCGTCGCCGCATCGATGTTCCAGTCGATCAATGCGATCTACATCATCCTGCTTGCGCCGCTGTTTGCCGGCCTCTGGCAGCTGCTGGCGAAGCGGGGTGCGGAACCGTCGACCCCGATGAAGTTCGGCCTCGCCGTCATTCAGGTCGGCCTCGGCTTCCTGGTGCTGGTTTGGGGCGCACAGAGCGTCGGCCTCAATGTGCCGACGCCGGTGATCTTCATCTTCCTGATCTACCTGCTGCACACGACCGGTGAGCTGTGTCTGTCGCCCGTGGGCCTGTCGGCGATGAACCGCCTGAGCCCCGGCCACATGGCATCGCTGATTATGGGCACCTGGTTTTTCGCATCCGCCACCGGCAACTTCGCCGCCGGCCTGATCGCCTCAGCGACCGGTGCCGAAGGTGTCGGCGAGGAAGCGGGCAAGCAGGTCGTGCTCGATGTCTACTCCACCGTCGGCTGGTTCGCGGTTGGCGTCGGCGTGGTCGTGATGGTCATCAGCCCTCTGGTGAAGAAGCTGATGCACCTCGACACGCTGGTGGACGAGAGCGTCGACGACGATCTGGAAGGCCAGGCCGAGGGTCCGGGCGAACCGCAGGGTGCGGGCATCCACCCGACCACGCGCACGACCCACTGACCCAGAACGACGACCACGGGGGGAAGCACAATGCTGGCAAGAACACTGACCGTCCTGGGATGCGCGCTGGCGCTGGGGGCATGTTCCACCATGGACACGGGCGAAAGCAGCGCCGCGGCCTCCGCATCTTCGCCCACGGTGGGCGAAGATGGCCGCGCGCCCTTCGCCTCGACGTATGAGCGCTATCCGGGCCGCCCGACCGCGCTGGTCGGTGCGACCGTCTACGACGGTGCGGGCAACCGGATCGACAACGGCATCGTGCTGTTTCGCGATGGCGAAGTCGTCGGGGTGGGCACAGGGCTGTCTACCGATGGCTACGACGTGGTCGACGGCAGCGGCAAGTTCGTCACCCCCGGCGTGATCGACATTCACAGCCACCTCGGCGACTACCCTACCCCGTCGGTCGACGCGCATAGCGACGGCAACGAAGCGACCAGCCCGATGACGCCCGAAGTCTGGGCTGAGCATTCGGTCTGGCCGCAGGACCCGGGCTTCAGCCGCGCGCTCGCCAATGGCGGCGTCACCGCACTGCAGATCCTGCCCGGCTCCGCCAACCTTACCGGCGGGCGCTCGGTCACGCTCAAGAACGTGGCCTCGCGCACGGTGCAGGGAATGAAGTTCCCCGGTGCGCCCTACGGCATGAAGATGGCCTGCGGCGAGAACCCCAAGCGGGTCTATGGCAGCCGCGGACGCATGCCCTCGACGCGGATGGGCAACTTCGCGGTCAACCGGCAGATGTGGCTCGACGCCAAGGCCTATGCCGATGGCGATCGGTCAAAGCGCGACCTTGCGAAGGAAACGCTCGCCGGCGTGCTCGATGGCGAAATCCTGATCCACAATCACTGCTACCGCGCCGACGAGATGGCGCTGGTGATGGATATGGCCAAGGAGATGGGTTACAAGGTTGCTGCCTTCCACCACGCGGTCGAGGCTTACAAGATCGGCGATCTTCTGCGCGAGAACGACGTGTGCAGCGCGATCTGGGCCGACTGGTACGGCTTCAAGATGGAAAGCTACGACGGCATTCCCGAGAACGCCGCGCTGCTGCGCCGCGAAGGGGCCTGCGTGGTCATCCATTCGGACGATGAAAACGGCATCCAGCGGCTCAACCAGGAAGCCGCCAAGGCGCAGGCTGCGGGCGCGCGCATGGGGATTGAGATTCCCGATGCCGAGGTGATCGGCTGGTTCACACTGAACGCCGCGAAAGCGATGGGCATCGACAGCATGACCGGCAGCCTCGAACCCGGCAAGATGGCGGACGTCGTCCTGTGGAACGGCGACCCGCTGAGCGTCTATTCGCGGCCCGAGAAGGTCTGGATCGACGGCGCGCTGATGTACGACGCGATGGACCGCAATCGCCGCCCGGTGAGCGATTTCGAGCTCGGCCAGCCCGGTGAAGGAGATGTGAAATGATCCCCCGCTTCCTTCTCGGCAGCGCCGCCGCGCTCGCACTGGCCGCTCCGGCGGCAGCGCAGGACTTCGCGATCACCAATGCGACGGTCGCCACCGGCGACGGATCCGAACCGATCGAGAACGCCACCGTCGTGGTGCGCAACGGCCGGGTCGTTTCGGCAGGTGTCGGCACCGCCGCGCCCGCTGGCCTCGAAGTGATCGACGGCACGGGCAAGTGGGTCACGCCCGGCATCTTCTCCGCCGTCACCGACCTCGGTCTGTCCGATGTCGACGGCGTGAGCGAAAGCAACGACGCGGCGGCGGGCAATTCGCCCTTCAGCGCCGCGCTCGACGCGTCGACCGCGCTCAACCCCAATTCGCAGGACGTGCTGGTGGCCCGCGCCGCGGGCATCACGCGGGCGAGCGTCTATTCCAGCCCTTCCGCCTCGATCTTCGGTGGCCAGGGTGCAGTGATCGATCTGGGCACCGATCCCGAGATGGTCACCCGCACGCGCGCCTTCCAGGTCGTCGATCTCGGTGAGCGCGGTGCTCGCATTTCCGGCGGCAGCCGCACAAGCGCCCACGCGCTGCTGCGCAATGCGCTGCGCGAAGCGACCCAGCTGGGCGACCGCGCCGCGATCGGCGCCGCCACCGCGCGGCCTGCGGAAGCCCGCTTCGGCGACGACGTTCCGCTCGACCCGCGCCTCGACGGGCGCGACAGCGAGCGTGCGGGCGACGTCCTGCTCACCCGGTTCGACGCCGCGGCGCTGGTGCCCGTGGTGCGCGGCCAACAGCCGCTCTACGTCGTGGTCGAACGCGCGGCAGACATCCGCGAAGTCCTCAAGCTGACGCGCGATTTCCCGAACCTCGATCTCGTCCTGCTGGGCGCGAGCGAGGGCTGGCTGGTCGCGAACGACATCGCCGCCGCCGGAGTGCCGGTGATCGCCGACCCGCTCGACGATCTGCCGGTCGGCTTCGACCAGCTCGCCGCGACGCAGAGCAATGTCGGCCGCATGCGCGCGGCGGGCGTGACCGTCGCCATCGGGCGCATGTCGGGCGGCACGGGCGATCAGCCCCGCAACGCGCGCCAATATGCCGGCAACCTCGTGGCGCTGACCCGCGTGCCCGGCGCGACCGGGCTCAGCTGGGGCGAGGCACTGGCGACCATTACCTCGGTCCCCGCGCGAATCGCGGGCTTCGACGGGCGCCTCGGCACGCTGACCGCAGGTGCGACCGCCGACGTCGTGATGTGGGATGGCGACCCGCTCGAAGTCGGGAGCGCGGCCGAAGCCGTCTTCATCGACGGCGTCCGCCAGCCGACCGACAACCACCAGACGCGCCTCCGCCAGCGCTACCGCGATCTCGACGAGAGCGATCTGCCCAAGGCCTACGACTGGTGAGGGCCGCCCCGGCCGCGCTGGCGCTCGCCGCGCTCGGTGCGATGCCGGGTGCGGGTTTCGCGCAGGACGCCCCTTCGTCGGACGCGGCGGAGCACGATCTCGCCTGGCACAACCGGCAACAGGTCGCGGTGGCCGAGCTGCGGGCCGAGGATGGCTGGCAGGTCCTGCCCGGCGGGCTCCACTATCGTCGCCTTGCGGGCGACGGCGAGGGTCCGAAGCCGACGGTCGAGGATACGGTCAGCGTGCATTATGCGGGCCGCTTCCACGATGGAACCCAGTTCGACAGTTCCTACGAGCGCGGCGAACCCGCGACCTTCCCGCTCGGCCGGCTGATCAAGGCATGGCAGCTCACAATCCCGCAGATGGCGGTCGGCGACACAATCGAGCTCTATGCCCCCGCCGACCTTGCCTATGGTCCGGTCGGCAAGGGGCCGATACCCGGCAATGCCACGCTGGTCTTCAAGGTGGAGCTGCTCGGAATCGAATAAGGCCGCAAGGGGAGGCGTGACGAGATGATGGACCCGCTGACTTCGCTGATCGCAGCAAGCATCGCCTTCGTCGGCACGCATTTCGCGATGTCCCATCCCTTGCGCGGGCCCATGGTCCGCACGCTCGGCAGTGCCGGTTTTTCGCTCGTTTACACGCTGGTCAGCGCCGCCGCGATGGCGTGGATGTACTTCGCCTTCGTCGCGACCCCGGCAGGCGCCCCGCTGTGGGGTGGTTACGGCGATGCC
This sequence comes from Alteriqipengyuania lutimaris, assembly GCF_003363135.1. Classification (NCBI taxonomy): domain Bacteria; kingdom Pseudomonadati; phylum Pseudomonadota; class Alphaproteobacteria; order Sphingomonadales; family Erythrobacteraceae; genus Alteriqipengyuania; species Alteriqipengyuania lutimaris. Next base: position 803,746 of record NZ_QRBB01000001.1, on the reverse strand, counting down.
GTGTGGATCGCGGCGAGCGCGATCACGCTGGCGGCGATGGTATTGTTCGCTGGATCGCTGATCGGCAATCCCGCCCTGCCCGCACCGGGCGCGGCACAGGCTGCGCGCAAGCCCGCGCGCGGCGTGTTCAAGGTCACCCGCCACCCGATGATGTGGGGCTTTGCATTATGGGCGCTTGCGCATCTGATCGCGGCGCCGACCGCACGCACCGTCGTGGTCGCGCTGGCAATTGCCACGCTCGCGCTCGTCGGCGCGCATTTCCAGGACCGCAAGAAGGAGGTGCTGATGGGCGATGCGTGGGAACAGTGGGAGCGCAGCACGAGCTATTGGCCCAGGTTCCATCGCATCCTCGCGGTCGGACTGGTGCCGTGGATCGGCGGAATCGCCATATGGCTTGGCGCCAGCTGGCTCCACGAGATGGAGGCCGGAGTGTGGCGCTGGATCTAGCTCCCTTCGGGCAACCAAGCGCGGGGGCTGGGAGCCGGTTCTACTCGCCTGTGAAATTAGGAGAACGCTTCTCGATCAGCGCGGCAACACCTTCGGCATGGTCGACGGTGTGGTGCATCAGCCCCTGCGTATTGGCGGCCAGCTCGAGCGCGCCGTCGTAACTCAGCCCGCGACCCTGCCGCAGCAGCATCTTGGTCTGGCGCAGCGCGGCGGGCGGCATCGCGGCGACCTTGCTTGCCAGTGCCTGCGCCTCGTCGATCAGCGCGTTGGGTGCGACCACGCGGGAGACGAAGCCCCAGTCCTGCATGGTCCCGGCGTCGATGACCTCGCCGGTAAAGAACAGCTCTGCGGCGCGCGCCTCGCCGATCACACGCGGCAGCAGCCAGGTGCCGCCGTCGCCGGGGACGAGGCCGAGTTTGAGGAAGGTGACCCCGAACTTCGCTTGCGTGCTCGCGATGCGCATGTCGGCCAGACAGGCGAGATCGCCGCCCAGGCCGATCGCGGGCCCGTTGATGGCCGCGATCAATGGAACGCGCAAGTTGTGGAGCGCGCGCAGTATCCGATGGATGTTGGTGCGGTACCCGTCGGCGATTTCGACAGGGGAACCCGCGAAATTGCCAGTCCGCTGCTGCATCGCCTTGATGTCCCCGCCCGCACTGAACGCACGCCCTGCCCCGGTCAGGATCGCGCAGCGAACGTCGGCGTCCGCATTGATCGCGTCGCAAGCCTCGACGAAGGCATCGCCATCGCCCGCCAGGCCGAGTGCGTTCATGCTCTCGGACCGGTCTAGGGTGAGGGTGGCGACGTGGTTGTCGATGATGACATTTAGCAGGGGCATGCGGGTTCCTTTCGATCATGTCCCCAATGCCAGCCCTGCGAGCGCGCCCAAAGCCTTATCGCAGGTCAGCGATCGGCCTGCGGAATGCCGGCGCTTCGGTGCCCGGTCGACTGATGCTCACCGCTGCAACCGCGCCCTGTGCGTCCAGCTCGAAGGTCAGGAGGTTGGGATAGTCCTCGATCCGGAAGACTCCGTTGCCCAGATGGTGCATCGGGCTGGCATCCGTGCCGAGGAACTGCGTGAAGAATTCCGAAGCGATCACCAGGCCTTCGTCCCGCTGCTCGATCGTGTAGTCGAGACCCAGATCGTAAAGCAGCCCGCGATAGTCGCCCTGCACGGCGTTTCGAAGCGTGTCGTCCAACGGCGCATCGGCGATCGGGTGGTGGCCGCGCCAGCCCATTGATGCGATAATTTCGCGCCGCAGCTCCGCGAACACCGGTCCCGTGTTGCCGTCGTCGCCATTGCCCATCAGGACGAACCCGTAACCGCCCTCCATCGCGGCGAAAAAATCGGAATTGACCCCGGTGTTGGACCCATCGTGCCGGAACCATTCGGTGTTGCCCAGGCCGAAGCCACGGAAGAACGGCGTGCCCATTCCGCCGACATAGTCGAGCGAGATGATATCCGTCATGGTGCGCGCGATCTGCGGCGTGACCGGGTCGACCGTCTCGCCGCGCAGGCCGCGCTGGATGGCGATGGCGAAGGTCGCAAGGTCGCTCGGCGTCGACCACATGCCCGAGGCGGAAACCTGCGGGGTGATCGGCAGTCCATTGCGGATGAGCGCGCCCGCTTCGTCGTGCACCGAGGCGACGTCGCCCGGAAAGCCGGGCTCGCCGGGCTGGATCATCGTGGTGTGCGTCATGGACAGCGGCTCGAAAATCCGCTGCCGGGCAAGCTCGTGCAAGGGCACGCCCACTTCGTCCTCCAGCGCCATTTGCAGGATCACATAGCCGCCGCCGCTATATTGCCAGTCGGTTCCGGGCACGAACTCGAACGCGATCGGGCGATCGTAGCGGGGCAGCCGCCCTTCGAGGCTGTCGACCAGCGTGGGCAGCGCGTCACCCTCGTAATAATCCGCGAATCCGTGTTGGGAAGTGCCCGCCGTATGGGTCATCAACTGCCGCCAGGTGATGTCGGCAGCGCCCGGAAACTCGCTGTGCGGAAGCTGCCAGCGAGTCAGCGAATACGCGATCGGCGCGTCGATGTCGATCCTGCCTTCCGCGTCCAGCAGCAGGCAGAGGAGCGCGGTTACCGGCTTGGAGATCGACGCGGTGGAAAAGGCGGTGCTGGGGGTGACCGGCTGATCGCCGTCGGCACGCTTCACCCCGAAGGCGTACGTGTGCACATTGCCGTAATCGTCGAATACGGCGACGCTCAGCCCATTCAGGCGATGGAGCTGCATTAGGGGAGGCGTATCGGCCAGCGCCTGATCGAGCCGAGCTTGCACGGGTGCCGGGGCAAGAGCGGGCGCAGAGACGGCTTGCGCCACATCCTGCCGAACGGCGCATCCGACCAGGCATGCGCCGAGCGTTGCGATAAGGATGAGGTGCTTGATCGGACCATTCCCCGAAGCCACTGACGAAGACTGGTGTGCTATACGTCTAATACACGGAGTCAACCGCAGGAGGCGTCGGTGGTCATCGGACCGGCGGGAAATGCCGGTCGAAAGGATCAGTCCCCGTCCATCGCATCGAGAGCGATGGTAGAGCATTCGCGCAGGAGCGCTTCGTCGGGAGTTATCGGGATGAGGAGATATCGCAGGGACAGCTCGTCGCCCTCCAGGTCGAGCTCGCTCCCCAAGCGGTCGCTTTCGCCGACCCAGTAGCGATATATGCGGCGGCCGGTCCGCACCCGCGCTTCGTCGCCTTCGAACAGCGCCGGCAGCATCTCGGTGTGGACACGGCACTTCGCCGCTTCCCCGAACCGCTCGTGAAGCGACGCGTCGGAAGCCGGCTGCGCAGCACCGATGGCAACCCCCGATGCGATCAGCAGCGCGATCACGCCCGAGCTTCCTCAACCCCCGCCGAATTGTGCCGTAGCGCGGCCAGCACGGTGTCGACGATATCGGGAGCATTCAGGCCCGCTTCGTCGTACTGCTTCTTGGGATCGTCCTGATCTTGGAAAATGTCGGGCAAACGCATCGTGCGGATTTTCAGCCCCTCGTCGAGCAGCCCATGGTCGCTGGCGTGGGTCAGCACATGCGCGCCGAGACCGCCGATGGCGGCTTCCTCAATCGTCAGCACCACTTCGTGCTCGCGCATCGCCTTCTCGATCAATGCGGTGTCGAGCGGCTTGGCGAAGCGCATGTCGGCCACGGTGGTCGACAGGCCGCGTGCCTCCAACTGCTCGGCCGCGTCTAGCGCTTCGCCCAGCCGCGTGCCGAGCGAGAGGATCGCGACCTTGCTGCCGTGCTTGACGATCCGGCCCTTGCCGATCTCCAGCTTTTCGAGCGTTTCGGGAATCTCGACGCCCGTACCCGCGCCGCGCGGGTAGCGGAAGGCGATGGGGCCGTCGTCGTATTCGGCGGCGGTGTAAGTCATGTGCGCCAGCTCCGCCTCGTCGGCGGCGGCCATCACGACCATGTTGGGCAGCGTGGCGAGATAGGTGACGTCGAAGCTGCCTGCGTGCGTCGCGCCGTCCGCGCCGACCAACCCCGCACGATCGATCGCGAAGCGGACCGGCAGGTTCTGGATCGCGACGTCGTGGACCACCTGGTCGTAGGCGCGCTGCAGGAAGGTCGAATAGATCGCGGCGAAAGGCCGCATGCCCTGCGCAGCGAGGCCGGCGGCGAAGGTCACGCCGTGCTGTTCGGCAATGCCGACATCGAAGCTGCGCTCGGGGTGCGCCTTGGCGAACTTGTCGACCCCCGTGCCGCCGGGCATCGCGGCGGTGATCGCACAGATGCGGTCGTCGGTCTCGGCCAGTTTGGCGAGGGTTTCGCCGAACACGTTCTGGTAATTGGGCGGGCCGCCCTTGCTCTTCTTCTGTTCGCCCGTGATGACGTCGAACTTCGAGACGCCGTGGTACTTGTCCGCGCTTTCCTCGGCGAACTTGTAGCCCTTGCCCTTCTCGGTCACGACATGGATCAGCACCGGACCCTGGTCGCTATCGCGCACATTCTCCAGCACGGGAATCAGGTGATCGAGATTGTGCCCATCGATCGGGCCGACGTAGTAGAAGCCCAGCTCCTCGAACAAGGTCCCGCCGGTCACCATGCCGCGGGTGAATTCCTCCGCCTTGCCGAGCGAGGAGTGCAGGCGGCGGTGCATCTTCTTGGCGACCTTGGAGGCGAGACTGCGCAGGCCGAGATATTCGCCGCTCGAAACGACGCGCGCCAGATAGGCGGAGAGCCCGCCCACGGGCGGCGCGATCGACATGTCGTTGTCGTTCAGGATCACGACCAGCCGGTTGCCCGCCTGTTCCGCATTGTTCATCGCCTCGTAGGCCATCCCTGCGCTCATCGCGCCGTCGCCGATTACCGCGATCGCGCGGCCGGGCTTGTTCTGCAGCTTATTGGCCATGGCAAAGCCGAGACCTGCGCTGATCGAGGTGGAAGAGTGCGCCGCGCCGAACGGGTCGTACTCGCTCTCGCTACGCTTGGTGAAGCCCGAGAGGCCACCGCCCTGCCGCAGGGTGCGGATGCGGTCGCGCCGCCCGGTCAGGATTTTGTGCGGGTAGCACTGGTGGCCCACGTCCCAGATCAGCCGGTCTTCGGGCGTGTTGAAGATATAATGGATCGCCACGGTCAGCTCGACCACGCCGAGGCCCGAGCCCAGGTGCCCACCGGTCGTGCCGACCGCATCGATCATTTCGGTGCGCAATTCATCCGCCAGCTGGCGGAGCTTTTCTCGGTCGATCTTGCGGAGATCCGCAGGGTACTCGACCGTATCGAGCAGCGGCGTTTCGGGGCGTTTATCCATGGGGGCCATTCCTACAGCGTGGAATCGCGGCTGTCGATAAACCGCGTGGTTCGTACCTAGTTGGCCCTAGTTGGCGCAGTCGCCGCACAGTCCGCGCAGTTCGACCACCGGACGCAGGTCGGCATATCCAGCGCCCTGTCCCGCCTCGCGCAAAGCGCCGGTCAGCCGGTCGTCGTCGATGTGATCCGCCGCCCCGCAATCGTCGCAGATCAGGAAGATGCAATCGTGGCGGCAGCCGGGGTGCGAATTGACGAGAAACGCGTTCGCGCTCTCGATCCGGTTGGCGAGGTTGTTGCGCACGAAGATGTCGAGGATACGATACACGCTGTTGGGCGCCACGCGGCTGCCGCGCTGGTTGCTCAGGTTTTCGGCGATGTCGTAGGCCGACACCGGGCGCGCGTGCTTCGCCAGTTCCTCGAACACTTCGGAGCGCATGCCGGTCCAGCGCTCGCCCTGATCCTCTAGCGATCGCTTCGCCGCATCGATCAGGGCCTCGCCCTCGTGTTCCTTGTGGGTGTGCCTGTGTGCCGTCGCCATGTCAGTGCAGATAGCGTGTGGGCGCGCAAGATTCCAGATCGCGCTTAGGTGCGCCTGCCGTCAGTCCCTGAGGAAGCTGGCGCGGTAGACGCCCGGGTAGAATTCCTTGAGCGCGGCGACCTTGGGCGCATCCCAGCGCACGATATAGCCATGACGCGGGTTCTTGGCGGCGAAGTTCTGGTGGTAGTCTTCCGCGGGGTAGAAGGTTTTCGCGGGCGAAATACCGGTCACGATCGGACCGCCCCATTTGTTGTCGCGCTTCATCTGCGCGAGATAGGCCTTCGCGACCTCGCGCTGCTCGGCCGAGACCGGGATCAGCTCGGCATTGTAGTGCGCGCCGCGATCCGGGCCCTGGCGATTGCGCAGGGTCGGGTCGGCGACGACCGAGAAGAAGATGCGCAGCAGCTGGTCGTAACGGATCTGCGATGGATCATAGGTAATCTTCACCGCTTCGACGTGATCGGTAATCCCGCTGGATACGAGCTTGTAATCGGCCTGGCGCTTGGTCCCGCCGTGATAGCCCGCGACCGCGCTCTTCACGCCCTCGACATGGCTGAAGACCGCCTCGACGCCCCAGAAACAGCCGCCCGCGAAGATCGCGGTCTTGAGGCCGCTTTCCTGCGCCTTCACCTGCGCGACCGGCGCGCGGACGTGATTTTCCGCCGCCAGCGCCGGGCCGCAACCCGACAGCGCGAGCGAACCCGCCGCAGCGAGTGCGAGGATTCCAGGCGGCAATTGCCGCATTACATCAGCCCCGCGACGAGCCCGTCCACACCGTCGAAACGCGTGACGAACAGCGCGACACCGGTCACGGCGAAACCGATGCCGAAGCTGCGGAAGAGGTCTGACTTGAAGAATTTCATGGCGGTGGTCCTGCGGCTTATTTTCTGTGTTGCATCCCATATGGGGTGCATCCGCTGACTTTTCGGTGAATTCGACGGACGCGCACGACAATCCGTGCAACGCACCCGATCGGTTACATCGCGATGCGCGCGAATCAGTGCCGGAAGTGGCGCATCCCGGTGAACACCATCGCCAGTCCCGCCTCGTCGGCCGCTGCGATCACTTCGTCGTCGCGAATGGAACCGCCCGGCTGGATCACCGCGGTCGCCCCTGCCTCGGCAGCGGCTAGCAGGCCGTCGGCGAAGGGGAAGAACGCGTCCGATGCGACCGCGCTGCCCACGGTGCGCGCGGTGTCCCAGCCATACTTCTCCGCCGCTTCGGCTGCCTTGATTGCGGCGATCCGGCTCGAATCGCGGCGGTTCATCTGGCCCGCGCCGATCCCGGCGGTCGCGCCGTCCTTGGCGTAGACGATCGCATTGGATTTGACGTGGCGGGCCACGGTCCAGGCGAACAGGCAATCCTTCAGTTCCTGCTCGCTCGGTTCGCGCTTAGTGACGACTTTCAGGTCATCGGCAGAGATCGTCGCGTTGTCGCGGCCCTGCACCAGCAGGCCGCCCGTGATCGGCTTTACGGTCAGGGCGCCGCGTCGCGGATCGGGCAGGTCGCCCACGGTCAGCAGGCGCAGGTTCTTCTTTTTCGCGAAGGCTTCGCGCGCCTCGTCGGTCACGCTGGGGGCGATGACGACTTCGGTGAAGATCTCGCAGATCGCGCGCGCGGTTTCGCCATCGAGCTCGCGATTGACCGCGACGATGCCACCGAAGGCCGACACGCTGTCGCACGCCAGCGCTTCGTTCCACGCGTCGATCAGAGTGCCGCGCTGCGCCACACCGCAGGGGTTGGCGTGCTTGACGATGACGACTGCAGGCTCTTCGCCAGCGAATTCGGCGCACAGCTCGAGCGCGGCGTCGGCGTCGTTGTAATTGTTGTACGACAGCTCCTTGCCCTGCAGCTGCTCGGCCTGCGCGATGCCATGCGCATGCGGCCCGGTGGGCGTGTACAGCGCGGCCTGCTGGTGCGGGTTCTCGCCATAGCGCAGCACGGTGGGCGCCTTGCCCCCGACCGAGAGGTAGTCGGGGAATTGCTGCTGCTGGTCGGCAAAGGCGAACCACTGGCTGATCATCGCATCATAGGCGGCGGTGGCGGCGAAGGCCTTGGCCGCCATCTTCTTGCGGAAACCGAGGCTGGTTGCGCCCTTGCCGCCTTCCAGCTCTTCGACCAGCGCCGGGTAATCCGCCGGATCGGTGACGATGGTGACGAACTGGTGGTTCTTCGCTGCCGAGCGGACCATCGACGGCCCACCGATGTCGATGTTCTCGATCACCTCGGCACGCTCGGCCCCCTTGGCGACGGTCGCTTCGAAGGGGTAGAGGTTGACCACCACCAGATCGATCGCGCCGATTTCATGCTCTTCCATCGAAGCGACATGCTGTTCGTTGTCGCGCAGCGCCAGCAACCCGCCGTGTACCTTGGGATGAAGCGTCTTGACCCGGCCGTCCATCATCTCGGGGAAGCCCGTCAGGTCGGAAATGTCGCGCACCTCGAGCCCCGCATCGCGCAGTGCCTTCGCGGTGCCGCCGGTCGAGACGAGTTCGACGCCGCGACTCGCGAGCGCTTGGCCAAGCTGCGCCAGTCCCTCCTTGTCCGATACGGAAAGGAGGGCCCTGCGGATCGCAATATGAGTCAAAATCTATCCCATCTTCTTGAATAGCCAGGCAAAACTGCCGCCGCTGCGCGGCGTCATGCCCTGCAAAACGAGCTGCTGGATCGGCTGCGGCCGACCCTGTCCATCGACGAAAAGGCTCTCTTCGATCGAAAGCGTGCCCGTATATTCACCCGCGACCCGGAATTGCCAGTGTGAACCGTCGGGCAGCGCGAGACCGGCGCCCTTGCGATCCTCCGACAGGCGCGCGGCGATGCCCATCCCGAGGTGGAAGCGGATCGCATAGCCGACCTTCCCGCGCTTGCCGCGCTTGCTTGCGGGCAGCAGCACATCCTCGCCAGCCAGTTCGGTCCCGTCCTCGCGGAGCACGAGGACCCGGCGATGAAGCAGGCCGAAACGGCTGGCATAGCCATCGTGGCTGGCCTCGATTCGCGTGGCCCCGCCGCGCTTGCCGCCGACCGTGCGGCGGTCGACCTCGACCTCGGTGACGCCCGCGCCCAGCTTGCCCTTCACCAGGATCGCGGTCGAATTGACGTCCTCCAGCACCAGTGTCGAATGCGCCGCCGTGGCGCGCAGGCCCTGCTCGATCCGCGCGGGCACTTGGCCGCCGGCCCATGCGGCACCGCCGCAATTGACGATGATGCGCTGGCCCTTCGCGGAAAGTTCGAAGGCGAGGGTGGAGGCGCAGCCCGAGCGTGCATATTTGGCGAGCGGCGGCGGGGCCGCATCGAATTGCAACACCGTCTTGGCCGCGCTTGCGCGGTGATAGCCCCAGCCGCGCGGTTCCTTCAGCGGACGGGCACGCACGCCGCTGACACGGATCAGTTCCTCGATCCGCTCCGCACAGACCGCGCCTGCGCCCTGCCAATTGCCCATCCCGCCTTCGCCGTGCATCACCGCAAGCAGTGGCGGCGTGATCAGTTCGGACACGGCACCGATGAACTTGGGCGGCTCGACCTTGACCGATCGATAGCAGGCGGCAAGCTCGGTAAGCAGTTCGATCAGTTCGATCTGGGCCAGCGGGCTGCGCGACTGCACGCCCCCGTCCTCGCCTACGAAATCGCCCAGAGCGCGCGCGAGGCCCGCCTCGGCGAAGAGCCGGCGCGGCTTGCCTTCGGGCAGCAGCAGCCCCGCCGCAATCAGCGCGCCCCAGCCGAACACCTCCGCCTGCCTGTCGGGCGCCTTGGTGACCTGGCCATCGAGCCAGCCCGCCGTCTTGTCCAGCGCGGCGAGCGTGCGCCCGCGCACCGCCTTGTTCGAAAGGAGCAGCGGCGCATGGACCAGCCACGCCAGCATCCGGTGCGCGACGACCTCGATCTCCCACGCAGGCCCCTTGCCCGGCAGGGGATGCGCATCGAGCCACATGCGATGGATCCTCAGCGCGGTCGCCTCGACCTGCGGACGCGCGCCCGATCCGGCCAGATCACGGAGCCACGAATAGCCGTGGATCGTGCGTTCGAGCGCCGGAGCCATCCGGTGCCCGGGCCCGAAATCGAGCTGTGCGATGGGCAGCTTGATTCCGTGGACGAGGAAATGCCCCGCGCGCAGAGCCATCCCGGCCGCCCGGTCGCCGACCAGGGGCGGATTGACCGTCGACAGGATGCGGCGCTTGTCGGGCTTGGAGAAAGGCGACGTGATCAGTCGGCCGCGCACGCCAGCAGCATAAGCGATCCGGACGAGTCGCTCGCCCGGTCCGACACGCGGTGCGCCTATTTCCTGCGGAACCAGCGCGCGCGCGGGCGGGAGAACCTCGACGCGATCCACCGGGGCAGGCGCCGCGGAGCTGTCCTCGTCCGGCGATTTTGCCGCCGATGCAGGGGAGGCGACGCGCTCGTCTTCGGTTTCGCGCGCACTCAGCGCGGTCGGCTCGGGCTTGTCTCCCAGGGTCATGATCAGCTGCCGCGCGGCGCGCTCTTCGCGATCGAGACCAAGGCGATCTAGCCCGGCCCTATCCTGCTCCGGGCGTTCGGACACATCGCCCATCCCGTCTTCAACGGGGTCGCGAACCGGCTCGTGCCCCATCGAATCTGCCATCAGTCCGTTTTCCCTTTGAGGCCTGCGATATTGGCGGCGTAGCGCTCAGCCCCGCCCTTGAATGTCGCCGAACCCGCCACCAGCACGTCGGCCCCGGCAGCGACGCATCGCGGCGCGGTCTGCGGATCGACCCCGCCATCGACCTCGAGCCATATTTCACGTCCGGTCGCATCGATCATGGCGCGGATCGCCTCGATCTTGCGCAACTGGCTGTCGATGAAGCTCTGCCCGCCGAACCCGGGATTGACGCTCATCACCAGCACCAGGTCGACCATGTCGATCAGGTATTCGAGCACGCTTTCGGGCGTGCCCGGATTGATCACCACCCCGGCCTTCTTGCCCAGCCCGCGGATCGTCTGCAGCGTGCGATGCGCGTGCGGCCCCGCTTCTGGATGGATGGTGATGTGATCCGCCCCGGCTTCGGCAAAGGCCTCCAGCCACTGGTCGACCGGACTGACCATAAGATGCACGTCGAAGGGCTTGTCGCTGTGCGGGCGCAGCGCCTTGACCACCGCCGGGCCGATCGTGAGATTGGGCACGAAATGGCCATCCATCACATCGACATGGATCCAGTCCGCCCCGGCCGCGTCGATGCTGCGCACTTCCTCCCCCAGCCGCGCGAAATCGGCAGAAAGGATGGAGGGGGCAATCAGCGGAACGGTCATGCGAGCACTTCGTTGGGCGTGGAAGCCGGGGGCGTCGAGGGCGACCGATTTTCATCGGGCACCCTGCCTTAGCTGTTTGCGAATCGGAATGTGACACGTAGACGCATGTTTTCCACCGCCAGCCGCTGCCTTCTTCGCGCTTCAGGCCAATTCATGGTCAATTCACCGGCTTCGGGCAATTGCACCTGACGAAAATGCGCAGCGCCCCGAACCGGGCAGCGCACCAGCATTTCCGCAATACGGACAGACATTATGACCGCGAAGTTCATCACTCTCGGCGCGCGCGCCGCGCTTTTCCCGCTCGCCCTGAGCCTCACGCTGGCTCCGGGAGTGGCGCAGGCCCAGCGCTACGCCCAGGTCATCGGCAACGACATGAGCCTGTGCAGCAATGGTGGAGGACCGGCCGTGCGCCTGACCATCGAAGGCCTGCGCTCGAACAGCGGCAACCTGTTCGTGCGGACCTATTACGCGCGCAGTTCCGACTGGCTGAAGTCCAAGCGGTACCTGACCCGTCTCGACACCAGCCCGCGCGCCGGCAGCATGACCGTGTGCGTGCCGCTGCCCAGCACCGGCAATTTCGCGATCGCCGTCCAGCACGACGTGAACGGCAACCGCGAAGTCGATTTTTCAATCGACGGCGCGGGCATGTCGAACAATCCCAAGATCGGCAATTTCATCGGCATCCCGCTGCCGCCATCGGTGGGCAAGGCGAGCTTCACGGCCGGTTCGGGCGTGGCCGACATGCGCATCACCATGCGCTACCGCGACTGACGGCGCCTATCGATCGAGAAAATGGCGCACCCGACAGGATTCGAACCTGTGACCTCTGCCTTCGGAGGGCAGCGCTCTATCCAGCTGAGCTACGGGTGCATCGCCTGAGCGAGCAGCGCGCTTAGCAAAGCGGATCGCGTCGCGCCACGACAAATCTTGCAGGCAGCGCGGTTCGCTGGCGGGTGCCCGTAGCGCGTTAGCATCCTGGCAAGACTCGGGGCGGTAGCATGCACTGGTGATGAGCGAGCTGGCACCCCGTACCGATTTCGAAACGGCCCCCGCCGCCTCGGGCGAATCGACGCTGGTCGAGCAATGGGCCGCGATCGAGGATTCGGCGCGCGTGGTCGCGATGCTCGCCGGTCGTCCGGCACCGCGGCATGACGCGATTGGCGAAGCGCAGATCGGACAGCTGGCCCAGGTGGACGGCACACGCAGCAATGATGCGACCCAGGCGCTGGCCGAGCTCGTGGCCACCATGCGCGCCGGGCTCGACGCGCTTCTCGGCGCACACGGGACCGACGCCGATCCGCATGTTGCGGCACGCCGCCTGTGGACCGAATATGAACGTGGGCGTGCCAAAGTGCTGTCGGAGGTCGCGATCGCACTCGCGCGCTGAAGCCCCGGTGGGGCGCCTCTTGCGGCATGCTAGACACCGCCGCTTGACACCCTGTTTCCGTTCTGTTCCTAGAAGGCATGGCCGACACTCCCTTCCTTCTCGACACCGATACACCGATGGCGGAGCGCCTGTGCGATGCCGGCCAGGCCGCCCGCGGCATCATGCGGCTGTTCGCCCGCAACGACATCTGGTGCTGCACCGAAATGCCGCTGCGCGGCGGGCGGCGGGCGGACCTGATGGGCATCGATGCCAAGGGCCACGTCATTATCGTGGAGATCAAGGTCTCGCGCGTCGACCTGACCGGAGACGGCAAGTGGACCGACTACCTGGACCATTGCGACAAGTTCTACTGGGGGATCGGCTCGCATCTCGATGCCTCGATCCTCGATGGCGAGGCCTTCCTGCCCGAACGCTGCGGCCTGATCGTGGCCGATGGCTACGATGCCGAAATCCTGCGGCCCGCACCGCGACACCCGCTGGCCCCGGCGCGGCGCAAGGTGGAGATCGAGCGGCTTGCGCGCACCGCGCTTCGGCGCACTACGGTCGCCTGCGATCCCGACTGCGCGCCCTACGGGGGCGAGCGATAGGCGCGAAGCACACGCGACGCCCGACCCGCGCGATAGAGGCTCGCCTCTGCCGCGCGAGTGCTGCATAAGTCGGCGTCACATGCTGAGCGCCCTCCTCCTTTCGACACTCGCCATGATCGCGATCGTGGCGCTGCGCTATCTGGCGGTGAGCGGCGCGTTCGCGGTGCTCACGGCGCGCGTGCGGCCCGGCTATCATGCAGGTCTGCGCCCGCAGATCCGGCGCGAGATCGGCTGGTCGCTCGCCTCGGCCGCGATCTTCGGCATCCCCGCGGGCGTCGTCGCCTTCGGCTGGGATCGCTTCGGCTGGACGCTGATCTACAGCGACTGGACGGACTACCCGCTATGGTATCTGCCGCTGTCGGTCTTCATCTACCTGTTCGCACACGACACGTGGTTCTACTGGACCCATCGCCTGATGCACCGGCCGAAAGTGTTCCGCGCCGCGCACGCCGTGCACCATGCCAGCCGCCCGCCGACCGCGTGGGCCGCGATGAGCTTCCATCCGATAGAAGCACTCACCGGTGCGGTGGTTGTCCCCGTCCTCGTGTTCATCGTGCCGATACATATTGCTATGCTAGGGGTGGTGTTGGCCGTGATGACGGTGATGGGCGTGACGAACCACATGGGGTGGGAGATGTTTCCGCGCTGGCTGGTCCGTTCGGCCGTAGGCGGATGGATCATCACGGCGAGCCATCACCAGCTGCATCACGAGCGCTACAAGTGCAATTACGGACTCTATTTCAGGTTTTGGGATCGCTTATGCAAAACCGACCGAGGTCTATCGGAAAGCTTCCTGCGCTAGCGCTGGGCGCGCTTGCGCCGTTCATCATGGGCAATTCCGTCGATGCGCGGCAGGACGTCGTCGTGACGGTGGTCGATCTTCGCTCTACCGAAGGGACGGTCCTCGCCTGCCTCACCGCCGATCACGGCGCTTTCCCCGATTGCGGCGAAGACCAGAACGCGCAGCGCCGCGTGGTCCGGGCCAATTCGCGCGTCACCATCGTGTTCAACGACGTGGCGCCAGGAGAATACGCGATTTCGCTGCTGCATGACGAGAACGGCAACGGAAAGGCAGACACGACGCTGTTCCTGCCGAAAGAGGGCTTCGGCTTCTCGCGCGATGCCAAGGCGAATTTCGGCCCGCCCCGCTTTTCCTCTGCGGCATTTCGCGTGCAGCCCGATGCGCCCGTCTACCAGACGATCCGCATGCGCTATATCGGTCGCTGATCGCGCCACTCCATTTGCCGTCCCGGATTGCCGGTCGGCATAACGCAATGTTTACCATGGCCCGTCACAACGGTCACCGGACATTCAAGGGTTTTGGTGACGCATGGACAGCTTGCGGAGTAAATTCGGCTTTTCCGACGAGGACGACAACGTCTCGTGGGGTGATGGCGACGATGAAAGCCATCTCACGATCGACGAGGTGCCACCCGCTCCCGTCGCTCAGGACGAGCGCCGGATGCAGGTCCGCGCCTATAATTACTGGGCCAGCCTGCTGGGAGAGCGCGGTTTCCCGAGCGTGGAGGATATCGAGCCCGACAACATGCCCGATTTCGCGAGCAACAGCGTTCTGCTCGATTTCACCGCAGGGATCGAGAACCCGGCCATCGCCTTCCTCGGCGACAAGCTGGCCGGGGAGTGCGGCAGCGACACCGTGATCGAGACGCTGGCCGACGTGCCCGCGCGGTCGCTGCTGAGCCGAATCACCGACCATTACATGCAGATCCTCGCGAACGAGGCGCCGATCGGTTTCGAAGCCGAGTTTTCGAATCACAGCGGCGCCACGATTCTCTATCGCGGCATATTGCTTCCTTTCTCGACCGACGACGAGACGATCGACTTCATCTATGGCGTCATCAACTGGAAGGAAGTGGCCGACCAGCTGACGACGGACGAGCTGCTCCTCGAAATCGATCATGCGCTCGACGACAAAGCGGAAGAGCACGGCGACGATGACCCGCTGTTGCGGGGAACACCGCGCCGGGTCGCCGCGCCCTCGATCACGCGCTGGGCCGACGGCCCCGGCTCGGACAGCGACGATGCCAGCGCCGAGGCCGCCCGCCCCGATTCGCACGCCGGCGGCGGCACGTCGGGCAAGGCCATTCCCACACCTTCTTTCGCACGTCTCGATGCTTATCTGGGCGGCGGCTCGTCGAAGACGGAGCGCGGGCACCAAGCGGCAAATGACGCCAGCATCGCCTTCTCCAGCCAATTCTCCAAAGACGCGACCTTCGAGGAAGACGAGAGCGCCGATTTCGATCCGCTTTGCGGGCTGCGCGAACCGTCTCATGCGGTTGGCCTGAAGGACTGCCTCGCCGATGCGCGCGCGCTCGCCCAGGCGGCGCTCGACGCCGATGTTCGCAGCCGCTCCGCGCTCTATCGGGCAGTCGGTCGCGCCTATGATGTGAGCCTCGCGGCGCAACAGGATGGGCAAGCCTTCGCCCAACTGCTGGAGGACAATAACATTGCCGCCGTTCCCCGTGCGCCGATGACGCCGGTGGTCAAACTCGTTTTCGGCGCGGATTACGATAAGTCGCGCATTGCCGAATATTCCTGCGTCCTGTCCTTCGCCCACCGCCAGGGGCTGGAAACAGGTGCACTGGCGGAATATCTGGAAAACAGCGATGGCGGCCTGAAAGGCCTGGTCTCCCGCGAACGCGCGATCCGGCGCGGTGGCGACGAGGCGACGCCAGCACAATCGGCCAGGACACCGCGGGTTTATCGCAGGCTCGCCACGCTCGAAGGGCAGTCGCTCAGCGAGATACCCGCTCAGGGCGCGGCTTTCTCGCTGTGCGTGATCCGCCGCGACGAGCAAGGCGAGATCGCGTTTCTTGGCGAGGTCGCCGAAGACGAGCGATTGCTGGCGCGCGCGGCCAGGCATCTCTTCGACTAGGCACAGCTTATTCGCGTCTGACGACAGAGCCTCTTGCGGGGGTTCACGCGGGCCCGTCGGCACGCTAGCTCGCTGCGCATGGGGATTTTCCGGCGCAGACCTACCCGCGTGCAGCCATTCTTCGGCTATCGCAGCCACGACCGGCTGGTTCTGGTGGGCAGGACCCAGCGGTCGCGCGCTCCCGAATTCGAGAAGGGCCGCAGTCGCTGGGGCACCATCCGGGTCATGATGTCTCAGTTCTTCGCCAGCGAAGTGGCGGGAGTCGACGTGACGCTGTGCCTTACCCGGGCCGACGGCAAGGATTTCACGCACCACGCCACATCCGGCGATGACGGCTATTTCAGGTTCGAAGTCGATCTGGAAGGCGACTGGCCTTATCCCGCCCAAACCGCATGGGAGATCGTGCGGCTGGGGTGGGACAATGTCGATGGCCACCAGACGGTGACGGGTCACGTGCTGGTGCCCGGAGCCGATGCGCAGATCGGTGTCATCTCGGACATCGACGACACGATCATGGAAACCGGCATCACCGGCGGCTGGCACAACGTGGTCCGCAACTGGAAGCGCATCTTCGCACAGATGCCGCACGAACGGATTCTGGTCGAAGGGGCCGACGTCTTCTACGGCGCCATCGGCGGCGGGGTTGCCGGGGCCGGCAAGGACCAGCCGACCGGCAGCTTCATCCCTGCCACGCACCGCCCCTTCTTCTATATCTCGTCATCCCCGTGGAACCTGTTTTCGTACCTCGTCGCGTTCCAGCAATCGCGCGAGATGCCGCTGGGTGCGCTGTTCCTGCGCAACTGGGGCTTCAACATGGCGACCATCGGCAAGAAGAGCCACGGCGCGCACAAGCGTCGCGCCATTGCCGAAATCCTCGATCATTTTGGGCACCTGCGCTTCGCCTTCATCGGCGACGATACGCAGGGCGACCTGCCCGCCTTCGCCGAAGCGGTGGCGCGCCAGCCCGACAGGATCGCCGCGGTCTTCATCCGCACGACCGAAAAGGCGCTGTCGGAAGTCGAACTTGACGCGAAACGGGTCATCGAAAGCTTTGGAGTCCCGCTGTGGTTGGGAAACAGCTATGCGGTCGGCAAGGATTTCCTGAGAGCAGCAGGGGTTGCACCGCATGGGGAAACATCGCGCATCGTGGAAACGGTGGGCCCGGGAGATGGAGAGGAAGCCTAAGGAACCGGGCGGCTGCTGTCTGTTCCAGATGCTCTTCGTCCTCGCGCTGACGATCCTCGCCTACAACCTCTACCACTGGATCTGGCCGGACCTGCGGCACGACCTGCTCGACAAGGCCGACCTCGCCTTTACCTTCGATGCGCCGGTCGAAGAGCGGGGCCCGCTGGCCTATGGCCGGCACGAGGATCGCAAGCTGTTCATCTATCGCAGCGAAGACGCGCCCGAGGATGCGCTGCAGCCGGTGCTCGTCTTCTTCCACGGCGGCGGCTGGTCCGATGGCGATCCGGCTTCCTACGGCTTCATCGGCCGCAATTTCGCGCCCAGGGGCTTCGTGGTCGTCAATGTCGGCTATCGCCTGCTGCCCGAAGGCAAATATCCCGCGATGCTGGCCGACAGCGCGGCGGCGCTTCGCTGGACCACCCAGAACATCGCGAAATACGGCGGCGATCCGGAGCGTATCTACCTCATGGGTCATTCGGCAGGGGCCTACAACGCGGTCATGCTGGGTCTCGACCGGCGCTGGACCCGGCGCCTGGGCCTGCCCGACGACACGATCGACGGCGTGATCGGGCTGGCAGGGCCATACGATTTCCTACCGCTCGACAGCGAAAACACCGAAGAAGCCTTTGGCGAGGCGCGGCCGCTTGCGGCAACGCAGCCCGTGCGTTTTGCACGCGCCGATGCCCCGCCCATGCTGCTGGCGACCGGGTTCTACGACGAGAGCGTGGAACGCGAGAATTCCGAAGTGCTTTTCAATGCCCTCGCGGCAAAGGGCGCGCGCGCGCGGCATGTCGTGTTCAACGACATGGGCCACGCGGGCATTCTCATGACGCTCGCCCGGCCCTTCGACAATGATGCGCGGGTCAAGGACGAGGTCACCGGCTTCCTGCGCGAACGGGTTCGCGAGGGTGCGCGCGAGCGGATCGAGACGCGCCGCCGCCTGCGCGAAGCGCGGGCGACGGGTGAACCCGCGCCGGGGGCCGATGAACCCCAGGCGGATGTCACTGACAATGAGGACGAAGCTTCAGGAGACATTCAGCCCTCCGGGGGCTAGCGTGGACGCATCATGGCGTTCCTTTCCAGACTCCTCGCCTGCCTGCTGGCGCTTGCCCTCACGGTGCAGCCCGCCATGGCGCAAAGCGTGCTGCGCGACGCCGAGACCGAGGCGCTGCTGAACGACATGGCCGCTCCGCTGGCGGAGGCGGCGGGGCTCCGGCCGGGCAATGTCGAAGTCGTGCTGGTCAACGATCCGTCGATCAACGCCTTCGTTGCAGGGGGCCAGGTGGTCTACATCCACACCGGGCTGATCAACGCGGCGGACAGCGCCAACGAGGTCCAGGGCGTGATCGCCCACGAGCTCGGCCATATCACCGGCGGACACGTCATCAGTTCGGGCGACGGGATGCGCAGCGCGCAGACCATTTCCATTCTGTCGCTGCTGATCGGGATCGCCGCCGCCGCCGCAGGCGCGGGCGATGCGGCGATCGGTGCGATGATGGCGGGCCAGCGCGCGGCGATGGGCAAGTACCTCGCCTTCAGCCGCGTACAGGAATCGGCGGCCGACGCGGCGGGCGCGGAATATCTTTCCAAGGCCGGCGTCACCGGCAAGGGTTCGCTGGAGTTCTTCGGCAAGCTGCTCAACCAGGAATACCGCTACAGCCGCAGCCAGAGCGACGAGGCGGGCTTCAACCGCACCCACCCGCTTTCGGGCGACCGGATCGCGCGCCTGCGCGAGGTCTACCAGCGCGACGCGGCGTGGGACACGCCGCCCGATCCCGAATTGCAGGTCCGCTTCGAACGCGCCCGCGCCAAGCTTTTCGGCTACCTGTCCGAAACGGACCGGACGCTGCGCACCTATCCGCGGTCGGACACCAGCGTGCCCGCGCGCTATGCCCGCGCCTATGCCTACCACAAGGACGCGCAGATCGACGCCGCGCTGGACGAGGCGGACGCGCTGCTCGCGGCCAATCCCGACAATCCCTATTTCCTCGAGCTGCGCGGGCAGATCCTGCTCGAGTCGGGCCGCCCTGACGAGGCGCTGCCCGACCTTCGCCGCGCGACCGAGCTCACCTTCAACCAGCCGCTGATCGCATCGATGTTCGGTCACGCCCTGATCGCGACCGAGAATTCGGACAATTTCGAAGAGGCCGAGCAGGTTCTGCGCGCTGCGGTCGCCAAGGACCGGCTCAATCCCTTCGCGTGGTACCAGCTGGGCGTGGTCTATGCCGAACGCGGCGACATGCCGCGCGCGCATCTGGCGAGCGCGGAGCGGCAGGTGATGACGCGCGATTACCTCGCGGCGTTGCGCAGCGCGCAGCTGGCCGAGTCCGCCCTGCCCGTCGGCTCGGCCGACTGGCTGCGCGCGCAGGATGTGCGAATGCAGGCGCAGGCCGCACTCGAACGTGCGCGCGAAGACAGCTAAGGGCCTGCAAACATGAAAGAATCGATTCTGCGCGGCATCGGGGTGTTCGCGCTCGCCCTGCTGGGCGGGCTGCTGGGTGCGGGCCTGTTTGCGATCACCGGTATCGGCCAGCATTGGGCCGACCGGCAGACCGAAGCCTACCTGCTGGACAATCCCGAAATGCTCCAGCGCATGGCGAGCGAGCTTCAGGCGCGCGATGCGGAAAGGCGCCTGGCGGCGGCGGGCGAGGAATGGCGCGCGCCCTTCCCCGGCGCGGTGCTGGGCAACCCGGAGGGGAGCCGAACCCTGTTCGAATTTTCGGACTATAATTGCGGCTATTGCCGGTTGAGCCACGCGCATGTCGAACAGCTGGTCGCGCAGGATCCCGAACTGCGGGTGGTGATCAAGGAATGGCCGATCTTCGAAGGCAGCGAGGCGGCGGCGCGCATGGCGCTGGCGGCGGCCAAGCAAGACAAGTTCGCCGCCTTCCACCGCGCGCTGTTCGAGCAGGAAACCGCCGACGATGCAGCCATCGCGCGCGCGGCCGAGGCAGCCGGGCTCGACGTTCGACGTGCACGGACCGAAGCGCAGGGCGAAGATGTGACGATGGAGCTGATGCGCAACGCGCTGCTGGCCGAAGAGCTCGGCTTTACCGGCACGCCCGCATGGATCACGGGCAACCGCATCCTCCAGGGCGCACAGGGCGTCGAGGCGCTTGCCGAAGCGATCGGCGATACGACCGACGCGTCATGACCTTCGCCGTTCGGAGTATGACGCGCTGGCTCGCCGCACTCGCAATCGTGGCGGCAGGATCGCCGACTTTTGCGCAGGTCGAAGCACAAGCCGGCGTCGAAGCCAATCCCCGGGTCCAGCTGCCGGCGGTCCCCGCGCCCGAAGTTGAGGCAACGCGCGCTCCGCTTCCCGAAGATGTGGCGCAGCTCCGGGCGCAGGACGCGCGGGTGCTCGTGCTCGGGTACCGGCTGCTGACGGGCAATGCGCGCTATTGCGAGGACGCGACCTCGTCGGCGGGGCTCCTGCTCCACGACATGGCCGCCTACGGCGCGGGCGACCGGCTGCGCCGCGTGCTCGGCCTCACGGGCGATGTCGGCGTGCAGGCACTGGTCCCCGGCGGCCCGGCCGAGCGTGCGGGAGTAGTGGTCGACGACACGGTGCTTGCGATCGGGGCGATGCGGATCGCCGACATTGCGACCGAAGGCGCCGAACCGTGGGAGCGGATCGAGACGATCCGGGCGGAGGCCGAGCGACTGCTCGCCCAAACCGGCCGACTGCCGATCACCGTCATGCGTTCCGAAGGACCGGCGACGATTGAGATCGATGGCGTGCCCGCCTGCCGCAGCAGGTTCGAGATCGGCGAAGGCGGCCGCGCGGTGGCCGACGGGCACCGCATCGTCATCGGCCCCGATTTCGCCGGGATCGACTATCCCGACCCGCTGCTGGCCGCCGTGCTCTCGCACGAGCTCGCGCATAACCTTTTGCGCCATCGCGCGTGGTTCGATGCCAATGGCGGCCGCAAGCGCAAGGCGGTGCGCCTGACCGAGCGCGAGGCCGACCGGCTGATGCCGTGGCTGCTCGCCAATGCGGGCTTCGACCCGCGCGCCGCGATGCGGTTCTTCGAGGAATGGGGCCCGCGCCACGGCGGCTGGATCTTCCGCGCACGCACGCATGACGGCTGGGACGAGCGGGTCGAATTCATCGAGGCCGAGCTCCCCCTGATCGAGAGCCTGCAACAAAGCGAGCGCGAACTCGACTGGGCGCAGCATTTCAGCCGCGAAGAGCTGCCCGGATCGAAGCGCGCCACGCGCTAGGCGCTGGCCGAGGCGAGCGGCCTCGCCATCACGCGGCGCACCATCGGTTCGAAGAATTCCAGCGTCTCGCTGTCGTAGTCGGGATCGAAGGCGGCCTGGTCGTAGGTTTCGCAGAAATGCCTGCACGCCTCGTAATGCGGATTGTCGCTAAACGCCTCACGCGCGTTGCGATCCATGCCGAGGAAGTGGAAGTAGTAGTAGCCCTGGAAGGCGCCATGGTTCTGGCAGATCCAGTGGATATCCTCGGTCACGAAGGGCTTGATGATCGCCGCGCCGACTTCGGGATGATTGTAGCTGCCCAGCGTATCGCCGATATCGTGCAGCAGCGCCATGACGACATATTGCTCGGAGCGTCCGTCGCGATGCGCGCGCGTGGCGGTCTGCAGCGAATGTTCGAGCCGGCAGACCGGAAAGCCGCCGAAATCGCCGTCGAGCAGTTTGAGATGGTTGAGCACCCGGTCGGGCAGACCCTTGGCAAAGGCGCGGTATTCGCTGCCGATGATCGCCCAGTCGTCCTGCGTGCCTTCCTTCATTTCGCGAAATTTCGCGCGTGCGGCGACGGAATGAAGCGTATCGGCCGGCTGCATATGTCCTCTCCTCTCAGGCGCACGCTATCCTATCGCGGGACCTCGCGCAAAAGTTTGGGAGAAACGCCTTGGTTGCGCTAGGGAACGCGCATGATGGCCGTGCTGCCCTCCCGCCCTGCGCCGTTTTTCGCGAACAAGAACCGCGCGTTCTGGAACCTCCAGTTCGCCGGTTGGGGCGGCGCGATGGTGCTGCGCGGCATCCAAGGCGTGGTGAACGACCAGGGCCTCGGCTTCCTGATGCTGGTCTTCATCGCCACGGTCACGGGCTTCTCGCTCAGCCTGCTGCTATCGGTGGTCTACCGCAACCTGATCGGTCGCCCCCCGCTCGTCACATGGGGCTTCACCACGCTCGCTCTCGCCGCTGCGGTGAGCACGCAGGTGCTGGTGGAGGCGTGGGTGGTCGGCCTCTATTACTCGGACCGCGAGACCACGCTCACGCAGCTGTTTTTCCTCTACCTGTTCGTCGAGTTGCCGCTGCTCGGCGCATGGACCGGGCTCTATTACGCGATCAACTATTTCCTCCAGCTGGAAGAGCAGGCCGACCGGCTCGAGCGGCTCGAGGCGCAGGCGACCAGCGCGCAGCTCGCGATGCTGCGCTACCAGCTCAATCCGCATTTCCTGTTCAATACGCTCAATTCGATCAGCACGCTGGTGCTGCTGAAACAGACCGAGCCCGCCAATGCGATGCTGACGCGCCTCTCGCGTTTCCTGCGCCATACGCTGGTGTCGCAACCCGGCGGAACGGTGACGGTGGAGCAGGAGGTCGAGACGCTGAAGCTCTATCTCGATATCGAACGCATGCGGTTCGAGGAGCGGTTGCAGACCGAATTCGACATTGCCGAGGAAGCCGCCGAGGGAGTGCTTCCCTCGCTGCTGCTCCAGCCGCTCATCGAGAATGCGATCAAATACGCCGTCTCCCCCCTCGAAGAGGGCGCCAAGATTTCGCTGTCGGCTCAAGTATCGGGCAAGCGGCTGCGGCTGGTGGTGTCCGATACGGGCCCGGGACTGAAATCTCCCGTGGAATCGACCCGCGGCGAAGTCCCCGCCAGCGCGAGCCCCGATTCGACCGGCGTCGGCCTGACGAATATACGGGACCGTCTGGCGCAAGCCTATGGCGATCAGCACCTGTTCGAGATCAGGTCACCGGCCAACGGAGGCTTCACGGTGATCATCGAACTCCCCTTCGAGCGCGAGGGAGAGGAAGAGGTCGCCCCGCTAGTCCCGCCGCCCGAATTGACGACCCATCCCTCCTTGCGCGATGGAACGGGTTCTGTCGGAACGGGTAGCGGGAAACAGGACAATGCCCCGCCCGTTGACGATACGGCGTACCCCCGCGCCATAGGATAGTGTGAAAATGACCATCAAGACGATCATCGTGGATGATGAAAAGCTCGCGGTTCAGGGGCTCCAGCTGCGCCTGGAACCCTTCGAGGACGTGGAGATAATCGACACCTGCTCGAATGGCCGCGAGGCCATTCGCAAGATCAAGACCTTGCGACCCGACCTCGTGTTCCTCGACATCCAGATGCCCGGCTTCGACGGATTCGGCGTCGTCCAGGGTGTGATGGATATCGAACCGCCGCTGTTCGTCTTCGTGACCGCCTATCAGGAACACGCGATCCGCGCCTTCCAAGCCAATGCGCTGCATTACCTGATGAAACCTGTCGACGAGGACAAGCTGGCCGACGTGATCGAGCGCGTACGCCAGCGGCTCAATGAAAAGCGCGGCGCGGACGAGGCGGAAAAGCTGATGAACGTGCTGGCCGAAGTCGCCCCCGAAGCGGCCGAGGAATTGCAGGAAGGCTCCCCCGACGGCGCCGAGCGGTTCGAGAAGCTGATCAACGTGAAGGACCGCGGCAAGATCTTCCGCGTCGAAGTCGATTCGATCGAGCATATCGAGGCGGCGGGCGACTACATGTGTATCTATACCGGCGACAATTCGCTGATCCTGCGCGAGACGATGAAGGATCTCGAACGACGGCTGGACCCGCGCAAGTTCCAGCGCGTCCACCGCAGCACGATCGTCAATCTCGATCAGGTGCGCCAGGTGAAGCCGCATACCAACGGCGAATGCTTCCTGGTGCTGGGATCGGGTGCCGAGGTGAAGGTCTCGCGCTCCTACCGCGACGTGGTCGCGCGCTTCGTGCATTGAGATTGCTCCCGCACCGCTCATGCCGGCCTTGTCGAAGGATCTTTTTTCCTTCTAGCACGATGCCCCGAAAACGACGTGGATCCCTCCGACAGGATCGGGACGAACGGGAGTAGACATGGCTTTCCAGATCGACGGCTTCGACCTCGACAACTTCGTGCGCGCAACCCTGGCCGAGGATCTCGGCGAAGGCCTGCCCGGAGGCGGGCGCGACGTGACCTCGCAAGCCGTCATCCCGGCGGATGCGAAGTTCACCGGCGTGATGGACAGCCGCGATCCCATCAGCGTCGCCGGGCTGTCGGTCGCAGCGGCGTTTTTCCGCGCGCTGGACCCCGACTGCACGGTCGAACTGCTGGTGGAAGAAGGCGCGAAAGCCGAGCCCGGCACCGATCTCATGCGGATCGAGGGCAACGCGCGTGCACTGCTGACGGCGGAGCGTGCCGCGCTCAATACCGTGCAACACCTCTCGGGAATCGCCACGCTGGTTCGCCACTATGTCGACCGGATGGACAATCCCGAGTGCACCCTGCTCGATACGCGCAAGACCCTGCCCGGCCTGCGTCACCTCGAAAAATACGCGGTTCGGATGGGTGGCGGGGCCAACCACCGCATGGGGCTGTGGGACGCGGCGATGATCAAGGACAACCACCTCGCGGTTGCCGGATCGGTCGGCGAAGCGGTGCGCCGCGCGCGCGAGGCGGGCGTGGGGGAGATCATCTGCGAGGTCGACCGGCTCGACCAGATCGAGCCCGCGCTCGACGCGGGCGCCACCCGGCTGCTGCTCGACAACATGGCGCCCGACATGCTGCGCGAGGCGGTAAGAATCGTCGCGGGCCGCGTCCCGACCGAGGCATCGGGCGGCATCACGCTGGAGACGATCGCGGCCAAGGCGGCCAGCGGCGTCGACTACGTATCGGTCGGGCGGCTCACGCAGAGCGCTCCGGCGGCGGATATCGGTCTCGATTTCACCCCGCTGGATTGAAGCGACGCTTGCCCCGGCACGCGGCATGTTGCACGACTGCGTTTGCAATAACTTAGGGGGATTCCGCCCGTGCGGCCGCAATCGATCAAGCTTTTCGACCTGTTCTATCTCGGCTCTATGTTTCTCGGAGCCCTCGGCTTCATCGCCAGCTATCCGAGCGTGAAGGCAGAGTTTGCCCGGCAATCGGCGGAAAGCGGAGTGACGGTTCCGCCCGAAGTCAGCATTGCAGGCTATGTGATCGGCGCGCTGATCGGGCTGGCGCTGTGGTATTTCGTGTCGCGCCGGCGCTCCACCATCGCCAAGTGGATCCTGGTCGCGTTGTTCCTCCTCTCGCTGGTCAATGTCGGCGGCTATTTCGTGGGGCCGACGCCGCTCTACGAAATCTACGGCCTGCTCTCGCTGATCGCCAATGCCATTGCGATCGCCCTGCTCTTCCGCGCAGATGCGATCCGGTGGCTGAACGAAAAGCCCGCCGACGATGTGGTCGAGCCGACCGCAACCGGTACCCCGCACGACGAGGCCTAGCGCCTTGCGGCGCGCCGCAGGGATGCTGGCGTGGATCGCCGCAACCCTGCCCGCCGCTGCCGTGGCCCAGAGCTATCAGTGCGATCTGCCGCGCAACGTGTCCGTGCCCGGCGTCACGCGCGATGGGCCGACACGGACCATGCCCGTCGCCGGCTATATCCTGTCGCTGAGCTGGAGCCCTGAATTCTGTCGCACGCGTACCGAATCGCCGCGCCACGCGCGGCAATGCTCGGGCCGCTGGGGGAGCTTCGGGCTGATCGTGCACGGGTTGTGGCCGCAGGGCGCGCGCAGCTGGCCGCAATGGTGCTCCGCACGCCGGGCCCGGCCCACGGGCGCACAGCTTGCCCGGCAGATGTGCGTCCAGCCCTCGGCCCGCCTCGCGATGCGGCAATGGGCCAAGCACGGCAGCTGCATGGCCGACCGGCCCGACCTCTATTTCCGCATCACCCGCATCCTCAACCGCAGCCTCGACTGGCCCGACCTCGACCGGCTTTCGCGCGAGGACGACCTCACCGCAGGGCGCATCCGCGAGGCATGGATCGCCGCAAACACGAACTGGCGGCGCGAGATGATCTCCGTCCAGCTCAACGAGCGCGGCTGGCTGGAAGAAATCCGGCTGTGTTACGGACGCGACTGGCTTCCGGCGGCGTGCGAGCGGTCGGCTCGCGGCGCGAGCGACGAGACACCCGCGAAAATCTGGCGTGGACTCTAGCGCCTCGTGCCGAAGAAATCGCGCAGCAACCCAGCCGCCGCCTCCTCACCCATGCCCGAATAGATTTCGGGCCGGTGATGGCACTGCGGATGCTCGAAGACCCGGGCGCCGTGGGCCACAGCGCCGCCCTTGGGATCGGCAGCAGCGTAATACAGCCGCGCGATTCGCGCATGGGCGATGGCACCGGCACACATCGCGCACGGCTCCAGCGTCACCCACAGGTCGCAGCCCTCAAGCCGTTCCTGCCCCAGCGCCCGGGCCGCCGCGCGCAGCGCGAGGATTTCGGCATGGGCGGTCGGGTCGGCGAGCCCGCGCGGGGTGTTATGCGCGGCGGCGATCACCTCGCCACGCCGCGTGACCACCGCGCCCACCGGAACTTCGCCAGCCTCGGCAGCCTTGCGCGCCTGTTCCAGCGCGGCCTGCATGAAGGGGGTGGGGAAGCGCGCCGTACGCTCCCCCCGATGTTCGGAAATCAGTCTTCCGCTTCGGCGTTGGCTTCTTCGCCGGGTTCTTCGACGTCGACATCCATTGTCGGCACTTCGATCTCTTCGGTGGTCGTGTCGGTGTCCACGTCGACATCCGCGGTATCGACGTCGTATTCGGGCATGTTGCCGCCTTCGACTTCGGGCATTTCCGCTTCTTCGGTCTGCTCGACGTCGCAGCCGGCAAGGGCGAGGGCGGCGGTGCCAAGTGCTGCGGCGGTGATGATGGCTTTCATGGATAAGTCTCCTGCTAGGTCAAACGCGGCTTGGCCGCTCGACAAATGCGGCGTAAAGCAGGCTGTCTCATGCGTAAAGCCGCACTTGGGCCGAGCAAATAGAGCGCTTTTGGTTGACAATTCGGAAAATGGCCGCTAAGCGCGGCGACTTTCCGGCACAGACCGATCACCTTTTTTGAGAAGAGATAAGCCATGTCGCGCATCTGCGAACTGACCGGCAAGGGCCGCCAGGTCGGCCACAATGTCAGCCACGCGAACAACAAGACCAAGCGTGTGTTCCTGCCCAACCTGCAGAACGTCACGCTGCTGAGCGAGAAGCTGGACCGCAGCTTCAAGTTCCGCGTTTCGACGCAGGGTCTTCGTTCGGTCGAGCATAATGGCGGTCTCGACAACTGGTTGCTCAAGACCAAGGACGAAAAGCTTTCCGCGCGCGCCCTCAAGGTGAAGCGCGAGCTGAAGAAGGCGGCCAAGGAAGCCGCCTGAGCCTTCCCGGCTTTCGCATTACGGAAACGACCTGGGCGCGTTCGCATAGTCAGCGATCGCGCCCGTCGTCAGTTGAGCAGTCCTGGTCGCCGGTGTCCTACATTGCCCTGCCGCGCTAGCTGAGACGCGGCTCTTTCACACCGTCGATTCCGCTAGCAAACCGCGCCGTTCGGCTGCGCGGTTTTTCTCCCCTTGGACAGTGTGTCAGGTGTGTCAGGCCGCAAAGCCATACCCGCCTGATTCGGCATTTTCCGTCGGTGCTCAGTCCGGCATCGGTCCCAGGAACAGCAGCGGATCGAGCCGCGAATCGCGCCACTTGAGGCTCCAGTGCAGATGCGGCCCCGTCGCGCGTCCGGTGGCGCCGATCGTCCCGAGATACTGCCCCTGCCGCACCTTCTGGCCTTCGCGCACCACGGTGGTCGCCGAATGCAGGAAGGCGCTGTTCAACCCCATCCCGTGGTCGATCATCAGCAGCCTGCCCTCCAGCGTGAAGGGGTCCTGCGCCACCAGCGTCACCACCCCGTCGGCGGGCGCCTGATAGGGCGTTCCCGTCGGCTGTGCGATGTCGAGCCCCGAGTGATAGGGGCCTGGCTTGCCCTGATAGACGCGCTGCGAACCGAAGCGGCCCGAAATGCGCCCGGTCGCGGGCCAGATGAAATCCTGCCGCCACCCTTGCGCGCCGGTCTCCTGCGCGCGCGCGGCGACGATCTGCGCGATCTCGCCCTCACGCAGCCGCTGGAATTCGGCGCTGCTGCGGCCTGCGCGGTAGGGGACATTCACATATTCGAGATTCCAGTCGCGCGGCGCGACGGTCAGCGGGCTCGAAACCGTGCGGCCATCGTCGAGCACGGCGACCAGCTCCGCCTGCGGGCCCTGGTCGCGATCGAATGCGGCGAAGAAATAGCCATCCTCGTCGAAGCCGATCGCTTGCTCGCCCAGCCGCGCGCTGCGCGTATTGCTCGGCACGCGGCCGCGAATCCAGCCTCCCTGCTCCAGCTCACCGCGAAAAGTGAAGGTCGCGCGAGCGGGGGCAGGAGCCGGTGTCGGAGTGGGGCTGGCGGTAGGCGCAGGCGTCGGACTGGCCGGCGCGGCGACCGGCTGGACCGTCTCGCTCGGAGTTTCGAGCGAGTCGGCGGTCGAGCAGCTGCCCGCCAGCACCAGAACGGCAAGCGCGCCGACAGCCGTTTTCGGGAAGGAGAGGCTCACGCCTGGCCGGTCAGGCGGCGGGTCGCGATCTCGCAGCTGGCATAGGCTTCTTGGTGCTCCGCGCTCCAGTAGCGCAGGTTTTCGAGCGGGATCGGCTCGCCGGTCACCGCGCAGGGCACGAAGCGCCCGCTGCGCAGCACGCGGAAGGAGTTGGGACCGAACTGGAGCCGCGCGGGCTGATCGCTGGAAGTGGTAAGCATGCAGGTGATATAGCAATCCTGCCGCGCCGAAACACCCTCTTCAGAACAGGTCGCCCTGCCCCGGGGGCGGCGGAGGGCTTTTCCGCTTCGACTTCGGGCGGGGAGCAGGCGGGGCAGCGGGCGGTGCGTCGCCGGCGGTGGCGGCCACACGGCCGTCGGCGAATTTCAGGCTGAGCGCGCCTGCCGCTCTCGCCTCGGCTGCGCTGCGCACGAGTGCATCGGCCCCTTCGAACACCATCGCATAGCCGCGCTTGAGCGGCGCGTCGGGATCGAGCGAGCGCAACTGCGTGACCCGCGCGCCGAGACGTTCGGTCGCACGCTCCAGACGGGCCGTCAGGCTGGCAGGCGTCAGACGCGCATTTGCGAGCCGCTCCTTTGCCTGATTGACCCGCCATTCCAACGTCGCAGGTGTCAGCCGCGCCGCCGCCTGGTCGAGCGCGGCGCGTCCGATGCCGACCCGGTCGACCAGCGCGCGGCGGTGGCGCTCGGTCGCCTCGTCGAGCGCCTGGGCGGAAGCCTGCAGCAGCGCCTCGGGCCGCGGCAGGCGCTGCGAACAGGCTTCCAGCCGCTCGCGACCGAGCGTGACGGGCCGCGAGGCACAGCGCATCTGCCGTGCGCCGAGATCGGCGATCGCGCTCGCCAGTTCCGCGCGCACCGGCACCGCGCGTTCGGCAGCGGCGGTAGGGGTGGGCGCGCGATGGTCGGCGGCGAAATCGGCCAGCGTCGTGTCGGTTTCGTGTCCCACGGCGGAGATCACCGGGATCTCCGATTCGGCGATCGCGCGGACCACCTCTTCCTCGTTGAAGGCCCACAAATCCTCGATCGAGCCACCCCCGCGCGCCACGATCAGCAGGTCGGGCCGAGGCACCGCACCAGCGTGTTCAAGCGCGTTGAAACCACGCACAGCCGCACTCACCTGCCCCTTAGCGGTCTCTCCCTGTACAACCACGGGCCACACGATCACGTGGCTCGGGAATCGGTCCGACAGGCGGTGAAGGATATCGCGAATCACCGCGCCGGTGGGCGAGGTGACCACGCCGATGGTGCGCGGGAGGAACGGCAGCGGCTTCTTGCGCTCGGGCGTGAAGAGCCCTTCCGCCTCCAGCCGCGCCTTGGTCTTCTCCAGCAGCGCGAGCAGCGCGCCCTCGCCCGCCAGCTCCATGCGTTCGATCACGATCTGGTATTTGCTGCGCCCGGCATAGGTGGTGATCTTGCCGCTCGCGATCACCTCCACCCCATCCTCGGGTCGGAAGGCGAGGCGCGGGGCCGCGCTCTTCCACATCACCCCGTCGATGACCGATTTCTCGTCCTTGATGCTGCAATAGAGGTGGCCCGAGGCCGCGCGCTTCACGCCCGACAATTCGCCGCGCAGCCGCACGAAGCCGAACCGGTCCTCCACCACGCGCTTCAGGCTGCGCGAGAGATCGGTGACGCTGAGCGGCTCGGAATTGTCGCCCGGGCGGCTCTCGGCTAGCAGCGAGGGATCGGAATCGTCGAATTGGGAAGCGCTCATGAACATCCTTCTGGTCGGATCGGGTGGCCGCGAACATGCCCTCGCATGGAAGCTCGCTGCCGCACCCTCCTGTTCCAGGCTTTATGCCACGCCCGGCAACCCGGGCATCGCAGAACAGGCAGACATTGTCGCGCTCGATGCGGGCGATCACAAGGCCGTGATCGGCTTTTGCCACGAGAAGGACATCGCGCTGGTCGTGATCGGCCCCGAAGCGCCGCTGGTCGCGGGGCTGGCGGACGACCTGCGCGCCGAGGGCATCGCGGTCTTCGGCCCCTCGAAGGCCGCCGCGCAGCTCGAAGGCAGCAAAGGCTTCACCAAGGACCTGTGCGCGCGCGCCGATATCCCCACCGCGCGCTACGAACGCGCGACCTCGCTCGAGGCGGCATGGGGGGCCTTGAAGCATTTCGATGCGCCCTTCGTGCTTAAGGCCGACGGTCTGGCCGCGGGCAAGGGCGTGGTGATCGCTGAAACGCGCGAGGAGGCGCAACAGGCGCTGTCCGAAATGTTCGACGGCAGGTTCGGCTCCGCCGGGTCGGAGGTCGTGATCGAGGAGTTCATGGCGGGCGAGGAGGCGAGCTTCTTCGCACTCACCGATGGCGAGATCATCGTGCCCTTCGGCACCGCGCAGGATCACAAGCGCGTGGGTGAAGGCGATACCGGGCCCAATACCGGCGGCATGGGCGCCTACAGCCCCGCCCCGGTGCTGAGCGAGGACCTGATCGACCGCGCGATGCGCGAAATCGTCGCGCCCACCGTGCGCACGCTCGGCAGCGAGGGCATGCCTTACGTGGGCGTGCTCTACGCCGGGCTGATGCTGACCGAGCAGGGGCCGAAACTGGTCGAATACAACATCCGCTTCGGCGATCCCGAATGCCAGGTGCTGATGATGCGCTTCGAGGGCGATCTGGCCGCGCTGCTCATGGCCTGCGCGACCGGCAAGCTGGCCAGCGCCGGCCCGGTGCGCTTCTCGCACGACACCGCGCTGACCGTGGTGATGGCGGCAGAAGGTTATCCGGGCACGCCCAAGAAGGGCGGCACGATCGATCTGGGCTCGGCGGAGAGCGAGGACGCGAAGGTCTTCCACGCGGGCACTGCGCGAACGGAGGACGGCACGCTGGTTTCGAGCGGAGGCCGCGTGCTCAACGTGACCGCGCGCGGGGCCAATGTGACGCAGGCGCAGGCCGCAGCCTACCAGGCGGTCGACGCGATCACCTTCCCCGACGGCTTCTGCCGCCGCGATATCGGCTGGCGCGAAATGGAGCGGGAGCGGGGGTGATGGAGGCCCATAAAGAGCCTCCATCGCCAAGTTAGCATTGGTAGTGGTCGCGGATGACCTCGTTGTAAAAAGTGCCCGTCGACCCGGCGGAACATAATCCCCGCCATACCGCCTCGGGGACACCGCAAAAGTCGTAGCCCCGACCACTTGTGAAAACGATGTGCAAGCCACCTGTTACCGGGTTGTAGCTCGCGCTTGAAATCGCCGAGGAACTAAATGTTGCGCGTAACATCAGCGAGTCCAGTCGGGTCGCTTGATCCGCTCTTTTTCGGTTTCTCGTGGATTTCTGTCTGCAAACTTTTCGGTTACGAAACGACCGTTCACCGAACTACGATGCGCCGTTTGGCGCGGCACCTTACGTCCCATGGGGACCTCCTTCGATCTACGAGGCCTTGACCGAAGCAGCAAACGTGCGCACGTTGCACACGCTGTTGACGCAGCTGTTTCGCACCGGATGGCCTCAGGGCTTTCCCGGCGAACGATGGGCCGGGCCTCGAAAGAGGCTCGGCTTTTCGTTGTCTATACTTAATGTGAATCAGGCTGCCGCCTCACGCAAGGGGCACAAGCCTGTGGAAATCGCGGATAAGTAATATTGCCAGCTAGGGGCACCGAAGCCTACTCGGGACTCGGCGGAAATCCTGCGCCCTCGACAATACAAGTAATTTCTTTTGACGGTGGATAACTGTGCTTATCCACAGCGAGTGCTTCGTCGATGGGCTTTGGCGTTGCTTCAAGAACGCTCTTCCAATTGACTTCTGGCCCCTTCACGCGTTTCGATTCGCTCTAGCCAGCGGCTCGCCACCAGCGCTTTTACGTCCCCTTGGACCGCGCGGGCAAAGGCGAGATCATGTCGGCTGCGATCACAGCGCCGCAGATCTGGCTCTTGTCGAGCGAGACATTGCTGGATGCCGCCCTTTCATTGACAGGCCAGCCCTAAGCGACTTGACGCAGACTTGTCCGCACTGCTCCGAAACCTTCGAGAGCACGTCACCCCCGGCTCGCTCTCTCCCAATCCTCCCGGCACCCCGGGTCAGCCGCGAGGCACGGCTCGATCTCGCGCATCAGCCATTGGCGGAAGGCGCGCACTTTGGGGGAATGACCGCGGACCTCGGGGTAGAGCAGGCGGAAATAGCCGCCCGGACGCACGATGCGGGTGCCGACCCGGACGAGCCGGCCATCGGTCAGCTCGGTGTGGAAGAGTGTCGGTGCAAGGATCGCGACGCCGTTTCCGCTGATCGCGGCGGCGGCATCGAGCTGCTGTGAATCGAATTCGAGCCCGCGCGGCTGCCGCTCCGTCATCTCGTGCGAGGCGCAGCGCGCATCGTCCCATTCGCGCCACCAGACATTATTGGGCGAGATGCGCTGGTCTTCCGCGATGTCCGGATCTTCCGCTTGCAGGATTTCGTGCGCCGCGACGAACCCCGGGCTGGCGAAAGGTGCGATGCCGAGGCGGTTGAGTCGATGCACCTGCAATCCCACCGGCTCTTCGCGCGACAGCCTGATCGCGAGGTCGCATTCGCCCGCCTCAAGATCGACGAACGCGTCCCCCACCACCAGCCGCACCGCGATTTCCGGATGCTCAAGCTGGAAGGAGCCGAGGCGCGGCGCGAGGATCTTGGTCGCGAAGGTCTGGAAGCAGGCGATCGAGAGCACCTGCTCCTCGGTCTTGGCGAGCGCGGCGAAGGCGCTCTCCATCGTCGTGAAGGCCTGCGAGACCCGCTGCGCCAACGCCTCGCCCGCCGGGGTCAGCCGCATCGCGCGGCCTTCGCGCACGAACAGAACGGTGCCCACGCGCTGTTCGAGGCTCTTGATCTGGTAGCTCACGCCCGCCTGCGTCAGCCCCAGTTCCTCCCCGGCGCGGGTGTAGTTGCGATGCCGCGCGGCGGCTTCGAACGCCCTGACGGCTGCAAGCGGAGGAAGCTGGCGCATACGCCAAGCATAAGCTCAGCTTGTATCTATGGCCAGCCTTTCGATTGGTTTTGCGCGCGGCGACCCGTCATTCCTGCGGGGTCAGCAAAAAGGAAACCATCATGAAAGCGCTCGCATTCGCCGTTGCCATCACGCTCACCGCTGGCAGCAGTCCGACACTGGCAGACCCCGGCGAGAACCGGGCTCTCGTCAGCTATAACGACCTCGATCTGGGGAGTTCTGCGGGACAGGCACGGCTCGACCGCAGGCTCGACGATGCGGTCAAGGCCGTGTGCCGCTTGCCCCACTCACGCTCGGTCCGGACAGCTTCCGAAGCGCAGGCGTGCATCGCGCAGCTGCGGACCGAAGTGGCGCAGCTGCGGGCCCGGATCATCGCCGAGGCACAGCTGGTCCAGCCGGAGGACAAGCGCGACTGATACGGGGGGCTGCCCCTTCGGTCGCGCTGCCCGGCGCTCAGGCCTCCAGCCGCTTCGCCACCAGCGCCTTCAGGTCCGCCTCGGGCCGCGCGCCCCAGTGCGAGATGACCTCGCCTGCCGCCACCGCGCCGCGCACGAGGCTCTCTTCGAGGCTGGCATCGCGGCAATAGCCCGAGAGGAAGCCGGCGGCGAAGAGGTCGCCTGCCCCGGTCAGGTCCTGCACCTTGTCGACCGGCTCGGGCGCGACCTTGGCGCGTTCGTCGCCGCGCGCCGCGATCGCGCCGTCGGCCCCGCGGGTCATCACCACGACCGGCACGTCCTTCGCCAGGCTTTCGAACGCGGCATCGGGATCGGTGCCTTCGAGGATGCCGGCCTCTTCCTCGTTCACGAACAGGATGTCGATCAGTCCGTCGTCGATCAGCTTGCGGAAATCCTTCCCGTGCATGTGGACGCAGAAATCGGCGCAGGTGGCGAAGGCGATCTTGACGCCCGCCTTGCGCGCAACCTCGATCGCCCGGCGCATCGCGGCGCGCGGCTCTTCGGGGTCCCACAGGTAGCCTTCGAGGAACAGCACCTTGGTGCTGGCGATCAGATCGTCGTCGATCGCGGCGGCGGGCAGGAACTGCGATGCGCCCAGCGAGGTGTTCATCGTACGCTCGCCATCGGGATCGACCAGCACGAGACAGCGGCCCGTGGGCGGCTCGTCCTCGCTGTCGCCATAGGCGCGCGCGGGGGTTTCGAAGCTGACGCCCACCGACGTGAGATCGTGGCGGTAGATTTCGCCCAGCTGGTCGTCCGCGACCTGGCCGATGAAGGCGGTCTTGAGGCCCAGCATGGTCGCGCCGGTCAGCGTGTTGGCGGCCGCGCCGCCCGAGATTTCCTTGGTCGCGCCCATCTTGGCGTAGAGATCGACCGAACGCTCCGCATCGATCAGGCGCATCGACCCGGCGGGCAGATCCTCGTCCTTGAGGAACTGGTGCGTGACGGGGGCGATCACGTCGACGATGGCGTTGCCGATGGCGATGACGTCGTATTTGGGGTCGGCCATGATGGGTCGGTCTCCGGGTAACTGGGCGTGAATTGCGAATTGCCGCACGGCCTAGCGACCAAGCGAGCCGGGGCCAAGGCCGGTGATGGTGCGCAGGCGATTGACTTGGCACGCCGACACACGGAAAAGCCCGGGTCCATGACGTCGCTGCCCGCATCCCTTGCCCGTGCCTTCGCGCAGCTGGCGGACCGCCGTGTCCTGTGGCTCCTGCTCAAATCGCTGATCGTCACGCTGCTGCTGTTCGTGGCCGTCGGCGCGCTGCTCTATCTGGGGCTGATGTGGCTGGTCGACCGCGGACTGAGATCGCTGCTCGACGACACCCTGCCGCCGGCATCCGCCGAGATCGTGGCGACGATCGGCACGCTGCTGGCGGTCGTGCTGGGCGGCTGGCTGCTGTTCCGCGTCACCGCACTCGCCGCGATCCAGTTCTTCGCCGACGATGTGGTCGAAGTGGTCGAGGCGGAATATTATCCGCAGGCGCTCGCGGATGCGCGGCGGATCGGCTTTGGCGAGAGCATGTGGATCGGCTTCAAGGGCGCGGTCCGGGTGGTGCTTGTCAACATCGCGATCCTGCCGCTGGCGCTCGTCCTGCTGGTGACCGGGGTGGGCACGGTGGTGCTGTTCGCGGTGGTCAATGCCTGGCTGCTGGGGCGCGAACTGCGCGACATGGCGTGGCTGCGCCATCGGCACGACCGTGACCAGAAGCCGCCGATCGGGCGCGGCACCCGCTTTGCGCTGGGCCTCGTCATTGCCGGGATGCTGACCATCCCCGGCCTCAATTTCCTCGCGCCGATCATCGGCGCGGCTGCTGCAACCCATCTCGTGCAAGGACGCATGCGCGATGCATAAGTTTTCGAAGATTGCCCTCGCCCTTGCGCTCGTGCCGCTGGTCGCCGCCTGCGCGACGCCGGCCCCGCCGAACGTTCCGCAGCAAGGCACGGGGCGCGCGCCGCCGCGCACGGTGCCGATCCCGCCGGCCGATCCGCGGCCCGCGGCCCCGGGCGCGTTCATCGCGCCGCGGGTGATGAATGTGGCGGGTCTGGAATACGTGATCGGATCGCGCGCGCGCCAGCTCGAACAGATCTTCGGCCCCGCCCGGCTCGACGTGCTGGAAGGGGACGCCCGCAAGCTGCAATTCGTGGGCGAGCAATGCGTGCTCGACGTGTTCCTCTATCCGCTTGCGCCGGGCGCCGAGCCGACCGCGACCTATGTCGAGGCCCGCCGGGCGAGCGATGCGCTGGATGTGGACCGGGTCGCCTGCGCGCAGGCACTGCGGCGCTAGCGCCGGGCCCCTAGTCCTCGCGGAAATCGAGCGGCGCCTGCGCCCCGCCCTGCATGGGCAGCGGGCCCTTCGGCGGGATTGCGGGAACGGGCATGCCCGCCTCGGGCGGCTTGCGACGCCGCTTCGGCGTGATGCGCTTATCGAAAAGCCATGGAGCCTGCTGCTCCACGCTGCGCCGCGACCGACTGCTCAGGCCCTGCGCAACGGCAAGCGCTACGACGCGGGCGACGAGGTTGGCGGCGGGGTTCATGGCTTTGCTATACCATGAAGCTTTCGCCGCAGCCACATGCTCCCTTGGCGTTGGGGTTCTCGAACGTGAACCCGGCGGAGAAATCGTCCTCCACCCAGTCCATGACGCTGCCGACGAGATAGAGCACCGAAGCGCCGTCGATATAGAACGTGCCGCCCGGGGTCTCGATCTTCTCGTCGAAGCCCTGTTCCTCGGAAACGTAGTCGACCGAGTATGCCAGCCCCGAGCAGCCGCGGCGCGGCGTGGAAAGCTTCACCCCGATCGCGTCCTCGGGCGCCTTGGCCATCAGCGCGGCGATGCGCGCTTCGGCACCTTCGGTCAGCGTGACGGCGGCGGGGCGTTCACGGATTTTCGTTTCGGCCATTACAACATTCCCAGTTCGAGGCGCGCTTCGTCGGTCATCTTGTCGGGCCCCCATGGCGGGTCCCAGACGAGGTTGACCTCGGCATCGCGCACGCCGGGTACCGAGCCCGCGCGGATTTCGACCTCGGCGGGCATGCTCTCGGCGACCGGACAATGCGGCGTGGTGAGCGTCATGGTGACGACCACGTCCTTGTCCTCGGACACCTCGACCCCGTAGATCAGGCCCAGATCGTAGATATTGACCGGGATTTCGGGGTCGTAGATTTCCTTCAATGCTTCGACCACCGCCTGCTGCAGCTCACCGCCCGCACCGGCCTCGCCCGCGCTTTCGGGCTTTTTCTTGAGGAAGCCGTCGAGATAGTCGCGCTTGCGCGACAGCTTCTCTCCCGCAGTTTCCTCGTCCGGATCGACCGCATCCTCGACCCGGGCGCGCGGCGGCTTTTCCGGCATGTCCTGGACATGTTGCGGCAGCACCTGCTCCGCCGCCTGCCCGGCATTGCCTTCCGAGCGCGCCAGATGCGGCGGCAGGTCGGTCACCGAGTCGGCGGGCGACGGGGCCGCAATGAAGTCTTTTTCGTTGTCTTCGCTCATCGTCATAGTCCTCAGGCGAATATCTTCAGCGTGCGATCGATCCCGCGCATCAGCGCCTCGATATCGCTCTCGTCGGAGTAGAGACCGAAGCTGGCGCGGGCGGTGGCGGGCACGCCCAGGTGGTCCATCAGCGGCTGGCAGCAATGGTGCCCGGCGCGGATCGCCACGTTCTCTTCATCCAATATGGTGCCCAGATCGTGCGGGTGAACCCCCGGCAGTTCGAAGGACACGATGCCGAGCCCGTCGGCGGGCCCGAATACGCACACACCCTGGATGCGGGCGAGCTCCTCGCGCAGCCGTTTCGCCAGCGCGGCTTCGTGGTCGCGGATCTCGGCCGTACCGATCTGTGCGACATAGTCGATCGCAGCATGCAGCGCGATCGCCTCGGTAATCATCGGCGTGCCTGCTTCGAAGCGCTGCGGCGCGGGCGCGTAGGTCGTGCCGGTGAAGCTCACCTGGTCGATCATCGCGCCGCCACCCTGATAAGGTGGCATGGCCTGCAGAATATCCTCGCGCGCCCACAGCACGCCGATCCCGGTCGGACCGTAGAGCTTGTGGCCGGAGAATACGTAGAAATCGCAATCGAGCGCCTGCATGTCGAGCGGCTCGCGCGGGGCCGCCTGGCAGCCGTCGAGCAGAAGCTTGGCACCGACCGAATGCGCGAGACCCGCCGCGCGTTTTGCATCGAGCCGGCCGCCGAGCACGTTGGACAGGTGCGACAGCGCCACGATCTTGTGGTCGGGCGTGAGCATGCGCTCCAGCGCATCGAGGTCGATCTGGCCGTCTTCGGTCAGCGGGCAGACGTCGATCTGCGCGCCTACACGTCCGGCCAGCAATTGCCACGGCACGATGTTCGAATGATGCTCCAGCATGGAAAGCATGATGCGATCGCCTTCGCGGATATTCGCATCGCCCCAGCTGCTGGCGACCAGATTGATGCCTTCGGTCGCGCCGCGCACGAAGACGATCTCGTCTTGCGAGGCCGCGCCGATGAAGTCCGCGACGCGCTGGCGCGCCGCTTCGTAGCCGCGCGTCATCTGCGCGCTGCGCGAATAGACCCCGCGATGGACCGTGGCGTATTCCTTGCCGAGCGCACGGCTCATCGCGTCGATCACGGCCTGCGGCTTCTGCGCCGAGGCCGCGCTATCGAGATAGTGCCACGGCTCGCCGTCCTCGGTGAACATGCCGGGGAAGTCGGCCTTGCCGACCGCCCCCTTGCCGACCGCCCCATCCGACCGGGTGAGCGTATCCGCTTGCGTCATGCCCGCTCCTCCAGCTTGCCCAGCGCCTTTTCGAGCAGCGCCTCGCGCGTGGCCTCGTCCGCCAGTTCCCGCGTCGCATCGCCGATGAAGGCCTGCACCAGCAGGCGGCGGATGGTCTCGGGCGGCAAGCCGCGCGCGGCCATGTAGAAGCGAGCATTCTCGTCGAGCTGGCCTACGCTCGCGCCGTGCGCGCACTGGACGTCGTCGGCATAGATTTCGAGCTGCGGCACGCTGTTCACGCTCGCGCCCTTCTCGAGCAGCAGGCCCTTGAAGCTCTGCGCGGCGTCGGTCTTCTGCGCATCGCGCACGACGTCGATCCGGCCGAGGAAATTGCCCGTGCCCTTGCCCCAGTGGACGCTGCGCACGGTCTGGTTGCTGGTCGCGCCGGGCTTCTCGTGCGCCATGCGGGTGACGATCTCGCGCGTGGTGTCGTGCCCGCCGAGCGTGATGCCACCGAGCTCGAAATGCGCGCCCTCGGCCAGCGTGACGACCACTTCGAGCCGCCCGAGCTGGCCGCCTGCGACCAGCGCGGCGAGTTCGGCGCGCGCGCCTTCCTCGATCACGATCCGCAGACGGCGCATCTGCAGGCCGTCCGCATCGTCGATCACGATGAAGTCGCGCCACGTCTCGCCGGCGGCGACGTGCACGTCTTCCCATGCCTCGAACGTCGCGGGCGGGGTGTCCTGGATCGCGTCGATATCCGAATAGCGCCAGGCTTCATCCTTGCGGGTGGGGAGGAGAATGCTGTCGGTCATTTGCGCCTCGCCATTTCCTTGCGAAAGCGCGCGAGCACCTTCTCTTTCGTGCCGGTGACGCAGGCCTTTACCTGAGCATCGGCGGCGCCTTTCTTGCGCACGCAATCGGTCACTTCCTTGCACATGCGCGAATCGAGCTTCGGGTTGCCGCTCGACCCGTTCATCGAACAGTGCCAGCTGCCCTCGCGGTCCTGCGCGACGTTGAAGGCGATCCGGTCGAGCCTCCGGGCCACCACCACGATGTCGACCTCCGGTTCATTGGCGGCAGGCAAAGCGACGGGCGCTGCGGGGGCGGCGAGGAGCAGGGCGAGTGCGGTAATCATGCGTCCTCCATGACCGCGTCGTAGCCTTCGCGTTCCAGATCGGTGGCCAGTTCGGGCCCGCCGGTCTTCACGATACGGCCCTTGCTGAGGATCGAGACATGCGTCGGCTCGACCACCTCGAGCAGGCGCTGGTAGTGCGTGATCAGCAGCACGCCCTTGTCGGGATTGCGCATGATCGCGTTGATCCCGTCGCCCACGACGCGCAGCGCATCGATGTCGAGGCCGCTGTCAGTTTCGTCGAGCACGGCGAAGGACGGATCGAGAATGCCCATCTGGACCATCTCGGCACGCTTCTTCTCGCCGCCCGAAAAGCCGACATTCACCTGTCGCTTGAGCATTTCCATGTCTAGCTTGAGCAGGCCCGCCTTTTCCTTGGCGAGCTTGAGGAAATCGCCGCCGGTCATCGCCTCCTGCCCGCGCGCAGTGCGCTGTGCGTTCAAGGCTTCGCGCAGGAACTGGATGTTGGAGACGCCCGGAATCTCAACCGGGTACTGGAAGCCGAGGAACAGGCCGGCCGCCGCGCGTTCGTGCGGGTCCATCGCCAGCAGGTCTTCGCCGCGGAAGAAGACCTTTCCTTCGGTGACTTCGTATCCGGGCCGTCCGCCGAGCACATAGGCAAGCGTCGACTTGCCTGCGCCGTTGGGGCCCATGATGGCGTGAATCTCGCCTGCATTCACGCTGAGCGTGAGGCCGTTGAGGATCTTGGTGCCGTCGATTTCGGCGTGGAGGTTATCGATCTGGAGCATTTTAGGTCCTGTTGTCGTCGCGCGGCGTGCGATCGCTGCGCGTGGTGTTCGATCCGGGATGGGAATTGCGCTGGTTTCGCGGCGGGCCGTTGCCGGCGCGGTCGTAACGCGGCTTGGTCTGGCGCGGATTTTCGGCCTCGTGGCGGCGGCGCGCTTCCTTGCGGTCGGCGATGGCGGCGCGCATTTCCTGCGTCAGCTTGGCCAGCACCGCGTCGATATCGGCAAGGATATCGGCGGCGGGCACGTGGACCACGCGGATGCCGACCGCTTCGAGGCTCTTGTCGCGCCGGGTGGCGATGGCGGGTTCGACGCCCTCCTCGTCGATCAGGATCGCGAGGCCCATGTTGTGCGAGTTGAAATCGACGATCGCGCTTCCGACCACCGCGAAGCGGCTGAAGGAGTAACGCCCGAAATCGGCCTTGGAGAACTTTTCGGCCAGCGCCTTGTGCGCCGGGCTCGCATGGCGGCGCATCTCGCGCGCACGATCATGCAGCGCATCGAGGCGCTTCTCCGAGATCTCCCACCCGCGGCCCTTGCGCTTGACGGCGGGCGCGGTTGTGTCCTCGGATGCTTCGCGAAGCTGGAGGGTCTTGCGGTCAGTCATTTGGAATTGTCCTCGAGAGCGCGCGGTGCGTTCTGCCGCTCCCGCAGCGCGTCCCATGCCTGGGGAACGAGATAGGCCCGGCCATCCTCCACGCCCACTTCCTCAACGATAAGGAAGGCGAATTGCTCGCGCATCAGGCTCGTGCGGAAGTGGGTGCGCAAACACTTTCTGCTGCAGGGAGGTTCGCGCTCCCATCCAAGCTTGCGAGATATCCGAGCGCCGAGCGAATCATGAAACGATGAAGCGCGATCGGAAAAATGATTCTGCAATTCACGATGGGCCTCGACAAAAGCGAAACATTCGTCGGATCCAAGAACCGCAATGTCGCGCTCGCGCACGTCTTCGTAACATCGGAGATAGGGCTCGGCCATCGCGTCCGCCATCCGCGCGGCTTCATCATCGGGCGAGCCAGCACACGCACCGAGCGAGATCGACGCGAGCACTGCTACACTGGCGGCAGGTGCACGACTGCGGCGCTGCGTCGCGCGCGCGGCGAAACTTTCCGAGGCTTCGCGAAGACAGAGCGTTTTGCGGTCAGTCATCGTCCGGTTCGCGATCCTGTGATGAGGGCGCAATCGGTACGGTTGTGACGTATCTTTTTTTGCGCGGAGGTTCGACACCCATTTGTTTCAAAAATACCTCGATTCCCGCGCCTGCCAGTAACCCACCTATATTCCGTGCGAACATCCATTCTCATGCGGTGGAACTGGATAAGGGTTCCATACACCCGATCGACAGTTTGCGAGACATCCCGCGCAGTCAATGACGGGTTCGCAGCTGCCAGCAACTGTTTCGAATTGTCGGCACCCTCGCGGAGCTGACAACTCTCGACGATATTCTGAAGTCGTCCCTGCCCCCCCTTGGTGCTTTGATCCGTCTGAGCCTCGGGCTCATTGTACAGGCCCGCCTTTTCGACCTCGTCATGATAGCATTGCAGGCCAGGCAAAGAGTTCCGCACGATCTCGGGCACAGAATATCGCTCGACGTCTTTGGCAAACGCCGTGGAGGGCACGAGCGCGAGAAGCGCGATGGTCAGGCAGCGCTTCACCCCACGCTCCCTTCCAGCGAGATCGCCAGCGGCCTTGGGGACTCGTTCTTCCGGCGACGCATCTCGCGCGCACGATCGTGCAGCGCATCGAGGCGCTTCTCCGAGATCTCCCACCCGCGGCCCTTGCGCTTGACGGCGGGGGTGGCGGAATCGCTCTCGGACGGGTCGCGGAGCTGGAGAGTTTTGCGGTCGGTCATGTTCCTTCTCCCGCACTCGCCGCTTCAACATATCGCAGGTTCAATCGCCCGATCGTGTTGCCGAGGAACCCGCTGCGACCTAGCAGCGACATATCTTCCGGATTCCGAAGATACTCTCGATGGTTCGGCACGCATTTATCCATCGCACTCATTGTGATTTCGTGCGCTTCCCCGGGGCTTTTGCGAAGAATCTGTCCCTTGACGATCTGCTCCTGCTGCAGACATCGAGCGATGGCCATTGCCTCGTCGAACTCCTCGACGGTCAGATGATCGCGGTGGTCGCCGAACGTCATCAATGCCATAAAGAACACGCCCTGCTTGGCAAATTCCGGATCGGTGAAGTCGGTCGGCTCGCGATTGCTGACCTGCCTGATGGTGACCCCGCTCTCCGCTTGGCAGGCAGCGACCGTCGCCGAGCTTTGCGCCGGCCCGCGAGGCGCACCCCCGCTCCATTCTTCGGTTTCGTCGCTCTGCTCGACTCTTTCCGCGATACACGCGATCAACGGGCGCAGGGTCTCTACGTGCGGAAGGACTGACGGCAACTCCGACGCGTCGGACGCATCCGCGCAGCCGATAGCCAGCATCGGTGCGATTGCCAGCGCGATAGCGTGTCTCACCCCACGCTCCCTTCCAGCGAGATCGCCAGCAGCTTCTGCGCTTCGACTGCGAATTCCATCGGCAGCTCCTTCAGCACTTCCTTGGCGAAGCCGTTGACGATCAGCGCGATCGCCGCTTCCTCGTCCAGCCCGCGCTGCTGCGCGTAGAACAGCTGGTCGTCCGAAATCTTGCTGGTGGTCGCCTCGTGCTCGATCTGCGCGGTGGGGTTCTTCACCTCGATATAGGGCACGGTGTGCGCGCCGCAGCGGTCGCCCAGCAGCAGCGAATCGCACTCGGTGCGGTTGCGAACGCCCT
Organism: Alteriqipengyuania lutimaris; assembly: GCF_003363135.1. Taxonomy (NCBI): domain Bacteria; kingdom Pseudomonadati; phylum Pseudomonadota; class Alphaproteobacteria; order Sphingomonadales; family Erythrobacteraceae; genus Alteriqipengyuania; species Alteriqipengyuania lutimaris. The sequence goes on along the minus strand of NZ_QRBB01000001.1, from coordinate 760,383 downwards.
CGGCATTGGCGGCCACGCGGACCAGCCCGCGGTAGGTGTTGTTCGATTGCCCGGCGCTGATCCCCTTGGAGATGATCGTCGAACGGCTGCCCTTGCCGTTGTGGATCATCTTGGTCCCGGTATCGGCCTGCTGGTGGTTGTTGGTGACCGCGACCGAGTAGAACTCGCCCACGGAATTCTCACCGTTCAGCACGCAGCTCGGATACTTCCACGTCACCGCGCTGCCGGTTTCGACCTGGGTCCAGCTGATCTTGCTGCGCGCGCCCTGGCACAGCCCGCGCTTGGTGACGAAATTGTAGATCCCGCCGACGCCTTCTGAGTTGCCGGGATACCAGTTCTGCACGGTCGAATACTTGATCTCGGCATCGTCCATCGCGACCAGCTCGACCACGGCGGCGTGGAGCTGGTTCTCGTCGCGCATCGGAGCGGTGCAGCCTTCGAGATAGCTGACATAGCTGCCCTTTTCGGCCACGATCAGCGTGCGCTCGAACTGGCCGGTGTTCTCCGCATTGATACGGAAATAGGTGGAGAGCTCCATCGGGCAGCGCGTGCCCTCGGGGATGTAGACGAAGGTGCCGTCGGAAAAGACCGCCGAGTTGAGGCAGGCGAAGTAGTTGTCGTTCTGCGGCACGACCTTGCCGAGCCACTTCTTCACCAGATCGGGATATTCGCGGATCGCTTCGGAGATCGAGCGGAAGATGACGCCCGCACGCTCCAGCTCCTCGCGGAAGGTGGTGGCGACCGACACGGAGTCGAACACCGCGTCCACCGCGACCTTCTTCGCGCCCTTCACCCCGGCGAGCACTTCCTGCTCCGCGATCGGGATGCCGAGCTTGTCGTAGACCGATTTGATCTCGGGATCGAGCTCGTCGAGGCTTTCGAGCTCTTCCTTCTTCTTGGGCGCGGCGTAGTAATAGGCGTCCTGGTAGTCGATCGCCGGATAGCCGATCTTCGCCCAGTCGGGCTCGTCCATGGTCAGCCATTTGCGGAACGCCTTGAGCCGCCATTCGAGCATCCACTCGGGCTCTTTCTTCTTGGCCGAGATGAACCTGACCGTGTCTTCACTGAGCCCCTTGGGCGCGTAGTCGGTCTCGATATCCGAATGCCAGCCGAACTCGTATTCGGCGGCTTTCGCGGCCGCTTCCCTGGCTTCCTGATCCTGCTCGGGCTTCTTGAGGTCGACTGTTTCGTTCATGCCACTTCTTTCTGCGCAGGGACTGCGCCTGCAATTTTCGCCAGCGAGACGTCGGCCAGCGCGCCGCGCACTGCGGCATTAACCACAGGCCAGTGCGGTTTGACGCTGCATTCGTGCTCGACCGCGCAATCGCCGGTCTCGATGCAGCTGACGAGCGCGATCGGACCTTCGATCGCCTCGACAATGTCGGCCATGCTGATCGCCGCCGCAGGCCGCGCCAGCTGCAGGCCGCCGCCCGCTCCGCGCGTGGACCGCAGCAGGCCAGCCGCGCTCAGCTTGCTAACGATCTTCTGCGCGGTTGGCACGGGAATGCCGGTTTCCTGCGCCAGATCGGCCGACGACACACGCCCGCCACCGCATTTGCGAGCGGTCGCGGCCATGATCACGATGGCGTAGTCGGCAAGGTTGCTGAGGCGCATGCCAGCCAATTCGGACTAAATCAGTCCGATTTCAACCAAAACCCGACACTTGCGAGTCGTTAGCAACCGATCCTCCCCGTTTTCGACGAAGTCGCAAATGGGGAGGGGGACCGCCGCCGCAGGCGGTGGTGGAGGGGAAGAGCCAACGCCATTGCCCCTCCGTCGCGCGCCTTCGGCGCGCGCCACCTCCCCATTTGTCCCTTCGGGAAAAACGGGGAGGATTCTAGGATGCCTTCTCGCTCGCCACCCACGCCTCGACATTCTCCTCGAGGATATCGAGCGGCACCGGGCCGGGCAGCAGAACGACATCGTGGAATGCGCGGATGTCGAAATCCTCGCGCAGCTCGGCGCGCGCAGCTTCGCGTAGCTCCATGATCTTCAATTTGCCGATCATGTAGGCGGTCGCCTGGCCCGGATAGACGATGTAGCGCTCGATCGCCTTGCGGATGTCGCCGTCGGGATTCGGCGTGTTGTCGGACAGATACTGGATCGCCCGCTCGCGGCTCCAGCGCTTGTCGTGGATCCCGGTGTCGACCACCAGCCGGCAGGCGCGCCACAGCTCCATCTGCAACCGACCGAAGTCGGCGTAGGGATCGGTGTAGAAGCCCATGTCCTTGCCCAGCTCCTCCGAATAGAGGCCCCAGCCCTCGGTATAGGCGGTCACCCCGCCGAAGCGGCGGAAGGGCGGCACGTCGCCCAGCTCGGTCTGAATCGAGCGCTGGAGGTGATGGCCGGGCAGGCCTTCGTGATAGGCGAGCGCCTCCAGCTCGTTCTTGGACATATCCTTCAGGTTATACAGGTTCACGTAATAGGTGCCCGGTCGTGAACCATCAGGCGCGGGGCTCTGGTAAAAGGCCTTGCCCGCGCTCTGTTCGCGAAACGCCTCGACCGGCTTCACCCGGAGCGCTGCCTTGGGAAGCGTGGCGAAGAATTCGGGCAGCTTCGCTTCCATCGCGTCGAGCTTCTCCTGCGCATCGGCGAGATAGGCTTCGCGCGTGTCGTAATAGAAGCGGTCGTCGGTGCGGGTGAATTCGAAGAAGTCCTGCAAGGTGCCTTCGAAGCCGACCCGATCCATAATCTCGCGCATCTCGTTATGAATGCGCTCGACATTTTGCAGCCCGATCCGGTGGATCTGGTCCGCGGTGAGGTCGGTGGTCGTGTAGTTCTTCAGCAGAGCGGCGTAATAGGCCTCACCCTCGGGGAAGCGCCAGATGCCGTCATCGGTCGGCGCCATGGCCTGCTGGCGCTCCATTTCGGCGAGCAGGCGACGGTAGGCGGGCACCGCGGAGGTGGTCCAGGCCGTGGTCGCATCGGCTTTCAGCCCGTCCTTCGTATCTGCATCGACACCATCGAGCGCATCGACCTTGTCGCGGAAATCCTCCAGCACTGCGCTGTCCTCGCCCGCTTCGAGCAGGTTGCGAATGTCCGAGATGACATAGGGGTAGACCCAGTCGGGCGGCATGATGCCTTCATCGGCCTGGTCGCGCGACTGCGCGGTCAGCGTGTCCATCACGCCGCCGAGCCCTTCGATCCGCGAGACGTAATCGCGCGCGTGATCGACATTCTGCACCGCGTGGATATTGATGAGGAAGGCCGGCAGCTGGCTCTGCGCGCCGTTCATCTGGTCGAAGATGTAGCCGTAGTCGCGGTACGGGAAGAGCGACGCCGAACGCTGCGCCACGGCCTCGAACAGGCGGTAGGAAAGGGCGTCCTTTTCCGGCAGGCTCGCGACCTCGTAACCCGCGCGCATCCGGTCCGCGTAGGATTGCAGCATGGCCTCTTCGCGCACCTGCGCCGCGTCGGTGAAGTCCCCCCACTCGCCGTAATCCTCGTCGCGAATGCCGCGATAGGCCTTGGTCAGCGGGCTCGTCGCGAGCTGCGCTTCGTCGTAGGAATCGAACAGTGTGTTGATGTCCGCGGGCGCCTGTTCGGGCGCAGCGACGGGCGCGGGCGGCGTCATGGCGGTCGTGTCGACCGGAGTGGTTGCGCAGGCCGCGAGGCCCAGACTTGCAAGAAGGATCAGGGCAGTTTGGGGGGCGGTCTTCATGCAGGCTCTCTCCAGAATGATGCTTGGCGCGCACCCTGCCTCAAGGCGACGATAGTGAAAAGGGCCAGTGGAAAGGGGCGCACCGGAGAGCCGGTGAGGAGGGCCTTGCGCCGAACGCTCGACTTGGCGGCGGCGGCGCAATAGGGCGGATCGCATGCTGTTTCCCGCACTCCGCCCGCTGCTCTTCACCCTCGACCCGGAGCGCGCGCATCGCCTCTCGCTCGCCGGATTGAAACGAATGCCCACGGGCACGCCGCCGCGCCACGATCCCGCGCTGGCGGTGACGATCGGCGGGCTGACCTTCCCCTCGCCCGTGGGCGTGGCGCCTGGTTACGACAAGGATGCCGAGGTGCCCGACGCGCTGCTGAGCCTCGGCTTCGGCTTCGTCGAGGTGGGCACGATCACGCCGTTCCCGCAGGCGGGCAACCCGAAACCACGCCTGTTCCGGCTGGTGGAAGACCGCGCGGTGATCAACCGCATGGGGTTCAACAATGGCGGGGCGGAAGCCGCGCGCGAACGACTGAGCAAGCGCACGGGCCCTTCGACTTCGCTCAGGACAGGCGTGGTCGGGGTCAATATCGGCGCGAACAAGGACAGCGATGATCGCATCGCCGACTATGCGCTGCTGACCGAACTGATGGCGCCTCTCGCCAGTTATCTCACGGTGAATATCTCCAGCCCGAATACGCCGGGGCTGCGCAACCTGCAGGCGGGCGATGCGCTCAAGCACCTGCTCGACGGCGTGTTCGAAGCGCGGGGGTCCGACGGCCCACCGGTATTCCTCAAGCTCGCACCCGATCTCGATCCCAACGAGATCGACGCGATCGCCAGGGTCGCGCTCGACAGCCCGCTGGCCGCGCTGATCATCTCCAACACCACGCTTGCCCGGCCCCCGCTGAGGTCGAAACATGCAGGCGAAACAGGCGGGCTTTCGGGTGCGCCGCTCGCGCCGATCGCGCTCCAGCGCCTCAAGGATTTTCGCAAGGCGACCGGCGGCGCGATCCCGCTGATCGCTGCCGGCGGGATCGACAGCGCCGATGCCGCCTGGGACCGGATCGTTGCGGGCGCCAGCCTCGTTCAGCTCTATTCGGCGATGGTCTACGAAGGGCCGACGCTGGGCCGGCGGATCGCGCGTGGCCTCAGCAAGAGGTTGCAGCGCGAAGGCTTTGCCTCGATTGAAGACGCGATCGGATCGCAAGCCCAAGGATGATTATGCTTTTCCGCACCACTGCCAGCATCGCCGCCGCCCTGTCGCTCGCCGCGTGCGCCACCGCGCCCGAGGCTGATGCACCCCCTGCGCCCGTCGCAGCGCTGCCGCCATCGGCGGGCGTCGTCGCCTCGGCCGATCCGCGCGCCACGGTCGCGGGCGAGGCGATGCTCGAAAAAGGCGGCAACGCGGTCGACGCGGCCCTCGCCACGATGATCGCGCTGACCGTGGTCGAACCGCAAAGCTCGGGCATCGGCGGAGGCGGCTTCATCCTGCTCGGCCAGCCCGATGGCACGGTACAAAGCTACGACGGCCGCGAAACCGCGCCCGCGGGCGCCACGCCCGCGTGGTTCCTCGACGAAGAGGGCAAGCCCCTGCCCGGGCGAGAAGCGACGATCAGCGGCCTGAGCGTCGGCGTACCGGGCAATATCGCGGTCGCAGCGAAACTGCATGCCGAGCACGGCAAACTGCCGTGGAGCGCGCTGTTCCAGCCGGCGATCGGGCTTGCGCGCGACGGGTTCGTCCTCAACGCCCGGCTGCATTCCTCGCTGGAGGGGCAGGTCGAACGCGCAGGCCACACGGCCCAGGGACGCGCGCTGTTCTACACCGCCGACGGGTCGCCGAAGCCGGTGGGCACGCGCATTGTCCAGCCCGAACTGGCGCAGACCCTGGCGCAGATTTCCGCGCGGGGACCCGAGGTTTTCTACGGGGGTGCTTTCGCCGAAGGCCTTGCCGCGACCGTCGCCGCCGAGACCCCGCGCGAGCCCGCGATGACCGCCGCCGACATCGCCGCCTACGGGGCCAAGCTGCGCGATCCCGTCTGCGGCGATTATCGCGGGTACAAGGTGTGCGGCATGGGCCCGCCCTCGTCCGGCGGGATCGCCGTGATCGGCATCCTCGAACAGCTCGAACGGTTCGACCTCGCCGCGCTCGGCCCGCGTTCGGTGCAGGCGTGGCACCTGTTCGTCGAAGCACAGCGGCTCGCCTACGCGGACCGCGCGATCTACACCGGCGATGCCGATTTCGTCGATGTGCCCACGCAGGGGCTGATCGATCCCGCTTACCTCGCCAGCCGCGCTGAGCTGATCGATCCGCAGCAGCGCTCGGCACAGGTCGAGCCGGGCACCCCGCCGGGGGCGCCCGAGCCCACTCCGGCGGGCGAAGCCTATCCCGAAAGCGGCACGACCCATTTCGTCACCGTCGGCGCGGATGGCACGATGGTCAGCTATACCAGCACGATCGAGGGCGCGTTCGGATCTGGTCTGCGCTTCGGCGGGTTCTACCTCAACAACGAGCTGACCGATTTCGACTTCGCCCCGGTGCAGGATGGCACGCTCTCGGCCAACCGCGTGCAGGGCGGAAAGCGCCCGCGCAGTTCGATGTCGCCCACCGTCATCTACGACCGGGAGGGCGAGCCCTTCCTCGCGCTGGGTGCTGCCGGGGGCACGACGATCCCGATCCAGACCGCGCGTGCCATCATCGGCGTGATCGATTTCGGGCTCAGCCTGGAAGACGCGCTCGCCCTGCCGATGGTCATGGGCTTCGGCGACCGGCTGATCGTGGAGGAAGGCAGCTGGCTCGCGGATGCCAAGGACCAGTGGCAGGCGCTCGGCCACGCCAACGTCTCGACAAGCGACTTCCTGTTCCGCACCAATGGCGCGCTGCGGACGCCGGACGGCTGGGTCGCGGCCTATGATCCGCGTCTCGACGGGCTCGCCTACGACCGGCACGAGGACACGATGCTGCTCCCCTCCGGCAACTTGCCGTAGGGTCGCGGGGAGCCTAGAGCGCGCTGCGCCGTTATAAAGACAACGAAAACCGGGAAAGAGGGTGCGCGTTTGACCCAGCTGCAAGAGATCGAGCGGGCGAGCAATCTGGTCTCGCTGTTTCTGAAACGCGCCGACGAAGGGGGCGAGAAACCCTTCCTCGGACGCAAGGTCGCCGGCGAATGGCAGACGATCAGCTGGCGCGAGGTGGCCGATCAGGTCTGCATTCTCGCGGAAAACCTGCGCGGTCTGGGCATCACCGACGGCGACCGGGTGATGCTGGTGTCCGAGAATCGCCCCGAATGGTGCATCGCCGATCTCGCCATCATGGCCGCAGGCTGCATCACCGTGCCTGCCTACATCACGAACACCGAACGCGATCACATCCATATCCTCGACAATTCGGGCGCGAAGGCGGTGATCGTGTCGAGCAACAAGCTATCGGGTCCGCTGATCCCCGCGATCTTCCACACCGGCATCGCCGAGCACATCATCCCGATCGAGAGCGTGCGCGGCTATCAGGGCGGCAATCTGGCCTGCCATTCGTGGTCGAGCATGATCGAGGGTGACGCCGGGGCCGCGCGCAAGGCGGTGGAGGCGCGGCTCCAGAATATCGGGCGCAAGGATACCGCCTGCATCATCTATACCAGCGGCACGGGCGGCGCACCGCGCGGCGTCCTCCAGCATCACGGCGCGATCCTGTGCAATGTGGCGGGCGCGGCGGACATCCTGATCGACGACTTCAACCTGTCGGACGACGAGCGCTTTCTCTCCTTCCTCCCGCTCAGCCACGCTTACGAGCATACCGGCGGACAATTCCTGCCGATCGGCGTCGGCGCGCAGATCTACTATGCCGAGGGGCTGGAAAAGCTTGCGAGCAATATCGAGGAGACGAGCCCCACGGTGATGGTCGTCGTGCCGCGCCTCTTCGAAGTGCTGCGTACGCGGATCATGAAGCAGATCGGCAAGCAGGGCGGCGCCGCGAGCTTCCTGATGGACCGCGCGCTGGAGATCGAGGAGCGGACGGATGCGAACGGCAAGAAGCGGCTGCGCGACAAGCCGATGGACCTTCTCGTCGGGCGGCTGCTGCGGCCCAAGATTCGCCAGAAGTTCGGCGGGCGGATCAAGGCGATGGTGTCGGGCGGCGCGCCGCTCAACCCCGAAGTCGGCACCTTCTTCCAGGCGCTCGGCCTGCCGATGATGCAGGGCTACGGCCAGACCGAGGCCGGGCCGGTCATCAGCTGCAACAGGCCCTCAGCCGGAGTGTCGATGGATACGGTCGGCCCGCCGATGAAGGGCGTCAAGATCAAGATCGCCGAGGATGGCGAGATCCTGTGCCGCGGCGAACTGGTGATGCATGGCTACTGGCAGAACCAGGCCGAAACCGATCGGGCGCTGCAGGACGGCTGGCTGCATACCGGCGATATCGGCCATGTCGACGAGCGTGGCCGGATCGTCATCACCGACCGCAAGAAGGACATGATCGTCAACGACAAGGGCGACAATGTCGCGCCGCAGAAGGTCGAGGGGATGCTGACGCTCCAGCCCGAGATCGGGCAGGCGATGGTCGCAGGCGACCGGCGACCCTACATCGTCGGCCTGATCGTTCCCGACGCCGAATGGGCGCTCGACTGGTGCAAGGCCAACGGCAAGCAGATGGATTGCAGCAAGGTGCATGAGCACCCGGAATTCCGGGCGGCGATCCGCAATGCGGTCGACCGGGTGAACAAGGAGCTCTCGGTGGTCGAGAAGGTGCGCGGCTTCGCCTTCGCGGACGAGCCCTTCTCGATCGAGAACGAGGAAATGACGCCGAGCATGAAGATCAGGCGGCACAAGATCCGCGAACGCTACGGCGACCGGCTCGACGGCTTGTATCGGCATTGATCCATCGCCCAATGCGCGCTGGATATTGATCGCCCGGCGGCGGCGATAAGCCGCGCTGCTATCTGGCCACTATCTGATCGTCCAAGAGCGCTAGGCGCGAATCATGCCGCCTCGTCTTCCAGATCGACATATTCGGGATAGAAAGTCGGCGCGCGGTTCGACCATGCGGGCGCGGTTGCGGCGGCTTCGCTGAGACTTTGCAGCAGCAGCTTGCGGCGCGCGGGACGCAGGTGCGGCATTGCGGCACCGGCGCAGAACGCGCTCGGCAGCCACGGGCGCACATCCGCGCCGAGCAAGCGTTCGTAGAGGAAGCGGAAGGGCGAGAAGCCATCGAGTCGCTCCTGCGCCAGATCGAACGCGGCGAGGCGCGAAAGCTGGCCGATGAAAGGCGACACCGCCTCGCCAGCGTCGGCTTCGGGGATCGCGTGGCGCAGCGCCTTGAGATCCTGATAGGCCACGTACTGGCGGCGAATCGCCACGTTCTCGCCCGCGTTGCGGGCCCAGAGCTTGAAGGCGTCGCACCGGCCCATCCCGATATCGAGATTGCGCCGGATGAAACGCTGCTCGCACGCGCTGAAATTCGCGAACTCGCGCATCTCGGCGATGCTCAGGCTGGTGGTATTCGTGGTCGCCATCGTGCCCCTCCAAGGACCAGTGTCCATGTGTCAAGGAGCATGTGTCGCCGATCTTGGTAAACAATCCCCTAAGCTTGTGCGTGGAGGAACACCGTAAGCCGCAGGATCGGGTCGGAAGCGGAGTTTTTAGCTAGATCAGGCCCGCGAGCGGGCTCGAAGGATCGGCATATTTGCGAGTCGCCATCCGCCCGGCGAGATAGGCATCGCGCCCCGCCTGCACCGCCAGCTTCATCGCCCGGGCCATGCGAATCGGGTCCTTCGCCTCGGCGATGGCTGTGTTCATCAGAATGCCATCGCAACCCAGCTCCATGCCGACCGCCGCGTCGGAAGCTGTTCCGACCCCGGCGTCGACCAGCACCGGAACGCTCGCCCCTTCGACGATCAGGCGGATCGTCACGCGGTTCTGGATGCCGAGGCCCGAGCCGATCGGTGCGCCCAGCGGCATGATCGCGACTGCGCCCGCGTCCTCAAGCTGCTTCGCGGCGATCGGATCGTCCGCGCAGTAGACCATCGGGTGGAAGCCTTCGTTCGCCAGCGTCTCGGTCGCCCGCAGGGTCTCGCGCATGTCGGGGTAGAGCGTCTTCGCCTCGCCGAGCACTTCCAGCTTCACGAGGTCCCAGCCGCCCGCCTCGCGCGCCAGGCGCAGCGTGCGCACCGCCTCGTCCGCAGTGAAGCAGCCGGCGGTGTTGGGCAGGTAGGTGACCTTTTTGGGATCGATGAAATCGGTCAGCATCGGCTGGTTGGGGTCGGACACGTTCACGCGCCGCACGGCAACGGTGACGATCTCCGCCCCGCTCGCCTCCAGCGCCGCAGCGTTCTGCGCGAAGTCCTTGTACTTGCCGGTCCCCACGATCAGGCGCGAGCGGAAGGTGTGGCCCGCGACCGACCAGGTGTCGTCGCCTTTATGGTCGCCACCGCCGACGAAATGCACGATCTCGAGAGTGTCGCCGTCGGCCAGCACAATCGCATCCAGCTGCGATCGCGGGGCGATCTCGCCATTATGCTCGACCGCGACCTTTTCCGGTACGAGGCCGAGATCGTGCACCAGCGCGGCGATGGTGGAGGCTGACGTGGTCCGGCTTTCGCCGTTCAGGACTATCGATGTCGTATCGCTCATTGCCAGAGCGACATAGGCCTCAGCGCGTTTCGTGCAAGCTGTCCGGCTTGGCATCCGACGTGCGTCGCAAATTGAGGATGTGGCCGAGCGATACCAGCGCGACGCCGATGATCGTGAGGATCGCCTCCTCCATGCCATGCGGAGCCGCGAGCGCACCGCCCATGAAGGTCAGCCCCGTCATCGCCACGACGAAGGGCATCCGGCGCCGGTGGCGAACCGCGCCGATCCCGATCGCGACGCCTGCAATGATAGTGGCCGCGGCAAGGCCCCACCAGTGCAATTCGGGCGCAAGCAGCCAACTGCTCGCCACCCCGAGCGAGGAAATCAGCACGATCGTCAACAGGCAGTGGACCGCGCACAGCGCAGACAGGGCAATGCCCATCGCATCGAGTTTCATGCGGTTGGAGGTGTAGCGCTGCGCCATCACGGTTTCAGGTATGTGATGTTGTTTCATTTTACAAGTGCGGCGTGCCGGTTTCGTGCGATGCAGGATGCTCAACCCCCGTGCAGCTTTGCGCGCTTGCAAGTTTCGGCGGCAATACGCATTCATGCGCCATGGCCACCGCATTCTTCCGCCGAGGCGATCAAACCGCCAGCGATGCCGCACGTCCGGGCTGGCTCGCCTGGTGGCTGCTGATCGTGGCCGCGATGGTCGTGCTGATCGTCGCGGTCGGCGGGATTACGCGGCTGACCGAATCGGGCCTGTCGATCACCGAATGGAACGTCGCGTCTGGCATCCTTCCCCCGCTCAACGACGCGCAGTGGCATGCCGAATTCGCGAAATACCGCGCCACCCCCGAATACCGGCTCGAGGCGGGGCCCGCCGGAATGACGCTGGCCGATTTCAAGAACATCTTCTTCTGGGAGTGGTTTCATCGCCTGCTCGGGCGCGTGATCGGGCTCGCTTTCGCGCTGCCGCTCGCCTTCGCTTGGCTCAGCGGTTGGATCCCCAAGGGCTACAAGCCGCGCCTGCTCGCCTTGCTGGCACTCGGCGGACTGCAGGGCGTGTTCGGCTGGCTGATGGTGCGCTCGGGCCTCGGCGGCGACATGACCGATGTGAGCCATTTCTGGCTGTCGATCCACCTGTGCACCGCGCTTTTCACGCTGGCGGGGCTCGTGTGGACCGCGCTGGACCTGCACGCGCTCGACCGGAGCGGCGATACGCGCCCGGCATTGCTGCGACCGCTGGCGGCGATTGCCGCGGCAGTCCTGTTTGTCCAGATCCTGCTCGGCGCCTGGGTCGCGGGGCTCAATGCCGGCCTCGCTTCGGACACCTGGCCGCTGATGCAGGAGCGGTTCTTGCCCGAGGCCAACTGGGCGCAAGGGGCTTTCTACGCGCTGACGCATGATCCCTTTCTGCTGCATTTCATCCATCGCTGGTTCGCTTGGGCCGCCTTCGCGGTTCTGCTGTGGCTCGGCTGGCGCGCACTGCCGCGCGACGGCAATGCCGGGAAGGCGCTCATCTGTTTTGCCATTGCTCAGGTGCTGCTCGGCATCGTGACCGTCGTCACCGGAGTCTCGCTGTGGATCGCGGTCGCACACCAGGTGACCGGCGCGCTGCTGGTGGCCGCGACCGCCGCCTCGGCCCATGCGATCGGACGGCGTCCTGCCGGATCGGAAGCGTGAGCGCGCTCGTCTACACCGTATTTGCCAGCCGCGAGGATGCGCGTGCGGTTGCCGCCCACCTGCTCGACGAACGGCTGATCGCCTGTGCCAACGTGATCGGACAGGTCGAGGCGCTGTTCGAGTGGGACGGGGAGCGCGGTAGCGGCGAGGAGGTCGCGGTCCTGTTCAAGACCCATGCCGACAGACTCGATGCCGCTGTGGCGCGGCTCGAGGAACTGCACCCCTACGATACGCCCGCGATTCTCGGCTGGCCCACCCCCGTAAGCGGAAGCGCCACGCGCGACTGGCTTGCCGGGCTCGCGAGCTGAGTTCGCCGATGAAGCGGCGCAGCTTCCTGTTCGGACTGGGCGCGGTGACGCTGTTTCCCGCGCTGGCACAGGCGAACGGGGCGTTTACCGACCGCGCTTTCGAACTCGAGCGCGTACTCGTGCGGAGCCTTGCGGACGGACACGAGTTGCGCGTCACCCGGCGCTGGTCGATCGGCTTTTCCGCAGATGCCGATGGTCTCCTGCGGGTCGTGGGCAAGCAGGACTTCGCGCGCGTCGATGCTCCGGAGGCGCTGGCCGCGATCGCGCGGATGGAGGAGAACCGGAGCGAGACGGGCTTCCTCCCGCTGACGCTCGACCGGGAAGGCAGGATCATGAGCGATGGCACCGATGCAGCTGTGCCGCCCCTGCCCGAAGAGGCCATGACGCAAGCTCTCGCCTTCGCACGCTCGCGACAGGGCGAGGCAACCACGACCGATGCCTCGCGCCGTTTCGTCGCCGACCTGGCGAGCAGCGGCGACCATTGGCTGACGCGTCTCCCGCCCGACCTGTTCTTTCCGACACCGCGCGAGCGCAGCGCGAGCCGCCCGGTAACCCTGCCCGACGGGACCGAAGGTGTTGTCGAGATGACGGAAACAGTGCGCGCGAGAAGCGAAAGCGGCCTTCTCGAAAGCTTCGCCCGCACGGTCAGCACGAGCACGCAAAGCATCACCCGCAGGGGCCGGGATGACTGGACGCTTTCGCCTGCGGTATCATGATACCTCTTCGCAATCCCGCATGAATGCTTGACTTGAACGCCGCTGCCACGCATTAGCGCGCTCCACGCCCGGTCGAGCGAATCCGTGAATTCACGGCGCGTCGTCCGGCGAGACCCCGAATACCAAGGGAATTGATAGCCATGAAGGCGCTGAGCAAGGTGACCCGGTCGATCAAACCGGCCGAGGTCGAAAAGAACTGGTACGTGATCGATGCCGACGGCCTCGTCGTTGGCCGTCTCGCGGCGATTATCGCCAATCATCTGCGCGGCAAGCACAAGCCGATCTACACCCCGCATGTCGATTGCGGCGATCACGTGATCGTCCTCAACGCGGACAAGGTGAAGTTCACCGGCCGCAAGATGGGCAACAAGAAGTATTACAAGCACACCGGTTATGCCGGCGGCATCAAGGAAACGACGCCCGAGAAGATCCTCGAAGGCAAGTTCCCCGAGCGCGTGCTGGAAAAGGCGGTCGAGCGGATGGTTCCGCGCGGGCCCCTGGGTCGCCAGCAGATGAAGGCGCTGCACCTTTATGCCGGTACCGAGCATCCGCATGACGGCCAGAAGCCCGAGGTGCTCGACGTTGCTTCCATGAACCGCAAGAACAAGGCTCTCGCATAATGGCCGACGAAAAGAACAACCAGGAAGAGCCCAAGGCCGAGAGCGTTCGCGACCTCGCCGACCTGGGCGATATCGCGGGCGATGCGCCGACCGCCGATGCAGCCGTCGTCGCCGAAAGCACCGCGCCGCTGCGCGAGCAGGAGCTCGACCAGCATGGCCGTGCCTACGCCACCGGCCGCCGCAAGGATGCGACCGCGCGCGTCTGGCTCAAGCCGGGCAGCGGCAAGGTCACCATCAATGGCAAGGATCAGGAAATCTACTTCGCGCGTCCGACGCTGCGCCTGATCATCGACCAACCGTTCTCGATCACGGAGCGGCAGGGCCAGTACGACGTCATCGCAACCGTGCGCGGCGGCGGCCTCTCGGGCCAGGCCGGTGCGGTCAAGCACGGCATCAGCCAAGCGCTCAGCAAGTACGAGCCGAAGCTGCGCAGCACGATCAAGTCGGCCGGGTTCCTGACCCGCGACAGCCGCGTCGTGGAGCGTAAGAAGTACGGCCGTGCCAAGGCACGTCGTAGCTTCCAGTTCAGCAAGCGTTGATGGCTGCGTAGCATTACGCTACAACAGCTACGGATCACCAGGAGGGGCGGTACCGGAAGGTGCCGCCCTTTTTTGTTAGGCGGACTGCGACCTTGTGGCGGACGCCTGCACTTTCATATAAACATTCTCGATGATGAACGCCGGAGACCTGCCGCTGCTGGCAGCTGCCATCGCGGTCGCTGTCTTGATGACGTCAGCGGTATTTCTGATCCTACGAATGCTGAAAATCGGTCCGATCGCGCTGAGGCTTTCGAGCGCGCTGGCGTTTCCTGCGCTGCTTCTAGCCTTGACCCTCTACGTGGAGGTCTGGAATCCGGACCCGCATGGTTGGATGATGATCGTGTTGGGCTTTCTGGCTTTCGTGAACCTACCCTTCACGATCACAACCACTCTGATACTCGCAAGACGCTTTGCTTGAGAAGCGTGCGGCAGGTTGGGGCCGCCAATAAATTCCCGCCTAACTGACCGGCGGATCGGTGCGGGGGACGGCACCGACGGGCGCGACCGGTTCGCCTTCCTCGCGCGGCGGCTGCGCATCTTCGGGCACGTCGTCGATCTTCATCGCCTCGTCCTCGATATTCTCGAGCGTGCGGATATGGACCCGCAGGGTTTCGCCATCCCAGTGCAGTTCGTTGAAGCTCGGCGGCGTAGATCGCAGCCTCTGCGACAGCGTGCCTGCGCCGATCATGCGGACAGGGCCGTGCGGCGTATCCTCCATGATGTCGAAGGCATCGTGCACATGGCCCGACAGCACGCCGAGCACGTTGCGCTTCGCCAGTTCGTCCAGCGCCTTGGAGCCGCCGCGGGTCAGCGCGGTTCCCTGCGTGCCGACCTCGCGCAGCGGATGGTGCACGGTCACCAGCGCGCGCGTTCCCTTGGGCAGAGCATCGATCCGCGCGAGGCATTTTTCCAGCGCCTCGCCGGTAACCCAGCCCTTCGACCAGTTGAAGCGCGGCTGCATGCGCACCGCCGTCTTGAGCGGCACCAGCGCGATGCCCGGCAGGTCGATCTCGCGCTCGACCACCTCGCGGAGCCGCCCGAACCGCTTGTAGGGATCGAAGAACCGCTCGATCAGGTTGAAATAGGGCATGTCGTGATTGCCGACATCGAGCGTGACCGGCGCGTCGAGCGTACCGATCCATTGCTGCGCGGCCCGGAACTCGTGATGCCGTGCGCGCATGGTGAGATCGCCAGTGATCGCCAGCGCCGCCGGCTGCATCCGCGTCACCTCGGCCGAGAACCAGTCGATCGCTTCGTTGTTTTCGAGCCCGAAGTGAATGTCGCTGACATGGAAAAGCAGCGTCTCGGTCATGCGTCGTCCCCGGGATCGGTCGCGATCAGATCGACCGGGCAGGTTTCGAGCGTGACGGTCTCGCGCGCGTCGCCATGGGCAGGCTCGCCGTCGAGCAGCAGGTCGAGCGGCTCCTCCCCGGTGCTGGCGAGCACGACGCGGTCGAAGGGGCCATATGTCTCGTGCGGACCGTCGCGAAATTCCTGCCGCAGGAGGGCCCAAGTCTGGGCCACGAAATCCGCACCATTGCGCGCATGATAGGCGGCAATGTCCATCCCCTCCGCGTGCGGCACCAGCTCGAGGATGGGGTAGCCATCGCGGTCGCCCGCCTCGGGATCGGCGATCCGCACGGGCGGCTTGTTGGTCGTCCCGTCGAGCGCGGTGCCTGCGGCGGAAAGCATCGCACCCGCATCGCCATCGCGCATGGCCTCGCGAACGGCGTTCCAGCTCGTGCCCGGTCCGATCAGGAGGCCCGCCAGCGCGAGCCCCTTGGACGACCGCAGAATCTTGGGGCGCCGCCTGCTCGCCTGGCCGCGCGCGAAAGCCTGGACCACCGCATCGACTTCCGCATCGCCGTGAAGCCGCTTGGTCAGGAGGTTCTGGGTGCCGCCGGGCAGCGGGAGGATCGCGCCTTCCCACCCCTGCAACGCGGAAATCGCGGCATTGATCGTGCCATCTCCGCCGAGGACGAGGACCGTTTCGATCCCGCGCCTGGCGATTTCCTCCGGCTTCGGGAGGTCATCGGACGGGAACTCGGTATGCTCCGCGATGCACAGCTCGGCTCGTGCGCAGGTTTCGTGCAGCGTCGCGAGCAGCTCTTCGTGTACCGAGCCGCTGCCCGCATTCGTTATCAGCCAGATATCGCCTTTGTCTGTCATGGTAACCAAAGCCGCCGGAGCCGCCCGGGTTCCGTCAGCCCGCGCCGCCGGAGTGCGCCGCATGCCGATCTTCCGGCTGCTCGATCTCGTTGACCAGCAGCTTGTCGATCTTGCGGCCGTCCATGTCGACCACTTCGAACTGCCAGCCCTGATGGGTGAAGACTTCGCCCTCTTCGGGCAGATGCTTGAGGACGGAAAGCGCGAACCCGGCGGCGGTCGCGAATTCGCGGTCCTCTCCGTAATCGAGCTTCAGCCGGTCGCCGAGGTCTTCGGCCGAGAGGCTGCCCGAGACGAGCAGCGAACCGTCCGCGCGCTCAATCACCTCGGGTATGTCGCCTTGGTCCTTGTCGCTTTCGAACTGGCCGACGATCGCGGTCAGCAGGTCGATCGGAGTGACGATGCCGTCGAGATGGCCATATTCGTCGTGCACCATCGCCATTGCGACGTCGGCCTGCTGGAGCACGCGCAACGCATCCATCGCGTCGAGCTGGTCGGGCACCACCTCCACCCGCTTGACGAGGTCGGTGAGCTTGAAGGGCTTGCCCGATACCATCTCCGCGAGCACTTCGCGCACCTTGACCACACCGACGATCCTGTCGGGCGAGCCTTCGGCGACGGGCAGGAGCGAGTGCGGGCTCTCCGCGATCGTCGCTTCGATCTCCGCGCGATCGGCGTCGGTATCGATCCAGTCGAGCTCGGTCCGCGGCGTCATCACTTCGCGCACCGGGCGATCGGCCAGCCGCACCACGCCCTTAAGGATCGCGCTCTGCTCGGCTTCGAGAACGCCGCTGCGCGTCGCTTCGGCGAACAGCATCTGCAGTTCCTCGGCCGTCACGCTGTTCTGTCCGCCGGGACGCACGCCGAACAGGCGGACGATCGTCGCAGACGACGTGTCGAGCAGCCAGACGATGGGCGCGCCAAGCATTGCCAGCCATTTCATGGGGCGCGCCATGACCATCGAAATCTGTACGGCGGCGCGCAGGGCAAGCTGCTTGGGCACCAGTTCGCCCACGACCACGCTGAAATAGGTGGTCAGGCTGATCACCACCACGAAGGCAACCTCGCGCGAGATGTCTGCCGGAATACCGAGCGCGGCAAGTCGCTCGCCCACCGGTGCCTCGAGGCTCGCGCCCGAAAAGGCCCCCGTGAGAATCGCGATCAGCGTGATCCCGATCTGCACCGTCGACAGAAACTTGCCGGGATTGGATGCCAAATCCATCGCCGTAGCCGCCGCGCTGCTGCCCGCTTCGGCCTTGGCCTGCAGACGCGTCGTCTTGGCCGAGACGATCGCCAGCTCGGACATGGCAAAGACGCCGTTGAGCACGATGAGCCCGGCGATGATGAGCAGGTCTGTCCAGGGGAAAGGTGTCACGGCGAATGCTGCGCTAGCACAAAAGTGGCGCCGCGCCAGCCGTCATCGCCACCCGTCATTCGCCGGGACCCTGCAATTGCGGTCCGGGAACTCGCACAAGCGGGGCACGTTGGGGGGTACGGCGAGCGTAGGTGGAACGCGAGCCCCGAACCGTGCGCGAACCAATCGCGCCACGAAAACGAAAAGAGGGACAACCTACCATGAAGACCCCCCGTATCATTCTCTCCTCGGTTGCCGTTGCGGCCCTGGTGAGCACCTCCGCTTGCGTCACCGACCCCAATACCGGCGAAAAGACCTTCTCGCGCACCGCCGTCGGCGCTGCGGTAGGCGGCACGCTCGGCTACCTCCTGGGCGGCGTGATCGGCGGCGATGCCGCACGCATCATCGGCGCAGGCATCGGCGGCTCCGCAGGCGCGGTCATCGGCGACCAGTTCGACGACCAGATTCGCGAACTCGACGAACAGACCGCCGGCAGCGGCGTCGACGTCGAGGAAATCGGCGACCAGGAAGCGATCCTCGTCCGCCTTCCCGATGGCGTGACCTTTGCGACCAACTCGGCCAACATCAATTCGAACTTCCGCAGCACGCTGAGCACGGTGGCCGACAGCATGATCCGCTATCCGAACAGCCTGATCGACGTCTACGGCTTCACCGACACGACCGGCAGCCCGGGCTACAACCAGCAGCTGTCGGAGCAACGCGCGCAGGCGGTTGCCGACTATCTCGTCAGTCAGGGCGTTTCGCGCGCGCGCATCGCGACGCGTGGTTACGGCGAAGATCCGCAGTATCTGCGGGTGCGCACCGGCGACAATGTAAACGAGCCGCTCAACCGCCGCGTCGAGATCAAGATCGTCCCGATCAGCGAAGAGGACGTCAACGCCGCGCGCCGCTAAGCAGCGCAAGCGCTGAAATTGGAAGAGGGGTCGGCGCAGCGGTGCGTCGGCCCCTTTTTTCTTGCGCCCCAAGCCCTAGGCGGGGCCTTTCGCCTGACCCAGCTTCTCGCGCGCACGCGGCCCGAAATGTTCGACCGCCGCCTGATGGATCTTCGGCGCGCAAACCAGCAGGCCGAAGCTGCGCGGATCGCGCTTGTTGTATCCCAGCGGCTGGCCGAAAATATCGCTGACCGCCCCGCCGGCCTCGCGCGCGATCAGCGATGCGGCGGCAATATCCCACTCGTAACCCCAGCGCATCGTGGCGAGGAGGTCCGCTTCGCCTGCCGCGACCATGGCCGCGCGCAGCGCGATGCCGTTGGGCTGGTCTACCGAAACGAGCATGCCGTCGGCCTTCGACAGGTCGGCGGCAGGCACGCGTGCGCCCGAAAAATCGCTGCGGGCGGAGGCAGTCAGCGGCTTGCCGTTGCGCATCGCTCCCTTCCCCGCCGTCGCCTGCCAGCTTTCTCCGCGCGGCGGCGATTCGAGACACGCGATCAGCGAACGCCCTGAGGATACGAGCGCAACCGACACCGCCCAGCCCGTCCGGCCGCGCAGATAATCGCGCGTGCCGTCGATCGGATCGACCACCCAGACCAGACGGTCGGTCAGGCGATCCGCAGCGTCGGCGGTTTCTTCGGACAGCCAGCCGGCGCTCGGCAAAAGCGCGCCGAGTTCGCGCCGCAGGAAGGTGTCGACCTCGAGGTCGGCCTCGCAGACGGGGTCGCCCTTGGACTTCTCCCAACTGCGCACGGTATTCCCCGCTCCAGGCCAGGAGTTCATGGCGATCCGCCCGGCTTCGCGGACGATCGCATCGAGGCGTGCGTAATCGATCATGGTGGCGCGCGGCATGTGCGTCTGGAACGCGCCCTTTTCAAGCGCGCGCATCCATGCTTATGCGCGTCGCAAACCATTATTCCTCGCTTCCGAACGAATCCGAAAAGGACGAACCGCACCCATGAATATTCACGAGTATCAGGCCAAGGACCTCCTCAGCCAGCACGGGATCGCCATTCCGAAGGGCATCCCCGCCATGACCGTGGAAGAGGCGGTAGAAGGCGCGAAGCAGCTCCCCGGGCCGCTTTATGTCGTGAAGGCGCAGATTCATGCGGGCGGCCGCGGCAAGGGCAGCTTCAAGGAGCTGGGCCCCGATGCGAAGGGCGGCGTGCGCCTCGCCAAGTCGATCGAAGAGGTCGAAAGCCACGCCAAGGAAATGCTCGGCAACACGCTCGTCACCGTGCAGACGGGTGACGCGGGCAAGGAAGTGAACCGCCTCTACGTCACCGACGGGGTCGATATCGCGAAGGAATATTACCTCGCGCTGCTCGTCGATCGCGCCAGCGGCGAAGTCGCGATGGTTGCCTCGACCGAAGGCGGCATGGATATCGAGACCGTCGCGCACGAAACGCCCGAGCGGATCACCACCATCACCATCGACCCCGCACAGGGCTTCATGCCGCACCACGGTCGCGCCGTGGCTTTCGCGCTCAAGCTCGAAGGCGAGCTCAACAAGCAGGCGCAGAAGGTCGCCAAGCAGCTTTACGAGGCTTTCATGGCCTATGACTGCGCGATGCTGGAGATCAATCCGCTGGTCGAAACCGCCGACGGCAACCTGACCGTGCTCGACACGAAGATGAGCTTCGATTCGAACGCGATGTATCGCCACAAGGACGTCGAAGCGCTGCGCGACGTGACCGAGGAAGACGCTGCCGAGGTCGAAGCGAGCGAATACGACCTCGCCTACATCACGCTCGACGGCAATATCGGCTGCATGGTCAACGGCGCCGGCCTCGCCATGGCGACGATGGACATCATCAAGCTGAACGGTGCCTTCCCCGCCAACTTCCTCGACGTCGGCGGCGGCGCCAACAAGGAGAAGGTGACCGCGGCCTTCAAGCTGATCCTGAAGGATCCGGCGGTCGAAGGCATCCTCGTGAACATCTTCGGCGGCATCATGAAGTGCGACATCATTGCCGAAGGCATCGTCGCGGCCGCCAAGGAAGTGAACATCCAGGTTCCGCTGGTCGTCCGCCTCGAAGGCACGAATGTCGAAAAGGGCAAGGAAATCCTCGCCAATTCGGGCCTCGCGATCGTCCCTGCGGACGATCTGGGCGATGCCGCCCGTAAGATCGTGGCCGAGGTCAACAAGGCCAAGTAAGCTGTGAAACCGGCGGCGGGGCTAGAACATCCCGCCGCCGCCACCCCCGCCGCTGCCCAGCAGCACCTGGGTGACCAGGATGTAGAAGGCGACGCCGCTGCCGAGGAAGGCGACGAGCATCAGCAGCCCGTCGCGCACGGTCAGCGCAATACCGAACGCCGCGATCACCGCCATCGGCAGCGCCACCGCGAAGGGCACCAGTTCGAGCGGGGGCACTGCAAGGCACAGCAGCGCGATCACCCCAGCAGCAATCCGGGCCGCGGTCGGACCGGTGAACATCCTGAGCCGGCCGTGGAACAGCTTGTCCATCCACTTGCCGACCTTCTCCATATCCTCGGCCGCGTTGGCGAGCTTTTCGCCTTCGACCGAGCGGTTCTTGAGGATGCCGGGAAGCCACAGGGTTTCCTTGCCGAACACCAGTTGCACCGCGATCAGGAGGAGTGTGGCGGCAAGGATGGTGGGCACGACGGGGATACCGCCGACCGGAGAGACTCCAACGAGCGCGGGAACCAGCAGAACCGGTCCATAGGTGCGCGTGCCGAACGCGCTCACGATATCGCCGATAGACACCTGATCCTGGCCGTCACCGATCTCGGTGAGGCGGTCGAGGATCCCGCAGACGTTCTTGGGCGTATCGGCCATGAGACTGCAAGCATTCTGCCCCGCGATGGTTCCAGACCGCACTTTTGAGGTGATTCGCATGCGACTTCGCCGGGCCGGGTCGCGAGTGCGGCGCTAGCTTACGCTACGCCATTGCGCGCCCGCGCACACGCCCTTGACGGCGCTGTTTCCGGAACGCAACACCACCCCCAGCCATTGCCATGAACGAGACATTTTAAGCGGGCCGGCGGGCCGGCTGCGAAAGGGAAAAACGATGAAGATACTCGTCCCCGTCAAGCGGGTGATCGATTACAACGTCAAGCCGCGGGTAAAAGCCGACGGCTCCGGCGTCGACCTTGCCAACGTCAAGATGAGCATGAACCCGTTCGACGAGATCGCGGTCGAGGAAGCGATCCGGATCAAGGAAGCGGGCAACGCCGAAGAGATCGTCGCGGTCTCGATCGGCCCGGCAAAGGCGCAGGAAACGCTGCGGACCGCGCTTGCAATGGGCGCCGACCGCGCCATCCTCGTCGAAACCGATGATGATCTGGAGCCGCTTGCGGTGGCCAAGATTCTCAAGGCGATCGTGGACGACGAACAGCCGGGTCTCGTGCTGCTCGGCAAGCAGTCGATTTCCGACGACAGCAACCAGACGGGCCAGATGCTCGCCGCGCTGCTCGACCGGCCGCAGGGCACCTTCGCCAACACGATCACCCTCGAAGGCGACACGGTCACCGTGAAGCGCGAGATCGACGGCGGTCTCGAGACGGTCAAGCTGACGCTGCCCGCCATCGTCACCACCGACCTTCGCCTGAACGAGCCGCGCTATGCGTCGCTACCCAACATCATGAAGGCCAAGAAGAAGCCGCTCGACACCAAGACGCCGGGCGATTTCGGAGTCGATGTCGCGCCACGTCTCAAGACCCACAAGGTCGCCGAACCGCCGGTCCGCCAGGCGGGCGAGAAGGTCGAGGATGTCGATGCGCTGGTCACCAAGATCAAGGCGCTGGGCATCGCGTAATTCGACGCCGGGGATCGCGCGCCACTCGCGCGGCCCGGCCAGCAAGGAAAGACGAACATGAAAACTCTGGTTCTGGTTGAACACGACAACAGCGAGGTGGCCGACGCCACTCTCGCCACGGTGACCGCCGCATCGAAGCTCGGCGACGTCGACCTTCTCGTCGCGGGTGCGGACTGCAAGGGCGTGGCCGATGCCGCCGCCAAGATCGTCGGCGTCGGCACGGTCTACTGCGCCGATGACGCGGCCTACAAGGACATGCTGGCAGAAAACGTGGCCCCGCTGGTGGTCAAGCTGATGGACGGGCACGATGCGTTCGTGGCCCCCGCCACCACCACCGGCAAGAACATCGCCCCGCGCGTCGCCGCGCTGCTCGACGTGATGCAGGTGTCCGACATCCTGTCGGTCGAAGGCGACAAGACCTTCACCCGCCCGATCTATGCCGGCAACGCCATCGCGACGGTCGAAAGCACCGACGACAAGCTCGTGCTCACGGTCCGCGGTACGGCCTTCGACAAGGCCGAGCCCGAAGGCGGGAGCGGCACGGTGGAATCGGTCGATGCGGCCGAGGCTGCGGGCACGTCCGAATTCGTGAACCGCGAACTGGCCAAGAGCGACCGCCCCGAACTGACCAGCGCGAGCGTGGTCGTGTCGGGTGGTCGCGCGCTCAAGGACGCCGAGACCTTCGAGGAATTTATCACGCCGCTGGCCGACAAGCTGGGCGCCGCCATCGGCGCGAGCCGCGCGGCGGTCGATGCGGGCTATGTCCCCAACGACTACCAGGTCGGCCAGACCGGCAAAATCGTCGCTCCCGAAGCTTATTTCGCGATCGGTATCTCTGGCGCGATCCAGCATCTGGCCGGCATGAAGGACTCCAAGGTCATCGTCGCCATCAACAAGGACGAGGATGCACCGATCTTCCAGGTCGCGGACATCGGCCTGGTCGCGGACCTGTTCAAGGCCGTGCCCGAACTGACCGAGAAGCTTTGATCGCGCAATCAGTGACTTGATCCGGTAATGGAGCGCGGATAGCCTTACGTTCCATGATCGGGTCCTTCGCAAAATTCATAGCCGCCGCCGGGGTCCTTGCCTCGGCGGCGGCTTTTTCGTCTCCCTCGCGTGCCCAGGATGCCGAGGGGCCGGATATGTTCGAGCCCTCGTCCCACTGGAACCTCGAATATGCGGCGAGCAGTTGCCGCCTGGCACGGATCTTCGGCGAGGGGGACGACCGGATCGTGCTGGCGCTCGACCGATTCGGGCCGGGTGGCGGTTTCCAGATGATCGTCGCGGGCAAGGAAGTGCGCCGTCTGACGACCGGGGATTCCATTATAGAGGTCGAAACACGGTTCGGCCCCTACGAAGAGGCGATGGAAACGGACGCGTTCGCCGGCGACCTCGGAGAATTCAAGCCCGCGCTCATCATCGCGGGCACCGGCCTTGGACCGGATCCCGAGCAAGCCGACGATGAAGAGTACGCCTGGGACGACCCTGCGAACTATGATGTCGACCCGCTCGATGAAGAAAAGCTGATCGCCCGCGAGGCGAAAGCCGAATGGATATCGATCTCGCGCGGGCGGCGCATCGTCTACCTCGCGACAGGTCCGATGGGAGCTCCTCTGGCCGCGCTGCGCAAGTGTTCGGACGATCTGCTGGGCGACTGGGGCGTGGACCTCGAAGAACATCGGTCGCTGACCCGTCGCGCGATGCCGACGTCCGATCCGGCACGCTGGATCCTTTCGAGCGACTATCCGCGAGGCTTGCTGATCCAGGGCGCGCAAGGCATCGTTCGTTTCCGACTGACGGTGGACACTGATGGCAGCCCGCTGCAGTGCTCCATCCAGGGCTCGACCCGGCCCGAGGGGTTCGAGACGGCATCTTGCGACGCGCTCATGCGGCGTGCGGAATTTGCTCCGGCACTCGATGCCCAAGGCAATCCGGTAAAGAGCTATTATACCGGATCGGTCCGGTTCCAGTTGGCACGCTGAACGGTTCACCGAGACCCGGCGCTGAGGCGAGTCGCTCAAACCACCTGCACGATCGCGTGCAGCGTCACGCCCACCAGCCCGCCGACCAGCGTGCCGTTGATGCGGATGAACTGAAGGTCGCGGCCCACAGCGCTCTCGATCCGGTCGGTCACGGTGCCCGCGTCCCAGCGCTTCACGGTCTCAGACACCAAGGCGACGATCTGCTCGCCGTGGCGTGAGGTGAGCCCCACGGCAGTGCGGCGGGCGAAACGGTTGATCTGGGCCTGCAGCCTGGGATCTTCCTGCAAGGCGGCGCCGACTTCGCGCAGGCCATCGCGCAATTCGTCGCCGAGGGTGCTTTCCGGATCGCGCGCGCGCGCGATCATGGCCAGGCGGATACGCTCCCACACGCCCATCCACCAGTCGGCCAGCGCTGGGTTTTCGAGCACGTCCATCTTCACCGCCTCGACCTTGGCCTGCATCGCGGGATCGGTCTTGAGCTGCGCGGCGAGCTTTACGAGGCCGGCCTCGATCCGGTCGCGCATGGGATGGTCGGGATCGACCAGCACTTCGGCGAGCAGGCGGTAGACACCGTCAAGGACCGAGCTCGAGATTCGCTCGTCCAGTCCGGTCCAGCGCAGGACTGAATTGGTGCGCGAGCGGATGATTTCGCGCACCGCATCCTCGTTGTCTTCGAGCGTCAGGCCCGCCCAGCGGATGAAGCCATCGAGCAGCGGGCGATGGCGGCCGTCGGCGATCAGGTTCTCGATCAGGCTGCCCAGCAGCGGCGCCATCTCGACCTTGGCAAGCTGGCTCGCCAGCCCCGCGCGCACGCGCATGCCCAGCCGTTCGGGATCAAGCGATTCGAGCACTTCTGCGACAAGGTCCGCGCCGCCGCCCATCAGCCGGGTCCGCTCCTTGCCCTGGCGTTTGACGAGGAAATCCCCCGCACTCGCGGCAAGGTTCATCTTGCGCATACGCCGCGCGACGACCGTCGGGGTGAGAAAATTCTCGCGCAGGAATTGCGCCATCGTGTCCGCGATACGATCCTTCTTCCTCGGGATGATCGCCGTGTGCGGGATCGGCAGGCCCAGCGGGTGCCGGAACAGCGCGGTCACCGCGAACCAGTCCGCCAAGCCGCCGACCATCGCGGCCTCGGCAAAGGCGTTGAGGAAGCCCAGCCACGGCTCCTGCGCGGGATACGTCTCGATCAGCGCATGGCTGGCGGCGAACAGGGCCGCCATCAGGACCAGCATCAGCGTGGCGGTTCGGCGCATCGCCCGCGCGCGGTCCGCGGTTACGGGCGCGCCGGACGAGGCAAGGATCGGAGCGCGCGTCACTCGGCCGGTTCTGGCTCCGCCCCGCCAGCCCTGCGGTGCCGACCATCCCTTTCATCGCCGGGGCGATAGCTGAGCACGCGGTCGCGCAGCCACGGCCCGACGCGCTTCTCGAACCCGTCCGCCAGGCTGAAGCCCGCAGGGACGATCAGCAGGGTGAGGAGCGTCGAGACGACCAGCCCGCCGATCACCATCGTCCCCATCGGCGCGCGCCACGCGCCGTCGCCCGATCCGAGCACGCCCGAAAGCGCGGTCGGGATCATGCCGGCGGTCATGGCGAAGGTCGTCATCACAATCGGCTGCGCCCGCTTGTGGCCCGCATCGATGATCGCTTCCATCTTCTCGCGCCCGTCGGCCATGGCCTCGATCGCGAAGTCGATCAGCAGGATCGAGTTCTTGGAGACGATCCCCAGCAATAGCAGCACCCCGATATAGACCGGCATCGACTGCGGCTGGCCGACCAGCCAGACGAGGAAGATGCCGCCCAGCGGCGCGAGCGCGAGGCTGGTCATGTTGACCAGCGGGCTCATCAGCCGCTTGTAGAGCAGCACCAGCACCGCGAACACGAGCAGCACGCCCGAGATCACGGCGTACATCAGGCTGGTGACCAGTTCCTGCTGCCACTGCTCCTCGCCCACCGCATCGCGGGTGACGCCCTGCGGCAGGTCCTGCAGCGCGGGCAACGCATCGATCTGTTCGCGCGCGGTCCCGCTGACGACGCCTTCGGCGAGGTCGGCACCGACCAGGATCCGGCGGCTCTGGTTGTAGCGCTGGATCGCCGTGGGGCCCGAGCCGAAGCGGATGTCCGCCACCCGGCTCAAGGGCACGGTGCCGCCGCCCAGCGTGGGGACCGGCAGGTTCTCGATCGTCGTCAGGCTTTCGCGCGAAGTTTCGGGCAGCTTCACCCGGATCGGGATCTGCCGGTCCGAGAGCGAGAACTTCGCCGCGTTCTGTTCGATCTCGCCCAGCGTCGCGATGCGGATCGTCTGGCTGAGCGAGGCGGTCGATACGCCAAGGTCGGCAGCAATATCGGGCCGCGGCTCGATAATCAGTTCGGGCCGGCTGAGATCGGCATCGATGCGCGGGGCGACGAGCGTGTCGAGCCCCTTCATCTGCTCGACCAGTTGCGAAGCGGTATCCTGCAGCAATTCGGGGTCCGACCCGGCCAGCATCACCGTGATGTCGCGACCGCTGCCGCCACCGCCGCCGCCCTGCGACTGGAAGCGGACTCGCGCGTCGGGAATCTTGGCAAGCTCGGGAGCCAGCTGCCGCTCGAACTGGAAGGACGTGCGTTCGCGATCGGGCGAGAGCGTGACGTAAAGCGTGGCGTTGCCCATCCGCACGCGCTCCAGCGCGCGCTCGACCTCGGGCTGTTCGTAAAGCATCGCCGCCACACGATCGGCGACCTGCTCGGTATCCTCCAGAGTGGTCCCGGGGACCATTTCGATCTGCACCTGGCTGTTGTCACTGTCGGTAAGCGGCTGGAACTGCGTAGGCACGCTCATGAACAGCTGGACGGTCAGCAACAGCGCGAAATAGCCGATCATCAGCATCCAGACGCGGTGATCGTAGAAGCGCGCCTCGAGATAGCGCCATACATCGCGCATGCGCCGCCCGAAGAGGGCCGCACCCATGCCCAGCAGCTTGAGCACGATCCATCCAGCCGCGAACGCGAGGATACCGGCCACGACCATCTGCACGATGGCCACGATGCGATTGTAGAACGTGCCCGCGATGGATTCCGGCGACGACGCCACCGCGCTGCCCGCCGCATCGGCCAGGCCGAGCCCCGCGAGCATCCCGTTTGCGGTGAAGAACACGAAGCCGGTCGCCCCGATCAGCAGCAAGACCGTCATCAGCAGCATCGGCAGGTAGACGAAGCGCTTTTTCGGCGGCTCGATCCCGTCGCGGCGGCGGCGCATCTTGCCGCGTTCGAGCGACCAGTGGAGGATGCGCATGTAGCGGTCCATCATCGGGCCTTCGCCATGTTCGGCGTGCCCCTTGGCCTCGAGGAAGTAGGCCGCCAGCATCGGAGTAATCAGGCGGGCGACCGCCAGCGACATCAGCACCGCGATCACGACGGTGATGCCGAAGTTCTTGAAGAACTGCCCCGAGATGCCAGGCATCAGGCCGACCGGCAGGAACACCGCGACGATGCAGAAGCTGGTTGCGACCACCGGCAGGCCGATCTCGTCCGCCGCGTCGATCGATGCCTGATAGGCGTTCTTGCCCATTCGCATGTGTCTGACGATGTTCTCGATCTCGACGATCGCGTCGTCGACCAGCACGCCTGCCACCAGCGCGAGTGCCAGCAGGGACAGCGAGTTCAGGTTGAACCCGAGCAGGTCCATGAACCAGAAGGTCGGGATCGCGGAGAGCGGAATGGCGACCGAGGAAATGAAGGTCGCGCGCCAGTCGCGAAGGAAGAAGAACACGACGACCACCGCGAGCAGCGCGCCCTCGATCATCATCGCCATCGAGCTTTCGTACTGCTCCTCGGTATATTTCACCGAGTCGGTCAGCTGGATGAAGCGCACGCCGGGATTCTCGGCCTCGATTTCGGCGATCTCTTCGAGCGCGCCCTCGAAGGTCGAGACGTCCGATGCGCCCTTGGCGCGCGACATCGCGAAGTTGACGACCTCCTTGTCGCGGACCTTGCTGATCGAGGTCTGCTCGGAATAGCCGTCGCGCACGGTCGCCACGTCCGCCAGCTTGATCGTGCGCCCGTCGCCCAGCTGGATCTGCTGCTGCGAGAGGGCATAGGCATCCTGGCTGTTGCCGAGCACGCGGACCGACTGGCGCGTGCCGCCGACTTCGGCTGCGCCGCCCGCCGCGTTCAGGTTGTTCTGACGCAGTACCTGGTTGAGCTGGCTGGCGGTCACGCCGTAGGACTGGATGCGCTGCGGATCGAGGATCACTTCGATCTCGCGGTCCACCCCGGCGAAGCGATTGACCTCGGCCATGCCCTCGACGCCGAGCAGCCGCTTGGCCACGACGTCGTCGATGAACCAGCTCAGTTGCTCCAGCGTCATGTCGTCGGCTTCGACGGCATAAATACCGAGGAAGCCGCCGGAAATCTCCTCTTTCGACACGCGCGGCTCGAGGATGCCGTCGGGCAGCGACCCGCGGATGGTGTCGATCGCATTGGTCACTTCGGACACCGCATCGTCGGGATCGGTGCCGATCTCGAATTCGATGAAGGTGCTCGAACTGCCTTCCGACGCGGTCGAATTGATCGTCTTCACGCCATTGATCGATCGCACGGCGGACTCGACCAGCTGGGTGATCTGGTTCTCGATTTCGGTCGGCGCGGCACCCGGCTGCGAGATTGAGACGTTAACCGCGGGAAATTCCACTTCCGGGTTGTTGACCACGTCCATCGTGCGAAAGCTGAGCAGGCCAGCGAACAGCAGCGCGGTGAACAGGACCAGCGGGATGACCGGGTTTCGGATCGACCATGCGGAGATATTGCGGAAATCCATGGTCGCTTACTCGTCCTGCATCACGGGGTTCACGCGTTCGCCGGGGTTGAGGAACCCGCCCGCGCGCACGACGATGCGTTCATTGCCCGAAAGACCGCTCTGGATCGCGATACCACCGCCCGTCACCATACCGGTCTCGACCGGGCGGCGCTGCACCGTGTTGTCGGCATCGACGATATAGACATAGCTGCCGTCGTCATCCGCAAGGACCGCGCTTTCCGGCAATAGCGGGGCGACAGTGGTACCGCTGCGAATGGTCGCGGTCGCGAAGCCTCCCGGGCGCAGTCCCGGTGCGTAGGACAGCGCGATGCGCGCAACTCCCTGGCGGCTCTGTTCGTCGACTGTCGGTTCGATCTGCCAGATCTGCCCCGTGTAGGTCTGCGACGAGCCGACCGGCGACACGTCCGCCTCGACGCCGACGCCCAGCCGCTGCAGTTCGCTCTCACCGACCTGCGCGCGCAGCTCCATCTGGCCGCCCTGCGCGATGACGAAGACGGACGGCGTTCCCGCGCCAACGGTCTGGCCCGCTTCTATATTGCGTTCGAGGACCAGCCCCGAAGCGGGAGCGACGATGTTCAGCCGCGCGCTGCGCTCGCGCAATTCGCCGAGCTGCGCCTGTGCCACGTTTACCCGCGCGCGCGCGGCATCGCGCGTCGCGGTCAGCCGGTCCACCTCGGCACTGGAAATGAACCCGCGCTCGACCAGCTGCAATGCGCGGTCGAGATTGTTCTGCGCCAGCTCCGCATCCGCCCGGGCGACCTGCACCTGAGCCGCCTGGGCGCGCGCCTGCTCGTTCTGGACCGAGCGATCGATCGAGGCGAGAACCTGGCCCGCTTCGACCCACTGGCCCTGCTCCACATTGACGGAGACCACCCGGCCCCCTTCGCCGACGACGCCCACCGGCAGCGCGCGGCGCGCGCCGATCGTGCCGGTCGCGGTGATCGTGCCCTCGATCGTTCCGCTGCCCGGCTGCATCACCGTGATCTGCGCGGCCTGTTCGTTTCCGCCTGCTGTCTCGGGTGCCGCGTTGGTCGAGCTGAGGAAAAACCATCCCGCAACCAAGGCGGCGACGATCACCGCCGCGATGCCGACGTAGATCAAGGTGCGCGAACGACCGGCCGGTTCGTCGATCGTGGTCGTGGAGTAAGTCTGGGTCACACTCGTTCCATCGTCTTTTTCGCCCAGCGGGGTTTGGTAATTCATCAGCGCGGGGTCCGTTTGCATTGGTGTGTCAGCCTCGCCCGACCGTCATGCCCGGGGGGTCCATTCATCCACGCTCGCCTTAGGCCGACCGTACCCGGCAGGCAATCGGCTGCTCTACCAACGGCAAAGCAAGCCTGACGAAAAGGGGACTGCCGCCGATGCCAGGCCCCAGCCACGAAAAAGGGCGGCGCAGCCCGCAGCTGCACCGCCCTTCTCGCTAGAAAGTTCTGGTTCCGGTTAGCGAACCCGGCCGCGCTGGACCAGATTGGCGATCGCCAGCAGGATTACCGCGCCGAGAATAGCGACGATGAACCCGGTCAGGCTGAATTCGCCGATCGGACCGCCGACGCCGAAGAAGGTGTTGCCGACCCAGTTACCGATAAGCGAACCGATCAGGCCGACAATAATATTCCAGAAGATGCCCATCGACGCGTCACGGCCCATGATCATGCTGGCAATCCAGCCCGCGACGCCACCGATGATAATCGCGATAATCCAACTCAGCATGTCCCAACTCCTGTTATTGTTGCATTCGTTTCAACTACGGCTTTGCAACGGAGTCGGGGGACAGCAGGTTCCCGGCGCGCGACGAATTGCCTCGCCGGCCGAAGCCCCGACCGGCGTCAGTACTTGAGCTGGCGCTCGTACAGATCGCGGTAGTGCTGGATGCGCGTGACCCGCAGGCCCTGCATGCCCGAGCGGTCGACAGCACGCTGCCACGAGGCAAATTCCTCGAGCGTCAGGCCATAGCGTTCGAGAACCTCGTCGATCGTGAGGAGACCGCCATTTACTGCGGCGACCACTTCCGCCTTGCGGCGAATCACCCAGCGCTTGGTCTTCGGGCTCGGAAGGTCTTCCAGCGTCAGCGGCTCGCCGAGCGGGCCGATCACTTGGTCGGGTTTGATTTTCTGGTTCTCGATCATCGTTTCTCTCGGTCGCGCGAGGGGGAGTCGTCTGCGCTGCGAATATCGGTATCCCCCGGCGCTTTGCGGCTCGCTAAAGAGCTAAGGTTAATGCCGCGTTCGTCTTTTCCGTCGGCAGCCACGTCTGCGCCGTCATCGGTGCTGTCGAAGGATGGGCCAGCGCCGGACAGCAGGCCCTCGTCGCCCTTCCGCAGGTCGCGCGACAGGCCGATCGCAGCCGAAAGCTCCGCCCAACGCACCCTTCGCAGACTGTCCTTGCCGCGCGTTTCGTCTTGCGCTGCAATGGGTTCCATTCCTTCGAACATATATCTGCCCTACCCTGCCGATGGTCAATATTGGGTAAAGGCGCGGTTGGTGGAGCCACGCACTTTGCTTGTTTCGCGTCGTTCGCAGGCTATATGCGGGGGCAAGCAATCATGGCCGATCCTACCCTCCTTTCCAGCGCCCAGGCGGCGACGGACCTGTTCGACCTGCCGCGTCCGGCCTCCGAGTGCCGGATCGTCGTTGCGATGTCGGGCGGGGTCGACAGCTCGGTGGTGGCCGCGCTCGCCGCGGCGACCGGTGCGGACGTGGTCGGCATGACGCTGCAGCTATACGATTACGGCGCCGCCACGGGGCGCAAGGGCGCGTGCTGCGCGGGCGACGACATCGCCGATGCACGCGCCGTCGCCGACCGGCTGGGCATTGCGCATTACGTCCTCGATCACGAAAGCGCCTTTCGCGAATCCGTGGTCGAGCAGTTCGCCGACGATTACCTCGCGGGCCGCACTCCCGTGCCTTGCATTCGCTGCAACATGGGGCCCAAGTTCACCGATTTGCTCGCGATGGCCCGAGAGCTCGATGCCGATTGCCTCGCTACCGGCCATTACGTGAAGCGGGTGATGGGCGCCGGCGGGGCCGAATTGCATCGCGCCGAAGACGCTAGCCGTGACCAGTCTTATTTTCTCTTCGCAACGACGCAGGATCAGCTCGATTTTCTGCGCTTCCCGCTGGGCGGGATGCCGAAGACGCTGGTGCGCGAGCTGGCCGAAGGCGCATCCCTGCGCAATGCGGGCAAGCCCGACAGCCAGGACATCTGTTTCGTGCCCGACGGCAATTACGCCAAGATCGTCACGGGTCTGCGCCCGGAAGGCGCGACGCCAGGCAGGATCGTCCATGCCCAGACCGGCGTGCCCCTGGGCGAGCACCAGGGCGTGATCCATTTCACGGTCGGCCAGCGCCGCGGGCTCGAGATCGGCGGCCAGCCGGAGCCGCTCTATGTGGTCGAACTCGATGCCGATGCGGCGGAGGTACGGGTGGGGCCCAAAGCCATGCTCGCGACCGCCAGCGCGCAACTGATCGAAACCAACCGCATCGGCCCGCTGCCCGACATGCCGCTATCTGCGAAAGTCCGCTCGCTCGCCAAGGCCATCCCGGTCCGCGTGGAAGGCTCGCTGGGCGATGGCGCGCCCGTCACCTTGCGGTTCGATCAGCCCGAATTCGGCGTGGCGCCGGGGCAGGCCGCCGTGATCTATGCGGGCGAACGCGTGGTCGGCGGCGGCTGGATCAACGAGACAACCTCGGCCGTATAAGATACCCGGCGCGGCCTCAGCCGTCCCATTCCTCGAGCACGCAGCCGTAGCCTTCACGAAATGTCGCGGTCTGGCTGGCGACGAGCGGGAAGGTCGCGGTGACGCTCCTGGTCGCCGGATCGTCCGAGAGGCGGACGAGCTCCATTCCCGCCACCTTGTCTTTCGCGCAATCGCCGATCGACCGCCCGCCGATATAGCGACAGGAACAGCCGACCCGGGCGGCATATGACGCCCCGGTCATGGCATAGCCGTTGATCGTGGTGCGATTGGCGTACCAAGCGACCGCGAGCACGGTGACGAGCCCCAGCGCGATGACGAGCAGGATGCGCGGCCACAGGCGCTTTTTGCCGCGGTCGCGGATATTGGTTTCGGTCGTTGCCAAGCGGGCTTCTCTCGTGCGATTTGCTTCGCCCATGTTGTCGCCCCGCGCATTGCTGCTTGCAACCCCCCTGCCCCTCGTTTTGTCGCTTGCCGCGTGCGGTGGAGGGGCGGAGCCCGATCCGGGCCCGACCGAGGCCGAACTGGCCGCCGTCGAGGAAAACCCCGGCGTCGGTCGGCAGAGACTGGCGATGGAGTTCGGCGACCTGTTCGAGGAAGAACAGGGGCTAGGCGATACCCGCGCCGCGCTGGTCATGCACGCAGGCGAGATTGTCGCCGAGCGCTACGGCGAAGGCTACGATGCGGACACGCGCTTCATCAGCTGGTCGATGGCGAAAACCGTCACCGCCGTGATGATCGGGATGCTGGTCGCCGATGGCGCGTTGGAGCTCGACGCGCCCGCGCCCATCGCCAGCTGGCAACGCCCGGGGGACGCGCGTGCCGACATCACGCTTCGCCACCTGCTGCAGATGCGCTCGGGCCTCGATCATACCGAAGGCGGCGAAGTGCCCTACGAATCAAGTGAGGTGCGAATGCTCTTCCTCGACCAGCGCGACGACATGGCGACCTTTGCGGAGCAGCAGCCGCTCGAAGCCGAGCCGGGCGAAACGTTCGAATATTCGAGCAACACGACCGTGATCCTCGCCGATATCGCCGCCAATGCGCTGACGGGCGGCAGCGACGATCCCGAGGAACGGCGGATTGCGGTCGACACCTATCTCAAGACGCGTCTGTTTGGGCCGCTGGGTATGGATTCGATGGTGCCCGAATATGATGCGGCAGGCACGCTGATCGGCGGCAGCGCCATCCATGCAACGGCGCGCGACTGGGCGCGGTTCGGGGAGTTCCTGCGCAACCGCGGAAGCTATCGCGGCACCCAGCTGGTCCCACGCAAGTGGATCGAGTTCATGCTCGAGCCGAGCCCGCCCGCGCCTTTCTATGGCGGGCAGACCTGGCTCAATACACAGGCAGGCGATCCACAGAACCAGCTCTATCCGATCGACAGCCCGGAAGGAATTTTCGCGGCAATCGGCCATATGGGGCAGTATATCGTCGTCTCGCCGCAGCAGCGCCTGACGATCGTGCGCCTCGGCCATTCGGATGCGGACCAGCGGCGCGCGCTCCTGCGCCAGATCAACGACGTGGTCGAACTCTACCCGTCCCCATAAGTGCTATTCGGGCAGGTTGAACCTGCCTTCCACCACGGTGACGCACGGCCCGCCGAGCCACACGCGCTCCCCATCCATACGGCAGTGGAGCATGCCGCCTCGTTTCGATGCCTGGAAAGCGCTCAAGGTGTCGCGTCCGAGCCGCTTGGTCCAGAAAGGGGCAAGCGCCGCATGCGCGGAACCGGTAACGCTGTCTTCCGGCACGCCCCATGCAGGCACGAAAACCCGGCTGACGATATCGGTCTCGGTACCTGGGGCGGTGCAGATCACCATCCGGTCGATCTTCGCCAGAGCCTGCATATCCGGGTGGAGCGCACGGACCGCGGCTTCGTCTTCCAGCAGCACGATCGTTGTCTGCTCGGCCCCGCTGACCGATTCGAACAGCGGCGCCTTCACGTGCAGCGCGTTCAGGAGCGAGGGAAGTTCGGCTTCTTCGACCGTCGTGATCGGGAGCGCCAGCTCATAACCCTCGTCCATCCGCCGCACCTCGAGGCCGCCGGCCTTGCGCGTGCGGAAAGTGACCGAATCGCCGGAGTGGTAGCCATTGGCCTTGTCGAGAAGGACGTGGCCCGCCGCCAGGGTCGCATGACCGCACAGCGCGACCTCGCTGGTCGGCGTGAACCAGCGCAGGTCCCAGTCGGCATTGCCGCTCGTATCGCGGACGAGGAAGGCGGTCTCGGCGAAATTGTTCTCTTCGGCGATGGCCTGCAGCGTGGCATCGGGAAGCCAGCCTGTGAGCGGCATGACCGCCGCCTGGTTGCCCCCGAAGGGGCGGTTGGCAAAGGCATCGACATGCCAGTAGGGCAGCGCGCTCACGTTGCCGGTCCGCTCGTATCGGGTCCGTTTCTATCTTGGGGCACCGGTCTCTCTCCAAATCGGCTGAACTGGTCTTCCTCGACCAGTCTGTTGCTCGGCTCGTCCACATGCCCCGAAGGATCGACGTGGATCAGCACCTCGGCATCGGGAAACTCGGCCAGAAGGTCCTGTTCCACCCGTTCGAGGATGTCGTGTGCCCTGCTAACGGTGTAATCGCCCGGAAGGTCCACGTGGAATTGCACGAAGTCGATTCCGCCGCTGGTACGAGTGCGCAGGTCGTGCAGCTTGGAGAGTTCGGGATGGCGCGCGGCCACCGCGACGAAGCGGGCGCGCTTCTCTTCGGACCATTCGCGGTCCATCAGGTGGTCGATAGCCTCGGCCCCTGCCCGCCAGGCCCCCCACAGCAGCCAGGCAGCGATCGCCAGACCGAAAATAGGGTCGGCGCCCGTCAGTCCTGCATAGGTCTCGAGAACCAGCGCGACGATCACTGCCAGATTGAGCAGCAGGTCGGACTGGTAATGAACATGGTCGGCCTGGATCGCCACCGACCGCGTGCGCGCAATCACGTAGCGCTGGTAGGCGAGCAGTGCGAAGGTCGCGACAATCGCGACCACGCTGACCGCGATACCTTCCTCCGCCGCGGCGACCGATCTGCCCGCGATCAGCACGCGGGCCGACTGCATCGCGATCCCGGCTGCCGACAGCGCTATCAGCATGACCTGGAAGATCGCGGCGAGAGACTCGGCCTTGCCGTGGCCGAAGCGGTGGGTCCGATCGGCCGGACGCGCCGCTATGATAACTCCCGCGAAGGTGGCCAGGCTGGCCACGAGGTCGAGCGCACTGTCGGCGAGGCTGCCGAGCATCGCCATCGAGTTGGACTGCCACACCGCCCACAGTTTGAGCGCGACGAGGAACAGCGCGGTCGTGATCGAGGCGATGGCCGCCCCGCGCCCCAGATGGGCCGTACCGCTCATGGATAAAGCAGCGAACTGGTCCATCCTGCGCCCGGACCTTCCCCGTCGCGGACGAACAGGCGCCGGTCGTGCAGGCGATTCTCGCGATCGAGCCAGAATTCGATCCGCTGGGCATCGAGCGTGAAGCCGGTCCAGTGCGCGGGCCGCTCTACCTCTCCGCCAGCGAAGCGTTGCTCGGCCGCTTCATAGCGCTCGACGAAGAGCGCGCGATCGTCGAGCGGGCGTGACTGGGCCGAGGCGACCGCCCCTAGTTGCGACGCGCGCGAACGCGAATGGAAATAGGCATCTGCCGTCGCGTCCGACACTTGGCGCAGCGGGCCCTCGATACGGATCTGGCGGCGCAGGCTCTTCCAGTGGAACAGCAGCGCGGCGTGCATGTTCGCGCGGATCTCCTCGCCCTTGCGGCTCTGCGCGTTGGTATAGAAGGTGAAGCCGCCATCCCGGTGATCCTTCAGCAGCACCATCCGCACCGACGGCCGCCCCTCGGGAGTCGCGGTGGCCAGCGCCATCGCGTTGGAATCGTTCGGCTCGCTCTCGCGCGCCTCCAGCATCCATTCCTCGAACAGGCCGAGGGGATCGGTCGTCGGCAGTGCGCTCGCGTCGGCAGTGGGCTGGTCTGGCTTCATCTCCCGATGCTCTAGCCCTGCCGGGGGTGGCGAGCAATCAGAGCAATTGATTTGCCATCCACGGTCGCTAGAGCCTGCAAGGATGGCAGCGACGATTCAGCCCGTGATCCTGTGCGGAGGTGGGGGTACACGCCTCTGGCCGCGCAGCAGGCGGACCAAACCGAAACCCTTCCTTCCCCTGCTGGGCGAACGCACCCTGTTCCAGCAAGCGCTCGAGCGCGTGGCCGACGACGCCCTGTTCCGCGCGCCGATCGTGGTCGCAGGCGAAGCGCATATCTCCTTCATCCGCGAACAGGGCGGCGAATCTCTCTCGATCATTGCCGAGCCGGTCGGGCGCAACACCGCCCCCGCCATTGCACTCGCAGCACTGCGAGCCCCCGAGGGCAGCGTGCTGCTCGTCTGCCCCAGCGATCATCACATTGCCGACGAAGCCGCCTTCCGCGCCGCCGCAGCCGCCGCGGCCGAGCTTGCCCGCAAGAATCATCTCGTCAGCTTCGGGATCGAGGCGGCAAGCCCGCACACTGGTTACGGCTACCTCAAGCGCGGAGACGCGCTGGATGGTGGCTACGCGCTCGAGGCCTTCGTCGAAAAGCCCGATCTCGAGACGGCCAAGGCCTTCCTTGCCGATGGCCGCTATAGCTGGAACGGCGGGATCTTCGCTTTCGGCCGGGAGGCCCTGCTGGACGAACTGCGCACGCATCGGCCCGAAATGGCAAGGCTGTGCGAGGCTGCGGTGGAGGAAGGGGCCCTGGAGGACGGCATCTTCACTCCGGCCCAGGATCAATTCGCGCGGATCGACGGGGACTCGATCGATTACGCGGTGATGGAAAACACCGACCGCGCCGCGATGGTGCCCGTGTCGATGGGCTGGTCCGATATCGGAAACTGGGACGCGTTGCGCGAAGCGCGAGGATGCGCGAGCAGCGGCCCGCACGAACTGCTCGATAGCACCAATGCGATGGTCGACAGCGACGGACCCCGCGTTTCGGTCGTCGGGCTCGACGATGTGATCGTCATCGTCGATGGCGATGATATCCTGGTGACGAACGCCAAGGGCGCACAGTCGGTCGGCAAGCTGGAAGGCGTTTCGCGCTGATGCGGGAGCTCCCCATCCACAGGGTGCAGAAGGTTTGGGGCCGGCACGAGCCGCCAGCACCTTTTACCAATCCTTCGAGCGAACCGCTGGGCGAAATCTGGTTCGATCCCCCGCCCGACTTTTCCAACCTGCTGGTGAAGTATATTTTCACGAGCGCAGCGCTGTCTGTCCAGGTTCACCCCAACGATACGCAGGCACCGGCGGGCCATCGCGGCAAGAGCGAGTGCTGGTACATCCTCGATGCGGAACCCGGGGCGCAGATCGCGGTCGGCCTGAAGCGCGAGATGTCTGTCGAGGAATTGCGCGCAGCCGCTCTCGACGGTTCGATCGAGAGCAACCTCGGCTACTTCGATGTGCGGGCGGGAGATTTCTTCTCCATCCCGGCGGGCACCATCCATGCGATCGGTGCCGGGATCAGCCTGCTCGAAGTGCAGCAGAACAGCGGTATCACCTACCGGCTTTACGATTACGGCCGCCCGCGCGAACTCCATCTCGAAGACGGCCTGCAGGTATCCGAAAGGGGCGTCTACGACCCGGGGCCGCGCGTTGACACGTCCGGTCGAGATTACGTCGAATTCATCGACGGGCCGTTTTTCCGCATGGCCCGGGTGAGCGGCAGCGCGAAAATCCCGGCAGGCAGATTTGAGGGGCAAACGCTCGTCCTGCCGTTTTCGGACGGTGTTTCGGTAGGCGGACGACCGCTCGCGAAGGGCAGTTGCACGCTGACCGAGGGCGTCGATGGCCTGGCGCTGGCCGATGGCGCCGCCGTCGCGCTGGTCGAGGAGAGCGAGCGACCTACCGCGCGATAGCATCGAGGATGGGTTTCGCCAGTTCCTCGCGACAGATCAGCAGATCGGGCAGCGACACGTCGGCCCGGTTGTAGCGCAGCGCCGCACCGTCGATGCGCGAACAGTGCAGGCCGTGCGCCTGGGCCACCGCGACCGGGGCGCAATTGTCCCACTCGTACTGGCCTCCGCTGTGGAGGTAGGCATCGGCGTCCCCGCGCACCACGGCCATCGCCTTGGCCCCGGCCGAGCCCATGCCGACCAGTTCCATGCCCAGCGCGGCGGCGACCCGCTCGGCCTCGGCGGGCGGTCGGCTGCGGCTGACGACGATCTTGCCGGTGGGCGCATGATCCGCGCGCGCACCGGCATCGCTGCCGAGAACCAGGCCCAGACCCGGCAAAGCGACCGCGCCCGTATGCGCGACTCCGTCGATCGCCAGCCCCACGTGCACCGCCCAGTCGGCACGCTCCTCGCCATATTCGCGCGTCCCGTCGACCGGATCGACGATCCAGACGCGACCCTTGTGGAGCCGCGAACGATCGTCCTCGCTCTCCTCCGACAGAAGCGCGTCGTCGGGCCGGTGCTGGGCGATTGCCGGGACGAGGAAGGCGTTGGCCGCCCGGTCCCCCGCCTTTCCCAGGGCCTTGCCCTCGATCAGGCCGGTGGCGCGAATCGCGAGCGCGATCTTGCCCGCCTGTTCGGCGAGGGTACGGGCCAGTTCCAGATCGGTCATGTCTCGGCGTCCTTCAAAGTCGGGGCGGGCTGTGTTCCGCCGCCGGAGATTCCCCAGGAGATGTTGGCCCAGAGGCGCTCATGGAAATGATAGAGGGACATCTTGGTGAGGACTTCCGTGATAGCGATAGCTCCTGCCGCCTCCAGGTTGCGGGTAAAAGCAGGCTGAGCAGGAATGTGTCGAAACTGCCCAGGACGCGCCAGCTGAGCGCCTTGGCCAAGGAACGCGAATGCGCCTCGAGACCATTGAACAGAAACATCGCAGCCCCCCGGTCAGACGTTATTTGAGCGGCAGGATTTTCGAGATGATGTGGTCGGCCGCTTCGTCGACGCTCATCCCGACAGTGTTGACCCGGATCTCGGGGCTCTCGGGCGGCTCGTAGGGGCTGTCGATGCCCGTAAAGTTCTTGAGCTCTCCGCTGCGCGCCTTCTTGTAGAGACCCTTCACGTCGCGCTCCTCCGCCACTTCGAGCGGGGTGTCGACGAAAATCTCGACGAACTCGCCTTCGGGCAGCATGTCGCGCACCATGCGCCGCTCGGCCCGGAAGGGGCTGATGAAGGCGGTGAGCACGATCAGGCCGGCATCCGCCATCAGCTTGGCGACCTCGCCGATCCGGCGGATATTCTCGATCCGGTCGGTCTCGGTAAAGCCGAGGTCGCGGTTGAGCCCGTGGCGCACATTGTCCCCGTCGAGCAGGAAGGTGTGGCGGTTCATCAAGGCCAGCTTCTTCTCGACCGCATTGGCGATGGTCGACTTGCCCGACCCCGAAAGCCCGGTGAACCACAGCACCCGCGGCACCTGGTTCTTCAGCGCCGCATGATGGTCGCGCCCGATGTCGGTCGGCTGCCAGTGCACGTTCTGCGCGCGGCGCAGGCTGAACTGGATCATCCCCGCCCCGACAGTGGCATTGGTGAACTTGTCGATCAGGATGAAGCCGCCCAGCTGGCGGCTCTTCGCATAAGGCTCGAACGTGATCGGGCGATCGGTCGCGAATTCGGCGACTCCGATCGCGTTGAGCGACAGCGTCGTCGCCGCGAGCCGCTCGAGGCTGCCCATGTCGATCTCGTATTTGGGCTGCTGGACCGTCGCGGTGACCATCTGCGAGCCAAGCTTGAGCCAGTATCCGCGTCCCGGCTTCAGCGCCTCTTCGTCCAGCCACACGATCGTCGCATTGAACTGGTCGGAGGCTCCGGGCGGATCGCCGGCCGCCGCGATCACGTCGCCGCGGCTGCAATCGACCTCGTCCGCCAGCGTCAGTGTGACCGACTGGCCCGCCACCGCTTCTTTTAGATCGCCATCGTAAGTCGCAATCCGCGCAATGGTGCTCGTCTTGCCCGCAGGCACGATCCGCACCGGGTCGCCCGGCTTCACGGTGCCGTCGGTGATGAGGCCCGCGAAGCCCCGGAAGTCGAGATTGGGGCGATTGACCCATTGCACCGGCATGCGGAACGAGCGTTCCTGCGCGGCGGTGTTCGCCAATTCGACGGTCTCGAGATGCTCGATCAGCGAGGGCCCTTCGTACCAGGGCGTGTTGGGCGACGGGGCACCATCGTCCTTCGACGTAATGTTATCGCCCTTGAAGCCCGAGATCGGGATCGCGGTGAAATCCTCGATCCCGATGCCGGTCGCAAAGGCGCGATAATCGGCGACGATCGAATCGTAGGTCTCGCGGTCGTAATCGACCAGATCCATCTTGTTCACCGCCAGCACGACATGCCGAATGCCGAGCAGGTGGACGAGATAGCTGTGCCGGCGCGTCTGCTGCAGCACGCCCTTGCGCGCATCGATCAGGATGATGGCAAGGTCCGCGGTCGAGGCGCCCGTCACCATGTTGCGCGTGTATTGTTCGTGCCCAGGCGTATCCGCGACGATGAACTTGCGTTTCTCGGTCGCGAAGAAGCGGTAGGCGACATCGATCGTGATGCCCTGCTCGCGCTCGGCCGCCAGCCCGTCGACCAGCAGTGCGAAATCGATTTCGGCCCCTTGCGTGCCGTGCTTCGCACTGTCGCTTTCGAGCGCGGCGAGCTGATCTTCGAAGATCATCTTGGAATCGTAGAGCAGCCGCCCGATCAGCGTGGACTTTCCGTCATCCACGCTGCCGCAGGTGATGAAGCGCA
Source organism: Alteriqipengyuania lutimaris (assembly GCF_003363135.1). Lineage (NCBI taxonomy): Bacteria > Pseudomonadati > Pseudomonadota > Alphaproteobacteria > Sphingomonadales > Erythrobacteraceae > Alteriqipengyuania > Alteriqipengyuania lutimaris. The sequence continues at coordinate 718,884 of NZ_QRBB01000001.1, read as the reverse complement.
GCAGGCTCTTGTGCTGATGCTGCTCGAGATAGGCGTCGATATCCTCGGCGATGAGGGCATCGGTGCGGAAGGACGATTCTAGGGTGGGCTCCTGATCCGCCATCAGAAGTATCCTTCCTGCTTCTTGTCTTCCATCGACGCGGACTGCCCCTTGTCGATCGCGCGGCCCTGCCGTTCGGACCCGGTCGCCAGCAGCATTTCCTGGATGATAGCGCTCATGTCGGTCGCCTCGCTGATCGTGGCACCGGTCAGCGGATAGCAGCCCAGCGTACGGAACCGGACCGATCGCTCGACCACCTCCTCGCCCTCTTCGAAGCGGAAGCGATCATCGTCGACCACGAGGATCAGCCCGTCGCGTTCCACGGTGGGGCGCTTCTGCGAAAGGTAGAGCGGAACGATGTCGATCTTCTCGAGCGCGATATATTGCCAGATGTCTAGCTCGGTCCAGTTCGAGATCGGGAACACCCGGATGCTCTCGCCCTTGTTCTTCTTCGCGTTGTAGAGGTTCCACAATTCGGGCCGCTGGTTCTTGGGATCCCAGCGGTGCGACGCGGTGCGGAAGCTGAAGATCCGCTCCTTCGCACGCGCCTTCTCCTCGTCGCGGCGGCCCCCGCCGAAGGCGGCATCGAAGCCATGTTCGCTCAGCGCGCGCTTCAATGGATCGGTCAGCTGCGCCTGGCTGTAGAGCGCGCTGCCGGTATCGAAGGGGTTGATGCCCTGCTCCTCGGCCTGCTCGTTCTGCGCGATGATCAGTTCGAGCCCGTATTCCTTCACCGTCCGGTCGCGATGGTCGAGCAGCGCCTGGAAATCCCACCCGCTGGCCACGTGCAGCATCGGGAAGGGTGGCGGGGCGGGATAAAAGGCCTTGCGCGCGAGATGCAGCATCACCGAGCTGTCCTTGCCCACGGAGTAGAGCATGACGGGATTTTCGGTCTCCGCGACGACCTCGCGAAAAATGTGAATGCTCTCGGCTTCGAGCCGTTCGAGATGGGTAAGCCTGGCCATGACGGGGCGGTGTAGGTCGGGCGATCGCCGTTTCAAAGATAGAATGGCTTTGGGCGAGTAAGGCTCAGAATGTTCGCGACCGCCCTCCTCTTCGGTCCGCCAGGGTTAGCCGATCGAGGCACACGCCAAATGGAAACTGCAGACTTCGAGAGGCCCCAAAGACACGAAAAGACGCAACTTTTGCAATTCCCATGCTCGTCAATGCGCCCAAGCGGCTTGCACGTTACGCGCCCGAATTCTAGCTAGCAGGGCATGGCGGACCCATACGACATTCTCGGACTAGGGCGTTCCGCGTCCGAGCAGGAGGTCAAGAGCGCCTATCGCAAGCTCGCCAAGCAGCTCCATCCCGACCGCAACAAGGACAATCCGCAGGCGTCCGAGCGATTCTCCGACATCACCAAGGCGTACGATCTGCTGTCCGACAAGGAGCAGCGTGCACGCTACGACCGGGGCGAGATCGATCTCGAAGGCAATCCGACCAACCCCTTCGGCGGTGGCGGCGGGTTTCGTGGTGGTCGGCCCGGCGCGGGCGCTAGCTATTCGGGCGACGATTTTCGCGGCTTCGGCGGCGAGGAGGTCGATCTGGGCGACCTGTTCGAAGGGCTGTTCGGCGGCGGCCGCGCCGGGCCCACGGGCGGCCGCGGCGGTTCGGGAGCATTCGGGCGCGGCGCTCCGCCACCGCGCAAGGGTGCCGACATGGCCTATCGCCTGCGCGTGCCCTTCGTCGACGCTGCGCGCCTCGATGAACAGCGGATCACGCTGGAGGACGGCAAGACGATCGACCTCAAACTGCCCGCCGGTGTCGAGAGCGGGACCCAGATGCGGCTCCGCGGCAAGGGCCAGCAAGGCCCCGGCGGCGCGGGCGATGCCATCGTGACGATCGAGATCGACCGACATCCGCATTTCGAGCGCGACGGTGACCGGGTGCGGCTCGACCTGCCGATCACGCTGACCGAGGCGGTGCGCGGCGGCAAGGTGCGCGTGCCCACGGTCGACGGCCCGGTGATGCTCACCATCAAGCCCGGCACCTCGGGTGGCACGACGATGCGCCTTTCGGGCAAGGGCTTTTCACGCAAGGGCGGTGGACGCGGCGACCAGCTGGTCACGATCCAGATCGTCCTGCCCGACGATCTCGGTCCGCTGGCGCAAGCGCTGGAGGGCTGGACCGACAGCGCCAATCCGCGTGCGGCGATCGGCACCTGAGGCGCCCTATGCGCCGCCTCATCCCCCGCATCAAGCAGACGCTGCCCGACTCCGAGTCGCGCGTCATCAACTCGCTGACTCCGGAAGACCGGCGGCGCGAGGCGGTGGCACTGCGCAGCGGTTTGCGCGGACCGAGCGATACGCAGCGGCGCTCCCTGGAAGTCGCCAGGCGCGTGGTCGTCGGCACCTTCAACGACGGTTTTCTCTACGCCGGCAACATCGCCTACATGTCGATGCTCGCGATTTTCCCCTTCTTCATCACCGGCGCGGCGATCTTCGCGGCGCTGGGCGAAGGCAGCGATCGCGCGGCGAGCATCAACGCGATCCTGCTGGCGACCCCACCGGTGGTCGCCGAGGTGATCGAACCGGTCGCGCGCAATGTGATCGAATCCCGCCAGGGCTGGCTCTTGTGGGTCGGCGGCGCGGTTGGGCTGTGGACCGTCGGCAGCCTGATCGAGACGATCCGCGATCTGCTCCGCCGTTCCTATGGCACCGAGCCGACGCAGGCTTTCTGGCTCTACCGGCTTGCCTCCACCGCGATGATCATCGGCGCGGTCATCCTCCTCATGTTCTCGCTGATCGCGCAGGTCATGATCGGTGCGGCGCAGCAGGTGATCGGGGCCTATTTCCCCTTGCTGAGCGACGCGCTGGCCAAGCTCGCGCTGGCGCGGTTCGTGCCCGGTTTCGGCCTTTTCGGATCGATCTATGCGCTGTTCTATATCCTTACCCCCGGCCCCTATCGCCAGAAACGCTATCCCAAATGGCCCGGGGCGGTCGCGACCACCTTGTGGTGGGTGGGAGTCACGGTCGCACTGCCGCCGGTGCTGCGCAGCTTCTTCGCCTACAATCTCACCTACGGATCGCTCGCCGGGATCATCATCACATTGCTGTTCTTCTGGCTGGTCGGCCTCGGCCTCGTGATCGGGGCGCAGCTGAACGCCGCGCTCGCGGAAACACCAGAAGAGGAACGGCTCAGCCGGACCGGCGGCGAGCCACGAATCGCGCCGGAAGCGCTGGCATATGAAAGGAAAGAACCATGACCGAACTAATGCAGGGCAAGCGCGGGCTCATCATGGGCCTCGCCAACGACAAGTCGCTTGCATGGGGCATATCGAAGAAGCTGGCCGAACATGGCGCGCAGCTTGCCTTCACCTACCAGGGCGAGGCGCTCGAAAAGCGCGTGCGCCCGCTCGCCGACCAGCTGGGTTCGGACATCGTCATCCCCTGCGATGTCAGCGACATGGACAATCTCGATGCCGCTTTCGCCGCGCTGAAAGAGCATTGGGAGACCCTCGACTTCGTGGTCCACGCGATCGGATTTTCCGACAAGAGCGAACTGCGCGGGAAATATGTCGACACCAGCCTCGACAATTTCCTGATGACGATGAACATCTCCGCCTACAGCCTCGTGGCGGTGGCCAAACGCGCGGCGGCCATGATGCCGCCCAGGGCGGACGACGGCACGGGCGGCGGGAGCATCCTGACGCTGACCTATTACGGCGCCGAAAAGGTCATCCCGCACTACAATGTGATGGGCGTCGCCAAGGCCGCGCTCGAAACGAGCGTGCAGTATCTCGCTAACGACCTGGGGCCGGACAATATCCGCGTGAACGCGATCAGCGCAGGGCCGATCAAGACGCTGGCCGCCAGCGGGATCGGCGATTTCCGCTATATCCTGAAGTGGAACGAGCTCAACTCGCCGATGCGCCGCAACGTGACGATCGACGATGTCGGCGGCTCGGGCCTCTATTTCCTTTCCGACCTGTCGGCAGGCGTGACCGGCGAAGTCCATCACGTCGATGCCGGCTACCACGTGGTCGGGATGAAGCAGGAAGACGCACCCGACATCGCGCTGGACTAGCGCGGCCGCGCTCGTGCCAGCCTAGTTGCGGAGCCGGGAGAGCCTTTGCTCCCACGCCAGCGCGTGCTCGATGATCGTGTCCAGATTGTCGTAGCGCGGGGTCCAGGGCACGGTTTCGCGCAGCAGCGAACTGTCGGCGACAAGCTGTGCGGGATCGCCTGGGCGGCGGCCTTCGAAGATGCGATCGATCCTGCCGCCGGTCACACGATCGACCGCATCGAGCACTTCGAGGACCGAGAAACCGCGCCCGTATCCGCAGTTCATCGTCACCGAACGGTCGGGTTGCGCGATCAGCGCGTCGAGCGCGAGGACGTGGGCATCGGCAAGATCGCTGACGTGGATATAGTCGCGCACGCCGGTGCCGTCGGGCGTGTCGTAATCGGTGCCGAACACGCTCACCGCATCGCGCTTGCCCGACGCGGCCTCGACCGCAACCTTGATGAGGTGCGTGGCGCCCTTGGTCGACTGGCCGGTACGGGCCTGCGGATCAGCGCCGGCCACATTGAAATAGCGCAGAGCACAGAAATTGATCGGGTAGGCCGCTGCAGTGTCGGCCAGCATCTGCTCGGTCATCAGCTTCGACCAGCCATAGGGATTGATCGGCACCGTCGGCGTCGCTTCGGTCACCACAGAGGCTTCGGGCACGCCATAGGTTGCGGCGGTCGAGCTGAAGATGAAGTGGCGAACACCCGCGGTAACGGCCGCCTCGATTAGCGCGCGGCTCTTCGCAGTGTTGTTCTCGTAATAGCTGAGCGGCTTCTCCACCGATTCGGGCACGATGATGGAGCCCGCGAAATGCATGATCGCTGCGGTTGCCTGCTCTTCGAAGATGCGCGCCAGCAGGTCGGCATCGGCGATGTCGCCGTCATAGAAGGGAACATCGTCGGGGAGCGCGAAGCGAAACCCTGTCGAAAGATCGTCGATGACGGCAACGGGGCGGCCCGCATCGCGCAGGGCGTGCACCGCATGGCTGCCGATATAGCCCGCACCGCCGGTGACGAGAACGGGCGCTGGGCTTTGGTCGGACATACCGGGTTCGGTACTCAAGCCATGCCGCGCGGGCAACATATCGGCTGCCCTTATCCAATGGATTTCAAAGCACGAGATTTCTGGCTAAGGCCGCCGAATGCGCACTCGCAACCCGAAAAATGCCGACCTTCCGGCGACCATCTCGTTCTGGCTCCTGACGACGTTTATCGCGATCCTGTGGATCGCCGGCGGTGCCTCACGACCCGACCAGCTCGGTCAGCCGCTCACACGCCTCGCTGCGTGGGCGATCCTGATCCCGGTGTTCGTGCTGTTGCCGCTGCCCGACCTCAAACGCTTGAAACCGGTCGCGATTCTGCTCGGCCTCTCGCTCTTGCTCGTTGCGCTTCAGCTCGTCCCTCTACCCCCGTCCATGTGGGGCAGTCTGCCGGGGCGCGACCTTTTCTGGCAGGCCGCTCTGGTCAGCAACGAACCACAGGCGTGGCGTCCGCTTTCGATCGTCCCTGAAGGTACCGTCAATGCGCTCGGTTCGCTCGTCGTCCCATGTCTCTTCCTCGCGCTGATGGCTCATTTCGGAAGGGACCAAGACTGGCGTCTTCTCACGGTCATTCTGCTCGCAGTCGTCGCCGGTAGCCTTCTTGGCGCGATCCAGTTCTCGGGCAGCCGGTTCGAAAATCCCCTGATCAATGACTCGGCCGGACTGGTCACGGCCAATTTCGCAAACCGGAACCATTTCGCGCTGTTCGCCGCACTCGGCTGTCTGATAGCACCCACCTGGGGGTTTGCGGTTGGCCGCCAGACCAAGTGGAAAATGGTGACTTCGCTGGCGCTGATCCCGTTTTTCGCCTTGATCATATTGTCGACCGGTTCGCGCATGGGTCTGGTGACGGGCGCCTTGGGAATCGCGCTGGGATTGGCCGCCGTGCGCGTGCCCGTCTCTCAGGAGCTTTCACGCCTGTCGCGCCCCGTGGCTATCGCGCTTGTGGTGACCGCGGTAGCCATACTGATCGGCGGCGTGATCTTGAGCATCGTGCTCGACCGCGCATATTCCGTCGAGCGATCGGGAATCGACGTGCTTGCCGAAGATCTGAGAGTTGAGGCCCTGCCATTCGTTTTGCAGGCAATCGGACGCTATTTTCCAGTTGGTGCGGGCTTCGGCACTTTCGATCCGATATACCGGATCATGGAATCCGACGAAGTGCTTCGCACTTCCTACATGAACGAGGCGCACAATGATTGGCTGCAGGTTCCGCTCGAAGGCGGCCTTGCCGGAATTCTGCTGTTGCTCGGTGCTGTCGGCTGGTGGATCTATGCAAGCATCGGCGCCTGGTTCCGCTCGCAGGCCACCGGGGCGCTGGCGCGAGTTGGCAGTGCGGCCCTGCTGCTGATCATGATCGCAAGCATCGTCGATTATCCTGCGCGAACTCCGATGGTCATGGGGTTGGTGATCGTCTGCGCTGTCTGGCTCGCCCGCTCCGGGCGAAACTTGACCGGTCGAGCTGCCGACCGCGGGTCCAAGAAGCGGGCGGAGTGAGCTTCCAACGCACTTTACGTTTCGAGGCCCCACTTCTATAGGGCGGCAAGTTCCCGAGAACTCTGATAATGAGACAAGAATTGCGCTCGATGATCCTCTTGCTCAGCGCCTCCATGCTGCTAGCGGCATGCGCCGGTCGAGAACCTATCCGCTCGACTGCCGATCTGACGGTTATCGAGGGCGAGAGCCTGTTGCCCTCGCCCGACCGGAGCGATCTGACGGTTGCGCCGCGTCTGGCGCTGATCGGGCCGCTCGATACGATCAGCGTGGACGTGTTTGGCGTACCGCAACTCAGCCGCGAGGTTCAGGTCGACTCGGGTGGGCGGATCGCGATGCCGCTGATCGGCACGGTCGATGCTGGCGGCAAGACGGCCGCGGAGCTGGCAAGCGACATCGAACGGTCGCTAGCGGGTCGCTATGTGCGCAACCCCAGTGTCAGCGTGAATATCGACAGTTCGGTGAGCCAGGTGGTCACGGTCGACGGACAGGTCGTCGAGCCCGGCCTCTATCCGGTCACCAATCAAATGACCCTGTTGCGTGCGGTGGCATCTGCCAGGGGGCTGACGGAATTTGCGAAGGAAGATGATGTCGTCATTCTGCGTCAGGTAAACGGTCAGCGCCTTGCAGGCCTCTACAACATATCTGCCATCCGCCGTGGTCTCTACGCCGACCCGGCGATATACGCGAACGACATCATCGTTGTCGGCGACAGTCCCCAACGGCGCATGTTCCGTGACTTGGTCGGTGTGGCGCCGCTCCTGGCATCCCCTGTCATCGCGCTCCTCGACAACCTTTGAGAACTCCGCAGGCTGAACGAATTTGACCTATAGTTCCGATACCTGGACGCCCGATCCCATGCCGTTCGGGCCACGCACCGCTGAAGCGCAGCGAGCCAAGTCATCACCGATCCAGCAATATCTTCGCATCCTGCGGCGTCGCAGGTGGGTGATCCTCGGTACAATCGGTGCCTGCATTATTGCAGGGCTGATCGCCACTTTGCTGATGACACCGCAATACACCGCCAAATCGACGATCGAAATTTCGCGGGAATCGAGCCAGGTCAGCGGCTTCGAGGGTGCCGAGCGCGAGACCAGCGTGATGGATCAGGAATTCTATCAGACCCAGTACGGCCTCTTGGTAGCGCGATCCCTTGCCGAGCGCATCGCTTCGGAACTGGGCCTGGTCGACGATCCCGACTTCTTCGCGCTCTTCGGCATCGAAGCGACGAGCGATGGCGCCTATCAAATTCGCAATGGCCGCTACCAGGCCGAGGGGCGGGGCGAGCGTCTGCGCGACGCGGGCCAGATTTTGCTCGACAATGTCGCTATCGAACCAGAGCGGCTATCCCGCCTGGTCACGATCAGTTTCGAAAGCCCCAATCCGGAGCTTTCCGCGCGGATCGCCAATGCCTGGGCGGAAAACTTCATCGAGACCAATCTCGAACGAAAGAGTCAGGCGACGTCTTATGGCAGGGAAGCGCTTCAGCGGCAGCTTGCTACCTACAAGGAGCGGCTCGATGAATCCCAGCGCCAACTGGTCGGCTACGCTCAGAACGAAGGGATCATCAATCTTCCGTCACAAAGCTCGGGAGACGGGTCCGAGGCTACGCAGGAAAGATCGCTCGTCGCTGACAATCTCGCTGCGATCAACTCTGCGCTGAACGAAGCGACAGCCGATCGGATCGCAGCCGAGGCGCGGTATAATCGCGTCGGCGGGGCAGAGAGTTCTGCCGCAGCGCTCGACAGCACCACGATCAACAACCTCCGGCAGCGCCGCGCCGAACTGGCCGCCGATTACCAGCAGTTGATGGTCCGCTTCGAGCCGGGATATCCGGCAGCGCAGGCGATCCAGTCCCAGATCGACGATCTTGATCGCTCCATCGCCCGTGAAGAGGCGCGCGTCACCAACTCGGTGACCGCCGAGTACCGCCAGGCCGTGGAGCGCGAGAATACGCTTCAGACCCGAGTCAACCGGCTGCAGGACGAGTTTCTCGACCTGCGCCGCCGCTCGATTCAGTACAATATCTATCAGCAGGAAGTGGATACCAACCGCGCGCTCTACGATGGCCTTCTTCAGCGGTTCAACGAAATTGGCGTGGCCGGAGGGGTCGGGATCAACAATGTCGCGATTGTCGACCTGGCCGACGTTCCCAGGGACCCGTCGAGCCCAAAACTGATCCTCAACCTGCTTGTCGCGGCGATGGGGGGACTTGCGCTGGGCGTGGGCCTGGCATTGCTTCAGGAACAGCTCGACGATGCGATTGGCGACCCGTCCGAGGTTTCACAGAGGCTTGGCCTGCCTCTGCTCGGAACCGTCCCCAAGGTCGACGAGGAAAGCGAACCGCGCGTCGCCCTGCTCGACCGAAAGTCCGCACTGGTGGATGCATATATTGCGCTCCAGACGAACCTCGCTTTCACGACAGAGCATGGGTTCCCGCGCGCACTGTCGGTTACTTCGACCCGTCCGGCGGAAGGCAAGTCGACCACATCGCTCGCCCTTGCCACAGTGCTTGCACGCGCCAAGAAGAGGGTGATCCTGATCGATGGCGACATGCGCTCGCCTTCGGTACACCATCTCGGCAAGGTCAAGAACGAGCGCGGACTTAGCAACTTCCTCACCGGCGATGAGCAGATCGAACCGCTTACGTTCAAGATCGAAGACCTGGGTATCGACGCCATGGCTGCCGGACCCATCCCACCCAACGCCGCCGAACTTCTGACCGGCAACCGCCTGAGCACTCTCATAGACCGGCTGCTGGAAACCTACGATCATGTCGTGATCGATTCTCCGCCGGTGATGGGGCTCGCCGACGCGCCGCTCATCGCCAGCAAGGTCGAAGGCATCGTGTATGCGGTCGAATCGCATGGCACGCGCCTCAACACGGTGAAAATGGCGGTTTCGCGCCTCGAGGCGGCGAATGTGCGCATCTTCGGCGCGGTTTTGACCAAGTTCGAAGCCAAGCGCTCCGACTACGGATACGAGTACGGATACACCTATGGCCGCGAAACCGAGACGGAGGCGGCCTGATCTGGCCACCCGACTGACCAGCCTTACGGGCAACCGCTCGTCCAAGGACTGGCAAGCGCACATTCTGGCCGGCTTGGGGCTGTGTGCGCTGGCCTACGTCCTCGTCTCGGCGAGCTTCGCCGATATCCTGGTGCGCGTGAACCCCGAACGCGCCCACGCGCTCGCCGCGCATGATGGCAAGATCACTGCGGCCTACGCGCTGAGCGAGATGTTCATCCAGCCCGACGGGAATCCCAACGGGCGCGCTTCGCAACTGGCGCGGGAAGCGCTCCGGCAGGATCCCACGGCGGTCGATGCCCTGACCACGCTCGGCTTTGCAGCTCAGTTGCGCAACGATCCCCAAGCCGCGATGCGCGCGTTCGCCTATTCGAACGTGCTCTCTCGCAGAGAACTGCGGCCGCAACTGTTCGCGATCGAAGAGGCGGTTTCGCGGGGCGACATCGTCGATGCCCTAAGGCACTATGATATCGCGCTCAGGACGGCTTCGAGCGCTTCCGAGCTGCTCTTCCCCACGCTGTCGCAAGCCGTATCGGAACCTGAAATTCGCGAGGCCCTCATCCCGATCCTGCGGACGGACCCCGTCTGGCGCGAGGATTTCCTGCAATTCGCGGCCAGTCAGGCTTCAGATCCGGCGGCCACCCGTGCGCTGTTCATGGATATCGAGCGGGCGGGTCTGCCGATCGATTCCGACATGCAGAACCTGCTCGTCACCAGTCTTTTCCGTGCCGGGCAATATGCGCAGGCCTGGAATTATTACGCGCAGATCAGGGCTGGTGTCAGCCGTGGTCAATCGCGCGACGCCGATTTCCGGTTCGACTCTCCGGTTCGCACGCCGTTCGACTGGCTCGCCGGTCAGGATCGCGGCGTATCGGCCTCGATCCTGCCGGAGGCTGACGGCGGAATCCTCGACTTCATGGTCCCACCCGAAGTAGGCGGCATTGCCGTGAGGCAGGAACAGGTCCTGCCGCCGGGGTCCTATCGCCTTTTCGGGCGGGGCACTGCCGTCGACCAGTCCGATCTGACCCGGCCCTATTGGTCCCTGAATTGCGCGGACGGACGCGAACTCGGCCGGGTCGAGCTCACGAATTCGGCGGAGCGCTCCACGCCTTTCGAAGGCCGGTTCGACGTTCCCGGAAACTGCCCGGTGCAAACGCTGGCGCTGATCATCCGGCCGACCGCCGACATCGCCGGGGTCAGCGGGCAGATTGACTCTGTTCAGCTCGAGCCGGTAGATTAAAGCCGTGGCCATCGCTTCTCCCTGTTCCAATATCCGCATTGCGGCCCTTATAGCGATGTTCGCAATTGCCAGCGCTGCCCGGGCCCAGACGCAGGAAGAACAGCCTGCCGATACGTTCGTGACGGACGCGATCGAGCGGTCGGCCGTGCCGATTTCACCTGAAGATCTGGACGAGCCGGTGACCATCGAGGAGATGGAGGAACAGGCGCTTCGCGAGACACTGCGGGAAAGTGCAGGCCGGTCTGTGGAAACCGCCGGCGATGACGTGGGCGAGCGACTGGAGGCGAGCGATACCGATGCCATCAGTCCGATTGCGCGCATAGACAATCGGATCGAGAACAGGGTCCGCAATCGCCTGCAGACCAGGATCGATCGTAACGCCGACACCTCAGCCGATACGACCTCGGCCATCGAACGCGCAGACAGGCGGACCAGGGACACAAGCAGGGCCCAATCACCCCGGTAGGCCGCGCCGGCTCCCTAGAAGGCGTTCCGATGAAGCAGCACGCGGAACGTGAGCGCGACGATCACCATGTCGCGCCAGATCGACCAGCTTTCGAGATATTCTAGATCGGCCTGGAGCCGGTTGCGGAGGTCGTCTTCCTCCATCGTGGCCCCGCGAAATCCCCGGACTTGCGCCAGTCCGGTCAGTCCGGGTTTGGCAGCGTGGCGATGCCAGTAGCGCGTATCAATATCCCAGAACAGCTTGTCCGCTGCGCGCGATCCCAACGCGTGGGGTCGCGGTCCGACGATACTCATCTTACCCGATATGACATTGAAAAGCTGCGGCAGCTCATCGAGGCTCGTCGCGCGAATGATCCTGCCCACCCGAGTGATCCGGTCATCATCCCTAGACGCCGAACGATCGCCCGCGGTGTCGGTCTGATCGATACGCATGCTGCGGAATTTCAGCATCTCGAACATCTCGTTCCCGCGGCCGATCCGTGTCTGGCGGAAAAGCACGGGCCCCCGGCTGTCGATCTTGACGGCCAAGGCTATGAGAAGGAAAACAGGGGCCAGCACCACTATTCCCAACCCTGCAAGAACGAGATCGAACAGGCGTTTGGCAGAGCGATCGTACCAGCCGAGCGCACCGGCAGAAATCACCAAGCTGGTCTTGCCGTCGTAACTGCCAACCGCCAGCGGGGCGAGCTTGTCCAGCTCCGGCATCAGTATCTCACCGTCGATACCCGCGCCCTTCAGCGCGTGCGCCCAGGCGGTTCGCTGATCCGGTTTACAATCGACAATGATCCGGTCCGCATGCCGGATTGCTCGCGCGAAGTGATCATAGGCAGCCGGATCGCTCGTGGCGGGATCGAAGCTGAGCGAGGCGATATTGATGACATGGCTGGTATCTGAATCTGGCCGCCGATCCCTGTCGGTAAGCAGAACGATTTTGAACGGATCGCCTTCGACGAACCATTCGAGATTGCGGGAAAAGCTGTATCGCGCCGTGGTAATCAAGATCGCGCTGAAAGCGAAACCGCTGATCGCGATGAACCGGGGGAGCGTATCGCTGGTTTTGAATACGTAGGCGATCAGAAGCAGGACGCCTGCGGTTGTGACCAGCGCCTGCAAGCCGCCGCGCACCACGACGAATGGGTCTCGGGCCCCTTCCCGCGAGAGCGAATGCGAATTGAACGCGGCGACGACATATACGCCCATGGTCATCAAGACCATTGGCACCCAATCGGCGTCGCCGAGAACGGCAGCGCGCAACATCGCGGCAAATCCGAAACTCAAGAGAATACAAAGAAGATCGAGCGCGAGCAGATTGAAGACGATACGCCGCCGCATCGTCGCTGCGGTGGGTTCGATCTCGCTAAAGGTCAGGCGCGTGGCAGCATTCGAGAAGCGGTCGGTCGGAACATCCTTGGGAGAGCCCATATCGCGCGCGCCTTCACACCTCTTGGTTATATCGCGCACGTCGGGTCCGCGTGGCGAGAGATTGCTCCGATCGGATCGGGATCGGCGAAGCCGTGATCGGTCGACCCTGGTTAGCGACAAATCTTAACACCAAATCCCATTCCGGTAACGAATATGCGAATGCTTTGCGCCCGATCCCTGCTCCGGCACTGCGCCCCGTCGGGTCCCGGCACTAGCGAGTCTGCTGGGGCTCGGCAATGCGGAACGGCAAACTTGGCAGCGGGTTGATCGCTCTCTCCCCACACTGCGGGAAGATTCTCCGATACACGAACCGGAGACGCATCGAGCTTGCCATGCATCGAGCGCATGATTAATCGCGCCAAGCGAAGGGGGCAAATCACCTCCGAATTCCAGATGTTCAAAGGTGACCGAGTTGAACCAGAAAACAGCACTGATTACCGGGATCACCGGGCAGGACGGTGCCTATCTTGCACAATTGCTTCTCGACAAAGGCTATCAGGTCCACGGGGTGAAGCGCCGTTCGTCGTCGTTCAATACGGGCCGGATCGAGGACATCTATCAGGATCCGCACGAGAAGGACGCCCGCTTCCATCTTCATTATGGCGACCTGACCGACAGCACCAACCTCATCCGGCTGGTGCAGGAAACCCAGCCCGACGAGATCTATAATCTGGCTGCGCAAAGCCATGTCGCCGTCAGCTTCGAAACGCCCGAATATACCGCCAATGCCGACGCCGTGGGCGCCTTGCGCCTGCTCGAGGCGATGCGAATCCTCAAGCTGGAGGAGAAGACCCGCTTCTATCAGGCGTCGACATCGGAACTCTACGGACTGGTTCAGGAGGTCCCGCAGCGCGAAACCACGCCTTTCTATCCGCGCAGCCCCTATGCGGTGGCCAAGCTCTATGCCTACTGGATCGTGGTCAATTATCGCGAAGCCTACGGGATCCACGCCTCCAACGGCATCCTGTTCAATCACGAGAGCCCCTTGCGCGGCGAGACCTTCGTGACCCGCAAGATCACCCGTGCCGCGGCCGCCATCAAGCTCGGCCGGCAGGAAAAGCTCTATCTCGGTAACCTGGATGCCAAGCGCGACTGGGGCCATGCGCGCGAATATGTGCGCGGCATGTGGATGATGATGCAGCAGGACGAACCGGACGACTACGTGCTCGCCACGGGCGAGACGACGCCCGTGCGCACCTTCGTCGAATGGGCGTTCGAGGACGTCGGCATTTCGCTCCGCTGGGAAGGCGAAGGCGCGGAAGAAAAGGGATATTGTCAGGCGACCGGCCGCTGCCTGGTCGAAGTGGATCCGCGCTATTTCCGCCCGACCGAAGTCGATTTGCTGATTGGCGACCCGACCAAGGCGAAGGAAAAGCTCGGCTGGTCGCATGAAACGCCCGTGCGCGAACTGGCGCGGGAGATGGTTCGCGCGGACCTGGAAGTCATGGCCGTCGAACCGATTGCAAAGGGCAGCTGAACAATCGGCATGCCGATTGCGCACCTGTGAAATATCATATGCTCAAAGAGACGCTTCTCCGCTTCGCCCATCGCAACGGCATCAATCTTTCGCGGAACGCGGACGAGCAACGCGTTCGCGATCTGATTGCAAGGTTCCGACCGGTCGAGACCGACATCCCGCTGGTGCGGGTGGGCGGGGATAGCGACGGCGGCTATCTCGTACCCGACGATCTCGACGGCCTGACCGCCTGTTTTTCGCCCGGGGTCGACACGACCGCAACCTTCGAGCGCGATATGCTTGCGCGCGGAATACCATGCTTTCTGGCGGATGCTTCGGTCGAGGGTCCGCCGATAGAGAATCCGCTGATCGACTTTGAACGCAAGTTCGTCGGCGTGGTGGACAAGGGGGATCTGATAACCCTCGACAGCTGGGTAAACGGCAAGATCGCCGCACCCGGCAGGGACATGATCCTGCAAATGGATATCGAGGGCGCGGAACTGCCGGTCCTGCTGAACTGCAGCGACGAGATCCTTCGCTCCTTCAGGATCATCGTGCTCGAGCTGCACTCGCTCACCGAGATCTTCCAGCCGACCGTGCTTACCATACTGGAAGCACTGATGGATCGGCTCGGGGACGTGTTCCACGTCGTCCATCTCCATCCCAACAACTGTTTCCCGCCGCGGGTTCTGAATGAGATTGCCCTCCCGCCATATCTCGAAGTGACGCTCCTGCGGAAAGACCGGTCTGACGCACGCGGTTACGCGGCCCAATTCCCGCACCCTCTCGACCGACCCAACGTACCGGAACTCGCGGACTATGATCTTCCGGCCGTGTTTCGAGGTCCGAAGACCTGAAGCACATGTCGGCGTACGGATCGCAAGCCTTTGGGATCGGTGCCGATTTCCAAGTAGCTGTGCAATGTTAGGCGGCTGACCGCATCAGAAGGACTCTGGTTTTGCTCGATCCGAAAATCCGTCGCAAGCTGGGTGCCCTCTATGAGCCGCTGGTCAAAGGGCGGCATTCACCGCCGGTCCGCCTCGCCTACGCGGCACTTGGCGCCCTGCCCTATCTGCGGGTCCGGCGGCGGGGAAATTTCCATTTCGATCTCGATACTCCCATCGGAATGGGCGGCCTGCTCGTGCACGCCATCCAGCTTCATAGCCACTACGATAGCCAAGGTCGGTCATGCCTCGTCAGGGCGAGTAGCCCACTCTATTCGCGGGGCGACGAGGACATTTTCTCGACCTATTTCGAACGCCCGCCATGGCCCGCCGGTGCTCGCCCGGTGTCCTCTGCCGCAAAGGCGTTCGTGACCCAGTACATTCGCGACGAACATCTGGATCTGCCAACTGCCAGCGCGACATTTTCAAAATATTTTCAGCCGAGCGAGACCCTCCGCAATGCAGTTGCGAGCGCATCGCAGGGGCGTGAGACCTTCGACGTCTCGATCCACTTTCGCGGCACGGACAAATATCTGGAATCGTCGATCCCCGAATATGATCGCATGTTCCGCGAGCTGGATAGGATACTCGCCGATCTCCCCAAGCCTTCGATTTTCCTCGCCACCGACGATCAAGGCTTTTCTCGCGCCGCGAGAGAGCGCTATCCGCAAGCGACCTGGGTGTCCTACGACATGGCCCAGCTCGATCCTGACGTGCCCCGGCATTTTTCCGATTTGCCGCCGGAAGACAAAGCCATCGAAGCTCTGGTCAATATCTTCCTGCTGGCGCGCGCGCCGATCTGCGTGCGGACGTGCTCTTATTTCTCGGCCATCTCGGCGCTGATCGCGCCAGACATGATGACCATCACCGTAAACCCGTGGGCTCCGGGGAAGGGCCCGTTTCCCGAACGACAAATTGCCGAGAGGGAAGTCCGCAACAGAGCATGACGGCGGCCCGGCGTTTCACGCGGCTCTTGGCGGATGAATATCCCACGGTCGCATCTTCAGCTTCGCACGTGCAATGATGCTCAAGAACCGGCGTCGCAAATACGATCAATCAGCGCCTCCAGTTCCGTCTGGCTCGCGGCGACAAGATCCACGCCTTCGGCACGAGCGGCTTGGCGATGGTTCGCACGTTCGCCCGTTTCTTTCGCCAGCGTATTGATCAGCGCCACTGCGCTTTCCTCGAAACTCGTCTCGCGACCGAGTACCGTTACCGAGGCGAGCGATGCGAATTCATTGAGGCACCCCTGATCCGTAGTGCACACGGAAACGCCGCGCACGAGCGCTTCCACGACGACGAGAGGATAGGCTTCGGTCTCGTAGCGTGTCGGGAAGACGAAGAGATCGATTGCTTCGAAGAACGCTTCCTTGCTTTCGCCCGTCACGCGCCCACGCCAGTCGAGCCGTTCCCCTAGCCTCGCCTGCGCTGCAAGGATCGCTTCCTCCACATCGGTGCCGACCGCCGGCCCTGCCAGAACCGCGCGAATGTCGGACCCGCTTTCGCACAACGCCGTCACCACGTTCAGAAAGCGACCGACGCCCTTCTCGAAGGTGAGGTTAGAGAGCATGCCGATGGTAAACGGTCGATCTATCGGAGCAGGCTTGATCGGTTCCGGCAAAGGGACCGTATTGGGCACAACGCGCACCGTTCCCACGCCAGAGTAGCGCTGACGCAGCAGCGCCTCCATCTTCGAACACAGTACGACATGCTCGCTTGCAGGGCCCGCCACGCGCGCGAGCGTTGCAATCGGCGCGCTTGAGGCGAGCAGGTATCGGAAGCTGTGATGATGTAGGAACACGCGCATGCCGAGCAGACGTGCCGTCCCTACCCAGATGACGGTCAGCCAGCCACCGCTGCCATCGTCGACCGAGCCATAGGCTGCGGTCGCACCGCTCAATCGAGCGCTCACGAGCTTGGGAATGGCCGCTCCGATTCTTCCGAGCCGTCGGAGTTTGGCAAAAAGGCCCCGTTCCTCGATCCCCGAAGCGAGGTCGACGACCTTCACCCGGGTTCTGCGCGACAACCGCTCGACCATCATCACGTTCACGCTGGCCATTCCGTGGTGCGGTGGCGGCAGCGGACCGACAAAACATATCATCGGGCGGTATCCGCTAGATCAGCCGGCGACATGACCGAACAGGAAATCGGCCTGGGTCGGGCCGAACCGGTCCGTAGTAACCTGGTTGAACACCCCTTGAAGCTCCAAGCCCTTCGAGCGGAGCAGTTCGATGATTTCTGACGCCAGCGGCTGCTGCTCGTAAAGCGTGACGAAGCTGAGTTCCACATAAACGAAATCGATCACGCTGAAATCGTCGATACCTCGGAGCACGCTTCCCTCGGCACCCTGAACATCGATCTTGACCAGGATGGGTCGCGGCAGCTGGCCCAGATCGATGCATTCGTCGAGACGCTTCAGTTGCACCGTGATTTCCGAACTCTCCCGCACACCGAATGCATCGGTTTGCGCCTGCTCGATTTTGAGCAAGGATGAGCTGTCGGCCCGGTCCGCGACATGAAAGGTCGATGTGCCAGCTTCTTCGGCGATCGCAACTGGGTGGAGCGTCACGTCTCTCTCGCCGCGAAACACCTGTCGGTAGAGCTTGGCTTCGGATTCGAGCGGTTCGAATGCAATGATGCGGGCTTCAGGGAACAAACCCCGCACGGCAGCGCTAAACTGGCCCTTGTTGGCCCCAATATCGATCAGGCTTGCCGGGCGCGCGATCTCGATCGCGCGGAGATGCTCGATAGCCGGGGCCACTCCGTAACGAAGGCTTCGCCGCCACATTCGCCGCGGCAGCGATGCCCCGGCCTTCAGCAACTTGTCGATGGTTGGCGTCATGGCGAGTGTCCTTAGGCGTGCGTTCATGGAATACAAGCATCGCACCGTCCACATGCGTGCTCGGATAGTGGCGAATTTGCGGAACGCCCCCCCGCGGCGCTCGGCGGTGCATCGCCGGAGCCATCGGGAAAAGCCTCCAAATGCGGCTGGCAAAGGCAAGCGGCATTGATTACGGACGCGGCAAGCCCGGCCTATATCTCAACTCGATCAAATATGGACAAACGCGTGTTCGAATTAGCCAATCGTCGCATATTCGTGGCCGGTCATCGTGGCATGGTCGGCTCCGCCATTGTGCGCCGCCTTGCTGGCGAGAACTGCGAAGTGCTCACCGCCACGCGAGACATCCTCGACCTCAAGGATCAGGGGGCAGTGCGGGAATGGTTTGCCCGTGAGCGTCCCGATGGCGTTTTCCTTGCCGCCGCCAAGGTCGGGGGCATCCTTGCCAACGACACGCTGCCCGCCGATTTTCTTTATGATAACCTGATGATCGAGGCGAACGTCATAGAGGCGGCGCATCGCAGCGGTGTCGACAAGCTCCTGTTCCTCGGATCAAGTTGTATCTATCCCAAATTTGCCGATCAGCCGATCCGCGAAGACGCGCTTCTGACTGGTCCGCTCGAGCCGACGAACGAGTGGTATGCAGTCGCCAAGATCGCCGGGATCAAGCTCGCCCAAGCCTATCGCCGCCAGCACGGCCGCGACTTCATATCCGCGATGCCAACCAATCTCTATGGCCCGGGCGACAATTTCGATCTCCAGTCCAGCCACGTGCTTCCCGCGTTGATCCGAAAGGCGCACGAGGCAAAGATGACCGGTGCGGACAGCATCACGATCTGGGGCACGGGCACGCCGCGGCGCGAATTCCTCCATGTCGACGATCTGGCCGACGCATGCATTTTCCTGATGAAGAACTACTCCGAAGATGCGCACGTCAACGTCGGTTTCGGTGACGACGTGGCGATTGTGGATCTCGCCCAGCTTGTATCGTCGGCGGTCGGGTTCGACGGCGCCATCGTAACCGATCCGACGAAACCCGATGGTACGCCGCGAAAATTGATGGACAGCAGCACCTTGCGGGCAAGAGGCTGGGAACCGAAGATCTCGCTCGAAAGCGGTGTCGAAGCGGTCTACCGGTGGTTCCTTGAAAACAAAGCCTGACGAACCCGGGCTTCGCCGCATTCGGCTATGCCCAGCGCCCTCGAATCGAAGTGCAATCTGCCTGACGTGCACCCCAGCCACGCAAGCAAATAGGTGAGCAAATGCCCCAAAGCCTGTCGACCGGGGTCCTGAGTATCGTCGCAGCGCTATTCGCCTTGCTCGCACTTGTCGCGTCCAACGATAGTGCGGGGGGCCTATTCAACGATCAAACACAGATCGTGCTCGGCGCGGGCTTTATACTGACGATCGTTCTGCTGACGATTGCTTCGGTTGGCGACAAGATACGCCTCACCCTCCAGATCACTGCAATCTATTTTTCGATCTACCTCCTGCTTCCGGGTTACAACCACCACACGATCAATCGCTTCCCATTCTATGGCTTTTCCTACCCCATGGAGATCAGGACGACCGCTGCTCTGATTGTTGCGGTCTTTCTTTTGATCCTCCTTGCAAGTTACTACCTTTCCAGCAAGGTAGCGAACGAGCCTGTAATAAAGAAGCCCGTCGTAATTAAAGAAAATATCCTGCTCGGAGTTGCGCTGACGATTATCTCGATTGCTTCGGCGCTCTATTTCATCGAGACCGTCGGCCTGGAATATGCTTTCGCCATTCGATCTGCCGAGGATACACTTGGGTTGGAGGCCGCGCAGGCCGGTGTAACCGTCCAGTTGCCGCGGACGTTGGTTGTCGCTCCGGTGATATACGGGATTCTTTTGCTTGCACATCATCGCACGAAGAGCATGGCGCTCGTGATGCTGGCTATCAATCTGCCGATTTTCCTGGTTCTCAATTTTCCACTGGCGATCGCACGCTTTCAGCTTTTCGGCTACTTCCTGCTGTTTCTCATGCTGGTAATCGATTTTCGACGCGTCTCTCGCCGCGCGACCATCAGTCTCGGCTTCATCGGCGGCGCGCTTGTGGCCCTGCCGCTTGCCGATCACTTTACCCGCCAGGGCGGCACTTTGGCGGACCTCGATTTTCGTCGCTTGCTCTCGGGATATTTCAGCACCGGTGATTTCGACGGATTCCAGTCAATCAACAATGCGGTGGTGTATGTCGAAACGGTAGGCTTCGAGTTCGGACGACAATTTGCGTCCGCGATTCTGTTCTTTGTGCCGAGATCGATCTGGTCGGGAAAGGCGGAGGCTACGGGCTCGATCACTGCCGAAGCGGCCGGCTACAGCTTCGTGAACATATCGCAACCGCTGCCCAGCGAATTCTTTGTCGATTTCGGTTGGTATGGCGTCGTCGTGGGGGCGGCATTGCTGGGATGGTGCTTCTTCCACCTCGACCGGTGGTTTCACAATCGTTGGACGTTGGATATCCGTACGCGGCTTGTTGCCGGGCTTTTCCTCGGTTTCGCTCTCATCCTCTACCGCGGAAGTCTTCTCGGGGTCGTGGCACCGATCGCGTTGCTCATCCCGAGCCTCCTCGCGATTTGGCTATTCGGAACGGCGCGGCTTCCATCCGCAGTGGCGAGGCCCGCACCGGTGGGCATGAACAACGCGATGCAAAAGGCATGAGTCGGGGTCGCGCTGGCAAACGCTGAAGACATCCGCGTGAGGATTGCGCTCAAGCGAAACGCGATCTCAAAAATGAACCCAAAAAGGTCGAAGGTCGTCGGCATTCGTCTTCGCGAGGCCTCTTCACATGCCCGACCGACCGGTCAGTTGTCTGATCAATCAATTGCCGTAGGACGTTCGGCAGGAGGCACGATTTTTGATTACGCCTGAACCCTTGAGGCCCGCCTTGCTGACCCGTCTCAGGAATACCACCCCGCATCAACGGCGCCTGGCATTGTCGTTGATGACCAGTTTCGGAACCAAAATCCCGGGCCTTTTCGGGATTCTTTTTTTCCTGCCCAAGCTGAAGGCGGAGATCGGCCTTACCGATTTCGCCACCATGATGGCCGCTCTCTCCCTCGGGGCCGGCGTCACATTCGTGATGTCGGGCTTCGGGTACCTGGGGCGCAGGCTCGTCGGAGAAGCTTTCAGCCGCGACGATCGTGAGGCTGAAGCCAACAGTTTGCGCGCGATATTCGACTGCGTATTCATCGTTACAATCGTGTCGGCCCTTTGCATCGTCGCCTATGGTGTCGTGAGCGACAGCCCGCCGATACTTTACGGCGGCGCATTGTTCACGGCTTTCGCGATTCTCGTTCAACAGCAGGATGGCATCCGTGCCGCTTATAATGAGCATTACGTCACCGCCTCTATCCTGTTCGTCCTGCAGTCGGTCGCCTATGGAGTGGCGCTCCTGATACTGCCCTCGTCCGCCTACGGCATCCTGCTCGGCTTGCTGGTGATTATCGGGCCGGCGCTCGGCACGAGCATCCTGTCCTTGGTCGATCTCCTCTACAAACGTCCCTATCTTCTCACCGGGGCTTCGCTGAACGTGAAATCGATCGCTCGCGAGGGCCTCGTCCTGGGCCTCGGCGAAGGCCTCCTGATGGCCAGTCTCAATTTCGTGGTTCTGGGCCTGGACTTCGTCGGCGCAACCAACGCCAGTGCCTGGTTTGCAACGACGCTGCGTATCTTCATGGTCGTTCTGGTGCCTGTCATACTGATACTCGTGCCGGTCTCCAGTTACATCCGCCTCATCTGGGGTGGATCGACGAGCAAGCGCAAGCGGCTGATAATAAACGGGGTTTTCGGCATCAGCATGCTCTACAGCTTGGTTGTCGGCGCGGGGCTCCTGATCCTGATAAAAGTCTATGTCGGCCAGATCATGGGCATCGCGTTCGAGGGGAGCGTTTTTGAGCTTGCACTCATCCTGACAATGTTCGGCGGGGTGATCGTCTTCAAGAGCTACACCGCCGTCACCTTTGTCATCATGGATAGCCAGAGACTTTCGCTGATCCTCACGGGTGCAACCCTTGCTGCCCTGTCGGTAGGCACGTTGCTCATACCCTTCTTCACGCCCCACGAGGTGATGGCGACCTTCTCGGGCGTTCTCGGGCTGTCGATCCTGCTCGTCATCGTTCTGGATGTCTTGCGATTCAATCGTTCCACGAGATGAGATAGCCTCGGCGGTCGGGGCAAGTTGACAGCGGTAACAGACCCGAGATACGGACTCGGCCTAGGGGCCTTCGCGAAGAATGCCCCGGGGTCATCGCAGAAGGATGTCTTAGTGAACCAGGAGGCGAGTGTGGCATTCGGGCGGTGGCAGAAGCTGGTTACGGGTTCGCCTAACAACAGATCCAGGCTGCACGATCAGCAAGGCAAACGCCTGCCCTTGGGACGCTTGGTCAGAAACGGGCCGTCGGCGGTGGTCAGTGGCCTGATGCGGATCTCGGTCGACAAGCGCCCATCGGTACCGTGGATATCCTACGATGCGCAGGCTCTTCTCGATATGCGGCTCAACAAGTCGATGCGAATGCTCGAGTACGGCTCGGGCATGTCGACCGTGTGGTATGCCGAGCGCGTGGGCCACGTGGTATCGATCGATGACTTCCACCCCTGGTACGAAAAGGTGAAAGCCAATCTCGAGAGTCGGGGTGTGCAAAACGTAACCTATCGCTACGCCGAGGGTGTGGAAGACTATTGCTCCCCGACCGAGCAAGAACGCGACGGCGGGTTCGACTTCATCATGATCGATGGCAGCTATCGCGATACATGCGCGCAAAAGGCGCTCGAACTGATCAACCCCGGCGGAATGATCTACCTCGATAACGCGGACCGCAGTCATACCGATCCGCGCGACGGCGACGCGAAACTCGCTCGGGAAATCCTGCTGGCGCATGCGGACAAGGTCGGCGCGGACATACGCTGGTTCACGGATTTCGCTCCGACGCAATTCGCAGTCACTGGCGGATTGCTCGTTACTCTGCCCGAGTCGTGAGCTCTTTCGCTACGGGCGAAAAGCCAGAGCTTCGATAGACACTGCCAGGAAGGCGGTTTTCCACCGGCTGCCCGTCGCTCGAAGTCCGGCAGCAAAGATAGTCCTCGGCCGAGGAGACCCGTCAGAGCGGGTTGCGCACCAGATCGGCGATGTGCGGCCGGACGCCGTCGACGAATGCCGCGACATCTCCCGACGGTGCCAGCTGAGCGGAACGGGCCGAAAGGCGATCGTGCAATTCCCGGTCCGATCCCAGCCGGACAAGGGCATCGGCCCAGCCCGACGTGTCGCCGGGGGGGACCGTAAGGGCGTTTTCCCCATGCAGCGCGAGCGTATCGGTCGCGCCGATCCCGGGGGACACGATCAAGGGCAGGCCAAAGGCCAAGGCCTCGTTGATCACGAGCCCCCACTGCTCCTCGACACTTGGAAGGGCGAGGCACAATGCGCCCCGCATCAGACCGGCAACCTTCTCCGGTCCTACGAATCCGAAGAAGCGGACATGCTCGCCGATGCCGAGCCGCTCGGCCTGCTGGCGCAATTCGCCTTCGAGGGGTCCACCGCCGCATAGCTGCAGTTCCCTCGGGCGATCGACGCGCGCGCAATAGAGCGCATAGGCATCCAGCAGTAACGACAGGTTCTTCTTCGGTACGAAGCGTGCCACGGCCAGGAACGGCCTCGCATCCCACGGCTGCGGCTCGATCGAAGCTGCAAGATGGCGGACCCGTGCGATGGAAACGGAATCGTATCCTTCGGTTACCAGGCGATGCCCGAGGCCGAGATGGTGGAGATATTCGCGCGAACGGCGCCCGGAAGCAAACCCGCCCGAATAGGGCAGCATAAGCCCTCTCTTCGCCGTCTCCAGCCAGGCTTTGCGCGGCTTGTCGTCATATTTGGAATCGAGCATGACGATGGTTCGCACGCCCCGCATTCGCGCGCTGATGGCTGCCGCGAAATGCGACGGGCGCTCGTAACCTGCAAAAAATACTGCGCTTGTCGCCGGCCGGGTTACTTCGGACATGAGCGCGCGGGCGATCGCGACTGTCGACAGTGTCTCCATGGTCGCGCCCGGAAAGAGCGTGCGCTTCTCGAAGTTCTTGCCGACACCGCTCGCCGACCATGCATAGGTCGAGCTGGCTTCGGCCAATTCGACGCCGACCACATGGGCGCGCCCTTCCAACGCCGCGCCCACCGCTTCGCAGCGATCCATGTGGTACGGACCAAACTGGTCCCATACGAACAGGACCTCCGGCAAGACGTCTGGACCTTGGGTCACCCTCACATTGCCTCGAGCTCGCGCTCCACCCCGCTCAGGATCGCGTCGCGCGACCAGCGCTCTTCGGCGCGGATGCGCGCCTGTCGCGATGCCGCCGCATGGCGCGAAGGATCGTCGACAAGGGCCTCGATCGCGCTCGCGAAAGCCGGACCATCGCCGGGGGGTGTCACGATACCGCAGCCTTCCGCCTCCGCCGCCAGGCCCGTTCCGGGGGCGGCCGTCGCGACCACCGGGCGACCCGATGCCAGCTGATTGGTCAGCTTGGACGGCAGGACCAGATCGGCGGCTCCGGCAACCTGCGGCAGCAGGTGGATCGTCGCGAGGCCCATCAGCTCGTTGAGCATCTCGCGCGGCTGGAGGTCGTGGACCTGCACATTCCGCAGGTCGGCGGTTTCCGACGCGATGCGATCCCGGCTCGGCCCGTTGCCGCAGACAACGAAGCTGATCTCGTCGGCGCGGTGGGCGAGACGCTGGGCCGCTTCGACCACGATCTCGATCCCCTGCTTGTTCGCCAGGTTGCCCGAATAGAGCGCCACGTGCGGCGTGGTGATGTTCCAGCGCTCGCGATACGACGATGGGTGATCGAGCGGGCGGATCGCCTCGAGATCGGCCCAGTTACGAAACTCGTATACGCGCTCGGGGGCGACGCCCTTCTCCACCAGCCGCTCGCACATCCGCGGGGAAATCGTGCTGACCTTGTCGAACCTTTTCAGCAGGTTTGCCTCGAACGCCCGAGCGCGGCGCGCGACCCCGCCGTCGGGCTGCATGAGCCCGGTCGCGATGGCTGCGTCGACTTCGAAATCCTGCACGTGCAACCAGCTAGCCGCACCCGAAGCACGGGCGGCCGCGAGTGCCACCGGCGCGGCGATCAGCGACGGGGCAACGGTGAAGACCACATCCGGCCTCATGGCGCGCGCGCGTCGCAGCGTGGGTGCAAGCGCGCTCGCAGCGAAAGAGGCATGGTGGACGATCCGGCGGGCCCCACTCGGATTTGCCGGCACGTAGAGCGGGCACCGTGTGACAGCGACGCCATCCTCCACGGTTCGCGTCCAGCGCTTGCCCGAATAGCCATCGGCCACGCGCCATGCCGGGTAGTAGGGCTGTGCGGCCACCATCGCGACCTCGTGGCCGTTCTCCGCCATCCCGCGTGCGAATTCCGTGCTGTAAGGCGCGATGCCGATCGGCTCGGGTGTCCGATTGATGCCCAGAACCAACAGTTTCATCTTCGGTAGCCGCTTCCCTCGATGGCTCCGCCGCGCCGTATCGGAGCGCGGGGAATAGGCAGCGTGCCCGATGCCCGCAAGGGCAAAAGCCCTCTGGCGTCAAGGCCCAGGCGGGCGCCGCGATGAGCGCGGGAATGCTTGGCGGCGGGCATGGGCTGGGCTAGACGCCGGAGCATGAAACATCAGTCCGTCCGCCCCCTGGCGATCTTTGCCACCTGCGCCGCTCTGACTGCTTGCTCGCCACCCGACGACAGCATGGAGATCGGGGAACCCGAGGCGCAGCAGACCTTCGGTGCGGAGGCCAAGCGCATCGCCGGCAAGCTTTCGCTCGGCAGCAGTGGCGACCAGACCGAGCTTGCGGATGTGAACCGCGCATTGGCGTGCAGCCTCGCACTCGAATCGCTGTCGGGTCGGCTGATGCAGGGGGGCGGCCTTGCCCCTGAGGTGATCCAGGCCTTCAACCAGGCGCGGGAGATTTACACGACGAGGGCGAATGTCGGCCTGTCGGCTGCGGAAGCCGAGGAGGCGCGCACGGCGGCCGAGGAGGTCATGCCCGAAGAGAGCGACCGCGCGCGGCTCGCGATCGGCTGCCTTCGCGACCTGACGTGATGACGCTCTAGCTCGCGAGCCTGAGCCTGGTAGGACCGCCTTCGGAGCGCCGTTCGCCGCCCCATATCCCCCGCGTGTCGTAGACCAGTGCATCGGCGCGCTCGGCGGCGGGAATCGAGCGGAACAGGTCGTGATCGACGAGCACGATCAGGATCCCGCAGGTTTCGAGCGCGGTGTCGATATCGACCAGCCGCGCACCGGTATCGCCGAATTCTACGGGCAATTGGCGTGCGTAGGGCTCGACGATATTGACCCGCTCGCCGAACTTGCGCGCCAGCCGGGCGGCGATGAAGCGCGCGGGGCTTTCGCGGAAATCGTCGATATTGGCCTTGAAGGCGAGGCCGAGGCAGGCGACCGGCACGCCCGGATTATCGGCGATCATCCGGCTCGCCTGCTCCAGCACATGGTGCATCTTCGCATCGTTCACCTCGCGCGCGGTGCGGATGACGCGCGAATCCTCGGGCGCGCCGTGGACGATGAACCATGGATCGACCGCGATGCAGTGCCCGCCCACGCCCGGTCCGGGCTGCAGGATGTTCACCCGCGGATGGCGATTGGCGAGGCGGATCACTTCCCACACGTCCAGCCCCTGCTTGTCGGCAATGATCGACAATTCGTTGGCGAAGGCGATGTTGACGTCGCGAAACGCGTTTTCGACCAGCTTGGTCATTTCGGCCGAGCGCGCATCGGTCGTCACGCATTCGCCGCGCACGAAGCGCTTGTAGAAGGCCAGCGCCTTTCGCGCACAACGGGGGGTGATGCCGCCGACCGAGCGGTCGTTATGGACCAGCTCTTCGAGGATCCGCCCGGGAAGCACGCGCTCGGGGCAATAGGCAACCGCGATATCGGGGGTGCCGGCAGCAATGCCGGGCATCGCGAGGTCGGGCCGCAGGGCCGCCAGCCGGTCGCGCACGGCGCTGGTCGTGCCCACCGGGCAGGTCGATTCGACGATCACCAGCGCGCCGGCCTGCAACACCGGCGCGATCGCATCCGCCGCCGCCATCACGTAGCCGGTGTCGGGCGTGTGCGCCTCGTCCTTTTCGAACGGGGTCGGCACCGCAATGACATAGACGTCGGCGACCGGCACCTGCGTCGTTGCGCGCAAGCTGCCGCGCGCAACCACCGCCTGGACCAGTCCGTCGAGATCGACTTCCTCGATATGGATATCGCCGCGATTGATCGTCTCGACGATCGTTTGCGAGGTATCGACGCCAACGACTTCACATCCGCTGCGCGCGATGATCGCAGCAGTCGGCAGGCCGATATAGCCGAGCCCAATCACGGCGACGGTCGGTGCATCCTTCGTCATGTGGTTGGGTCCCGAAGCAGTAGCGAATGTCATGGTGCGGTGACATGGCACGAAGGCGGTAAATTATTCGGTAAGGCCGTTATCGCCGCCCGGTCGCGCGCGCGGTTTCGCAAGCAAGCGAGCGCGTGCCCTTGCCTTGCTCCGGGGCGCTCGCCAAACCATACGCATGAGCATGATTTTCGGCGTCTTGGCGCGCGGCGCGGAACCGGTCCGGCAGGAATGGCGTGACGCGATGGAAAGGCGCGCCTCGGCCTGGCCCGCAGATCACGCGGCAAGGCACGCCGCGAGCCACGGCTTCGTCGCCCTGCGCGAGCGGAGCGCTTTTGCAGGTGCGGCAAGCGCCGGTTTCGCGAGCAATGCAGCCCACGCGCTCGTGTTCGACGGTCGGCTCGACAATCGTCGCGAGCTCTGCACGGAGCTGGAGCTCGGGCAGGCGCACGATGCCGAGATTGCGCTGGCCGCTTTCGACCGTTGGGGCGAAAATTTCGCTGCGAGGCTGATCGGCGATTTCGCCATGGCCGTGATGGGCGAAAGCCGGCCGACGCTCACGCTGGCGCGCGATGCGATGGGGGTCCGCCCGCTGTTCGTGGCGCAGACAGCGCAATTCGTCGCCTTTGCGAGCAATATGGACGTGCTGCTCGCCCTGCCCTTCGTCGATCGCACGCCCGATCATTCCTGGCTGGTCGACTTTCTCGAAGCGATCCGCACCGACGCCACCAACACGCCCTATCGCGGGATCGCGATCATGCCGCCGGCGCATGCCGCGCGACATGGTGACGGGGAGGACCGGCTGGCGCCGCACTGGTCCGTGCCGCCGCTCGATACGGTGCTCTCCATCACGCGCGAAGAGGCGGTACGCGAATACCGCCGCCTGTTCGACCAGGCGGTCGCGTGCCGCCTGCCCGAAAGGGGCATCGCTGCGTGCGAGCTGAGCGGCGGCCTCGATTCCTCCAGCATCGCGGTCACCGCGGCGCCCTTGCTGGTCGAACGCGGCGATCCCCTGCTCACGCTCTCCCACGTGAATGATCCCGAACGTTCGCAGGGATTGCCGATCGTCGAGGAGCGGGAAGAGATTTCCTCGACCCTTTCCGTGCTGCCCGATGGCGTCGAGCACTGCTGGCTCGACACGAGCCCGGATTCGCAAATCGCAGTGCTGGGAGAGATGATCGCCAAGCACGGCGGCCCGCAGCGGCGCGATTTCAGTAGCGGCCAGCCTCGGCTTGCCGTCATGATGGAAGAGCGCGACTGCCGCGTGCTGCTGTCCGGTCATGGCGGGGACGAATGCGTGACCTCGCATGGCGCAGGCTATCATGAGAGCCTTGCGGCGGCCGGTGCGTGGCAGCTGCTTGACCGGCGGGTGAGCTGGAAAGCACGCTGGCTGTGGCGCAGCGCAGCCGGTCGCGCAGTGCTGCGGGCGCGGATCGTGGCGGCGCAACGCGCGCGCATTCGCTCCGCCCCGCGCTTCACGCTGCCGACCTACAAGCCCGATGCTCAGCTTCTGGCGAGCAGGTATGCCTTTCCCAATCGACCGGCCTGGGGCACTTTCGCCGAGCGCGAGCGGGCCGTGATTACGGGATCGCATATTGCGCACCGGACGCAGGATTGTGCGGTCGGCAGCGGGCCGAGCGGCTTTGCCCATGCCTATCCCATGCTCGACACGCGGCTGGTGGATTTCGTCCTGCGGCTCCCGGATCTCCTCAAGCAGGATGGGGATCACAAGCGTGTGCTGATCCGCAAGGCGATGGAGGGCCGCCTGCCCGATCGGGTGCGGGAGCGAACCGACAAAGATGGCGCGGTCATGCCGGTCGCGCTCTCCGGCTTCCATGAAGGGCTGGACGAATTTGCCGCGCTGTTCTCTCGATGCGCCGATCATCCGCTTTTGTCGCGCCTGCTCGATCTGAAGAGCCTGCAAGCATCTCTCGGTCGTTACGCGCTTACCGACAAATCGCAAAACCCGTTCGGGAACCAACAGATCCGGCGCGCTGCGCAGCTCTGCTTGTGGGTCGAAGAACAGGACCGCATGAAATGATGAGGCGGTAAGAACCGGTTATTCAGCGATTTTCCTACATTGACAAGAATGAGGCGCAATGGCAGCGCCTGACGGCGATAACTGGGGTGTAAACTGGGGTATACGTGGGATGATGCAGCAGATGCCAGCCACAGAAAAGCAGACGTGGGTCGAGCCCACGCTGACAGTGGTAGCGATGACCAGCGACGTTCGAAGCCAGATCGGTCCGACAGTGGACGAAGATTTCGACGGGTTTCCATCCTGAACGGTTGTCGGACGGACGCCAGTCCGCTGCGTCCGAAACGGATCAGGTTACCGTCGGCCTGAGAGCCAAGCGGCTCGTACGGTCCTGAGCCCGTTTTCCGTAACCTTTCCGCTACGATCCGATGCCACGTTTCCGCGTTCACGACCTGACGATCGAGAGCGAGCTGCCGCTTCTTCTGGAGGCGGATGGCGCGAGCCATGCTTCGGGCGATCCGGTCATCGTGACGGCGGGATCGGTTCCCGAAAAGCTGGCAAAACCGACGATTAAACGCCGGTATTACGAAGCCGCCCCCGGCGAGGTTCTGATGCGGACGCGCGGTGTGGGCCGCATGCATATCCACGAGGGCAGACACATACGTTACGAGCTTGCCTCCACCGGCAGCGCGCAGGACATGGCGGCGCATATTCTCGGCAGCGGATGCGCGGTGATCCACCAGCAGCGCGGCAGAGTGGCGCTGCACGGCGCGAGCATTTGCAGGGATGGCCGGGCACTGCTCATCTGCGGGCCATCGGGAGCGGGCAAATCGACCATCGCCGCGCATATGCTCGAACGGGACGGAACGACGCTGGGCGACGATGTCAGCGTCATCGGCGATGCGCCGCAATTCCTGGTCCACCCCGGTCCGCCGTCGACCAAGCTCGCCGAACAGTCGCTGGCCGCGCTTCCGCTTTACAGCTGTCTGCCGAGAGAAGGCACATGCCCCAGCGGCAAGGCCATTATCGGGACCGCAAGCCGCTTTGCCACCGCGCCCGTGCCGCTGGCGGGGATCGTGGTGATCGCGAAGCCCGGCGCAAGTCGCGAGGTGGACGTCAGGCGGCTGTCGGCCACACAGGCGCTCGCCGAGCTGCGCGAGAATACCTTCCGCAAACGCTGCATTACCGACGATGTCGCACCCTCGCTTTTCGCACGCTGGAACGAGCTGGCGAACGCGATCCCGGTCTGGCGGATAGCGCGCCCTGCCGAGCGTGACTCGCGCGCAGAAATCGTCGACATTGTCGAGCAGCTCCTGGCCGAAGCACGGATTCGGCACGCGGCGATCGCACGGTCGCCACGGTCGGGGCAGGGGATGGAAGGGTGATGGAATCAGGCGCGAGCGAGCGGGTCTATGTTCCGGCGCACGATGTGCTGGTCTCGGACATCGACGACACCAAAGTGCTCATGTCGATCGAGCGTGGCCAGTTCGTCGAGCTCAACGCCACGGGCAGCGCAATCTGGGAGCGGCTCGACGGCAAGAAATCGGTCGGAGAGATCGTGCGCGAGCTGCAGACGCTCTACGATATCCCGCAAGAGGCTTGCGAAGCGCAGGTCTGCGCATTCCTCACCGATCTGCGCGATCACAGCCTGATCGCACCCGTCGACTGATCGCAGGCAGCATGCACGAAGCCGCCCGAACCCGGTACGCGACACTCGACCGCATCGGCGATGCGCATATCAACGCCGCGCTTCTCGCACAGCTCGACAAGAAGATCGCTTCCGGGACGGCCCCGGACGAAGGGCACATGATGCGCGCCAACCTCCTCCGGCGCAGCGGCAGGATCGCCGACGCGCGCGAGGCCATCCGCGCGCATCTGGCGATCGATACCATGCCGGACATTCTCGCGATCCCACCCGGGCTCAAAAGCGAGAACGCAACCAGCGTCGCGCCGCTGATCGTCATCGACGATCTGTTGCCGCGCGACGAGATGGAGGCGCTGTATCGTCATGCCTGTTCGCTGGAGACGAAGTTCGGCAAGGCCGGCATCTCGCGGCGGGGAGGCCCCTATGATCCGCAGAAGCGGGAAACTCTGTGGACCGCGAACTTCGAGGTGAAGCGCCAGTTCTTCCTCGACTTCATCGCAAGCAATCTCGCCCGTTTCCAGTCCGCGCTGCGCATGCCCACCTTCACCATCGAAAAGTCGGGCATCAAGCTGACCAACCATGTCGATGGCGGCTTCTTCAACCTGCATCGCGACAATCTGGAAGGGCCGAACGATGCCGGGCGCGCAATCACCTGGCTCTATTACTTCGGCGCCGATCCGCCGCGCTTCTCGGGCGGCGAGCTTTTCATATTCGATTCCGATCCGGCCAACGGCAGGGCGGCCGAGAATTTCTTCACCAAGGTCGTCCCACGGCCCAACCGCTTCGTCGCCTTCCCCAGCTGGTATTTTCACGCGGTCGGCCCGACGCGCGTGCCCGGCAACCGCTTTGCCGACGGGCGTTTCGCGGTCAGCGGCCATTTGTGGAAACCTGCCGACACGCTGGAATGGACCTACCCGTGAGCGATCCGGCGCATCTTCCGGTGTATGTGGAACAGCCGGGCAGGCATCTCTTCGTCTCGATGGCCGACCCTGCCGCGATGGATGCCGCCGCGCCGTTCTTCCGTGAGGGGCTGCCGCGCGATGCCCGGGACCGGAGCATGGCGCCGCTCGCCCAATGGTTGCCGAGGCAGGTCGCGCCGCAGCCCGACTATTCCGACATATCGGTCATCTTCCAGGTGTCGCGCTGCGGCTCCACGCTGCTCGCGCGCAATATCGCGCAGCACGAGGACGCGCTGGTGCTCAGCGAGCCGCCGTTCTTTGCGGCGCTGCATGGCCGCTTTGCCGCAATCGAACAGGGGCCCGCCGCGATGCGGGTGTCGCTCGCCATGCTCGAGCCCTGGCGGTTGCGGGCGAAGGCAATGGGCAAGCGGCTGGTTCTCAAACTCAGCAGCAGCCTCAATCCCTTCATGCCCGCGCTCCTCGAAGCGATGCCGGGTGCACGGGCCCTTGCGCTTCACCGCGAGCCGCTGGCGGTGCTCGAATCGCTCGACCGCAGTCCGAGCGTGAGCCTGCGGGCGCAAGGGGAGCGCCAGCCCTCCGCCCTCCTGCCCGAGCTGCGCCCGCTGGAGGAGGACCGGTCGCTTCTGATCGCGGCGGATCGCTACATCCGTTCGGTGTCCGCCATGCAGACCGCCCCCGACACCGTATTGCGCGTCGACTACGACGACCTCGCGGACGCGTATCCGGACATCCTCGACCATCTCGGCCTCGATCGACACGGGGGGCCGCGCTGGTCGAGCGCGGGCGATGCGAAGGCGCGCTGGGTCGGTCAGGCACGCGAATATACGCCAGCCCCCGGCGAAAGACTGGCAGGTTTCGCCGCGCGGCATGCCGATCTGCTCGCCATCGTGCGCCGGCATCATTCCCCGATGGCGCGCGCCCGGGAAGCCCGCCGCTCCACGCTTCACAACCCGATCGAGAATTGCGCATGAACCAGGCGGTCTTTCCCACCTTGGACCTGACGGGCGAGAAGAAGCCCGACTACCGCCTGCTGCTGGTGATCGCGCTGACCGTCGCGCTCGCGCTCTTCTTCTGGTCGAGCAGCCGCTATCCCTCGCTCAGCGAAAAGGCGCTGATGGGTGCCGACACGCCGCTCTCGGGCCTGTCCTTCGACATCGCGATCGAAGTGATCCCGGGCGCCAGCTTCCTCTCGGTCCTGTGGGCCAATACGATCAACTGGATCGTGACCAACCTGAAGGGCATGACCTTCGGCGTGCTGTTCGGCGCGATGGCGCTCACGCTGCTGTCGCTGTTGCAGAAGCGCTCCTTCCGCAACGGCTTCGCCAATTCGGCGATGGGCGCGGTCATCGGCGCGCCGCTGGGCGTGTGCGTGAACTGCGCGGTGCCGATCGCGCTGGGCCTGCATACCGGGCGGCTGCGGCTGGAAACGACGCTGTCCGCGATGCTCGCCAGTCCGACGCTGAACGTGATCGTTGTCACGATGAGCTTCGCCCTGCTCCCGTTGCAGGTGGCGGCGGTCAAGCTGTTCGCATCGCTCATGATGGTGCTTGTCGGCGTGCCGCTGATCTGCCGCTTCCTCCTGCGCGACGAAACCAACGCGACGTTCGAGGGGCGCGCCACGGGCGCGATCGACCAGAAGCTGGGCGGCCTGTCGGGCTGGCTGATGCGCAACCTGGCGCCCAAGGATTACGAGGCCGGGGAATACGGCCCTCTCGCCACGCTGCAATGGTTCGTGCGCAACTACGCGCGCAACCTGTTCTTCATCTTCATCGTCACCGTCCCGATGATGTTCGCGGCGGCCCTGCTGGGCGCGCTGTTCGTCGAAGTCTTCAGCCCCTACGCCTTCGTCGGCGTCCTTCCCGGCGGAAGCTACGCAGCGCTTGCGCTGGGCATGCTGCTCGCCGCGCTGTTCCTCAGCTTCGCGCCCGCGCCGATCGCGCTCGACGTGATCCTCACCGCGATTCTGCTGAGCATCGGGATGAAGGATTCCTACGGCGCCACGGCGGTGGTCGCGCTGGGATCCTTCAGCGTCTACGCCTTCATCGTGATCGGCCGCGCGATTTCGTGGCGCACGGCGGTCTCGATCTGGCTGATGGTCGTCGCCGCGGCCGTGTGCGCGGGCCTGCTCGCCCAGATTCTTGGCGGGCCGGCGCGCGATTTTCGCATGGCAAGCTATCGCACGCTGGTGGCGAACAACCCGGTGGTCGCCTGGCCCGAGGCGCCCGATACGGAGCGCGCCACGCCCCTGACCGAGCTCCAGCCGCAACTCGACGCGCAGGCGGTGCGCGGCGAAGCGATTGCCTTCACCCACGACGGCGCGCGCATTTCGGGCCTCCTCTCCCTGCCCCTGGGCGCCAATCAGGCGGCGACGGCACAGGGGCCGGTCTTCACCCGCATCGTGGGTCGCGACCTCGGCATCGGAATCGCCGAGCCGCTCCATTCGATGGCGCGGTCCTTCTTCCACCAGTTCGACGGTGGCGTGGCAGCGGGCGATATTCATGGCGACGGCTGGGCCGACCTCGTGCTGCGCAAGAGCTTCCTCGGTACCGGCGCCGCGATCTATGCCAATATCGGTGGCAAATTCGTTCGCCAGCAGACCGATCTCGGCCCGGTCGACGACGCGATCGTGCATGCGGTGGCGCTGGCGGACCTGAACGGCGATGCCGCGCTCGACCTGTTCGTCTCGACCCAGAACAAGGGCAATTACCTGTTCTGGAACCGCGACGGCAGCTTCGATGCCGCCGCATCGGTCAAGCTGGAAGGCGACGATCGCGCGCTCACGCAGTCGGTCGCCTTCGCCGATTTCAATCGCGACGGCATCCTCGACATCGCGCTGGGCAATGCGGGCATTGGCCTGTCCTCGCCCGGGTTCGGCCGCCATACCGCCGAAAGCCAGCAGAATTTCCTGCTCCTCGGCCAGGGCGACGGCACGTTCGAGCGGCGCTCCTTCGGCGATTTCCCCGGGCAGACCCTGACATTGCTGGCGAGCGATTTCGACCGCAACGGGACGATCGACCTGCTTTCGGGCGACGATGTCGCGTGGACCGACGAGTTCCAGATGTTCGACGCGAACGGCGTCATGAGTTCGGCGCGCGGCACGGCCGTGCCCTTCCCGTACCGCTTGCGCACGTCGATGAGTTACGACGAAGGCGACATCAACAACGACCTGATCCCCGACTATTACGGCGGGCAGATCGCATCCGCCGACCAGTCGGGCTCGACCGCGGAGCGAATCGCGAACCTGACCACGATCTGCGAGCAGATCGGCGCGGACGAGCGCTGGGATGCGCGCGCCCGGAAGGCCTGCGTCGGGCGGTTGAACGAAATCTCGCAGCTCAAGGGCGGATACCAGACCGGGCTCCAATCGGGCTGCGAAACCTTCCGCGACCCGGGCCTGCAGGTCCAGTGCGCGGCGCGCGCCTTCACGCAATATTACTCCGCCGAGCGCAGCGACGCTCCCGACCGGGCGCTGCACGCCCGGTGCCGGCGCGATATGGGCAAGAACCCCCGCTTCCTCGAGCTCTGCGACTCGCTGCTGCTGCGCCAGAAACCCCAGACTAGCGCGGAAGAGCTCGAAAAGGCGCTCGGCCCCAGCTATTTCGATCGCAATATTTTGCTGACCGGGCGTGCGGGCGGCGGATTCGACGAAGTGGCCGCCCCGCAGGGCGTCGATCGGCCCGGCTGGACCTGGGATGCACGCTTTACCGATCTCGATCAGGACGGCTGGCAGGACCTGCTCGTGATGTCCGGCTTCTGGTCCCGCACGCCCGAGGATGATCGCAACACCTTCTATCGCAATGTCGAAGGCCGGTTCGAGGATGCGAGCGCCGCCTTCGGCCTCGACGATCCGATCCCTTCGCTCAGCGCGGCGCGGCTCGATTTCGACCGCGACGGCGATGTCGACCTCGTGCGGTCGCTATCCGGCCCCAATGTGATCGCCCATCGCAACGATCGCCCGGCCGGTCGCGGGCTGCTGGTCCACCTGCGCCAGCCCGGGGGCAACAGCATGGCGATCGGCGCGCGTGTGACGATCTGCACGAATGGCGCCACGCGGGTGCGCGTCGGCCCGTGCCAGGTGCGCCCGGTCAAGGCGAGTGGCGGCTATCAGTCCTTCGACCCGATCGCCGCGCATTTCGGGCTGGGCCGCGCGCGCAACGTGTCGCTGATCGTGGTCGACTGGCCCGACGGATCGCGCTCGCGCATCCGGCCCGAGGCGCTGGCCGGGGGCGAGATCGTCGTCACCCGCGCCGCCGGGGCCTGACGATGGAGCACCGCACCATCGGCCGGGGTCCGGCGAGGCCCTTCCGGAAGGTCCGCAGCCTTGGTTCGCGCCTCGAGACGGGGGTCGCGCTGCTCCTCGCGCAAGGCCTCGTCACCTTCGTTCCGACCCGCCACTGGCGCAGCCTCCTGCGCCGCAAGCCGGGATACGATGCCGCATTTCCGGCGGGTGCGCGGGAACGGGCGCGCGGGCTCGGCAAGCAGGTCGAGCGGATCGGGGACGCCTTCCCGTGGCAGGTCAAGTGCCTGCCACGCGCGCTCGCGGCCTCGGCCATGCTCTCGCGCCGCGGCATCGGCTCGCACATCGTGATCGGCGCAAGGCGCAGTGGCGAAACGCCCTCGATGGACCTGCATGCCTGGCTGATGGTCGGCGAGAGCTGCGTCGTCGGGCGCAAGGAGCGCGAGACCTACCGCGCCTTCGTGCCCGCCCGTGGGGCCCCGAATGGCGCCATGGACGAGGCGGGCAGGTAGGCCCGGCCACGCGAATTGAGGGGGAATGGCGAGATGGACCGTCGGTTTTTTCTGAGGTCGGGAAGCGCGATGGGCGTGGCCGTCGCCGGGACCATGCTCCCGCACCGCGCGCTTGGCGCGCAGGGGCGTTTCCAGCATGCCGGAACCTCCGTCGGCGGGCCGGGCCAGTCGCTCGTCTATCACTGGCTCGACGTGCTGCTCGACGTGGCGGTGCGCGACGTGGAGCGGCACTCCGCCCGGCCGACTATCCTCGCCCGCGCGATGGCCCTTGTGACCGCCGCGATGTACGAGGCTTGGGCACCGTTCGACGATCGCGCACGCGGCGCAATGTTCGGCGGTTCGCTGCGCCAGCCCGAGGCGCTGCGCACGCGGGAGAACAGGGAAGCCGCGATCAGCTACGCTGCCGCCTGCGCGCTGATGGATATCTATCCCGAATCGCGCGCAATGGTCGACGTGGCCCTGCGGCGGTTCGGCTACGATCCCGCGATGGGCGTCGCCTCGCGCACAAGCGCGGCGGGGATCGGCGTGCTCGTGGCGGAGCGGCTTTGTGCCGCCCGCCATTCGGATGGCGCGAACCAGCTGGGCGACGAGCCCGGATCGGCCGGGGCGCCCTATTCGGACTATACCGGCTATGTCCCGGTCAACCCGCCGGACAAGGTCTGGAATCCCGACCGGTGGCAGCCCATCACCTTCCGCCGCGCCGATGGCTCTACCTTCGCGCCCGGCTTCCTCACCCCGCACTGGTACAGGGTCGAAACCTTCGCGCTCACCCGCCCCGACCAGTTCCGCGCGCCCGAACCGCCGCGCGTGGGATCGGATCGGCTCAGGGCGGAGGTCGACGAGGTGCTCGCCTATAATGCAGGGCTGACCGACCGGCAGAAGGCGATCGTCGAATTCATGCGCGACGGGCCCGGATCGACCGGGCAGTCGGGTCACTGGCTGCGCTTCGCGCAGGATATCTCGCGCCGCGACGGCTACGATCTGGACCGCGACGTGAAGCTGTTCTTCCAGGTCGGCCAGTGCGCGCACGATGCCTTCGTCGCGTCGTGGGATTCGAAGCGCCATTGGGATACCTCGCGGCCGTGGACGCTGGTGCGCCACTATTACGGCGATCGCACGATCCGGGGGTGGGGCGGACCCGGCAGGGGGGTGATCGTGATGAAGGGGAGCGAGTGGTATCCCTACTCCCCTTACGTCTTCGTCAGCCCGCCCTTCCCCAGCTACGTCTCGGGCCATTCGACCGTCAGCGCGGCCTGCGCGGAGACCATGCGCCTGTTCACCGGATCGGACCGGCTGGAGGTGGAGCTGGTCCGCCGACCCGGCGAGATTACCGAGCCCGATGCTTTGGGTCCGGACGTGACCCTGTGGCTGCCCACGCTCACCGGGGCGGCCGAGATGGCGGGCATCAGCCGGATCATGGGGGGCTACCACATCCAGGCGGACAATATCGAAGGCCTGAAGATGGGGCGCAGCGTTGGCCAGGCGGTGCACCAGCGCGCACAGGACCTCTTCGGCCATGCGTAAGGGTGCAAAAGGTACAAGTCGTCGCACCTCGTATGGCATCGGTATGAGCATTGCCTCCCATTCCTGCGGCCTGCGCGCGTAGGATTCCCGCGGTGCTCGGCCAGTTCACCTTCTATGTGTCGGACTTTCGCGCCTTCGCGGGCTCTCGCCTGCTGCTGTGCGCCTTTCTGGTCGCCCTAGGTGCGGTTCTGGAGGCCGTTGGTGTCGTTGCGCTGGTGCCGCTATTTTCCGCCGCGATCGGCGACGGGGGCCGGTTCGGCGGGGTGAGCCTCGACCAGATTTTCGCGGATTTCGGCCTCGAAACCGCGCTCGCCAAGGCGCTTGCAGTGACTGCGGCGTTCCTCGCGCTGATCGTACTGCGCGCGCTCACGATCTACCATCGCGACGTCTATCTGCGGCGCCTCACACTCGAATATGTCGATCACTGGCGCCGGATTTTGTTCGACGCCATCCGTCATGCGCCGTGGAAGGCGATCGTCGCGCAGCGCCGGGCGGACCTCGAGCATACGGTGCTGTCGGACGTTTCCCGCCTCGCAATCGGCCATGATCGACTGATGCGCTGCGGTGCCACGATTGCGGTGGTCGTCGCGCAGCTGGCGGTGCTGGCCGCGCTCTCGCCCGCAATGCTGGTCTTCGTGATCGCTCTGCTCGGCACGTTCTACTGGCTCGGCATGCCGATGCTGCGGCGGGCGAACCGCCGCGGCACGGGCATGACGGGCACCGGCCGCCACCTGCATGGCACGCTCGGCAACCTGCTCAGCGGGCAGAAGCTGGCGCGGCTCAACAATGCGGAAGAGGCGTTCAACCGTGAGTTGATCGCCGCGACCGATCTGGTGCGCGAAAACCAGCTCTCCTTCACCCGGCTCCAGTCCGCCATGCGCGGCACCTTGCAGCTGGTCTCTGCCGGAGCGGTCGCCGCGACCTTGCTGACCGGCTTCTTCGCAATGGATCTGTCGCTGCCGGTTCTGCTGGTCGTGGTCATCATCGTGGTCCGCATCGCGGGGTCCGGGCAGCAGATCTTGCAGGCCGCAGAAGCCATCGCAAGCATGCTGCCCGCTCTCGCCGCCATGCGCGAGACACTCACGGCGCTCGGCGGGGAGGCCGCACCGGCACCTGCTCCTGCCCGGCCTTCGACCCTTGCGCGACGCTCGGGCCCCGCGAGCATCGCGGTGGAAGAGGTCTGGTATGCGCACCGCGAAGGCGAGTGGACGCTGCGTGGTGCATCGCTCCACGCGCAGCCGGGTGAATTCGTGGCGCTTGCGGGGCCGTCGGGCGTGGGCAAGACCACACTGCTCGATATCGCCACCGGGCTGCTTCCGGCGACGAGGGGCTCGGTCCGGGTCGATGGTGAGAAATTGCACAGCGAGGCCGACTGGCGTCGCTGGCGCGAGGACATCGCCTACCTGCCGCAGGATCCGTTCCTGTTCGATGCGACGATTGCGGAGAACCTGCGATGGTTCACCGCTGCGCCAGGCCCGGACGACATCGACGAAGCTCTCGATCGGGCGGAGATGGGGGAGGCGATTGCCGCCTTGCCCGACGGGCTCGAAACGCGCGTGGGCGAACGTGGGCAGGCCCTGTCGGGCGGGGAACGCCAGCGGCTGTGCCTGGCCCGCGCGCTGCTTGCCAAACCACGGCTCCTGATCCTCGACGAAGCGCTGAGCGCGGTGGACGAGGAGGGCGCCGACCGGATCGTCGCGCGGCTTGCTGATCATTCCGGTCGCCCCACCCTGATTTATGTCACGCACCGCAGCCAGGGTTGGTCCTTTGCCGACCGGGTGGTCGAATTGGCGGCCCCGTGACGCACGAATCGCCGCACGGACATAGTGCCATGATCGAAGCCCGCAGCGCGCTGTTCGACTGGCTCTGCGGCGCGCCGCATGGGCGCGCGCCGCAGCCCAATCTCGAAGCCGAGCAATGGAACTGGATCGCGCAGACCGCGCGCGAGCACCGGCTTCGCGCGCTGCTGCACTGCGTGATACGCGACGCCGCGCCGGGCGATTTCCCAGACGATTTCGCGGCGGCTTGCGAGCGTGCTTTCAGAAAGCAGTCGCGCCGATGGCTCGCCTGGCAAGCCGCGATGGTCGTCATCGGCGGCGCACTGCGCGACGAGTCGATCGATCACGTGTTTCTGAAAGGCGCGGCGCTCAACCTGGTTGCCTACCCCGAAGGAGGGCAGAGGCCACTGCGCGATCTTGACCTTCTCGTTCGACCGCCAGATGCCGAAAGGGCGCAGCGGATCATCATGTCGATGGGGTATCGCAGGCTTCCCGGCGTCCCGGAAGAAATCACTTCCGCAGCCTATCAGATGCCGCTCCTGCGCCACCCGCGATCCGGGCTTGCGGTGGAAGTGCATCGTGCCCTGATCCGCACCGACCGGTTCGACTTTCGTGCGCTGGCCAGCATGCTTCTGGAAACCGCCCAGGATCATGACATCGCGGCAAAGCCGGTGCGATGCGCTGCGCCGATCCCGCTTTATTGCCACCTCCTGCTGCATGCCGGACTCAAGTCCCGGTTCGATTGCGGACCACTCGTGCTCGCCGATCTCGCCTTTCTCCATGCGCGTTACCCCGAACTGCGCGACGAGTTCGCCCGCGCCGCGCAATCCTTCGGCTTGGCGCGAACCGAGGCGCTACTCTCGCAGGTGCTCATTCGGCACAGCAGCTTGGCGAAACGTGCCGGATCAAATCCCGCGCCCGTATCGCGAGGGCTGGTCGATCACGTGGCTGCCCTGCTGGTCCTTCCGCCGGATACGATCAGAGCGCGCAAGTTCGCACGCGATCTGCAGGAAGATAGGCCACTCGGTCGCAAGCTGCTGGCCTTGCTGGCCGGCGCTCTCCGCCCGAGCCGCGCCAAGATTTCCGCAGCGACGGGAATTGACGCCGATGCGCGCCTTGTCTGGCTGCATTACCCGGCATGGCTCTTTGACCGGAGCCGCCTCATTCTGGCGGGAAAGGCGGATCGAGGCTTTCGGTCCGAGGTGAATCGCGATCTCGAATTGCACCAGTGGCTGGCGGCGGACCTGCAAGCGGCCGATGATCGTGGACAGGAATAAGGATGCAGCCCGCCCGGTTCCAGTCGGACCCGAGGTGGGACCGGCCGGCATGGGCGGGCACAGCAAGACGATCGAAGCGGGCGTCGAATACCAAGCTCGACTTTGGCGAAGGCCTTCCTCTATGTCGCGCAAGTTGGCATTTCGGCCCCGGGCGTTCGCTGCGGGGCGGCGACTTTTGGGCGGTTCGGGGCGAAAGCATAAGATGTCTGATGATTTGTCCGCACACGATCCACGCATCTGCGTCGTTGGCCTCGGGTATGTGGGCCTGCCCGTTGCGCATGCGTTCGCGCGAAAATTTTCCGGCGTAATCGGTTACGATATTTCGGAAGCGCGCGTGGCGGAG
Organism: Alteriqipengyuania lutimaris; assembly: GCF_003363135.1. Taxonomy (NCBI): domain Bacteria; kingdom Pseudomonadati; phylum Pseudomonadota; class Alphaproteobacteria; order Sphingomonadales; family Erythrobacteraceae; genus Alteriqipengyuania; species Alteriqipengyuania lutimaris. Next base: position 677,290 of record NZ_QRBB01000001.1, on the reverse strand, counting down.
CTGCGTGGCGGCACCGATTCCACGGGCGAGCTTACGGACGATCAGCTCGCCGAAGTGGAACTCGAATTCAGCACCGACGCTGGGCGCGTAGCCGATTGCAATTTCGTCGTCGTTGCGGTGCCCACTCCGATCAATGTCGACCGCAATCCCGATTTCAGGATATTGCGCAGCGCCTGTCGCGCCGTGGGCGAACACCTGGCACCGGGCACCATCATCGTCTTCGAATCGACCGTCCATCCCGGAGCGACCGAAGAAATCTGTGGCCCCGTCCTGGAGGAAGTCTCGGGCCTCAAGGCAGGCAAGGATTTCAAGCTCGCCTACAGTCCTGAAAGGATCAACCCGGGCGACAAGGTCCATACGATCGAGCAGATCACGAAGGTCGTCGCAGGCCAGGATTCGGAAACGCTCGAGACGGTGGCGCGCACCTACGAAGCCATTATCGACGCCGGCGTGCACCGCGCCTCTTCGATCAAGGTGGCCGAGGCGGCCAAGGTTCTCGAGAACACGCAGCGCGATATCAACATCGCGCTGATGAACGAGATGGCGAAGATCTGCCACCTGTCGGGCATTCGCACGGCCGACGTCCTCGCAGCCGCGGGCACGAAGTGGAATTTTCTGCCCTTCACACCCGGACTGGTCGGGGGGCACTGCATCGGGGTCGATCCCTATTATCTGACGGCACAGGCAGAGCGGCTGGGCTACCACCCCGAAGTGATCCTTGCCGGGCGGCGGATCAACGACGGCATGCCGCGATATATCGCCACCGAATTGCTCCGCCAGATGGCAACTGCAGGCGTCGCCATTCAGGGCGCCCGCGTCGGCGTGCTGGGTGCGACGTTCAAGGAAAACGTGCCCGACGTGCGCAACAGCAAATCGGCCGAACTGCTCGAGCAACTGCGCGGCTTCGGGATGAATGCGATGTGCCACGATCCCCTCGCTTCGCCCGAGGAATTCGAAGCGGACTATGGCCTGCCACTCGTCGGACTCGACGCATTCACCGAGCTCGATGCGCTGGTCTATGCCGTTCCGCACCGTGCATATGCGGACGAGATTGTCGAACTTACGCGCCGCAGTCTTCGCGATGGAGGGGTCTTCGTCGATATAAAGTCGGCCCTCGATCCGCAGGTGTTTGCACGGAGTTACGTGTATTGGTCGCTGTAACGCGCGCCGCGCGAAGCGCGCGATAAGGGCATCGGGAGAGACAAGATCAGGGTCTTCATCACTGGAACCGCCGGCTTCATCGGTTTTCATCTCGCACGCGAACTGCTTGCCGAAGGCTTTGCGGTCCACGGGTATGACGGGATGACCGACTATTACGATGTGCGGATCAAACGGCGCCGGCACGCGATGCTGGCGCAGAACCCGCGTTTCACCTCGAGCGAGGCGATGCTAGAGGATGCCGAAGCGCTCAACGCGGCGTGCACGCAGTTCAAGCCCGACGTCATCGTCCATCTCGCGGCACAGGCGGGGGTGCGATACAGTCTCGAGAACCCGCGAGCCTATCTCGACGCGAATGTCGTCGGCACTTTCAATCTCATGGAATGTGCGCGCGAGCTGGCGGTCGATCACCTGCTGATGGCGTCGACGAGTTCGGTTTATGGGGCGAACGATCAAATGCCCTTCGACGAAAATCAGAAGGCGGACACTCCGCTGACCTTTTATGCCGCGACCAAGAAGGCGACCGAGGCAATGGCGCATTCCTACGCGCACTTGTGGAACCTGCCGACCACCATGTTCCGCTTTTTCACCGTCTACGGCCCATGGGGAAGGCCGGACATGGCATTGTTCAAGTTCACCCGCGGGATCCTCAATGGTGAGCCGATCGACATCTACAATCATGGCCGGATGTACCGCGATTTCACCTATGTCACCGATCTGGCGCACGGCATCCGTCTGCTGATCGATGCTATTCCCGAGCGGCCCGCAGCGCCCGAAGATGTTCCGGAATGGGACAGCTTGAGTCCGGTCGCACCGTTCCGGATCGTCAATATCGGCAACAACGACAAGATTCGCCTCGAAGATTTCGTCGACGCGATCGAGGAGGAGTGCGGTCGTCCGGCTCAGCGCAACTACATGGACATGCAGATGGGAGACGTTCCCGCGACCTGGGCGGATGCCAACCTCCTGCACAATCTCACCGGCTTCGCCCCGCAGACCGACGTTCGCGAAGGGATCAGGCAATTCGTGGCGTGGTACCGCGACTATTATCAGGTCTGAGGCCGCGGGACGCTCGCACAACAAACCATTTTCCTACTCGCATCGGCGTGCATAACGGATTTGCTTCTTCGCAATCGACCAGGAGGAGCATCCCCCATGCACGACCGTTTCCGCCGCCATGCCGACAGCCCGATGGCGCCGGCCGCATGCGCATTCGCCATCGCCCCGTCGGATAGCGCCCAATTGCCTTCGGTTACGAAAGCCATTTACGTCGGCGGCGGCGGCGATATTGTCCTGCGGCCACTGGACGGCACCGAAGACGTGCTGTTCGCAGCGTTCCCTGGCGGCGGCATACTCGATGTCCGCGCAAGCGCGATCCGCGCCACCGGGACCAGCGCCACCAATATCGTCGGGTTGGCCTGAACGTGCTCGGTTTCGGAACCCATCGCGCCGCGCGCCGGACCTTTCGCGCACTGCTGGGCGGTCATGGCGCGGCCCCCACTCCGCTCGCAAGGCTGCTGGCCGAGCCGGCAGCGATCGCCGTGTGGGACGTGACGGACAGGGCGACATTGCGCCAGGATGCGGGAGGCGCCGTCCCGGTCGCTGCGGACGGCCAGCCTGTCGGTCGGGTGGCGGACCTCAAGGGTGTCCTGCATTTCGTTGCGCCGAGCAACAGCCAACGGCCGCTCTCGCCTGCACGCTTCGACGGATCGGGGGATGAATGGCGGCTCGCCTTTAGCGACGATACACGCCTTGCGCGCGGCGATTTCATCATTGCCTATCGCGGGACCGACCAGAAGGGCATCCTGCTGCCGTCGCTGCCGAACGTGCCCTTCGAAGGCGTGTGGGACGCGGGCGATCCGGGACCTGCCGTGTCGGCCGGCTCGTCGATGGAGGATCTGATCGTCGATGACATCAGTTTTCGGGCGGCGACCCGCGGCCAGCTGGCGAGCGCGGTGGCCGACGGCGCGGTGCATGTCGTAGAGTTGATCGGGGTGGTCTTTTCCGATTACACCGGTCTGCGACTGGGCAATCGCACCAACTTCGAGATTTCCGGACAGTTGGCGCCGGTCGCCTATCTCGACGGCTCCAGCCTGGAAATCGCCTCGGCGCGCCAGGCCGCACGATCCTTCGCTCAGGAGGTTGCGGCACGGCTGCCCGGATAGGCACATGGTCGGAGGAACCGCCCGTGCGCGGCTAGGCCGTCTTGTACCCATGCTGCGGTTGACATTCGCCACGCCGCGCGGCCTAGACGATCTGCGCGCGTCTGACTGTTTTGTGGGTCGCCGATAGGGCCGCACCGACACTTTGGGACACGGGCAGGGAATACCGATTGCGATGGCGCTTTTTGCGGACAGCTACCCGAGGAAGCGGGCGCGGACGGCTGACGATCGTGGAGAACGTACCGCGCGCCCGGCCGTAGGCGCCGCCGTATTCTTCGCATTTTGCATCGCGACCCTTGGTGGCAGCTCGCGCTTCGACATGCTGCAACTCGTGATCCTGTTGCCCCTCGCCTGCCTTGCCGCAGGCTTCGGCCTGTGGCGGGCGTGGCATGCGGACTGGAGCGCACTGCGCGTTCCACTCTGGCTGCTGGCCGCCTGGGCCATCCTCACCTTGCTGCAGCTCGTTCCGCTGCCGCCCGATCTGTGGCGTTCGCTTGCCGGAAGAGAGCCCATGGCAGCGGTGGCCGATGCCATCGGAGATGAAAGCTGGCGCCCGCTTTCGATGGTTCCATGGCGTACCGAACATGCGCTCTGGGCGCTTTCGATTCCCCTCGCTGCCCTTTTCCTATTCGTTGCCATGCGAAAAAGCGCGGTGCCGGTAGCGATCCAAGTGGTGATCGCCGTGATCCTCGCAAGCGCACTGCTGGGCATCGTCCAAATCACGCTGGGCCCGGACAGCATGCTGTACGTCTATGCCGTGACCAACCGGGGCGCTGCCGTCGGCCTGCTCGCAAATGCGAACCACGCCGCCATGCTGAGCGCGATCGGAATGATCGTGATCGCGGCGACCGCGGCGCTCATGCCGCGTTCGGGGCCCTTCTGGCATATGCCGGTGCTCGGGTCCGGCTTCTTCCTGCTGCTGACCTTCCAGTTGATCAACGGATCGCGCGCGGGGCTTGGCCTGGCCGTGATCGCGCTTTTCGCCTCCGCGCTCATCGCCTTGTTGGCCCGGTCCTACGCGCCCGCCCGCAAAGGCGATCGCGCGGAGCGGCAAGGGCAACAGCTGCCAGGCGGCTGGAAGACCGCGCTTCCGCTCCTGGGCGGCGGCGTCGCGATTGCGGCGTTGTTCCTTTCGGCCGATCGCATCGCGGGCGTCGACGAGCTCTTGATGAAACAGACCTTCGACGACATGCGGGTCGAGATCCTGCCGGTCTTGTGGGACATGGCAGGAACCTATTTACCCTGGGGCTCGGGAATGGGCTCTTTCGAAATCGTCTATCAGATTCACGAACCATCCTCGCTGCTGATGCCCGATTACATCAACCAGGCGCACAACGACCTGCTCCAGATCGTCATCGAAGGCGGCTTGCCCGCTCTCGCGATCGCGCTGCTTGCGCTCCACTGGCTGGGCTGGACAATCCTGCGGCTCGTGCGCGGCGGACCGCGCGCTCGTATCCTCGCGATTGCCGGTGCCGGCGTGGTCGTGTCGCTGATTGTGGGAAGCGCGGTCGACTACCCGTTGAGAGCGCCGCTCTTCCAGTTCCTGGCGGTATGGATGATCGCAACATTCGCGGTCGTCTCGCGCAGTGCGATTGGTCGGGCCGGGACGCCAGATCAATCCTTCCCTCCGGCAGCCAAGGGGGATAAGGCACGTCGAGAATTGGAGGGGATCGAATGACGGATTTGGTAAGGCGGATTGCGCTCATCATATGCGCGTCGACCCTGCTTGCCGCGTGTGCGACCGATCGCAGCCTAGGCATGGCTCCGCAAATCGAGGTCACGGACCTCGAAACGCTCCCGACCCCCAGCACCGAAAGCTATTACGGCCTTCGGCGGCTCGACATCCTCGAGATTTCGGTGCGTCAGGACGAGTCGCTCAACGGCACCTACACTATCGATACCGATGGAAATCTCGAATTTCCCTATCTGGGCAGCGTGTCCGCAGCGGGGCTCCTCCCGGGCCAACTGGCCGACCGGATCGAGGGGGCCCTATCGCCTCGCTTCGTCCTCGATCCCGATGTCATCGTCCGCTCGACCGTCGATCGCCACCCCACGCTTTCGATAGGCGGACAGGTCAACAAGCCTGGCAATTTCCCAGTCGATTCGACCACCACGCTCATGCGGGCGATCAATACGGCCGGTGGGACCACGAAGTATGCGCAGCTGGACGACGTGCTCGTGTTCCGCGAAGTCGGCAGCGAACAGTACATCGGTGTCTATAACATTGGCGCCATCCAACGCGGCAATTATCAGGACCCGGCACTCTACCCCAACGATATCGTGATGGTCGGCGATTCGCCGGCGCGTCGGCGGCTGGAGACGATCCTCCAACTGCTGCCGGCCCTTGCCACGGCCTCGGTCCTGATAGACCGGGCGACGAACTGAGAGCCCCCTTGATGACTATTCCCAATGGCCTGATCGACGCAAGGGAGCGCACCGCACTCGAAACTCAGGAGAACGAGCAAAGCCGGGCGTTCGGGACCGGCATGATCGACATGATCGATCCGCAGCGCTTGTGGCAGCGTGCGATCGAGCTGCGCGTCTGGCTCATCGCCATTCTCGCGATCGCGCTCACGCTCGCCGTCATTTTCACCTTGCTGCAGACGCCCCAATATCTTGCCACTGCGCGGATCGAGATCAGCCGCGTAGACTCTGGTGCGGCCGAGATCGAGGAAATTGCGATAGAAGGCGAGGCGCGCGACCGCCAGTATTACGCGACGCAATATGTCCTGCTTGGCTCGCGCTTCCTCGCCGACCGGGTCGTGGAGGCGGAAAACCTGGTTCAGGATCGAGCCGCCCTTGCCGCCTTGGGCTTCGCCGAAGGGTCAGGCCCGAACGAACGCCAGGTCGCGCGCAGTCTGCTCAACCATGTCGAAGTCAGTCCGCTCGAAATGTCGAACCTAGTCGATGTTTCGGTGCGCAGCGGATCCGCGGAGGTCTCGGCCCGGCTGGCGAACGCCTGGGCCGGGCAGTTTCTCGAGGCGAATTATGACAAGCGTTTCGGTGACACGGTCGAAGCGCGTCGCCAGCTGGACAGCCAGCTTGCCGAACTGCGTGCCAGGCTCGAGAATTCGGAAGCGGAACTGATTCAATTCGCCAATGCCAACGGCATCGTCGTCCTCCAGCAGAGATCGTCGGGTGACCAACAGGCCGAGCAGACCTTGGTCGAGAACCAGCTGGCGGCGCTCAATCAGGCCTTGGCGGAGGCCACAGCAAGGCGGATCGCCGCCGCCAGCACCGCCAGCGTCGGGACCTCGCAGTCAAACGGGCAGGAAGAGATACGCACCCGCATCTCGGAGGTCGAGGCGACGCTCGCGCGGCTGCGGACCACGCTTGGCCCGCAGAATTCCCAGGTCGAGGCGGCACAGGCAGAGCTCAACTCGCTCCGGGCTGCGCTCAATGAGCAACAGAGTCTCAGCGGCTCGGCGCTCCAAGCACAATTGCGCGCGGCTCAGCGCGAAGAAGCCGAACTCCAACAACGTTTCGACCAGGCGCGGACACGCTATCTCGCGCAGCAGGACCAGGGCGTGGAGTACGGCATCCTCCAGCGCGAAGTGCTGACCAATCGCGAACTCTACAACGCGCTGTTGCAGCGGTACAAGGAGTTGGGCGTCGCCACGAGCGGTCGCAACAATATGACGCTGATCGAGGCGGCGGAACCGCCCGTTTCTCCGTATAGTCCCAAGCTGTTCACCAACCTCCTGATTGCGCTGGCCGCGGCTGCGGTCGCGGGCGGCGGACTGGTGTTCGTCCGCGATGTGGTGGACGATACCGTGCGCGACCCGTCCGAAATCCGGCGGCGGCTCCAGGTTCCGCTGCTGGGCCTGATCCCCAAGTTCGAACCCGACGATATCGACCGGCAGCTCGCCGACCCCAAATCCCAGCTTTCCGAAGCCTATGCCTCTGCGCGTGTCGCGATCGACTATGCCACCGCGACCGAGGACAAGATCATCATCGTCACCAGCACCCGTCCGGATGAAGGGAAATCTTTGAGTTCGCTCGCGCTGGCGTACAATTTCACCCGCAAGGGCAAGAAGGTGCTGCTCGTCGACATGGATTTGCGGCGCAAGGGCATCTCGATCCGCCTCAACCAGTCGAAGCAGGCCATCGGCATGGCGACCTATCTGGCAGGCGAGACGGAGAACCTGCCCAGCGTGCGGATGGACAAGTTCAACCTCGACTTCATCCCGGCCGGCAAGTCGACTCTCAATCCGGCCGATATCCTCGCCACCTCACGCACCGAAATGGTGCTGGACGAACTCAAGCGGCATTACGACTACATCGTCCTCGATGCGCCGCCGATCCTCGGCCTGGCCGACACCCCGCAGCTCGCCGATGCGGCGGACGCGATCGTCTATGTCGTACAGGCCAATGCCAGCACCTTCCGTTCGATCACACAGGCGTTGACGCGACTGCGCGCGACGCAGGGCAAGATCCTGGGCGTAGTGGTGACCAAGCTGGACAAGCGCAATGAGAGCTACAGCTATGGTTACGGCTATGGCTACGGATACGACTACGATTCGAAGGGCGGGACGGCGCTAGGCGCGTGACCGAAGCGCCGCGCTCCCGACTGATCCTGCCGGTCGCCGTTGCTGCAATGGCGCTTCTGGCTGCCGTTGCATCCCTCCAGCATTCGATGGCGATGGCACTTGCCTACCGCATGCCCGAACTCGCCGCCGACCTTTCCGACACGGTGCCCATACCGACCCTGATTTTGACGCGGCAGGCGATACGCGTGCCCGCATCGGGCGGTGGAGTGGACACTATCCGCGTGGGGGAGGCACGCGATCTCGCGCGGGATACGCTCGATCGTTCGCTGCTCAACCCCCTGCCGCTCGCAATCCTTTCCTGGGATGCAACGCCCGCGCGTCGCGGCGAGCTTCTGGCTGCGGCCACCCGGCTGAGCCGCCGCGATGCCTTCACTCAATCGGCGCTGCTGCGCCATTACAGCGAAACCGGGCAGTCCGAAGAGGTTCTGCGCACGGTCAATGATCTGCTGCTGGTATCGCCCTCGATCAGTCGGCAGATCACCCCGTCGGTGGTCGAACTCATGCGCGACGAGACGCTGGTTGCGGAATTCGTCCGGCTGCTGTCTCGACCCTCTCCCTGGCGAGAGGATTTCCTCCTTGCCAGCTCCCTCGACGAGCAGTCCGCATCCAATCTTGCCGCCATCCGTCTGGCGCTTCCGCAAAGCGCGGCGATCGACCCCGTTACCGACCGGGCGATGATTGCCAATCTGGCACGGACAGGTCGCGTGGCCGAAGCGTTCGCACTCTACCGCGCGTATGGCGATGGCAGTGCGGGCGGGGGCGGCCCGTCCGACACCGGCCTCGACTGGCAGGCCGAGTTTCCGCCCTTCGACTGGCGACTGACCGATGAGTATGGTGCCTATGCCCGGGCGCGCGACGGTGGCGGGCTGACGATTCGCATCAGGCCGGGAAATGGGGGCATGCTCGCGGAGCGCCTGCTCGATCTGCCGGACGACGTGACCGGCCTGCGCATCGCGCACGATCTTCAGCCGGCCGATCAGCTCGGCGAGGTGGAAATTTCGGTCTCCTGCGCACAAGGAGGCCCGTCGACGACGCGTGCCTTCGTCCCCGCACGCTTCACGCTCGATCTGCCGGCGGCGGTCGTCGCTTGCGAATCGGTCCGTCTGGCTATTGCGGGTCGCGCGTGGACGACCGCGCAGCCGATAGATGGGGCTATCGAGGCGATCGTATTCATCCGCTGAGGCCGGGCACCCGGATCCCACCTCGTCGCGGCCCACCTTGCATCCATGTTCCGGCGAGAAAATCCTCGCATCATCGAGGCGATATCGGTGTTGAGGCCGGGAAAGGCGCGCGGGCCAGGCACTTTTCCACGCCCCCCGAAAATCCCTGGTTGGCGGAAAGAATACCCGTTCGTCTTCGGTCTGCTATGACCGTGGGACGAGGGGCGATATTGAGGGACTAGAAGCAGCCGGTGGTGATATCAGAACCCAAAGTGGCAATCGTGGGCGCGGGCAGCCAGATCGGGGCCGCGCTGGCCCGGCGTCTGGGTCGCGATTGCGTCGCCATGTCTCGCTCTCCTCAGGGACACGAGGGAGAGCGCATTGTCGCTCGCTACGAGGACCTCGGATCTACCGATTTCGTGAATGTTGATCGGGTCGTAAATTGCATCGGGCAAAGCAGTGGCCCGCCCGAGCTTCTGCGCCACGTGAACGTCTCGCTCCCGCGCGAGATTGCCCGTCACGCGCGGGAGGCCGGCGTCGCGCACTTCGTCCATATTTCCTCCTTTTCGGTCTACGGCGATGCCCTGCTGGTCGATGGGTCGACGCCGGAGAATCCGACGAGCGATTATGGTCGATCCAAGCGCGATGCCGACGATGCGCTGAACGAGCTGTCGAACGACGCGTTCGCGGTGACCTGCCTGCGGCTTCCGCTGGTCTATTCCTTCGCGAAGCCAGGAAAGCTCGGCAGCTTGCTGCGCCTCTGGAAGAAAACCCGGATACTCCCTATTCCCGCCAACGACATCGAGCGCGCAATGATTTCGGCCGATCTTTCGGCAGAGACCATCCTTGGGCTGCTCGCCCGCCCGCCCAGGCGCGGCACCGTCCATGCCGCCGATGCAGAGCCCTTCGCCTATCGCAAAGCCGCACGCGCCAGCAGCGGCCTTAGGACCGTCGCCATCCCCGAAGCGCTCAGAGTACCCCTGCTGAGCATCACCGGCGCCACCGGGAAACGGATGTTCGGAGACAGCCGCCTGCGCGAGACAGACAACCTCGCGCACGAATTCGGCATTCCATCGCAGCTATACGCGGATATTGCGCGTCTCCAGTCCGAGGCGACGTGAGCGACCGGAGAATTCAGCCCGAGATGCGCCCCTGTCGCGAACCCGCCAGGCGCCGTTCGCTGCCTATCTGAAGCGGCGGGAAAGTGTGGCCAGGATCAGCCAGATGTCCAAGCGCAGGCTGCGGTTCTCGGCATAGATCATGTCGAGCCGGGCCTTGCGTGGAATGCAGCGCCGTTCGTAAATCGTCTCGTTGTCCTGATCGCCGGTGGTCGTGCGCAGCAACCGCTCTTCGTGTTCGTGATAGAACACCGAGGCGAGGCCGGTAACGCCCGGCCGACAGGAGAGGACCTCGCGGTAGATTTCGGGAAAACGCCGAACATACAACATCAACGGCGGACGTGGGCCGACGAAGCTCATGTCGCCTCTCAGGATGTTCCAGAGCTGCGGCAGTTCGTCTATCCGCGAGCGTCGAAGGAATCGCCCCGTGCGCGTTACGCGGTGCTCCTTGTGGCCGCCCGAAGCGCCCCGGTCGCCGGGATCGGGGCGCATCGTCCGGAACTTGACCAGGCGGAAGGTCTCGTCCGGTGTCCTGGCCCGGTCGGAAACGTAGAACACCGGCCCGCCATCGACGAGCAGGATCGCAAGGCCGATCGCGAGCATCACCGGCGCGAGCACCAGCGCGAGCGTCAGGCCGAACAAGAGGTCGAAGGATCGCTTCCAGAACGGCATCGTCAGACCTTCCTGTCGCCGAGCTGGCGGCGATAGTAAGCGACGAGATTCGCGATCACTTTGCGCTGATCGAAGTCGCTCTGCACTCGTGCCAGCGCCGCATCGCCGAGCCTGCGGCGAAGATCGGGTTGCTCGACTAGCGTGGTCATCGCCTCGGCAAGGGCAGCCGGATCGCCGGCCTCGAACAGCAGGCCCGTTTCCCCGTCCTTCACCGCGCAGTCGACGCCGTAGATGCGCGAGGCGACTGCGGGCACGCCCATTGCCGCACCTTCGATGAGGACCGACCCGAACCCTTCGCGAAAGCTCGGCAGGACGACCGCGTCGGCCAGCCGCAGGTAATCCTGCGGACGATCGCTGAACGGCTCGACGGCAACCTTGTCGCCCAGCCTGGCGCGCATCATCGCCCCCAGATCCTGCTCGTCCTCGCCCACTACGATCAGCTTGGTGGGGCGCGAAACGGTGCGGATGACGCTCGCATAGGCTTTGGCCAGCACATGGAGGCCCTTGTCGCGCTGCAAGCGCCCGATGAAGACGAAAACGAATTCATCCCCGCCGAGGCCAAGCGCTTCGCGCAGGGCTTGATCGGGCGCGATCGACCGATCGAACTGGACCAGGTCCACGCCGGATATCGAACCGGAACCGAGCACCCTTCCCCGGTCCTTGCCGAGCACGCCCTCGCGCCGAAGAAATTCCAACTCGGTCTGGCTGACGGCGAGTATGTCGCTCGCAAGTCGACCGACGAGCCAGTCCATCGCCTTCAGAAGCTTTCGCTTCGGACCGGTCGAAAGACACCAGACCTCCCCTTGATAGGTGTGAATGCGAATAGGCACGCGGGCGAGCCAGGCAGCGATCATCCCGACCAGACCGGCCTTGGGCGTTATCGTCTGCAGGAGCTGCGGCCGGTCGCGCCGCAGCTGACGCCAGATCGCGAAGATCGCCTGCAAATCCCTGAGCGGCGCGATCTGCCGGTGGATCGGCATGAACTCCACCCGGCAGGGCAGCGAAAGTCGGTCGAGTACTTCGGGCATGTCGTTTCGGATATAAAGTGTCACGTCGAACTCGCGCGACATCGCCTCGAGAATGGGCACCCAGAAACATTTCAGGTTGAGCACCGAATGCATGATCACCACCGCCCGGGGACGGTCATGGGATCCGCGGGCGCGATCAGAGGCCCGGGACATCATGCGCCCTGATCTTGGCAATTTCGGATCTGACCCACGCGGCGAGCGCGGGATCGTCCATCGGTTGCGACCGGCGCCGGGTCAGCCATTCGAGCCGTCCGGTCGCGACGATGGCGGCCAGCGCCCCGGTCTTTAGGAACGAGCGCAGGATATAGCGCGCTTCGCCCACGGTGCGTCGGTTGCGGCGCAGGGAGCGACGATCCATCCGGTAGGCGCGAAACATCTTCGCGGCGGTCACACTGCCCAGCTCGCGGACGAAATAGAGTGGCTCGCGGATGATGTGAACGGCGAGATCGTCCTTCGAGCTCGACCGCAGCCACAATTCGTAATCCTGCGCGCTCGGATAGGTCGGATCGTACCGGTTGCGCTGGAACCACGCGCGCCGCCCGATGACCGAGGCATGGACGATCCCCGTCCCGGCTTTGCGCAGCAGATCCTCGCGCGTCATTGTCGAGGCTGGGTGGCTGCGGGCTCCGAAGGGCTGGTCGTCATCGTCGATCGACACCAGCCCGGTGGAAACGAGGTCGACCTGCGGCATGCTTTCGAGCACGGCCAGCTGGCGCTCGATCCGGTCGGTCGCCATCAGGTCGTCGGCATCCATGCGCACGATGACCGGCGTCTGTGCCTCGTCCACGATCTGGTTGAGGCGTGCGGCAAGCCGGCGGTTCTCGCCATCGGAAATCACGCGCACGCGCGGGTCGTCGACCGATCGCGCAATGTCGAGCGAACGATCGGTCGAGCCGTCGTCTACCAGGATCAGCTCCCAATCCTGATGGGTCTGCGCAAAGATGGACCGGATGGCATCGGGCAGGTCCTTTTCGGCATTGTAGAAAGGCAATCCGATGGTGACTTTCATGACGGCAGGCCTCTGATGTTGCGGCACCGGGAAGCAGAAGCTTCCCTCAGGCGGTCTGGTAGGGGATGAGGTTGCCGATCTCGCGCAGATAGACGAAATAGAAGGCCCCCCCCAGCGCCGCCATGACGAGCAGCATGTAGGCTCTCGATCGGCGATCCGGGAGGGAGAGAATGGCTATCGGCCACAGGAAAATCATGCCGGCGTGGAAATAGAGCGCCATCCGGGAAATCTCGATATAGATGCCGGTTGCCGACACCATCGCGTGGATCGTCGCCCCCAGAACGAGCATCAGCAGGAACACATCATAGGCGCGGGCCCACTGCGGGCGGATGATCGGGCGCATGACGATGAAGAATACGCTCATCGTGCCGTAGAACAGTGCCAGCAGGGCGCCGCCCGTCTCGGTACGTTCCGCGTAGCTTTCGTACCGTTCGTTGGCGAGCCCGGCGAGCCCGAACACCGCATCCAGCCCGATCAGCGCCACGGCACCGATGGTCAGGAGCAGGAAGATCGCCCGGGCCGAGAATCTCTCGCGCAGCAGCGGATAGGCAAGCAATGTGAAGATGGCCGTGATGTGAAAGCACGAGGCCAATATCGCCCAGAAGGCATACCTCCCCGGCCGACCGGCGATCAGCGCGGGCAGCGCGTTCAAGTAGACCGCCAGCGCAATTCCCTGGCGCAGGCCGTTCATGTGGAAGACGAAATATCCGAAAGCGATGAACGTGAAGATGGCTATCGCCCGGCTCGCCGCCAGCCGCGTAATTGCGCGCAGATAGAAGAAGATCGCGAACGCGGACGTGACGATCAGAGCTACGGACCAGTCGTCGGACAGCAGACGTGCAATGGCGAACAGCAGCTTGTGACCCACCTCCGCGGTTCCGTCAGCGTCCCAGACAAGGCCGTTCCCGACGAGATATTCGTACCGGTTGACATAGGCGATGGTGTCGGCCCCCACCGGTACTGCGCGCAACCCCGCGAAAAGCACCAGCGAGAGGATCAGGATACCCGCAAGTGCGATCGCCGCGAAGCGCGGCATCGCGCGCCGCTCCGCCCAAAAGGCCAGCAGAGTAGTCCAGGCCAGATGGAGGAAATAGGGGATCATGGCTCGCCGCTTCCCGGCGGTATCGCGCGATCGCGTCGCCCGAGCGATTGTTCGAAGGCCGTGAGGGCGACTTCGCGATGGGCATCGCACCGCACGACATTCATCGCGATCATCCGCTGGCGCCGATTGTAAAGCATGCGCACGAGACGCCCGCCGAGCACCCGGTTGAGCCGCGTCGGCCACAACCCCAGACCCAGCACATGCGGCAACTGGTTCCCGGCCAGACGGTCACAAAAGGCGTTCCAGGACTGCTCCAGCCAAACCTCGTCCTCTGCCTGGCGCGAGCGTTCTCCGAGCGCATCGAGGCAAGCCTTTGCATGCTCCGGCGGCAAGAGATCGACAACGCCGTTCTCGTCGCAACCGATCGGGATCAGGTCGATCTCGGGCGCGCTGTCATCGCCGCCCGGCAGTTTGACCGAGACTGCCAGCCCCTCGTTCCATTGGGGTTTGCCGGCGCGATACCCGTAGATGCAATTGCCCTGACCATAGAGGATATGGCCGCCCTCATAGGCTTCCATGGTCCCGATCACGTGACTGTGCTGACACAGCACCAGATCGGCCCCATGCCGCACGAAGGAACGGCAGGTCCGCTGAAGGAGCGGGCTGGGATACTGGTAGTACTCGATTCCGCCATGGTAGATCGCGACGACGAAATCGCATTCCTCGGCCAGTGCACGCAGCGTTTCGAGGTCGGTCAGCGGGTCGAACACATGGGCTCCGGCCTCGGCCTTCGTCGCTGCATTGAATTCGCGTTCGGAGAGCGCGAAGATGCCGATCTTGCGACCGTTCAGCATAATCCTTGCCGGCTCGGCCGCCTGTGCTGCGTCATGCCCGGCACCGGTGGTCCGCAGACCGGCTTCGCGACATGCCGCGAGCGTTTCGAGCACCCCTGCCTCGCCGTAGTCCTTGATATGATTGTTCGCGCAGGTGAGCATCCCGAAGCCTGCGGCGGCCAGAAACTGTGCGTCCCGCGGCTTTCCTGCGAGGACCGGTCCGATCTTTTCGGCAGCGGGTGCCGAGCGGTTCATCACGAATTCGAGATTGGCGACCGCGAGATCCGCCGCGCGGAGCCTGTGCGCGAGGCCGCCCATCAGGGCCTCCGGATTGCCGCCGTCGAACAATGCCCGGGTATCGTCCGTAGGGCAGATATCGCCGCACAGCAGCAACGAGGCCGAAACTTGTGCGCTCATGCGGTCTCTCCGGGCATGAAGGACGGATCGCGCCAGGCTCTTTCGATCCGCCGCGTGTTTTCATGGGCCGAGAAGCCCCGCTGTTCGATGGCCCGAGCCGCTGCCGCGCGCGAGGGGCGATCCTGCCGAGCGGCCATCTCCACCGCATCTGCCCACCGATCGATGTCATAGCCTTCGGGCCGCGACACCAGCCCCAGCCCCATATCGATAAGCGCTGGGAAGCCTTCCGACAACACGCACGGCGTGCCGGCGGCCTGCGCCTCGAGCGCGACCAGGCCGAAGCCTTCGCGAAGCGCGGGCGAGACGAACACGTCGAGCGCCGCCATCACGGCCGGCATATCGCTGTGCGGGCCAACCAGCCGAACCCTCTTGGAAAGGCCCAGTTCTGCGGCGCGTGCACGGATTTCCGCGCAATATCCCGCGTCTTGCTCGCGCCCGACGATGGCGAGGGTCGCATCGATCCCGCGCATCTCGAGCGTGTGGATCAGGTCGACCAGCAGTGCGGCATTCTTGTGGCGGACGATCCGCCCCACGGTCCCGATGAGCAGCCCCGGCCGCCCGCCTGACAAGGCCTCGCGCGCGCGGTCGATCTGATCGGCATCGATGGTGGAGTAGGCCTGCGTGTCGATCGCATTGCGGATCACCACGCGCGGCTGGCCGCGCGATGGCCAGCGCGCGAACTGGCTGTCGATCGCTTCGCGCGAGCAACCCCAGAAATCGCTCGCCAGACCGGCGAAAATCATCTTGCTCAGGGCCAGCTCGATATTGGCAAAGGCCCGATAGGCAAGCGATCCGCGAAAGGTCAGTGCGGCATGTGCGTGGACGATGATCCTGCGGATTCCCGCCCGCCTTGCCGCCAGCGCGACGATCCCGCTGCGCGCGTTGAGATGGGTGTGCACGACGTCGGGTTTCCCGTGCGCGGCAACGATGGCCAAAAAATCGCGCAGATAGGCGATGACCCCGCTTTGCGCCGGAGTGAGGATGGGCAGCAGGCGCGCGCCCGACGCACGGATCTCCGCATCGAAATCCGCGCTTCCGGAAACATGGCCGCGCGTCTGGTGAACCAGGAAATCGACCTTCGTGCCTGGTGCCTTGTGGCGCAGCAGCTCCATGATCATCACCTCGGCCCCGCCCTGGTCCATCGGTCCAACGACGTGCCAGACCCTGAGCCGGCCGGTCAGCGCCGGATCGCTCTCAGGTACAGACGTTGGCATTGGTCCTCGCCCTCGCAGTGGAACATCGTCTTCATGTAATGGCGGAAAACCGCGTTCAACGCGCCCTGGTGATTGAGCACGAAGAACCGGTTCATCAGCAGCCGGTTCATCCACCGGCGCTTGCCCGAGATGCGTTCGAACGGCTTGAGCTCTTCGATCTCGAAATATTGCGAGATTTCCGCAGCGAGAACGCTGGATGTGAAGTGACGGAAGTGATGCGGAGCGAGCGGCTGGTTCACGTGCGGCACGGTCAGGTGCAGCACGCCGCCGGGCCGCAGCGTATCGCGCACACCGCGAAGGAAGGCGTCCGCCTTCGACGGCTCGATATGCTCGTATACCTCCATCAGCGCCGCGGCGTCGTTGTCGGCTTCGATCGGATCGGCAATGAGATCGCGCGCCTCGAAACGAAGATTCGCGCCCGAATTGAGCGCCCGCGCAAGCCCGATCGCCTGCGCGGAATAGTCGATCCCGGTCAGCTGCGAGTCGGGAAACCGCTTCGCCAGCTCATGCGTCAAGCGCCCGTCACCGCATCCGATGTCGATGATCTTGCTCCGGCTTTCCTCGGCCCCGATCCGGTCGAGCAAAAAGGTGATGGCCGAGACATAGTTGAGACACCAGTCGTAGGTGCGCGCAACGCCGAACTGCGGCGGCAATGCGGAGACATAGTGATACGGAAAGGAATACCAGCTTTCCTGTACCTTCTGTTCGTCCTGCAAGGTGTGCATCATCGAAGTGTCCTCAGAGTGCTGAGAGGGAGAGCATGTCGCCGCAGATGAAATCCTGCCCGTCGGGGATGAAATCGGGTAGCCCGCTCGCCGGATAGAAGGTCAGTTCGCCGAACACCACCTTCCCGTCGAGATCGTACAGGTCGACGCGGACATAGGGATGTCCGGCGGCAAGCTCGCGGGCAATTTCGCCCATCCGCTGCAGCGAAGCCGGCGGAGAAATTGCGATGTCGGGCCGCGGAGCTAGATCCTTGCCGAAGGGCAGGATGTTCCAGTCGAGATCGTAGAAATTCTGCGCGTGGTCGCTCGAGCCGCGCCCCGCGTTCGCCTGGATGAAGCGCGGTTCGCCGTGGAAGCAATAGAATTTGTAATCGCGCAAGCCGCCGCTCGAGTCGGACAGGAATTCCTCGATTACGACTCGGCGAGGCATGTCGCGGTACGGCCATTCGCGCCCGTTCCAGAAAATGCCCTGGCGGAGCCAGGCGGCGAAGAGCCGCCGCGCATGGCCGCGATTCAAGCGCGACTTGTCGGTGCAGATCAGGTTCCAGCCGCTGGCATGCGCGGCCTTGGCCACGAAGCGATCGGGCAAGGCATCGAAATCGATCTCGCGCGCGTTTTCCACGCAGGCGATCTGGCGACACAGGAGGTCGCCGTAACCGCGATCGGCCAGATAGCCGCGCACCGCATGCTTGTCCGCCAGCACGGTCTGCAGCGGATCGCGGTTGTTGAGCTTGAGCCACTGGAGCTTCTCGCTGAAGCGCACCGGATTCTCGAGGTCCGGCTCGCGTCCGCTGTAATCGCGGTAGAGCTTGATGATCGCCTCGCGGTCCGAAAACCGGCGCAGGTTCACCGCTCCGCGCGCGCGCAGCCATTCCAGCCACAGGAGGTGACCGGCCGGGCTGGCGCCCTTCCAGCGCCTCATGGCGCGCTTGAACCGCGCAGCGGGGGAGGATCCGCGAACTTCCAAGTCAGCCACCCTTCCCCAGGCGCCGGTAAAGCGCGCGAGCCATGTTCCGTGCCGCCAGGGCCGAGGCCGCCACGACGTTCCCCTCGCGGGCGCGGAAGAATGCGCGCGCCTGCCACCGCAGCGGCTTGCCCGCCGCGAGGTAGGCGCGGTGGCGATCTTCGAAGCGTTCGTCGATCATGGCCCGCACCTTCATGCGATGCTTGGGCGCGACGACATCATAGACCCCGTGCCATGCGTTGAGCTGCAGCCCGGTCAGCACATCGGCATAGGTTTCGAGCAGATGAGCCTCGATCAGATATTGCTCCACGAGATCGAGGACATGGAAATAGTCGGCCCGCTTGATGCCCTTGCCGGCGGTCGTCGCGGCAGGTTGCTGGCGGTAGAAAGCAAGCCGTTCGGGCACGACAGCGATGGTATCGAGCTGCGTGACGAGCTGCCAGTGCACCGGCACGTCCTGATAGGTAAGTCCCGGCGCGAAGGCGATATCCAGGCGCTCCAACGCGTCGCGTCGTACCATCCGGGTCCACGCAAAGGCAGGGCGATCGAGCAGCGCGACCCGATCGTCGCCTCCGCTTGCGATCAGCGAAGACGGCTTTGCCGCCAGTCCGGCTATCCGCGCCTGGTCAGTGAAGGCCGCATAGTCCCACAGGACCATCTGCGCATCGGCCTGGCGTCCCTTCTCGATCGCACGGCGCAGCATTGCGGGGCTGAAGAGATCGTCGGCATCGAGAAAAGTCACCCATTCGCCGCGCGCCTGCGCGATGCCGATATTGCGGGCGACGGACAGACCCTGGTTGCGCTCCTGCCGCAGGAGGCGGATCCGCGGATCGCGCTCGGCATAATCCTGCAGGATCGCGAAGGTCCCGTCCTGCGAGGCGTCGTCGACGATGATCAGCTCAAAGTCGGCGAACTCCTGCCCGAGAACGCTGTCGAGGCATTCGCCGACGAACGGCGCGACATTATAGGCCGCCATCGTCACCGAAATCGCAGGGATCCGCGACGCAGTCATGGCGCTTCCTTATGAGGCGGCCGCGCGCGACGAAGCAGGCCCAGAGGGGAGGCGTCGATACCGATCAGCCGCCGGGCGCTGATCCAGAACAACACGTTCCACACGATGACCGAAATGCCGGTGGCGATGGCTGCGCCGACCGCACCCATGTCGGGTATCAGGACGGCATTGAGAGTCACGTTGATGGCGGTGGCCACTATCATTCCGCGAAAACCCGCCTTCTCGTTGCCGGTCATCACCAGCAGCGGCCAGACGATGCCGAAGACGCCGTTGATGATCTGCGCGATGGACAGCAGCATGAGCGGCTCCCACGCTGCCTCGAAGCTCGCCCCGTAAACCAGGCCGATCAGGGGCCGGCCAACTGCCAGGTAGAGCGCGAAGACGGGGACTGCCAGCAGCACGGAGCCGCCCGCACAGGCCGCGGCGAGGCGTTGCATGCGGACCGGGTCCCGCTCGACATGAAACCGGCTGACATAGGGCATTGCGACCACCTGGATCGCGGACAGGCCGAAGATCACGAAGCCGGCGCCCGACACGGCGACCTTGTAGTAGCCGACCTCTTGCGGCTCGCGAAAGATCCCCAGCATGACCATGTCGGCGTTCTGGTTGACGAGATGGAGGCTCGACATCAGGGCAAGCGGCACTAGCGCTTTGAGCCAGCTGGACGTCTGGAACTGCATTCCACTCATCCGGCGGCTCTCCGGCGGAAGCGCGCGCATCACGAGGACGACCAGCAACGCCAACACCGCCAGAGTGGCCACCAAGTTGAGCGCCAGGGCCGCAGTCGCATCGAGATTGGGTGCGGCGAGGACGACACCGGCTGCGACCAGCAGGCTGATGAGCAGGGGCCGCACGACCTCGATCGGGTAAAGGCCCGACATCACCTTGCGCAGGCCCCGCAGGATTGCGCCCAACGTGCTGCACAGCGCCACCGGCAGGATGAGCAGCGCCGCGAGCCAGAAGATGAGGCGGTCCTGGGTCGAAATGCCGTCGCCCGCTACGAGCGTCACCGCCAGTACGGCGAGGACGACGACAAGCGCGAAGATGATGTTGATCCGCAGCGCCCATCCGATGATGCTGCGCATCGCCGTCCCGTCACGGGCCGAATCCGCGCTGGCGGTCTCGCGGATGACGAGCAGGGGCAGGCCTGCCTGGACCGGCAGCGCCAGCAATGCCGTGACAGAGAGCGCGAAAGCGTAGATCCCGTAATCGACATCGCCCAAGACGCGGGCCAACACCACCGATGACGCCAGCGTGGCGAACAGGGAAAGGATGCGCACTCCCATACCGCCCGCGCCTGCGCGAACGAGCTGTCCCTTAAGGCCTTTCCCGCTCGCGATGCCGGCAGGCGTGGATCTGAATGTGCGCAAGTTCATCGCTGGTCTGGCAAGGCGGTCGGGCCGGGGCCTCAGCCTGCTACGCGCTTCTTAGCGACGGCGAAATAGCCGGTGGTAGAGCGATCGTCAGGGGCGATCTTGTCGAGCAGCATGAGGAGAAGGAAGAACGGGCTGCCGACCAGGATCGCGAACATGCCGACCACCTGACGTTTGCGCCCAGGGGAAAAGATCGTACGCATGAACTGCACGATGATCGAGCGGTAGTAGTAGTTTCGCGGCGCGATCCGTTCGACCTCGAAGGAACGCAGAAGTTCTTCGAGGCCGTGGCGCGTGAAGCGCCAGTAATCCCACGGCTCCTCGTGAATGCCGAACACGAAGGGGGTGCTGAGTACGAAGGGTCCGCCCGGCTTCAGAACGCGTTCGATCTCGCTCAGCGCAGCTTGCGGCTCGCGCACGTGTTCGAGCACTTCCATCATGAAAACTGCGTCGAAATCATCGTCGGCGAAGGTCATTTGCGTGGCGTCCATCACCATGTCGGGCTTGCGATCCGGGTCGATGTCGATCGAAATCGTGTCGGTCGCCGGATGCCTGGCAATCATTCCATCGAGGCCGCCACCGCCGCCGATACACAGCACCTTGCTCCCCTCGGGGAGCCTGTCGAGCTCGATGGTCAGCCATTCGTACAGGTTCTCTCGCGAGAAGCGTTTCGATACCCGCGCGAATGCGATGAATATCTGGCGGAAGATGGTCATTCTAAGTGGCCTCGTATCGGCCCCCGCATGGATTGGACGGGGAAAGGGATCTGTGCGGTCGAAGGTGCGGGATTGCCGAGGCGGGTGCCGCGCCCGCCATAATCTTGCCCTGGGGTCAGAATTGCAAAAACCGGTCTAGCGGTCCGGCGGCGGACGGCGTGACGGCCCCGCGGTTCGCGCCGGTGACGCCGCCGCTGGAAGACACGGGAAACGACAGCGGTCAATCGTCGTCACAGGTTCGCTACCATTCCCTGGTCCGCGCGGTTGCGATAGCCCAGAACCAGTTGCGCGAGCTTGCGACGCACGAGCATGTCCTTCCCGTCATCGCCGTACTGCTCGAGCTCGGTCAGGTCCCGTTCGAGTTTTTCCCAGGGGATGAAGCCCTCTTCGGCCCTGAAAATCCGCGGATTACGGGTCGGCTCCGCATGCCCATCGATCAGCAGCTCTTCGTAGAGCTTCTCACCGGGACGCAGGCCGGTCTCCACGATCTCTATATCGCCGTCCGGGTTATCCGCATCGCGGAGCGTGCGCCCCGACAGCAGGATCATCGTCTTGGCGAGATCCATGATCTTCACCGGCTCGCCCATGTCGAGCAGGTATACCTCGCCGCCCTTCGCCATCGCGCCAGCCTGGATGACCAGCTCGGCCGCTTCGGGAATTGTCATGAAATAGCGGGTGATGTCGCGATGGGTGACCGACACCGGGCCGCCTGTCTCGATCTGCTGCCTGAAGTGCGGGACGACCGAGCCGGACGAGCCGAGCACATTGCCGAAACGGACCATCGAGAAAACCGTCTGTCCGCGCGTATCGGCGGCGAATGCCTGAAAGATCATCTCGCAAACCCGCTTGGATGCGCCCATGACATTGGTCGGGCGCACCGCCTTGTCGGTGCTGATCAGCGTAACCCGCCCCACCCCCGTCTCGCGCGCGACCAGAGCCACGTTCAACGTGCCGCGCACGTTGTTCTTCACGCCGGAGATGACATTCGCCTCGACCATCGGAACGTGTTTGTATGCGGCGGCATGATAGACCGTGTCGGGGCGGAAGCGTTCGAAAATCCTGCGCACGGCGAGTTTCTTTTCGACCGAAGCGAGTTCGGGCACGATGTCGATATCGCCGTGATCGCCGTCGGCCAGGATATGGCGGATCTCCCCGTCGATCTGGTACAGCGCGGCCTCGCTCATATCGAGCAGAACCAGGCGCCGGGGTTTCTGCTTGACGATCTGGCGTGCCAGTTCGCCTCCGATCGTCCCGCCCGCACCGGTCACCAGCACAACCTTGTCACGGATCGACTGGGCCAACAGCTCGCAATCGGGCGCCACCGGATCGCGGCTCAGCAGTTCGGTCACATCGACTTCGCGCAGATCGCTGACCGACACGCTACCGTCGACGATTTCGGAAATGGCAGGCAATGTGAGCACGCGGACCGCACGCGACCGCAGCTTGTCGATCAAGGCCGTTTTCTGCACCCGCGAGAGGCCCGGCTCGGCGAGGAAGACGATATCAACACCAAGCCGGTCGATGACCTCTTGGAGCATGTCGGTCCCGAAGATCGGAATTCCGTCGAGCCGGCTTGCGGCAAGCCCGGGGTCGTCGTCGAGCAGGCCGACGAGCTTGTAGGCGCGCTCGCGCCGGATCGATGCGGCCAGCTGGCGGCCTTCGTCGCCCGCGCCGAACACGATCACCCGGCGCAGCTCGCTACGCTCTCCCAGAAGATCGATGAGGATATAGCGCGCCACAACGCGCGAAAGCGTCACCAGGAGGAAGAAAACCAGCGGGAAGATGGCCCCCACCGTACGTGGCACTCCGGGTGGGGCGTAGAATCCGATGATGATCACGCTGGGTATGGCCAAGCCGATGCTCGCGAGAGCAAGCTGACTCATCCCGCGGGATCCCAGAAAGCGGAACAGGTTGGAATAGATGCCGCCTGCCGGGAAGATGGCCAGAAAAAGCGCCGCTTCGATCGCAAGAACGGTGACGATCGGCTGCGAAAAAAGGTCCCAGTAACCCAGCCGAAGCGAAAAGCTGATGATGACGGCGACGGCCAGCAGCACGAGGTCGGTAGCTGCCACGACCATCCGCTTGACCTTGCGATCGGCGCGTACGACCACGCTGGCGAACGCGCGCGAGGCGCCGAGAAGCCTGAGCGCCCAGGCGTCTAATACAGGTATACCCTCTCTGCTCTGTTGCATTGCATTTCCAGATGCTTCGCCAACCAAACAACAAAGGGGCGGCTCTCAGTCGAGTTTGAACTCGATCAGACAAGCAGCCGCAGGACGCTCCCGTCTCCCCGCGCATTCGAATTCGCAGTACGCCAGAGCTCGTTTTTTGACAAACTTTTTGAAGAGGTGCCCCGCGGGTACCAGGCAACGGGTGTCTAAGCCTTCGGAAACGGAGGTGGAGGTCAACGCGTGGCAAGGAATAAAGGGCGAATGCTGCTATCTGTTGCAGATCGCCCCCTGTTCCGATTTCGATCCGGGATGATTGCGGCGGTGCGCGGGGAGCGTGCGGGCCTCATCTACCGGACCGAGTCGATCGGGCCGTTGCGAAGTATGGCCCTTCACAGACCGTGGGCCCGCGCGACGAGACGGGCGATGCGTTCGGCTGCGGTGCCGTCTCCGTAGGGATTGTGGGCCTGGGACATCGCATCGTAGGCCGAACGATCGTCCAAGAGACGAACGGTTTCGGCCACGATCCGCGCGCGATCCGTCGCCACCAGCCGAGCCGTGCCCGCCGCAATTCCCTCCGGCCGCTCGGTCGTGTCGCGCATGACCAGCACCGGCTTTCCGAGGCTCGGTGCCTCTTCCTGCACGCCGCCACTATCGGTCAGCACGATGTCGGACATCTCCATCAGCCTGACGAATTGCGGGTAATCCAGCGGCTCGATCAGCGCGACGTTCTCACGATCCGCCAGCTCCCGCTCCATGATCGGGCGAACCTGGGGATTGGGATGGACCGGGAAGATGACCGCGACGCCCTCTCGTTCCGAAATGTCGCGGATCGCGCCGGCGATGCTGGCCATGCCTTCACCGAAATTCTCGCGCCGGTGGGCGGTTACCGCGATGATCCGGCGCCCCTGGAAGCGCGCGGCGATCGGATCGAGTCGCGCCGTGAGGGCGGGGCGCGAGAGCACGATCTCACGGGTCTTCAACAGGGCGTCGATCACGGTATTGCCGGTGACGTGCACGGTCTGTGGCGTGATATTCTCGGCTCGGAGAGCCTCGGCTGCGCGCGCGGTAGGGGCGAAATGGAGGTCGCTGACCACCCCGGTCACGCGCCGGTTTACCTCCTCGGGCCAGGGTGAATAGATATTGCCGCTGCGCAAGCCGGCTTCGACATGGCCGACCGGGATCCGGCGGAAATAGGCCGAAAGCGTCACCATCATCGTGGTCAGGGTATCGCCGTGGACGAGCACGCGGTCGGGCCGCACCTCGTCCAGCACCTGCCCGAAAGAAAGCAGTATTCGCGAAGCCAGTTCATCGAGCGACTGGCCCGGCTTCATGAGATCGAGATCGATGTCCGGGCGAATTCCGGCAATATCGAGCACCTGGTCGAGGAGTTCGCGATGCTGCGCGGTCACCGCCACGCGCGTTTCGAGGGCGTCGATTGAACGCAGGGCATGGACCACCGGAAACATCTTGATCGCTTCCGGCCGGGTTCCGAAGACGACCAAGATCCGCGCCACTTGCGATGCCCCTTCCGCTCCGTCCGCCTTTGCGGAACCCGCGCCTGGCTATGGCCGCGCCGCCAAGAGCACGCAACCCTCGCGCCGGATCATTCGCGGAGCGCGATCATCGCATGGATCAGTCGTCGGCGGAGGACTCGGGCTGGGGCAGCGGCTCCGCAGGCACTTCCGCCTGCCGCTCACGCTCCAGCCGCTCCATATATTCGCGCTCGATCTGCTCGACCCGCTCCTGCTCGGCGGCCGCATCCTCGTCGATGGTCGAGAGACGCTCGGCACGCGCTTCGGCGATGAGTTGGCTGAAGCGCGCGGCGGAACCGCCCTCGCGCGCCTCGTAGGCCGCGTCGATCATTTTCTGCGTGCAGCCGGTGAAGCCGGCGGCCCCGGTGGGCGAGCAGCTCATCGCGCCGAAATCGCCCACGAAGCGGAAGGCCTCGACCCGCTGGGCCCAGGAATTGTTCTCGGGATCGTCGCTGTAACGCAGTGCGGGCGGGATGCGATAGCGGTCGGCTTCGACCACGATCTGGCAGACCACGATCTCGTTCTCCGCCGACTGCTCGGGGCAATCGGCCTCGCTGTAGGCGATGACCATGTTGACCCGGTCGCCAGCTTCGTCCTGCGCGGCGGCGGGGTTGGCGGATGCGAACGCGAGAATGGCGGCGCATGTTGCGGTGGCGAAAATCTTCATGACGGGCCTCTGCGGCGAAACTTCGTGGTTGGGCGCCATAAGCGACGCAAATGGCTGAACTGTGACTGAAGCGTTCCGCGCCGAGGCACGGTTCCCGGCGCTCATACCCGCTCGGAGATGCGGATGGCGGCGCGGCAGCCGAAGCGGATGGCGGCGGACAGAATCGGATAGGCGGGCGCTTCCTCGGCCCCGGCGGCGATCGCGGAGTCGTGATGCTCGCGCTCTTCCTCGCGGAACTGGTGGATCATCGCCTGCAGCTCGGGCTCTTCGTCGGCGTCCTGCAAGGCGTCGAGCTGGTCCGAATAGTGCTTGTCGATCTCGGTCTCAACCGCGGCGGTGCAGGCCATCGCGGCCTTGGGCCCGATCAGCGCGGTCGCCGCGCCCAGCGCATATCCCGCGACCGACCAGAAGGGATGGAGCGCGGTCGGGCGCACGCCGCGCTCCGCCATCAGCGCGTTGAAGGCCTCGTGATGCTCGTCCTCCTGCCGCGCCATCGCCGCGACCTCGCCCGAATGGGGCGCGCGATCGCCCATCACGGCAAGCTGGCCCGCGTAGATTCGCGTGGCGCCGAATTCGCCCGCCTGGTCGACCCGGATCATGCGCTTGATGTCGTTTCTCACGATGCGTTCCCCTTGCGTGCGAGCAGTGCCAGCGCGGCGATGCCCGCCGTCACCGAGATGATGAAATTGAAGCCTGCCAGCGAAACGCCCAGGAACGACCATGGTGCCACGTCGCAGCGGATCAACGGAGTGGCGAGGATCGCGTCGAGCGCGCTGCCCTCGCTCGCCGTCGGAATCTTCGCACATCCGGTGATCCCTTCCCACCAGCCATATTCGACGCCCGCGTGAAAGCCGCCGATCAGCCCCGATGCGACGATCGCCAGCGCGGCAAGGGCGACCCACAGCTTGTACGGGGGCGCCAGAAAGGCGAGGACGGCGAAGCCCAGCGCGGCGAAATGCGGCCAGCGCTGCCACCAGCACATCTCGCACGGGTACAGCCCGAAGGCATATTGCCCCACATAGGCCCCGCCGAGCAGCAGGGGGGGCACCACGGCGACGATCCAGCGCGCCGCCCGTGCGGATGGAGTGCCGATCATGCCTTCACGCTCCTTGCGGGCCCGTTGCCGGCCCTAGTTGCGCAGGGCCATTGCGCTCGGCGTGGTGCGACGCAGCGTCTTGATCGCGTAGTCGAGCTGGAAATCCTCGATCCCCTGCTCCTTCAGTTCGTCGGCGGTCTGCGAGAAGCGCGGATCCTGCTTCAGGTCACGCTCCATGTCGTCGTCCTGCAGGCCCGCCTCGTTGATCAGGTGGCCGCGCAGGTCGCTTTCGCGCAGCTGGTACTTCATCCGCCGCTCCATGTCGGGGTCGGATATCTGCGGCACGCGGATATCGGGCTTGATCCCGCCTTCCTGCACCGAATGCCCGTCGGGCGTGTAATAGCGCGCGGTGGTCAGCTTGAGGGCGGCATCGTTGCCCAGCGGGACCAGCGACTGCACGCTGCCCTTGCCGAAGCTGCGCTCGCCCATCACCAGCGCGCGGCGGTGATCCTGCAAGGCGCCCGCCACGATCTCGCTGGCCGAGGCCGAGCCTGCATCGATCAGCACGATCAGCGGGACGTCCTGCGCTATCTGCCCGCGATAGATCGTTTCCGCATTGTAGGAGAGCGATTCGCCCTGCGCGCGGCCCCGCTGCGAGACGATGCGACCACTGTCGAGGAACAGGTCCGACAGCGCGACCGCTTCGTCGAGCGAGCCGCCGGGGTTGGACCGCAGGTCGAGCACGAGGCCGTTGACCCGGCCGGTGGCCTCCTTCTGGATTTCGCCCCACGCGGCGAACACGTCCGCACCGACATCGCGCGAGAATTCGTTGACCGTGATGATGCCGATGCCGCCTTCGGCGACCGAGTGCGTCACCGGTTCGAGCTCGATCACGCCGCGCGTCACGCTCGTTTCGATCGGCTCGTCGGAACCGGGGCGGAAGATCGTCAGGTTGATCGACGTGCCCGCCTTCCCGCGCATCTGCGCGACCGCCTCGTCCAGATCGCCGCCATAGATCAGCCTGCCGTCGAGATGCGTGATGAAGTCGCCGGCCTTGATGCCCGCCTTTTCCGCCGGGCTTCCGCGGAACGGGCTGATGACCTTGACCGCGCCGTCCTCCATCACGACCGACAGGCCGAGTCCCGAGTAATTGCCGTCGATCAGCGTCTCGAGCCGCTCGAGATCGCTGCCGTCGAGATAGGCGGAGTGGGGGTCGAGGCTGGCCAGCATGCCGTCGATCGCGCCGCGGATCAGCTTCTCGTCGTCGACCGGATCGACATAGCTCGCCTTCACCCGCTGGTAGGTCGCGAACAGCTTGGCGAATTCGGGCGCCACGCGGCTGTCGACCTGCGCGACGCCGGCGGTGGCGATGGGGATCATGGCGAGCGCCGACACGAAAGCGAGCGAGCGGGCGACGACGGGCAGTTTCATATTCTCAAGCCTTCCGGACATTCGACTCCATGTATCGCGCACAAGGGATTAACGCCAGATGGAGCGCGGGCGGGGATTTAAGCCTCCCGATCGTCTACCTGCGCGCAACCTGGCCCGACAGACCTCTATCGGGTCAGGTGGTCGAGGGGATTGGCGGGACGTCCGCCGAGGCGCAATTCGAAGCCGATCGCCCCGCCCTCGGGCGGTGCCACGCCGATGGGCGCGCCTTCGGTCAGCTGTTCGCCCACGGTGACGTCGGTCCGCGCGAGGCCCGTGATGAGGCTGGTCCAGCCGGCGGGATGTTCGATGATCACGATTCGCTCGAACCCGCGGAACGGCCCGGCGAAGGCGATCCGGCCCGGCGCGGGCGTCACCACCTGTGCGCCGCCGCGCGCGAGGATCGACAGGCCCTGCGAGCGCATGCCCGTCCGGTCGACCGAGCCGAAGCCCCGCAATGTGCGACCGTTCACCGGCAGGCGCAGGTCTGCGGGCGACTGCACGCTGCCGCTGTCCGCCGCGGGGATCCGCGATGTCGTGCCGCTCACGCGCGCCTGCGAGGGCCGTGCCGGGCGGATCACCGGGCCCGGAAGCGCAGCAAGCTCTTCCCGCATCGTGCCCGCCGCATCGATCCGGGCGATCAGGCCGTCGAGGTCGCGTGCTTCTTCGGCGTAAGCGAGCGCGCGTTCCTCCTGCCGGTCGGCTTCGCCCCCGCGACGCCGCGCGGCCAGCCGCTTGCGGGTCTCGATTGCGGCCAGCTGGGTGCGACGAAACTCCAGCCGCTCCTCCTGCTCCGCCAGTTGCGCGAGGACGCCCTGCGCCGCGTCGCGCAGCGCGCGGCTGCGATCGATTTCGGCGCGCAATGCAGCCGTGCGGCCGCGCACCTGCGGGATGGTGGTTTCGAGGACCGCACGCAGATACATGCTCTCGCGGATCGAACCGGGCCGGAAGACCGAGAGGATCAGCGGACGACGCGAGAAATTCTGCAGGGCGCCGGTCAGCCGGATCAGCGGTTCGCGCCGCTCGCCCAGCCGGGCGTCGAGCGCGCGCTGCTGGCGCGCGATGAGCGACAGCTCGCCTTGCGCGGCTTCGATATCGGCTTCGGTTTCCTGGATGCGCGCGGCGAGCGCAGCGGCCTGGTTCGCAACCCGCTCCGCCTCCTGCTCGGCCTGCTCGGCCGCCGCCTCGAGCGAACGACCGCGCTGCGCGGCACGCTCGGACGCACGCTCGGCTCGCGCGATCGCGGCGCGAACGGCGTCGGCATCCTCGAACTGCTCGGCGCGCTGGCCGAAGGCCTGCGGCACGATGGCGATCGTCGCGAGGAGCGCGAAGGGTGCGGCAATGAGGGCGAAACGCTTGAACATCGGCAGGGCTACCCTGCCCGATGATAGGGATGCCCGGCAAGAATGCTCGTGGCGCGGAAAAGCTGTTCGGCGAGCATCGCGCGCGCCAGCAGGTGCGGCCAGGTCGCCTTGCCGAAGGCGAGCAGCAGGTCGGCCTCTCGGCGCTGATCGTCGCTATGGCCGTCGGCCGCGCCGATCCGGAAGCGGCATTCGCGAATGCCGCCGTCGCGCCAGTCGCCCAGCACTTTCGCCAGATTCTCCGAGGAGAGATCGCGGCCCTTCTCGTCGAGCGCGATGGTGCGAAACGGGGTCTTTTCGGCGGGAATACGACCGCCGATCTCGGGCAATTCGGTCAGTTTCGTGTCCCAAGCGATGCGGGCGAGATAGCGGTCGACCAGTTCGGCTTCGGGCGAGCGGCCGATCTTGCCGCGCGCAACTATATGGAGAAGCATGGCACTTTCCGTCGGTTGGCGGCGCGTTGCGGGATGCTATGCCAGCCCGGGGGCGGGCGTTACCGGCCTTAAATACGCCGCGCTCAGGCGTTGCCGCCGGCGGCCGCTTTCTCGTCGTCGCCGAAGGACCACATCCGCTCGATATTGTAGAAGCTGCGCACTTCGGGACGGAACAGGTGGACGACCACGTCGCCCGCGTCGATCACGACCCAGTCGGCGGCAGGCAGCCCTTCGAGGCGCACAGGCCCGTGGCCTTCCTGCTTGAGCTTGTCGGCCAGCTTCTGCGCGATCGAGGCGACCTGGCGGGTCGAGCGGCCCGAGGCGACGACCATATGGTCGGCAATGCTCGACTTGCCATCGAGATCGATGCTCACGATGTCCTGCGCCTGGTCGTCGTCCAGATGCTGCATCACGAGCGCATGGAGGGCTTCGGACCGGTCAGTCATCGAAGAAGATGCTCCGCCCGGCGCCCGGGGTGCGGCGGGCGCACGGGAAACGGCTGTTGCGGCTTGCGCGTTTGTCATGGGCGAGGTCGATACTCCTGTCATTCCTGAAAGATAAGAATGGCCGGGAGCATATGCGAGTCATGCGCTTCCCGGCTCCGTGTCGGCCGCATCGGGCACAATGGGCCGATGGGTTATCTGATCGCGGATATGAGAGCGCGCCAGATCGCGATTCCCGTTTTTGGCCCAATTCGAGGCCCAGTCCGGACCGCCATCGCGGATCGCGGTGGCGGATCGGCCGTCGGGATCGAATCGCAGGGTCACCAGAATCGGTGCGCTCCCTTCGCCCCTCGTCCGGAACCGCATGTTCCTGAACCGCGGCGCATCCATGCGGAAGCGACGCAGCATGGCCGCCGCGGGGCTTGCGACGGTTGCCATCTCATACCCCGGTCTTGCGATAACCGCAATCGGCAGGCTGCGCGCGATGCGCTCCCAGTCTTTCCACCTGTGGAATGTCGCCAGATTGTCGGACCCCATCAGCCACACGAATTCGTGCTTGGGAAAGCGGGATTGCAGCGCGCGGATCGTGTCGACGGTATAGCGGGTGCCGAACTCGCGCTCGATCGCGGTCACGCGGATGCGCGCACGCCGCGCCTGTATGACCGCCGAGGCAAAGCGGGCGGGCAGCGGTGCCATCCCCTCTTTTGGCTTGAGAGGATTGCCAGGCGAGACGAGCCACCAGACCTCGTCGAGGCCGAGCGCGTCGAGCGCAAAGAGCGAAATCCTGCGATGGCCGCCATGCGCCGGGTTGAAGCTGCCCCCCAGCAGACCGATGCGCCTGCGGCCCCTCGTGCGCGGTGCGGTAGATCTGTTCGCAGGGGGGCGTCCCGCCGCGGAAAACGCGAAGGGGACTCTGGTCGGCCCGGGCATCGGAACGGGGGAATCGGTCAAGCGCAGACAACCATCTTTTTGCAGAACGGTTCCCTAATATTCCTATGTAAACTCATTCCGTTCCACGGTTCGTCGTAGGTAATGATCCGTTCATCCTGTCCACTCGGGCTGGGATTCGACCTCACCCCTCACGCTTGCTAGCGCGAATCGTGGGACCGGAACAGCGGTAGGGGTAGCTTTGGAACATCGTACCGACGATCGCCTCACGTGGGCGCAGCGCATGGAAAAATGGTTTCCGGAGCGCGAATTTTTCATGCGCTCGCAGGGCCAAGTCCGCTTTATCAAGATCAGTTCGGGTTTGCAGAAGCGCACCGCCGCGCTCGCGCTGACCGCCACGGCCGCCTTCGTCGGCAGCATGGGCGTGATGAGCGTGCTGCAATATCAGGCCAGCGTCGAGCGCGCCTCGCTGATGCAGCGCGAAGCGAGCGTCGCAACGGCCGAGGACCGGCTGAAGGCCTACCAGGCCGATATCGGCGCGGTGACCGAGGATCTGCAGAAGCGGCAGGATTTCATCGAAGAGATGATGAAGGTCATGCCCTCCGATACGGTCGAGCACGAGGCGACGGGCGAGGCCACCGGCGAACACGACGACCTGATCGAGAAAGTCTCCTCCACCATACCCGAAGCGGCGGCGCTCGCGCGGATCGAAGCGCGCCAGATCGCCTTCGTCGAAGGACTGACCCGCTATGCCGACCAGCGCTCGCAGCAGGCCATGTGGGCCCTGCGCGAACTGGGGCTCAACCCGCAGGAGATGCTCGCATCGGCGGAACAGGGCGCACGCGGCGGTCCGCTGGAGACGGTCTTCGGCGGCGAACAGATCGATCCCCGCTTCGAACGCCTCGGCCTCAGCCTCACGCGGCTCGCCGCGCTCGAATCGACGCTGGCAGGCGTGCCGCAGATCAAGCCGACCGATACCAGGGCCGCGAATTCCTCCTACGGCCTGCGGCGCGACCCTTTCACCGGGCGGGCGGCGATGCATAAGGGCCTCGACTTCCCGGCCGCGATGGGGGCGCCGATCTACGCGACCGCGCGCGGGAAAGTGACCTTCGTCGGCAGAAGAGGCGGTTATGGTAACGTGGTCGAAATCAGTCACGGGCAGGGTCTCCTAACCCGTTACGCCCACATGTCGCGTTTTGAGGCGCGCGTGGGAGACCGGGTTGAAGCAGGCGCGGTGATCGGCGCTATTGGAAGCACGGGTCGATCGACCGGCCCGCACTTGCATTTTGAGGTTCGAGTGAACGGCACCGCAGTCAACCCGCGCACATTCTTGGAGTTAGCCCCCGATGTTCTCAAAAAAGCCCGTCGAAACCCCGGCACAAGCACCCGCGCGGCCGGCGACGCCGAAGGCGGCGCCAGTGTCTAAGGGCTCATCCTCCTCGGGCAGCTTCTCGGTGCTGGGGTCAGACGTCACCATCGCCGGCAACATCACCGCCTCGACCGAACTGCATATCGACGGCAACGTCGAAGGCGACATCGACTGTTCCTCGCTGGTCCAGGGCGAAGGCAGCCAGATCACCGGCGAAGTCACCGCCGAGAGTGCGCGGCTTGCGGGCCGGGTCGAGGGATCGATCCATGCGCGCGAGCTGGTGATCCTGCGCAGCGCCAACATCAACGGCGATGTCCATTACGAAGCTCTGACCGTGGAACAGGGCGCTTCGGTACAGGGCCGCTTCGCCCCGCGCGACGCCGCACCGGCACCCAGCAGGGAGGCACCCGGCGCGAGCGAGACGTCTTCGAGCAACGGCGCCGCCAGCCATGCACCGGCATCCTCGACCACCGCCGACCTCGGCATTTCGCCGTTTTCCTCGGACAACGACACCGACGGCGAGACCGAGACGAGCTCGAACTACTACTGATACCGGACAGGGTTATCGAGGGCGCGTCGCGGCAAGCGGCGCGCCCTTTTTCGTGTGCACTGCCCGGCGGGGATCAGCCCAGCACTTCCTTGCGCAGCGCCTTGCGGTCGAGCTTGCCGACCATCGTCACCGGCAGTTCCTTGCGGATCACGATCTCGTCCACCCGCTCGTGCTTGCCCACGCGGCCATTGAGCCATTCGCGCAGTGCCTCGGCGCTCGGCGCCTTGGCGTCGGGCTGGAGGGTGGCGTAGGCGCGCGGCATCTCGCCATGGTAATCATCGGGCACGCCGATCACGAGCACGTCGCGGATCGCGGGATGACCCTGCAGCACATCCTCGACCTGGCTGGGGAAGACCTTGAAGCCGCCGACCGAAATCATGTCCTTGATGCGGTCCACGATCTCGACGAAGCCATCGGGGCCGATCCGCGCGACATCGCCGGTGCGCAGCCATTTGCGGCCATCGTGCTCGACGAAGACCTCGGCATCGGCCTGTGGCAGGTTCCAATAGCCCTGCATGATCTGCGGGCCATGGATTGCCAGTTCGCCGGGCTCGCCCTCGGGGGCGATTTTCGTTTCGTCCTCCTTGTCGAGCAGCAGCAGCCGGGTCTGCGGGATGACCTGTCCGATGGTGCCTGCCTTGCGCTGCGAGACGTAGGGATTGGTCGAGACCACGCCCGAGCTTTCAGTCAGGCCGTAGCCTTCGACCAGCCGTACGCCCGACACCCTCTCGAACTTCTCGCGCAGCGGATCGGCCAGTGGCGCGCCGCCCGAAATGCAGATCCTGAGCTGCGAGAAGTCGGCCTGCGCCGCCTTGGGATGATCGAGCAGCGCCTGGAACATCGTCGGCACGCCGGGAAAACCGGTGCAGCGCGCGCGCTGTAGCGTCTTCAGCACGTCGCCCGCGTCGAAGCGCGGGACCATCGCGATGGTCGCCCCGCGCACGATGCTGCGGTTGAGCACGCAGGTGTTGGCAAAGACATGGAACAGCGGCAGCGCACCCATGATGACATCGGGATCGTCGCGGTCGAACGGATCGATCGCATCGACCTGCTGCGCATTGGCGGCGAGGTTCGCGTGGCTGAGCATCGCGCCCTTGGGCCGCCCGGTCGTGCCGCCGGTATATTGCAGCAGCGCGATCTCGTGGGGTGCGATGTCGAGCGGCTGGGGCTCGCTTCGCGGCAGCATGTCGGCCCATTTGCGGATCGATTCGCCATAGGCGGGTTTCGCCACCGCGCTGCGCTTGAACAGCTTGAGGCCCAGGCCCTTGAGCGTGGGCAGCATGCCTGCAAGCTCGCCCACGACCAGCGTCTGGAGCGAGGATTTCTCGAGTACCGCGGCCGCCGTGTCGTAGAGCTGCACGACGTCCACCGTCACCAGCAGGCGCGTGCCCGAGTCCTCGACCTGGTGCGAGAGTTCGTCGACCGAGTAGAGCGGCGAGAAGTTCACCACCGTCGCCCCGGCCATCATCGCGCCGTAATAGGCCGAAAGGTAGATCGGCACGTTGGGCAGGAACAGACCGATCCGGTCGCCGCGGCCGATCCCCGCCTCCTGCAACCCGGCCGCGAAGCGCCGCGCCTCGGCATGCAGCGCCTGATAGCTGAGCTTGCGGCCCATGAATTCGACCAGCGTACGATCGGGATGGGCTTCGACCGCGCGCCCGAACAGCGCGGGCATGGTCGTGGTCGCGATCGGGGAGTCCCACGGGCGCGGGTGGTGATAGGGCAGCTTGCTTACATCCATGTAAGCCTGATGCCGGGCGAGCGAGCGCGCTGCAAGGATTTGCTTGCAGGTTCCGCGCTTTTGCGAGGGGATTTCACGAGGGGAGCGCTCCGACGGATCGATTCGCAAACGTCGTTGGCAGGCCGATCGCCCACTTGGGGGGAAGCTATCGGGGCGGCTTGACCGCCGAGGGGATTTCCGCAACCGGTGCGGGCCATTTTCCGATCAATCGATGGATTTCCATGTCGAAAGAAGAAAGCAGGCGCCGCCGCGCGAGACGGGAACGCCGCGTGAAGACCCTGGCCAAGGGCTCGTTCATCGGCGTGTCGGTCGCCTGCCTCGGGCTGGTCGCCTACCTGACGCTCTGAGGGCGGCTGCGGCGAATCGCCGTCCGCTGGGAACGTCGATCCCGCCGGGTGGGCGGCGCCTGGATGCGCCGCCGCACACGGCGAGGTGAAGCCTCAGGCGGGGTCGCCCGGCTCGGCTTCGGTATCGGTATCGGTAGCGGTGCCAGTGTCGACGGGGGCGCCGCCCAGTTGCTCTTCCTCGCTCGCGCGCTTGGCTTCGAGCCATGCGGCGGCTTCGGCTTCCTGCGCGGCCTCGGCGGCGGCCTTCTCGCTTTCCTGGCGTTCGCGACGCAGTTCCTCGATCAGCTTGGCCTTGTCGTTCGCCTCGACGGTCGGGTCGGCGGCGGCATCTTCGATACCCGCCTTCTTCGCGGCGGCCTTGACCACCGCGTCGAGTTCGCGCTGCGAGCAAAGACCCAGCGTCACCGGGTCCTTGGGCTGGATGTTCTGGATGTTCCAGTGCGTGCGGTCGCGGATCGCGCCGATCGTGTTGCGGGTGGTGCCGATCAGCTTGGAAATCTGCGCGTCGGACATCTCGGGATGGTTGCGCAGGATCCACGCGATGCCATCGGGCTTGTCCTGCCGCTTGGACACGGGCGTGTAGCGCGGGCCCTTGGTCCGCGTGACCTCGGCCGGGGCCTTTTGCATCTTGAGGCTGTAATTGCTGTCGGCCTGGCCGCGCTCGATCTCCTGCTGTGTCAGTTCGCCGGCATAGACCGGGTCGCGCCCCGTGTATTTGCTGCCCGCGAGATCGTCCGCCATGGCCTGCACTTCGAGGATGTGGAGTCCGCAGAACTGCGAGATCTGCTCGAAGCTAAGCCCCGTATTGTCGACCAGCCAGGTGGCGGTCGCATGCGGCATCAGCGGGGTGGGTTGGTCGGCCATGGTCGGTCATCCTGAAAGCTCGCCTCCCGGCACGGGCGCGGGGGCTTTAAAAGACAAGGGCCGCCCCTTTCGGAGCGGCCGCTTGTCGCATCAGATAGTCTATGCAGGGCCTGCGGGCAAGGCGGCACCGTCATGGAGTGCGAGAAGGCGCCTTGCGAAGCCCTTCAGGGCGTCCCCCTCAAGGCGTGAGGGTCTCGCCGTCGAACTCCTCGAGCCCGGCGAGGAACTGCGCGGTGGCAGCGTGCCAGCTGAACTCCTGACCGAATGCCGCGCACGTCTCGCGGTCGCACGCCTGCGCGGCGGCGATCGCGGTGTCGAGATCGTCCGCCATCGCGCCCACCTCGGGCGTCAGGATGTCGCGCGGGCCGGACACCGGGTAGGCCGCGACAGGCGTGCCGCAGGCCAGCGCCTCGATCATCACGAGGCCGAAGGTGTCGGTCTTGCTCGGAAAAACGAACACGTCGGCATTGGCGTAGCAGCGCGCCAGATCGTCGCCGCCGCGCTTGCCGAGAAACTTCGCCTCGGGGTAGCGGGCCCGCAGGTCCGACAAGGCGGGCCCGTCGCCCACGACTACCTTGGTGCCCGGCTGGCTGGTCTTGAGAAAGGCTTCGATGTTCTTCTCGACCGCGACCCGCCCGACATAGAGCTGGATCGGACCTTCGAGCCCCTCGTAATCAGCACAAGGGCCGACATCGGGGCGGAACACCTCCAGATCGACGCCGCGGCCCCAGTGGTGCAGCCGCGTAAGGCCCTGTGCGCGCAGCTCCTCTCGAATGCTCTCGGTCGCGACCATCACGCGCTGTGCGGGGCGGTGGAACCAGCGGATATAGGGCCAGAAGGCATCGGGCGGCAGATAGGTGCGGCGCGAGACATAGTCGGGAAACTGCGTGTGATAGGCGGTGGTGAAGGGCACTGCCTTGGCGAGGCAATATCGTCTTGCGGACAGGCCCAACGGGCCTTCGGTGGCGATATGCACCGCGTCGGGCTGGAGTTCGGACAGCCGCCGCCCGACCGTGCCCGGCAGGGTCAGCGCGAGGCGGATTTCGGGATAGGTCGGGCACGGGACCGAGGGGTACTGATCGGGCGTGATCACATCGACGCGGTGGCCGCTCGCCCGCAGGATGTTGCAGGTGGTCGTCAGCGTGCGAACCACGCCGTTCATCTGCGGATGCCAGGCATCGCTGACGATCGCGATCGATTTCGGCGGCGTATCGACCAACTCAGCCAGCCCGCCCGGTTCGAGCAGCAGCATCAGGCGACCGCCCGGGCCGCGCGCTCGCGCTCGTCGTCCTCGGGCCCGGCTTCCCTGACGGTCCGCCCCGCGATCTCGTCCGCCCAGTCGAGCACCTCCATCCGCCCGTCGAAATGCTCGACCAGCGCATTGCATCCTTCGACCCAGTCGCCGTCGTTCCAGTATTCGATGTCGCGGCCATTATGCTGGAAGATGCGGTGTTCGGCGGTATGGATGTGGCCGCACACGACACCGTCGACGCCGCGCTCTCCGGCTGCGCGGGCCACGATTTCCTCGTATTTCGAGATGAACTCGACCGCATTCTTCACCTTGTGCTTGGCCGCCTTCGACAGCGACCAGTAGGGCATCCCCAGCGCCTGCCGGGCCTTGTTGACCCAGCCGTTGAGCGCCATCATCAGATGATAAGCAGTGTCGCCGACGAAAGCGAGCCACCTGTGGGTGAGCATGACCGTATCGAATTCATCGCCGTGCAGCACCATCAGCCGGCGCCCGTCGGCGGTGGTGTGGAACGCGGCGCGGCGGATTTCGACATCGCCGAAATTCATCCCGCAGAAGGGCCGCACGACCTCGTCGTGGTTGCCGGGGATGTAGACGATCCGCGTGCCGCGCTTGGCGCGTTTCAGGATCCGCCACACGATGTCGTTGTGTGCGGCGGGCCAGTAGAACTTCTTCTTCAGGCGCCAGCCGTCGATGATGTCGCCCACGAGGTACATCGTCTCGCTGTCGGTGCTGTCGAGGAAATCGATCAGCATCTCGGCATTGCAGCCCTTGGTGCCGAGGTGCACGTCGCTGATCCAGATCGTGCGATAGCGGCGGCGCTTGCCATCCTCTGGCTCGGGCACCGAGGGCGCGACCGGCGGGAAGGCGGAGACATTGTGGAACTCGCCTGCGAGGTCGGAAATTGCCGTGGGCAGGCCGTCGGGCGAAGGTAAGTCGAGCATTGCGTCAAGCAGCCTCGTGATCGTCCATGGACATATCCTTTTCGGGATATATTCGACGACACTTAGGTGCGTAATGTTACACGCGACTCACAGCCGCGTGACAATACCGTGAATTTCCACAGTTTCGGCCACAGCCTTGACCGGCTTTACTTTAAAGATCCTCGTCGACCGCGAGTACGATCTTGCCGATATGGTCGCCGTTTTCCATCCGCGCATGCGCCTTGGCCGCATTGCCCAAGGCGAAGATCTCGTCCATCACCGGACGGACGGCGCCTTCCTCCACCAGCGACCATGCCTCGCGCTCGATCTCGTCGCGCAGGGCGGTCTTGAACGCATCGGAGCGCGGACGCAGCGTCGATCCGGTCAGCGTCAGGCGCTTGGACATGACCATGGCCATGTTGATCTCGGCCTTCATCCCGCCGAGCACCGCGATGGTCACGTGCCGCCCTTCGGGCTTGAGGCACTTGAGATTGCGCGCGACGTAATCGCCCGAAACCATGTCGAGCACCATGTCGACGCCTTCGCCCCCGGTGATGAGCCCCACCGCCTCGACGAAATCGGTCGTCTTGTAGTCGATCGCATGGTCCGCACCCACAGTCCTGGCGGCGTCGCATTTTTCCTCGCTGCCCGCCGTCACGATCGTGGTGAGGCCGAAAGCCTTGCCGAGCATGATCGCCATCGTGCCGATGCCCGAGGTACCGCCATGGACCAGCAGCGTCTCCCCGTCGCGCGCCAGTCCGCGCTGGAAGACGTTGTGCCACACGGTGAACATCGTTTCGGGCAGCGCCGCCGCCTCGGCCAGCGTCAGCGCATCGGGCACCGGCAGCACATGCCCGGCAGGTACGACGCAATATTCGGCATAGGCACCGCCGGGTGTCAGCGCACAGACCTGCGTGCCCACCCGCGCCTCGTCCACACCCTCGCCAACGGCCACGATTTCGCCTGCGGCTTCCAGCCCGAGGATCGGCGACGCACCGGGAGGCGCGGGATAGTGCCCGGCGCGCTGGATGCAGTCGGGCCGGTTGACCCCGGCATAGGCGACCTTGAGCAGGACCTCGCCCGCGGCCGGCTGCGGCACCGCCACGCCCTCGTCCAGCGAGAGGACCTCGGGCCCACCCGGTTCGGCAAAGCCGATCGCGCGCATCGTTTCGGGAACCCCTGTCATCACTATCCCCCCATTCGCATTCGTTGCATCGCAGCCTTTGCGAACCCGCCCGTTAGCTGCGCCATGGATTGACAGCAACCGCCGCCGGGAGGACACTGACTGCGTTATGGAAGAAGACGTCGGCCCCCGCCCCATAAGCGATGCCGCCAGCCTGCTGGTTGCCGACGATCTTTCGCGCCTGTCGCAGTTCGAACTGGACGAGCGAATCCGCATGCTGCAGCTCGAAATTGCGCGGGTGGAGCAGCATCGCCTGCGCTATTCGCAGCAGCGCAGCGCCGCCGAAGCGCTGTTCGCCAAGAAAAATCAGGACTGAACCGTGGCGCGCCCTTCACAAGCGCCCCCTTCACATGCGTCGGTCCGCAACCAATATCTGACCCGTTCGCCGTACAGCGCGTGCCTTGCCTCGCGTTTCCCCCCGGCGATGATCCGCAGCCCGCTTTCGGGCTGCCAAACCCTGCAGGATACCTGATGCCTAGCTTCGCCCAGAATCTCGAAAAGACCCTCCACGCCGCGCTCGACGGGGCACGCGAACGGCGCCACGAATACGCCACGCTCGAGCATTTGCTGCTCGCGCTGATCGCGGACGACGACGCGGCGGAAGTGATGGGCGCATGCGGGGTCGATCTCGCCGAACTGGCGGACGTGGTCCGCACCTATCTCGACCAGGAATACCAGTCGCTCCA
Source organism: Alteriqipengyuania lutimaris (assembly GCF_003363135.1). Classification (NCBI taxonomy): domain Bacteria; kingdom Pseudomonadati; phylum Pseudomonadota; class Alphaproteobacteria; order Sphingomonadales; family Erythrobacteraceae; genus Alteriqipengyuania; species Alteriqipengyuania lutimaris. The sequence goes on along the minus strand of NZ_QRBB01000001.1, from coordinate 637,265 downwards.
GGCCGACGAGGCGGGCGAACCGCAGCCGACCGCCGGTTTCCAGCGTGTGGTCCAGCGCGCGATCCTGCACGTGCAGTCCTCGGGCAAGGACACGGTGACGGGCGCCAACGTGCTCGTCGCGCTGTTCTCCGAACGCGATTCCTACGCGGTCTATTTCCTCCAGCAGCAGGACATGAGCCGGCTGGATGCGGTCAGCTTCATCAGCCACGGCATCGGCAAGGGCGGCCAGGCGGTCGAGCCGCGATCGCCGCGCGGGGCCGAGGACGAGGCTGCCGAGGAAAAGGAAGACACCAAGAACAAGAAGGAAACCGCGCTCGACCAGTTCACGGTCAATCTCAACACCAAGGCGGAAGGCGGCAAGATCGACCCGCTGATCGGCCGCGGGCCCGAAGTGGATCGCACGGTACAGATCCTGTGCCGCCGGTCGAAGAACAACCCGCTCTACGTCGGCGATCCTGGCGTCGGGAAGACCGCGATTGCGGAGGGTCTGGCGCGCAAGATCGTCGAAGGCGACGTGCCCGAAGTGCTCGAGGAAGCGGTGATCTATTCGCTCGACATGGGCGCGCTGCTGGCGGGCACGCGCTATCGCGGCGATTTCGAGGAACGGCTCAAGCAGGTCGTCTCCGAGCTCGAGAAGATGCCGCATGCGATTTTGTTCATCGACGAGATCCACACCGTGATCGGCGCCGGCGCGACCAGCGGCGGGGCGATGGATGCCTCGAACCTCCTAAAGCCCGCGCTTTCCAGCGGCGCGATCCGCTGCATCGGGTCGACCACCTACAAGGAATTCCGCAACCACTTCGAAAAGGACCGCGCACTGCTGCGCCGGTTTCAGAAGATCGACGTCAACGAACCGACGATCGAGGATACGGTGAAGATCCTCAAGGGCCTCAAGAGCGCGTTCGAGAAGCATCACAAGGTGACCTACACCGCCGATGCCCTCAAGACCGCGGTGGAGCTGAGCGCGCGCTACATCAACGACCGCAAGCTGCCCGACAAGGCGATCGACGTGGTCGACGAGGTCGGCGCGATGCAGATGCTCGTGCCGCCCAGCAAGCGGCGCAAGAAGATCACCGCGCGCGAGATCGAGGCGGTGATCGCGACGATGGCGCGCATCCCTCCGAAATCGGTGAGCAAGGACGACAAGACCGCGCTCGAAAACCTCGAACGCGACCTGAAGCAAGTCGTCTTCGGACAGGACCCGGCGGTGAGGAAACTCTCGACCGCGATGAAGCTGAGCCGTGCAGGGCTTCGCGATCCGGACAAGCCGATCGGTTCGTTCCTGTTCTCCGGCCCGACCGGCGTCGGCAAGACCGAGGTCGCCCGCCAGCTCGCCAGCATCATGGGGATCGAGCTCAAGCGCTTCGACATGTCCGAATATATGGAGCGGCACAGCGTTTCGCGCCTGATCGGCGCGCCTCCGGGCTATGTCGGCTACGATCAGGGCGGCCTGCTGACCGACGCGGTCGACCAGAACCCGCACAGCGTGCTTCTGCTCGACGAGATCGAGAAGGCGCACCCCGACCTGTTCAACATCCTGCTGCAGGTGATGGATAATGGCCGCCTGACCGACCACCACGGCAAGACGGTCGATTTCCGCAACGTGGTGCTGATCATGACCACCAATGCGGGTGCGGCGGACATGGCGAGCCAGGGTATCGGCTTTGGCGACGTCAGCCGCGAGGATGCGAGCGAAGAGGCGGTGAAACGCATGTTCACCCCCGAATTCCGCAACCGCCTCGATGCGATCGTGCCCTTCGGCTACCTCGGCAAGAACACCATCGCGCGGGTGGTCGACAAGTTCATCATCCAGCTCGAGCTCCAGCTGGCCGATCAGAACGTCGACATCCAGTTCGACGATGCCGCCAAGAAATGGCTCGGCGACAAGGGTTACGACCGGCTGTACGGCGCGCGCCCGATGGGCCGCCTGATCCAGGAAAAGATCAAGCAGCCGCTGGCCGAGGAACTGCTGTTCGGCAAGCTGGCCGACGGCGGCGAGGTCAATGTGACGGTGAAGGACGGCAAGCCGCATTTCGAGCTCACGCCCGCCCCGCCCAAGGCGAGCAAGCGCAAGAAGGCCACTCCGAAGACAAAGGCGGCCGAGAGCAAGGCAGGCGAAGGCGCGGCAGACGCGGACGACGCTTCCGAAAGCTAGGACGGGAACGGGGCGTGGCGGCGGGCGGTTGATCGCCCATGCCCGCCGCGCCCTTCTCCTGGATCCAGCCACATCCGCACGGCATCCACGTGGTGCCCGCCGATGCCTGGGTCGATCCCTCGCGACCCGTCGATACCGCGCTCGTCACCCACGGCCATGCGGATCATGCGCGCGGCGGGCACGGCACGACCTGGGCCACACCCGAAACGCTCGCGATCATGGAGCTGCGCTATCGCACCGGGGCTGAGGACGATGCGGGCGAAATCCCCCACCGGGCGCAGGCCGTGCAGTATGGCGAGACGGTCCGTCTGAAGGGCGGCGTCGATGCGACCTATATCCCCGCGGGCCACGTGCTCGGCAGTGCGCAAATCCTGCTCGAACATGCGGGCGAGCGGATCGTGGTCACCGGGGACTACAAGCGGCGGCCCGACCCGACCTGCCCTGCGTTCGAGCTGGTCGCCTGCGACATCTTCATCACCGAGGCGACCTTCGGCCTGCCCGTCTTCAGCCATCCGCCGATCGAAGGCGAGATCGCCAAGCTGCTCGACCGGCTTGCGGCGCATCCCGATTCCTGCGTGCTCGTGGGTGCCTATGCGCTGGGCAAGGCGCAGCGCGTGATCGCCGAGCTGCGCCGCGCGGGCCATACCGACCCGATCTATCTCCACGGCGCGATGGAGAAGATGTGCCGCTTGTACGAGGAGCACGGCGTCGATCTGGGCGAGCTGCGGCTGGTCGCCGATCATTCGAAGGACGAGATGCGGGGGCAGATCGTCGTCTCGCCCCCCTCGGCGCTCAACGACCGCTGGAGCCGCCGCCTGCCCGATCCGATCACCGCCATGGCGTCAGGCTGGATGCGGGTGCGCCAGCGCGCCCGCCAGCGCAATGTCGAGCTGCCGCTGATAATCTCCGACCATTGCGACTGGGGTGAGCTGACCGACACGATCCAAGAGATCGACGCGCAGGAGACGTGGATCACGCATGGCCGCGAGGAAGCGCTGCTGCGCTGGTGCCAGCTGCACCAGCGCCGCGCCCGCGCGCTCGCGATGGTCGGTTACGAGGACGAGGACGAGTGACCGGATTGCATCATCCGGCCCCCGCCCCCTGCAAGACGCTAGTCGAGTTCGGCGAGGCCCGCCGCGATGTTCGCCAGCATCTCGTCGGTGATCATTCCGCCCGACATCGGCTGGATCGCCGCGAGGCTCATGCTCTTGAAATGCATGTAATGCTCGTGTTCGTCGAGGCCGGGGATTTCGGCGAGGACGACTTCGCGGGCGTCCTCGTCGGCCATCAGCGTCTCGATCGGCGTATCGAGCGAGAGGGCATCGGCGGAAGCTTCGGTAGCATGATCATCCATGGCGAGGGTCGGGGCCGCAACAAGCAGCAGCGGCAGGGCAAGCAGCGCGGTCTTCATGGCATTCTCTCCGGTGAAACACGGGCGCGCGCGGCACGCCCCTGGCCGAGCATCGCACGCCGCCGTCCGGAAGCAAGAGTTTTTGCGTGATGGAAGACTTCGCCGCCCTGATCGACGCGCTCGTCTATACCCGTAGCCGGAATGAGAAGCTGCGGCTGATCGGCGAATACCTGCAGCGCACGCCCGATCCCGACCGCGGCTGGGCGCTGGCCGCGCTCTCCGACGGGCTCGATTTTCCCGCGGTCAAATCCTCCACCATCCGCAACCTGCTGAAAGAACGCGTCGACCCGGTTCTGTGGTCGCTCAGCCGCGATTTCGTGGGCGACACGGCAGAGACCGCCAGCCTGCTCTGGCCTCAGCCCGACGACGCGCCCTCCCCACCGACGGTGAGCGAGACGGTCGATCTGCTGCAGGGCATGACGCGCAAGTCGGTCGTGACCGAACTGCCCGCGCTGCTCGACCGGCTCGACGTGTCGGGCCGCTACGCGCTGCTCAAGCTCGCCACCGGCGCGATGCGGATCGGCATCTCGGCGCGGCTGGCCAAGGTCGCCTTTGCCGAGGCCTTCGGTGTCTCCGTGGAGGACGTCGAGGAATACTGGCATGGGCTCAAACCGCCCTACCCCGAACTGTTCGCCTGGGCCGCCGAAGGCGCGGACCCGCCCGACATGGCGGATATCCCGCTGTTCAAGCCCTTCATGCTCGCCCACCCGCTCGAAGACCTCGTCGTCAGCCTCGACGACTATGTCGCCGAGTGGAAGTGGGACGGGATCCGCGTGCAGCTTGTCCATGCCGGCCCCGAGGGTGGCGGCGAGACACGCCTCTATTCGCGCGGCGGCGACGATATCTCGCACAGCTTCCCCGAGATGCTGCCCGCGCTGAACTTTCCCGCGATCCTCGATGGCGAATTGCTCGTACAGGGGACCACGCAGGGCGGCGAAGCGGGCGGCGCGGCGAGCTTCAACGCGCTGCAACAGCGGCTGGGGCGCAAGACGGTGAGCAAGAAGATGCTCGCCGAGAGCCCCGCTTTCGTGCGCGTCTACGACGTCCTCTCGCTCAACGGCGAGAACCTGCGCGAGCGGCCGTGGCACGAGCGGCGCGCGGCGCTGGAGGAACTGATGGCGCGGCTGCCCGGCGACCGCTTCGACCTCTCGCAAATCGTCGAGGCGCGCGATTTCGAACATCTGGCCGAGATCCGCGAAGGCGCACGCGACGACGCGATCGAGGGGTTGATGCTCAAGCGACGCGACAGCCCTTACGTGCCCGGCCGCCGCACGGGCCTGTGGTACAAGTGGAAGCGCGATCCGCTGCTGATCGACTGCGTGCTGATGTATGCCCAGCGCGGCAGCGGCAAGCGTTCGAGTTTCTATTCGGATTACACTTTCGGCTGCTGGGATGGCGACCCCGATGCAGGCGCAGACCTGCTGCCGGTGGGCAAGGCCTATTCGGGCTTCACCGATGCCGAGCTCAAGAAGCTCGACCGCCATGTGCGCCAGAACACCGTCAACCGCTTCGGCCCCGTGCGCGAGACCGACAAGAGCCTGGTGTTCGAAGTCGCGTTCGACAGCGTGCACTCGTCGAACCGGCACAAGAGCGGCCTCGCCATGCGCTTCCCGCGCATCCACCGCATCCGCTGGGACAAGCCCCCGCACGAGGCCGACCGGATCGCGGCATTGCAGGCGCTGGTGAGGGATTGACGTCACGACGTCGCGGCTCAATCGCCATGCATGACGTCACTGGTGAAATGGGCGGGTAGGCCGCGCCATGTCGCACCTTCAATCCGGCGCACCGGGGGTGTAGCGACGTCCCCATGCAACGCTTCACTCCGGGCCAGCGCCGTTTCGCCTTTGCCGTGGCGGGCCTGGCGGGCTTCGTCGACATCACCGGCTTCCTTCAGCTCGACGGCTATTTCGTCTCGTTCATGACCGGCAACACCACGCTGCTCGCGCGCGATCTGGCAGGCGGGATGCAACGCGTGGCGGTGCCCGCGCTGCTTATCGCGGGCTTCGTCATCGGCGTGACCCTCGGCACGCTGGTGGGGGACAGGTGGGCGGCGCGGCGCAAGGTGGTGGTGACTGCGATGGTGACCGCCTGCCTGGTGTGCGCGGCGCTTGCGAGGCTTGCCGATCAGTCGGAAATCTCGCTCGGCCTGCTGGTGATCGCGATGGGCGCGCTAAACATCGTGATGAGCGCCAATCGCGCCAATCCGGTGGGGCTGACCTATATGACCGGTGCGCTGGTGCGCACGGGGCAATTGCTGGCCGAACGCATCGGCGGGGATCGCAGCGCGAACCCGCTCGCCTTCGCAGGGCTCTGGGCCAGCCTGCTGACAGGCGCGGTCTGCGGTGCACTGGTCGGCATGAACTGGGGCACGGCCTCGCTGTGGATTGCGGCGGGCGGCGCGGGTACCCTGTGCTTCGCGGCGACCCGCATGCGCGCGCGCGTGCCAGGATGATGAGCCCTACAGCGTAACGGCCAGCACCTTCTCGCGCGAAGTTGCGCCGCGCAACACCGCGCAACGCGACTTCGGAATGCCCAGCGCCTTCGCCACCAGCACCTCGACCGCCGTATTGGCAGCACCGTCCTGCGGCTTCGCGCGCACCTTCACCTGCACTGCGCTGTCGATGATCGAGACCGATTCGGTGCGCGCGCCCGGCGTCACTCGCACGCGCAGCTCTTCCCCACTGATCAGCGCGCGCAGCGCTGTGGCATCGGGGAGGTCAGCGGCAGGGCGCGTCATCGGTGCCCGCGCGGGACAGTGCCGCGCTTCGGACTGCTGTCCTACAGGCGAGCGATCGTGGCATAAGGTCGGCGCTCTTTCGCATCGTCCGCTTGTCCAATTCCGTATTGATCGGCGCAATCGATTGTTCGCGGCCATTCGATCGGTTGAATTTCGACCCCTGGACACTGTGTCAGGTGTGTCAGAAACCCTACTCGGCCTTAACCGCCGCCGCGTGGTGCTTCGCATTCTCGGCGTAATGCGCGACGCCCAGCTGCATTCCGGCCACCGCCGCGTCGTCGAGATCACGCATCTTGCGTGCAGGCCGCCCGCCCCACAGCTCGCGTTCGCCCATCACCTTGTTCTCGGTCAGCATCGCACCCGCCGCCAGCATCGCATCGCTCGCGATGACCGCGTTGTTCATCGCGATCGCGCCGAGACCGACGAAGCCGCGATCCTCGATCCGGCAGCCGTGGACCATCGCCATGTGGCCGATCAGGACGTCGTCGCCGATCAGCAGCGGACAGCCGTCGGGATATTGCGGCGAGGGCCCGTCGCAATGGAGCACGCTGCCGTCCTGCACATTGGTCCGCTCGCCGATCACGATGCGGCTGACATCGGCGCGCAGCACGCAATTGTACCAGATCGAACTGCCCGCCCCGATGGTGACGTCGCCTACGATCACGCTGCCCGGCGCGATGAACGCGCTCTCGTGGATCTGCGGCGCCTTGCCGTGGATCGCGATCAGCCGGACGCCCGCTCTGGTTTGGGGCGGCCTGTCTTGTGTCGTCTCGGTCATCATCTCTCTCCCAGTATCGCGCCCCAGTCGAGGTAGGGCAGGATCGAGGCATAGTCGTCGGTCCACGGCTCGGCCACCGGGTCGCCCAGCTCGATCCAGTCGGCCTGCGTGTTCGACTGGAGCAGCTTGGCCATCGGCAGCGCGTCACTCGATATGGCGACCCAGAAGCTCGCGCTAACCCCGCTCTCGGTGTCGCTGGCATCGTCGCGCATCAGGGCGATCCAGCCATTCTCCAGCGCGTGCGCGGCGAGCACCGGCCTGAGGTCGACATAGCGGTTGGAGATGTGGATCAGCATCAGCCCGTCGGGCTTCAGCGCGCGGCCATAGGCGTGCATCGCCTCGCGCGTCAGCAGGTGGAGCGGGATCGCGTCCGAGCTGAAGGCATCGACGGCGAGGACGTCGTATTGCTGCGCAGGCTCGGCCTCGAGTTCGATCCGCGCGTCGCCCAGCCGGATCTCGGCCTGCGGCGCGCAATCGTCGACGAAGGTGAACACGCCGTCGCGCGTATATTCGACCACCATCGGGTCGATCTCGTAGAAGGTGTAGTCCTGCCCCGGCTCGCGATAGCAGGCGAGCGTGCCGGTACCGAGCCCGATCAGGCCCACATCCGCGCCCTCGCCGTAGATCTCCCCGGCGGCGCTCAGCGCGAGGCCCACGCCCGAGGTCGGCCCGTAATAGGTGGTCGGCGCGTTGCGGCGCGCCGGGTCCATGAACTGCCGCCCGTGGAGGGTCGTGCCGTGAAGCAGCGCGCGCGTGGGCGGATCGTCGTACTGGCGCACGGTGTAGACGCCGAAATAGCTGCGCTCGCGAATACCCGCGGCACTGTCTTCCAGCGTCTCCCACCCGCCGCGCGCGAGCATCAGGATGAGAAGGATCGCGAGGAAGGCCCAGCGATTGCCGAGCGCGAGCACCCCCAGCGCGGCGATCGCGATCAGCAGCGCGTGGACGGTGAGGCTCTGCTGCGCGGCGACTGCGGCATGCATCCACAGGCCCAGCGCAAGCGCGCCCGCGACCAGTACCAGCCGCGCAAGCAGCCGCGCGCGCGGCTCCAGCCCCAGCCGGTCCATCCACCCGATCAGCGGGACCTGCGGCAGCAGCGCCCCGGCGGCGAGGACCAGCAGCGGGTGCTCCCACACCCAGTCGAACACCAGCGGCGCGACGATGGCGGCGAAGAGCCCGCCCAGCGCGCCGCCCGCACTCATCACGAGGTAGAACAGCGTGAGCCTGGCCGGGCTCGGCCGGTCGGCATAGAGCCGCCGGTGGAGCGCGGTCGCAACCACGAACAGCATCAGCACCGCCGCCAGCGCGATCGAAACGCCGTCCGCCCCGCGGCTCACCATCGCCATCGAACCCGCGAGCAGCAGGATCGTGGGCGCGGTCCGGGCAAGCGCGAAGCCAAGCGAACTGCGTTCGTTGAACGCGAACACGAAGCTGAGGAGGTAGAGGCCCAGCGGCAGCACCCACAGCAGCGGCATCGCGACGATGTCGGTCGTGAGATGCGTCGTGGTGGAGAGCATCAGGCCAGAGGGCACCGCCGCCAGCGCAAGCCAGAAGAGGATGCGCCGCCAGCCGATCGCCTCGCCTTCTTGCGCCGCCGGATCCTCGACAGGCATGTCGGCGGCGTTCCACCGGGTCCACGCCAGCGCGGCCATGCACGCGATCAGGATCACGTAGCCCGCCGCCCAGAACGCGCTTTGCCCGGCGAGCGGCAGATTGGGTTCGAGCAGCAGCGGATAGCTCAGCAATCCGGCAAAGCTGCCGACATTGGACGCGGCGTAGAGCCAGTAGGGATCGCCCGTCGCCTCGTCCGCGGCGTACCAGCGCTGGATCAGCGGGGCCTGCGCGGACACGAGGAAGAACAGCGGGCCGATGGTGGCAAGCAGCAGCAGCGGAACCCAGAAGACCTCGTAACCGCTGGGCCGTGGCACGTCCGCCAGCGCGATCGGCAGGAAGATCAGCGCCACTAGCAGCAGCGCGAGGTGGATCACCGCCTGCCGCCGGATCGCCAGGCGCGAAATCGCGTGGGCATAGGCATAGCCGCCCAGCAGCAGCGCCTGATAGACCAGCATCGCGCTGTTCCAGACATTGGGCGCACCGCCCAGCTGCGGCAATGCAAGCCGCGCGACCAGCGGCTGGACGAGGAACAGCAGGAAACTGCTCAGCAGGATCGTGCCGACGAACAGCACGCGGAAAGGCTTCAGGCCACTCATGTCGCGTCGCTTTCGCCCGCGTCCCAGCCTTCTCGGCCGAGCGCGTAGAGGATGGTGGGGTTGTCTTCCGGCGAAAAGCGCGGGTCTTCGAAATCGAGGTCCGGGCGTCGTTCCATCCCCAGCCGCTCCATCAGCCGCCAGCTCGGTTCGTTGGCGTATGAGGTCAGCGCGACCACCTGCGGCACGCGATGGTCGACGAATGCCCACCGCAGCACCGCGCGCACCGCTTCGCTGGCATATCCGCGGCGCCAGCGGTCCTGCCGGATCATCCAGCCGATCTCGACATCGCCGGGGTTCTTCGCCCCCTCGCTGTCGACGCGCTTCAGGCCGCAATGGCCGACCGGCTCGCCACTCTCACGCTCGAACACCAGCATCCAGCCGAAGCCTTCGCGCGCGTGGAACGCCATCGACTTCGCGTGCTTCTCCTCGATCAGCTCCAGCGTCGCGGGGCCGCCCAGGTGCCGCGTCGCCTCCACCGAATTGAGGTGGCGGATCTGCAGCTCCGCATCGCCGGGCCGAATCGGGCGCAGCCGCAGGCGTTCGGTCTCGAGCAGCCACTCAGCCACGCGCCCGTTCCCATTCTTCCGCCGCGATCGAATAGACGATGATCGTCGGGTCCTCGGGGTCGAAATCGGCATTGGCGAAGTCGAGATCTTCGCGCCGGCGCATGCCCAGCCGCTTCATCAGGCCCCAGCTGGCATCGTTGCGCGCCACCGTCAGCGCCACGACCTCGTCGGCCTCGAAACGCTCGAACGCGAGGTCGAGCGAGGCGGACGCCGCCTCTTTCGCATAGCCCTGCCCCCACGCATCCTCGCGCAGCCGCCAGCCGACCTCCATCGTGCCGACCGGGCCGCCCGCCTGGTTGCAGCGCTTGAGCCCGCAAAAGCCGAGGATCGCACCGTCTTCCTTGCGCTCCACCGCCCAGAAGGTGTGGCCATGGTCGCGCTCGTAGGACAGCAGGCGGTCCTGCGCGCCCGCGCGCTTCTCCGCATCGCACACCCCGCCCAGCCAGCGCATGACGGCGGGCGTGTTGGTCGCTTCCCAGAAACGCGGCCAGTCTTCCTCGCGCCAGTCGCGCAGGGTCAGGCGAGCGGTCTCGCGGTGAAAATCAGCCATTGAGGATGCGGGCGGCGAAGGGTGCATAGTAGGTCAGAACCCCGGCGCAGCCCGCGCGCTTGAACGCGGTCAGTTTCTCCATCACCAGCGCTTCGCGGTCGCCCACGTTGGCGGCGACACCCGCTTCGATCAGCGCATATTCGCCGCTGACCTGATAGGCGAACACCGGCACGTCGAAGCGATCGCGCGCCATGCGGATGATGTCGAGATAGGCGAGGCCCGGCTTCACCATCACGCTGTCCGCACCTTCCGCGATGTCGAGCGCGATCTCGCGCATCGCCTCGTCGCTATTGCCCGCGTCGAGCTGGTAGGTGCGCTTGTCGCCCTTCAGGCGGTCACCCGATCCCACCGCGTCGCGGAACGGGCCGTAGAAGGCGGAGGCGTATTTGGCGGCGTAGCTCATGATCTGGATATTGGCGTGCCCGGCGTCTTCCAGCGCCTGGCGGATCGCACCCACGCGCCCGTCCATCATGTCCGACGGGGCGACGATGTCCGTGCCTGCCGCAACCTGGTTGAGCGACTGCTTCACCAGCGCCTCCAGCGTGGCATCGTTGGCGACATAGCCGTGTTCGTCGAGCAGGCCGTCCTGCCCGTGGCTGGTATAGGGGTCGAGCGCGACGTCGCAGATCACGCCGATCGAATCGCCGTAGCGGTCGCGGATCGCGCGGACCGCCTGGCAGATCAGGTTGTCCGGATTCCACGCCTCTTCCGCCGCTTCGCTGCGCAGCCCGGCGGGCGTGTTCGGAAACAGCGCAACGCACGGGATGCCCAGCTCGCTCGCTTCGCCGACGCGGTCGAGCAGCAGGTCGACCGACCAGCGGCTGACGCCGGGCAGGCTGGCGACCGGCTGTTCCACGCCCTCGCCATCGATCACGAACAGCGGCCAGATCAGGTCGGCGGGCGAAAGCACCGTCTGGCGGTGGAGACGGCGGCTCCACTCGTGGGTGCGGGTACGGCGCAAGCGGGTTGCGGGGAAAGCTGCTGTCATGGGTGTGCGGTGTGGCCCAAGCCTGCTCCGCCTGCAAGGTTCACCCGCGCTGTCAGCCGCCGCTTTTGTGTCGTGCGACCAGCGCGATCCGGTCGATCTCGCGCAGCGGCTGTTCGGCCACCGGCCTGGTCGGCCGCATGTCTTCGAGTGCGGCGCCCGCGTCGACCGTCTTCAGCGCCTCGAGCGTCGAGCGGAAGCGGCGCAGATCTTCCCCGCTCAGCTGTGCGCGGGTGACGTAGCGGACCGACAGCGGATCGACATGACGGCCGCCGCGATACATCTCGTAATGCAGGTGCGGTCCGGTCGACAGGCCGGTCGAGCCGACATAGCCGATGATCTGCCCGCGCTGGACATACTGACCGCGCGACACGGCCATCCGGCTCATGTGGCAGAAGCGCGTGCCGAGGCCGCCTTCGTGCGACAGGCGCACGGCATTGCCGCAGCCGCCCGCACGCCCCGCGCTCGTCACGCGGCCATCGGTCGGTGCGACGATCGGCGTGCCGTGGCGCGCACGATAGTCGACGCCCGCGTGCATCCGCTTGTAGCGCAGGATCGGGTGGCGGCGCACGCCGTAGCGCGAGCCGATCGAGCCGGGCACCGGTGCCAGCAGGCCCGATCGCTGCTCGCCCACGCCCGATGCTTCGAAGAACTGGTCGTCCTTGCCCCAGCGCATCAGCTGGATGGTCGGCTCGCCCTCGCGTTCGACCCCCGCGTAGAGCAGGCGGCCCGCCTGCCGCTCGCCCGTCGCGGCGCGGCGGTAGGAGACGATCATGTCGAAAGTGTCGCCGGGCTGGAGCGCCCTGTCGAGATCCTCGTGATCGCCGACCGCCTTGAGGTAGGCCTGGATCGCGCTGGCCGGAGCGCCCGCCGCGCGGGCGGAGCGATAGACGCTGCCGTCGACGGTTCCCCGCAGCCGCAGCGGCGTCTCGTCGACTTCGATCGGTTCGCGGATCAGCGCGAGATTGCCGTCGTCTCCCCGTGCCACCGCCAGCGACAGATCGAACCGCGCGCGGAAGCGCATTTCGTCGAGCGGGCGCGGTTCCCCCGGCGCGGTGCGGCGGCCGAGCGTCATGTCCAGCTGCGTGCCCGGCTCGATCTCGTCGAGCGAAATCGCCTGCGCGACCAGCTGCTCCGCGCGCGTTGCGTCGGCCTGGCCCACGCCCTGGCGTGCCAGAATGCTGGCCAGACTGTCGCTGCGGCCGAAGGTGGCGGTCATGTCGAGCTGCGGGCGTTCGGGCGCGTCGGCCAGCGGGCGGACCAGCGCGGTGGGCGCCATGCGCGCGCCGGTATCGCCGCCCAGCGCCAGCGGCATGATCGTCTGGCTGCGAAACTCGTCGCGCGCCATCTGGTCCAGCCGCACGGCGGGTGCCGCCTCGACCGGCGAGAAGTCGGGCCAGAAGGCCAGCGCGACGGCGGAGAGCGAGAGGAACGTGGCCGCGCCGCGAAACCAGCGCGGGCTGCCGATATTCTGTGCAAGATCGGGGGCCAGATCGACCTGTTCGAGCCGGGCGACCCCCGCGCGCAGCCGGCTCCGCCCCGCTCGCGACAGCGTGGCCAGGCGCGCGCCAAGGCTCGGCGATTCCTTGGCCGGCACCGCGCGAGGCTCCTGCGGGCCAGCGGTCTCGCTGTTATCGTCTGTAGCGGCTGCGTCGTGCGTCTCCGGCACGTCCGCATCCGCCTGGTCGGCGTAGGTCAGATCCCGTCTCCGATAGTCTGGCGCAGCCGCGATACTCCAGTCAGTCGAAGTGGCGGCGCATATCGGGTGAGCGGGCCTTGTGCCATCGCATTCTTAATCGGCATTTAATCCTGCTTCCGTGATCCCACGGATGCGCGACGATCCGGGCGCTATCCGCGCCGAACCGGCCAAGGGCGCTCACGGGCACCACGCTTGCGACATGCGCGCAGGCTTGCCACATGCAGGGGCGCGATGTCCGCTTCCGCCATCAAAGCCGTCCTCGGCCCCACGAACACCGGCAAGACGCATCTGGCGATCGAGCGGATGTGCGGCCATTCGAGCGGCACGATCGGCTTCCCGCTGCGATTGCTGGCACGCGAGGTCTACGATCGGGTGGTGGCGATCAAGGGCGAGAAGGCGGTCGCGCTGATCACCGGCGAGGAGCGGATCGAGCCTCCGGATGCCCGCTATTCGCTGTGCACGGTCGAGGCGATGCCGCATGACGGCGGCGGGCACGCCTTCGTCGCGGTCGACGAAGTGCAGCTCGCCGCGGACCGCGAGCGCGGGCATGTCTTCACCGACCGCTTGCTCAATGCGCGCGGCCGGGAGGAGACCATGCTGCTCGGCTCGGCTACCGCCGCGCCGGTGATCAGGTCGCTGATCCCGCATGTCGAGATGACCGAGCGGCCGCGTTTCTCCACCCTCACCCATGCCGGCGCGCGCAAGCTTTCGCGCCTGCCCAAGCGCAGCGCCGTCGTCGCGTTTTCGTCCGAGCAGGTTTACGCCATCGCGGAGATGCTGCGGCGTCATCGCGGCGGGGCGGCGGTGGTGATGGGCGCGCTGAGCCCCGAAACACGCAACAAGCAGGTCGAACTGTTCCAGAACGGCGAGGTCGACTACATCGTCGCCACTGACGCTATCGGCATGGGCCTCAACCTCGACGTCACCCATGTCGCCTTCGCCAGCCTCGCCAAGTTCGACGGCGTCAAGCGGCGGCGGCTGATGCCCGCCGAGATGGCGCAGATCGCGGGCCGCGCGGGGCGGCACCACAGCGACGGCAGCTTCGGCGCGCTGGTCGGGATGGGCGGGCAGCACGCCGAATTCACCGACGAAGAGATCTACGCGATCGAGGAACATCGCTTCCAGCCGCTCACCAGGCTCTACTGGCGCGAGGCCGAACCGCGCTTCGATTCGCTCGGCACGCTGATCGCGGACCTGAGCGCGAAGCCCGGCGAGCATGAGCTCGCCCCGGCGCCCGAGGCGATCGACCTTGCCGTGCTGCGCAAGCTGGCCGAGCAGCCCTTCACCGATTCGATTCGCGGGCACGCCAATGTCCGGCGTTTCTGGGAAGTCTGCTCGCTCCCCGATTTCCGCGCGTCGGGCGTCGATACCCATGCCCGCTTCGTCACGCGCTTGTGGCAGGATTTGCAAGGCGGCTATATCGGGGCGGATTACGTCGCCGCGCGGATCGCCGAACTCGACACGGTGCGCGGCGATATCGCCGTGCTGCAGGGGCGGATAGCCGCGATCCGATCCTGGGCCTATATTTGCCAGCGGCCCGACTGGGTGCTCGCGCGCGACGAAATGGCGGCGCGTGCCCGCGCGGTCGAAGCCCGCCTGTCCGATGCGCTCCATGCGCGCCTGACCGAGCGGTTCGTGAATCGAAGGACCTCCGTACTGATGAAGCATCTTGGCAACGACCCTGCCCTCCTCCCGATTAGCCTCGAGGATGACGGCACGCTGCTGGTCGAGGACCAGGCGATCGGCAAGCTGGAGGGATTCCGCTTCGCGATCGATCCGCATGCGGCGGCGGGCGACCGCAAGATGCTGCTCTCCGCCGGCGAAAAGGCGCTGCCGCGAATCCTCGCGGCACAGGCGGAAAAGCTGCGCGAGAGCGGGCTCGAAGGCGTCACGCTCGAAGCGGGCCGGGTGATGTGGGGGACGCAGGAGATCGCGCGGCTCGACCATCCGGTCGATCCGGCCGAGCCGCGGCTCCAGCCCGCGCGCGAGCTCGACCGCCTGCCCGACGGCGCGCGCGAGGCCTTCCTCGCCGCGATCGAGGCAAAGGTGAAGGAGTTGCTCGCCCCGCTCGAGCCCTACCGCAAGCTGCAACTGGCCTCGAAGAGCGAGGATGCGACATCGTGGGCGCGCGCGCTGCTGCTCAACCTGCTCGACGGGCACGGGATCGTGACGCGTGAGAGCGCGGGAATCGAAAACCTGCCCAAGGAAGCGCGCCCCTTCCTGCGCAAGGTCGGGGTGGTGTTCGGCGCGCTCGACATCTTCGCGCCCGCGCTGCTCAAGCCCGCTCCGCGCCTCGCGCTGAAGCAGGCGGGCATCGACAGCCGTCCGGTGGACGAGACGATGCGGTCGGTCATCCCCGCGACCAGGCCGCTTCCGGCCGGGTATCGCCCGGCGGGCGAGCAGCTCGTGCGGGTCGACATCGCCGAAAAGCTGTTCAAGCAGGCGCACGAGGCGCGCGCCGGCAGCAGGGCGAGCACACGCGGGCGCGGCGCGCCCTTCGTGCTCGACCCCGCGCTGGCGGTTTCGACCGGCCTCACCCCCGACAGCATCAAGCGCCTGCTGGGCGCGGCGGGGTTCCGCTTCGTCGAAGGCAGGCCGCTGGCCGAAGGCGCGCATGGCCCCGCAATACCCGATCGCTGGCGCTGGCTGCCCTCGCGCAAGGGCGGCGGCGATGGGCGGCAGCAGGATAGGCGTGGCGGCAAACCGCATCAGGCCAAGAACGGCGGCCAGCCGCGCAACCCGTCCCGCGGCAAGGGCAAGCCGCAGGGCAAGGGGCGCGGTCCCAAGGAGAATCGCCCGCAGTCCGGCAAGCCTGCCGAGCCGCGCCCCGAGAATGCCTTTGCCGCGCTGAAGGACATGCTCGGCTGATGCGGGTACCCGCCCGATGAGGCTCGACCTGGCGTTGTGCCGGCTGC
Organism: Alteriqipengyuania lutimaris; assembly: GCF_003363135.1. Lineage (NCBI taxonomy): Bacteria > Pseudomonadati > Pseudomonadota > Alphaproteobacteria > Sphingomonadales > Erythrobacteraceae > Alteriqipengyuania > Alteriqipengyuania lutimaris. Next base: position 621,259 of record NZ_QRBB01000001.1, on the reverse strand, counting down.
GCTTCGTGCGCACGCGCAGCGCCGCCCGTCGCCTCGTCGAAAGCGGATATCTGCGGCTCAACGGCCAGCGGGTCGAGCGTGTGGCGCGCGCCGTGGCGCCGGGCGACGTGCTCACCATTCCGCGCGGACAGGGCGTCGTCGTGATCCGGATCGAGAGCCTGCCGGAGCGTCGCGGCCCGCCATGCGAGGCACTTAGCTGTTACAGTCTGCTTGACCGGCAAGGCTCCGACCCACTAGCAGCACCGCCAGAAACAAACGGCGCCCAAGGAACCCGCCCATGACTTATGTCGTCACCGACGCCTGTATCAAATGCAAGTATACCGACTGCGTCGAGGTCTGCCCGGTCGACTGCTTCTACGAGGGCGAGAACATGCTGGTGATCAATCCGAGCGAATGCATCGACTGCGGCGTGTGCGAACCCGAGTGCCCGGCCGAGGCGATCCTTCCCGACACCGAGGACGGGCTGGAGAAGTGGTTGGAAATCAACACGAAATTCTCCAACGAGTGGCCCAATATCACGCAAAAGAAGGATCCGCCCGCCGACGCGGACGAGCATAAGGACGAAGAGGGCAAGTTCGAGAAGTTCTTCAGCGAGGAACCCGGCGAAGGGGACTGAGTCGACTCCCTGGAAGGGGAGTTATGCTGAAACTGCTCAAACGGACCTGGCAGGGCGCCTCGCAGGACAATGCGGGCCTCGTTGCCGCCGGAGTATCCTACTACGCTTTTCTCGCGATGGTGCCGCTGCTGGCGGTGAGCGTGCTGCTCTACGGCCTGGTGGCGACGCCTGACGTGGTTGCGCGCGACGTCGCCGCGCTGGGCCGCGGCTTGCCCGAGAGCGCGGCTTCGCTGATCGGCGACCAGCTGCAATCGGTGACCGAGGCGAACGACGATGCCAAGGGACTGGGCCTGCTCATCGCGCTGGCGGTGGCACTCTTCGGGGCGCGCAACGCCGCGCGTTCGGTCATCGGAGGGCTCAATGTGGTCTTCAATGCCGAGGAAGATCGCGGCTTCCTGAAAAGCAACGCGATCGCGGTTGCGATCACCGTGGGGGCCGTGTTCGCGCTCGCGATCGCAGGGACCGCAATCTCGCTCGCGACGGCGCTGCCCGGTGCGGCGGCACCGGTCGCCAGTTTCGCGCTCATGTTCGTGGTTGGAATGCTGGGCGCGGGGTTTCTCTACCGCGTCGCACCGAATCGCCCGGATCCGCCATGGAGCGCCGTCCTGCCGGGCGCCGCGCTGTTCAGCTTCGTGTGGGTCGGGGCGACCGCGCTGTTCGGCAGCTATGTCGCGAATATCGCCAGCTACAACGCCACTTACGGCTCGCTGGGCGCGGTCGTCGTCCTGCTGACCTGGTTCTACCTCAGCGCCTTCCTGCTGATGCTGGGCGGCGAATTCGTACAGGCGAGGATGGAAGCGGACTGATCGGCCCGATTTGTTTCAGCGACTCGCAATAATCGCCGGAAGATGCTATATAGCGCGCTCCGCCGTGATTTCGGTCGTGGCGGTCGATGGAAGTTGAAAGGCAGGTCCCCCCCGCATCACGACGCAACTTGACCTTCGCCCCTCCGGGGCGGCCGGTCTTTTAGTGCCTTCGATGCACACCCCCGCCTTCGTTTGAAAGGAATTTTCATGGCAGCCAAGGCACTCGCCTTCGATGTCGGCGATTATGTCGTCTATCCCAAGCACGGCGTCGGCCGCGTGGTCGAACTGCAGAGCGAAGAGATCGCAGGCATGAAGCTCGATCTCTACGTCCTGCGCTTCGAAAAAGAGCGGATGACGCTCCGCGTACCGGTCAACAAGGTCGAATCGATCGGCATGCGCAAGCTTTCCAGCGACAAGACGCTGAAGGAAGCGATGGAGACCCTCAAGGGCAAGCCCAAGGTCAAGCGGACCATGTGGAGCCGCCGCGCGCAGGAATACGAAGCGAAGATCAACTCGGGCGATCTCGTCAGCATCGCCGAAGTGACGCGCGACCTGTTCCGCCCCGACGACCAGCCCGAACAGTCCTATTCCGAACGGCAGATCTTCGAAGCGGCCTCCAGCCGCCTCGCGCGCGAGCTGGCCGCGATGGAAAAGACCGACGAGCCGGCTGCGCTGGAAAAGATCCTCTCGGTCCTGCGCGAACACGCACCGCAATATTACGAGAACACCGAAGAAGCCTGATCGACGGGCTGCCGACGGTATTCGACGAGGGCCGTCCCGCGAGGGGCGGCCCTCTTGCTTTGGCCGCTCCGCATCGTGTATTAGAGCCTTAACACAGCCAAAGGGTGGAGACTGTCATGAAATTCTGGTCAGGACTTGCGATCGCTGCGGCCGCGACACTTTTGTCGGCCTGCAATGCGGACTTCAACATCAGCTCGGGCAGCAGCGGCGTTCCGCTCGCCGAACTCGATTACGAAGGCGCCACGCCGACCGGCATTTCGCTCACCGGCCCCGACCGCGTCATCGTGACATCGGGCGAGACGCTGGCCATCGATGTCGAAGGCGACCGCGACGTTACCGAGACGCTGCGCTTCGATCTCGACGACGATACGCTCGGCATCGGTCGCGAGGGCAGCTGGCGTCAGAAGGGCGTCGCGACCATCCGCGTGACCATGCCCACGCCGACCAGGCTCTCGCTCGCGGGATCGGGCGAGATCGGGCTCGACCGGCTCGGCACCGGGGGCAATGTAGACATTTCGATCGCCGGTTCGGGCGAATCGCGGATCGCGCGGATCGACGCCGACGTGCTCGACATCAGCGTCGCGGGATCGGGTTCGCTCACCGCCGCGGGCCGCGTCGAAACGCTCGACCTGTCGATCGCGGGCTCGGGCGATCTCGACATGCGCGAGGTCGAGGTCGGCAATGCGGATATCGCCATCGCGGGTTCCGGCGATGCGGTCTTCTCCTCGGACGGGACGGTCGATGCGAGCATAATGGGATCGGGCGATGTCGAGGTGATCGGCAATGCCCGTTGCGATGTCAGTTCGATGGGTTCGGGCGAGGTGCGCTGCACCGCGCGGGCCTCGCGTAGCCAGCAGGCCGGCGCGCAGGCCGAGGAATAGGCTTCCCGCCAACGGCGCGGCAGGGCATAGATAGCGGGTATGAAACCGATCGTCCCGCTCGCCCTGCTCGCCGCTTTCGCCCTTCAGGGCTGCCTCGCCAAGGCGGCCTGGGATGTGGCCACTCTGCCGGTCAAGGCCGGCAGCAAGGCGGTCGACCTCGCGACCACCAGCCAGAGCGAGGCGGACGAGAATCGCGGGCGCGAGATCCGGCGGCGCGAGGAACAGCTCGGCAAGCTGGAGCGCCGCTATCGCGACCAGCGCGAGGATTGCGAGGATGGCGACCGCAAGGCCTGCGACGAGGCGCGCGAGACCTACGCGGAAATCCAGCGCCTCTTGCCGACGGTCCCTTACGAACCCGAAGACGACTGACCGGGCGGCGTCGCGGCGCGGCGCAGCCGGTCGTTGATCGCGCGCCCGACGCGCTCCTCGGGCACCGGCGCGACCGCGATGCGCGGCTTGCCGAACACGGCTGCAAGATGCAGGCACGCGTAGAGGTTGCTCGCAGCCTCCGTCAGGTCGCCGCCAGCCGACAGCGTGACGTCACCCTCCACTGCCCCGAAGCCGATCATGAATTCGTCGGCGTGAGGATCGGTGACGCCAAGCCGCATCGGTTTGCCGGGTGAATAGTGACTCGCCAGTTGGCCGGGGGCTTCGAGCGTCGCTCGACCCGTTCGGCCCGGCATGTCGGCATCGCGATGCTGGCGGTGAAGCGCATCGAGATCGACGGGGCCGGCGCGCAGCTCTTCCCACGATCCGTCGCCGCGAATCGCAAGTATGGTCGATTCCACCCCCGCCTGCGTCACCCCGCCATCGAGCACCATGTCGATCCGCCCGTCGAGTGACGTCAAGACGTGCTGCGCCGAGGTAGGGCTGATGAAGCCGCTGCGATTGGCCGACGGCGCAGCTAGGGGGAAATCGACGCGGCCCAGCAATTCCTGCATCACCGGGTGCGCCGGACAGCGCAGCGCGACCGTGGGCAGTCCTGCCGTCACGGCTGACGCCAAGCCTGCATCGGGCCTGCGCGGCACGACCAGCGTCAGAGGACCGGGCCACGTCGTCGCCACCGCAACCCTGGCCGCATCGTCCCACTGCGCGTAGTGCGCCGCCTGCGCTTCGTCGCGCACATGGACGATCAGCGGATTGAAGCTCGGCCGGCCCTTGGCCGCGAAGATGCGCGCGACCGCTTCCTCGCTGTCCGCGCGCGCCGCGAGGCCGTACACCGTCTCGGTCGGCACGGCGACGAGGCCGCCGTCGCGCAGGATATCCGCCGCCCGCGCGATTCCGGCCTCGTCGGCCAATACCGTTTCCGTAACGTATTTGCGGTCCATCCCCGCGCGCTATATCCGGGGGGCAACAAAGCCAAGAGGATGCCCCCGAAGTGACCCCCTACAAGCCCGCCACGCAAGACCAGCTGCTCGCCATTCGTGCCAATGCCGGCATCGCCGAGCTCGCGCAGCACGAGCATTTCGCCGCCGCCGAACCGGACCTCGTCGAAGCGATCGTCGAGGGTGTCGGGCAGTTCGCGGCGGGCGAATGGGCTCCGCTCAACCGCAAGGGCGACCTCGAGGGCGCCAAGCTCGAAAACGGCGTGGTCCGCCTGCCCGACGGGTTCGAGGAGGCGTACCAGGCCTATGTCGAGCAGGGGTGGAACGCCATCGCCGGAACGGCCGAGCATGGCGGACAGGGCCTGCCCTTCACGCTGGCGTGCAACGTGCTCGAAAATCTCGGCACCGCGAACTACGCCTTCAACCTGCTGCCGATGCTGTCGGTCGGGGCGATCGAAGCGCTCGAGGCACATGGCAGCGAGGATCAGAAGAACCGCTATCTGCCCGATCTGATCAGCGGGAAATGGTCGGGCACGATGAACCTGACCGAGCCGCAGGCAGGCAGCGATGTCGGCGCGCTGCGCACCACGGCCGAGAAAATCGAGGATGGCGAACACGCGGGCAAATACCGCATCAAGGGCCAGAAGATCTACATCACTTGGGGCGAGCACGAGCTGGCCGAGAACATCGTCCACCTCGTCCTGGCGCGCCTGCCGGGAGCGGCCGAGGGCAGCCGGGGCATCTCGCTGTTCGTGGTGCCCAAGTATCACCTCAAGGACGACGGATCGCTGGGCGCGCGCAACGATCTTCGCTGCGTCAGCCTCGAACACAAGCTCGGCATCAACGCCTCGCCTACCTGCGTGATGTCCTACGGCGACAATGACGAATGCATCGGCGAGCTGGTGGGGGCGGAGAACCGCGGCCTCGCCGCGATGTTCACGATGATGAACAACGCCCGCATCAATGTCGGCTCGCAGGGGGTGCAGATCGCCGAGCGCGCGACGCAGGGCGCGCTGGCCTACGCGATGGACCGCGTGCAGTCCGCCCGCGCCGGTGCGGAGGACCGCACGCCGGTGGCGATCAGCGAACACCCCGACGTGCGCCGCATGCTGCTGCGCATGCGCAGCCTGACCGAGGCGATGCGCGGGCTGCTCTATTACACCGCCGGGCAGGTCGACCGCAGCGATATCGGCGATGCTGCCGCCAAGGCGCGCGCCGAGGTCCTCGTGCCGATGCTGAAGGCTTGGGCGACCGATACGGGGATCGAGGTCGCCTCGCTCGGCATCCAGGTCCATGGCGGCATGGGCTTCGTCGAAGAGACCGGCGCAGCGCAGCATTATCGCGATGCGCGGATCGCACCGATCTACGAAGGGACCAACGGCATCCAGGCCGCCGACCTCGTGACGCGCAAGCTCGGGCTCGAGAATGGCGAGGTGCTGCAGGCGCTGTTCGCCGATATCGCGCGCGATGCGGCGGACGAGCCACAGCTGAAGGCGCTCGCAGGCGAATGCGCGGCCATCGCCAAGTGGATGCGCGAGGATGCCTCGCTCGACGACCGGCTCGCGGGCAGCGTGCCCTTCACCACCATGTGCGCGGTCGCCGTGTCGGGCTGGACGCTGCTCAAGCAGGTCGAAGCGCTGGACGATGCGGCGGATAGCGATCGCAAGCATGCCAAGCGCGTGACGACGCGCTTTTTCCTCGACCACATCGTGCCCGAGGCGACCGGCCTCAAGGCATCGGCCACCGCCGGTGCGGCGCTGCTCTACGAACTCGACGGGGCCGTGCTGGGCGCCTGAGACTATTCGCCGGAGGTATTGCCTAGCGGGTTGAACTCGCGCGCGAATTCGTCGGTGAAGGCGTCGCGGGGGTCGCCCCGCAGCTCGGTCTGCGCTTCGAGCCGCTCGCCCTCGATCTGCTCGATCGCGTCGGCAGGCTGCGCATCGGGATCGATCACGTGCCAGATGATCCCCGCGGTATCGTCGCTCACCAGCAGGCCGCCCCGATCGGTCCATTCGACCCAGGTCGGGCGCCCGCGCGTCTCGCCGTCGCCATTCAGGAAGCTGCGCAGCACGGGCACGGGCTTGCCGAGCGGATTGCCCCGCGCGTCGAAGCGGACGAAGACGACGTCGTAGCCCGAAGGCGGCTTGCGGTTCCACGAACCGTGCCGCGCGATGAAGGCCCCGCGCGCGTAATCGTCGCCCAACCGGTGTCCTTCGCGGCTGAAGGCGAGGCCCAGCGCCGCGACGTGCGGGCCCAGCGCGTATTCGGGGTAGCGCGCATATTCGGTCAGGAAATTGGGCATCGGCGCCTCGACCCGCATGTCGAGCGTGTTCTTGTAATAGACCCACGGCCAGCCGTAATTCGCGCCGATCGGCACGTTGGTCAGGTAATCGGGCACCAGATCCCCGCCGAGCATGTCGCGCTCGTTCACCGTGGTCCACAATTCGTCGGACATCGGGTTCCACGCCAGCCCGTTGGGATTGCGCAGGCCGGTCGCCCAGATCCGCTGCGAACCGTCGGCAAGATCATATTCCCAGATCGCGGCGCGGCCTTCCTCGGCCTCCATGCCGTTCTCGCCGATATTGCTCGCCGAACCGACCGCGACATAGATCCGCTCGCCATCGGGCGAGAGGATGATGTTGCGCATCCAGTGATTGCCGCCGCCCGGCAGGTCCATCAGCTTGCGCGGCTCGCCCGTCAGGTTGGGCGATCCCAGCTCGTAATCGAAGGCCAGCAGGGCATTGTGATTGGCGACGTAGAGCGTGCCGTCGGCGTAGGCGAGGCCCGAGGGCGAATCGAGGCCGTCCTCGCGCAGCACCCGGCGGATATCGGCGCGCCCGTCGCCGTCGCTGTCGCGCAGCAGGACGAGGGCGTCGGGCGAAGGCACGCCCGCGCCCGCGCGGCCCATCAGGGTCTTCATGATGAAGCCCTCGATCCCGCCGGTCTCGCGCGGGGGGCTGTTGGTCAGCGTGACCAGGATATCGCCATTGGGCAGGCGATAGAGGATGCGCGGATGATCGAGCCCTTCGGCGAAGCGGACGACTTCCAGCCCCTCGGCCGCGTCTGGCGTCTCACCCTCGGCCCAGCCCACCGGCTCGGCCACGTTGATCGTGGGAAACCATTCCTCATCGGGCTCGACCAGCGTCGGATCGGTGCCCGAGACCTCGTCCACCGTCAGCTCGGCGCGGCTGCCGCGCAGCAGCAGGGCGATGATGATCGCCGCCAGCACGAGGATGACGAGAATTGCGATGCCGATGTTGCGAAGGATCTTCATGCACCCGAAATAGGCGGCGATCGCCCGGGCGGCAATCGCCAAACCATTCCTGGCATCCACCGCCCCCGTCCCCCGTGTCCGCCCCAGGAGTTTCCCGATGTTCGATTTCACCCTCCCCGCCGATACCAGCGACGAAGAACGCTACCGCGAGCTTGCCAATGCCGCCGACGCGCTGACCGACGGCGAGAGCGACGGCGTGGCCAACATGGCCAACCTTGCCGCGCTGATCTGGAGCTTCGTGCCCGATCTCAACTGGGCGGGATTCTACCGGATGGTAGACGGCGAACTTGTGCTCGGCCCGTTCATCGGCAATCCGGCCTGCATCCGCATCCCGCTGGGCCAGGGCGTCTGCGGCACCGCGGCGCAGAGCGGCGAGACGCAGCTGGTCGAGGACGTCCACGCCTTCCCCGGCCACATCGCCTGCGATTCGGCGAGCGCTTCGGAACTGGTCGTGCCGGTGATACGCGACGGCCGGGTGATCGCGGTGATCGATCTCGACAGCCCCAACAAGGCGCGCTTCGGCGATGCGGATGCGCGCGGGATCGAGGCAATGGCGGCGCGGATCGCCGGGCGCATCTGACGCCCCCTGCCCCAGCGCGGGACAGGGCCTTGCGACCCTGCTCCGCGACGGGACCCAAAATGGTAACCCTTTCTTAACCACACTGCGAGGGCGAATTCTTCGACCCTCCTCGAAAGGGTCTGCCAGTCATGCGTTCCATCATTCTCGCCAGTGCGGCCATGCTCGGCATCAGCGCCGCGCCCGCGTCAGCCCAGTATTACCGCGCGCCGCAGACCTATACGGCGCCCCCGGCCTATGCCGCTCCGACCGTGCAATATGCGCCGCCGCACTATGCGCCGCCCCAATATGCGCAGACGCTCCCGCCCCTCCCGCCGACCTACGACCGCGACGACTGGATCCGCGACTGCCGCGTCTATCTGCGCGACCGGCGGCGGCGCGGCGAGACGGGCGGCGTTGTGGGCGGGATCATCGGCGGGGCCGCAGGTGCCTATGCCGGGAACCGGCTGGCCGACGACGGATCGCGGCTTGCCGGATCGCTCATCGGAGGCGGAATCGGCGGCCTCGCCGGGGTTGCCATCGGCACGCTCATCGGGCTCGCCGGTCGCGACGACGCCAAGCGCGACTGCAAGCAATGGCTCTCCCATTACGAGCAGGCGCTCGCCGCCCAGGCGATCAACGGCGGGGGCTATGCCTATGGCGGGGACGATTACGGCTACCGGGGCGACAACTATGGCTACGCGCAGGGCGGCGCCTATGCCTATGGCGGGGGCTATTCATCGAGCCAGGTTGGCGCCGTCGTGGTCACGATCGAGCACCAGCACGCCGAGCGCTATGTCCCTGTAATCCGGGAAGAAATCGTCGAGGAATACTACGAGGTCGAGGAGCGCGAGGTCGTCCGCGAGCGCATCGTGCACCCGCGTCCGGTCCAGCCCCGCGGCGACAAGCGGATCAAGTACATCAAGACCAAGTAGGGGAGTACCCGCGACCGCCCGCCGGTGGGGCGGAGAGGCCTAGATCTCTCCGCCGGTGAGGCGCTGGCAAAGCAGGTCCAGCTGGTCGAGCGTCTTGTAACGGATCGTGATCGCGCCCGAGCGCGGGTCCGCATCGGGCTTGATGTTCAACGACATACCCAGAAACTCCTCGAGGTGCTTCTCGACCGCCTCGATATCCGCATTGGTGCCCGGAGGCGCACCTTCCACTTCGCTCTTCGCCGAGCCCGTGGCCTCGCGCGGCGGCCTGGCCCGCACGCGCTTCTCGATCTCGCGCACCGACAGGTTCTTCTCGACCGCTTCCTCGGCCAGTTCCTGCGCGCGATCATTCCCGATCAGCGCGCGCGCATGGCCCATGCTGAGCTTGCCGATCTCGACCAGCCGGATCACCGGCTCGGGCAGCGCGAGCAGGCGCTGGAGGTTGGCGACGTGGCTGCGCGACTTGTCGACGAGCGCCGCGATATCCGCCTGGCTCATGTCCTCGACCTCGGCCAGCTGCTGGTACGCCCGCGCCTCTTCGATCGGGTTGAGGTCCTCGCGCTGGATGTTCTCGATCAGCGCGATCGCCATCACCTCGCGCTGGTCGAGGTCGCGGATGATCGCGGGAATCTCGTGCAGCTTGGCGCGCTGCGCCGCGCGCCAGCGACGTTCCCCCGCCACCAGTTGATAGCGTCCCTTGCGCTCGAGCGGGCGAACGATGATCGGCTGGATGACGCCGCGCCGGGCGATCGACTGCGCGAGCTCTTCGAGCGCATCCTCCTCAAAATACTGGCGCGGCTGCCCGGGCAGCGGCTCGATCCGCGCCACGGGGATCGAGGCGAGGCCCGAAGTAGGAGCCCCGGCAGCATCGCCCGGCTTCGTGGGAGCGATAATCGTGGTGCCGCCTTCCGCGGGCGCGATGCTCTCCTCGCGCTGCGTCTCGCCGAGCAGGGCGCCGAGCCCGCGCCCGAGCTTGCGCTTGCTGCGATCGGGGGCTGCGTCGGCTTTCACGGCGCTCGATTCGGCTGCGGGTTTTGCGCTCATGCTGCTTTCCTCTGGGCGGGGAGGCGCGCGATCAATTCGCGCGCCAGGGAGATATAGGCCTGGCTTCCGGCGCAGGAGTGATCGTAGATCAGCGCCGGCAGGCCGTGGCTCGGCGCTTCGGACAGGCGCACGTTGCGCGGGATGACCGTGTCGAACACCAGCCCGCCGAGGCATTCGCGCACGTCCTCCGCCACCTGATCGGTCAGGCGGTTGCGGCGATCGAACATCGTAAGCGTCACGCCGATGATCTTGAGCGTGGGATTGATGCCCTGCTGCACGCGTTCGACCGTCTGGAGCAGCTGGCTGAGCCCTTCGAGCGCGAAAAATTCGCACTGGAGCGGCACGAGCAGCGAATTGGCCGCGCTCAGCGCGTTGAGTGTCAACAGGCCGAGCGACGGCGGGCAGTCGATGAAACACACGTCATAGGCCCCGTCCGCCGCGGCCAGACCGCGCTTCAGCCGTTCGACCCGGTCGGGTTCGCTCACCAGCTCGACTTCGGCGCCGCTGAGATCCTGCGTCGCGGGCATCACGTCGAGATTGGGAATGCGCGTTTTCTGCGTGCACTGCTCGACCGTTCCCTCGTCGAGGAGGAGGTCATACGTGGAATAGTCGCGGTCCAAGCTGTGAATCCCGAGCCCGGTCGAAGCATTTCCCTGCGGATCCATATCGACCAGCAGCGTCCGCCAGCCGCTCGCGGCCGTGGCCGTGGCAATATTGATCGCCGTGGTCGTCTTGCCGACCCCGCCCTTCTGATTGGCAATCGCAATCCGGATCATGTGCGGCTCCCCGTTTTGGGCCGGCCCGTTCCGACCAGAATGGCAGCGTCGCGGCTCGTGACCGATTGTTTCACGTGAAACATCGCGCGCTGCGGAGAATCAAGCTCATCCCTTTCCTGCGCTGCCGAGCGCCCCTTGGGCAAGAGCCAAGTGGTGCCCGTGGTGGAAAAGCGTGCGGACAAGCTGATGAGTTGTGGCAGCGGAGCGAAGGCGCGTGCGGTTATGACACCCGCGGGAAAGCTCTCCACCTTCTCCAGCCGCGAGTGAACGACTCGGCACTGCTTGAGCCCCGCCAGCGCCACCATGCGCTCGAGCCACTCGACGCGGCGTGCGCGCGATTCGACCAGAACATGCGGGACTTCGGGCCGCATGATCGCCATGACGATCCCGGGAAAGCCTGCCCCGCTGCCCAGATCGAGCCAGGGATGGGCATCGGCGCCGTCCGTTTCACGTGGAACATGATCGAGAAGCTGGGCGCTATCCGCAAAATGGCGCTGCCACAGCGTATCGGTGGTAGAACGTGCGATGAGGTTCTGTTTTGCCGCCTCGATCAGCAATTCGGCAGCAAATCGCTCCAATGCGGAAAATGCGTCGCTGCTGCATAGGTCGGCTACGAACGCCCTCGCCTGCTCTTCGGTCTCGATCATCATGCTGCGGTGGCGTGCTTGCGCGCGAAGACCAGCAGCGCGGCTATCGCGGCCGGAGTCACACCGGGGACGCGCGCCGCCTGTGCGAGGCTATTGGGGCGAGACGCCGTCAGCCGTTCGACCATTTCGTTCGAAAGTCCCGGAACCTGGGGGAAAGGGAAGTTCGGCGCGAGACCGATCCGCTCGTTCGCGCGCAGTTCGCGCAATTCGGCATCCTGACGCGCAACATAGGGCGCATAATGGAGGTCTTCGGCGATTTCTTCGCGCAACTCGGCGTCTGTTTCACGTGGAACAAGCCCTTCTTGCGCAAACCGACCCAAATCGTACCCTGGAAAGCGGGCCCAGTCCCGCAGCGGCTGTCGGCCCGCATCGTCGCTCGCGCTGAAGCCCAGCGCGCGCATCTCGGATGGCGAACGCTCGGTGGCGAGCGCGCCTTCGACCGATTCACGCTCTGCTTCACGTGCCTCGAACCATGCGCGCCTTTCACCCGAAACGCATCCGCTGGCGATCGCCAGCGGGGTCAGTCGGGTGCTCGCATTATTGGCGCGAAGGCGGAGGCGATATTCGGCGCGCGCGGTCAGCATCCGATAGGGCTCGCTCACCCCGTGCAGCGTCAGATCATCGACCATCACCGCCATATAGGAATTCGCCCGATCGAGCGCGGGAAGATCGCGACCGGCTACGGCGCACGCAGCGTGGAGCCCCGCCATCAGCCCCTGTGCCGCCGCTTCCTCGTAACCGGTCGTCCCGTTGATCTGGCCCGCGCAATAGAGCCCACGAAGGTTGCGCATCTGCAACCCGCGGTCCAGCGAGCGGGGATCCACGTGATCATATTCGACCGCATAACCCGGCTCGGCCACCCTCACCTGCTCGAGGCCTTCGATGGCGCGCAGGAAACCCTCCTGGACGTCGACCGGCAACGAAGTGCTGATCCCGTTGGGATAGACGAGCGGCGTGTCGAGGCCTTCGGGCTCGAGGAAGATCTGATGGCCGTCGCGGTCGCCGAAGCGATGAATCTTGTCCTCGATCGAGGGGCAATAGCGCGGCCCCTTGGCGCCGATCGCTCCCGAAAAGAGCGGCGAGCGCGAGAGATTGGCGCGGATGATATCGTGGCTTTGCGCGTTGGTCCGGGTCACCGCGCAGAACACCTGCGGATTGCTCCGCCCTCTGGAGAGCGGCGACATCGTCCACCCGTCCGCGTCCGATGGCTGCACGTCGAGCCGGGCCCAGTCGATCGTTCGTCCGTCGAGCCTCGGCGGCGTGCCGGTCTTGAGTCGCGCAAGAGGAAGCGCGACTTCACGTAGTTGCGCGGCGAGCGTCGCCGCGGACCCCTCGCCCAAGCGGCCCCCGACGTGCCGTTCTTCGCCGCGAAAGAGGATGCCGCCGAGGAAAGTGCCGGTGCACAATACGGCGGCCTCGCACCCGATCTCGGCCCCATCGCCCAAGGTTAGGCCGCGCATGCGGTCGCCCTCGATCCGCAGACCGGTGACTTCGCCTTCGAGCACGTCGAGCGTCGGCTCTGCGGCCACCTGAGCCCGCACCGCTGCGCCGAAAAGCGTGCGATCGGCCTGGACACGCGGGCCCCACACCGCGCTGCCCTTCGATCGGTTGAGCATGCGGTAATGGATCGCACCCGCATCGGCGGCCCTGCCGAGCACACCATCGAAGGCATCGACCTCGCGCACGAGGTGCCCCTTGCCGAGCCCTCCGATCGCCGGGTTGCAGCTCATCGCACCGATCTTCGCGGCGTCCATCGTCACCAGCGCCACGCGCACGCCCATGCGTGCGGCAACACAAGCTGCCTCTACGCCGGCGTGACCGCCGCCGATGATGATGATCGGATAATGCCGCATGTGGTCTTTATAGGGGCGACGGGAGACGTCTGCCAGAGGCGATGATGTTCCACGTGGAACACTACTTGCCGATGCAGAAGCGGCCGAAGAGCGCGTCGAGCATGTCCTCGGTCGCGACATTGCCCAGCATCCGGTCCATCGCATGTCGCGCCTGCCTCAGGATTTCGCCTGCCAAGAGCGGATCGCTCTCTTCGATGGCGCTCGCGATCGCGTTGCTCGCCGCGACGAGGTGCTCTCGCTGGCGGCGCGAGACCGCGACCTGACCCGGTCGCGGAAGCCGGTCCCGACCCGCCTCCGCAATCGCATCGAGCATTTCGTGCAGCCCCTGCCGCGTCAGCGAAGAGACCCGAAGCGCGCCATCGCTCTTGCGCGGGCCGTCGGGCAGATCGACCATGCTCGACACTTCGAGCGCGCCTTGCGGCCCCTCCCCTTCCGGACCCAGCCACAGGACAATATCCGCGCGCGCCAGCTCTTCCTCCGCACGTGAAATGCCGATCCGCTCGATCGCATCGGCGCTGTCGGCGCGCAGACCGGCCGTATCGACCAGCAGGAACGGCACCCCGCCCAGCGCGATCGGCCGCTCGATCGCGTCGCGCGTCGTGCCCGCTATCGGCGAGACGATCGCCGCCGATTCGTCGAGGATCGCATTGAAAAGGCTCGATTTGCCCGAGTTGGGCGGCCCGGCGAGCACGATCCGCAGCCCCTCGCGCAGCTTGTCCGCCGACGGAGCAGCCAGCCACGCATGCATTTCATCAACTACGCCCCGCAGATCGCCCCGCCAGACCGCAGGAGGCGCCACGCCCTCCTCGTCCTCGTCCGAGAAATCGAGCTCCTGTTCTACGACGGCGGACGCACCAAGGACCGCCTCGCGCCAGCGACCGACGACCGCCGAGGCATGCCCGCCCAGCGAGCGGGCCAGCACCGCGCGCTGCAGTTCGGTCTCGGCGCTCAGCATGTCGCCCAGCGCCTCGGCCTCGAGAAGGTCCATCCGGCCGTTCTGGAAAGCGCGGCGCGTGAACTCCCCCGCCTCCGCCGCGCGCAGATCGCAGGAGCGCTCAAGCGCGGCCTCGATCGCGCGAATGACCGCGCGACCCCCATGGCAATGGATCTCGGCACAATCCTCACCTGTCGCGCTTCGCGGGCCCGGCATCCAGAGCACCAGCGCCTCATCCAGCCAGCCGGCCTGCGGATCGACAACCTGTCGCACGCTCGCCCGCCGTTGCTCGGGCAGCGACCCCGTCAGCGTCTCGAGCGCCTGGCCTGCGCGCGGACCGGACACGCGGATGACGGCCACACCGCAAGGCGGAGAGCCGGAGGACAGCGCGAAAATCGTGTCGCGCGGATCAGTCGCCAGTTTTCGTCTCGCTTCCGGACTTCCCACGCGAACCGGCCCCGGTGCTGCCTTCCATGAAGGCCTGGAACATCTTGAGCCCCGCCTGCCCCATCGGCGCCATCGTCCGCGCCAGCTCCTGTAGCTGGTCAGGGTTGGATACGCCCCGCATCGCCCGCTCCATCCCTTCGGAATAGGCCGCCTGTGCCTTGGAAAGATCGGGCAGGCCCATGAAGGCGCGGGCTTCTTCGGGCGTGCAGTCGATTTCCACGTGGACCTTCATCGGGACTTCTCCGTTGCCTCTGTTGAAGGCTATGTGGGCCGCACAAAGCAGGCGCGCAAGCGCCGGTATCGACCAAGGACGGGAGCAATTCGATGAGCGAAACGACACGCATCACCACCCTCGACGGGGACAAGGACTTCATGGCCTACGTCGCCCGGCCCGAAGGCACGCCCCGTGCCGCCATCGTTGTGATCCAGGAGATATTCGGGGTCAACGCCGGTATCCGCCGCAAGTGCGACCTGCTGGCCGAAGACGGCTATCTCGCGGTCGCCCCCGATCTCTTCTGGCAGCTGGGCGAAGGCATCGAGCTCGATCCTGATATCGAGCCCGAATTCCAGAAGGCGCTCGATCTCATGGGCAAGTTCGATCAGGACGCCGGAGTGCGCGATATCGAGGCGACCATCAAATGGGCGCGCGAGGACAGCGGCAAGAAGGTCGGCGCTGTCGGCTACTGCCTCGGCGGGCGGCTTGCCTACATGACTGCGGCACGGTCCGACTCCGATGCCACGGTTGGCTACTACGCGGTCGGCGTCGACGAGCTGCTGCGCGAGAAGGACGCCATCGCCAACCCGCTGATGCTGCACATCCCGACAGAGGACGGCTTCGTCGACAAGGACACGCAAAAGGCGATGCACGACGGGCTCGACGATCACCCCAAGGTGACGCTGCATGATTACGAGGGAATGGATCACGGCTTCGCAACCCAGTTCGGCCAACGCCGCGACGAAGAGAACGCGCAGCTCGCCGACAAGCGCACGATGGACTTCTTCGCCGAGCATCTGGGATGACACCGGCCGAGCAGGGGCTCGCCGAATGGCACGCCCTCGCCACCGCTCCCGACCCGGAGCGGTTGGCGCGGCTCGTGGCAGAGGATGCCGTGTTCCATTCGCCGGTCGTGCACACCCCTCAGGAGGGTCGCGCGCTGGTGGTCGCCTATTTATCGGCTGCCGCCGCGACGCTCGGCCAAGGCCAGTTCCGGTACGAGCGCGAAATCGTGCAGGGCAATCACGCCATGCTCGAATTCACCTGCGTGCTGGATGATATCACGGTGAACGGCGTCGATATCATCAGTTTCTCAGACGAAGGGAAATCACCGATTTCAAGGTGATGATCCGCCCGATCAAGGCGGTGAACAAGGTCTGGGAGATGATGGCGGCGCAGCTTGGGAAAGCATCCGCCTCATAGCCTCTCGAGCACGAAATCGGCGCGGGTTGCAGGGTCAGCGAAGGGCAATGTGACCGGGCTGTAGCCGTAATCGCGCCAAGCGCCGAGCACCGCCGAATCGCTTTCGACCGCCTCTTCCCATGTCTGGATGCGCTCGTCGTCCTGTCGATAGATCTCGCGCCAAGGCGGAGCGTGGAAGACCGGACCTCCGTATCGGTAATTGCGGCATGCCGCATCGACCTCGGGCGACACAGCGAGCCCCTCCAGCCTCAGGAAGCCGACGATATCGGGGAAGCCCCGGTCGAACAGGATCGGCAAGTCGCCCTTCCCTGCGCAGTCCCACAACGCGCGCTGCGCCTCCAGCATCGCGAGCGCGAAGTCGGTCGGCCGCTCCGCACGCATTTCCATCCCACCGGGAACCTGGAGTATCCTCCGTGCGACCTCGTCCCCCGTAGCAATTCCGCGCCGCGCCACCTCGGCAAGCAGGGTCGACTTGCCCGACCCCGGCGCCCCGGTAATCACGGCACGGCACATGCCGCTACTGGTTCATGGTGTCGAAGAAGTCCTCGTTGGTCTTCGAATCCTTCATCTTGTCGAGCAGGAATTCCATCGAATCGATGGTGCCCATCTGCATGAGGATGCGACGCAGCACCCACATCTTCGAGAGCTTGTCCTTCTCGACCAGCAGCTCTTCCTTGCGCGTACCGGACTTGCCGACGTCGAGTGCGGGGAAGATGCGCTTGTCCGCAACCTTGCGGTCGAGGACGATTTCCGAGTTGCCGGTGCCCTTGAACTCTTCGAAGATGACTTCGTCCATCCGGCTGCCGGTATCGATCAGCGCGGTGGCGATGATCGAGAGCGAGCCGCCCTCTTCGATATTGCGCGCCGCGCCGAAGAAGCGCTTGGGCCGCTGGAGCGCGTTGGCGTCGACACCACCGGTCAGCACCTTGCCCGAGCTGGGAACGACGGTGTTGTAGGCACGGCCGAGGCGCGTGATCGAGTCGAGCAGGATCACGACGTCGCGCTTGTGCTCGACGAGGCGCTTGGCCTTTTCAATAACCATTTCAGCGACTTGCACGTGACGCTGCGCGGGTTCGTCGAAGGTCGAGGAGATGACCTCGCCGTTCACCGAACGCTGCATGTCGGTAACTTCCTCGGGCCGCTCGTCGACGAGCAGGACGAGCAGGAACACTTCGGGGTGATTGTCGGTGATCGCCTTGGCGATGTTCTGCAGCAGCACGGTCTTACCCGTACGCGGCGGCGCGACGATCAGCGCGCGCTGGCCCTTGCCCTGCGGCGAGATGATATCGATCACCCGCGCACTCTTGTCCTTCACCGTGGGGTCGAGCGTATCGAGGCTGAGCTTCTGTTCCGGATAGAGCGGCGTGAGATTGTCGAAATTGGTGCGCATCCGGACCGCTTCGGGCTCGTCGAAATTGACCGAGGTCAGCTTGGTCAGCGCGAAATAGCGCTCGCCCTCGCGCGGTGCGCGGATCTGGCCTTCCACCGTATCCCCGGTGCGCAAAGCCCATTTGCGGATCTGGTTGGGCGAAACATAGATGTCGTCGGGTCCGGCAAGGTAGTTCGCTTCGGGCGAGCGCAGGAAGCCGAAGCCATCCTGCAACACCTCGATCGTGCCGATCCCCATGATCTGCTCGTCGTATTCCTCGTCCTCCGCAAGCTCGCGCAGGATGCAGAACATCAGGTCCTGCCGGCGCATCGTGCCCGCGGCCTCGACCCCGAGCTCTTCCGCCATCGATACCAGCTCGGCCGGAGCCTTCTTTTTCAAATCTTTGAGATGCATAGATATTTTATCCGAGGAAATTCGTGCCCGAGGCGCAGGAATGCCAGGTGCCGTATGTGACGCTTGGGGAAAGCAGTGTGCGGCAGCAGCTTTGTGCCACCAGATACCCGGACGGGTCTGGAACGGAAATAGGCCGCCCGCCCGCTCAGGTCAATCGAGCTTGGCGCACAAAAACTCGATCAGAAGGGCTTTACGATCACCAGCACGACGATCAGCGCGAGGAGCAGTGCAGGGACTTCGCCAAAAAGGCGCAGCCGCTTTTCGGCCAGCGGACGCTCCCCCCGCGCCATCTTCTTCGACAGCGCGATCATGTAACCGTGATAACCGCTCAGGATCAGCACCAGCAACAGCTTGGCGTGGAACCAGCCCTGGTCCCATGCGCCGATTGTGACCGACAGCGTCAGGCCGAGAATCCAGGTCACGACGATGCTGGGCGTCAGGATGATCTTCGCCAGCTGGCGGGTGCGTCCTGCCCACAGCGATTCCTCGTCCGATCCGGGCGCTGCGCCATGCATGTAGACCAGCTGGCGCGGCAGCATGAAAAGGCCGGCGAGCCAGAACACCATGAAGATGATGTGGCCGGCCTTCATCCAGAAATAGAGCATTCCGAGCGTTTCCTGCATGTCCTCGCCCTATCGCCTAAGCCGGGCGTTGCCAATTGCGCAAAGTCGAAAGCGCCTGCTCGACATGGGCGATGGGCGTGCGCCGGTCGATCCCATGGCCGAGATTGAAGACGTGCGGCCGGCCCTTCAGGCTCTCGAGGATATGGACCACGGCGGCATCCAACCGATCGCCGCCGGCGAGCAGCAGCAGCGGATCGAGATTGCCCTGCACCGGCATTCCCTTGGGCAAGGCGGCGTGCGCCCATTCGGGATCCAGCGTCTCGTCGAGCCCGATCGCATCGACGCCCGTGCGCGCTGCGTAGCGGGGAAGCTTCTCGCCCGCGCCCTTGGGAAAACCGATCACCGGGACACCGGGATGCGTTTCCTTCAGCGCTGCGACGATCGCGGCGTTGGGCTCGATCACCCAGCGGTCGAATTCGTCCGGCGCAAGGCTGCTCGCCCAACTGTCGAACAGCTGCACCGCTTCGGCGCCGGCGTCGATCTGCCCGCGCAGATAGGAAATCGTCTGATCCGCAACCGCGCCTATGATGGCGCTCAACTTGCCCGGATCGCGATAAGCCATCGCACGCGCTTCGTGCTGGTCCCGGCTCCCCTCGCCCGCGATCATGTAGGTCGCGACGGTCCAGGGCGATCCCGCAAAACCGAGCATGGTGACATCGGGCGAGAGCTGCTCGCGACATAGCCGCACGGTTTCATAAACCGGATCGTAGCGGGAGGGATCGCCGCTCAGCTGCTGCATTTCACTCTCGGCAAGCGGGGGGGACAGCTTCGGTCCCTCTCCGGCAAGAAACTCCAGCTTCTGACCCATTGCGTGCGGCACGATCAGAATATCGGAAAAGAGAATCGCGCCATCGAAACCGAAGCGCCGGATCGGCTGCAGCGTGACCTCGCACGCCGCCTCGCTGTCATAGACGAGATCGAGGAACCCGCCTTTCTCCTCACGCAAGGCGCGGTATTCGGAGAGGTATCGCCCTGCCTGGCGCATGAACCAGACGGGGGGAACGGCGGAAATCCTGCCTTGCAGGCAATCGAGAAGCGGACCGGGCATCTCTCTAACTAACCCAATATCTAATAATATTAATAGATGGATGTAGGAAGTTGGCCCTGTGGACAGGGCGGACAACTCGGTGCTGCACACCCCTTGGGGGAAAAGACTCCTCCCGGCACGCTTCCTCGACTCGTTGGGAATGCATGGTCAATCGAAACTTGTCCCCGTTCTCACCATCGTGTCGATAAGCGCCATCCCTGTTGGCAGACTCCCCCGGCAATTCCGGTGCGTGCCGGGCATGATCTGCGTGCCGGACTTGTCCTCGCATTTGTGAAGTGGTTTATCCCGTGGTCTTTCCACAGCCCGGACAGGCCGATTGTCGCGCACCCACCTTCATCTCTTTTCCGATTCGACCGGCGAAACGCTGCAGATGGTCGCGAACGCCGCGCTCGCCCAGTTCGAAGGCGTGGATGTCGTACGCCATTTCTGGCCGATGGTCCGCTCTCGCCAGCATCTCGAGCGGATTGTCCCCGAACTCGAGAAAGCGCCCGGGCTGATCCTCTATACGCTGGTGAACGAAGACACCCGCCAGGCGCTGGAGGAAAAGTGCTGCCAGCTTGCGCTGCCGGCAGTCGATGCGCTGGGCGAGGTCACCGCGGTGCTCGAGAGCCAGTTCGGGCAGGAAGCGCACGGGCGGCCCGGGCGCCAGCACCGGATGGACGAGGCCTATTTCAACCGGGTCGACGCGATTCACTTCACGATTGCGCATGACGACGGCGCGGGGAGCGAGGAATGGCACCGGGCCGATATCCTGCTGACCGGCGTGTCGCGCACCTCGAAGACCCCGACCAGCATCTACCTCGCCAACCGGGGCTACAAGGTCGCCAATATCCCGCTGGTGATGGAAAGTCCCCCTCCCCCGGTCCTGTTCGAACTGTCGGGTCCGCTGATCGTCGGGCTGACGACCGCGCCCGAACGGCTGGTGCAGATCCGTCGCAACCGACTGCTCTCGCTCAACGAGGCGTCCGAAACCGCCTATGCCGAGCATGAGCGGGTGGAAGAGGAAGTACGTTTTGCGCGGCGCATGTTTGCGGACAACAACTGGCCGGTGATCGACGTCACCCGCCGCTCGATCGAGGAAACGGCGGCCGCGATCATCAAGTTGATGGGCGAGCGCACCACACGCGCGAAACCCCCGGAGAAGCCGATCTGACCGAGCAGACCACCCTTGTTCTTGCATCGAACAGCGCCTCGCGCCGGACCATGCTCGAAGCTGCGGGCGTGCGCGTCGAACCGGTTGGTGCCGATATCGACGAACGCGCGCTCGAAGCGGAGATGGCGGATGCAGAGCCGTCCGAGATCGCTCAGGCGCTCGCCGCAGCCAAGGCAAGCGCGGTGTCGCAGGCGCGGCCCGGGGCGCTGGTGCTGGGCGGGGACAGCCTGGTGGTGTGCGGCGGACGGCGCTTCGACAAGCCGGGAAGCCGCGAAGAAGCAGCCGAGCACCTTCGATACTTCTCAGGCAAGGCCATGCACTTGCACAGCGCCGCAGCGCTGGCGCGAGACGGGCGCATCGTCTGGATCGGAAGCGATGCCGCCGCGCTCCATGTGCGCGAGCTTAGCGAAGATTTCATCGCCGGTTACCTCGATGTCGAGTGGCCTGCGGTGGGCCAGACTGTCGGAGTCTTCCGCATCGAGGCAATGGGCGTCCAATTGTTCGACCGTATCTTCGGCGACCATTTCACGATTCTCGGCATGCCACTGCTGCAGGTACTCGGCGCATTGCGCGAGGAAGGCCTGCTGCCGTCATGACGCGCTACGCGGAGGTTATCGGGGAGCCGATAAGCCAGTCCAAATCGCCTACCATTCATCGCTTTTGGCTCGAGAAGCTCGGGATCGAGGGCGACTACGGCGCGACCCGCGTGAGCGAGGGCGAAGTGGCGGATTATCTCGGCGATCGGCGAGCCAACTCCGACTGGCTGGGTTGCAACGTCACCATGCCGCTGAAGAAAGCGGTCATGGTGCATCTCGATCGGATCGACCCGCCAGCCGACGCCATCGGCGCGGTGAACACGATCACGCGAACTGCGGGCGGCGCGCTTGTAGGCACCAATACCGACGCGGCGGGCTTTCTCGAACCGCTGAGGCAGGTCCTGCAGGCCTCGCACCTGTTTCGCATGGCGCGCATTCTCGGTGCAGGCGGCGCGGCGCAGGCATTGGCCCATGCCCTCGCCGCGCATAATTTCACTCTGGTCATTGCCGCACGCCGGACCGAGCAGGCGGATGCGCTGGCCGAAAGCCTCCCACGCGAGGCCCAGACCCATACGACCTCGCTCGACTATTTTGCGAGCCCGACCGATTTCGTCTTCGATGACCGGATCGGCCTGCTCGATCTCGTAATAAACGCCAGCCCGCTCGGTATGCGGGGAAAGCCGCCATTGGCATTCGACTGGAGCCACGCGCCACCGGGCAGCATTGCCTATGACATCGTGACCGACCCGGTCGAAACCGAGTTTCTCAAGGCCGCGCGCGAGGCCGGACATGAAACGATCGATGGGTTCGCCATGCTGATCGGTCAGGCGGCGGAGGCATTCCGGCTCTTTTTTGGTCACGCCGCGCCCCGCCAGTTCGACCTCGAATTGCGCGAAAAGCTGGCTGAATGAGCGGCCCGCGCATCATCGGACTGACTGGCTCGATCGGCATGGGCAAGTCGACAGTGGCCGCGATGCTCGAGGACCTCGGCGTGCCGGTCTTCGATGCCGATGCGGAAGTTCGCAGGATGCAAGGCGCGGATGGCGCGCTGCTACCGGCGATCGAAGCGGCCTTCCCCGGCACGACCGGGCCCGAAGGTGTCGACCGCGATATGCTGGGCCGCGAAGTTTTCGGCGATCCGGCCCAGCTCGCCCGGCTCGAAGCGATCGTGCATCCCGCGGTTGCCGAACGGCGTGCGGCATTCCTCGCGGATAATGCGCAGGCGCCGCTGGTGGTGTTCGACATTCCCCTGCTGTTCGAAAAGGGCGGTGCCGACGCCATGGATCGCGTGATCGTCGTGTCCGCACCACCGGACGTGCAGCGTGACCGTGTGCTTGCCCGACCCGGCATGACACCGGAGAAATTCGAGCAGATCCTAGCGCTTCAGACTCCCGATGCGGAGAAGCGCGCGCGCGCGGATCATGTGATCGATACCGGGACGAGCCTGGGCGAAACACGCGATGCCGTCGCTGCGCTCGTCGACGCGCTGGCTGCTGAGAAACGTTCGCGTACCTGACCTTGCCAGCGGGCATTTCGAGGCCGATAGTCGGGCCATGCGCGAGATAATCTTCGATACCGAAACCACCGGCATCGACCCCAGGCAGGGCCACCGCATGGTCGAGATCGGCTGCGTCGAGCTGATCGACCGGATGCCGACCGGAAAAACCTTTCACGCCTATTATAATCCCGAGCGCGACATGCCGACCGAGGCCGAGGCGATTCACGGCCTCAGCGCGCAGTTCCTGTCTGACAAGCCGCTGTTCTCGCACGGAGTGGACGAATTTCTCGAGTTCGTGGGCGACGACAAGCTGGTCGCGCACAATGCCGGGTTCGATTTCGCATTTCTCAATGCAGAACTCGAATTGTGTACCCGCACGCCGATCTGCCTGAGCCGCAAGATCGATACGCTGGAGCTCGCGCGGCGCAAGCACCCCGGCGGCAAGCACTCGCTCGATGCCTTGTGCTCGCGCTATGGCGTGGATCGCAGCCACCGCGTGCTGCACGGCGCACTGCTCGACGCGGAACTGCTCGCCCAGGTCTATATCGAGCTGACCGGCGGGCGGCAGATCGCGATGGGCCTCATCCCCGAATCTCGGGAAGACGATGGCGAGTCAGGCGAGGCGGAAGTCGTTCAGCTCGTCCCCTCCGCCGACCGTCCGCGCCGACCGGCCCGGCCCCATTGTGCAAGCGATGCGGAACTTGCACGGCACGCGGCCTTTCTTGAGCGTATCGCAAGACCTATCTGGAATAGATAGGCGGCGCCACGCTTCCCGTCGGCGCAGGAACAAAGGGAGAAATTCTCATAATGGACGTCCGAGTTTCCGGCCATCAGATCGATACTGGCGCAGCTTTGCAAGACAGCGCGACCGATCGCCTTTCCGCCATCGTCGAGAAGTATTTCAGTCGCGCGATCTCCGCGAATGTCACCTTCGGCAAGCAGCCAGGCGGCGCATTTTCGTGCGATATCGTCGCCCACATCATGCAGGGACTGACCTTGAAGGCGCGCGGCGAAGCGCATGATATCCATCAGGCGCTCGATGCGGCGGTAGGCAAGCTGGAGAAACAGGTCCGTCGGTACAAGCGGCGGTTGAGCGAGCGGCACACTGATCGCGTGCTCTCCCCCGAAGCAGAAGAAGCCGCCTACCGGATCTTCGCTGCGAGGTCCGACGAGGACGAGAGCGAGGTGGAAGATTCAGCGCCCGTGGTCGCCGAGACGAAGACCGACATCCCCGAAGTATCGGTGGCCGATGCGGTCATGATGCTCGATTTGCGCGACACGAACGCACTGTTCTTCAAAAATGCTGGCTCCGGTCGTCATAATATGGTCTATCGCCGCCACGACGGCACGATCGGATGGGTTGAGCCGCACTGACGCACGGGCGCGTCGAAAGCCAAGAAGGCAGACGCGCCGCCATCTGCATCAGGATTGATCCTGCCGGGATCGCTCCGAAACACGCTAGCAAGACAGGCCAGCCTTCCGTGTCGAGTCCCTTTCGATTGACCCCCGAAGCCGTGCGTCGCGTATCCTGCGGCAGCAAGAACGCGATCCTGTCCGTGTTGTCTGAGGGATTTGCCGCCGCTTACGGTCTCGATGCGGAAGAGGTTCTCGACTCGCTTCTTGAACGTGAAACGCTTGGCAGCACGGGCTTCGGACGCGGGGTGGCGATGCCGCACGCGAGACTCGACGTGGTCGACGCGCCCGTGGCGATGCTCGTCCACCTCGATCGCGATGTCGATTTCAATTCAGCCGACGGCGTGCCGGTTCGGCTGGTCATGGGCCTGATCTCGCCGACGGATGCGGGGGCGCAGCATCTCCACGCTCTCGCCGCGATGTCGCGCCTCACCCGTGACGACCGCCTGCTTCACCTGTTGTTCGAGGCGCAAAGCGAAGAAGAGCTCTTCGCGCTGATCGACGGTTCGGGCCTGCGTGACGCAGCCTGAAGCGCAGCCAGGGCCGACGGCTCATTTTCGCGCGCTCGAGCGGCTTTATCGCTCGGCCCCGATCAACGGTACATTCGCATCCTCGCTGACCATAACCGGAGAGGGGCGCGCGCAAATCGCATTCGACGTCACCGAGAACGTGTTCCACGCCGCGGGTGCCGCGCACGGGACGATCTATTTCAAAATGCTTGACGATGCGGCCTTCTACGCCGCCAACAGCCTCGTCACCGATCGCTTCCTGCTCACCACCGCATTCAACGTGCATTTCACCAAGCCGGTCCGCAGCGGGCGGGTAACCGCTTCGGGCGTGTGGATCAGCGGCAGACGGCGCGTGCTGGTGGCAGAATCGCGGCTGGTGGACGAGGAAGGCGACGAGATCGGCCGCGGAACGGGTACTTTTATGCGTTCGCGAATCGCGCTTTCGGGCCTCGATGGATACGCGGAATAGTCTGTGATGAGCGATTCGCGATTGCCGACCCATCTCGTCGTGAGCGGTCTTTTGCGCCAAATCACTGCAGAAGGGGGCAATGGAGTTATCCTTGCCAAAGGTGACCGCGAAAGCGGTACCTATGTTCTATTGCTGCGCGATCGCGCCGGAACGGTGAAATTAGTCGAAAGACGGCCCTCGGCCGATTTTGCCTTCGAATGGCAAGTAACGCAGGAAGAAACCGCTGAAAAAGAGGGGAAAATTTACGAATACTGCGATCGCAGAAGCACGCAGGATCCCGATTTATGGATTGTCGAAGCGCAGGTCGACGATATCGAACGGTTCGTCGCACAACTGCGCTCTTAACTTGACCCGCGAGCGTTCATGGTCAAATGGCCCGCGACTTCGAATTTGCGCAGGCGATCGGGAGCGGCAATACGGCCGCTCTGGTTAGCACGCAGTCGGGGAACGGCCGGCAGGCCATCCGAACCCTCACACTTGTACAATCGATAAAAGCGCTTCGGCGCGTGATGGTTCCCGCCTGCGTCTGTGTTCGTTCACCGCCCTTTGAACGGGATCAATGGGTAACAAGAAGACTTTCGGCTTTGCGGCGTGTGCCGCCACCGGACTGATCGCTTCCGCAGGCTTCAGCTATGCGGATGCGCAAGCCCAGCATGGCGAAATCGCAATTCCAGACGCGCCGCAGCTCGAAGCTTCGGCTGAACCTGTTTTCATCTCGGAAGTAGTGGTCCAGCCGCTGCCCGAGGCCGAGGAAACGCCCGAGGCCACCATGGCCGCCGCGCCGGCCATGCCCGAAGCATCCTCGCTCCGCGAACTGATCGCGGAAGTCGACGCGCCGCAGACGCTCTCTCGCCAGCTCGAATGCCTGGCAGGGGCCGTCTACTTCGAAGCGCGCAGCGAGCCGATCGAGGGCCAGCTGGCCGTCGCTCAGGTCGTCATCAATCGCGCCGAATCCGCAGTCTTCCCATCGGACTATTGCGGCGTGGTCACCCAGCGGTCGCAGTTCTCTTTCGTGAAGAATGGCCGCATCCCCAGCCGCCGCACCAATGCGGGCGCCTGGGAACGCGCGCGCAAGATTGCCCGCATCGCCCATGAGGGCCTGTGGGACAGCGAGGCGGACGATTCGCTCTACTTCCATGCGAATTACGTGAGCCCGCGCTGGGCGCGCTCGAAACAGGCGCGCGCCACCATCAAGACCCACATCTTCTATCGCTGATAGACCGCCGAATTGACGAGAGGGGCGTGGTGCCGGGCGGGTGCCACGCCCCTTTTGCGTTGTCAGGAGCGGACCTCGACCCAGACGGGCGCATGATCGCTCGCCTTCTCGCGCCCTCGAGCGTCCTTGTCGACGCCGGCAGCTTCCAGCCGGTCCGCCAGTTCGGGCGAAAGCAGGCAATGGTCGATCCGAAAGCCGTGGTCGCGCTGCCATGCGCCCCGCTGATAGTCCCAGAAGGTCCACACGCCGCCGCGCGGATTGAGCGTGTCGAGTGCGTCGGTCCAGCCATCGGTCAGCAACCGGCGGTAGGCATCGCGCGAGGCTGGCTGCATCAGCGCATCATCCTCCATCGCAGGCGGCGACCAGACATCCTTGTCCTCGGGGATCACGTTGAAATCGCCGAGCACGATTACCGGCTTCTCCTCCGCCCATAGCCGTTGCATGCGCGCACGCAGCCGCTCCATCCATGCCAGCTTGTAGTCGAATTTGGGCCCCGGTTGCGGGTTGCCGTTGGGCAGGTAGAGGTTGGCGACGATCACGCCCCCCACCTCGGCCTCGAGGTATCTCGCCTGCTCGTCGCTCTGGTCCCCCGGCAAGCCGCGCATCCTTTCGGTCAGCGCGTGGTCGGACTTGGCGAGGATCGCGACGCCATTGAAGCTCTTCTGGCCGTGCCAGATGGCCTGGTATCCGACCTTTTCGAATTCATCCGCAGGGAAGCCATCGTCCTGCGATTTGATTTCCTGCAGGCACGCGACATCGGGCTTCGTTTCTTCGAGCCATTCGATGAGGCGCGGCAGCCGCGCCTTGATGCCGTTGATGTTGAAGGTGGCGATTTTCATGCCGGTTTCCTGCCCGACATGCGCGCTCTAGTCTAACTCAAATCCCGAAGCTGGAGCCGCAGCCGCAGCCTGCGGCCGCCTGCGGGTTCTCCACCCGGAAAGCTGCGCCGCCGAGCGATTCGACGAAGTCGACCTGGCTTCCGGCGACCAAATCGAGGCTGACAGGGTCGACCACCAGCTTCACGCCGTCGGTCTCGCTCGTCGCATCCTCGCTATCGGCGGCCTCGGCGAGTTCGAAGCGGTACTGGAAGCCCGAGCACCCTCCCCCATCGACCGCGAGGCGCAGGATCGCAGGCTTGCCCTGCTTGCTCGCGATGGCGGAAACACGCGCGGCGGCGGCTTCGGTCAGAGAGGGAATATTGCTCATATTGCGAATATGGGCGCGATGGGCCCCTCTCTCAAGCGCCGTCTTCGCGCACGATGCTGCGTCACGCGGTCTGGATATAGTCGCGCATCGCCGCCGCTTCGCGTTCGATCTCGTCGAATCGATATTTCACGAGATCCCCGATCGAAACGAAGCCGACCAGCTTGCTATCCTCGACGACCGGCAGGTGGCGGATACGGCGCTTGGTCATCAGCGCCAGCGCGCGGTCGACCGTTTCGGTGCCGTCGACGGTGATCGCAGGCGCGGTCATCACCTCGCCCACTGGCCGGTCCAGGCAGGAGGGACCCTGCTTGGCAAGGCAATAGATCACGTCGCGCTCCGAAAAAATTCCGGCTACGCGCTCTCCCTCCATCACCGGCAGTGCCCCGATCCGCTTCTCGGCAAGCATCGCAACGGCGTCACGCATTACCGCGCCCGTCGTGCAGGTGACGACGTCCCCCGCGTCGCGATTGGACATAAGTCGGGCAATAGTCATGCCTTTGGTCCTCCTTTCCCTCACGCGCAGATAATGCCACGGGTGCCGACCTTTGGCGAATCGTGCCCATATGCTGCACAGGAGGGCCCCATGGCGCCCAGATCACCGCTCGACGATCCCGAAAATGCCGCCTTTGCCTGGGCGCGCTACAAGCGGATCATGCGCTTCATGCTGGCGCTGACCATCATCGTGGTCGGTGCGGCGATGGTGGTGATCTTCTCGAGCGATGCCGATGTCAGCCCGCATTTCTTCATCGCGGTGGCGCTGGGGATCGGCTTCACAATGATGCTGACGAGCGCGCTGATGGGGCTCGTCTTCCTTTCGAACGGCACCGGCCACGACGAATCGATCCACAATCCGCTCGCGGAAGAAGACGGGTGGGATCAGGACAAGCGCGGCGAGGACTGATCAGCTAGTCGGCTGGGTGGAGGCGGTACGCCTCGACCGGCTCGCCTCCGATCAGGTGCTGCTGGATGATCTCCTCGAGCACCTGCGGGGTGCAGGAATGGTACCAGACGCTATCGGGCTGGACGACCGCGATCGGCCCCGCTTCGCAGATTTGCAGGCAATCGGCCTTGGTCCGCCGGATCACCAGATCCTGACCGTCCTTGCGCGCGGGGCCGATGCCCAGCTCCTTCAGGCGCTTCTTCAGGAAATTCCAGGATTCCTTGCCCTCTTCTCGGCCGCAACACTTCGCCTTTTCGGGCATTGCGCACAGGAAGATATGGCGGGCGGCACGCTCTCCACCCGTCTTCTCAAGAGCCCGCCGCGCCTTGCGTAGTTCCTTCTCGCCGCTCATTCGGCGTCCTCTGCCAGCCAGCGATCCAGCCAGGCGAAGATGGTGTCGTGCCATTGCAGCGAGTTCTTGGGTTTGAGGACCCAGTGGTTTTCGTCCGGGAAGACGAGCAACTGCGATGGAATACCGCGCTCCTGCAAAGCGGTGAAGCTCTGCAGCCCCTGCGTATAGGGCACGCGGTAATCCTTCTCGCCCGTGATCACGAGCATCGGGGTCTGCCAGTTGTCGACGTAATTGACGGGGTTCCAGCGCTCGTAGGTGTCGCGCGCTTCTGAATAGCTGCCGCCGAAATCCCAGCGGGGAAACCACAATTCCTCGGTCGCGTAATAGAAACTGCGCATGTCGAACAGGCCGTCGTGCTGGACGAGGCAGTCGAAGCGGTCGGGCCAGTTTCCGGCGATCCAGTTCATCATGTAACCACCGTAGGACGCACCCATGGCGCAGGCGCGGTCCCCGTCGATCTGCGGGTCGAGCGCGAGCGCGGCGGCGAGGCCCTTTTGCAGGTCTTCGAGCGGCTTGCCGCCCCAGTCGCGATTGATGGCGTCGGTGAAGTCCTGCCCGTATCCGGTGCTGCCGTGGAAATCGACCGAGATCACGGCGTAGCCCTGGCTCGCGAGCACACGCGGATTCCATCGGCTCGACCAACCATCGTTGAAAGAGCCCTGAGGTCCGCCGTGGACGTAGAGAATGGCAGGCAATTCGCGTGCCGCGTCCGAGGGCTTGGTGATCTGGCCCCAGACGGTGTCGCCATCGGCGCCTTCGAACTCGAAGCGGCGGGTTTGGACCGGGGCAAGCGTGGCCATCCGGCTCGCCGCCACGTCGGTGAGGCGCGTCGCCTGGTTCCAGTTCTCCGACACGTAGAGCTCGGCAGGGGCCGCGATCGAATCGCGCGTGAACAGCAGGCGGGTCTCGCCGGCCGGGGTCACATTGCCGATATGCGCTTCGTCACCGGTGATGAGGTTGAGCTGCGTCACGGTCCCGTCGCGCGGGTCGATCCGGAAAGCGGGCGTATCGAGCACGTCCTGCGCCGTCGCGATGATCCAGCGCGAATCGGGCGTCCAGGCGAGCGAGCCGAAGCTGCGGTCGAAATCCTCCGTCAGCGCGCGGGTTTGGCCCGTTGCAAGGTCGCGCAGCATGATCCGCTGGCGATCCGATTCGTAGCCGGGGCGCTCCATCGCGAGGTAGGCGAGGCTCTGTCCGTCGGGCGAGGGCGCGGGGGTGCCGTCACTCGCCTCGTTCGAGTCGGTCAGATTGACCGGGCCCGTGTCGACCATCGCAAAGCGGTAAATATCGGTATTGGTAGAGGTCGGCTCGTCGCTGTCGGCCTGCCGGGCCACGAAATAGAGCGTTTCGCCATCGGCGCCCCACGCCATGTCCTCGAGCCCGCCGAAGGGCTGGAGCGGCGTGTCGCCCACCAAGGCACCCTCGCCTGCAGGGCCATCTGCCGCCGTGCCCGCGCCGCGCACCAAGCCATCCTCGATCGGGTAGACGAAGACGCGGCTGAACGTGCCTGGAGTTTCATACGTATCCCAGTGGCGCACGAACCCGTCCGCGGCATCGAACAGCATCCCGCTGCCGGGGCCCGGCGCATAGGTCGGCGTTGCCTGAGCGCAGTCGAAGCTGGTGCATTCGCGCGGAACATTGCCGAAGATGGCGAGCGCCTGCCCGTCGGGCGACACCTTGAAACCGCCGACCGTGTTGTTCAGCCGCGTGACCTGGGTCACTTGCGCAAGCCTTCCGTCGCCCAGGTAGTGTCCGCTGAAGACCTGCATGCCTTCCGAATTGCGGCCACCGGGAGCGAGGAAGAAAATCCGTTCGTCATCGACGAAAACCGGCGAGCTCGCGCCTTCGGGCAAGGTCAGGACGACATCCTCACCGGTATCGAGCGTCTTGACGCGATAGGTCGTGCTGCGGGTTAGCGCTTCTTGGTCGGTCTGCGTGACCGAGTACAGCGCGAGCTCTCCGCTCGCATTCACGCTCGGCCCGCCGAGGCGCGGCATGGTGACGAGGTCGCGCGCAGTCATCGGACGGGCGGTTTGTCCGCTGTCCTGGCTGACGGCATCCTGAGCGGTGGCGGGGGTGGTGAAGAACGCTGCCGAAGCGGCGAGAAGAGCGAGCGGTTGCAAGGCTTTGCGCATGGGCGCGGAAACTACGCCTCCGCGCGCCGCCCGCAAGCGAATTCTGGCAATCAGCCCTGCTTCTTGACGATCCGTTCGATTTCCTGCCGCACCATATCCTCGACCATGGGCGGGAGGTTGGCGTCGAGCCATTCGGCGAGCATCGGCCGCAGCATTTCGCGGACCAGCCCTTCGAGGGAGGTTTCGCCCGATCGCACGATCTGCGGTGAAGCACCGGGCTCGGCGAGCAAGGCTAGCGTGGCGAGATTGTCGCGCATCGAATCGCGTGCGGTCGCGCTCAGCAGCGAGTCGGCCTCGCGCTCGCCCGTGCACTCGTCGTCCGAGTCGACCTGGTCGGCTTCGGCGAGATCGAAGACTTCGTCCGCCTCTTCATCCTGAACGGAATCCTGCGACTTGGGTGTATTTCGCTCACGCCGACGGCGCGCTTCGAGTGCGCTTGCGCGATTGTCGCGCGCAATGACCTTCTTGATGGAATCGAGGATTTCTTCGACCGATGCTTCGCCGTCTCGCACGCGCAGCGCCCCCTTTGCCGTCGCTCAGTTTCCGTCCTGCCCGATTTCCGGGCCGTAGACCTCTCCGACTTCCGCGTCGGCGGGCGGAATGTCAATGGTGCGGGTGCCGCCCGCCTCGGGGTCGGGATCGCGGTCCCAGTCGTTCCACTTGCCCGAAACGCGTTCGTAATTGACCAGCGGATCGTACAGCGCCCCGCCTTCGATGCCGAGGTCGCGCGCCTCGGCCCGGCCCATCGCCGCGAGCAGCGTGAAGCCGGCGACATAGGCGTTGCGGCGCGCGGTCACGAGTTCGACGCGCGAAAGCAGAAGCTCCTGCTCGGCATTGAGCACGTCGAGCACGGTGCGGTTGCCGATCGAATTCTCTGCCCGCACGCCTTCGAGGCTGAGTTCGGCCGAAGCGACCGCTTCGCGCGAGCTTTCGATGATGGCGAGCGAGGCGGAATAGCTGGCGAAGGCGGCGCGGACCTGCGCGATCACGTCACGTTCGGCAGCAATCACCTGATCGAGCGCGGAGGATGCACGCGCCTGCGCCTGGCGGCGCAGCGCAGCGGGCCTGCCGCCCTGGAACAGCGGAATCGAAAGGGTCAGCCCGGCTTGCGAGCCCTGCGCGGTCTGTGTGCTCGGGATCGATGGGCCGTTGGGATCGCTCGGGTCGATCGGCTGGCCGGGAATGCTGCCGAGAAAATTCTGGTAGTCGTACCCGGCGAAAGCGGAGAGGCGCGGCAGGCGGCTCGCGCCTGCAACGTCGATATCGTAACCCGCTGCAGCGGCGCGTTCGCGCGCGGCGATGAGATCCGGATTATTGTCGAGTGCTACGTCTACCGCCATGCGCGGATCTTCGGGGAGATTGGGCAGCGGCGGCGGCGGCTCGAGCTCGCCAGGCGCCGATCCGACCAGCTGGATATAGGTCTCGCGCGCCTGGATCAGCGCTGCTTCGGCCTGTCGCAGATCGCCGCGCGCCAGCGCGAGGCGCGATTGCGATTGTGCGACATCGGTACGCGTGAGATCGCCGATTTCGAACCGGTCGCTGGTTGCTTCGAGATTGATCTGGAGCACCTGCACCTGGTTGGCATTCAGCCCGACGAGCGCTTCGCCGCGCAGCACGTCCATATAGGAGGCGACAACCTGGCTGAAGATCGCGCTCTCGGTGCCGCGAAGGTCCGCCCGACCCGCTTCGACCCGCTCCTTGGCAGCGCGAATCGAATTCTTGACCGCCCCGCCCGAATAGATCGGCACGCTCGCATCCGCGCCGAGGTTCAGTGCGCGTGCGGGGGCGAAGAAGCTGGTGGAATTCTGAATGAGCACTTCGGTCAGGCTGGCGCTGCCCGTAAGGCTGGGCCGCCCGTCGGCCTTCTCGATCGGCACGGTCTCGTCGGTTGCCCGCAACTGCGCCCGCGCCGACTGCAGGGTCGGA
Source organism: Alteriqipengyuania lutimaris (assembly GCF_003363135.1). Classification (NCBI taxonomy): domain Bacteria; kingdom Pseudomonadati; phylum Pseudomonadota; class Alphaproteobacteria; order Sphingomonadales; family Erythrobacteraceae; genus Alteriqipengyuania; species Alteriqipengyuania lutimaris. Next base: position 588,203 of record NZ_QRBB01000001.1, on the reverse strand, counting down.
TTGGTCCGGTAGGCCTCTGCCAGTGCCTCGCGCAGCGTATCGGCCTGTGCCGGAGACGCGGCTGCGATGGCAGCAGAGGCCGCAAAGGCGAGAAGTGCGGGACGGATCATGCTCAGAAAGTCCAGCTCTGGGGCTTGTCGAAGGCTGCGAGACGGGGAAGCTGCGTTTCGTTGAGCGAGATCAGCGACACGGCATCGCCGCTGCGGCGGCCGATTTCGAGCCGGGTGACGCCGTTGCGGACGACGCCCGTCACCAGCCGTCCCTCGGGCTCGAGGGTCGCGCGCAATTGCGCGGGGATTTCCTCGAGCGCGCCGTCGATGATCACCAAGTCGAAAGTGCCGTCGATATCGCCGGCGAGAACCGCATCGGGGGTCGCTTCGCGCAGGTCCGCAACCAGCGGCCGGAGCAGCGCTGCAAGATATCCGGTCGCCGGGCCCACCAAGAGCGCGCGTTCGTCGGCGGAGGGGCGCGCCTGGGTCAGAATCTGACCGTGCGCCAGCGGCGGCGCGAGAAAGGCACCCGCGCCAAGCGCGATGGTCCGGTCGACATAGGCGGATGCGCGCGCATTTTCCGGCACGAAATCCTCTCGCGCCACTGCGGCCATGCGATCGAGCACGTAGCGGTCGTTGACCCCGCTGGTGCGCAGCTGGCTTTCGAGCATGTGGCGGCGGGCGGCCGCGAAATCAGGCGCTTTTTGCGCAGTATCGATCATACGTCTCGTCTCGTTCTTTGGGCCGCTCGTCACGCGGTCGGCTGCGGGTCCCGGCATTGCCGTATCAGGGTGCCTTATAGGGGGCGGAAAGGCTCGCCAAGACCCGCATGGCTTGTCGCATAGACCGATGCTGCTCTATCGGCGCATCGGTTTCGATCAGCAGGAGCGCCCCGTCGATGAGCGACATGACCATTATTACCGAAGACGACATCGTCGAAAGCGTGGCCGATGCGCTGCAATTCATCTCCTACTACCACCCGATGGATTACATCCGCGCGCTGGGAGATGCCTACGAAGCCGAGCAGGGCCCGGCGGCGAAGGACGCGATTGCGCAGATCCTGACCAACAGCCGCATGTGCGCCGAAGGGCACCGGCCGATCTGCCAGGACACCGGCATCGTCAACGTGTTCGTCAAATGGGGGCAGGAGTGTCGGCTGGACAGCAAGCGGTCGCTGCAGGAGGTGGTCGATGAGGGTGTACGGCGCGCCTATAATCACGACGAGAACAAGCTGCGTGCCTCGATCCTCGCCGATCCGGCCTTCACCCGCCGCAACACGCGCGACAATACGCCGTGCGTCCTCTCGGTCGAGATGGTCCCGGGCAACACGGTCGGCATCGATGTCGCGGCCAAGGGCGGGGGGAGCGAGAACAAGAGCAAGTTCAAGATGATGAACCCCAGCGACAATATCGTCGACTGGGTGGTGGAGCAGATCCCTTCGATGGGCGCGGGCTGGTGCCCGCCGGGGATGCTCGGCATCGGCATCGGCGGCACGGCGGAACATTGCGTCAAGCTCGCCAAGCAGAGCCTGATGGATCCGATCAACATGAGCCAGCTGAAGGCACGCGGCGCTCAGACCGATCTCGAGCAGCTGCGGATCGACATCTTCGATGCGGTCAATGCGCAGGGTATCGGCGCACAGGGCCTCGGAGGCCTCTCCACGGTGCTCGACGTCAAGATTCTCGACTGGCCGTGCCACGCTGCGGGCAAGCCGGTGGCGATGATTCCCAACTGCGCTGCCACGCGCCACGCCCATTTCACGCTCGACGGGTCGGGGCCCAGCTATCTCGAAAAGCCCGATCTCGACCAGTGGCCCAAGGTGAACTGGCAGCCGGACAGCGCTGCCAAGCGCGTGAACCTCGATACGCTGACCAAGGAAGAGGTCGAAAGCTGGCAGCACGGCGACCGCCTGTTGCTGTCCGGAAAGATGCTCACGGGCCGCGACGCGGCACACAAACGTATCAAGGATATGCTGGAAGCGGGCGAGGAGCTGCCGGTGAGCTTCAAAGGACGCGCGATTTACTATGTCGGGCCGGTCGACCCGGTGATGGGCGAAGTCGTCGGCCCGGCCGGCCCCACCACCGCCACGCGGATGGACAAGTTTACCGAGATGATGCTCGACCTCGGCCTGCTCGCGATGATCGGCAAGGCGGAGCGCGGGGCGGATGCGGTGGACGTGATCAGCCGGTTCAAGACCGCCTACCTGATGGCGACCGGCGGTGCCGCTTACCTCGTCGCGCGGGCGATCAAGGAAGCGAAGGTCGTCGCGTTCGAGGAACTGGGGATGGAGGCGATCTACGAATTCACGGTCGAGAACATGCCCGTGACGGTCGCGGTCGATGCGGATGGCAACAACGTTCACACCCTGGCGCCCGCGCAGTGGCGCAAGCGAATCGCGGAAGAGAAGCTGCTCGAGGGGTCGTGACCGCGTCTCGACCGGCGCACTGCCCCACTCGACCGGGGGCATGGCATTTCCGCGCGCGGGCGGCCAAGCAGGACGGATCGTGACACAAGACCAACCGGACCGCGCAGACCCAGCCGAATCCAGCCGCTTGCCGTTGAGGCTGGTGCTGATCTCGATCGCCGGGCTCTGGCTTACCTATTTCGTGCTGATCACCGTACGCGGGCTGATCGTGGGGCTGGAACTGCAGGAGGCGCTGCTGTGGCGGCGGTTGATGGTGTGCCTTGCCGGGGGCGGGATTACCTTTGGCATGTGGCTGGTGCTGCGGCTGGTCGATTCCTGCTCACTCGCCGTGAAGACGGCCACCGCGCTCGTCGTGGCCCTGCCCGCCGCGCTGATGATCGCGCAAACCAACCAGATGGTTTTCGCCGACGTCCAGGAACAGATGATCCAGAAGATCGGCGAACAGCAGGGCGTGATCTTCCGCCGCGACGAGGCGGGCAACCTGCTGGTCGATATCCCGCCGGTACCTACCCCGGCCGAAACCCCGGACGCCCAGACATTGGAAGACGATGATCTCGACACCCGGACCTTCGTGATCGCTCCCGCGCCGATCGGGATCGAGCGCTGGCGCCAGCTGACCGACATCGCGATCGGCCGCTATTTCCTGCTGCTGGCATGGGCGGCCCTCTATCTGGCGTTGCTGGCCGGGGCGCAGGCCCGCGCTTCGCAGGCGCGCGAGGAGCGGTTCCGCCTGGCGGCGAAGGCGGCAGAGCTGCGATCCCTGCGCTACCAGATCAATCCGCACTTCCTGTTCAACACGCTCAATTCGCTGTCTTCGCTCGTCATCACCGGCAAGGACACACGGGCCGAGGCGATGATCCAGGCAGTGTCCAACTTCTATCGCCACAGCCTGGCCGAGGAACCGACCGAGGATGTTGCACTGGAAGACGAGATCGCGCTGCAGCGCGATTATCTCGCGATCGAGGAGGTGCGCTTTCCCAGGCGCCTGCTGGCCACGATCGACCTGCCCCAACATCTTGAGCGGGCGCGCGTGCCGGGAATGATCCTGCAACCCCTGGTCGAGAATTCGGTCCGCTATGCCGTCGCGCGCTCCACCACGCCCGTCAACGTCACGATCGAAGCCTTCGCGCGGGACAAGCGTCTGCACCTCGTGGTCGCCGACGACGGCCCGGGCCTGGGCGATAGCGGCGGGGGCGGCTTCGGCATCGGCCTGACCAATGTCCGCGATCGCTTGCGCGCGCGCTTCGGCGACCGGGCAGAGGTCCTCTCCGGCCAGGCCGAAGGTGGAGGCTATCGCACCGAACTCATCATGCCGCTGGATGTGAACGATGGAAAATAATGCCCCCTTGCGCGTCGTCCTCGTCGACGACGAACCGCTCGCGATCGAGCGCCTGGAAACCCTGTGCGGGCGGATCGCCGACGTGCAGGTCGTCGGCACCGCCGATCACGGAGAGGCCGCGCTCGACGTGGTCGAGACGGGCGCTCCCGATCTCGTGCTGCTCGATCTGACCATGCCCGGGCTGGACGGGATCGAGGTCGCGAAAAGGCTCGCCAAGATGGCGTCGCCGCCCGCGATCATCTTCGTCACGGCGCATGAAAGCTTCGCGGTCGAGGCGTTCGATCTCGACGCGGTCGATTACGTGCTCAAGCCGGTTGCGAGCGAGCGGCTCGAACGCGCGATCGCGCGGGCCCTGGCCAAGCGGGGCGAGGCACCGCAGACCAGCGAGACGCGATGGCTGCGCGAATTGTGGGTCCCGCACCGATCCGAACTGGTGCGCGTATCGGTGGCCGATGTGCGCCGGATCGATGCCGAGCGCGATTATGTGCGGTTGTTCGTCGGCGACAAGACCTACCTGCTGTTGCAGACCATCGCCGGGCTGGAGAAGAAGCTCGATCCGGAGCAGTTCATCCGCATCCATCGCAGCACGATCCTGCGCAAGGATCACATCGCTGGGCTGCGCCACGACGGGCTGGGGGTCTGGTCGGTCGAGCTGGGTGACGGCGAGACGCTGAGGATCGGGCGGACCTATCTGCCCAAGGTCAAGGCGATGGCCGGCCGCTGAGCCGAGCGCGCCGCACGAGGCGGCGATATTCGGGCGAACCGATTAAAAAGGAACCCCCGTCGGCTGCGCCGGCGGGGGTTCAGTGGAGCGTGTGGGCTGCGTCATCCGCCGAGCTTTTGCTCTTCGATCCGCGCGGCGATCTGCTCGCCGATCTGCTCCTTGGCCGACTTGAGGCATTTCATCGCGGCAGGGTTCTTCAAGCGGGTGCCGGTTACCGCGCGGTCGGTACCGCAGACCTCACGCGCGGCCTTGTCGATGCGCCGATCGAGCTGCGCCTGTCCTTCTGGGGTGGCGAGATTGAGGTCGGCATAGTCGACTTGGACCGACTGGCTCTGCGCCGCAGCGGGGACCGCTGGCAGGGCAAGGCCGAGGGCCGCGAAGATCGAGAGGGCGGGGACTAGGGACGTTTTCATGGTCTTTCCTCCAAGGTTGCGGCGCACATTGGGGGAAAAGGGTCGTGCGCCGCAGCCACCGATGTGCGGCATCGTTTGCGGCGCCGCACGCCCGTTTCGACGGGCGCCGTGATTCGTCGACGGACGCTACGGAATCAGGGATAAACGACCATCTCGCATCGACGAACTACAATTGTAGTCGTTAGTCGCCAAGGCGCGGAGATGCCAGACCGATTCGCTTCGGAAAGACTAGGGAGAGGTATCGCCGCACCGCTGCGACGGCTGACAGGCGGGTCAGCCGGGGATGACTGCCTGGGCAGAGCCGCCATCGCCTTCGGGCGCGGCGATGATGTCGCGCGTCACGCGGCCCTTGGCGACCGTCTGCGTCTGGGTGTCGCCCACCGACGATCGGATGCCGGGAGCGGCCTCTCCCGCGCGGCTGAGCGCCGCAGCTTCGACTTCGCTGCGCGCCGCAGGCCCGCCGAAGATCGCTTCGAGCGCCTGTTCGGCCGCAGTCCCCTCGGTCGGGCGCGGGGCGCCGGGCGCGGGCGGTGCCAGGCTGAAGTCGGGCGGAACCACTAGCGGTGCCTGCCGCTGCACCGCGAATTCGTCGGGCCGTTCGCGGGCGAGAATGCCGCCACCGCTGCCGCAGGCGCTCAGCCCCATGGCGAAGGTGGTCAGGATGAGGAGGCTCTTCGTGCGCATTTTCAGCTCTCTTTCGCAGCTAACTGCATGTCGTTTTCTTCGGCGCTCTTGTCGCGCAGGAAAAACGAGCGGGCAAGGATGATGAGGACGCCGATGGTGATGGCGGCATCGGCGATGTTGAAGATGAGAAACGGGCGGAAGGTGCCGAAGTGCAGGTCGGCATAGTCGATCACGTAGCCCCAAAGCACGCGGTCGAGGATATTGCCGAATGCGCCGCCGAGGATCAGCCCGAGGCCGAAGATGTCGCCTGCGGCACGCTCGCGCAGCATCCACAAAAGCACGATGACCGCGATGGCGGCGGTCCCGAAAACGAGAATCCAGCGCGTTTCCACGCTGTCGGCTTCGAACAGGCCGAGCGAAATGCCGAAATTCTGCGTCCAGCGCAGGTCGAAGAAGGGCAGCAGCTCGATCACCGCGCGCTGCTCCAGCTCCAGCGGAACGCGCACGAGCCATTTCACCAGCTGGTCGAGGCCGAAGATCAGGCCCGCGAGCGCAAAGCCCGCCATCCGCCGGTTCCAGGCACCGTCCATCAGTCTACCACCTTCTCACAGCGATCGCACAGGTCGCCATCTTCCGAAACGCTCGGCAGAAGGCGCCAGCAACGGCCACACTTGTTACAGGAGGATCGGGTAACGGTCACCCCTTCCCCTTCGTGCGTGGCGACTGACGCGGCGATGAACAGTTCGGCAAGGTCGTCCATGTCGAACCCTTCCGGCACGGACTTGGCGGGCACGGACACTGCCGCTTCGTTGCTGGAACGGATCGTTTTCTCGCGCCGCAGCGGCTCGATCGCTTCGGTCACATCCTCGCGAAGCTCGCGCAGCGCGGCGAAACGCGTAGCTAGCTTTTCGTTGAGCCACTCACCCGGAAGCGGGTGGACCTGCTGCAGGTGGATGCTCTTCGCCTCGGGGAAGCGGGTGGTCCACACTTCCTCGGCGGTGAAGACCAGCACCGGCGCGGCGTAGCGCACCAGCGCCTGGAACAGCGTATCGAGCACTGTGCGATACGCGCGCCGCTGGGTCCACGCCGGATCGTCGCAATAGAGCCGGTCCTTGCGGATATCGAACAGGAAGGCCGACAGGTCCTCGTTCGCGAACTCGGTCAGCAGGCGGGTGTATTCGTTGAAGTCGTATTCCGTGATCGCCTGCCGCAGCCTGACATCGAGCTGCGCCAGCTGGTGCAGCGTATAGCGCTCAAGCTCGGGCATCTCGGCATAATCGACCGCTTCCGACGCCTCGTAGCCCTCGAGCGCGCCGAGCATGTAGCGGAAGGTGTTGCGCAGCTTGCGGTACTGGTCGGCAACGCCCTTCAGGATCTCGTCGCCGATGCGGTGGTCCATCGTCGAATCGACGCTCAGCGCCCACAGCCGCAGGATATCCGCGCCGTACTGGTCGACGATCTTGAGCGGATCGACCGTGTTGCCGAGGCTCTTCGACATCTTGCGCCCGTTCTGGTCCATGGTGAAGCCATGGGTCAGCACCTGGTCATAGGGCGCACGGCCGCGCGTGGCGCAGCTTTCCAGCAGCGAGGACTGGAACCAGCCGCGATGCTGGTCGCTGCCTTCGAGGTAGAGGTTGGCGGGCCAGGTGAGCGCGGGCCAGCGATCGCTTTCGAGCACGAAGACATGCGTGCAGCCCGAATCGAACCACACGTCGAGGATGTCGTGCACCATCTCGAAATCGTCGGGGTTGTGCTCGGTCCCGAGGAATTCGGCCGTGCGCCCCTCGTCCCACGCATCGACGCCGCCCTCGCGGATGGCATCGACGACGCGCTGGTTCACGGCAGCGTCCTGCAGGTAGGTGCCGTCCTTGCGGACGAACAGCGTGATCGGCACGCCCCACGCGCGCTGGCGCGAAAGCACCCAGTCGGGCCGCCCTTCGACCATCGAGCGGATGCGATTGCGCCCTCGCTCGGGCACGAAGCGCACGCGTTCGATCTCGCCCATCGCGCGGCTGCGCAGCGTATTCTCCCCCTCCACTTCAGGGGAGGGGGTTGGGGGGAGGGGCTGGCCGAGGGCATCCCTCGAGGCCCCCTCTCCCAACCCTCTCCCCTCAAGGGGAGAGGGCGATAAGGGCTTGTCCATCGGCACGAACCACTGCGGCGTGCAGCGATAGATGATCTTCGCCTTGGAGCGCCACGAGTGCGGGTAGGAGTGCTTGTAGTCCGCGCTCGCGCTCAGCAGCGCGCCTGCTTCGGAGAGGTCCGAGCAGATCGGCCCGTCGGGCGCGTTGAACTTGGGGTTGATGACCGCGCGGCGGCGCTCGTCGTCCCCGCCCAGCCACGGCCAGTCGTCGCGGTACACGCCGCCATCGTCGACCGCGAAGACCGGGTCGATCCCGTTCTCGCGGCACAGGTAGAAATCGTCCTCGCCATGGTCGGGCGACATGTGGACGAGGCCGGTACCGGAGTCGGTGGTGACGAAGTCGCCCGGCAGCATCGGGCGGAGTTTTTCGTAGAACCCGCCGAGGGTGTGCATCGGGTGGCGGACCTTGGTGCCGGCGAGGTCGGAGCCTTTGAAAAGCTTCAGATGCTCATCCCACTGATCGGCCTCCGGCCACGGCTCCATGGGCTGTCCGCTCGGAACACTCGTTATCCGAGTGATAAACTCCGCCGCCAATTCACGAGCGACAAGATATTTCACGTTAGGCCAGCTGATGAGTGCGTACTCAACCTCAGGCCCGTAAGCCAAAGCCTGATTCACCGGGATCGTCCACGGCGTGGTCGTCCAGATCACCGCATGCGCGCCGGCCAGTTCCGGGATCGGAGATTCGACGATCTCGAACGCCACATCGATCTGCGTGCTCGTGATGTCCTCGTACTCGACCTCGGCTTCGGCGAGTGCGGTCTTTTCGACCGGGCTCCACATCACCGGCTTGGAGCCGCGATAGAGATTACCCGCTTCGGCGAACTTCATCAGCTCGGCGACGATCGTCGCTTCGCTGTCGTAGTCCATGGTGAGGTAGGGATTGTCCCAGTCGCCCAGGATGCCGAGGCGCTTCAACTGTTCGCGCTGGGTATCGACCCACTTGCGCGCATAGGCGCGGCATTCGGCGCGGAATTCGGCGCGCGGGACCTCGTCCTTGTTGAGTTTCTTCTTGCGGTACTGTTCCTCGACCTTCCACTCGATCGGCAGGCCGTGGCAGTCCCACCCGGGTACGTAGGGCGCATCCTTGCCTAGCAGGCTCTGCGTGCGCACGACCATGTCCTTGAGGATATGATTGAGCGCGTGGCCGACGTGGATATCGCCGTTCGCATAGGGCGGGCCATCGTGGAGGATGAACTTTTCCGCGCCCGCACGCTCGGCGCGCAGCGCGGCGTGTAGGTCGCTGTCCTGCCACCCGGCCAGAATGCCCGGCTCCTTCTGGGGGAGCCCGGCTTTCATGGGGAAATCGGTTTTCGGCAGGAAGACGGTGTCCCGCCAGTCCTTCTTGGTATCGTCGCTCATCAGGCGCGAGGCCTTAGCGGGGCCTTGTGCATCGCGCAATTTTTCGATGGTCGGCGTCCGACATCGGTTCGCGCAGAGATTCTAGGGGAGGCGCGCAAATGCCATGCGGGCCTCGAAGCTATGCTGTGTCCTACATGCCCCCGACCCGCTAATTTCGCTTCGCTCTTTCATACCGTGGATCCTCACGCACCGCAGCTGAGCCGCACGCAAAAAGGGGCGGGCCATCATGGCCTGTCCGGCAATTCTCGCGTCATGAGATTCACCCCCACAACAGCAGCCGGTTTTTGACCCCAGGACAGTGTGCCAAGTGTGTCAGAAGCCGCTCCGCGCCCTTGGCACCAAAACCTACTTCGCCAGCAGTCGACGTGCTGCCGCACAATCCCGGTCCATCTGCGCGATCAGCGCGTCGAGCCCGTCGAACCTGGCTTCGGGCCGGATGAAGTGGTGCAGCGCGACTTCGATCTCCTGCCCGTAGAGGTCGCCCGAAAAGTCGAAGAAATAGGGCTCGAGCAGTTCCTTGGCCGGTTCGAACTGCGGGCGGATGCCGATATTGGCCGCGCCCTGCAGCTCTTCGCCCGAGGACAGGATGCGGCCCGTCACCGCATAGATCCCGTAGTGCGGGCGCAGGTAATCCTCGAGCGCGAGGTTGGCGGTGGGGTAGCCGATTTCGCGCCCCCGCTTGTCACCATGCTCCACGATCCCGCGAATCGCGAAGGGGCGGGTGAGCAGATGGGCGGCGGCCTGCGGCTCGCCATCCTTCAGGAGATCGCGAATCCGGCTGGAGGAGACGACCGTGTCGCCCTCACTCACCGCCGATACGGTGCGCGCTTCGAGCCCATGCTTCGCGCCGTGCTCTTTCAGCAGCGTGACATTGCCCTTCGCACCCTTGCCGAAAGTGAAATCCTCGCCCGTCAGCACGCCGTGCGCGCCGAACCGCTCGACCAGGATATGCTCGATGAAGTCTTCCGCGCTGGTGCCAGCCAGCTCGGCATCGAAGTGGAACACCAGCATCGCGGTCGCCCCGAAGGCGAGATAGAGCTCGTGCCGCTGTTCGAGGCTGGTCAGGCGGAAGGGCGGCGTGTCGGGCCGGAAGAACTGCACCGGATGCGGATCGAAGGTGGCGACGATCACCGGGCGCTCTTCCTCGCGCGCCCAGCGGATCGCCTCGCCCGCGACCGCCTGGTGGCCCTTGTGGAACCCGTCGAAATTGCCGAGCGCCACGATCGCCCCGCGCAAGGGCGCGGGCACCGGCTCGCGGTGATCGAGCCACCTCATACCGCTTCCGCCTGCTCCGCCGGCGCGCGCATCGGGCCGAGGTCTTCGCGCAGCACGCGAAGCGCATTGCCGCCCATCACGGCGCGGACCTCGTCGGCGCTAAAGCCTTCGTCGATCAGCGCCTGTGTGACCTGCACCAGTTCGGAAGTGTCGAATCGCACGGTCACCGCGCCGTCGTAATCGCTGCCCAGCGCGACGTAATCGATACCCACCAGATCACGCACATGCTTCATCGCCTTGGCCGTATCGCGCGGGGACGTGCCACACACGGCTCCGTCCCAGTAGCCGATGCCGACCACGCCGCCGGTCTTCGCGACTCCGCGAATTTCCTCGTCGGTCAGGTTGCGGTTGACTTGGCAGGTTGCCTGCACCCCGCCGTGGCTGTAGACGACCGGGCGGCGCGCCATCGCGAGAATGTCCGCCACGCAGGCATGGCTGCAATGTGCGATGTCGACGATCATGCCGATCTGTTCCATCCGCTTGATCGCCGCGCGGCCCCGATCGGTCAGTCCGCCCTTCTCGACCCCGTGCATCGAACCGGCGAGATCGGTGTCGAAGAAATGCGTCAGGCTGGCCATGCGGAAGCCCGCTTCGCGCAGCTTGCCGAGATTGGCGATATTGCCTTCGAGATTGTGCAGCCCTTCGATGCTGAGCAGCGCGCCGACCGGCTTGGGCCCGTCGCCGGATCGGGCCTGCAGCAGCGCATCCAGATCGCCCAGGTCCGCGACCTTCACCAGTTCGCCGTCCGAATTCGCCTCAGCCCGGTCGAGCTTCTCGGCGTGCCACAGCGAGCGTTCGAGCAGGCTGGTCCATGTGCGCGCGGGTTGCAGCTGCGCGACGGCGAGCAGCGTGATGTTGTCGCTGTCGGCGGTGTTGGCGTCGTAGTTCTGGCCCTTGGGCGTCTTGGTGACGCTGGAGAACACCTGCAGCGCGACATTGCCCTCTTCGAGGCGCGGCAGGTCCATATGGCCGCGATTCGCGCGGCTGAGCAGGTTGCGGTTCCACAGCAGCGTGTCCGAATGCAGATCGACGATGGTCAGCGTCTCGTGCAGCGCCTTCGCCTCGTCCGACACCGCGATCAGTTCTTCGCCGTCGATCTGGTTCATGCCCCGCTCGGCAATACCGGGCGCGAACTGGAAGAAACCTGCGATGCCGATCAGCAGTACCAGCCCGACGATGATCAGGACGGTTTTCTTCACGCGCGCCGCTCGTAGGTGATGAACGAGAACGCGGGCGTATCGCCGCTCGCCTCGTGATCTTCGCGCGCGACCTCCTGCCAGCGCGATTCGTCGGGCGCGTCCATGAAAGTGTCGCCTTCGTAGTCGGCGTGGATCTGGGTCAGCTCGATTCGCTCCGCCTGCGGTTCGAACAGCACGAAGACTTCGGAGCCGCCGATCACCGCGGTTTCCTCGCCCCCCGCAGCCGCCAGCGCTTCGGGCACGGACATCGCGCGTTCCGCCCCGTCGGCCTGCCACTCGCTGTCACGGGTCAGCACGATGTGGCGGCGACCGGGGAGCGGGGAGGGAAAGCTCTCGAAGGTCTTGCGGCCCATGATCATCGGCTTGCCCATGGTCACGTCCTTGAAGTGCTTCAGGTCCGCCGGGATGTGCCAGGGCAGCCCGCCATCCTTGCCGATCGCGCCATTGGCGGCGCGCGCATAGACGAGGAACAGCGTGTCTTCGACCATCAGGCGTTATCCTCTTCGGGGCCCTCGTCCGGCCACTCCAGTCGCGTGATATGGCCCATCTTCCGGCCCTCGGGCGCGTCGGTCTTGCCGTAGAGGTGCAGGTGTGCGCCCGGATGGTTGAGCGCCTCGTGTGCGGTCGCGGCGGCGGGGCCGATCACGTTCTCCATCACCACGCGCGGCGCCACGCGGCGGATGTCGCCCAGCGGCAGGCCAAGAATCGCGCGGATGTGGTTCTCGAACTGGCTCGTCGCCGCGCCCTCGATCGTCCAGTGGCCCGAATTGTGGACCCGCGGCGCCATCTCGTTGAAGATCGGGCCGTCCTTGCCGGCGAAGAATTCGAGCGTCAGCACGCCGACATAGCCGAGCTTTTCGGCCACCGCCTGCGCCAGCCGCCGCGCTTCGCCCACCTGCTGGCCGATGATATCCGCGCCCGGCAGGGTCGAGCGGGCGAGAATGCCGTCCTCGTGCCCGTTCTGCGGGCTTTCCCAGAAGACCACCGCGCCATCTTCGCGCCGCGCGAGGATGACCGAGAATTCGCATTCGAAGTTAACGAACCCTTCGAGAACGCAGGGCTGATCGGGCAGGTCGAGCGCTTCGGCCTCTTCGCGCGAGGCGATCCGCCACTGGCCCTTGCCATCGTAGCCGTCGCGCCGCGTCTTGAGGATCGCGGGTGCGCCCACCTCGTCGATCCCGGTGAGCAGGTCTTCGCGCGAATCGACCGCGTGGAAAGCCGCCGGCGTGCCGCCCAGCTCCTTCACGAAGCGCTTTTCCGCCAACCGGTCCTGCGCGATCGCCAGCGCGCGCGGATGCGGCGCGAGCTTGTCGGCGATCGCTTCGAGAGGGGCGGCGGGCACGTTCTCGAATTCGAGCGTGACCACGTCGCACCGGTCGGCAAAGGCCTTGAGCGCGGCGGCATCGTACCAGTCGGCGCTGATATATTCGTCGCACACCTGTGCGATCACCGCGTCGTCTTCGGGCGCGTAGGCGATCACATGATAGCCCAGATGCGCGGCGCAGACCGCCATCATCCGGCCCAGCTGGCCGCCTCCCAGAATGCCGATGGTTCCGCCCGGAGCAATCATGAAAGCGCGATCATTCCGGCCGTTCCGTGACATTGGCGGTGCGCGCGGCGCGCCATGCCACCAGCCGGTCCATCACCTCCGCATCGTGCGCACCGAGGATCGACGCGGCGAGCAGCGCGGCATTGGTCGCGCCTGCTTCGCCGATGGCGAGCGTGCCGACGGGAATGCCCGCGGGCATCTGCGCGATCGAGAGCAGGCTATCCATGCCGGAAAGCGCTTTCGACTGGACGGGTACGCCGAGCACGGGCAGCGGCGTCATCGATGCGATCATGCCGGGCAGGTGCGCCGCGCCGCCCGCGCCTGCGATCACCACCTTGAAGCCTTCGTCCGCCGCGCCCTTCGCGAAGTCGTACATCCGCTCGGGCGTGCGGTGGGCGGAAACGATCCGCGCGTCGTAGGCGATGCCCAGCTCGTCCAGCGTTTCGGCGGCGCGCTGCATGGTCGGCCAGTCGGACTGGCTGCCCATGACGATTGCGACCGGAGCCTGGTCTGCCATCAGGCTTCGTCCAGGTAGCGGCGTTCCCCCGCGACCTTGCCGGTTTCGAAGGGGTAGATGATCGGGCGGCCGGTCGGGATTTCGAGCCCGGTGATGTCGTCGTCCGAAATGTTCGAGAGGTGCTTCACCAGCGCGCGCAGCGAATTGCCGTGGGCGGAGATGATGATTGTGCGATCCCCCGCCAGTTCGGGCAGGATGTGCTCTTCCCAGTAGGGCAGGACACGTTCGATGGTCAGCTTGAGGCTTTCGGTATCGGGCACGTCGATGCCTTCGTAACGCGGATCGGCGCCGGGATCGTACTCGCTGCCCGCCTCCATCGGCGGGGGCGGGGTGTCGAAGCTGCGGCGCCAGATGTGCACCTGCTCGTCACCATGCTTGTCGCGCGTTTCCTGCTTGTTCAGGCCCGTCAGCCCGCCATAGTGCCGCTCGTTCAGGTGCCAGTCCTTGGTTACCGGAATCCACACCCGCCCGCATTCTTCAAGCGCCAGGTTGAGGGTGCGAATCGCACGGGTCTGGAGCGAGGTGAACGCAAGGTCGGGCAACACGCCCTTCTCTTTCAGCAGGCGGCCTGCGGCGCGCGCTTCGTCCACGCCCTTGTCGGTCAGATCGACATCCCACCAGCCGGTGAAGCGATTTGCGAGGTTCCATTCGGATTGCCCGTGACGGACGAGGATCAGCGTCGGCAAGAATTCACTCCTTTTTGGACGTGGAGCGAGCGGTTAGCGCGCGTTGTCTTCTTTGGAAAGGTCGGGGGCAGGATCGCCCTTTTCGCGAGTTCCGGCTTTGCGCCGCCGCAGATTGGCGCGCAGCTGCTTTGCAAGCCGTTCGGCACGCTCGCCGGTCAGGCTCTCGTCTCTGGAACGCTGGCTCATCGGTCAACGGAATGCTATTTGCTTGCCGCCGACGCAAGCTTTGCTTGACTTGACGGTCGCACGCGACAATAGCGCGCGGCCTGTGGCGGGCATGTTCCGCCGCGAATCCCCTATGCTGCTGTAGCTCAGTGGTAGAGCGCACCCTTGGTAAGGGTGAGGCCGGGAGTTCAATCCTCCCCAGCAGCACCACATCTCTTCGATAATGATGGCGTCATCGATCCGGCATATTGGCCCATCGATCGGGAGCCCGAATGGGGCTTGCCGCGATCCGGCGGCTTGGCCATTGCTTGCCTATGGATGACGAGGGGGAACATTCGCTTATGGACGCGCGCAGCGATCCGGATGACCAGCCGCTCACGCAGGGCCATCCCAACCATCCCAAGGCGATGCGGGTGGCGGCTCTGCTGGCGGCGCTGCCTTTGCTGATCGGCGCGCTCGTGGCCGAATATCTGACCGAGTTCCCCAACTTCCTCATCGCCGGGCCGGTGGCCCTGATCCTGCTTGTCGTGGTCGTGTTCCTGCCGCATCGCCGCTACGCCGCGCGCGGCCACGCGATGAGCGATGATCGGCTGCGCGTGGTGCGGGGGATCATGTTCCATTCCGACACCGTGGTGCCCTTCGGCCGGGTCCAGCATATCGACGTCGATCGCGGCCCGATTGAGCGCTATTACGGGCTTGCCACGCTGCAACTCTACACCGCCGGATCGCATGGCGACGTCGTTGGTCTGCCGGGCCTCTCCCACGCGGATGCGCTTGATATGCGCGAAACGATCCGCGCGCATATCAAGCGCGAGGCCCTGTGACTCAAAATCCCTCAGAGGCTCCCGCGCGGCCGGACTTTCAGGAGGCCGCCGCCGCCGCCCCCGAAGCCGCCGCCCCCGAAGCCTCCGATGCGGCGGATGGCGTTCCGAAGCGTACCGATCCGCGCACCTTCCTCGTCCAGGCGGTCGAAGTTTTCCCGCGGATGATCCTGCCACTGGTCGCGATCGCCTTCACGATGCGCGACGACGGCCCCCTTGCGATTCCCATCCTCCTGGGCCTCGGCGCCCTGTTCCTCGTCATCAGTACCTTCTTCACTTTCCTCGCATGGTGGCGGCTGACCTATCGCGTGGGGGAGAGCGACATCCGGCTGGAGAGCGGGCTGCTGTCGCGCGCGGCGCGCTCTGTTCCGTATGACCGGATCCAGGATGTCAGCCTCGAGCAGGGATTCGTCCCGCGCCTGTTCGGCCTGACGATGGTGAAGTTCGAAACCGGGGCGGGCGGATCGGACGAGATCAAGCTCGCATACCTCACAAACGAGGAAGGCGCGGCGCTGCGTGAACTCGTCCGCGAATTGCGCGATGAGGCCGGAGACGGCAGCACGGTCGCGCCCTCGCCGCAGGTTGAAGACCCCGCTCCGGACACTGCGGAGGCGCCGGTCCTGTTCGCCATGGGGCCCCGCCGCCTGTTCGTCTTCGGCCTCTTCGAATTCTCGCTCGCGCTGGTCGCATTCCTCGGTGCGGCGGCGCAGCAGGTCGATTTCATCCTGCCGTTCGACATCTGGGATTTCGAGACGTGGCAGCGTCTCGTGGCCGGACCCGGCGAGCAGATCGCGCAGCTCGGGCCGATCGGGCAGGCGCTGGGGGGAATTGCGGCGGTCGTCTCGCTGCTGATCGTCGGTCTGCTGACGGGCATCATCCGGACGTTCACGCGCGAGTGGGATTTCCGGCTGGAGCGCAATCCGAAGGGTTTCCGAAGGCGGCGTGGACTGTTCACCCGGACCGATGTCGTCATGCCGGTCCACCGCGTGCAGGCGGTGCGGATCGGGACCGGCGCGGTGCGGCACAGGTTCGGCTGGAAGAGCCTCATGCTCGTGAGCCTCGCGCAGGATTCGGGCAATGCCAGCCACGTGGTCGCGCCCTTTGCCAAGGCGCACGAGCTGACCCCGATCCTCAAGGTCGCGGGCTTTCCCCTGCCGCCGCGCGGGCTCGACTGGCACCGCACCACCGCCAGCTACCGCATCGTGTCGGCGGTGTTCGGCGCGGCGGGCTACGCACTGCTCGCGCTGATTGCTGCGGGCGTGGTGCTGTATCTGGACGAGCCGCGCTATGACTGGGGATGGCTGGTGGTGCTGGGCCTCGTGGTCCTGTCCGCCTTCGCTGCGTTCCGACAGATTTTCCTATGGCACGTGGAGCGGCATGCATTGTCGCCCAGCCACCTCTACAAGCGGAGCGGCTGGCTAGCGCCCGGTTTCGCGATCGCGGACCGGGTGAAGCTGCAGTCGGTAGAGATCTCGCGCGGGCCCCTCGGCCGCCTGTTCGGCTACGTCACCGTCAATCTCGGCCTCGCAGGTGGAAGCTATGCGCTGCCGGGCATCACTCGCGCCAAGGCCGAAGACCTTCGGGCAGCGCTCCTGGCAAGCATGGTCGAGACCGACTTCTCCCGCCTCGTGCGCTAGGCGATCAGACCCGCAGGTCCTTCCACCCAGGGTTTTCGTCGAACTTTTTCGCGACGTAGGAGCAATCGGGCCGGATCAGGAAATCCTGCTCGCGCGCATCGGCCACGAACCGGTCGACCAGTTCGGCGGCGACACCACGCCCGCCGATCGCCTCGGGCACGATTGTGTGCGTGGCGACCCGCACGTCCTTGCCGGCACTATCGCTCCCGGGCTCCCACTCAAGCGTGCCCTGGGCATCCTCGCCCTGGAGATGGGCGACGTACTTGCCGCCCTGGCCGATGACATGATGGGTGATGGTGGTACTCGGCATTGTCGCAGTGTCCTTTCGATACGCTTGCATCGAACGCTGCGCTGCGTCAGCGCGTTCCGATGCGATTCCTTTCCGACAATGCCGCGCGCGTCCACCCCAGGGTGTGGGAGGCGCTGCGTGCTGCCGATGCAGACGATTTCCCCTATGATGGCGATGCGCTGTCGCAGCGGCTGGACGAGGCGTTCGGCGCGTTGTTCGGACGCGAGGTCACGGCGCTGTGGGTGGCGACCGGGACGGCCGCCAACTGCCTCGCGCTGAGTGCGATGGTGCCGCCGCACGGCGGCGTGGTGTGCCACCGTGAGGCGCATATCGAGATGGACGAGGGCGGGGCGCCCGGCTTCTTCCTCCACGGCGCGAAACTGATGCTGGCGCAAGGCGAGGGCGCGAAGCTGGCGCCCGAGGCGATCTCGGCGGTGATCGAGCCGATCCGCGACGATGTGCACCAGGTGCAACCGCATGCGATCTCGATCACGCAGGCGAGCGAATATGGACGGGTGTATCGCGCCGAAGAGATCGCGGCGATATCCGCGCTCGCCCGGCAGCGGGGCCTCGGAGTGCACATGGATGGCGCGCGCTTCGCCAATGCGGCGGCGTTTCTGGGCGCCTCCGCGGCAGAGGCTGCGGGCGATATCGACGCGCTCAGCTTCGGCTGCGTCAAGAATGGCGCGATGAACGCCGAAGCGATCCTCTTTTTCGATCCGGTTATGGCGGACGTCGTCCGGTATCGCCGCAAGCGTTCGGGCCACATGCAGAGCAAGGGCCGCTTCCTCGCCGCGCAGCTGCTGGCGATGATCGAGGGCGACCTGTGGCTCGACAATGCGCGCGCCGCCAATGCCGCGGCGCAGGCGATTGCCGAACAGGGCGGCGAGCGGCTGATGCATCCGGTCGAGGCCAACGAGGTCTTCATCCGGCTCTCGCCCGATGAACGCGAGGTGCTTCGCGGGATCGGCTACCAGTTCTACGACTGGGGCGCCGATGCCGCGCGCTTCGTCGCCTCGTGGGACAGCGATCTGGGCGAGGCGCGCGCGCTCGGCCAGGCAATCGCCGACCTATGAGCGATCCCGCAGGCGGGATGCTTCGGCCCCGCGTCATCCTGCCGTTTCTCATCACAGGTTCGATCTGGGGGTCGACCTGGCTCGTCATCACCGGCCAGATCGACGGTGTCCCGGCGGCCTGGTCGGTCTTCTACCGCTTCGCGCTTGCCACCCCGGCGCTGTTCCTCGTCGCGGCGCTGATGAAGCGGCGGTTGAAGCTGACCCGGCCCGAGCATCTCCTCGCGCTGGTGGTGGGGCTGTTCCAGTTCAGCGGCAATTTCCTGTTCGTCTACCATGCCGAGCTTTATGTGACCTCGGGCATCGTCGCGATGATGTTCGGCCTGCTGATGGTCCCCAATGCGCTGTTCGCACGCGCCTTCCTTGGCGAGCGGGTGCAGGGTGGATTCGTCCTCGGCAGTGCGGTCGCGATTATCGGCGTCTCGTTCCTGCTGGTGCACGAGTGGCGGGCCAATCCCGATGCCGGCGTGCTGGGCGGGAACGTGCTGCTCGGCATCGGGCTGGCGCTGCTCGGCATTCTCGCCGCATCGGTCGCCAATGTGGTGCAAGCCAACCCGACCGGGCGCGCGGTGCCGATGGTCAGCCTGCTGGCCTGGGCGATGCTGTACGGCACGCTGTTCGACCTCGGCTTCGCGTGGGTCACGGCGGGCCCGCCGCCGGTGCCCGCTGCACCCGGTTACTGGGCGGGGATCGTCTATCTCGCGCTGATCGGATCGGTGGTGACCTTCCCGCTGCACTATAATCTCGTGCGCGAGATCGGCGCGGGGCGCACCGCCTATAACTCGATCCTCACCATTTCGGTCGCGATGCTGCTCTCGACCTTGTTCGAGGATTATCGCTGGACCTGGCTGACCGCGAGCGGGATGGGCCTGGCGGTGATAGGCATGGTGCTGGCGCTGCGGGCGCGCAGGCGCAAGCCCGCGATCGTCAAGGCCGAGGGGGCAGCAGTGCCCTGAGGCCTTCCCGGTAGGTCGGATATTCGGGCTCCCAACCGAGCACGCGTTTCGCCTTGCCGTTCGCGACCCGGCGGTTCTCCGCATAGAAACCGCGCGCCATGGGCGACAGGTCGGCCTCCTCCAGAGTGAGCAGCGGCGGCGGCTCGACCCCCAGCAACGCGCAGGCTTCCTCCACTACGGCGTTCTGGCTCGCGGGGAGATCGTCGCCGAGGTTGTAGGCGCCTTTGGGTGCATCGCCGGTCAGCGCAGCAATCACGCCGCTGGCGATATCGTCCACATGCACGCGGCTGAAGACCTGCCCGGGCATGTCGATCCGGTGCGCCTTGCCTTCTCGTATCCGCTCGAAAATGCTGCGTCCGGGTCCGTAGATGCCCGGCAGGCGGAAGACCCGAGCGCCCAGCTCCAGCCACAGCGCGTCCGCATCGGACCGCGCGGATCGCCGCCCGGTCCCGGTGGGGGAGGATTCGTCCACCCACGCGCCAGCGGCATCGCCGTAGACACCGGTGGAGGACAGGTAGCCATACCAGGCGCGCGGAAACTCGCGGCCATAGGTGCTCAGCACCGGATCGAGGCCGCTCTCGCGATCGGGCGGGACGGAGGACAGCACGTGGGTGGCCGAGGCGAGCGCGGCACGGACGCCGCCCGCATCGTCGAAGGAAAGCTTGCCGTCGCTGCCGGTCGCAACCACTTCCCACCCAAGCGATTGCACGCCATGCGCGATCCGCTTGGCCGTGTAGCCGAGCCCGAAGATGAAGAGTTTTGGCATCGCCCCGCGTGCTGCCATAAATGGCCCAAGAAACAATAGGGCGCAAAGGAACGAGAGAGTGATGGACCAGCCCAGCAATCCGCAGACCGCCACGAACGCCCCCTCCGGGGCGCCTGTGCTGCCCGACGCTGCACCCGATCCGCAAGCCCCCGCCGTCATACGGCGCGAGGATTACCAGCCTTACGCCTGGCGCGTACCCGAAATCCGGCTCGACTTCGATCTGGGGCTCGAGACCACGCGGGTGGAAGCGACGCTGACTATCGAGCCCAATCCCGATGCCGAACCCTCGGACGAAATCCGCCTCGACGGCGACGGGCTGGTGCTCGAAAGCGTCGCGGTCGACGGTAGTCCGCGCGACGACTGGCGGCGGGAGGGCGAGTCGCTGGTCGTGCCGGTGGGGCAGGGCGCGCAAAAGCTGACCATCGTCACGCGCATCGCGCCGTCCGAGAACACGCAGCTGATGGGGCTCTATGCCAGCGGCGGAATGCTGTGCACGCAATGCGAGGCCGAGGGTTTCCGCCGCATCACCTTCTTCCCCGACCGGCCCGATGTCCTCTCGGTCTATACCGTGCGGATGGAGGGGGACCGCGAGGCGTTCCCCGTGCTCCTGTCGAACGGCAACCTCACCGGCGAGGGCACGCTCGACGGCGGGCGGCACTTCGCCGAGTGGCACGATCCGTGGCCCAAGCCGTCCTATCTTTTCGCTCTGGTGGCGGGCGATCTGGTCGCGCGCACCGATAGCTTCACGACCAGGAGCGGGCGCGAGGTGCAGTTGGGCGTCTGGGTCCGCGAGGAGGATCTCGCGCGCACGGAGCACGCGATGGAATCGCTCAAACGCTCGATGGAATGGGACGAGAAGACCTTCGGGCGCGAATACGACCTGGACGTGTTCAACATCGTCGCGGTCGGCGATTTCAACATGGGCGCGATGGAGAACAAGGGCCTCAATATCTTCAACACGAAATACGTGCTGGCGGACGAGGAAACCGCGACCGACGCCGATTTCGACGCGGTCGAGGGCGTGATCGGGCACGAGTATTTCCACAACTGGTCGGGCAACCGCGTGACCTGCCGGGACTGGTTCCAGCTGAGCCTCAAGGAAGGCTTCACCGTGCTGCGCGACCAGCTGTTCAGCCAGGATCTGCACGGGGCTGCGATCAAGCGGATCGGCGATGTGAAGGTGCTGCGCGCGGTTCAGTTCCCCGAGGACAGCGGGCCTTTCGCACACCCGATCAGGCCTGATTCCTATAAGGAAATCAGTAACTTCTACACCGCGACCGTCTACAACAAAGGCGCCGAGGTGATCCGGATGATGCGCTCGATGGCGGGGGAGGACGCTTTCCGCAAAGGCAGCGATCTCTATTTCGAACGGCACGATGGCGAGGCCGCGACCTGCGAGGATTTCGTGCGCGCGATGGAGGATGGCGCGGGGCTCGACCTCACGCAATTCCGCCGCTGGTACGAGCAGGCCGGAACGCCGCACATCGTGCTTCAACAGATGCACAAGGGCAGCGAGACGGTGCTGACCGTGCGACAGAGCGTGCCTGCGACGCCAGGACAGCCGGACAAGGCGCCCGTGCCGATTCCGCTGCGCGTCGCGCTGTTCGATCGCGAGGGCGGAACCCATTCGGGCGAGCAGCTGATCGTCCTGAACGAGGAAGAGCAGAGCTTCACCTTCGAGGGCCATTCCAGCCCGCCGATCCTTTCGATCAACCGGGGCTTCACCGCGCCGGTCGCGATCGAGCGCGAGATTGCGCGCGACGATCTGGTGTTCCTTGCGGCGAAGGACGACGACAGCTTCGCCCGGCACGAGGCGATGCAGGAGCTGCTGCTGGGCTATCTGCTCGACGAGCCTGACGAGGATGCGCGCGAAGCCATCGGGATCGCTGCCGATGCGATCCTCGACGACGGCTCGCTCGACCACGAGATGCGTGCCGAGCTGCTCACTTTGCCGCCCTTCGCCTATCTGGCCGAGCGATCGCAGTCCTACGATCCGGGCGCGATGGTCGAACGGCGCGAGGGGCTCAAGACGTGGCTGGGCGAGCGGTTCGCCGATCGCTTCGCCGCGCTCCACGACGATCTGGAGGCGCGCTCGCGCGAAGCCGGGCTGGCGGGCAAGCAGGCCCGCCGGATGCGTTCGCTCGCGCTCGGCTACATCGCGGCGGCCGACCCGGCCGAGGGCGCAAAGCGGGCTGCCGCGCAATATCGCGACGCGCCCGGCATGACCGACCGGCAGGGCGCGCTGGCAGTGCTTGCAGGGCTCGATGGTCCGGAGCGCGATGCGGCGCTGGGCGACTTTTACGACCGGTTCAGCGACAATGCGCTGGTGGTCGACAAATGGTTCACCCTGCAGGCCTCGGCTCTTCGCGACGGGGTGCTGGAGGATGTCGAGCGGCTGGCGCAGCATCAGGCCTTCACGATGGCCAATCCCAACCGTGCCCGCGCGCTTTATGCCGCGATGGCGGGCAATCCGGTGGCCTTTCACGATGCAAGCGGCGCGGGCTATCGCATGATCGCCGACGTCATTCTCGAGCTCAATCTGCGCAATCCGCAGCTGGCGGCGCGGTTCGTCCCTTCGCTCGGGCGGTTCCGCCGGGTCGAGCCGAAGCGCGCCGCGCTGATGCGGGCCGAGCTGGAGCGGATTGCGGCCGCGCCCAAGCTTTCCCGCGATGTCGCCGAACAGGTCGAGGCAAGTCTTGGCTGAGGAACCGGCTCCCTACCGCGCCGGCGTTCTCGATGGCGTAGCGCACGGCTTCTTCGGCAGAGAGGGCGGCGTCTCGACCGGGACGGTCGCGGGATTGCAACTCGGCTACGGGGCCGAGGACGATCCGGAAGCCGTCGCCGAGAACCGGCGCCGCGCGATCGCGGCGGTGCTGCCGGGCGCGCAGCTCGCGATGCCCTACCAGATCCATTCGGCGGACGTCGCCACCGTCTCCGAACCGGTCGAGGGCGATGCGCGCCCGCGCGTCGATGCGCTGGTCACCGCCACGCCGGGCCTGCTGGTCGGCGTGGTCACCGCCGATTGCGGCCCGATCCTGCTCGCCGATGCCAAAGCGGGCGTGGTGGCCGCCACGCATGCGGGCTGGCGCGGGGCGAAGGACGGCGTGCTCGGCAATACGGTCGAGACGATGGTGTCGCTCGGCGCGGACAGGGGCCGGATCGTGGCCGCCATCGGGCCGACCATCGCGCAGGCCAGCTACGAAGTGGACGCGGGCTTTCGCGACGCCTTCCTTGCGGACGACGCTGCCACGCAGGCCTTCTTCGCGGATGGAAAGCCGGGCCATTTCCAGTTCGACCTTCCCGGCTTCATCGCATCGCGCCTGCACGCTGCAGGTGTCGGGCAGGTGGAGGACCTCGCGCTCGATACCTATGCCGCGCCCGGTGCGTTCTACTCCTTCCGCCGCGCCACCCATCGCGGTGAAGCGACCTACGGGCGGCAGGGCGCGTTTATCGGGCTGCGCTAGTCGGCTTCCCCAAAGTCGGTATCTTCTTGCACGCTTGCGCATGCCAATTGCGCAAAAGGCCATTGGCAGCATGGGGCTTAGGCGCTAACAGCCCCCGCTAATGGGAAGGGGGCACTGCCCTCCGGTGCCCACCGTGCCGGGCCTGACGCCCGCATTCCCACGGTAGAGTAACACGGGGCGCGGCCCATTCGGAATGGGCAATCGCGCTCGCGACAAGGCAGGAACGATGGCAGACGCAACCGGTGCCGCAGCCGCGGAACCCCAAGAACACGGCGATACCACCGACATGGGCGCTGGCGGCGTGCGCCGCCGCGACTTCATCAACATCGCCGCGCTGAGCGCGGCCGGCGTCGGCGGCGTGGCGGTGATCTACCCGATGATCAGCCAGATGGCGCCCTCGGCCGACGTGCTGGCCGAAAGCACGACCGAGGTCGATGTTTCCGCGATCGAACCGGGCCAGGCCATCAAGGCGGTGTTCCGCAAGCAGCCGCTGTTCGTCCGCCGCCTGACGCCTGCGGAAATGGAAGCGGCCAACGCCGTGCCGCTGAGCTCGCTGCGCGATCCGCAGAGCCTGGCAGACCGGACCAAGCCGGGCCATACCGACCTGCTGGTGACGATGGGCGTGTGCACCCACCTCGGCTGCGTCCCGCTGGGCGCCGCCGAAGGCGAGAACAAGGGCGAGTTCGGCGGATATTTCTGCCCCTGCCACGGCTCGCAGTTCGATACCGCGGCCCGCATTCGCAAGGGCCCCGCGCCGACCAATCTCGAAGTGCCGGATTACTCCTTCACCTCGGACACCACGATCGTGGTCGGCGAAGCTTAAGAGAGAGATGCGATGAGTTTTCCCTGGGCCAAGGAATATACCCCGGCGAGCGGGTTCACCAAGTGGGTGGACGAGAAGCTGCCCCTGCCGCGTTTCGTCTATAACGCGGTCGGCGCGGGCTACCCCGTGCCGCGCAATCTCAATTACATGTGGAATTTCGGCGTTCTGGCGGGCTTCTGTCTTGTCCTGCAGATCGTCACCGGCGTCATCCTGGCGATGCACTACGCCGCCAATGCGCAGGTCGCCTTCGGCACGGTCGAGCACATCATGCGCGACGTCAACTGGGGCTGGATGATGCGCTACATGCACGCCAACGGCGCCAGCTTCTTCTTCCTCGTGCTCTATCTCCACATCTTCCGCGGCTTCTTCTACTCCTCGTACAAGGCCCCGCGCGAGATGATCTGGCTGCTCGGCGTGGTCATCTTCCTGCTCGCGATGGCGACCGCCTTCATGGGTTACGTGTTGCCGTGGGGCCAGATGAGCTTCTGGGGCGCCAAGGTGATTACCGGGCTGTTCTCCGCCATTCCGCTGGTCGGCGAGCCGATCCAGGTGTGGCTGCTGGGCGGCTATGCGCCCGACAACGCCGCGCTCAACCGCTTCTTCAGCCTGCACTTCCTGCTGCCCTTCGTGATCGCGGGTGTCGTCATCCTGCACATCTGGGCGCTGCACATTCCGGGGTCGTCGAACCCGACCGGGGTCGAGGTGAAGAGCGAAAGCGACACCGTGCCGTTCCACCCCTATTACACGGCGAAGGACGGTTTCGGGCTGGGCATCTTCCTGATCCTGTACTGCATCTTCGTGTTCTTCATGCCGAACGTGCTGGGCCACCCGGACAACTATATCGAGGCGAACCCGCTTTCGACGCCCGCGCACATCGTGCCCGAATGGTATTTCTATCCGTTCTACGCGATCCTGCGCGCCTTCACCTTCGACCTGATCCTGCCCGCCAAGCTGTGGGGCGTGCTCGCCATGTTCAGCGCGATCCTGATCTGGTTCCTGCTGCCCTGGCTCGATCGTTCGAAGGTCCGCAGCGGCCACTACCGCCCGCTGTTCCGGACCTTCTTCTGGATCTTCGTGGCCGACATGCTGCTGCTGTTCTACCTCGGCGGCAAGGAAGCGGCGGAGCCCTACGTGATGCTCAGCCAGCTCGCGACGGCGTACTACTTCCTGCACTTCCTCGTGATCCTGCCGGTCGTCTCGTCGATCGAGAAGCCCAAGCCGCTGCCTTTCTCGATCACGGAGGCCGTGCTGGGTTCGGACAAGAAGGCCGTGCTGGGCGAAAACACCCAGCCCGCCACCTGAGACGACGGATAAGAGATTAGGAACTTCAGATGATCCGCATTCTAGCTGCCCTTGCGGGACTCGTATTTGCCGGCGTGGCGCTGATCTCGTTCGTCGCGGGCGCGACCACCTTCCTCACCGAAGAAAAGGTGGAGTCGGCCGAGCACGAGTTTCACAAGCATCCGCGCGATTTCGACTTCCAGTTCGAAGGCGTCGCCGGGACCTGGGACACCGCCCAGCTGCAGCGCGGCCTGAAGGTCTACAGCGAAGTCTGTTCGGCCTGCCACAGCCTGAACTACGTCGCTTTCCGCGATCTCCAGGATCTCGGCTACAGCGAAGCGCAGGTGGAAACCTTCGCGGCGAGCAAGCAGGTTCCGGGCGTCGACCCCAATACTGGCGAGCAGATTTCCCGCCCCGGGGAGCCGACCGACTATTTCCCCTCGCCCTATGCCAACGCCGTGCAGGCCTCTGCCGCGAATGGCGGGAAGATTCCGCCCGACCTCTCGCTGATGACGAAGGCGCGTCACGACGGCACGAACTATGTCGCGTCGCTGCTGGCGGGCTACACCGATCCCCCGGCCGAGCTGGCCGAGGAGTTCCCCGATTTCGTCATTCCCGAATCGGGCTACTACAACCCCTACTTCGCATCGCTGGTGATCGGCATGCCGCCGCAGCTGTCCGACGGGCAGGTGACCTACGACGACGGCACCGAAGCGAGCGTCGACCAGATGTCGCAGGACGTGGCCGCATTCCTGACCTGGACGGCCGAGCCCAAGCTGATCGAGCGCAAGCAGACCGGCTGGCCGGTGCTGATCTTCCTGCTCTTCGCGACCGTGCTGGCCTATTTCGCCAAGCGCCAGATCTGGTCCAGCGTGAAGCCGAAGAAGGACTGATCCGATCCGGGCGGATGCACCCAAGGCAGAGCGCGTCTCGGGGCGCGAGCTGCTTTCGGCAGAGCAATTGCGTGCCAGCATCCGCACGGTCCCCGACTTCCCCAAGCCGGGCATCCAGTTCCGCGACATCACCACGCTGCTGAGCAACCCCGCCGCGCTGCGGACCAGCGTGGCGATGCTCGCCGAGCAGGTGCAGGCGTCGGGCGCGACGCTCGTCGCCGGGATGGAAGCGCGCGGCTTCATTTTCGGCGCGGCGGTGGCGATCGAGGCGGACCTCGGTTTCGTGCCGATCCGCAAGCCCGGCAAGCTGCCGATCGAGACCATCGGCGTCGACTATGCCCTCGAATATGGCAGCGACCGGCTCGAACTCGATCCGGGCGCTATCCCCGCTGATGCCAAAGTGGCGCTGGTCGACGATCTGATCGCGACCGGCGGCACCGCTCTTGCCGCAACGCAGCTCGTCAGGCTCGCCGGGGCGGACGTCGCGGCAGCGCACTTCGTCGTCGATCTGCCCGACCTGGGCGGCGCACGGCGCCTGCGCGATGCGGGTGTCGAAGTGTCCACGCTGCTCGCCTTCGAAGGCGAGTGACCTTGCCAAAAGGCGGGCGCCGGAACACAATCGGCAGCCCTGCCGTTGAGTGCGGGTCTAAGGGGGACTGATCTGGCCATGGAATCGAGCGCACTGGTGATTGCCGCAATCGGCGCGCTGGGCATCGGTGCGCAGTGGATCGCATGGCGGACCGGCTGGCCCGCGATCGTCCTGATGCTCGCCGCAGGATTTCTCGCGGGACCGGTGCTCGGCCTGTTCGACCCCGAAGCCACTTTCGGATCGCTGCTCGAGCCAATGATCGGCATCGGGGTTGCACTGATCCTGTTCGAAGGCGGCCTGAGCCTCGATTTCCGCGAATTGCGACATTCGGGCAGCGCCGTCTGGCGGCTGGCTACGATCGGCGTGATCGTCGGCTGGGCGCTCGGCGCGATCTCGGGCTACTACGTCGCCGGGATCGTGTGGCCGGTGGCCATTCTTTTCGGCGGTATTCTGGTGGTGACGGGCCCCACGGTGGTCCTGCCGCTGCTGCGCCAATCCTCGGTCCAGACGCGGCCCGCCTCGATCCTAAAGTGGGAAGCGATCGTCAACGATCCGACCGGCGCTCTCGCCGCGGTCATCGCCTACGAATATTTCCGAAAGGTTGCCGAGGCACCGGGCGCTTCGTTGTTCGAAGTGGTGCCGCCGCTGATCTTCGCCGCACTGATTTCGGGCGTCATCGGCTATGCCGCCGCCTGGCTCATCGCGTTTCTCTTCCCGCGCGGTGCGGTGCCCGAATATCTGAAGGTGCCGGTGCTCTTCTCGATGGTGATCGCGGTCTTCGTGCTGTGCAACATGATCGAGCACGAGGCGGGGCTGGTCGCCGTCACCGTAATGGGCGTCGCGCTCGCCAACATGGACGTCTCTTCGCTGCGCAGCATTCACCCGTTCAAGGAAAACATCGCGGTCCTGCTGGTTTCGGGAATTTTCATCCTGCTGTCCGCCTCGCTGTCGTGGGACGACCTGCAATATCTCAACTGGCGCTTCGGCGCGTTCCTGGTCGTGCTGCTGTTCTTCGTGCGGCCTGCCACGGTCCTCATCAGCCTGCTGGGCAGCAACATACCCTGGAACGAGCGCCTGTTCCTCGCGTGGATCGCCCCGCGCGGGATCGTGCTCGTCGCGATCTCGGGCCTGTTCGCCCTGCGCCTGAGCGAGCTGGGCTATGGCGACGGCAACGTGCTGATCGGCCTCAGCTTCGCGGTCGTGGTCGCGACGATCGTGGCGCATGGCTTTACCATCAACCTCGCCGCGAGGCTCTTGAAGGTGAGGGGCACGGCGCGTCCCGGGCTGCTGATCGCGGGCAGCACCTCGTGGACGATCGCGCTCGCCAAGCAGATGCATGCGCTGGGCACGCCGGTTATGATCGTCGATTCGAGCTGGCAGCGTCTCGCCGCGGCGCGGCGCGAGGGCCTGCCCTATTACCACGGCGAAATCCTGAACGAAGCGACCGAGCACAACCTCGACCTCAACCCTTACGAGGTGCTCGTCGCCGCGACCGAGAACGAGGCGTACAATGCCCTCGTCTGCAACGAGTTCGCCTACGAGATCGGTCGCGACAGCGTCTACCAGCTGGGCGAAGCGGCCGACGACGATCGGCGCGCGCTGCCCGAATCATTGCGCGGGCGCGCGCTGTTCGCCTCGGGTTTCGGGGTGGCCGAAGTGGAGCAGCGGCAGCAGGAAGGGTGGACCTTCCGCCGGACCAAGCTGACCGAGGAATTCACCATCGACGATGCGCGCGAGAAGCTGGGCGACAAGGCCCAGATGCTCCTGCTGCTGCGCGAAAACGGCGTGATGCGTTTCTTCACCCACGCCGCCAAGCCCGAGCCGCGGGCGGGCGACATCGTCATTACCTATTCACCTCAACAGCTGAAGAGGGCGGAGGCGGAATCGGCAAAGCGGGCCAATGATCCTGCGGCCGGGAAGGCGAAGCCCGCATGAACGAAAGAACAGGGAGGCTGGCCATGCGTGGCCCCATCATCATCTTGGCGCTCGGCGCTCTTGTGGCAGGCTGTGAACGGGAGGAGCCGGCACCGGCACCCGAACCCACGCCGACCGCGACTGCGACCGGGGCGGGCCAGGAACAGGCCTCCATCATCCGCCCAGAAATGGAAGTCGAACGCCCGCCGATCGCGCTCGAGCCGCTGCGCGCGACCATCCCCTTTGCCGACGGCGGTTCCGAACTCGACGACGCAAGCCTCGGCGAACTGCGCAACCTGGTCGAAACCGACCAGTGGCAGCAGGTCGAGCGAGTGATCCTGCGCGGCCACAGCGATGCCGGCGGGTCCGATGCGGTCAACATGCGGATATCGGAAGAGCGCGCGCAGACCGTCGCCGACTGGCTGCAGGAACAGGGGCTCGACAAAGACTCGATTCGCGTGATCGCCTTCGGAGCGCAGAACCCGGTGCAGCCCAATCTCCTGCCCAATGGCGAGCCCAACGAACGCGGGCGCGCCGCCAACCGCCGGGTCGAAGTGACGATCCTCGTGCCCGAAGGCGCGACGATCCCCGATCCCGGACCCACGGCCACGCCCGGCCCGTCGGGCCCGCCCAGCGCACCGCCCACGAGCGGCGCGCCCAAGTCGATCGCGACGCAGTAGGCGCTACGCCGCAGCGATTATCCGCGCATGAGGATGATTGACGGGCCTGCCCTGGTGGTGGCAAGGACACCCGGCGAATGCGGGTATAGCATAGTGGTAATGCTCCAGCCTTCCAAGCTGGCTAGAGGGGTTCGATTCCCCTTACCCGCTCCATCTTCCTGACGGCAGACCGGGCTTGTGTTTGGCCCCTCAGGCGCGTGGCGCGGACCATGCGGCCCGCTTGGGTTGGCCATCGGCCCCCTGCCGGGTCCGGCCTAACCGGCCGACGGGCGGTCGCCCTTTGGCTGCCGTGACCAAGTTTACTTGCGAGCGTCTAACCCTCTCCCACCGCCATATTGTCGATCAGCCGCGTGCCCTGGATATGTGCGGCGACGAGCAGGCGCGCGGGGCGGTCTCCCAGACTATCGATCCGTTCGAGCGACGCCGCATCGGCAAGCGCGGCGTAGTCCACCTTCGAAAAGCCGCCTTCGGTCAGCATGTGCTCCAGATCGCGAAGCGCCGCACCCACCGGCGCGCCCGCCATGATCCGTGCGATCGCCTGCCGCATGGCGCGGGGCAGCACTGCGGCCTTGGCCCGATGCTCGGCATCGAGGTAACGATTGCGGCTCGACAGGGCGAGGCCGTCGTCCTCACGCACGGTCGGTACTCCTATGATCGCGTCGGCGTGCGGCAGGCAAAGGTCGAGATCGCGCGCCATGCGGCGGATCACTGCAAGCTGCTGCCAGTCCTTCTCCCCGAACAGCGCGATGTCCGGCCGCACCTGGTTGAACAGCTTGCAGACGACTGTCGCGACGCCCGCAAAATGCCCCGGCCGACTCGCTCCGCAGAAATCGGCGCTGACGCCTTCGACGCTGATGCTCGTCGCAAAGCCGTCGGGATACATCGTCGCCGCATCGGGCGCCCACAGCGCATCGACCCCCTCGGCTTCGAGCAGCGCGGAATCCGCCGCGAGCGTGCGCGGATAGGCGTCCAGATCCTCGTTCGGGCCGAACTGCGTCGGATTGACGAAAATCGACACAACGACGCGATCGGCACGGGCCTTCGCGGCGCGGACCAGCGTCAGGTGCCCTTCGTGCAGCGCGCCCATCGTGGGGACGAAGGCGATACGCTCTTCCGCCGCGCGCCAGCCGTCGATCGCGGTTCTCAAGTGTTCCAGCCGGTGTATGGATTGCATGGGTCCGGGGCCTTCGATAAACAATTCGTCAACCGGCCTAGCGGTGCCCGACACGCCCGCGCAACAGGCCCGATCGCCATCAGCAAAGGATTGCACGAAGTGACAGGTCGCCGCACGCACCGGATCGTCTTCGCCAACGAAAAGGGCGGCACGGGCAAATCGACCACCGCCGTGCACGTGGCGGTCGCGCTTGCCTATCAGGGCGCGCGCGTCGTCGCGATCGATCTCGACCATCGGCAGCGCACGATGGACCGCTATTTCGAAAACCGGGACGAAACCGCGCGGCGGCGGAGCATTTCGCTGCCGACCGCAGCATCCTCGGTCTTCTCCGACGGCGATGAACAGGCGCTGGAAGAGAAGGCCCGCGAATTGAGCGAAGGCGCGGATTTCCTCATCTTCGACACGCCCGGCCGCGACGATCCGCTCGCGCGCCACGTGGCGCAGGAAGCCGACACGCTGGTGACGCCGCTGAACGACAGCTTCGTCGATTTCGACCTGATCGGGCAGGTGGATGCGGAAAGCTTCAAGGTCCGCCGGCTGAGCTTCTACGCCGAACTCATCTGGGAAGCGCGGCTGGCGCGCAGCAAGACCGCGATCGAACAGGACCGCCCGCAGATGGACTGGGTCGTGGTGCGCAACCGTACCGGCCACACCGAGGCGCGCAACATGGTTCGGATCGAACGCGCCTTGAGCGAACTGAGCAAGCGCGTGGGCTTCCGCGTATCGTCGGGCATGTCCGAGCGCGTGATCTATCGCGAGCTTTTCCCCTCGGGGCTCACGCTGCTCGACAAGGGCTATCTCGGCGATCTCGGCACCAGCCACCTCGTCGCGCGGCAGGAGCTGCGCCAGCTGGTGCACAACCTGCGCCTGCCCGTACCCGACGGCGCGGACCGCGCGCTGGAAGCGGCCTGATGCTCCGCCTGCTGGTCATCGCTGCGGTGCTCAGCATAGTCTGCCGCTGGATTTTCGGACGCTGGCCGTGGGATTTCCTCAGGCCGCCGCCGACCAGGGGCCAGTCGGTGTTTCGTGCGCGCAAGCTGCTCGGCGTTTCGTCCGACGCCAGCCACGCCCAGATCATCGAAGCCCACAAACGCCTTGTGCGGCAGGTCCATCCCGATATGGGCGGGACGAGCGCGCAGGTCCACGAAGCCAACGCCGCGCGCGACACGCTAATCGAACATCTGCCGGAGAGTGAAAAGCCGTCATGAGTCACAGTTTCGACCCGACCATCCTGAGAGAATACGACATTCGCGGCATCATCGGGGAAACGCTGGAGGCGGACGATGCGCGCGCCATCGGCCGCAGCTTCGGCACGCTGATCAGGCGCGCGGGCGGATCGCGCGTCGCGGTCGGCTACGACGGGCGGCAAAGCTCCCCGATGCTGGAGCATGCCGTGGTCGAGGGCCTGACCGCGAGCGGGTGCGATGTCGTGCGCGTGGGGCTGGGGGCGACGCCGATGCTCTATTACGCGGAAGCCTCAGCCGACGACGTGGATGGCGGCATCCAGATAACCGGCAGCCATAATCCCCCCAATTACAACGGCTTCAAGATGGTGTTTCAGGGCCGACCCTTTTTCGGCACCGATATCCAGCGGCTGGGCGAAATGGCGGCGGCGGGCGACTGGGAGGATGGCAGCGGTTCGGCGATCGACCGCCCGCTCCTCGACGCCTATGTCGAGCGCCTGCTCGAGGCTATCGACGGGATCGATCGCGACACGCTCGAAAGCCTCAAGATCGGCTGGGATGCGGGCAACGGAGCAGCCGGCCCCGCGCTCGAAAAGCTTGTCACCCTGCTGCCCGGCGAGCATCACGTTCTCTACGCAGAGGTCGATGGCACTTTCCCCAATCATCATCCCGATCCCACGGTCGAGGCCAATCTGGCCGACCTGCGCGATCTGGTCGCGCAGAACGGGCTCGATTTCGGAGTGGCTTTCGATGGCGATGGCGACCGGATCGGCGCGATCGACGGCGAAGGGCGGGTGATCTGGGGCGACCAGCTGCTGATGATCTACGCGCAGGACCTGCTGCAAAGGCGCGCCGGCGCCACGATTATAGCGGATGTGAAGGCCAGCCGCGCGCTGTTCGACCATGTCGAGGCGCATGGCGGCAAGCCGCTGATGTGGAAGACCGGGCACTCGCTGATTAAGTCCAAAATGAAGGAAACTGGCTCGCCGCTCGCAGGCGAGATGAGCGGGCACGTGTTCTTCGCGGATACCTATTACGGATACGACGATGCGCTCTACGCAGGCGTGCGCCTGATCGCGGCGTCGGCGCGGCTGGGGCAGTCGGTGACGCAGCTGCGCGGCGCGATGCCCGCGATGGTCAACACGCCCGAAATGCGCTTCCAGGTCGACGAGTCGCGCAAGTTTGCGGCGATCGACGAGGTCAAGGCGCGGCTGGCGGACAGCCCGGCGCAGGTGGACGGCACCGACGGCGTGCGCGTCACCACCGACGACGGCTGGTGGCTGCTGCGCGCCTCGAACACGCAGGACGTGCTCGTCGCGCGCGCCGAGAGCGACAGCGAGGAAGGTCTCGCCCGGCTGATGGAACAGATCGACGAGCAGCTGGCGCTGTCCGGGCTGGAGCGGGGTGAGCAGGCCGGGCACTGACGTCTAAGGGGGAACGGACATGAAGACATTCGCGATTTCCGCCGCGCTGGGTGCGCTCGCTCTGGCGCAGCCTGCCTTTGCGCAGGATGGCGCCATGGAGGAAATCGATCCCGACGCCCCGACCGAGATCGTCACCGAGCCGGACGGTGACGCGTCCGGCGGCGAGGAGGACATGGACCCCGCCGCGCTGGCCATGATCAGCTCGATGTTCGCCGCGATGTTCCAGGCCGACCCGCTGACGCCCGAGGCCGAGGCGCGGCTGCCCGAGGCGACCGCCGTTGCCGCGAGCCTGGTGCCCGAAGGCGTCTACGGCGAGATGATGGGCCAGATGATGGAATCCTTCCTCTCGCCCATCCTCGAAATGGCCGAAAGCGACGGCGGCGGGATGAGTGCAGGCGACCTCGCCGAATATACCGGGCTCTACGGCGAAGACCTCGACAGGCTTTCGCCCGAAGAGCGTGTCGAGCTGACGCAGATGTTCGATCCGGTCTACGAAACGCGCTCGAGGGCGCAGTTCGACATGATCTTGAGCACCGCGAACACGGCATTCGCCGCGCTCGAACCCGGTGTGCGCGACGGGTTGGCCAAGGCCTATGCCAGCCGCTTCGAAAGCGGCGAGCTTGTGGCGCTCAACGCCTTCTTCGCCACCCCGGTGGGCGCGAAATATGCGCGCCAGAGCCTCGTCATCAACACCGACCCGCAGGTCATCTCGGGCATGATGCAATCGATCCCGAGCATGCTGCAGGAACTGCCGGTGCTCCTCGAAGGCATCGAGGAGGCGGAAGCCGGCCTGCCCGAGCCGCGCCGCTACGACGACCTGACGCCCTCCGAACAGCGGCGCGCGTCCGAGATTCTCGGCGTCGACCAGATGACGCTGCGGCAAAGCATGGCGGATGTGGATGCCATGACCGACGCAGCGGCTGCCGACGCCGAAGCCAATGTCGATGCGATGGCCGAGATTGCCGCCGACGAGGCCGAAATGGCTGCGGAGGAATTCGAAGCGGGGGAGGAAGAGCGCGAAGAAGAGCCCGAAAGCTTCGAGGACGCCATGGAAGATCTGGGTGAGGCTCCCGGCGCGCAATAAGCGCTCGGCTCCAACCGCCTCCCCGTGCATTGTGAAGGCATGACGGGCAGCGGCGTACCGCCAGAAATAGAGCAGTGGTTCGCGGGGCGCGACTGGCGCATCCGCAGCCACCAGCGCGCCATGCTCGATGCGAGCGATGCGGGCGACCATGCGCTGCTGGTGGCCGATACAGGCGCGGGCAAGACGCTCGCCGGTTTCTTGCCGACGCTGGCGGCGTTCACGCCCTCGCGGCTGGACGGAGCAAAACCGCCCGAAGGCCTGCACACGATCTACGTCTCGCCGCTGAAGGCGCTCGCGCAGGATGTCGCGCGCAACCTGCTCGCGCCGATCGAGGAGATGGGGCTGCCGATCCGCGCGGAGACCCGCAGCGGCGACACCTCCTCCGACCGCAAGCGGCGCCAGCGCGACAAGCCGCCCCATGTCCTGCTGACCACGCCCGAAAGCCTATCGCTTCTGCTCTCCTATCCCGAGAGCTTCGAGATGTTCGCGGGATGCAAGCGCATCGTGATCGACGAGATCCACGCTTTCGCCACCGGCAAGCGCGGTGATCTGCTCGCGCTGTGCCTCGCACGTTTGCAGGCGCTCGCGCCGGACATGCAGCGCGCTGCCCTTTCGGCGACGGTCGCCAACGAGGAAGGCTTCCGCGAATGGCTCGCGCCATGGGGCGAGATCGATCGCGTGGCGGTGGTGCAGGGCGAGCCCGGTGCGCCGCCCGAAGTCGAGATCCTCCTGCCGGACGAGAACCGCGTGCCCTGGGGCGGCCATGCCGCGACCTGGGCGATCCCGCAGCTTTACGAGCTGATCCGCGCGAACCGCACGACGCTGGTCTTCACCAACACGCGCTTTCTCGCCGAATATATCTTCCAGCATCTGTGGGACGTGAACGAGGACAAGCTGCCGATCGGCATCCACCACGGTTCGCTCAGCCGCGAAGCGCGCGAGCGGGTCGAGGGTGCGATGGCGGCGGGCGAGTTGCGCGCGCTGGTGGCGACCGCCAGCCTCGATCTGGGTGTCGACTGGGGCGATATCGACTGCGTGGTCCAGATGGGGGCGCCCAAGGGATCCTCGCGCCTGCTGCAACGCGTGGGGCGTGCCAACCACCGGCTTGACCAGCCGAGCCGTGCGGTGCTGGTGCCGGGCAACCGGTTCGAATTTCTCGAGGCGCAGGCCGCCAAGGACGCGGTCGACGAAGGCCAGCGCGATGGCGAGGATTTTCGCGAGGGCGGGCTCGACGTGCTCGCGCAGCACGTGATGGCCTGCGTCTGCGCCGCGCCCTTCGACGAAGCGGAGCTCCTGCGCGAGGTGCGCAGCGCCTTGCCCTATGCGTGGGTGGACGAGGAGGTTTTCGCGCGGGTGCTGAACTTCGTCGCCACCGGCGGCTATGCCCTCAAGGCCTATGACCGCTTCCAGCGGATCGTGCGCGACCGTTCGGGCGAGTGGCGGCTCACCCACCCGCAGCACGCCGCGCGCCATCGCCTGAATGCCGGGATCATCATGGATGCCGAGATGCTGGAGGTGCGCTTCCGCAATGGTCGCTCGCTCGGCCGGGTGGAAGAGAACTTCGCCGCGCAGCTTTCTCCCGGTGACACCTTCGCCTTTGCCGGCACGTCGCTCGAGGTCGAACAGCTGCGCGACATGGAGATTATCGTGCGTGCGTCGACCAAGGCGGCGATGATCCCGAGCTATGGCGGCGCTCGCATGCCGCTGACGACGCATCTGGCGGACCGCGTGCGCGCCATGCTGGTCGACCGCGCAGGCTGGGCGCGCTTCCCCGACGATGTGCGCGAATGGCTCGAAATGCAGGACTGGCGCAGCCAGATGCCGGGTCCGGACAACCTGCTGGTCGAAAGCTTCCCGCGCGCCGAGCGGCACTACACCGTGTATTACACCTTCATCGGCTGGAATGCGAACCAGTCGCTCGGCATGCTGATCACCAAGCGGATGGAGGACCGCGGGCTGGTGCCCGGCGGGTTCGTGGCGAACGACTATTCGCTGGCGGTATGGGGCCTCAAGCCGGTGACCGACCCGGCGCCGCTGCTGTCACCCGACATCCTCGCGCATGAATTCGTCGACTGGGTGCAGGATTCGCACCTGCTTCGGCGCAGCTTCCGCGAAGTTGCGGTGATCGGCGGGCTGGTGGATCGGCAGCACCCGGGCAAGCGCAAGACCGGGAAGCAGGTGACCTTCTCGACCGACCTGATCTACGACGTGCTGCGCAAGTACGAGCCCGATCACGTGCTGCTGGAAGCCGCGTGGGCCGATGCGCGCACGCGGATGACCGACGTCGGGCGGCTGGGCGACCTGCTCGACCGGGCGCAGAGCGACCTCGTCCATGTCGAGCTCGACCGTGTCAGCCCGCTCGCGGTCCCCGTCATGGTGATGATCGGCCGCGAGAGCGTACCGCAGGGCTCGGTCGACGACGAGCTCTTGCTCGAGGCCGAAAGCCTGGCCGGAGAGGCGATGCGCCCCGGGGACTAGGCGCGCGTCACTCCTACTGGCGTTTATCGGGCTTCGAACTGGCGATACTTTTCGTTGCCGACGAAGCCGAAAGTGGTGACCGGCGATGCTTCGATCAGGTTGAGCGTCCGCGCCGAGAGCTCGTAGCTCGCATTGGCTTCGGGCTCGAACTGCAGTTCCGGCTCGGGGGCGATCTCGCTGGCCAGGGCGAGATTGGCCTTGAGCTCGGGCTGAGTTACGGGCTCGCCGTTCCACAGCACGATGCCGCTTTCGGTGACCACCACCTTGTTGACCACCGGATCGACATCGAAAGTACCCTCACCGGTGCCGACATCAATATCGACCGAATGGGCGGCGAGCGGGATGGTGATGATGAACATGATCAGGAGGACGAGCAGGACATCGATCAAGGGTGTCATGTTCATGTCGGCCAGCGGGCCGGTCGGGGTGGATTGCGCGTAAGCCATCATCACTCTCCCATGTTGGAGATGTGAAAGTATAACATTCTGGCGTGGCGCGCCAGTGGTCTGTAGAATCGTTGCTGGCGGGCACAAAAAAAGGGGCGGACACGAAAAAGGGGCGGATCGCTCCGCCCCTCGATCGGGTGGCCTGCGCCGTGGCGGGGCCGGTTATGCAGGCATTTCTACTTGCCGAAGGTCCGGTACTGCTCGTTACCCACGAAGCCGAACTTGGTGACGCCCGACGCCTTGATGATGTTGAGCGTACGCGCCGAGATGTCGTAGCTGGCGAGCGGTTCCGGCTCGAACTGCAGTTCGGGCTCGGGCTCGATCTCGCGGGTGAGTTCGAGGTTGCGCACCAGCTGACCCTGGTTGATCGCTTCGCCGTTCCACAGGATCTCGCCGTTCTGGGTCAACACAATCTTGTTCTTGATCGGGTCGATATCCTGCTGCGGATCGTTGGGGTTCGGCTGCGGGAGGTCGATATTGACCGCGTGGGTCGCGACCGGGATCGTGATGATGAACATGATGAGGAGCACGAGCAGGACGTCGATCAACGGCGTCATGTTCATGTCCATCATCGGCGTGCCATCATCGCTGCCGCCTGACATAGCCATGGTTGTGGTCTCCTAAATCTTTATCGCGGGCCGCTTAGCCGTTCGGATCGACCGGGTTCGAGATGAACCCGACCGTCGGATAGCCGGCAGCCTGCACGTTGTAGATCGCACCCGCAACACAGCGCCACGGCGCGTTGACGTCGCCACGAATGTGGACCTGCGGAATGAGATCGGGGTCTTCCATGATCGCTTCCGGTCCACCGGCACGCTGCACGATGCTGTCGAGGCGCTCGAACGACTGGTCGTAGAGTTCTTCCGACGTCACCGGCGTGGTGTTATTGAAATAGACGCGGCATTCGCCGTCGCGCGCTGCGCCGGTATAGCCGCTTTCGCCCGCCGCATTGCCCGAACCGTCGGTGGTGCTGACCGTCAGCAGCAGGTTCTCGACCTTGTCTTTCGATTCGACCGATTCGAAAATGGGAATTTCGAGCTTCTCGATCGTCTGGATCGCGACCGGAACCGCGATCAGGAAGATGATGAGAAGCACCAGCATCACGTCCACCAGCGGAGTGGTGTTGATGTCTGCCATCGGCGTATCGCCGCTGCCTCCCGTGGAAATCGCCATGGTTTCCGTCCTATCCTAGTTGACCTGTGAAGGAACTGAACGGGGCCGCACCGCGTGCGGCCCCGACAGTCGCTTACTTCTTGACAGTCGTCTTGGCTGCCTGCGCGGTCGACGTCGCCGTCA
The DNA here is from genome assembly GCF_003363135.1 of Alteriqipengyuania lutimaris. Lineage (NCBI taxonomy): Bacteria > Pseudomonadati > Pseudomonadota > Alphaproteobacteria > Sphingomonadales > Erythrobacteraceae > Alteriqipengyuania > Alteriqipengyuania lutimaris. The sequence goes on along the minus strand of NZ_QRBB01000001.1, from coordinate 549,520 downwards.
TCGGCTTCACCGAGCCGTTCGAGTTGATGTAGGCCAGCAGATCGGTCGAGAAACCGGTCAGCAGTTCGGCGATCCGCTTGTTGCGGGCCATCAGCCAGTTGTACGCGAACACGGCCGGCACGGCGACGAGCAGGCCGATGGCGGTCATGATCAGGGCTTCACCGACGGGGCCGGCGACCTTGTCGATCGAGGCCGAACCGGCAAGGCCGATGTTGATCAGCGCGCGGTAGATCCCGATCACGGTACCGAGCAGACCGACGAACGGTGCCGTTGCACCGACCGTGGCGAGGAACGCGAGACCGCCGTTGAGGCGCGACATGATCGCGTCCTGCGAGCGGGCGAGCGAACCGTGCATCCAGTCGTGCGCTTCCATGCTGTCGGTCATCTTGCCGTGCTGGTCGCGGGCAGCGAGGCTGTCGTCGACCATCTGGCGCCATGCGCTGTTCTTGTCGAGCTTGGTTGCGCCTTCGTCCAGGGTGTTGGCACGCCAGAACTGCGAACGCACCTTCTTGTACTGGCCCAGCACCTTGTTCTGCTCGAGCAGCTTGGTGATGAGGATGTAGAACGAACCGACCGACATGATGACCAGGACGGCCAGGATGGTCCAGGCGATCGGACCGCCCTGTTCCATGGCTTCCATGAAGCCGAATTCAGTCTGCGGGCCTGCCTCGCCAGCGGCCGCCATAAGATTAATGAACATCGCGAACTCTCCAAAAAAGTATGGCTGTTAACAAAATCTGGCGCGCATCCCTTGTCGCCGGATGTGGGATGCGCGCCGTTTAAATCAGTCCGGAAGCACCCACTGCACCGTCCCGTTGAAGGTACCGTCCCGGTTGAAGCGGGCCCGACGCTCGATCAGCCGGCAGGACGCATCCTTGAGCGCCTGGGGCGCCGAACCGCCGGTGATCGTGCACCCGCTCACCCGGCCATTGCCGCCGATAGTGAGGCGGAAGGACACGGTGCCCGTGTAATCGCGGGAGACCCAGCTCGAACGGTAGTCCGAGGTCGTGATCCACGTACCCGCGTTGTTCGTCGGCCGCAGCGGTTCCGCCGGGGGCGGAGGCGGCGGCGGCGGAGGCGGCGGGGGCGGAGGCGCCGGAGGCGCAACCGGCGCAGCAGGCGGGATCCGCAGCGCAGGCGGAGCCGGCGGCGGAATCGTCTGCTGTGTCCGCACGGGCGGCGGGTTCGTCGCGACCGAAATCGGCGGCGGCGGCGCTACCGGCGGCGGAGGCGCAGTCTCTTGTTGCGGCTCGGGGGGCGGGGGTTCTTCCTCCGGCTCCGGCGGCGGCGGTTCCTCGATATCGACTGTCGTCACCCGTTCCACGACCTTCTTGGCGGCTTCGTAAGCCAGGCCGGTAATAAGGACGTAGCCGATGACGACATGAATGAGACCGACGATGATGATAGCGACAATCTTGTTACCGCTCATCTGTTGATCTGAATAAGCCATGCAGTCGCATCACTCCATCAAGCACCGGGCGCGGCCCGGCGATCATGTCCGGCGGCTGCACCGGACGGCGATTGTTCAAACCTCTCCAGCCAATTCGATTGCATCCCCGGGCGATGCCGAAGGCGCAATCTCTTTAGCCGGAAGGGCCGTGTCCGGGTAATTTCATACCGTCCACCCAGACGCGCCGGGTCTTAAACAGGATGATTACCCTCTGCAAACCCTTTGTCGGTTCAGTCGGGATTCACGGCCGGATGTGTCTGCCACCTGAAAATCATCCGGTCGAAACCCTATATCGTTCCGACCTGTTCAATCATGGAGAGCGCCTTGAAGTTCCTCCCGTCGATCATATGCGCCGCGATGCTGGCCACCGGCGTCCCCGCAGCCGCGCCCCTCGCGGCCCAGAATGCGAGCCAGGGCGTGCAAGCGCCCAGGCAGGCGAGCGATGCCGATCTCATCGATCTGGCGGATTATGCCGACCTCGTCGTGCGCGCCAAAGTCCGCCGCCAGAGTGAGGTAGAGCCGGAACGGGCCCCGGGGCTGCGGCCGGGATACGCGCGCTTCTACATCGAGGCGGAGACGCTCGGCCTGATCGCCGGGTCCACTTCGCTGGGCGAGCGCGTGAACTATCTCGTTGATCTCCCGCTCGACGCACGCGGTCGCAAGCCCAAGCTGCGCAAGGAAGAGGTGCTGCTCTTCGCCCGCCCCGTGGCCGGCCGCCCGAGCCAGCTGCAACTGGTCGCGCCCGATGCCCAGCTGCTCTGGGACGAGGGGCTGGAGCGGCGCACCCGTCTCATTCTGGAACAGCTCGTCGCGCCCGGTGCCGCGCCCAAGATCGTGGGCATTCGCGACGCGCTGTCGGTCGCCGGAACGCTTGCTGGCGAATCGGAAACGCAGATCTTCCTCGAGACCGTCGACAACTCCCCCGCAGCCATCAGCGTGGTCCGCCGGCCGAACATGGCGCCGGTGTGGGGCGTGTCCTTCTCCGAAATCGTCGACCAGGCGGTGCGTGTGCCCGAGACGGGTTCGCTCGCTTACTATCGCCTGTCCTGCGCGCTGCCGCGGAGCCTGCCGAGCGAGGCGAATCTGGCGCGCGAGCCGGCCGACCGAGCCCGGGCGAGCGACGATTATCGCTACGTCCTGTCGCAGCTGGGCCAGTGCGAGCGCCTGCGCGAAGCGCCCACGTTGCCTTACTAGTCTGCACGTCCGGGGCCGCAGGGGGCTTGCCAACGCGTCTCGCGGCCCTAATCGCGTGCGGCCATGGATGACGCATTGAAGATCGGAATCGCCGGGCTCGGCACCGTGGGCACGGGCGTGCTGCACCTGCTGAGCGAACATGGGGACCTGCTTGCCGCGCGCAGCGGCCGCAGGATCGAGGTCGTCGCGGTGAGCGCGCGCGACCGATCGCGCGAGCGGGGCATGGACCTGTCGGCGCTGCAATGGTGCGACGATCCGGTCGAGCTGGCGACACTCCCCGGCCTCGATGTCGTGGTCGAGGCGATCGGCGGCGCGGATGGCCCGGCGCTGGATCTGGCGCGCGCCGCGCTGGGTAACGGGCGCGCGGTCGTCACCGCCAACAAGGCGATGATCGCGGAGCATGGCTACGACCTTGCGCAACTTGCGGGCGACAACGGTGCGGCGATGCTGTTCGAAGCCGCAGTGTGCGCGGGCACGCCGATCCTCCAGACACTGCGCGATGGCCTGTCGGGCAACCGGTTCGACCGGATCGAGGGCATTCTCAACGGGACCAGCAACTACATCCTGTCCGCGATGGAGCGCTCGGGAGAGGACTTTGCCGACACGCTGCGCGAGGCCCAGCAGCTAGGCTATGCCGAAGCCGATCCCGCGCTCGACGTCGACGGGGGCGACGCGGCGCACAAGCTCGCGATCCTCGCCGCGCTGGCCTTCGGGGTGCGCCCCGATTTCGCCAGCGTCGAGGTCGAGGGGATTCGCGCGGTGCGCGCCGCCGACATCATGCAGGCCGAACGGCTCGGCTATGTCGTCCGGCTGGTCGCGATGGCCGATCTGGAGCGGCAGGGCGGCGAGCCCGAGCGGCTGTTGCAGCGCGTGCGGCCCTGCCTGCTGCCTGCCAATCACCCGCTCGCCGCGATCGACGGGCCGACCAATGCAGTGCTCGCGCAGGGCGACTTCTCCGGCCCGATCCTGATCCAGGGCGCGGGCGCGGGGCGCGAGGCGACCGCCAGCGGCGTGGTCGCCGATCTCGTCTCGCTCGCGCGCGGACAGGCGCGCCATCCCTTCGCCGTGGCGGCCGACGCGCTCGCCACCGCCGAGCGTGCCGATTCGGGTGCGCGCGAGGCGCGCTACTACCTCCGCTTCGTCGTGGCCGACCGCCCGGGCGTGCTGGCCGAGCTGGCGGCGGCGATGCGCGATGCGCGGGTCAGCATCCAGAGCCTGATCCAGGAAGGCGAGAGCGTCGATCCCGAAGAGGCGGGGATCATGATCGCGCTCGTCACGCACAAGGCACCCGCGCGCAACGTGCGCGACGCGCTGATGCGCCTGCAGGGTGCCGACAGCGTCGTGCAGCCGCCGCTCGCGATGCCGATCCTGCAGAACTGAGCGCTCATCCTCCGGGCTCGTCAGGGGCGGGCTCGTTGGGGGTGGGCGTGTCCGGAGTGGGTGCGTCCGGCGGGCTCTCGCCATCCTGCTGCGCGGTCGCATCGAGTGCCGCCTCACCCTCGTCGTAGCGGCTGCCGCGCGGGGAGAGGCCGCGTGCGATCCGGTCCGCATCCGAACCCGGCGGCGCCTCGGGCAGCGCGGTCACGTCGATCATGTAGACGGGCGGGGGCGGGCACGGCGGAATGATGCACAAGCCGCTGACGGTCGCCGGACCCTTGAAGATGCCGGGGCCGGAGACATCGGGCGCCTCGCCGTTCCACGACAGGTGGCTGTCGTCGCCATCCTCCAGCCGCGAGCTCACGCGGTAGCGGTCCGGATCGTCCTCGATCGGGGCGCACACGATGATGATCGTGTCGTCCCGCGAAACCGCGCAATCGGCGGGTCTCTCGGGCTCGGGTTCGGGCATGGTGTAGGCCTCGCGCGAACGTTCGAGGAGCGGCCCGACGACGTCGTCCTCGCCATCCTGCGCCGCCGCCGGGGTCGCGAGTGCGACGGCCGCATGGGCAAGCACGAAAATCCCCGACCTTATCGACACGGCCCCACTCCCCGACTAGGCGCTGCTGAAACCTCCAACCAGACCAGAAGGGCTGAATTACCTATGAACACCTCAGGCAAGTCCAGCGAGCTCGCAAACGAACTCGATCGCGTGCTGGTGCTCGAAATGGTGCGGGTCACCGAGAAAGCGGCGATCGCGGCCTCGAAGCTGGTCGGCCGGGGGGACGAGAAAGCCGCCGATGCCGCCGCGGTGGAGGCGATGCGGCGCGCTTTCGACAAGCTCGATATCGACGGCACCGTGGTGATCGGCGAGGGCGAGCGCGACGAGGCGCCGATGCTCTATATCGGTGAGAAGGTGGGCGGTGCGCCCGGGACCGGCCCCAAGATCGACATCGCGCTCGATCCGCTGGAAGGCACGACGATCACCGCCAAGGCCGGGCCCAACGCGCTCGCCGTGCTGGCCGCGGCGGAAAAGGGCAACCTGCTGAACGCGCCCGATACCTACATGGACAAGATCGCGGTCGGCCCCGGCTATCCCCAGGGCGTGATCGACCTCGCCAAATCGCCGACCGAGAATGTGAAGGCGGTCGCCGCGGCCAAGGGCGTGGAGCCCGGCGACATCATCGTCTGCGTGCTCGACCGCCCGCGCCACGAAGGCATGATCGCCGAATTGCGCGCCCTGGGCTGCGGCGTCATCCTGATCGGCGACGGCGACGTGGCCGGCGTGATCGCGACGACCGATCCGAACACGACGATCGACATGTACATGGGCCAGGGCGGCGCACCCGAAGGCGTGCTCGCCGCAGCCGCCCTGCGCTGCGTCGGCGGCCAGTTCAACGGCCGCCTCGTCTTCCGCAACGAGGACGAGCGCGCCCGCGCCGCCAAGTGGGGGATCGAGGACCTCGACCGGATCTACAAGCTGGAAGACCTCGCCAAGGGCGACTGCATCTTCGCCGCCACCGGCGTGACCTCGGGCTCGCTGCTCGACGGCGTGAAGCGCCTGCCGGGCGGGCGGATGACGACCGAAAGCGTGGTCATGCGCTCCTCCAGCGGCACCGTGCGCTGGATCAAGAGCGAGCACCGCGCGCGGTAAGACGTGGGGAGGCGCCGCGGGTTCCTCTGGAGCGACGGCCTTCGCGCTCTCCGAATGGGTGGCCGAACATCGCCACCTCGTCATCCCGGCCCCCGAGCCGGGATGGTGCTTTCTTCTTCCTGGACCGTCGCCATTTCGCAAGAAGCACCGACCCCGGGTCTAGCCCGGGGTGACGGATGGTGGGGTGGTGTGTTCCTCGTTCTTGGCCACGCGGACGTCATTCGCGCTTCCGCTGGCCGCTCGCGCGGCGCTCTCCTTCGTGACACACCCACGCCCCCTTTTTCGAAACAATACCGGCCCGTTCACCCGCCGCGATGCAGCCCGCGGCGCGGTCCGGCGCAGCAGGCGCACGAGCGCCGGTCTGTCGGGCTTTCTGCGGATCGCGACCGTGCGCCCGCGATAGACCACCGGCTGGACCAGCCCCGCCTCCAGCCGCGCGAGCAGCGCGCGAAGTGTCACCTTCCGATCATCCTCGCGCGTGGCCTGCACATGGCCGGTGCCGGGCGGCGTCAGCACCCGGTCCCACGCGGCGGCGAAGGACGCCGCGCCTGCGCGCGCGCGCAGGCGATAGGCGCTCGCCCGGCTCATCCCGACGCTGCGCGCCGCGGCGGCGACCGATCCGGTGAGGTAGAGCCGGGCGAGGAAAGAACACTGGCGCGCCTCGCTCCACCCGTCGCGCCGCGTGCGCAGCGGCACGGGGCGAAACCAGCCGGGGCGGCGGCGGCATCGGTGAGGGGGCGGGGCTGTGCGTCCCATCCGCCAGCATAAGCCACGCGGTGCGGCGAGTAGGAAAGACTTTTCGCTCGCCGATTCACATGCGGACTCGCACCGGGGCGTCGGGCATTCCGCTCCATCGATAGATTGCATTCGTGTGACGCGGGGGTTAGCCGCTGCGGGGACCCCTCCCCTTCGTCAAAGGACCGCTCGCCCGATGAAACTGATGGCCGGCAATTCGAACCTGCCCCTCGCCCGCGCGATCGCAGGCTATCTCGAAATCCCGCTGACCGATGCCAGCGTGCGGCGCTTCGCCGACGAGGAGGTCTTCATCGAGATTCACGAGAACGTGCGCGGCGAGGACGTGTTCGTGCTCCAGTCGACCAGCTTCCCGGCGAACGACAACCTGATGGAGCTGCTGATCGCGATCGATGCATTGAAGCGCGCCTCGGCGCGGCGGATCACGGCGGTGGTCCCCTATTTCGGCTATGCCCGGCAGGACCGAAAGCCCGGCCCGCGTACGCCCATCTCGGCCAAGCTGGTCGCGAATCTCATCACCCAGGCGGGTGCCGACCGCGTGCTGGCGGTCGACCTGCACGCCGGCCAGATCCAGGGCTTCTTCGACATCCCGACCGACAACCTGTTCGCCGCCCCCGTGATGGCGGCGGATATCCAGGCGCGCTACGGCGACAAGGACCTGATGGTGGTTTCGCCCGACGTGGGCGGCGTGGTCCGCGCGCGCGCGCTGGCCAAGCGGCTCGACAACGCGCCGCTCGCCATCGTCGACAAGCGCCGCGACCGGCCCGGCGAATCGGAGGTGATGAACATCATCGGCCAGGTGAAGGGCCGCCACTGCGTGCTGATCGACGATATCGTCGATTCGGGCGGCACGCTGTGCAACGCGGCCGACGCGCTGCTGGAGCAGGGGGCGGAATCGGTCGCGGCCTATATCACCCACGGCGTGCTGTCGGGCGGCGCGGTGGCGCGGGTCGACGGATCGCAGCTGACCGAACTGGTGGTGACCGACACGATCCCCCCGACCGAGATCGCCAAGGAGGCCAAGCGCATCCGCTACCTCACCATTGCCCCGCTGATCGGCGAAGCGGTCCGCCGCATCGCCGACGAAAGCTCGGTCTCGAGCCTGTTCGACTGATATCGTCTCTATGAAGGTGGGCGCATGAAACTCGACGACGAACTCGCAGTCGCCCACCGGCTGGCCGATGCCGCGCGCGAGGCGATTCGGCCGCATTTCCGCAAGGCCAGCGCCGAATTCAAGGGCGATGCGTCGCCGGTGACGGTGGCCGACCGCGAGGCCGAGGATGCGATGCGGCGGATCCTTATGGCCGAATATGCGCAGGACGGCATCGTGGGGGAAGAATATCCTGAGCACGAGGGGCGCTCGGGCCGGCAATGGGTGCTCGACCCGATCGACGGCACCATCAGCTTCCTCGCCGGGAGGCCGATCTTCGGCACGCTGATCGCGCTGCTGCAGGACGGCTGGCCGGTGCTCGGCATCATCGACCAGCCGATCATCGGCGAGCGGTGGGTCGGGCGGATCGGCATGCCGACCACGCTCAACGGGCGCGAGGTGCGCACGCGTTCGTGCAAGAGTCTGGACGCCGCGGTGCTCGCTACCAGCAGCCCGCACTATTTCGATGCGCACGGCGCGGATGCCTACATGAAGCTGGCCCACGCGGTCGGCGGCAACAAGCGGCAGGGCATGATCGTCTATGGCGGCGACTGCTACAATTACGGCCTGCTCGCCAGCGGCCAGCTCGATATCGTGTGCGAATCGGGCCTCAAGCTGTTTGACTACGCGGCGCTGGTACCGGTGGTCGAAGGCGCGGGCGGGACCATGTCCGACTGGCAGGGCAACCCGCTGGATGCCGAGAGCGATGGTTCGGTCATCGCGCTCGGCGATCCGGCGCGGCTGGAGGATGTGCTGGAAGCGCTGGGGGCCTAACCGGCGCTCCCCGCCTCGTTCGCATGCGCACCCGGCAGGGTGTTGAACCGCGCGGTCGCGACGAAGCCGTAGACCACCTTGGCGACCACATCGAGCGCGAGGACGATCCACACGCTGGCCACGGTCGAGATCGACTGCAGGCCTTCGGGGCCGAACGCGAAGACGACCGGATAGACCAGCCACACTGCGGTCAGGAACACGAGGTTGCGGCGATAGACGCGCTCGATCCCGCCGCCGAGGTTGTCGCCGATCGCCTTGACCGGGCCCCACAGGATGAACAGCACGCCGAAAAAGGCGGCGCACGACCATGCGAACCAGATCCAGCGCGCATCGCCCTCGCTCAGCGCGGCGAGCAGGCCGGTGGCGATCATGATCACGTCGAGGATGATCGCGGGCAGGATGAAGGTCGAATGGCGCGGATGTTCGTGCAGCCCGGTCAGGATCAGGCCCGCCAGCAGGATCGGCGTCGTCACCGCCCAGTCGGCATAGCGCGGGAAGAAGGTCTGCGTCGCGCCGATCTCGACCACGCCCGTGCCGAGGAACATCGCGAGGTAGGCGGTCGCGGCGATGAAGGGCACGACCGAGTGGAACTGCGTATCGTGCCGGAACTCGCGGCCCTTGGGGCCGTGGAGGAAGATCGCGATCGATCCGATCGCCATGATGGCGAACCCGATCAGGAGCGGTAGCTGGATTGCGGACATCGCCGTTACCTCGTCGTCTTGCCCCCGCCGAAGGGGAAAGCGGCAGGTTTGCGAAGAGTTCCCGGCACTTGCACGGCGCTGCTGCATTGAAGCGGCATGACCGAAAAAACCATGTTCATCACCGGCATCGGCAATGGCATCGGCCGCGCCCTCGCCGTCTTCTACACCCAGCTCGGCTGGCGGGTCGCCGGGCTCGACCCGGATGCGGAAGCGCTGGACGAGCTGCGCGACGGGCTCGACGGCGACCTCCTGCTGGTCGCGGGCGACGCGGGGCGCGAGGCGGACGTGATCGCCTGTGCGGATCGCATGTCCGAATGGCTCGACGGGGCGCCGCTGACCTGCCTCGTCAACAATGCGGGGATCGCGGATCCATATTCCGGCCCGCTCGAAGATCTCTCGCTCGCCGATTTCCAGAGCTGGATCGACGCCAGCCTGACCGCCGCCTTCCTGTGCAGCCGCGCTTGCCTTCCCCTGCTGCGGCGCGGAGAATCGGGCTGCATCGTCAACATCTCCTCAACCCGCGCGGTGATGAGCGAGCCCGAGTGCTTCGGCTATGCCGCCGCCAAGGGCGGGCTCGACGCGCTGACCCATGCGCTGGCCGTCTCGCTCGGCCCCGATATCCGCGTGAACGCGATCCGCCCCGGCTGGATCGAGACGCGCAACTGGCAGAAGGAAGGGGCGCGCGAGAAGGTCGAACACCGCGATAAGGACAAGGCACAGCACCCGGCCGGGCGCGTCGGGCGGCCAGCCGATATCGTCGCCACGGTCGACTGGCTGATCGGATCGCACTTCGTCACCGGCGAGGCGATCAACGTCGATGGTGGCATGACGCGAAAGATGATCTACGAGCACTGACCATGAGTGCGGGGGGACATCTCGATCTGACCGGCAAGAGCGCGCTGGTCACCGGCGGCGCGCGCGGTCTGGGCAAGGCCATCGCCCTGCGGCTGGCCGAGAACGGCGCACGGGTGTTCGTATCGGGTCGCGATGAGGCGGCGCTGCGCGACGTCGGTGGCGGGACGGAGGCGCTCGTCTTCGACCTCGACGATTCGCGCGCCTGCGAGGCCGCGCTGAGCGAGGCGGGCGCGATCGACATCCTCGTCAACAATGCCGGGATGCGCGACCGCCGCGCGCTCGCCGACCTGCGGCGCGAGGCGTTCTCCGCGATGCTCGAAACCAACCTCGCCGCGCCGTTCGACCTTGCGCGCCGCGTGGCGCCGGGGATGATCGAGCGCGGCTGGGGGCGAATCGTCAACGTCAGCTCGATCGCGGGCCAGATCGCACGCGGCGACGTGGCCTATACCGCCAGCAAGGGCGGCCTCGACGCGCTGACCCGTGCGCTGGCGGCAGAACTGGGCCCGCACGGCATCACCGTCAACGCGGTCGCCCCGGGCTATTTCGCGACCGAGACCAATGCGCAGATGGTCGCAGACGAGGAGATCGCCGCGCATCTGAAACGCCGTACATCGCTCGGCCGGTGGGGCAGGCCCGAAGAGATCGCAGGCGCGGTCGCCTTCCTTGCCTCGCCCGACGCGGGCTACATCACCGGGCAGGTGCTGGCAGTGGACGGCGGCTACCTCGCCCACTTCTGAGCTGCGGGCCGCCTACGCGAATCGCTTGCAAACGCGCGCAAAAGCGCTATGTGGCGCGCTTCACCGACACGTATTTCACCACCGGCCTGGCTGTAAGGGCTGCCAGGGCTGGTTCGGACGTGTCTCTGTAAAGGAGATGAAAATGCCCAAGCTCAAGACCAAGAGCGGTGTGAAGAAGCGCTTCAAGTTCACCGCGACCGGCAAGGTCAAGCACGGCGCCGTCGGCAAGCGGCACCGCCTGATCAGCCACAATGCGAAGTATATCCGCCAGCACCGTGGCACCGACCTGCTTGCCAAGCAGGATGTCGACCACATCAAGAAGTGGGCGCCCTACGGGCTGAAGTGATCGCTCGAGAGACACGTCTCTCGCGACACCTGACTTTTTCGAAAGGATATACGAAATGCCTCGCATCAAACGCGGCGTCACCACGCGCCAGAAGCACAAGCGGCTGCTCGACCAGGCCAAGGGCTATCGCGGTCGCCGCAAGAACACGATTCGCGTCGCGCGCCAGGCGGTCGAAAAGGCCGGCCAGTACGCCTATCGCGACCGCAAGGTTAAGAAGCGCAGCTTCCGCGCCCTGTGGATCCAGCGCATCAACGCTGCGGTCCGCCAGGAAGGCCTGACCTATTCGCAGTTCATGCACGGCACCAAGCTGGCCGGCATCGAACTCGACCGCAAGGTGATGGCCGACCTCGCCATGAACGAGGAAGCGGCCTTCAAGGCGATCATCAAGCAGGCGAAGGACGCCCTGCCTGCGTAAAGCAGGTCGGGCGGAAGCCTGCCCCGGACCGCGATCCGGGGCGCTTCCCGCCTGATTGATCGAAGCCGTTTGAAAAGAGGAAGCGCCGCCCACCCGGGTAGGCGCTTTTTCTTTGCGCTTCGCAATTTGCTCGTCATTCCTGCGCAGGCAGGAACCCAACTCCGGACGAGCCTATGTGTGAAGCGTTTCAGCCGACGGTCTATCTTCTCGCCTCGCGCCGCAACGGCACGCTCTATGTCGGCGCGACGTCGGACCTGATCAAACGCATCGCCGAGCACCGCGACGGGTTGATTGAAGGGTTCACGAAAGACTACGGCGTCAGGCGTCTCGTCTGGTTCGAACAGCATGCCACGATGGACGCAGCGATCCTGCGCGAAAAAAGGATCAAGAAATGGAAGCGCGAATGGAAGATCAATCTCATTCGCGAGACAAATGCCGACTGGCGCGATCTGGCGGTCGATCTGGGCTTCGCGATGTTGCCACCGATCCCGTCACACCGGCCTTGAACGATGGAGATGGGTTCCTGCCTGCGCAGGAATGACGAGCATGACAGATTCTTCCGAACACGAAGCAAAAGTCACCGAGACGCTGGAACGGCTGCATGCCGCTGACGATCTCGACACTCTCGAGGCGATCCGGGTGGAGGCGCTGGGCAAGCAGGGCTGGCTTAACGCGCTGATGAAGACGCTGGGCAAGATGAGCCCGGAGGAACGCCAGACCGAAGGGCCGCGCCTGCAGGGGATGCGCGCGCGCGTCGCCGATGCGATCGAGGATCGCAAGGCGGTGCTCGAAGCCGCCGCGCTCGAAGCCAAGCTCGCGACCGAAGTGATAGACCTCACGCTGCCCGCGCCGCAGATGCCGCAGGGCAGCGTCCACCCGGTCAGCCAGGTGATGGACGAGATCGCGGAGCTTTTCGCGGACCTCGGCTTCGCGGTCGCCACCGGCCCCGAGATCGAGGACGACTGGCACAATTTCACCGCGCTCAACATGGCCGAAACGCACCCCGCGCGCGCGGAAATGGACACGTTCTATTTCCCCGACCGCGATGGCGACGGCAACCGCATGCTGCTGCGCACGCACACCTCGCCGGTGCAGATTCGCACGATGAAGGCGGCGTCGGCCAATGGCGGCGAGCCGGTGCGGATCATCGCGCCGGGCCGCGTCTATCGAAGCGACAGCGACGCAACCCACACGCCGATGTTCCACCAGGTCGAAGGGCTCGCGATCGACCGCGACATCCACCTCGGTAATCTCAAGTGGACGCTGGAGACCTTCTTCAAGGCGCTTTTCGAGCGTGAGGATATCGTCCTTCGCCTGCGCCCCTCCTATTTCCCCTTCACCGAGCCTTCGGTCGAGTTCGACGTCGGCTATTCGAACGAAGGCGGTCGCCGCGTCGTGGGTGGCCACGGCGACGCCGAGGGGCACGACTGGATGGAACTGGGCGGCAGCGGGATGGTCAATCCGCGCGTTCTCGAATTCGCAGGCTATGATCCCAACGAGTGGCAGGGCTTCGCCTTCGGCCTCGGGATCGACCGCCTCGCCATGCTCAAATACGGAATGAACGACTTGCGTGCCTTCTTCGATGGCGACGCCCGCTGGCTGTCGCACTACGGCTTCTCGCCCTTCGACCAACCGACGCTTTCGGGCGGAGTGGGAGCGCGGGCATGAAGTTCTCGATCGAATGGCTGAAGTATTTCCTCGAGACCGACGCCTCGGTGCAGGAGATCGCCGACAAGCTCAACGCGATCGGCCACGAGGTCGAAGGGATCGAGGATCCGGCCGAAAAGCTCGCCGGGTTCACCGTCGCCGAAGTGCTCACTGCCGGCCCGCACCCCGATGCGGACAAGCTGCAGGTGCTTTCCGTTTCCACGGGTGAGGGCGAGCCTTTGCAGGTCGTGTGCGGCGCGCCCAATGCGCGCGTGGGGATGAAGGGCGTGCTGGGCCAGCCGGGCGCGGTCGTGCCTGCGAACGGCATGGAACTGCGCAAGTCCAAGATTCGCGGCGTCGAATCGAACGGCATGATGTGCTCGGTGCGCGAGCTGGAACTGGGCGAGGAGCACGACGGAATTATCGAGCTGCCCGACGATGCGCCGGTCGGCGCGAGCTTCGCCGAATATCACGCCGCCTCGCCGATCATCGACGTGGCGATCACCCCCGACCGGCCCGATTGCATGGGTGTGATGGGCATTGCGCGCGATCTGGCGGCGGCGGGCCTCGGCGCTTATCTGCCGGTCGAAGCGAACGAGATCGCGGGCGAAGGCGCCTGCCCGGTCGAGATCCGCACCGACGATGCCGAGGGCTGCCCTGCCTTCTACGGCCGCGTGATTCGCGGCGTCACCAACGGCGCGAGCCCTGAGTGGATGCAGCGTCGCCTGAAGGCGGCGGGCCAGCGGCCTATCTCCGCACTGGTCGACTGCACCAACTACCTGATGCTCGCCTTCGGGCGGCCTGCGCATGTTTATGATCTTGCGAAGCTCAGTGGCCCGGTGGTCGCCCGCCGCGCCAAGGACGGCGAGCAGATCGAGGCGCTGAACGAGAAGACCTACACGCTCGACGACACGATGACCGTGATCGCCGACGATGCGGGCGTGCACGATGTCGCCGGGATCATGGGCGGCGAGCATTCGGGCGCCACCGAAGCCACGACCGACGTGCTGCTCGAAATCGCGTATTTCGACCCGGCGCGGATCGGCGTGACCGGCCGCAAGCTGGGGCTGACTTCGGACGCGCGCACCCGGTTCGAGCGCGGGGTGGACCCCGAATTCCTCGACGAAGGGCTCGCGATCCTGACCGATCTGATCGTGAAGACCTGCGGCGGCACTCCGACCGAAGTGGTGCGTGCAGGCCAGCCGCCGGTCGAGCCCAAGGTCGTCCAGTTCGACCCGGCGCGCACGGCAAAGCTGGGCGGGGTCGAGGTGTCGGAAGACCGCCAGCGCGCGATCCTGACCGCGCTCGATTTCAAGGTGGCCGACGACTGGAAAGTTACCTGCCCGCCGCGCCGTCACGACATCGAAGGGCCGGCAGATCTGGTCGAGGAAGTCGTCCGTATCGAGGGGCTCGACAAGGTCGCCAGCGTTCCGCTGACGCGCGCGCCCGGTGTCGCGAAGCCGACCGCCACGCCCGAGCAACTGGTCCAGCGCAAGCTGCGCCGCGCGGCGGCTGCGCGCGGCCTGCACGAAGCGGTGACGTGGAGCTTCCTTCCTGTCCCAGACGCCGAACACTTCATGGATGATGGGGCCCTTTGGGTCCTCGATAACCCGATCAGCGAAGATCTGAAGGCCATGCGCCCCTCGCTGCTGCCGGGCCTGCTCACCGCCGCCAAGCGCGCTGCGGATCGCGGCGCGGCGGGTGCGCGGCTGTTCGAGATCGGGCGGCGCTATTTCCGTGGAGAAGCCGGCCATAGCGACGAGCGTGCGACGCTCGGCCTCGTCCTCGCGGGCGAGAAGACGCCGCGCGGCTGGGCGAATGGCAAGGCGCAGGGCTTCGACGCCTACGACGCCAAGGCAGAGGCGCTCGCGCTGCTCGAAGCGGCGGGCACTCCGGTCGACAACCTGATGGTGATGGGCGAGGCAGGGCCGCAGTTCCACCCGGGCCAGTCGGCCACGCTGCGGCTCGGCCCCAAGAAGGTGCTCGCCCGCTTCGGCGCGCTGCATCCCGCCACGCTCAAGGCGTTCGACATCGACGGGCCGGTGGTCGCGGCGGAGATCTTCCTCGACGCGATCCCCGCCAAGAAGAATGCCGAGTTCGCCCGCTCGACCTACAGCCCGCCCGCGCTCCAGCCGGTGACGCGCGACTTCGCCTTCCTGGTCGACAGCGCAATGCCTGCCGGAGATCTGGTCAAGGCGGTGCGCGGTGCTGACAAGCAGCGGATCGTCGACGCGCGCATCTTCGACCGGTTCGACGGGCAGGGCGTGCCAGAGGGCAAGACCTCGCTCGCGCTCGAAGTCACGCTCCAGCCGGGCGAGAAGAGCTTCACCGACGAGGAACTGAAGGCGATTTCCGACGCGGTCGTGAAGGCCGCCGCGAAAACCGGAGCGGAGTTGAGAGCATGAAGCCTGTCGTGAGCACTGTCGAACGGACAGCCCTGATTACCGGAGCCACCGCAGGGATCGGCCGGGCGACCACGCGGCTGCTGGTCGAGAACGGCTGGCGCGTGATCGGCACCGGGCGGCGGCAGGAGCGGCTCGATGCGCTTGGGCAGGAGCTGGGCGCGGACCGCTTCCTCGGGCTGGCGTTCGACATCACCGATGATGCGGCGCGCGATGCGGCGATCGACGGGCTGCCGGAGGACTGGCGCGGGATCGACCTGCTGGTGAACAATGCCGGCCTCGCCAAGGGGCTCAACCCCGCGCAGGACGCCGATCTCGACGACTGGCAGACCATGATCGACACCAATGTGACCGCGATGGTCCGGCTGACGCGCAAGATGCTGCCCGGCCTGATCGAGCGCAAGGGCGCGCTGGTCAATATCGGCTCGGTCGCGGGCAGCTACGTCTATCCCGGCGGCAACGTCTACGCGGGCTCCAAGGCCTTCGTGAACCACTTCACGCTGGCGATCCGTGCGGACCTGCACGGCACCGGCGTGCGCGTGACCAGCATCGAGCCGGGCATGGTCGAAACCGAATTCACCACCGTGCGCACCGGCAGCCGGGACAAGTCCGACGAGTTCTATTCGGGCGCGCACCCGATGACGGGCGAGGATATTGCCGAGACGATCCGCTGGGTCGCCGAACTGCCCGCGCACCTCAACGTCAACCGGCTGGAGATCATGCCGGTGACGCAGGACTTCGCGGGCTTCCGCGTGGCGCGGGACGAGAACTGACCCCACAGAACGTCACCCCGGGCTTGACCCGGTGTCGGTGCTTTTCTTCGGTCCGAGTCGTTGCCATTTGCGTCACACCAGAAGGAAGCACCAACCCCGGCTCGGGGGCAGGGGTGACGAGAATTTTGTAACGAGACACCTATGACCTCCGAACGCCGTACCTTCGCGATCATTTCGCACCCCGACGCGGGTAAGACCACGCTGACCGAGAAGCTGCTGCTTCGCGGCGGCGCGATCCATCTTGCGGGCGAGGTCAAGGCGCGCGGGGCTGCGCGGCGGGCGCGCTCCGACTGGATGAGTATCGAGCAGCAGCGCGGTATCTCGGTCACGTCCTCGGTGATGACCTTCGAGCGGAACGGCATCACCTTCAACCTGCTCGACACGCCGGGGCACGAGGATTTCTCCGAGGATACCTACCGCACGCTGACCGCGGTCGATTCGGCGATCATGGTGCTCGATGCCGCTGCCGGTATCGAGGCGCAGACGCTCAAGCTGTTCGAGGTCTGCCGCCTGCGCTCGGTCCCGATCATCACCTTCATTAACAAGATCGACCGCGAGGGGCGCGAGCCGTTCGAGCTGCTCGATGAGATTGCCGAAAAGCTCGCGCTCGATACCGCGCCGATGAGCTGGCCGGTCGGCATGGGCGGGCTGTTCGAAGGCGTCTACGACTTCGAGGAGAACGAGCTGTATCTGCCCGAAGGCGACAGCAAGGAATTTCAGGGCAAGACCGTGAAGGTCGACGGGCCCGAGGACGAGAAGCTGGGCGAGTACCTCAGCGCCGATGGCGTCGCGCGGGTGGCCGAGGAAGGGCTTCTGGCGCGTGAGGGCTATGCTCCGTTCGATTTCGAGGCCTATCGCAATGGCGACCTGACGCCTGTTTATTTCGGCTCCGCGCTCAAGGAATTCGGCGTCACCGCGATCATCGATGCGATCGCCAAATATGCGCCCGCCCCGCGCCCGCAGCCGACCGACGAGGGCGAGATTGCGCCGGATCGCGACGAGGTGACCGGCTTCATCTTCAAGGTGCAGGCCAATATGGACCCCAACCACCGCGACCGGATCGCCTTCATGCGGCAGGTTTCGGGCACCTTCAAACGCGGCATGAAGCTGACGCCTTCGGGCCTCGGCAAGCCGATCGCGGTGCATTCGCCGATCCTGTTCTTCGCGCAGGACCGCGAGATCGCGGACAATGCCTATCCGGGCGACATCATCGGCATCCCCAACCACGGCACGCTGCGCGTGGGCGACACGCTGAGCGAGAAGAACGAGGTGCGCTTCACCGGCCTGCCCAACTTCGCGCCCGAAATCCTGCGCCGCGTCCAGCTGAAGGACCCGACCAAGACCAAGCAGCTGCGCAAGGCGCTCGACGATCTGTCCGAAGAGGGCGTGATCCAGGTCTTCTACCCGGAACTGGGCGCGAACCACATCGTCGGCGTGGTCGGCCAGCTGCAGCTCGAAGTGCTGATCTCGCGTCTCGCCGCCGAGTACAAGGTCGAGGCCGCCCTCGAGCCCGCGCCCTTCGCGACCGCGCGCTGGGTGAAGGGCGAGGACAAGGCGCTCGACGAATTCGAGAGGTTCAACCGCGCGAACCTCGCCAAGGACCGCGACGGGGACATGGTGTTCCTCGCCAAGAGCCCGTGGGACGTGAACTACCAGGCCGAGAAGAACCCCGACCTGAAGTTCTCGGCGACCAAGGAGCGGTAACATCCCGTCATTCCCGCGCAGGCGGGAATCCCGCTTCCTGCAAACGAGCGGGACCCCCGCCTTCGCAGGGGTGACGGATGAACGGGGGTGGGGTAAATCTGCCCCATGGCCGATTTCACCGACACGCTGACCGACAAGCATATCGCGATGATCGCGAAGCAGCCGGTCTTCTTCGTCGCGACTGCCGCAGAGGATGCGCGGATCAACCTCAGCCCCAAGGGTTACGACGCGTTCCGCGTGCTCGCGCCCGATCGCGTCGCCTATCTCGACCTCGGGGGATCGGGCAACGAGACCCACGCGCATCTTGCGGCGGATGGGCGAATCACGCTGATGTTCTGCAATTTCGAACAGCCCGCGCTGATCCTGCGATTCTACGGGCGGGGCGTGCCCGTGCTGCCGCAGGACGACGGGTGGGCCGCACTGGCCAAGCATTTCACGCTGTTGCCCGGCACGCGGCAGATCTTCGACATCGCGGTCGACAGCGTGCAGACCTCGTGCGGCTGGGGCGTACCCTTCATGGCCTACGAGACGGAGCGGCCGACGCTCAAGAAGGCGCATGCCCAGTCCGACCCCGACCAGTGGGCAGCGAAGATGGCCCAGCGGACCAGCAGCATAGACGGGCTGCCGACGCGGCCCACCGATCGATTTATCGGTTAACCGAACCAGGCACTTAGGCCGAAGAAGGCATTCGTACCTACGCTTCGACACCCGCGTAAATCCTGGCTTCAGCAAAGCAATGCTTCTGAATGTGGCAGGATCATGATATGGTTAACGCCATATGCAACGATGGGGAGTGAGCCTTCCATGCGTTCACTGATGCTTGCACTTTCGCTTGCCGTACTGGGCCTCGCGCCCGCTTCCGCGCAGGTTGTCACTCCGGCGGCGACCGGTGGTCTTCCGGAAGAGTTTCGCGGCAAGGTCCAGTACTTCGGCAATCACAGCGGCGAAGTCGTCGCGACGGTGCCGGGCACGCCCCGCCGCACCGAGACGAAATGTCCCAAGCGCGAGGGCGGCTGCCCCGAACTGATCGGCGGCAGCTTCCAGGCCGAGCTCGAATTCGACGGCGACATCGTGAAGGGAGAGTATCGCGGGACGGGGGGCATGCGCCCCTCGACGCTGATCGGCCGCCGCGAAGGCGCCAATTGCCGCCTGTTCGACACCAATGACGGTTCGGTATGGAGCGGGCGCTGCGACCGCGAGGCTTTCATCGGCACGGTCCGCAGCGTGCCCAACGCGCCCGAGCAGATCGAACTGGTGTTCGAGACGGTCGGCGTGAACACGGTCGACTTCACCGAGCGCGATCGCACGCGCGAGCTGATCGCCGCCTACGACCGCTTCGGCGGGATCGCCTTCGGCGAAGGTGCGGGCGAATCGCGGCTCGATGCGATCCTGCAGCTGCACGGCTATTTCGTCGAACCGGGCGAGGCCTATCGCCCCGGCACGCTGCGCAATGTCGAGCGTGAGAGCGAGAAGAAGAACAGCCCGGTCTATTCGGTCACCGGCGACTACACCCGGATCAACGGGGCGAGCGCCTGGGCGCGGGCGCGGTTCGAATATGACCGCTTCGTCTGCCTCGAGACTTCGGTCGAGCAGGGATATTGCCGCCCGATCGACTCGCTGCCGCCCACGCTCGAGGCGGACGAGGAATTCTTCGACTTCGCCGCGACGCCCGCCAGCGCGCAGGAATGCTAGCGGAGCGGCGGCGTCGGGCCGCTCAGGCCGCTTTCTCGGTCTCCATCACGAAGTCGGCGCAACGCTCCCCGATCATGATCGAGGGAGCGTTCGTGTTTCCGGAGACGATGCGCGGCATGATCGAGGCATCGGCGATCCACAGCCCGTCGAGCCCGCGCGCCTTGAGGGTGGGATCGACAACCGCATCCTCGTCCGACCCCATGCGGCAGGTGCCGACCGGGTGGTAGACCGTGTCGGCGCGTTTGCGGATCAGCGCATCGAGCGCATCGTCGTCGGTGAGATCGACCGGGTGCCGGTCGGTCAGGCCATAGCCTGCCAGCGGCATGACATCGGCGATCCGGTGCGACAGGCGCACGCCTTCGCGCAGGGTGGCGATATCGCGCTCGTCATCGAGGAAATTGGGATCGATCGCGGGCGGCTCGCCCGCCGTGGGCGTGGCGAGGCGCACCGTCCCGCGGCTCTCGGGCCGCAGGACGCAGGCATGTAGCGAGACGCCGTGGCCGTTCACCTTCTCGCGCCCGTGATCCTCCAGCATCGCGGGCACGAAGTGCCACTGGACGTCGGGCGCGGGCGCATCGGGCATCACGGTCCAGAAGCCGCCCGCCTCGGCATAGGGCGTGGTCATGAGCCCCGAGCGCTTGCGCCGATGTTCGACCAGCGCCTTGGCCATGCGCAGCGTCCCCTCGGCGCTGTTGCCGATCGGCACGCAGCTCTCGGTCTGCCAGCTCGAAACGTAGTCGATATGGTCCTGCAGGTTGCTGCCGACCGCCGGGCGGTCGAGCACCACGGGCAGGTCCATCGCGCGCAGGTGGCGCGCCGGGCCGACGCCAGAGAGCATCAGCACCTGCGGCGAGTTGAACGCGCCCGCCGAGAGGATCACGCCCTTGCGCGCGGTGATGATCTCGTGCCGGCGGCCCCTGCGGATCGCGACGCCCGTCACCCGGCCGCCTTCGATCAGCAGCTTTTCGACGATCGTGTTGGTGCGGATGTCGAGATTGGACTGGTTGCGGATCGGCTCGACATAGGCGCGGCTGGCGGACCATCGCTCTCCCTTGCGCTGCGTCACCTGATAGATGCCGAAGCCCGCCTGCCGCTCGCCGTTGAAATCGTCGCGTTCGGGGAACTGGAGCGCGGCGGCGCTCTCGACGAAAGCGCGGCTGGACTCGTTCACCCAGTGCTGGTCGGACACGAACAGCGGGCCGTCCGCGCCGTGATATTGGTCCGCCCCGCGCTCGTTCGCCTCGGCCTTCCTGAACCAGGGGAGCACATCCTCGTAGCTCCAGCCGGCGCAGCCCATCGCGGCCCAGTTGTCATAATCCCACGCGTTGCCGCGGATATAGACCATCGCGTTGATCGCCGAGGACCCGCCCAGCCCCTTCCCGCGCGGCTGGTGGCCGATGCGGCCGTTCAGGCCCTTCTGCGCGATCGTCTGGTACAGATAGTTGGGCTTGGAGCCGAGGAAGGGCATGAGACCCGGCGTCTTCACGCGCATGTTGTTGTTGCGACCGCCCGCCTCGACCAGGCAGATGCTGCGCTTGCCGTCGACCGCGAGCCGTCCGGTCACCGCGCAGCCCGCGCTGCCTCCACCGATGACGATGTAGTCGTACTGGTTCATGGGTTTGTCCTCTCCGTTTACGGAAAGGTTAGGCGGCGTGGCGGGGCGCCGCAATCGGGTTCTTCGGCGGCTTCTCGCCGGGATCGTCCTCGCCGCCGCCGCCGCCTTCGCTGGCGAGCCAGCGTGCGCGGATCGTGTCCGACGTCTCGCGGCTGCCATCGTGGCTCCAGCCCGGTTCGCGAAGCAGGTAAGACAGCTTGTGCTTCCAGGGCGCGCGCCAGATGTCGCGCAGCATGCCGATCCATTCGTGGAACACC
Source organism: Alteriqipengyuania lutimaris (assembly GCF_003363135.1). Lineage (NCBI taxonomy): Bacteria > Pseudomonadati > Pseudomonadota > Alphaproteobacteria > Sphingomonadales > Erythrobacteraceae > Alteriqipengyuania > Alteriqipengyuania lutimaris. The sequence continues at coordinate 528,027 of NZ_QRBB01000001.1, read as the reverse complement.
GCCCACAGCAGGTTGAAGCTGCCCAGCTGCTTGACGATGCCATAGCGGATCGGCTCCTCCCCGCGCGGCAGTTCGGGCGTGAAGGTGCCGAACATCCTGTCCCATACGATGAAGACGCCCGCGTAATTGCGGTCGAGATAGCGCGGGTTGGTGGCGTGGTGGACGCGGTGGTGGCTCGGCGTGTTCATCACCGCCTCGAACCAGCGCGGCATGCGGTCGATCGCCTCGGTATGGATCCAGAACTGGTAGACCAGGTTGAACCCGCCGCAGATCGCGATCATCGCGGGGTGGAAGCCCAGCAGCACCAGCGGCAGCGCGAATGCCAGGCCGAAGGTGAACGCGCCGGTCCAGGTCTGCCGCAGCGCGGTGCTGAGATTGTAGTGCTGGCTCGAATGGTGGTTCACGTGGCTCGCCCACATCCAGCGGATGCGGTGCCCGGCGCGGTGGACCCAGTAATATTTGAGATCGTCGAGCACGAAGCACACCGGCCACGCCCACCACGCAAAGCCAATGTCGAACAGCCGGTATTCGTAGGCGTTGAGGAACACCCACACCGCAAATCCGCCGAACAGCAGCCCGGCGACGGAGCTGCCGAGTCCGAAGGCGAGGCTGACCAGCGTGTCTTTCGGCTCGTAGGCTGCGGGATTGCGGAAGCGCGCCCAGACCATCTCGATCAGGACGAGCGCGACGAACCCGGGGATCGCATAGGCCGTGGGATCGAAGTCAGGCATCGTGCGCCTTGCTTACCCCATCGACACGTGCGGCCCAAGTCTGCGCATGCTCGCCAAGCTGCAGGGTGACGGGGCCGTAGGTCCTGTCGGTCGGGACGACGGTGAGGGCGCCGTCCTCCACCTGCGCGCCGGCCCCGGGTTCGAGCACGCGCGCGGCGAAGTGCACCCCGTGGCGGCGCAGCACCATGACGCGGCCGGCCGCGTCGACAAGGATCGCCGCGGCGCCCCCTTCGCAGACCGCGGCCCTCTCGGGCACGAAGGCCGTGTCGGCTTCGCAGCCGAGCGCCGTCGCATGCTCCTCGCTCTCGATCCGGGGCGGATGGCCCAGCTTCAACGCCCACGCAATTCCCGCCAGGACCAGAATGGCCGCAAGCGACCCACCGAACTGGACGAGCTGCGGATCCACCGCGCGTCAGCCGTTCCCGGCAGCCGTCGTCGCGCGGCGGCCGTTGCGCCGCCACATGTTGAGCAGCTCGACCGCGATGGAAAAACCCATCGCCGCGTAGACATAGCCCTTGGGCACGTGGAACCCGAAGCCGTCTGCGATCAGCACCAGCCCGATCATCACGAGGAAGGCGAGCGCCAGCATCACCAGCGTGGGGTTGTCCTCGATGAACCGGGCCAGCGGATCGGCGGCGACCATCATCACGCCGACCGTGATGGTCACGGCCGCGATCATGATCGGCAGCTCGTCGGTCATGCCCACCGCGGTCAGAATCGAATCGACCGAAAACACCATGTCGAGCGCGATGATCTGCGCGATCGCCGCGCCGAAGGTCAGCGAGGCCACCTTCTTGGTCTTGTCGAACATGTCGTCCGATTCGTCCGGCTCGACATTGTGATGGATTTCCTTGGTCGCCTTCCACAGCAGGAACAGCCCGCCCGTCAGCAGGATCAGGTCGCGGCCCGAAAAGGCGGTTTCGAAGCTCGGCCCTCCATGTTCGGTTTCCGGCCCGACGATGCCGAGGTCGAACAGCGGCGTCTGCAAGGTGACCAGCCAGCCGATCAGGAACAGCAGCGCGATCCGCATGACCAGCGCCAGCGCCAGACCGATTCGCCGGGCGCGCTGCTGCTGGTCCTCGGGCAGCTTGTTCGAGATGATCGCGATGAAAATGAGGTTGTCGACGCCGAGAATCACTTCGAGCGTGATGAGGGTGACCAGCGCGGCCCAGGCGGCGGGATCGGTCAGCAGAGCAAGGATATCCATGCTCTTTGCCATGGCGCGGCGTTCCGGCCCGCGCAAGCGCGGGCGCACGAACCGCGTTCGAAATTGTCACATTATTGCTGAATCATGGGTTCATTGCGATTTGGTTCGCGCGCAGGTTCATTCTGCGGTAAGGGTAGCACCAGCCTGGCGGGGGATTTGCGTCACGGACGTCGATAATTTGCCACGGAGCAATGCCGGGAGGTGGCCGTCCGCACCGTCCGACATTTCGATATGAGGACGGATGGAAGTAACAAGGTTTTTGGCGAGTTATGGGTTACGATAAAGGACGTCGGCGCGGGCGCGACAAGCGGGACAATATCGGCGAAGACGGCTTCGAGCCGTTTCCCGGGGGCGATTTCGGGGGCGGATTTCAGGATCACGGCGGCTTCGACGATCGCGGCGGAGGCGGTTTCCAGGATCGCGGCGGCTTCAATGACCGCGGTGGTTTCCAGGATCGCGGTGGCGGCGGCGGAGGCCGTGGCGGCTTCGGCGGCGGCGGTGCTCCGCGCGGCGGCGCCGGCGGAGGTGGCGGCGGTTTCAACCGTATGCCCCCGCAGGTCGTCGGTACCGGCAAGGGCCAGGTGAAATTCTTCAACGGCCAGAAGGGCTTCGGCTTCATCCAGCAGGAAGGCGGCGGGGACGATGTGTTCGTACACATCAGCGCCGTCGAACGTGCCGGGCTCGAAGGGCTTGCCGAAGGGCAGGAGCTCGAATTCAACCTCGTCGATCGCGGCGGCAAGATTTCCGCCCAGGATCTTCAGATCGTGGGTGACGTCATTCCGGTTACCGGTGGTGCCGTCGCCGCTCCGCGCGAAGGCGGTGCCGCTGGCGCGCCGCGGCGCGAGCTGACCGGTGAAAAGGCGACCGGCACGGTCAAGTTCTTCAACTCGATGAAGGGCTTCGGCTTCCTGGTGCGCGACGACGGCCAGCCCGATGCCTTCGTGCATATCAGCGCGGTCGAGCGTTCGGGCCTCAGCCAAATCAACGAGGGCGAACGTTACGAGTTCGATCTCGAGGTCGACCGACGAGGCAAGTATTCGGCGGTCAACCTCGTTCCCGTGCAGGAATGATGCCTTGGCCCCGGCGGGTTTGACCCGCGCGGGGCAAGGCAATAGATCGCCGACTAGGATTTCAGATGGCGGTTCCCTCACGGGGCCGCCATTTGTCGTTTACCCGTTTGAGTTCTCTGGAGTTGCCATGTCGATCCCCGCCCTGATGCCCGTCTATCCCCGCTGCGACGTCCGCCCCGTGAAGGGCGATCACTGCCACCTGATCGACGAGGACGGCACGCGCTATCTCGACTTTGCGAGCGGCATTGCGGTCAACCTGCTGGGCCACAGCCACGAAGGGCTGATCGGCGCGATCCAGAAGCAGGCGGAAACGCTGATGCACGTCTCCAATCTCTATGGCAGCCCGCATCAGGAAAAGTTGGCGCAGACGCTGGTCGACAATACCTTCGCCGATACCGTGTTCTTCACCAATTCGGGGGCCGAAGCGGTCGAATGCGCGATCAAGACCGCGCGCGCCTTCCACCAGCACGAGGATGGCGACAAGGGCCGGACCGAGCTGATCACCTTCACCAGCGCGTTCCACGGGCGCACGATGGCCACCATCAGCGCGTCGAACCAGGCGAAGATGCACAACGGCTTCCTGCCGCTGCTCGAAGGGTTCGCCTATTGCGAGTTCGACGATCTGGAAGCGGCGCGCAAGATGATCGGCCCCAAGACCGCAGGCTTCCTGGTCGAGCCGATCCAGGGCGAGGGCGGCATCCGCCCCGCCAGCCACGAATTCATGCAGGGCTTGCGCGATCTGGCGGACGAGCACGGCCTGATGCTGGTGCTGGATGAGGTGCAGTGCGGCATGGCGCGCACCGGCAGGCTCTATGCGCACGAACTCTACGGCATCAAGCCGGACATCGTCGCGACCGCGAAGGGCATCGGCGGCGGCTTCCCGCTGGGGGCCTGCATGGCGACCGAGCATGCCGCGCGCGGGATGACCTTCGGCACGCATGGTTCCACCTATGGTGGCAACCCGCTCGCGATGGCGGCGGGTCAGGCGGTGATGGACGTGGTGGCCAACGAAGAGTTCCTCGCCGGCGTGCGCGACAAGGGTGCACGGCTCAAGGCGCGGCTCGAACAGTTCATCGGCAACTACCCCGAGCTGTTCGATCATGTGCGCGGCGAAGGCCTGATGCTGGGGATCAAGATGAAGGTCGAAAGCCGGCCCTTCTTCCAGCACCTGCGCGATAAGCACCAGCTGCTGACCGTGGCGGCGGGCGACAACACGCTGCGCGTGCTGCCGCCGCTGGTTATCGGCGATGCGGAGATGGACGAATTCTTCGACAAGCTGTCCGCCGGTGCGGGGGACTACACGATCCCCGAGCCTGCATGATGGGCGTGCGGCACTTCCTCGACCTCGCCGATGCGGGTGGCGACGCGATCGCCGCGATGCTGAACGACGCGCAGGACCGCAAGGCTGCGCGCGCCAGCTGGCCCAAGGGGCGCGCCGATGCCGACGCGCCGCTCAAGGACCATGTCCTCGCGATGATCTTCGAGAAAAGCTCCACCCGCACCCGCGCCAGCTTCGACATCGCGATCCGCCAGCTGGGCGGATCTGCGATGGTGATGGAAGGCGGCGCGATGCAGCTGGGCCGGGGGGAGAGCGTGGCGGACACTGCACGCGTGCTCAGCCGGATGGTCGATGCCATCATGATCCGGACCGACGATCACGCCAAGGTCGAGGAAATGGCGCGCTACGCCAGCGTGCCGGTCATCAACGGGCTGACCGACAAGTCGCACCCGTGCCAGATCGTGGCCGACCTGCTGACGATCATCGAACAGGGCAAGGCGCTGCCCGGGCTCGAGCTCGCCTGGTTCGGGGACGGCAACAACGTGCTGCATTCGGTTTTAGAGGCTGCCGGCATCTTCAAGTTCAACGTGCGGATCGCCACGCCCGCCGGGTTCGAGCCCGATAGCGCCTTCGTCGAAATGGCGCGCGCGGGCGGCGCGACGGTGACGCTGACGCAGGATGCGCAGGAGGCCGCGCGCGGGGCCGATGTCCTCGTGACCGATACGTGGGTTTCGATGGGGCAGGAGAATGTCGAGAACAAGCTCGGCGCGATGCAGCCCTACCGTGTCGACGATACGCTGATGGCGCTGGCCAAGCCCGACGCAGATTTCCTTCACTGCCTGCCCGCGCATGTGGGCGACGAAGTGAGCGAAAGCGTGATCGAAGGGCCGCAATCGCGCGTTTTCGACGAGGCGGAGAACCGCATTCACGCACAGAAATCGGTGCTTCTCTGGGCCTTCGGCAAGCTCTGAGCTCAACGGGCTTCGGGGTGGGGTTGGGCCCCGCGCAATCGCCCCCATATAGCGCGGCGTGACACAGAACTCCGAAACACGCGCAGCTGCGCAGAGCGAAACCTTCTCCGACCACTGGCTGGGTGCCTCGATCCCGGAGCGCGACACGCGCCTGCGGCTCGTCCGGCTCGACCGGACGCTGTCCGACATCCTCGACGTGCATGCCTATCCGCCTGCGATCCGGCACCTGCTGGCCGAAGCGCTGGTGCTCGGCGCGCTGATCGGCAGCCTGATCGAGGACGAAGGCCAGATGACGATGCAGGCGCAGACCAAGGCCGGCGTCGTGAAGCTGCTTGTGTGCGATTACCGGCAGGGTGCGATCCGCGGCTATGCCGATTTCGATCGCGAAGGGCTGGCGGAACTCGGCGCCAATCCCTCGCTCGCCGCGCTGTTCGGCGAAGGCTATCTCGCGATTACCTTCGACGTGCCCGAACGCGGCGGACGCTACCAGGGGATCGTCCCGCTCGAAGGCGAAAGCCTGGCCGAGGCGTGCGAAGCCTATTTCATGCAGTCCGAACAGGTGCCCACGTTGCTGCGCGTCGCGATCCGGACCGAGGGCGAGCGTACGATCGCCGCGGGCCTGCTCGCGCAACACCTGCCCGATGGCGAGGTCGGGCGCGAACGGCTCCATGTCCGGCTGTCGCATCCGCAGTGGGAGCATGTCGAGGTGATGGCGTCTTCCATCCGTCACGAGGAATTGCTGGACGAGGGGCTTGCGCTCGAAGGGCTCGTCTGGCGGCTGTTCCACGAGGAAAGCGAAGTGCGGGTTTTCCCCGGAGAGCCGCTGGTACGCGGGTGCCGGTGCAGCGTCGAACACTACGAATCGGTCATTCGTCGATTCCCCGAAGAAGAGCGCGCGGAGATGCGCGATGAAAGCGGGGACATTCTGGTCGATTGTGCGTTCTGCTCGCGTATCTTCAGGATCGCCGCATGATCCGTTCAGGTTGCGTGGCGTGTTGAGCTGGTAAGACGCAAGATAATGAAACGGGTTTGCGCCATGATGGTGGGAGACACGTCGTGCGAAGTATAGGGCTCAAAGCCGCCGCCGTCCTTGCTCTGGCGACGGGTGCGGCCGTTTTTGTACCGGCCGCCGCGAACGCGTTGTCGGTCGCCGTGTTCGGACAGTTGCGGCCGGGGACGTGGGGAATCCGCGAACGCGGGGAAGACCGCGCGCGGCGCGTGTGTCTCCGTTCGGAACGCGATCTGGTGCAACTGCGCCACCGCGGCCAGTCGTGTCGCCGGATCGTGATCGAGGACAATGCGAGCGCCGCGACGATCCAGTATAGCTGTGGAGGTTCGGGCTATGGCCGGACGTCCATTCGCCGCGAATCGCCCGATCTCGTCCAGCTCCGCACCGATGGGTTCGATGGCGGCGCCCCGTTCTCCTTCGAAGCCGAAGGGCGCCGGGTGGGCGATTGCCGCTAGCCCGGGGCGCGCATGCGGGCTTGCGGTCAATCGGCCTAAAGCGCTAGCGCCGCCCGATGCCTGAGAATAGCCAAGAAAAAGCCGCGGTCCTGCTTTCCGGTGGCCTCGATTCGATGGTCGCGGCGGCACTGGCGCGGGAAAAGGGGCACGACGTCCACGCCCTGACGATCGACTATGGCCAGCGGCACAAGCGCGAACTGGAGGCGGCACGCGCCATCGCCCGCGCGCTTGGCCTTGCCGGTCATTCCGAAATCGCGCTCGATCTGCGGCAGTTCGGCGGATCCGCGTTGACCGCCGATATCGATGTGCCCAAGGATGGCGTGGGCGAGACGATCCCGGTCACCTACGTGCCCGCGCGCAACCTCGTCTTCCTCGCGCTGACCACGGCCTTTGCGGAGAGCATCGGCGCAGGCAGGATCGTGATCGGCGTCAATGCGCTCGACTATTCGGGTTATCCCGACTGCCGCCCCGAATTCATCGCCGCCTTTGCCGAGGCTGCGCGCCTGGGCACCAAGGCAGGGATAGAGGGCCAGGGCTTTGCCATCGATGCCCCCCTGCAATTCCTCAGCAAGGCCGACATTGCGCGCGAGGCGGACAGGCTCGGCCTCGACACCGGGCTCAGCTGGTCGTGTTACGATCCCAGGGGGGATGGCCTGCCGTGCGGATTGTGCGATAGCTGTCGCTTGCGCATGGGAGGTTTCGCGGCGGCCGGGTTGACCGACGGGCTCACCTATCCGCCCGAAACAGAATAAGAATTCACATAGGGAGAGGGGATCGATGAGCGAAACGGACAAGCCAGCGGAGGCGGCGGCCGAGGCGCGCGTCCCGGCCTACAGCTGGTATGCGCTCAGCGTGCTCGTACTCGTCTACGTGCTCAACTTCGTCGACCGTCAGATCCTTTCGATCCTCGCGAACGACATCAAAGCCGATCTGGGCGTGGACGACGCCTTCCTGGGCTTCCTGTACGGCACGGCCTTCGCGATCTTCTACGCGCTGTTCGGCATCCCGCTCGGCAAGCTGGCCGACAGCTGGCACCGCGTGCGCCTGATGACCATCGGCCTCGCGCTGTGGTCGGCGATGACCGCGCTGTCGGGCTTTTCCAAGAATGCCGGCATGCTTTCTGGCGCACGGATCGGGGTCGGGATCGGAGAGGCGACGGCCAGCCCGTCTGCCTATTCGCTGATTTCGGACTGGTTTCCCGCACGGCTGCGTGCCACCGCGCTCGCGATCTATTCCTCGGGCCTGTACGTCGGGGGCGGCATATCGCTGCTGATCGGCGGCTTGATCGTCGAGCAGTGGAATGCGGCCTATCCGCAGGGCGGACCGCTGGGCCTGGCGGGCTGGCAGGCGGCCTTCGTCGCCGTGGGCCTGCCCGGGCTGCTGCTGGCGGTCTGGGTGTTCACGCTCAAGGAGCCCGTCCGCGGCCTGATCGACGGCATGCCGTCCGAGCCGGTCGAGAAACCGTTTCGCGGGTTCTTCGAGGAGCTCCTGCAGATCATCCCGCCCTTCACGATCGTGGGCGCGGCCCGGCGCGGCCTCGGCCCGCTCGCGGTGAACCTTGCGGGTCTGGTCGGGTTCTTCGTCGCAGCCTGGGCGATCACGGCGCTGGTGGGCTCCGGCCAGGGCTTCATCATGAGCACATTCGGTTTCGAGACGAGCATCTCGGACCAGTGGTTCCTGCTTGCGGTCGGCTATTACGCCATCTTCAGCTGGGCGAGCGCGCTGCGTTCGCGCGATGCGGAAACCTTCGCGCTGACATGGGGCTCGCCGGCCTTCCTGTGCACCATCCTCGGCTACGGCATGGTCGCGTTCATCTCCTACGCCACATCCTACTGGGGTGCGCCCTATGGCGAGCGCGTGTTCGAGATTTCCAAGAGCGAACTCGGCCTGCTGCTCGGCGCACCTGCCGCCGTGACCGGGTTCCTTGGCGTCGTTCTGGGCGGCCGCGTGGCGGACTGGCTGTTCACCAAGCTGCCCGGCGGGCGGCTCTACGTGGTCCTGTTCGGGTTGCTGGCGCCGGTTCCGGTGGTCTGGGTAATGTTCACCACCGAAAGCAAGGCGGTGTTCCTGATCTGCGCCGCGATCGCCCAGCTCTTCGCCTCCAGCGCACTCGGCGCCGCCGCCGCGACCAGCCAGTCGCTGGTGCTTCCGCGCATGCGCGGGGTTGCGACCGCGACCTTCTTCCTCGCGACGACGCTGGTCGGTCTGGCGCTCGGGCCGTACCTTGCCGGGCTGATCTCCGCCAAGGCGGGCGAGAACCTGTCGCTGGGGATGCTCAGCCTGCTGTGGGCCGCGCCGATCGGGCTGGTCCTGCTGCTGTTCGCGCTCAAGCTGGTGCCGGCCGCGCAGGAGCGGGTGCTCGCCATGGGCCGGGGCGGCTAGGCAGCTCCTCCAACAAAAAGGGGCGGCCCCTCCAGGAAGGAGAGGCCGCCCGTTTGTGGCGCGTGGGGTGCGCGCGAAATTGCCTCAGCTGCGCATCAGCACGCCGCAGGCCATGCGGTTTCCGGCATTGCCCGAGGGATCTGTGCGGCCATCGTCGGGATCGGCGTGGATCACGATGGCAGTGCCGTCGCTATCGAAAATCTGGTCCATCACGGTGGAGCGCATGCCGCGAATGGGCACCTGCACGCTCGCGGTGCCGTTGGCGCGCACTTCGAGGTTGGGCAGATCGCCCAGGTGGCTGCCATCGTCGTCCAGCAGTCCGTGGCCCTCGTTCGTGGGATTGAGGTGCCCGCCAGCGGAGGTGAAGTCGGGCACCTGGCAGCGACCGGTCGTGTGGAGATGGAAGCCATGCTCGCCCGGTTCGAGGCCGCGGGCCGTAACCGCCAGTTCGAGCGAATCCCCGATCCGCATCAACCGCGCCTCTCCCATCGGGGAGCCGCTGCGGTCAACAAGGTCGGCGGTGGCGACCGTGCCGCCATCCATGGGGGAGGTGGTGGCGCAGGCGGCGAGCAGGCAGGCGGGAGCGATGACGGCGGCGGCCTTCAGGCCAGTGGCGATCGGGTTGATCATGTGCGGTTCTCCTTCTTCTACCCGCCCAACGAAAAAGGGGCCGGATTGCTCCGGCCCCTTTCGATTTCGTAGCGGTGAACCGCTCGATTACATGCCCGAACCCGGACCGTAGGTGATTTCCACCCGGCGGTTCTGCAGTTCGCGGACACCGTCGGCGGTGGGAACGCGGGGGTTCGCTTCGCCGAAGGCTTCGCTGCTGATGCGACCATCGGGAACGCCGCGACCGCTCATGTACTCGCGGACCGAAGCGTTACGACGTGCCGCGAGGCCGAGGTTGTACTGCACGGTACCCGAACGGTCGGTGTAACCGGCGAGCATCACCGAAGCGTTGCCGCAGTTCTGGTAAGCCGAGATCGCGTTGTTGAGCACCGAAGCCGCTTCCGGCGTGATGTCCGAACGATCCCAGTTGAAGAACACGATGTACGGCCCCGTGTTGCACTGCACCGCAGGCGGCGGCGGAGGCGGCGGGGGCGGCGGGGGCGGAGGCGGCGGCGGCGGCGGCGGCGGGGGCGGCGGTGCAGCCGGCTCGCCGAAGTTGTAGGTCAGCGTTCCGAGCAGCGAGTGCGAGCGGAAACGGCCTTCCATGGTGTCGCCGACGATGTTGACGAGATCAACGTTCTCGGCGTTGTAGAAGCGATACTTCAGGCCGGCGTCGATACGATCGGTCAGCGGAGCGCGCACGCCCGCAAGGATCTGCCACGCGAAGCCGGTGTCCGAATCGTCGATCGCGGCGGGACCGCTGAGCTCGGCGGCGGCGTTGACCTTGGTGCGGGCAACACCGACACCACCACCCACGAAGCCCTGCAGGCCATCGTCGTCGCCGAAGTCGGCGAGACCGTTGACCATGAAGCTAAGCGAGTTGGCGAAACCGGTCGCCGGGTAAAGGCCTGCGGGCGCGGTGCCGGCAGCGACGGGGAAACCCTGCGTGCCGACATTGAGTTCGCTGAGATCCGCTTCGCGGAAGCTGCCTTCGGCTTCGAGACGGACCGGGCCGAAATCGTAGCCAACCAGACCACCGAAGTCGTAACCGGAGTCGTAGTCGGCAATCACACCGCTGTCGACGCCATTCACGGCGAAATCGATGTCCTCGACCAGCATCGGACCACCTTCAACCTGCACGTAGAACGAGTCTTCGCGTGCAAGTGCCGGCGATGCGAGCATCGTCGAAGCCATCGCCATTCCGATGACGATATTGCGCATTACTGAAAATCCCCTTTGTTATGATTGGGAGCCACCAGGAGGCCCCCACTTAACTTTTCCCCAGTTCCGAGGCAAGCCGACAGGCCTTCGTTCAAGCAAAGCGAAGACACTGTTGCACGATTGCCTCAGAAGCAAGGGCGATTTTTACGGAAGCCGGGTGCAACCCTGTTCCTCCCGTGCTGCCAACGTCTTGTGTCCGCGACGGTTCCCGGAACCGTTCAAGAGCCCCAACCGGTTGAGCGAAGCCCCTCGACAAGCGCCGCCAATGCCGCCCTCGCCTCCGTATCGACAAGCGCCCCGCCCTCGGGCGCGGGAGGCAGGACAAGCGCCAGCCAGCCATCGCGCCAGACGCGAAGGCAGCCGCTGGACCGGTCGAACACCCGCTGGCCTTCGCGGGGCACGGCGAACAGCCATGTGCCGGCCGCATGAAACGCCAGTTGCGTATCGCGCCCGTCCCAGAGGCCCTGCGCACTCGGGCCGACGATCCAGCCCTCCCCGTCCGCCGGGTCTGCCGGCGGCATGCTCGCCTCGCCCTCGACCGAGGGGGAAAGAAGCGCGTCGATGCGCGCGAGCGCTTCGTTGACGCTCGCCTCCTTCTGCGCCTGACCGGCAAAGAGAAAGGGCAGGTCGGCGTGTGCGGTACGGCCGGTGAACGTGAGCGGGGTGGTCATGGGCGGGTCTCCGGAGCAGTGGATCGGGATGGCAGGAGCGTGGGTCGGGAGAGCGCATGGGTGCCGATCTGCCGGACCCAGAGCGGGGCAGCAGGATATGCCCCCTGCAAGTTCTCCCACTCGGCGGCGGGGAGCGAAAAGCGGGCTTCGGCAACGTCCCACTTGGCGTGCGGGCTGTCTTCGGGCCCCAGTCCGACGCGGTAGGCTTCGCTTTCCTCGTTCAGCGGGGCGTCGACGCCATCGAGCCAGCGCCATGCTCCGCGTGCGCGCCGGACCCAGCGCCACAGCGGGTCGCCGTTTTCGGCCATCAGATGCTTGAGGTGGACTGGCGGCAGGGGGCGCATGCTGCGGCCGGGTGAGGCGAGCCTGGCGTAGACCGGTTCCGAATGCGCCAGTCCGCTCTGCGCCCCGATCTCGGCATAATCTTCCTGCCCGAGCGCGATGAGCGCGGAATCGAGCAGCACGGCCGGCACGCCCGGCGCGTGGCCCGCTGCGGCGTGATGCTCGGTCCCTCCGCGCCCGCGCAGCAGACCGGAAAGGCGCCATGCGCCGCCCCCGAGGGGAAGGGCGAAACGGAATTGCAGAATTTCCTCCCCCAGCAACAGGCGGTTCGCCCCGTCCAGCAGCGCGCGTTCTTCGACCGAGAGAAGACGATCGGCCACGCTGGAAAGCATCACGTCGAGGGTGGCTTCGGGTTCGAACAGGAGGCCCGGCGATCCGCTGAGGGCCGTCAGGCTCTGCCCCTGCACCGCATCGCCGCGTGCCGAAATTCCCAGTGGCACCAGCGCATCGTTCTCGACCCCAAGCAGGGCGATGCTGCTGCGCACGCCCGACATGCTCACGGCGGCGAAGCGCTGCGGGACCGTGCCGGTGCCCATGCCGTCCCACGGCAGCTCGAAATAGCGCAGGACGATCGCGCCCGCCTGCTCGTCCGCCGGACCCAGAGCGGTACCGGGATCGGCAATCGAAGCGCTGTCCACGTCCGCGACGATCCTTTCGAGATGCAGGTCGACGCCGTCCGCATGCCAATCGGCACTGCGGATGAACCACATCCTGTTGTCGCCAATTCGACGGACGCAGCGCCCGGGCGCATATTCGGCGCTGGGCGTGCCGATACGATAGGACAGGGTCTCGCGCCTGGTGAGCGCGCGGCGCCGGACGTCGGCAATCCGCGCCCGGGCGGTCTCTGCGGTGAAGACGCCGGGAAATTCGATGGCCATGCCTTGCATGCCCGACGCCGCTGGCGCGAGCTGCTGCGAGGGCTGGAAATCGCGCGCCGCGTCGTAATAGCGCAGCCCCGTCGGCGCCTCATCACCAGTGCCGCTCCGACGCACGACCGGCACCGCGCGATCCTCACCCCCCTCGCGACCGACAATCGCAGCCGGGAGCATTGCCGGGGCGGCCGGTCTTTCCTGCGATATCAGCAGGCCGGCAGCGGTCGATGTGACGGCGATCGGGTAAATCCGGCCGAGGTCTTGCAGCAGGCTCGACCGCGTGCCGCCGTAATCCGCAAATCCTGCGAGGCCCGTGAGCGGCGCCGAGCTGAGCGGTGCGAAATCGATTTCGGGCACGAGCGCGGCGAGGTCGATCGTGCCGGGCGGTGCATGCACTTCGAAGCTCAGCGCAGGGATGCGGTTGCCGAAGCTTGCCAGCTCCAGATCCTCGAACACCGCGAGCGCGAGGCCGCGAAAGGCGACGGTCTGCGCGCCCATGTCCGCTGCGATCAGCGGATCGGGCGGCTCGTCGCCGTGCCCGGCATAGAGCCGCATCCTCCCCCCGACCTTGAGGTCTCCGGCGCTCCCGCGCAGCAGCGCCCCATCGGCCCAGATGCGTCCGAGCGATGCGATCGGCCGGCTCGACAGTGCCACCGCGAAGGAGATCGAATAGCTGTAGGTCCTCGTCTTCGGCTGACCCTTCCTGCCGCTCGTCTCGCTGCTTTCGACGAGGTCGGTCGCCCAGACGATCGTTCCGGGCAGCCGCATCGACCCGTAGACGCGCGGCACCGCCTGCCCGTAACTCGACGTGGTCACCGCGAGTTCGGTCAGCCTCGGCCCTTCGCGGGTCGGCTCCCCGAGGACGGCGCCATCGACCGCGCGGCCGAGCAGCGCGCCGACCGCGCCGCCGATCGGTCCGCCGACCGCCGTGCCGACGGCGGAAAGGATCAGCGTGGCCATTGGGGTGTCTCCTTGAGGGCAGAAAGGGGTGCGAGCCGCCACGCGGCGATGGTGGGCCAGTCGGGCGGTATCGGGCCGAGAACCACGCGCCCCAGCCCGGCATGCGCGTGGATGACACTCGCCCCGTCATGCGCGATCGCGGCATGTACCTGCGCCGGTGCGGTGCGCAGAAGCAGGATGTCGCCACTTCCATGAAGCCCGGTGACTGCGATCAGTCCGGCATTGAGGAGGGCCACTTCAGGAATGACGAAGCTGCGCCGCCGGGGGCGGTAGTCGGCGGGCAGGTCGAGGCGCACGCCAACCTGTGCCAGACTGGCGAGCACCAGTCCGACGCAGTCCAGCCCGGTGGCGGGATCGCGCCCCTGCAGGCGGAAGGGCGTGCCGACGAGGCCGCGTGCCGCGGCGGCAAGTGCCGAGGTCATGCCAAGACGCTCAGCTGCGCGAGGGGTAGCGTGCGACGAGATCATTGCCCGGCAGAAAGGGCTCGCCCCGAAAGTTCACCGCATTGCCGAAGCGCGTCGAACAGGTCGCGATCGTGCGGTCGCAGCCTTCGCGCAATTGCGCGCGCGTGTCGGCGCCGACGCCTTGCGGGATGGCCCCGTCGAGCACGAGCGCGCCATCCTCTTGGGCGATGATCGCGTGGCGCAGTCCGGTGGCGGGGCCATCCAGCCAGCGCAGCCCGCCGAACAGGACATCGCCTGCCGCGATCCCCTCGAAGGTGACGCTGTCGGTCGAGCGATCGAGCGCGGCGACCGACGCCTCGCGCTGGAAACGCGCGGGCGAGAGATTGCAGCCCGGCCCACAGAAACGCGCGCGGCAGCCCGGGCTGGTACGCGGGACCGGATCGAATTCGAGCGCGGATTTGAGCGAGCGCAGTTCGGCGGAAAACCCGTCTTCCTCTGCTTCCGTCTGGCCGATGGCACCGCGAAACAGCACTTCCGCCTCGCCGCTCTGCCAATCGATGGTGCCTACGCTGACCGCCGCCCCGTCGAAGCGCCCGGCGGCAAGGTCGCGCGCCGAGATGGCATCGTGCGTCAGCGCGCCCTCCATCTGCGCATCGTCGCGCGTGACATCGGTGGTCGATCGCAGCGCGGCGGGGCGGATGCCGGGCGCGGCGCGCAGCGCCAGCCAGTCGAGCTGCAGGTCGCGGTCGTGGCTGGTGAAACCCAGCGCCACGCCGTCGCGCCGCTCGATCCGCCAGAAGAAGGCGCGGGTATCGAGGCGGTCTTCGCCTGCGGGCGCGCTCATGTGGCTTCCCTGATTTCGACCAGCGGCACGCTCGGCGCCTGGCCCGCGGCGAAGCCCGCCGCGCTGATCGCAAGGCGATCCTCGGCAAAGCGCACGGGCACATCGAACAGGAAGCCCGCGCGCACCTCGGCGCCCTCCCCGGGCGGAGCGTCGAGCACGATCTCGCCGAGCGGATCGAGCGTGAAGGCGCTCGTCTCCGTACCATCGACGGCCACCCGCACCGTGCCTGCACGGGGCCGGGTGATGCGGCGCATCTGCAGCTCGGGTGCCTCGCCATAGGCCTTCCCCAGCGCGAAGCGCGTGCGCTCTCCATCGCCGGTGCCGAGCAACTGGTCGCCCGGCTCCGGCACCGCTGCGCCCGAGGAATGATCGAACGGATCGGCCAGGCGAAAGCCGCGCGCCGGGCCGTGGCGCGCGCGGAAGAATGCCAGCAGCGTGGCGAGTTCGGCGTCGGAGCGGATGCCGGGGCCGACATCGAAGCGCAGCCGCGCATCCGCCCATTGCGCCGTCCGCCGCTCGTGCCCCGAGGCGGTCACCAGCACCGAGGTCGAGAATTCGGGGCTCACGCCGGTGTCGGTGCCCAGCGCCAGCGGATAGGAAACATCGTCGAAATTGCGCATATCGTCCTCTTCGGGTGGGCGGAGCCGGGTGTATCCGTCGCGCGCGATCTGCGGCAGCGCCCAGACGAAGCGCTGCTCCACGCCGCGCGCCTGCGCCTCGTTCAATGCCGCATCGATCCGTGCCCAGTAGGCCTGCGCATCCTCCGCCAGCAGCACGAAGCCGGCGAAGTAGTCCTGCCGGTCGATCGGGTAGCCGAGCCGCGCGTCCACATGATCGTAGGCGGCGCGCCGGCGCGCATCGGCGCCTGCGGTCAGCCAGTCGTAGTCTTCGAGCTGCAAGCGGTCGAAGGCAGGCCAGGCCCAGCCCAGCGGCAGGTTCGCGCGCTCTATCTCGGGCATTTTCCCGTCGAGGATGGTCGGCGTGAAGGCGAGCAGCAGGATCTCGGTCGGGCCGCTGGCCGCATCGCGAACCGCCTGCGCCAGCGCGGCGGTGGAGGCGGCAAGCAGCGCGCCGGCATGGTCGAGCAGCGCGATCTGTCCGGCATCGAGCGGCTCGCGCATGTCGGAAATGACCGGCGGACTGCCCCCAAAAGCCGTGCGCGCGGCATCGTCGTAGAGGCACGGCGCAAAGCTGCCGGGGGTCACCCACCACCACGGCTCGCCGATCTGGAACAGCACCGGCAGCCCCGCGTCCTCGGCAATCGCGACGAAGGCGGCTGCGACCTGCCGCAGATAGCCCATGGCGCCTTCGTGAGCCGGAGAGAGCAGCGCCGATGGCGGCACCCACCCGGTCTGGGCCGGGCTGCCGTCGTGCGAGCGCTGCTTCCAGTCGTTCCAGCAATGCGCGTCGAACAATTCGTAGGACAGCGACCAGATGATCGCGAGGCCGCCCGCCTTCGCCTCGGCTGCATAGGCACGATGCCATGCGGCGCAGGCATCGTTGAGCGCGCCGCCCGCGAGGCTGACGTAATGCGCATTGCCCAGCCGCTCGAGCCGGAAATAATGGCTCATCCCGACATAGTGGACCACGCGCCCGCGATAGCCGAGGTGGCGGATCTGGCGCACGAGCCGCGCGGGCGTCTGGTTGAAGCTGTCGTCGTAGGCGGTGGCGATCTGCTCGCCATGCTCGGGCAGCATGCAGTCACCGATTTCGAGCATGGCATGCCTGCCGTCGCAGGCGATCTCGCTCAGCTCGACCCAGCCGTCGGCGCGCGCTGCCAGCTGCGCGGTGCTGCCCGGCGCGTATCCCGGCGGCGCGATCGAGACGAACATGCGATCGATGGCACCCGGATGCACCGCTTCGCCGGGGAGAGTGAACCCGCTTTCCAGTGCGGAGAAAGCCAGCGTGATCCGTGCATCCTCGGGCGACCCTTCGGCATAGTTCCACAGGCGCACATACCAGGCGCGCGGGTTTCCGCTCGCATCGCGGCCTTCGATCGTCAGCGTGGGTCCGTGCACTGCATCGAGCGCGATCACCCCGCCGCTGCGCCATCGGAAAGAGAGAACCGTGTGCGCATAGTCGCGATGGGTCGCATAGGCGTGGAGCGGGTGGTCGAGCGTGTCCTCGCTTTCCCAGATCAGCCCCGCCAGCTCGCCTTCGTGGTGGAATTCGCAGGTCACCCGCAGCGCATCGGGCGCGGTGGTGACCACGCTCGTCATCATCGGCCGCGGGAAATTGACCGTCCAGAAGCGTGGATCGAAGCGCTGGATGTGGTCGGTTTCCTGCCCGTTTCGCTGTGCGCAAAGCCAGTAGGCCATCAGCTCTTCTCCATCGCGCGGCGTACCGCGGCGGCGATCTGGCGGCTGGAACGTTCGAGCGCGACGGGGGCGCTCGTCCCGGAAGGCGCGGCCAGCTGGATCGAGACCTCGACCCGGCGCGGCCCGCCATCCTGCGAGACCGGCAGGATGCGGCCATCGGACGGCGGCACGAAGAGTTCGGGCCCGCGCTCGCCGACGAGGTAGCCGCGCTGCGCGCTCACCGGCCCGCCGGTCGCGCGGCCGGGCAGGCCGAGGGCGCCGGACAGCAAGGTGCCGACGATGCCGCCGAGCGGGCTGGCGTTGCCGAAGACCTGCCCGAGGCCGAGCTTCAGCGCCTGGCTTGCGATCCGGTCGATCGCCTTGCTCGCGGAGGCCTGCAGGTCCTCGAAGCCGAGGCTGCCGCGCCGGATGGCCGAGAGGAGCCCGCGTTCGAGCACATTGCCCGCCTGCGCGAAGCCGGACACGAGCGTTGTGTCCAGATCGCGCCGCATCCGCGCGATGTCATCGGCAAAATCCTGCGTATTCGCGCGCACGTCGATCAGCATCGTGTCGAGGTCGTCATCCATGGGCTTCGCGCTCCATCAGTCGTTCGAGATCGTCCCGGCCGATGCCTTCGGGCGCAGGGGTCGCGGGGCCGAGTGCGGTGGCCAGTTCGGCCGGAGTGGCGCGCCAGAAAGCGTCGGGCGGCCAGCCGAGCGCCTGTGCGGCGAGCGCGGCGAGCGGCGGGACGCCGCTGGCGAAATCGTTCATCACCGGCCCCTTCAGCGACCCTGCAGGATCGCGCCGAGCAGTGCGCGCAGCGGCTTCGTGGCGGCGGCGAGACCGCCGGCGAGGATCGCCTCGCCCACCGCTTCGCGCGTCAGGCCTGCGCGATCCTCGAGGCAATGCCAGAACAGCGCCGCGATTTCGGTCAGGCGCAGTTCGCCGCCGCCCGCCCGCTCGACCAGCGCGAACAGCGCGCCGAGCTCTTCCTCCGCCGCGACCAGCGCGGTGAAGCTGGGGCGCAGCGTGCGGACTTCGCCCGCGATGCGGATCGAGGCCTCGCCGCGTAACTGGTTCGCGCTCATACCGCAGCCACCGCGCCCGAGCTTTCGAGCTGGATCGTGTAATTGCGCTCGCCGTTGAAATCGCCCGAAAAATCGAGCCGCTGGACGAGAAAGCGGCCGCGCAGGCGCGCGCCATCCTCGAACGACAGTTCGTATTCGGCGATCGTCCCGGCGAGCGCATGGGTTTGCACCCGCGCCTCCGCAGCCGAGCCCAAGAAGATGCCGCCCGCACTGACCGAGACCGAGCGGGTGCCCGCTCCCGACAGCAATTCGCGCCAGCCGCCCGAGTCTTTGTGGGTGACGACCACGCTGTCGCCATTGATCGACATCTGCGTGGTGCGCAGCCCGGCGACGGTTTCGTAGGTAGGCGGTGCGGCACCATCGCCGATCTTGAGGAGGAAGGCGGAGCCTTTTTGCCCGGTCATGGAGATGTCCTTTCGATGGAGAAAGCATCGGTCCGTCGAAAGACGAACCGCAAGGGCGACTGCCCGTCGGCGCTTTTGCGCCGCGCCCGCGCAGGCCGCCCGAAGGGCGATCGGCCGCGAGCGAAAATCAGATTGCCAGCAGGCGGAAGCGGTATTCGCGCAGGATCGCGCGGGTGTTGCGCGCGCCACGCTCGGCGCGGCCGCGCAGGAACGTCGCGCTCGCCACGCGGAAACCGGACTGCTCGGGCGGCAGGGAAAGGATGCTGGCATCGACCCGCTCGGCGCTCTGCGCCCCTGTTGACGGATCGTCGCCGTGCAGGCGCAGCTCGAAGGCGATACGCACCTCGCGCCCCGCATGGGTCTTCGTGCTCCAGTCGATCGAGGCGCTGGCGACCAGCGCCAGCCACGGGGTCGAGGCACGCTCGATCTCCGCCTCGTCGACGATGTTGAAGCGCTCGGCCATCGCCGGATCGGCGCGCAGGTGGTCGAGCAGCGCGGCGCGCAGCAGCGTTTCCATCAGTCGTCTCCGAAGTGGGGCCAGAGCTTCGTTGGCGTGCGCCATGGATGGCCGCTCTCGGCGCGTCGGCGGGCGAGCCGCCGCGCGCGGCGTTCGAGCGCGCGGCCGAGCCGGTCGAGCGCAGGGATCTTCACGCGGATCATGCGAGGCGCACCTGCCGCCACGCGCGCCACAGCGCGGCGATCGCGGCGGGCGGCTCGGCCGTGCCCTGCTCGCCGTCGCGGAGGAGGAAGGCGGCGAAGCGCAGGATGCCGTGGCGCAGCCCGTCGGGAAGGCTCGCCCAGTCCGGTGCGAGCCCTGCCTCGAGCGTCACGACCACCCGGCGCAGGTACGGCCCGCCACGAAGGCGCAGCTCCGCCGAACCGTCGCCGGAGAGGTGCAGGTCGTAGGCATCCCCGCCCAGCGCCGAACGCGTGCCGTCGTCGGCCAGCGTTTCGACGCCGGCGACCTGCGCAATCGGCTGCGTCGTCAGCCGAGCCCATTCGTGGCTCGCATCGCGCGTTTCCTCGATGGTGGAGGTGAGCGGGGTGAGCCCGGTAAAGCGCTCGCACGCCTCCAGCCCTGCACCGAGCAGAACGGTCAGCTGCGCATCGTCGGCGGTCCGCGTGATGCCGAGCCAGTGCTTCAGTTCGGCGAGCGCGGGCGCGAGATCGCCACCGGCGAGAACGCGCCGAAGGGATGGGCGTGTCATGGCGGTCTCCTGAAATCGTCAAAGGGGAAGGCGCCCGCGTCGGACGAAGGGGGCATCCGGCGCGGGCGCGGGGTGCGGGACGGACCTCCCCCACCCGGTCGGCGTCAGGCCTCGATCCGCAGCAGCTTGATCGCCGCGCTGTCGAGCACCTGCCCGCCCACGCGCTTGGTCGCGTAGAAGTGGACGAACGGCTTGTTGGTGAACGGATCGCGCAGCACCTGCGTGGCCGAGCGTTCGGCGATCAGGTAGCCGTGGCGGAAATTGCCGAAGGCGATCGGATATTCGCCCGCCGCGATATCGGGCATGTCCTCGGCCTCGACCACCGGATAGCCCAGCAGCCGATCGGGCTGTCCCTCGACCAGGCCGGGCTGCCACAGGAATGCGCCGTCGACGGTCTTGAGCTTGCGCACCTCGGCCAGCGTCGCCGAATTCATCACGAAGCTCGCGCCCTGCCGGTGCCCGGCCTTGAGCGAATGGACCAGGTCGATCAGCGTCAGGTCCGGATCGCTCCCCAACCCGCCCGCAGCGCCGGTCCCGATATATTGCAGCGATCCGAAGGCGCGGCTGTCATCGCCGAGCGTCGAAGTGGTCGCGGTGAGGAAGCCCTTGGGCTGGTTGATGCCCGTGCCCTTGACGAAGGCGGCCCCTTCGGCGCGCGCGAACTCCATTGCGATCTCGCTAGCGAGCCAGGCTTCGAGATCGAAGGCCGCATCGTCGAGCATGGCCTGCGATGCCGCCGGATTGGCGTAGAGATCGCCCGTCGGCGGCGCGATCTCGGCAAAGGTCGGCGTGTCGGTCTTGTCGCGCGATCCCGTCTCGCTCGCCCAGCCGCTGGCGGTGCCGCCGGTGGCGATCAACTTGCGATAGCCCGCGCTGCCCGTTTGTACGACCTGCGCAATGGCGCGGATCGGGCTGATATCGGTGAGCGCGCGGGCGATCATCGCATCGATCTGCCGCGGCACGGCATAGCCGCCGTCCGCAGGCACCGTGCCGGAGAGCGACTTGATCTCGTGCGTGGCACCGCGCCGCAGGTAGCCGTCGACGAAGCCCTTCACCTCGGCAGGCGCGCTGTCGGTGGCGGCAAGCGCCGGGCGCTGCGCCGCGCGGCCGATTTTGTCCACGCGCGCCTTCACCTCGTCGAGATCTGAGCGGATCGTCGCGACGTTCTCTTCCAGCGCGTCCTGCCGGGCAACGATGTCGAAGCTGGCGTCGAGCGGGTCGGCGGGCGTGGCGGGGGCGGTGTCGATAATGGGGGTCTGGATATCCATAAAGAACCTTTCTTTCGGGCACGGGAAAAGCCCCCTCTCCTTGAAGGCGAGGGGTTGGGGGTGGGGCAGACGGAAGTGCGGGTGGTCCGCCTCAGGCGATCAGATGCACCCGAGCACCGTGTTGCAGCGGATGGGTGACGAGGCTGATTTCGAGCAGCTCGACCGCGAGCAATTCGCGGCCGTGCGGCGTGTGCCGGGTTTGCCGGGCGCGGTATCCGAAGCTCAGCCCAGTGACGGAGCGCGCCGCGAGCATCGCGGCGGCGCGGCTGGCGGGCCGGTCGACCCGCGCGATCACCCGCAACCCGCGCGCGTCCTCCCCGATCCGCTCGACCCAGCCGATCCGCTGGCGCGGGTCGTGCTGCCAGTAGAGCGGCAGGGGCTCGCTGTTTCGGGCGAGCGTGGCGGTGAAGGCTCCCGGTCGGATCGTATCGCGCGCGGCATCGGCAATATCGAACAGCGCGGCGTAACCCGCGATCCTCAGCACTGGCTCATCCGTTCGCGGTTCGACAGGCTCACCACGAACGGGTCCGGGAAGGTTGGCCACTGCCCTCACTTGAGCACCCCCGGCACGCCGAGCCTTACCGCGATGCCGAGCAGCAGCAGCGCGCACATCCCGCGCACCAGCCACTCGATCGCGGCCTTCCACGCGCTCGCCTTGGCATCGCGCCAGGCCTGCAGCAGCTCGCGCAGTTCGCCGATATCGCCCGAGGCGCCCTCGTCGGACAGGCCGATGCGGGTGAGCGCGCGCTGCGCACCCAGTTCGCTCGCCTCCTCGGCGATGGCGCGCAGCGTGATCAGCTCGGCCCCCTCGCCATTCGCCTGCGACAGCAACCGGGCGAGCATGTCGTCATTGGTCATGGGTTCGTCTCCACGGGGGCGAGGCCGAGCATCGCACGGCGCTCTTCGTCGGTCAGGAAGGTCGCCTCGCTCACCTGCTTCCACAGCCGCTCGCGGTCTTCGGAGAGCGCTGGCACCCGGTCGAGATCGACCGAGATCGCGGCCCCGTCGAACCACGGTCCCATCCCGGCGGCGAGCCCGGAGAAGATCTTGTCCGCCAGTGGCAGCAGCGTGAGGCGCCACAGCGCGCGGTTGGCCTCGCGATAGTTCGAATAGGTGTTGTCGCCCGGCAGGCCGAGCAGCATCGGCGGCACCCCGAAGGCGAGCGCGATGTCGCGCGCCGCGGCGGCCTTGAGCGTCGCGAAATCCATGTCGGCGGGGCTCAGGGCCATGCTCTGCCAGCTCAGCCCCCCTTCGAGCAGCATCGGCCGCCCCGCATTGCCATTGCCCTGGAAGGCGCTGGCGAGCTCGGCCTTGAGCCGTTCGAACTGGTCGGCGCTCAGCCCCTGCCCGTCGCTGGGCGCATAGACCAGCGCGCCCGAGGGCCGCGCGGCATTCTCCAGCAGGGCGTGGTTCCAGCGGCTGGCCGCGTTGTGGATGGCGATGGCCTGCGCGGCGGCGCTCAAGGCCCCCGCGCCGTAGTGATCGTCGCCGGGGTTGAGGCATTTGAGATGGATCAGCCCGGGCCAGCCATCCTCGTCTTCCAGCGGGATCACATGCGTTTGCGCGCCGAGATGATAGGCGAAGCTCTCCGGCCAGCCGTCGGCGCGAGGGCGGATCGTCACCCGCTCGGGCCGCAGCGCGAACAGCTCGACCGGCCTGCCGCCCGCGTCCTTGAGCACCTGCACGAAGGCATTGCCGTGCAGCAGCAGGTGCGCCGCGATGGTCTCGACCAGCGATTGGCCTGCGGAGGGCGCGGTGACGAGCGCGAGCAGGTCTTCGGAATCGGTGGAGACGGGCGCGGCCCCCACCCCCTCGGCCACGATCCGCACCGCCCGCTGCGCGACCGGGTTGGACGCGTACCCGGCCTCGAGACTGGTCGCATAATCGAACGGCGGAGCAGACGCCCCGCGCATTTCGAACGCGCTGGCCCAAGGCGAGGCAAACCCGCGCGCGATAGGCACACGGGCGCTCCCCCCGCCCTTGAAGGCGGAGGTGATGGAGGTGAGGAAGGACATGGGGTTCTCCGGCTAGGAGGACTGGTTACGCAAGAGGGCCGGCGCACGATGTCGTGCGCCGGCCCTCAGGTTACTTCTTCTTTCGTCTAACGCAGGAGGCAGCTAATACGAAGTGCGCTCCATTTCCGTCGATTTGACTGGATTAGCTTCAAAGGGACATGTTCCCCACGATGGAGCTGCTGCAGTTGCATTTGCCGGGGCACACTCCAAGGCTGCGCTATGATCAAATCGTGGCGCGTCCGAGGAAGGAATAAAAAATAAGCTGGAATCCGCAGATTGCATCATAGCCTTCTCCATCCCTCAAATGATTTCTGGTCGGTGTAGGTTCCGACGGCACCATTGGGATCCACTGACAGCCTCCCTTCCGTCATAAACCCATAGCTCGCCTCTGTACTCTCAATAAGCCCGCGCACAAGCTCATACTGAGCGGACTGCTGCCCAGCCAAGATCGACTGTGGCGAATATGGCTCAAGCGTTTTGAGCTCCGAATTATAAGATTTCGTTACCTCAACCAGAATCTTATAGAGGGGACCGCTTGGCTTTTCGATGTTGAGTCCGATTTCTGCGGCTTGTCGACGATTGATCGTGTAGTCATGGCTGCCCGAGTCCGAGCAAAGAAGCTGAATGATCTCTTCTTGCTTAGCTTCGTCACTCACTTGCCGTTTGATCAGATTGTTAGCCAGTAGCCTAATCTGAGTTCCTGCCCGGAACACCTCTCCCAAAACGAGTGGGTGAATTTGCGTGGCCAGATGGGTCCAAACCGCCGCGAGGCCAGTGGGATCTGTGATGTCTTTTTTGACCTCATCGATGTATCCTCTGACTGCTTCGGCGCTCACTGACACCCTCAGTGGATGGCCAGTCGGGCCTTGTGTCATCGGGGCCAAAGCGTGCCCATCAAGACTGGGATCGATTGGACCAAGCGCGGCTTGTTTTGTCATCAAAATCCGATCAGCGCCGAGAGACATCAAGGTCCCCGCGCTCATCGCCTTGGTGGGGATGATCACTTCGAGGTCTTCGCAGAACGAATGGATTAAGTTGATTAGTCGCCACGCGGCGGACGTCTGCCCCCCGTTGGTGTCAAGGATGACCGACAGCTTCTCAACCGGTCCAATGTCATCTAGAAGATTGACGAACGGCACGACTGCATCCTTGGCAATCTGGGTTTGGAGGCCAATACGCTCGCTGTTTACGAGCGCTAGCACTCGGCTCTTCCGATCCGCTTCAATAATTTTGTAAAGCTCGACCCTGCTGGCGTGATTCAATTTGGCTCCCCCTCGAAGGACCACGCCTTTTGCAGTCCAATAAAAGTTTTACAAGGGCACTTTAAGCAAAGATGGACGTCTCGTTCTAGGGAGTTCGCACCCGCGGCCTACCCCCGCGCCCCAGCATCAATTCGGTCAGCGCCCACACTAGCGCGTCGGCGCGGTCGGGCGAGCGGCCCGGGCCTTCGTAGCCTCCACCGATGGTGAGCCCGCATAGCTGGTCCTCCAGTTTCGCGAACAGGCCGGCGTGGCGCACGCGGCCTGCTTCGTAGAGCGCGGCGACCGGCTCGGCGCGGGCGGCCTTGCCGCGGCTGGCGTGGACCAGCTTCACCGGGAGCGACACATCCGCCGCGCGCAGCACGCTTTCGACCATCGCGCCGCCCTGGTTGGCTTCGGCAATCACGCGGTCGGCTGCCCAGCGCTCGGCGGCCCTTGCCACGGCGCGCGCCCATGTCTCGGGCGAGGCGCGCTCGACGCTGGCGTCGGCGAGGACGGTGGCGAAACCTTCGCCATCGACGCCGCACACCACGATCCCACAGGCGTCGCCCTGGGCGCTGGCGGGCGGATCGACGCCGATGACGATCCGGGCGAGTGCCTCGTTCCCGCCCTCCGACCCCCTCCGGTGAAGGGGAGGAGCAGTGCGACACATCTCGATCAGCGCGCGGCTCCACAGCGCGCCTTCGACATCGGTCAGCAGTTCGCCGTCGAGCTCCTGCCGGCCGAGCGTGGTGCTGCCGAACTGGCGCCGCATCCGCTCGACGAAGCGGGAGGGGAGGTTGCTCTCGTTGTCCCAGGTCGTGCCGCGCGTCACCGCGACATCCCGAGTCTCGCCATTTTCCAGCAGACGCCGGACCAGCGGCACGGCGCGCGGCGTGGTCGTCGCCATCGCGCGGGGCCAATCGCCCAGACGCAGGCCCATCTGCAGGTTGTCCCACGCCGCCGTGGCACGCTCGCCTGCATTGTCCCACTTGGCGATCTCGTCGCACCACGCGTGGCTGTGCTGCGGCCCTCGCAGGCTTTCGGGCTCGGCGGCGGAGTAGCAATAGCCGCGCGCGCCGCCGGGCCAGGTAAGCCGCCGAAGAGAGGGTTCCCAGACCGGAGCATGGTTCGGTGCGCACACCGCAAGAATACCGCTCTCCCCCTCGATCATTACGTTGCGTACCTCCGCCAGCGAGGCACCGACCAGCGCGATCCGCGCGTGCCGATCGCTGCGCGCGATGGCCCGCACCCACTCGGCCCCCGCACGCGTCTTGCCGAAGCCGCGCCCGGCGCAGATCAGCCAGATGTGCCAGTCGCTCGTTGGCGGCAATTGCTCGGGCCGCGCCCACAGGGGCCAGCGAAGACCGAGCGCGTCGGCCTCTTCCTCGGTCAGCGAGGCGTACCAGTCGCCCCGCGCGGCATCCGACAGCTTGGCGAGAGCGTCGAGCCGGTCAGGCTTCATCGGCCCCAGCCTGCGATTGTGCCTGCGATTGCGCCTCCGCCGGTGCGGGAAGGCGGCGGGCGCGGATCGCGTCCAGCTTGCGGTCGAGCGCCGCGAACACCGCCGCCTCGTCGCGCCCGCCGCGGCGCGCGCGCTCCTCCGCCACCGTGGTGCGGTGCGCGGCGAGCAGGCGGATCGCGTTGGCGATGTCGAGCTTGCGCTCCGGATCGTGCCCCCGAAGGCAGGCGAGCACTTCCATCTCCAGATGTTCGTACCCTTCGTACAGCGCGGCGCGCCATGCGGCGGCGAAGTCCGCGTGCTCGCGCCGGGTCTTGTACGCCCGGCTGAGCGAGATACCCGCCTTCTTCGCCGACGCGCTGACGTTGGACGTGGCGGCCAGGTGCTGGAGGAAATAGCTCCGCCAGTGCTTGTTGACCGGGCCTTCGCCCTCGGCCGCCTTCTGCGCGTCGGTAAAGCGCACGTTCTTACGCTTCACCCAGGCAGGGGGCGAAGTCCGCATATTGCTGGTCATGTGAGAGCGCCCCGAAATGCTTGGCGTGGGCAAAGGCGGCGGGCCGGGCCCGTCCGGGCCGTTCGCACCATCGCGATGTTCCTGTTGCCTAACCGAAGAGCGTCGCGATGTCAATCGAAAAATAACCTAATAGGTAAATTGATCGCAGCACGCCGGTGCTTGCGCGCCATCACCCGCTCGCCTAAGCGGCGGCGTTCACGGACGAGGGGTCTCATCAGGTCATGCTGCGCGGTTTGTACGAATGGACGATGCAGAAGGCTGCGCACCCCCATGCGCAGGGGTGGCTCGCGCTGTTCGCCTTCGTCGAATCGAGCTTCTTCCCGATCCCGCCGCACCCGCTGCTCGGCCTGATGTGCCTGGCCGAACCGAAAAAGGCGCTGCGCTTCGCTGCTATCGCCACCATCGCGTCGGTCGTGGGCGGGCTGTTCGGCTATCTCATCGGTGCGGTGCTCTATGAAAGCATCGGCCTGTGGCTTCTGGGCGCGCTCGGCTATGCAGACGCCTTCCCGTGGGCGGCCTGCACGGTTAACGAGAATGGCGGCTGGGCCGTGTTCACCACGGCCAGCACGCCGATCCCCTACAAGCTGATGACGATCACGGCGGGCTTCGTTTCGATGAACCTCGCCACCTTCATCATCGCCAGCATCGCCGGGCGCGGGCTGATCTTCATGACCGTCGGCGTGCTGTTCCGGCTGTTCGGTGCGCCGATCAAGCTCTTCATCGACAAGTACCTCGTCCCGCTGACCACGCTGTTCGTGGCGCTGGTGGTCGGCGGGTTCCTGCTCGTCACGCAGCTGGCGCATGACGATGGCGAGAGCGACGCGAACGATCCGTGCGCGTCGGCCACGCTCGAAGACTTTTGACCGCGCTGCCCGAACCCGTGCCGCCGGCCGAGCATTCGCTCTCGCGCCGACTGGCGGCGGAGGGGATCGGGAGCTTCTTTCTGTTCGTCGGGGTGCTCGGCTCGGGGATAATGGCGCAGAGCCTGTCGGGCGATAACGCCGCGGTGGCCCTGCTGGCGAACACGATTGCGACGGGCGCGATCCTCTATGTGCTGATCGCCATGCTCGGGCCGATCTCGGGCGCGCATTTCAATCCGGCGGTGACGCTGGCCTTCCTGATGCGGCGCGAGATCGCGGCGCGTCCTGCGGTGCTCTATATCCTCGTCCAGATCGGCATCGGCGCGCTGGGGGCCTTCGCCGCGCACCTCATGTTCGACCTGCCGATCCTGCAAGTCTCGCAGAAAGCGCGCTTCGGTGTGGGCCAGTGGGCGGGCGAGGGAATCGCGACCTTCGGCCTCGTGCTGACGATCCTCGTCACGCTGCGGCGCCTGCCCGGCTCGGTCCCGGCGAGCGTCGCGCTCTATATCACCGCCGCCTACTGGTTCACCTCGAGCACCAGTTTTGCGAACCCGGCGATCACGATCGTGCGCAGCCTCAGCGATACTTTCGCCGGGATCGACCCGGCGCATGTGCCCGGATTCATCGTGGCGCAACTGGCGGGCATGCTGCTGGCGGTGTTGGTGGGCGGATGGCTGAGTGCCGACCCGCCCACAGGGGAAGCCGGTTAGCCGTTGAAGGTCGTCTCCAGCGTGATCTCTGTATCGAGCAGCTTGGAGAGCGGGCAGTTTTCCTTGGCGGTCTTGGCGCATTCCTCGAACGTCGCCTGGTCGAGCCCGTCGCCGCCGCCGGTCACCGACAGCGCCGACTTGCTGACCTTGAAGCCCTCACCATCCTTTTCGAGCGTGACCTTGCAGGTCGTCTCGATCGTGCCGTCCGAGTGGCCCTTGCCCGCCAGCTGGAACGACAGCGCCATGGTGAAGCAGCTGGCATGCGCGGCTGCGATCAGTTCTTCGGGGTTGGTGCCCGGCTCATCCTCGAACCGGGTCTTGAAGCCGTAGGGCTGGTCCTTGAGCGCGCCCGACCCGGTCGAGACATGGCCTTTGCCGTCCTTGCCGAAGCCTTCGTATTTTGCGCTGCCAGTGCTGATATTCGCCATTAGAGAATCTCCTTCTGCCCTGTCAGACGAAAGGCGTGGCGAGCGGTTCCGCGCTATCTCAGCCGAATGACTTGACGATCACCCACACGCCGACCGCCGCGACCAGCACCGCAAATCCGATCTCCAGCGCGCGCTTGTGCGTGGCGAGCTTCGCCCCGGCGCCGCGACCCAGCACGCTGCCGCCGATGC
Source organism: Alteriqipengyuania lutimaris (assembly GCF_003363135.1). Classification (NCBI taxonomy): domain Bacteria; kingdom Pseudomonadati; phylum Pseudomonadota; class Alphaproteobacteria; order Sphingomonadales; family Erythrobacteraceae; genus Alteriqipengyuania; species Alteriqipengyuania lutimaris. The sequence goes on along the minus strand of NZ_QRBB01000001.1, from coordinate 499,319 downwards.
CGCCTGCGACCAGCCAGGCGACAAGCGTCCAGTCCACCATGCCCGAGAGTGCGTAAGACCCGGCAGTGGTGATCCCGAAGGCGCTGACCGCGACCAGCGAGCTGCCGATCGCCAGCGACAGCGGCATCGCGGTGGCGAAGACCAGCCCCGGCACGATCAGAAAGCCGCCGCCGATCCCGAAGAAACCAGCTAGCAGGCCCGTGCCGAACCCGATCGGCAGGATGCGCGAGAGCATGGATTTCGCATTCTCCCGCGTCATCCGCACCAGCGGGTTCTCGGCTGCCGAGCGACCGCGCAGCATCAGCAGCGCGACCACTACCATCAGCCCGCCGAACAGGCCGAGCAAACTTTCCCCATCGACCGCCTTGCCAGCCTCCGCACCCAGCGCCGCACCCGCCGATCCAGCGAGCGCGAAGCTGAGCGCGCATTGCCAGCGGACATTGCCGCTGCGCGCGTGGCCGACGAGCCCGACCAGCGCGTTGAGCGCCACCGCCACCGCGGCGGTGCCGATCGCCATGTGCGGCGACTTCATCCCCACCGCATAGACCAGCAGCGGCACGGCGAGGATCGAGCCCCCGCCGCCGACCAGCCCCAGCACGAAGCCGATCACGCCGCCCGAAAGCAGCGCGATGAGGACATGAGCCGCGTCCATCGATCGCGTCAGGCTGCTGCAGCCTGCCGGTTCCACGGCATGATTGCGAGCAGGTAGGCCATCCCGCACCAGCCGGTGGTGCCCGCGAAGACCAGCCCCGCGCCGACGAAGCCCGACAGCGCGAACCAACCCGGCGCGACCGCGAGGCCCAGGATCACGCCCAGCAGCACCAGCGATCCGGCGGCGATCTGAACCTGCCGCATGATCTCGATCGGCTGGCTGCGGTCTTCCTCCACCGGGAGGTCGGCCTTGCGCCAGCCTTCCAGCCCGCCTTCGAGCAGGAAGGCCTCGCCATCATGGCAGGCGGCGAGCCGCTGTGCATTGCTGCCGGTCCGCATGCCGGAGCGGCACATGAACACGATCGGCCCGTCGCAATCGATCCGCTCGATCTGGTCGAGCGGGCGATTCTCGGCACCCTGAGCGCGGGCGCGGGCGAACTCGTCGGTCCCGCGAATATCCACCAGTCTTGCGCCTTCGGCCATCATGCGCCGTGCTTCGGTGGGGGAGACGGTCTTGGGGGTGTTGGGGGTAGCAGTCGTAGGTGTAGCAGTCATGGGGGGTCACTCCTGACAATAGAGATCGTGAAGGGTCGCCAGCAGGGTGCGGCAGCGCGGATCGGCGATGCGGTACCAGGCGGTCTGCGCCTCGCGCCGGGAGTCGACGAGCCCCTCGGCCCGCATCTTCGCAAGATGCTGCGAGAGCGCGGACTGCGACAGGCCGACCTCCTCGGCGAGCGCGTTCACCCGCATCTCCCCATGTTCGGCCAGCTTGCACATCACCATCAGGCGACGTGTGTTGCCGAGCGCCTTGAGCAGCTCGGCGACGGAAGATGCATTGGCCTCGAAAGCGGCGAGGTCTGCGGGGGCGAGAAGTTTGTCGTTTTCCATTAGCACTTGCTAAATAAGCAATCGCTAATATATGTCAAGCGTCACCATAGGAGCCAGCCATGACGCAGCCAGAGATCCGCGCCTTCTTCGACGAGCCGACCAAGACGGTCAGCTACCTCGTCTGGGACCCGGCCACCGGGCAGGGCGCGGTGATCGATCCCGTGCTCGACTTCGACCTTGCCGCGGGCGAGGCGGACGTGCGCTCTGCCGAAGCGATCCTCGCCGCCGCGCAGGAGGAAGGTGTGACGATCGCGCGCGTGCTCGAAACCCACGCCCATGCCGACCACCTGAGCGCGGCCCCCTTCATCAAGGCGCAGACGGGCGCACGGATCGGGATCGGCGCGCATATCCGCGACGTGCAGAAGATCTTCCGCCCGGTTTTCGGGATGGACGACCTCAAGACCGACGGGTCCGATTTCGACGACCTGTTCGAGGATGGGGAGACCTTCGCGATCGGCTCGCTGACCGTCGAAGTGCTGCACGTGCCCGGTCACACTCCGGCGGATATTGCCTACAAGATCGGTGACGCGGTGTTCGTCGGCGACACGCTGTTCATGCCCGACTTCGGCACCGCGCGGGCGGACTTCCCCGGCGGCGATGCGCGCCAGCTCTACCACTCGATCCGCCGCCTGCTGGCGCTGCCCGAGGATACCCGGCTGTTCCTGTGCCACGACTACAAGGCCCCGGGGCGCGACGACTACGCATGGGAGACCACGGTGGGCGAGCAGAAGCGCAACAGCGTCCACGTGCACGAAGGGGTGAGCGAGGACGAGTTCGTTGCCATGCGCGAGGCGCGCGACAGCGACCTCGCGGTGCCGCGCCTGCTGCTCCCCTCGGTCCAGGTCAACATCCGCGCCGGGCGCTTCCCCGAGGCGCAGGACAACGGCGTCGCCTACCTGCGCATCCCGGTGAAGCCGGTGCGGCACAAGGTCGACGGCGGCTGATCAGCGCAGGTGTGCGAGCGCCGCCTCGATCTGCGGGTCGCGCCCCGCGGCAATGTCCGCCGCGCTCGTCGCCACCGCGATATCGGGCAGCACGCCGCGATCGGGCTGGGGCGAGGCGGGGTAGTAGCCGACCAGCGGCAGGTCGAACTCGATCCCGCTGCCGGGCAGCGTGACGAAGGCGACCGCGCCCGCGTTGATCCCCCTGCGGTTGCCGCCTGTTTGCGAGCCGACCAGCGTGGCGAGCCCATGCTCTTTCGCGCGCAGGGCGAAAAGGAAGGTCGCCGAGCTGTTGCTCGCATCGACGAGGATCGCGGTGGGCGTGGTCAGGCGGGGGCTTGCCGCGGCGATGCGCGGCACCGGCGTCGTCGCAGGGTCCTGCCCGAAGAACCCGTCGCCGAGCGGGACCGCCCCGACGCCCAGCGTGCGGAAGGACGGGACCGGCGTGACGGCGTAGGGATCGAGCTCGGCGGGGAGCGTGCGGAAGCGCACCTGCTGGCGATACTCGTCGAGCACGATGTCCTCGCCCGCCAGCCGCGCGAGGATCGGGTCGCCGCAGCTCAGCCCGCCCTCGTTGCCGCGAATATCGATCACCAGCCCGCGCGCGGCGTAGAGCGCGGGCGCGCGCTCGGCGAGCCACGCCTGCCAGTCCCACCCGCTGCGATAGACCACCCAGGTCGGCTTGGTCAGCACCGCGATCCCGTCCTCGCACTGCGCCAGCGACCATAGCGGGGTGCCGTCGTCGGGCAGGGGCGGCGCGGCGGCGAGCCGTTCCTCGGGCGAGAGCGCGGGCAGGCGCGCGGTCGCGGGCGCGCTGCCGGGTGGCGTGAAGGCGATGGAGAAGGCTCCGTCCTGCGGCGGGAACAGCAGGCCCTGGAAGATGTCGAAGGCGGGAAAGCGCTCGCCCCCGGTCACCTCCATCTGCGCGACCCGCTTGGCGTCGTTGCCGCCATCGGCGCGCGCCAGCGGCAGCAGCGCGGCGAGGATCGCGGCGGGCGCGCGCCCGTCGATCGCGGTGACGATCGTGCCCGGCGGCAGGCGGCCGCTTCCCGACAGGTCGCGGGTGACGACCATCTGTCCGTCGATCCAGCGGAACAGGAAGGGCAGCCGGGTGCGCAGGTCGAACAGATCCTTCGCGACGGCGTCGCCCTGGTTATAGAAATTGCAGTGCGTGTGCCCGCATTTCAGCTTCGCGAGGAAGGCAGAGAGGGCGAGGAAGCGCGCGGGAAGGCTCCCGGCGCGAAGATAGGTGCGCTCCAGCTCGTCGAGCGCGTCGGCCAGCTGCGCCTCGCTCAGGTAGCGCCGCGCTCCCGGATGGATCGAGATGGCCGCGCGGACCACGTCCATATCTATCGCAAGACTGGAGCTTACCCCGGCGCGCAATGGCAGCGCTGCGCACGCGGCCAGCGCGCCGCTTGCCCCCAGAAACATCCGTCGATCCATGTCCGCTCCTCTCGTGTGGGAAGCGGCAGGCATGGCGCGACACGCCGTGCGATGCGCTGCAAAGCGTCAATCGCCGCGGCTTTTTACGATCCGAGCCGCGCCCTGTAGGCCGAGGGCGACATGCCGTAGCGCTGCACGAAGGCGCGGTTGAAGGTCGCCTTGGAGGCAAAGCCCGCCTCCAGCGCGAGGTCGAGCAGCGTCGCCTCGCTCCCCGCCTCGAGCGCGCGCGCGACCTCCTCGCTCCGCAGGCCGTTGACGAAGGCGGAGAAGCCGGTGCCCAGCCCCTCGTTGAGCGCGCGTGAGAGGTAGGCGCGGTTGAGGCCCATGTGGCGCGCCAGCCGGTCGAGCGAGAGCTGCGGATCGCGCGCCCAGCCCTCCGCGCGCATCCGGCGCGCGACCTCTTCGCCCAGCGCGCGCCAGTCCCGCGCCTCGGGTGGAGGCGGGGCGTGCGCCTCATCGGACAGCGTGGGATAATCGAGCCGCGCGTGGCGCCAGCCCTCGACCCCAAGATAGAGCGCGAAGAAGGCGACCGCGACATATTGCCCCATGTTGCCCCGGTAGCCGAGTGGGACGAACAGCCCGGCGAGCTTGTAGGCGAAGGCGATCGCGATCAGCGCCAGCACCGCGACGATCGCGCGGCTGAGCCAGATCCCTGCGTAGAGCCGGTCGTCCGAGCGCTCCTGCGCGAGGAAGGCGCGGAACGCGCGCAGCAGCGCGAGCGAGCGCCAGCCGTAGAAGAGGGCGGAGATCAGGAGCGCGATGTCGAGCGCGGTGGCGAGCGCGGGCAGGTAGCCGGTCCACACCTGCGCCACCTTCGCCGCCGCCTGCACCAGTGCCGGCGCGAGGTGCCATGCGCCCCGGGGCGGCCAGCGCCCGCCGGTCAGCGCGTGGGCGAACAGCCACAGCAGCGGCGGTACCGCCAGCGGGAGCGAGAAGGGCACGAAGGAGAGGCCCTGCCAGCGGTCGTAGAACCCGGCAAACCCGATCATCCACGGCGTCGCGATCCCCGCGAGCACCAGCAGCAGCGCGGCCAGCGTGCGGTTGGCGATGCGGTTGCGCAGCGTCGTGACGAGGCCAATGCCGATCGGCACCAGCGGAGCGAGGGCGGCGAGGAGGATCGCGCTGCGCCAGCCGAAAACCAGCCCCTCCATGCGCCGCTATCCTCCCCGTATCAGATGACCCGTATCAGATGATCCCGGTCGCCTTGCCCGCGCGCTCGAACATGCCGAGGATGGTCGAGACCTCTTCCTCGCTATGCTCCGCGCACAGCGAACAGCGCAGCAGGGTCATGTTGGCGGGCGTTGCGGGCGGGCGGGCGAGATTGACGTAGAGCCCTTCCTTCAGCAGCGCCTCCCACATCTGCGCGCCGCGCTGCAGATCGGGCATGATCACCGCGACGATCGCGCTCTGCGGCTCGTCGGTGCCGAGCTGGAAGCCCATATGCTTGAGCCCGCCGTGCAGCCGCTTGGAATTCTCCCACAGATGCGCGCGCTTGTTGCCGCCGTGCATCAGCTTGCGGATGCTGGTCGCGGCGGTGGCGACCACGCTTGGCGGCAGGCTGGCGGTGAACACGTAGGGGCGGCAGACCAGCCGCAGGATCTCGAAATCGGGGTGGTTGGAGACGCAGAAGCCGCCGACCGTTCCCACGCTCTTCGAGAAGGTGCCGATCACGAAGTCGACATCGTCGAGCACGCCCTGGTCCTCGGCCACGCCGCGGCCGTTTTCGCCGATAAAGCCCATCGAGTGCGCTTCGTCGACCAGCACCATCGCGCCCGCTTCCTTGCAGATGCGGACCATCTCCTTGAGCGGAGCAACGTCGCCCAGCATCGAGTAGACGCCTTCGAGCACGACCAGCTTGCCCGCGTCGGCGGGAATGCGCTTCAGCCGTTTTTCCAGCGCTTCGATATCATTGTGGCGGAAGGGCACGATCTCGGCCCGGCCCATCGCGCAGCCATCGTAGATCGATGCGTGGCTGTCGATGTCGAGCACCACGTAATCGCCCTTGCCGGCGATGGTGGAGATGATTCCGAGGTTGGCCTGGTAGCCGGTGGAGAAGACCATCGCGTGGTCCATCCCGTAAAATTCCTTGAGCGCGTCCTCGCACTCCTTGTGGCCCTGGTACGTCCCGTTGAGCACGCGGCTGCCGGTGGTCCCGCTGCCGAACTGTTCCAGCGCGTCCTTGCCCGCCTCGATCACGTCGGGATCGAAGGTCATGCCCATGTAGTTGTAGGTGCCCAGCAGGATCGTCTCGCGCCCGTTGCAGATCGCGCGGGTGGGGGAGAGGACCTTTTCCATCACCAGGTTGAACGGGTCTTCCACCCCGCTGGCGAGCAGGCCCTCGCGCATCGCGATCAACTCGTCGAACTTGGCGAAAAGGTCGCCTTTCGCGCGGCCTTCACGGGTTACCGGCGCGTCCGGCTGGCTGACGCCTTCGCTCATTTGGCGTCGACCATCTTCTTCACCGCATCGACGAGCTGGCCGTAGGTCTCGATCTCGGCCTGCTGGTTCATGCTGATGATGATGTCGAACTCGTCCTCGATCGCGGCGACGAAATCCATCACCGTCAGGCTGTCGAACTCGAGGTCGCCCTGGAAGGTCGTCTCTTCGGTGATCGTCACGCCGTTCTTGTTGAAGGGGGCGATAAGCTCACGGATTTGCCGGTCGATATCGGCACGGTCCATCGGGCATCCTTTTCGTTGCCTTTTCGTGAGGGCGGGCAAAGCTCTTTCGGCCCACATTTGTCAAGCATACCTCGGGGTCGGGGTGCCCCCTGTGTCCTACTCCCCGATCAGGGCGAGGACCTTGGCCGAGAATGGCCCGATGGAGACGGGCTTGGCGAGGTAATCCTCCGCCCCTGCCGCCCGGATGCGGTCTTCGTCACCCGTGCCCGCATAGGCGGTGACGGCCAGCACCGGAACGGCGGAAAGCTGCGCGTCGGCCTTCATCTGCGCAATCAGGTCGAGGCCCGAGACATGCGGCAGCTGGATATCCATGATCGCGAGGTCGGGCAGGAACGCCCTCGCGGACTCGATCACCACATTGCCATCGGCGCAGCCCAGGACCTCGTACCCCTTGGCGCGCAGGACGTCGCAGAACAATTTGCGGTTGAGATCGTTGTCCTCGACAACAAGGATCCGTTTTGCCACGTCTCGCCCCCACTCCCTTGCCTTACCTCTACCGATAGGCCAGCCGCGCGCCCTATGACAACGCTTCCGCCCGATAAATCCGCGCATCACGACGCATCGGCGCTCGCGCTCTCGGCGCTCGGCTGGGTGCTGACGGACGAGCGGCGGGCGGATCGGCTGCTGTCGCTGACCGGCCTCACCCCCGATGTCCTTCGCGAAGGGCTGGGCACGCGCAGCGTTCAGGCCGCCGTGCTCGATTTTCTCGCAGGGCACGAACCCGACCTCGTGCTTGCCGCCGATGCGCTCAATGTCGAACCCGCGGCGATCATCGCCGCAAGAGATGAACTGATCCGATGAACGCCCCCGCAAACCTCGCCGCCCGCCCGCTCGTCATCACCGATTGCGACGAAGTGCTGCTCCACATGGTCACGCATTTCCGCGACTGGCTGGGCGAGGAGCACGCGATCGACTTCGCCTTCGACTCTCCCGATTTCACCGAAGCACTGACCCGTCGCGAGAGCGGCGAGACGGTGGAGCAAAGGGAAATCTGGAACCTGCTCAACGGCTTCTTCGACACGCAGATGGACCGCCAGCGGCCGATCGAGGGCGCGGTCGAAGCCTACGGACAGCTTGCCGAAAAGGCCGACGTCGTGGTCCTTACCAACCTGCTCGACCACCGGCGCGAAGACCGCACGCGCCAGCTCGCGCGGCACGGGATCGATGCGAAGGTCTATACCAACCAGGGGCCCAAGGGCGGCGCGATCGCACGCATCATCGAGGAATACGGCCCCCGCAAGACCGTGTTCATCGACGACCTTTCGCAGCATCACAGCTCGGCGCGCGAGCATGTGCCCGATACGGTTCGCCTGCACCTGTGCGGCGAGCCCGGTCTCGCCCCCCACATCGCCTGCGGCGCCGAGGCCGGCGATGCGCACGCGCGGATCGACCGGTGGGACGCCGCGCTGCCCTGGATCATGGAACGCCTGGAGGACAAATCATGAGTATCCAAGAACGTCTCGACAAGCTCGGGATCACGCTGCCCGAGGCATCGGGGGCGCTGGCCAGCTACATCCCCGTCGCCGTGCATGGCGACATCGCCTATGTCTCGGGCCAGCTGCCGTTTGACGAGGATGGCGAACTGATCACCGGCCGGCTGGGCGACGACGTCGACCTTCCCGACGGGGTCAAGGCGGCGCGCGCCTGCGGGCTCATGATCCTCGCGCAGCTGCAGAAGGCGCGCATCTCGCTCGACAAGGTGGAGCGGATCGTGAAGCTCGGCGCCTTCGTCAACTCGGCCCCCGATTTCGTCGAGCAGCACAAGGTCGCCAACGGCGCGTCCGAACTGATGTTCGACATTTTCGGCGAATCGGGCCGCCACGCGCGCGCGGCGGTCGGCGTGCCGACCCTGCCGCTGGGAGTCGCAGTGGAAATCGACGCGATCATCGCGCTGCACCACCGCCATTAGGGCAGGGAGGCGCGACGGGGCCTGCACGCGAGGCCTCGCCGCGCCTATATTGCCGGCATGGCGGATCTCGAACTCACGGCCAGAATACACGGTGGCGTTTCCGCGATAGATCCGGTCGCATGGGATCGGCTGGCGGGCGACGACAATCCCTTCGTTGCCCACGCCTTCCTGGCCGCGATGGAGGATTCGGGCAGCGTCGGGCCAGGCACCGGATGGCAGGCCGCGCCGATCACGATCGCCGACGATACCGGCACCATGCACGCCGCGCTGCCCGCCTATCTCAAGATGCACAGCCGCGGCGAATACGTCTTCGACCAAGGCTGGGCCGAAGCCTACGAGCGCGCGGGCGGGCGCTATTACCCCAAGCTGCAGATCGCGGTGCCCTTCACCCCGGCGACCGGTCCGCGGCTGCTGCTGGGACAGGAAGAGGGGGGCGAGGCCTTCGCCGCGCCGCTGCTGCGCGCCGCCGAGCAGATATGCCACGAGCATGGCCTGTCGGGCGCCCACGCAACCTTCATCGCGCCCGGGCAGGAGGCGCTGTTCGAACGCGCCGGATGGCTGATTCGCAGCGACCTCCAATTCCACTGGGAAAACCAGGACTACGTCGATTTCGACGGCTTCCTCGACAGTCTCGCCAGCCGCAAGCGCAAGAATCTGCGCAAGGAGCGCGCGAAGGCGCAGGAGGCGGTCGAGATTCGCCACCTGACCGGCGACGACCTGACCGAGGATGTGTGGGACGTGTTCTGGGAATTCTACCAGGATACCGGCGCGCGCAAGTGGGGCACGCCCTATCTCACGCGCGAGGCATTCTCGCTGCTGGGGCAGCGGATGGGCGAGAAAATCCTGCTGATCTTCGCTTTCATCGACGGACAGCCGGTCGCGGGCGCGATGAACGTGATCGGCGGATCGACGCTGTTCGGGCGCTACTGGGGCTGCCTCGCCGACATCCCCTTCCTCCATTTCGAGCTGTGCTATTACCAGGCGATCGACGCGGCGATCGAACGCGGGCTCGCCCGGGTGGAGGCGGGCGCGCAGGGCGGCCACAAGCTCGCCCGCGGATACGCGCCGGTGCAGACCCGCTCGGCGCATTACATCGCGGACCCAGGCCTGCACGCGGCGGTCGCGGAATTTCTCGAGCGCGAGGCGCAGGGCATCAGCGCAGAGCAGAACTTCCTCGAGGCGCGAACGCCTTTCCGGAAGGGCTAGCGAATCAGGCGCAGGTCAGGCGCAGCGGCGCTGGTCGTTTAGCCACTGGCGCGCACGGCGCTGCGCTTCGGCGATCTGGCGCGCGGTCATCTCGTCGGAGATGTCGGCCCGGCACCATGCGGCCTCGCGATGGCCCTGCGAAGCGGCGAGATTGAACCATTGGTGCGCTTCGACAAGGTCGCAATCGACGCCATGTGCGCCGGTCGACCAGGTGACCCCCAGTTCGTAGCATGCTTCGATATCGCCGTCGGCGGCGGCGGCGATCAGGCGTGCGATCGCCAGGTCGGCCACGTCGTTGGCCGCCGGTTGCGCGGTGGCCGTCTCAATCGCTGTCAGTCGCATCATTATCCCCTTATTGTTTTTGCGTCCCCTTCACGTGCAGGTCTTCACCGGCTGACCCCTTGAAGCGAGTTATGGTAAACAAGCGATTAAGGCGTCGCAGATCAGATACGCCGCCGTCCTGCGGCAGCTCTGCAACACCGAACCGCCGTATGCCTTCATATTGCATTATAGAGCGCTTTCAGATGGCCGCGTCCGGGATAAGCGCTTGTTCGCACATCGATGCCTGCTAAGAGCCGCGGCGCGACGTTTGTGCCGCAGTCCCCAACGGCGGCGCGGCGTCGGTCACGGGTGGGACCGCAAAGGTAGAGGACTGGCATGGCCGCAACGGCGCTTTCCGACGGTGAAATTCTTGCCCGGGCAAACCAGGCCCTGCCGGCAGATTATGTGCCGCACGACGACGAAGAGTACATGAACGAACGCCAGCAGCAGTTCTTCCGAAAGCTGCTGATCGAATGGAAGCGTTCGCTGCATTCCGAAGCGGGCGGCACCTTGCAGAACCTGCAGGACACGCCGCTGCGCGAACCCGACCTGACTGACCGCGCATCGAGCGAGACCGACTGGGGTATCGAACTGCGCACGCGCGACCGGCAGCGCAAGCTGATCTCCAAGATCGAAGCGGCTCTGCGGCGGATCGACGAAGGCGAATACGGCTATTGCGAAGTGAGCGGCGATCCGATCGGCCTGCAGCGCCTGATCGCGCGCCCCGTGGCGACGATGACGGTCGAGGCGCAGGAGGCGCACGAGCGGCGCGAGAAGATTTCCCGCAACGACTGACGCGCGGGTGCGGGCGGGCCCTGCCGCCCAAGCAAACTCGGTAAAGCGACGTTTAAACTTCTTTAGGCTGTCGTGGTCTAGAAGGACGAGGAGCACCGGCAATGCTCGCGATTTGTCCATTCTAGCGCCGAAGGTTACCTACGCTTCATGACTGCCATCGAGACCCGATCGCTGAAGCGCGACAGCCTTTTCCTGTCCGCCGATCTCACGCTTGCCGACTCGGACGAGCCCGTACGCGTGAAAGTGCGCAACCTGTCGGATGGGGGCATGATGGCGGAGGCACCGATCTTCGTCGAACGGGGCATGCGGCTGGGGATCGAGCTGCGCAATATCGGCCGGATCAAGGGTTCGGTGGCATGGACGCAGGACAATCGATTCGGCGTCGTCTTCGACCACGAGATCGATTCGAAGAAGGTCCGAGGGACCGTAACCGGCGGGGACAAGACGCCCCGTTACACCCGCCCGTCGAGCATTGCGCCGAGTTCGGCCAAGCCCGAGGGATCGCTGCGCAAGATCTGACGATTAGCGCGCTGACCGGCGCGCGCGAGGCTGCTAGAGCCTTGGCCGACATGGCCCGACTGCTTCCACATTCCATTGTAACCCTTGCGCTCGCCGCGCTGCTCGCAGCCTGCGGCAGCAGCGAGGATGCGGACGGCCTGCCGGTCGTCACCATCGCCGCGCCCGAATCGATCTTCGAGGATGGCCTGCGCCTCTCGCCCGGCGCGCAGATGGTGCGCGACGCGACCAGCTCGGGCATCGTCGCGCTCAACGCGGAAGGCGAGGTCGTGCCCGCGCTCGGCGAAAGCTGGATCGTGACCGAGGACGGCCGCAGCTTCATCTTCCGCCTGCGGCAGGTCACTTGGCCCGACGGCGAGCCTTTGACCGCGCAGGAGGCGCGCACGAGCCTGCTCGACACCATTCGCGAGCTGCGGGGCACCTCGCTCGGTCTCGACCTGCGCAAGGTCGACGAGATCCGCGCGATGACCAACCGGGTCATCGAGATCCGCCTGACCGGGCCGATGCCCGAATTCCTCCAGCTGCTCGCCCAGCCCGAACTGGCGATCACCCGCGACGGCGAATCGATCGGTCCGATGCGGCTGACGCGCGAAGGCGCGGTGGCGGTGCTGGAGCCGACCGAGCCCGAAGAGATCGGCCTGCCGGAAATGGAGGACGAGGTTCGCGGCATGACCCTTCGCCTGAGGGCAATGGGCGGGGAGGATGCCAACCGCGCCTTCGCCGCGGGGCAGGCGGCCGCATTGCTCGACGGCACCATCTTCACCCTGCCCCTGGCCGACACCGGCCCGCTGTCGCGCGGGACGATCCGGCTCGATCCCGCACTGGGGCTGTTCGGGATGGTGGTCACCAACGATCAGGGCTTCCTCGCCGAGGCCGAGAATCGCGAGGCGATCTCGATGGCGATCGACCGGCCGGCCCTGCTCGAACAGTTCAGCGTGGGCGGATGGCAGCCCAGCGCGCAGATCGTGCCTCGCAACCTTCCCTCCGAAGCGGGGGCACTCACGGAGCGGTGGCCGGGCCTTTCGCTCGATGCGCGTCGCGAGCAGGCCCGTACCCGCGTCACCGAATGGAGCCGTGCGACCGGACAGGAGGCACGGTTGCGCCTGTGGCTGCCCGACGGGCCCGGCTCGGACCGGTTGATGAATGCCCTCTCGCTCGACCTGGCGGCGATCGGGGTGGAGCTGCGCCGGGTCCAGTTCGCCGAAGGTGCGGACCTCGTCATGATCGACCGGACCGCCCGCTATCCCAGCGCGCGCTGGTTCCTCAACCAGTTCAACTGCGCGCTGTTGCCCGGCCCCTGTTCGCCCGATGCCGATTCGCTCGTCACCCAGTCGCTGTTCGCGGCCAACGCAGACGAAGCGGCAAACCTGCTGGTCGAGGCCGAGGGGGCGCTGATCGCGCAGGAGGCGTATATTCCGCTGGGCGCGCCGGTCCGCTGGTCGCTGGTGCGCAGCGGGCTTGAAGGATTTTCGGAAAATCCGTGGGCCCGACATCCGCTTTCTGCGTTGGCAGGGGTAGAGCTATGGTAAACCGGACCTCCTGAACGGCCTTTTTCGTACGGGCCTCTTTCATTTGGGGACGAATCGAATGGACGATACGCGAACGATGAATCTGATGGGCATGGAAGTGCCCGCAGGCAGTGACCCGGCTTCGATCTATCGCCGCATCCAGATGATGGAGCAGCTGACCGAGCGCAGCATGACGATCCCCGGGCTCAACTATGAGGTCGGGATGGATGCGCTGATCGGCCTCATCCCCGTTCTCGGCGACATTTTCGGCGTCGCGATGGGGACCTACATCGTGTGGGAGGCCCGCAACCTCAAAATGCCGAAGCGGCACATGGCGCGCATGGCGGGGAATGTCGCCTTCGACGGCGTGATCGGTTTCGTTCCGTTTCTGGGCGACGCGTTCGACTTCGCCTTCCGGTCCAATTCGCGCAACCTCAGGATCGTCAAGAAATACCTGTCGAAGCACCACCCGCACGTGACCGTGATCGATCGCTGAGCGGATTTGGCGCGCGCGCGGCGGCACGCTAGAGCCTGTGCCCATGGCAGCAGACACACCAACCGATACACCCGAAGGAGACGTCACCTACGCCTCCTACCTCGATCTCGACCGCATCCTCGCCGCGCAGCATCCACGTTCCGATGCGCAGGACGAGATGCTGTTCATCATCGTCCACCAGGCGAGCGAGCTGTGGCTCAAGCTGTGCCTGCACGAGCTGTTCGCGGCGCGCGAGGCGATTGCGGCCGACCGCCTGCGCCCCGCCTTCAAGATGCTCGCCCGCGTGGCCCGCGCGCAGGAGCAGCTGATCCAGAGCTGGAACGTGCTGAGCACGATGACCCCGCACGACTATTCGCTGCTGCGCCCGCATCTGGGCACATCCAGCGGGTTCCAGTCCGCCCAGTACCGGCTGATGGAATTCATCCTCGGCGGGCGCAAGCCGAACATGGTGACGATGCACGAGGCGGTGCCCGACGTGGCGGAGAAGCTGCGCGCCGAGCTTGCCCGGCCCAGCCTCTACGACGAGACGATGAAGCTGCTCGCCCGGCGCGGCTTCGCCATTCCCGACAAGGTGCTGACCCGCGATCGGGAGGGAAGCTGGGACAAGTCCGAGGCGGTCGAGGCGGTGTGGGCGCAAATCTATTCCAACCCGCATGATCACTGGGACCTGTACGAGCTGGCCGAAAAGCTGGTCGACCTCGAATACCACTTCCAGCGCTGGCGCTTCGGACACCTCAAGACGGTCGAGCGCATTATCGGCTTCAAGAAGGGCACCGGCGGGACCGCGGGCGTCGGCTATCTCGAGGGCGTGCTGAAGGAAGTCTTCTTCCCCGAACTGCTGTCGGTCAGGACGGCGTTGTGAGCCGCAAGATCTGGGATATCTCGCAGGTCCTGCGCCCCGGGCTGCCCGTGTGGCCGGGCGATACCGAATTCGCGTTCGAGCGGACGTGGAAAATGGAGGAAGGATCGCCGGTCAATGTCGGGCGGATGACCATGTCCACCCATTCGGGCACCCATGCCGACGCGCCGCTGCATTACGCGGCGGATGGAGCGGATGCGGCCAGCATGAGCCTCGACCCGTATCTGGGCACCTGCATCGTGGTCGATGCGCGCGGCGTCGAAGGCGAGATCGATATCGGCGACCTGCCGCGGCTCGACTACGCCAACCGCGTGCTGTTCCGCACGTGGGATGCGTTTCCGCACGACGAATGGCGATCCGACTGGCTGCCGATTTCCGCAGAGGTCATCGAGTGGCTCGCCGCGCATGGCGTGGTCCTGATCGGCACCGACGCGCCCTCGGTCGACCCGCAGGAGAGCAAGACGATGGACGCGCATCTCGCGGTGCTGAAGCACGGCATGCGCATCCTCGAAGGGCTGGTCCTCGATAACGTGCCCGAGGACCATTACGAGCTGATCGCGCTCCCGCTGAAAGTCGGCGGCGGCGACGCGGGCCTGTGCCGCGCGGTGCTGCGGGAGCTGCCCGATGAGTGACATGCTGGACCGTGCGCGCGAACGCGATGCAACCGACGCCATCGCGCATTTCCGAGACCGGTTCGATCTGCCCGAGGGAGTGATCTACCTCGACGGCAATTCGCTCGGCCCCCTGCCCAGGGCGACGCGCGAGAGGCTGCGCACCGTGATCGACGGCGAGTGGGGCGAAGGCCTGATCCGTAGCTGGAACGACGCCGACTGGATCGGTATGCCCCAGCGCGTCGGCGCCAGGATCGCCCCGCTCATCGGCACCCAGCCGCACGAGGTGATCGCATGCGATTCGGTCTCGATAAACCTTGCCAAGCTGATCGGCGCGGCGCTCTCGCTCAATCCGGACCGCAAGGTGGTGCTGAGCGAGCCGGGCAATTTCCCGACCGACCTCTACATGATCCAGGGCCAGCCGGGCGTCGAGCAGAGGCTGGCGCAGCGCGACAAGATGATCGAGGCGCTGGACGAAAGCGTCGCGCTGCTGCTGCTCACGCATGTCCACTACAAGACCGGCGAAATGTTCGACATGGCGGCGCTGACCAAGGCAGCGCACGATGTCGGCGCGATCGTCCTGTGGGACCTCTCGCATTCGGGCGGCGCGGTGCCGGTGGACCTGAACGGCGCGGGTGCCGATCTCGCTGTGGGCTGCGGCTACAAGTACCTCAACGGCGGCCCCGGCGCGCCCGCCTATGCCTTCGTCGCCGAGCGGCACCACGGCACCTTCACCCAGCCGCTGACCGGCTGGTTCGGACACGCGAAGCCCTTCGCCTTCTCCGACCAATACGAGCCCGCACCCGGCGTCACCCGCCTGCTGGCGGGCACCCCCCCGGTACTGGCAATGGCGGCGCTCGAAAGCGGCGTGGAGCTGATCGCCGAGATCGGGATGGACGCCCTGGTCGCCAAATCGCGTGCGCTGAGCGAATTCTTTCTGGAGTGCGTGGCCGATCTCGACCTCGATCTGGTCAGCCCGCGCGACCCCGCGCATCGCGGCAGCCAGCTGAGCTTCCGGCACGACAACGCCTACGCGCTGTCGCAGGCTCTGATCGCGCGCGGTGTGATCGGCGACTTCCGCGATCCCGATATCCTGCGCCTCGGCTTCGCGCCCGCCTATCTCAGGTTCGAGGATATCGCCGAGGCTGCGCGCCATCTGGCCGAAGTTCTCGAAACCGGCGAATGGCAGGAGCCGCGCTTTCAGGAGCGCGCGGCGGTAACATAAGCGCGGCACCATGGATGGCTTCGTCGCTGCGCTCCTCGGAATGACGACCCGCGCCCCGTCCTAATCCCCGCTCTCGTGCTCCGGGTGGATCACCAGCGTATCGACGGTGAGGGTCTTCAGCAGATCGCTCACCGTGCTGCCGATGAGCGCCTGGCGCAGGCCGCCGTAGCCATGCGAGGTCAGCGCACACAGACGCGCGTCATACTTGCGGATCGTCTTGTTGATGGCGGTGAGCGGCAATCCTTCGACCAGCTCGATCGTCATCTTCGCGCGGCATGCCGGGGACACGTCCAGCTGCTCGGTGAAGCCGTCGCATTTTTCCTGCGCCGAGGATTCCAGTTCGTCGCGGACATATTCCGCGTTCTGCCATGCCTCGTAGGGCACGTGGAATGCATGGACGAGGTGCAGTTGCGCCTGCGGGAACATGCGGACCGCCGCCTCCACGCCGCGCTTCGATGCATCGGACAGGTCGGTTCCGATGACGATGTGCTCGTAAGCCGCGCGCGGCCGCTCCTTGGCGACCAGCACGGGGTAGGGCGAGCGGCGCAGCAGCAGGTCGACCGCCGTGCCGAGGAAAAAGTCGCCCACCGAATTGTAGCGCGCCACACCGATGACGAGGCAGAAGGCGTCTTCGTCTTCCACCGCCTGCGCGATCGCGCGGGGGGCGGAGCCTTCGGGGAACAGGCAGCGATATTTGCCCGCATTCGCCGGCATGACTGAGGCCACGCGGTCCTCCAGCGAAGGCCCGGTTTGGGCGATGTCCGGGTCCTCGACCGCATGGACCACCACCAGCTCGCGCCCGGTGTCGCGCGCGAGCCGGACGGCGCGATCCACCGCGCGGTCGGAGCGGGGTTCGAAGTCGGTTGCAACAAGGATGGGATGCTGTGCCAGCGGTTTTCTCCTTCGACGGCGCAAATTACGCTACTCGAAATGCGGGCTCAAGGGTACCGGGAGGCCGAAAACCTCCGCAGCTCGCGGCATGATTTCGCTGTCCTACAGTCCGACCGCCATGCGAGGCATGCGCCGATGGCTCGCTTTCGCACACAGCCCGGACATTGCGCTAAGGTGACACCGAAGGTTGCGCCGGCGCAGTCGAACCGCTGCTTCCAAAAGGATAAATCAGCATGCGGTGTTTCGAAAAACACCCCGGTCGGTGTGCCACCGCGGCGCCTACTCCTCCAGCTCGATGTCCCAGTAGAGCCAGTCGCGCCATGTTTCGTGGAGGTAGTTGGGAGGGAAGCTCTTGCCGTGCTGCTGCAGCTGCCAGCTGGTCGGCCGGATCGGCTCGAGCATCAGCTTCATCCCGGCCTGCTTGGGCGTGCGCCCGCCCTTCTTCATGTTGCACGGCGCGCAGGCGGTGATGATGTTCTCCCACGTGGTCTTCCCGCCGAGGCGGCGCGGGACGACGTGGTCGAAGGTCAGGTGGCTGGGGCTGCCGCAATACTGGCAGGTGAAGCGGTCGCGCAGGAACAGGTTGAAGCGGGTGAAGGCGGGAAACTCGGACGGCTTCACGAATTGCCGGAGCGCGATCACGGATGGCAGCTTCATGTCGAGCGATGGCGAATGCACCTCGCGCTCGTAGCTCGCCACCACGTCCACGCGTTCGAGGAAGATCGCCTTGATCGCGGTCTGCCACGGCCAGATCGACAATGGGTAATAGGACAGCGGCGTATAGTCCGCGTTGAGAACAAGTGTCGGGCATGCCGACAAATTCCTCGTCGGGTCTTCATCTGCGCTGCGGAACTGGGCCGCGCGTTCGATCAGATCGGCCTTGAACACTTCGCTTGTGTCCTCCCTGATGCGATGAAAGGACCACTTGCCTGCAAAAGCGTCAAGCCTGTTACAAATCGGCTTTCCACAATCCTTTTTGGCGAGTCGGGCATTTTGCGGGTTAAGAGCGTCGAGTCATGATCGTCACCCGCTTCGCCCCCAGCCCCAATGGCCCATTGCACTGGGGCCATGCATATTCGGCCATTATCGCGCACGATCTGGCCCAGGAGGCGGATGGGCGTTTCGTGCTGCGGATCGAGGATATCGACGGGCCGCGCAGCCGGCCGGAGCTGGCGGACGAGTTCCGCCGCGATCTCGAATGGCTGGGCCTCGAATGGGAAGAAGTGCCCGCGCAGGGCACGCGGCTGGAAACCTATCGCGCGGCGGCGCGGCACCTGCTCGACGAAGGGCTGCTCTATCCGTGCACCTGCACGCGCAGGCAAATCGAGGCGCTGGAGCCGCGCATGGGGCCCGACGGCGCGATCTATCCGGGCACCTGCAAGGGGCGCCTGCTCGATCCTGCGCAGCCGGCCGCACTCAGGCTCGATCTCGACCGCGCGCTGGCGCGTCCCGGGCAGGATCTCTCGTGGCACGATGCGCTCGCGGGCGGGCAGCATGCCGACCCCCGCGAATTCGGCGATGTCGTGCTGGTGCGCAAGGATTTGCCCGCCAGTTACCACCTTGCGGCGACGCTCGACGATGCGGCCGACGGCGTGACGCTGGTGACGCGCGGACAGGACCTGTTTCACGCGTCGCATATCCACCGGCTGCTCCAGGCGCTGCTCGACCTGCCCGTGCCGCGCTGGCACCACCATCCGCTGCTGCTGGACGAGAACGGGCGCAAGCTCGCCAAGCGGCGCGGATCGCCTGCAATCGCGGATTACCGCGAACGGGGCGGGGACGGGCGCGGCTGGGCGGAAAAACTGCGTACCGCACAATGGCCATGTGGCATTTCATTGGGTAACACCCACATCTAGCTCATGACCGCACTTCTTATCATCGCAATCGTCCTTCTCTCGATCATGGTCGTGGTCTCGCTCGTGCGCGGGATCATCGCCTTCCTGAAGACCACCAAGATCGACCTGGAAAACAATACGGGCGAAACCGTGACCGAGATGCAGATGATGCAGAACAAGGCGATGTTCGACCGCATCAAGTACCAGGGGCTGGCGATCCTGGTGGTCGCCATCCTGCTTGCAGTGTCGCAGTAACCCGGCCATCGGGCCCCGATGGTCAAGCTCAACAAGATCTACACCCGCACCGGCGACGACGGCACGACCGGGCTGGTCGATGGCAGCCGCACGCCCAAGCATGCCGCGCGGATCGCCGCCATCGGCGCGGTCGACGAGGCGAACAGCGCGCTCGGCCTCGCGATCGCGGCGCTCGACGATGCCGGCGATTTGCGGCGCATCCAGAACGACCTGTTCGATCTCGGCGCGGATCTGGCGACGCCCAAGGGCGCGCTCGACGCCGAAGGGTTCGAGCCGGGCGACATGGCGCTGCGCGTCGTGCCCGCGCAGGTCGAATGGCTGGAGCGTGCGATCGATGCCGCGACCGAAAAACTCGAACCGCTGACCAGTTTCGTGCTCCCCGGCGGGAGCGAGGCAGCGGCGCGGCTGCACGTCGCGCGCGCCACGGTCCGCCGCGCCGAACGCACGATGACCGACCTGGCGCAGCATGAGCCGGTGAACCCTGCGGCATTGCAATATATCAACCGCCTGTCGGACCTGTTGTTCTGCCACGCGCGCCTCGCCAATGATGAAGGCCGCACCGACGTAACGTGGGTCCCGGGCGCCAACCGCTAGCTTGCATAATAAAACTAACCTCTAGCCATGCGCGTCGGTGATCGCTAGCCGACACCTTTGCTGCAATTGCGAAGGACGGAAAAGAGTCATGAAAACCATCGGTGTCATCGGCGCGGGCCAGATGGGCTCGGGGATTGCGCAGACCATCGCCCAGAACGGGATCGACGTGCTGCTGACGGATCGCGAACTCGCCATTGCCGAACAGGCGCGCGAGCGGATCGAGAAGGGACTCGGCAAGCTGGTCTCCAGGGGCAAGATCGAGGCCGCCGATGCCGACGCCGCGCTCGCCCGGATCAAGCCGGTCGCCGATGTCGCACCGATGGCGGAAGCCGACATGATCATCGAAGCCGCGACCGAGAAGGCGGAGATCAAGAAGGCGATCTTCGAGAACGCGGGCACGCATCTGGCGCAGGGCGCGATCATGGCGAGCAATACCAGCTCGATCCCGATCACGCGGATGGCCAACTGGTCGCCCGACCCCGCGCGCTTCATCGGGCTGCACTTCTTCAATCCGGTGCCCGTGATGGGCCTGATCGAAGTGATCCCGGGCCTCGCGACCGACAAGGACGTGACCGACCGCACGATCGCCCTCGCGCATCATCTGGGCAAGGAAGTGGTCCTCTCGCAGGACGAGCCCGGCTTCGTCGTCAATCGCATCCTGCTGCCGATGATCAACGAAGCGGTCTTCGTGCTGGGCCAGTCGACCGCCAGCATCGAGGATATCGACCTTGGCTGCCGCCTCGGCCTTAACCACCCGATGGGCCCGCTGCAGCTGGCCGATTTCGTGGGGCTGGACACCTGCCTCGACATCATCCGCGTGCTGCACGAGACCACCGGCGACACCAAGTACCGCCCCGCGCCGCTGCTGGTGAAATATGTCGAAGCCGGCTGGCTGGGCCGCAAGACCGGCCGCGGCTTCTACGACTATTCGGGCGATGAGCCGGTGCCCACGCGTTAGTTTTTTGGAATTCGGTACCAGCCCACACCCCCGCCCGGCCAACCCATCGTTATTATGCTGTGGGTTGGCCGGGCGGGGGTGCGGGCCGGTACCGAACAAAGATGACCCGCAGGCACCGCGACGAAGACTCCTCCTCCCCCCGGAACCGCGCAAACCCCCCGCCCGTTCATGAGGAAAGGAGATTCCCCATGAACGACAAGAACAAGAACGAGCTGCCCTCCGATTTCGACGGCGAGCGTCGCCAGACCGACGAGCTGGCACCCGAGAACGAGAATTCGGAGCAGGTCGGGTCCTACGAGCAGGCGCAGACCGTGTCCGACCAGGCGCAGAACGTCTCGACTTCGATCCTCGGCACCAACAGCGACCATGCGCCCAGCGGCCTGACCGCGCCCGACGCGCAGGACGTGGTCGATCACATGAACCAGATGGAGCGGGGCAACACGGTCGACATGTCGGCCTATGCGGGCGAGCCCAACCACGACGACAATGTCGACAAGTACGGCAAGCCGTCCAAGCCCGATGGCCTGCGCGGCGACGGAACCTGAGCTTTGCCGGAAGGCTATCTCAGCCTTCCACCAGCACCCACAGACCGACGGTGACGACGAGCGAGCCGATCGCGACCCCATACGCCATGACGCGGAAATTGGGGGTCGGGATCGGCTCGAACTCGTGCGTGCTCAGACGCGCCAGTGTCTTGCACGCGCGCCGCTCCGCAGTGATCGCGAGCCAGCCGCCGCCGAGGATGAACGCGGTCGCGATCACCTTGGGCATCCACGCGGGGTCCCAGCTGCCGAACAGCGCCCGGAAGCCCAGCCCGATACCGATCGCGGCGAAGGCGGTGCGCATCCAGCCCGCGAAGGTCCGCTCCATCGCCATGATGTTGCGGTCCTCCGCCAGGTCGGTCCGGAATTCGGCCCACTGGGTGCTCTTGTCCGGATCTTGGGGGGGATCGTCCTGTGCCATGAAAGAAGAACCTAGCGGCCCTGCGCCCGATGGCAAATCCAGCTAAGGTTAGCTTTCGCCCGCTTCGCGCTTCAATTCGTACAGCATGTCGAGCGCCTCGCGCGGAGACAGCGCGTCGATATCGAGTGCGGAGAGTTTTTCGCGCAACGTGTCGCATGCATCCTCTTCCGCCTGGAAAGCGGCGGAAAACAGCGGCAGATCGCCGAGACCCGCCGCAAGTCCGCCGGTTTCCTCACGCCCACGCTCAAGCTTTGCGAGCACCGCGCTCGCCCGGTCGACCACGCCTGCGGGCACCCCCGCCAGCTTCGCGACTGCAAGGCCGTAGCTGCGGTCGGCGGGGCCTTCCGAGACTTCGTGCAGCAGCACCAGATCGCCCTGCCATTCGCGGGCGCGCACGTGATGGAGCGACAGCGCCTCGCAGGTCTCGGCCAGCCGCGCGAGCTCGTGGTAATGCGTCGCGAAGAGGCAGCGGCAGCGGTTCTGTTCGTGGATCGCCTCGGCCACCGCCCAGGCCAATGCCAGCCCGTCATAGGTCGAGGTGCCGCGCCCGACCTCGTCGAGGATGACGAAGCTGCGCGGAGTCGCCTGCGCGAGGATCGCTGCGGTCTCGACCATTTCGACCATGAAGGTCGAGCGACCGCGCGCCAGGTTGTCGCTCGCGCCCACTCGGCTGAACAGCCGGTCGACCAGCCCGATCCGCGCGCTTTGCGCGGGCACGTAGCTGCCCGCCTGCGCCAGCAGCACGATCAGCGCATTGGCGCGCAGGAAGGTCGATTTACCTCCCATGTTGGGCCCGCCGATCAGCCACAGGCGGCCGGTATCGTCGAGACCGCAATCATTGGGCACGAACCGCTCACCCGCCTTGGCCAGAGCCGCTTCGACCACCGGATGTCGCCCGGCGACGATATCGAGGCAGGGCGCATCCTCGATTTGCGGCGCGCACCAGTCGCCCTCCGCCGCACGCTCTGCCAGTCCTGCCGCCACGTCGATCCGGGCCAGCCCGTCGGCGGTGCGGGCGATGGCCTCGCGCGCCTCGACGACCAGCTGGGCCAGCGATTCGAAATGCGCTTCCTCGGCGGCGAGTGCGCGGCCGCCTGCCTCGGCGATCCGGTTCGCTTCCTCGTGCAGGTGAAGCGAGTTGAACCGCACCGCATTCGCCATCGTCTGACGGTGGGTAAAGCCGCTGTCGGGCGCCATCAGCGCATCGCCGTGGCGCGCGGGCACCTCGATGAAATAGCCGAGCACGCCGTTATGCTTGATCTTGAGCGAGGAGACGCCGGTTTCCTTGCGGTAGCCCGCCTCGAGCGCGGCGATCGCGCGGCGCGCATTGCCCGATGTCTCGCGCAGCGAATCGAGCGCGGCGTCGTAGCCTTCGGCGATGAAGCCGCCATTGCTGCGCTCGGTCGGCGGAGACGGGACCAGCGCGCGACCCAGCTCGTCGACCAGCCCGGCGTGCCCGGTCAATCGAGGCAGCAGTTCCGTCAGCAGCGCGGGAAGATCGGGCAACCGCGAGAGGCTGGCATGGAGCATACGCGCCTGCGCCAGCCCGTCGCGCACCTGGCCGAGATCGCGCGGAGACCCCCGATCCGCGACCAGCCGCGCCAGCGCGCGGGCGATATCGGGGATCGCACGCAATGCTTCGCGCGTGTCGCTGCGCAGGATCGGATCCTCGTGGAAGAAGCGCACCAGCGCGAGGCGTCCATCGATCGCGGGCTTGCGGGCGAGCGGGGCGGACAGGTCTTCGGCAAGCAGCCGCGCGCCCGCGCTCGTCACGCAACGATCGACCGTACCCAGCAGGCTGCCCGCCCGGGCACCGGCCTGCGTCGCAGTGATCTCGAGACTGGTCCGGCTGGCCTCGTCGATCGCCATCAGCGCATCGCTCGCATTGACCGTCGGCGGCAGGAGGAACGGCATCGCGCCGCGCCCGGCATGTTCGAGATAGGCGAGCAGACCGCCCGCCGCGGCCAGCATGGCGCGCGAGAAATCGCCGAACGCGTCGAGCGTGGAAACGCCGTGCAGGTCCTGCAACCGCTTCCGCCCGCGCTCGCTCGCGAAGTCCGACGCGGGTCGCAAAGTGGCCTCGTCCGGCGCCATGGCCCAGTCCTCGGGCGCCACGATCTCGCTGGCGCCGAGGCGCGACAGCGCGGCGGACAGCCCGCCCGCATCGGCCTCTTCCAGCTCCATCCGCCCGGTCGAGATGTCGCAGGCCGCGATCCCCATGCGCCCGCGCACGTCGCACACCGCTGCCAGCCGGTTGGCGCGGCGCGGCTCGAGCAGGGCATCCTCGGTCAGCGTGCCGGCGGTGACGAAGCGGATGATCTGGCGCGCGACCAGCACCTTGGACGAGGGCTTACCCTCCGCTTTGGCGCGCGCCTTGGCCTCGTCGGGCGTCTCGACCTGTTCGGCAATGGCGACGCGGTGGCCCGCGCGGATCAGGCGGGCGAGATAGCCATCCGCGGAATGGACGGGCACGCCGCACATCGGCACGGATTCGCCGCCGCTTTCACCCCGGCTGGTCAGCGCGATGTCGAGCACCCCGGCGGCGACCTTGGCGTCGTCGAAGAACAGCTCGAAGAAGTCGCCCATGCGGTAGAACAGCAGGCACTCGCCCGCCTCGCGCTTCAGCGCGTGGTACTGTTCCATCATCGGGGTGGGTTTGCTCGCGGCCATCGGGAGTGGGGCTTTACCGGGTCAGCGGCGCGGGGTCATCGCTCCTCGAGCGGCCCTTGGGGAAAACCGGAATACTGGACCCAGTCGGCGGGACACTGGTCGACCGGTTTGGGCTGGTCGAGGTCCCAGCTTTCGACCCAGCAATCGTCGAATACCGAGCAATAGCAAAGGCTTATCTTGAACCGCAGGCGTTCGCGGTTGAACCGCTCGAAAACCTCGGGCGGCGTTCCGTCCGGGATGACCATAGCGAACATCGCTTCCTCGCCCGGGCGCAGCACTTCGCCGTTGATAGATCCGATCCCGGTCGACACCGATTCGCCCGGGGATGCGCAGCAGGCGCGCAGAAGATCCTCGAAACCGACGTAGCGCTTGCCCTCGTATTCGACCTGCAGCCCGCGCACGATCGCCGGGCCCACGCCGCTATTGGCCAGCGCCATGCGGATCGGCCCCGGTGCGCCATCCTCCGCGCCCTGATTGGAGGTGATGTAGCTGACGCTGGGCCAGACGGCTGCGACCTGCATCTTGTCGGTCGCATTGGCCTGAACGAAGGCGAAATAGGCGACCGAGAGCGAGATGGCGACCGCCGGTATTCCGACCACCAGGTTGCCGATCGCCAGCCACGGCAGGTAACGCAGGATGCGGTCCACGACACCCCCGTGCGAGCCCAGCCGTTCGATCGCATCGAGCCGCGCCTCCAGCGCTGCGATCCTGCTTTGCGCGGCGTCCGACTCGGGATCGTTTGGGGCCATGCGGGGATTGCTATCCTGCGGCGGCGCGTCGTCAAGCCGGCAGTACTCCCTTCAGGATTGAGTCTTTGACTGTCGGAAGGTGACGGCTAGGGCGAAGCACAAGCAGAACAACGAGGGCGCGAATGGCTGACGAAAGCGATAAGGGATCGAATGGCGGAGCCAACTCCGGCTTCGAGGCGCGCGAAGCGCTGCTCTATCACGAGAGCGGACGGCCCGGGAAAATCGAGATCATCGCGTCCAAGCCGATGGCGACCCAGCGCGACCTGAGCCTCGCCTATTCGCCCGGCGTGGCATCGCCCGTGCAGGCGATCGCCGACGATCCGGCGAACGCTGCGAAATATACCGCGCGCGCCAACCTCGTCGCGGTCATTTCCAACGGTACCGCCATCCTCGGCATGGGCAATCTCGGCGCGCTGGCCAGCAAGCCGGTGATGGAAGGCAAGGCGGTGCTGTTCAAGCGCTTCGCCGATGTCGATGCGATCGATCTGGAGGTCGATACCGAAGACCCAGACAAGTTCATCGAGGCGGTCGCTCTGCTCGAACCCAGCTTCGGCGGGATCAACCTGGAAGACATCGCCGCGCCCGAATGCTTCATCATCGAGCAGGCGCTGCGCGAACGCATGAACATCCCGATCATGCACGACGACCAGCACGGCACCGCGATCATCGCCGCCGCCGGGCTGATCAATGCCTGCCACCTGACCGGCCGCGATCTGAAGGACGTGCGGATGGTCGTGAACGGCGCGGGCGCGAGCGCGCTGGCGTGCACCGCGCTGATCAAGTCGGTCGGCGTGCCGCACGAGAACGTGATCGTGTGCGACCGCTCCGGCCCGATCTATCCGGGCCGCAAGGACGTCGACCAGTGGAAGAGCGCGCATGCAGTCGAAACCGACGCGCGCAGCCTCGAGGAGGCGCTGGAGGGCGCCGATATCTTCCTCGGCCTGTCGGCTGCGGGGGCGCTGAAGCCCGAATGGGTGGAGAAGATGGCGGACAAGCCGATCATCTTCGCAATGGCCAATCCGGTGCCCGAAATCATGCCCGAGGAAGCCAAGGCGGTGCGGCCCGACGCGATCATCGCCACCGGGCGCAGCGACTACCCCAACCAGGTCAACAACGTCCTCGGCTTCCCCTTCATCTTCCGCGGCGCGCTCGACGTGCGGGCGACCGCGATCAATGAGGAGATGAAGATCGCCGCCGCGCATGCGATCGCCGGCCTCGCGCGCGAACGCGTGCCCGAAGAGGTCGCCGCGGCCTATGGCAAAAGCCACAAGTTCGGCACCGACTACATCATTCCCGCCCCCTTCGATCCGCGCCTGATGGAGGAGGTTTCGTCCGCCGTCGCCGAGGCGGCGATGAAGTCGGGCGTCGCGCAGCATCATATCGAGGATATGGACGCCTACCGGCTGGCGCTGAAATCGCGGCTCAACCCGACCACATCGGTGCTTACGCAGGTCTACGAAGAGGCGAAGGCCAATCCCAAGCGCGTGGTCTTCGCCGAGGCGGAAGAGGAAGTGGCGCTGCGCGCCGCGATCCAGTTCCGCGACTTCGGGTACGGCACGCCGATCCTGGTTGGCCGGACGAAGGCCGTGGCGGACAAGATGCACATGCTCGGCATATCCGACCCGGGCAGCTTCGAGATCCAGAATTCGGCCGACAGCGAACATGTGCCCGAAATGGTCGAGTTCCTGTACAAGCGGCTCCAGCGACGCGGCTATACCGAGCGCGACGTGCGCCGGATGGTCAACCAGGATCGCAACGTCTTCGCGTCGCTGCTGGTCGCGCTGGGCCATGGCGATGCGCTGATTTCGGGCCTGACGCGTACCTACGCGCAGACCGCGCGCGAGATCGGCCGCGTGCTCGATCCCAAGCCCGGCGGGTTGTCCTTCGGCATCCACATGCTGGTCGGCAAGAACCACACGACCTTCCTCGCCGACACGACGATCAACGAGCGTCCGACGTCGCAGGACCTTGCCCACATCGCCTGCGAGACGGCGGAAGTGGCGCGGCGCATGGGGCACGAGCCGCGCGTCGCCTTCCTATCCTACTCCACCTTCGGCAACCCGCCGGGCAAATGGCTCGAGAACATCCGCGACGCGGTGCACATCCTCGACAAGAAGCAGCCCGGTTTCGAATATGAAGGCGAGATGGCGCCCGATGCCGCGCTGAACGAGAAAGTCATGGCGCTCTATCCGTTCAGCCGCCTGTCGGGCCCCGCCAACGTGCTCATCATGCCCGGCCTGCAATCGGCGAACCTCTCCGCCAAGCTGCTGCGCGAGCTGGGCGGCGATGCCACGATCGGGCCGATGCTGGTGGGCATGGAAAAGCCCGTCCAGATCGTGCCGGTCACCGCCAACGTGCCCGACGTGCTGACGCTGGCGGTGCTGGCGGCGGCCGGAGTGGTCGAATAGGCGCTAGAAGCGCAGTTCCTCGCCCTTGTAATTGACGAAGCGGTAGCCGCCCCCGGAATTTGGGCCACCGGCCTTCTCGACCACGTCGGCAAGGCCGGTGCAGCTTTCCTTGACCGTGATCTTGGCGTTGGGCCCGCCCATGTCGGTCTGGACCCACCCGGGGTGGAGCGAGAGGACTTCGATGTCGCGCGCCTTCGCCTGTTGTTCGGCGATGCCCTTGGCGAGCATGTTGAGGCTCGCCTTGCTCACGCGGTAGAATTCGAACCCGCCCGAACTGTCGGCGATCGATCCCATCAGCGAGGACATGAAGGCCAGCGTACCGCCATCCTTCAGCATCGGCAGCAGCGCCTTGCCGACCCGCGCGGGGCCGTAGGCGTTGGTCTGCATGACGTGCGCGATTTCCTCGTCGGTCGCGGCTTCGGCGGACTGGTGGTCGGCGCCCGTGATGCCGGCGTTGACGATGATCGCGTCGAGCGATTTCTCGGCGAACTTGTTCTTGAGGCCGAGGTAGCTGTCGGGTTCGGTGACGTCGACGGTCACGATGTCGATCTCGCCCGCCTCGTGCAGCGCGTCGCTGCGGCTGCGTTCGCTTGCGGTGACCTGCCAGCCGCGGCTGGCGAACTCGCGCGCGAGGCCCAGCCCGATGCCGCGCGATGCTCCGATGATGAGAATGCTCTTGGGTTCGCTCATGAATATGGCTCCTCAATGCAATGCGGGCGCCGACCATGCCGACGCCCGCGAAGGTTCGCAGATGGTGTGCCTCAGGCGGCCTGCTTGTTGACGTCGCCGACCGCGATGTCGGTCATCCGGCGGTCGCCTTCGTAGGTGTTGTCGAGGCATTCGTTGAGCTTGGCGGCTTCGTCATCGAGGCCGAGGCGCTTGGCAAAGGCGACCACGCAGCCATAACCGGCGAGGCCATAATGCGTCATGCGCTGGTACTGCGTGATGATCATCGCGTCGCGCACCGCATCGTCGCCGAACTCGGTGTTGATCACATGCGCGTCGACTTCCTTCACGATGCCTTCCATGCCCTTGCAGAATTCGCCGGTCGGCTTGGCGCCGTGGCCTTCGATGATGGGCTTGAGGGTGTCGAGCCCGCTCTGGATGCCTTCGACGCCGGCTTTCAGTGCTGCCTTCAGATCGGGGTCGCTCGCCCGCTCGTGCAGTTTCTTGGTCGCTTCGAGCGACTGGCGGTCGGCGCTGTAGATGTCCTGCAGCTGGTCGATGTAAACGTCTTTGAGGGTATTGAGGGCCATGATCTTTCTCTCCTTCGTAAGGTCTACCAAGGAAGCGCGCAGGACGCGGCAATCGTTCCGGACTTGCGCAGAAGGCTGCGGACCAGCGGGTGCGGACACGCGCCCGGTCGTGCGTCCGGTTAACCCTCCGATAACCATAGTCCGTCCAGAAGGCGCGCGAGTGCCAATCGAGGCACGCGAAAGGACACGCATGAACAGATCGATCGCAAGCATCGTCAGGGTGGGCGCCATCCTCGGCGCCACGGCAGCGCTCGCGGCATCGCCCGCCGCCGCCCAGGATCCGGAGCAGGACATCGCGCCCGGCGGGCTGCATGTCGGCGTTCTCGCGGGCTTCGAAGGCCTCGGCGTGGAATCGGAGGATAGCAGCGTGACCGCCGACGCCGATTCGGTGGTCTACGGGATTGCTGCGGGCTACGACATGTCGTTCGGCAGCGCCTTCGTCGGCGTCGAGGGCGAATATTCGGCCAGCGATGCATCGACCGAGTTTCCCGACAGCTTCGCAGGGGCCCGCGACGGGCTCGAATCGAATGGCCAGTACTATCTGGGCGCGCGGGCGGGCTTCGCGGTGACGCCGGGCATCGCCGCCTATGGCAAGTTCGGCTACACCGCGCTCGACACGCGGTCCTTCACCACCGCCGGGTCCTTTGCCGATATCGAGGAAAACGCGACCGGCCTGCGCTACGGCGGCGGCGTGCAGGTGCAGCTGCCCGGCCCGCTCGAAGCGCGGCTGGAATATCGCCGCTCGCGCTACGGCGATGTCGGCGGAGACGTGGGCGAAGTGACCACCGATCAGGTGGTGGCCGGCGTCGGCGTCCGCTTCTGATTCTTTCAACCTTGGGCGGGTGAGAGAAGGGCCGTCCGGGCGACCGGGCGGCCTTTTCGCTATTTGCGCCCCCTTATCTGCGACGGTAGCGGAAGTACCACACCTCGTGGCCCATCTGTTCGCGCGCCTTCCTCTCGTAGCGCGTCTCGCACCAGCCCGAGGGGCGGTTCTGGAAGCTCTTCGGCCCATCGACCTGCCATTCCAAGTCCTGCGTGAAGCGCCGCATCACCATAAGCGCGTGGCGCAGATAGACCGGGTGATCGGTGCCGAAGCGGAACTCGCCGCCGGGCTTGAGCTTGTCCGCGATCATCCGCACCGGCCCGTCGTTCACCATCCGGCGCTTGGCGTGCTTGTTCTTGGGCCAGGGGTCGGGATGAAGCAGGTAAACCATCGTAAGCGCGCCGTCGGGCACGCGAGAGAGTACCTGCAGCGCATCGCCCGCGTGCAGCCGGATATTGGCGAGCCGCTGGTCCTCGACATGGGTCAGCGCCTGCGCGACGCCGTTGAGGAAGGGCTCGGCCCCGATGAAGCCGTGGTTGGGCAGCAGATCCGCGCGGTAGGCGAGATGCTCGCCCCCGCCGAAGCCGATCTCGAAATGCAGCGGGCAATCTTCGCCGAACAGCCGCTCGGCGGTGATCGGGCCTTCCTCGGGCACGGCGATCTTGGGTAGCAGGTCGTCCACGAGCGCCTGCTGGCGCGCGCGCAGCGGCTTGCCGACGCTGCGGCCGTAGAGTCTGCTCAGCGTGGTGGGGTCGCCATCCTTGTATGCGGTCATGGCCGTGCGGCTAGCGCCTCAGCCGAAGTAAATCCAGATGGCGAAGGACACGGCCAGGCCGACGACGATGTTCATCGGCACGCCGATCTTCACGAAGTCGGAAAAGCGGTAATTGGCCGCGCCATAGACCAGCGTGTTGGTCTGGTAGCCGATCGGGGTCGCGAAGCTGGCGCTGGCGCCGAACATGACCGCCACGATCAGCGGCCGCGCGTCGAGCCCCGCCGCATCGGCCAGCCCGATGGCGAGCGGCGTCATGATGACCGCGATGGCGTTGTTGGTGATCGCCTCGGTCAGCGTGCTGGTGACCGCATAGACCAGCAGGATCAGCACCAGCAGCGAACTCGCGCCCAGCAGCGGCTGGATCGAATCGACGATCAGCCCGATCGTGCCCGCATTGTCGAGGCCGGTGCCGAAGGCGAGCATGCCGAAGATCAGCACCAGCGTGCTGCCGTCGAGGCTGGCCCAGGCATCGCTCGGCTCGATGCAGCGGGTCGCCAGCACGAGCGCCACACCGCCCACCGCCAGCGCCTCGATCGGCAGGCCGAACACCGCCGCGCCCACCACCACTGCGGCCAGCGTGGCAATCGCGATCGGGGCCTTGGTCCGGCGGAAGGACTGCGCGGTGGTGAGGCCGACATTGGTCAGCTGGACATTGCCCTGCAGCGCCTGCGCCGCGTCGGGCCCCGCCGCGATCAGCAGCCGGTCGCCCGCGCGCACCCGCGTCTCGCCAAGCGAGGGGCCGGGCAGGTGGTGCGGGCGCGCAAGGCCGAGCACGCGGACCCGCAGGCGCGAGAGCAGCGGGATTTCCTTCAGCCGCTGGCCGACCACCGGGTGCGTGGCGGACACCACCGCCTCGATCACCTTCAGGTCGGCCGGGCGCTTGTCGCGCGCGGTCTCCACTCCGCCCCCCAATCCGACGAGCCCGGTGCGAAAATCGGGCGCCTCGGCGAGCGAGGTGATTTCCTCGGGGCTGGCGCTGACGATCAGCTGGTCGTCGGGCGCCAGTTCGAACGCGTCCAGATCCTTGCGGTAGAGATCGGTCCCGCGCTGGATCGCCACCACGCGCACGCCGGGGCGCCTGCCGATATTGCTCTCCGCCAGGGTGCGACCGACATATTTGCTGGTCGCCATCAGCGTCAGGTGGGTGAGGTAGATGTCGCTCTCGCGCGTCTCGTCGCCCATGCGCGGGCCGCGATTGGGCAGCAGCAGCGGGCCCAGCAGCACCAGCACGGCAAGACCCGCGACCAGACCGACGAAGCCGACCGCGGTGATTTCGAAAATGCCGAAGGGCGCCTGCCCGGCCTCCTGCGCCACGCCGTCGACCAGCAGGTTGGTGGAGGTGCCGATCAGCGTCATCGTACCGCCGAGGATGCACAGGTAGGATAGCGGGATCAGCAGCCGCGTCGCGCCCGTCTTCAGCACCTGCGCGAGCTTCTTGACCACGGGGATCATCACGATGACCACCGGCGTGTTGTTCATGAAGGCCGAGGCGGCGATCGTGCCCAGCCCGATCTCGGCGGTGGCCAGCCGGGGGCTCTGCATGGTCCGGCGGATGACCCAGCCCGACACTTCCTCCAGCGCGCCGGTGCGCAGCAGCGCGCCCGAAAGGATGAACATCGCCGCGATGGTGATCGGCGCGGAGTTGGAGAAGGTGCCCAGCATCTCCTTGGGCGAGAGATAGCCCAGCGCGAGCATGATCGCACCTGAGACGACCGCGATGACGACGGGCGGCCGCCGCTCCAGCATGAAGGCGACGAATGTGAGCAGGAGCAGCGCAAGCCCGATCTGGGCCGAGTAGTCCGAAAGTATCGCCATTTGCCCAGCCTGCAGTTCGGTTTTCAGGCCTCGAATTCGCAGAGACGCCCGATCTTTCCAAGCGAATTCGGCTGGCCGTGCTACGCACGCACTTTGCTTCAGGGGGTGACGCGTGCGGCCGGTTCGCGTTAGGCGCCAAAGCCATGCAGGAACTCTTCACCACGCTGAACGGCCAACCCCCGCTGGTGCAGGCGCTGGGCGGCGTCGCGCTGCTGCTGCTGATCGCCTTCCTCGTCAATCTGGCGCTCAAGAAGATCGCGCTGCGCATGGCCGCGCCCTTCCTCGACCGGCGGACCAAGACACCCGACAAGGCGGTCGGCTGGCTGATCACGGCGATTCCGCTGCTCATCATTTCGCGCGGGATCGTCTTCGTGCGGTATTTGCCCGCAGAAATCGAAGCCGTGGTCGCCAATGTCGCCAACGCGACGATCGTGCTGAGCTTCGCGCTCGCGATCACAACCGCACTCAAATACGTCAACGAGGTCTACAACCGCCGACCGGAGGCCAAGAACCGCCCGATCAAGGGCTTCCTCCAGGTCATCAAGATCCTCGTCTACGCCGCCGCGACGATCCTCGGCATTGCCGCGCTGATCGAACAGTCGCCGCTACTGCTCCTGTCGGGCCTCGGCGCGATGGCGGCGGTGCTGCTGCTGGTGTTCAAGGACACCATCCTCAGCCTCGTCGCGTCGGTCCAGCTGTCGACCAATGACATGCTGCGAGTGGGCGACTGGATCGAGATGCCGCAGCAGAACGCCGACGGCGACGTGATCGATATCGCGCTGCACACGGTGAAGGTGCAGAACTTCGACAAGACGATCACCACGATCCCGACCTACAAGCTGATCAACGAGAGCTTTCGCAACTGGCGCGGCATGACCGATGCGGGTGGGCGGCGGATCAAGCGCGCGATCCATCTCGACCAGAACACGCTGCGTTTCCTGACCGACGAGGAGGTGGCGGATCTGCGGCGTTTCCGCCTGCTGCGCGACTATCTCGACCGCAAGGAGCAGGAACTGGGCGAATGGAACGCGCGCGAGATGGCGGGGGAGAGCAACCCGGTCAATGCGCGGCGGATCACCAATATCGGCACCTTCCGCGCCTATGTGACGGCCTATCTGCGCACCCATCCGCAGATCCACCAGGACATGCTGACGATGGTGCGCCAGCTCGAGCCGACGCCGACGGGCCTGCCGCTGCAGCTCTACACCTTCGCTGCGACCACGCAGTTTGCCGAATACGAGTTCATCCAGGCCGAGATTTTCGACCACCTGCTCGCCATCCTGCCGGAATTCGGGCTGCGCCTGTTCCAAGAGCCGAGCGGGGTCGACTTCGCCCGGCTGTCGCACCCACGCACGCTGAAGCAGTGGGAGCGGCGCGAGGCGGTGACCGCCCCGACAGACGGCGATCAGGACAGCGCGGTGTAGATACCGTAGGCGCTGGTCACGGTGAGCACGATGCCCACGAGGATCAGCACCAGTTTGGGCGAGAAATGTCGCGCGGCGAGCGCACCGAATGGTGCAGCTGCCACTCCGCCAATAATGAGGCCGAGCGTCGCACCCACGAAATCGCCCAGTCCCAAATGGAAGATAAACGCGATCGAGACGCTGACGGTCAGGAAGAACTCGACCGAATTGACCGTGCCCACCACGCGGCGCGGCTCGGCCCCCTGAATCAGCAGGTTGGAGGTGACGACCGGGCCCCAGCCCCCGCCGCCTGCGGCGTCCAGAAAGCCGCCGATCAGGCCCAGCGGGGCGACGCGCTTCGCCTCGCGCATCACGGGCGGATAGAGCAGGCCGCGCACCAGCAGGTAGATGCCGATGCCCGCCAGGTAGGTCAGCACGAAGGGCTTGATGACCGCGGCGTCGATCGAGGCGAGCACGGTGGTGCCTGCCACGCCGCCGATCACCCCGGGGATCAGCAGGCGGAAGAACAGTTTGCGGTCGATATTGCGGTTGACTAGGTGGCTGATCGCCGAACTGGCGGTGGTGAAACACTCGACCAGGTGGACCCGCTGCGAGGCGAGCGCGGGCGGCACGCCCAGCAGGCCGACCAGCAGCGTGTTGGTGATGACCCCGAAGGCCATGCCCAGCGCTCCGTCGACCAGTTGGGCGGCAAAACCGACAGCGATGAAGGGAAGAATTTCGGCGAGATCGAAACCGAATATGTCCACGCGGGCGCTACCTTACGCAGTTGAAGCGGCACCTTTACGTCTGGAACAACAAAACGGCGCCAAAGAAAATCTTCGGCGCCGCAACTATTTCACGATTTGCCCGTAAGGGCCGGGCGGGTTCAGGCCGCCTCGGCCTCCTCGTTCGGATCGCGCAGCACGTAGCCGCGGCCCCACACGGTCTCGATGTAATTCTCGCCGTCGCACGCGTGGCTCAGCTTCTTGCGCAGCTTGCAGATGAACACGTCGATGATCTTCAATTCGGGTTCGTCCATCCCGCCGTAGAGGTGGTTGAGGAACATTTCCTTGGTCAGCGTGGTGCCCTTGCGCAGCGAAAGCAGCTCGAGCATCGCGTATTCCTTGCCCGTCAGGTGGACCCGCGCGCTGTCGACCTCGACCGTCTTGGCATCGAGGTTCACCGCCAGCTTGCCGGTGCGGATGACCGACTGGCTGTGGCCCTTCGACCGGCGCACGACGGCATGGATGCGGGCGACCAGCTCTTCGCGATGGAACGGCTTCGTCACGTAATCGTCCGCGCCGAAACCGAAGCTGCGGATCTTGGAATCCATCTCGGCAATGCCCGACAGGATCAGCACCGGCGTCTGCACCTTGGCGACGCGCAGCTTCTTCAGCACGTCGTAGCCGTGCATGTCCGGCAGGTTCAGATCGAGCAGAATGATGTCGTAGTCATACAGCTTGCCCAGATCGAGGCCTTCCTCGCCCAGGTCGGTCGAATAGACGTTGAAGCCTTCGGTCGTCAGCATCAGCTCGATGGCCTTCGCCGTCGTCGGCTCGTCCTCGATCAGCAGTACGCGCATGGGTTGCCCCCTTAGCCCAGTGGATGTGCCGCTGCGCCTCGTCCCTTCGAGGTGCCGCGTTTCATTAACCACACAAGGTCTGAACGGAAAAGGTTAACATCGCGTAAAACACTTTTATCCGGCCAAACCTGCGGCGAAGCGGGTCGCACGCGAGTCGAATGGTTGCAAGGCGGCGGGGTTGCCCGAAAGCCACAGCGGGCACGCGATGGAATCGCGGAGGTTGCGAAAGGGTGTGCGATGCGATAATTCGTTGCATCGAAAGTGTCCGAGGCAGCACTTTCGTTTCAATTCGTGCCTCTGGAGTGATCAGTGATGACCAGGCATCGGGAACGTTTCGTCCCCGCATCCGCCCCGGCCCACACCGTCGCACCGCTCGGCGCGGCGCGCACCTCCTATTCCCTCGGCTATTATACCTTCGGTTCGTTTAGCGGCCGATACGCCTGAGCGGCGTATCGGGACCGGCGCGAGGCCCTGCGCGATAAAGCGGCCACCATCCAGGACAGAAGAACGAACGCGGCCGCACCACGCATGATCGGTGCGCCCCCGCGAAGCGAAAGTAGCCTAATGACCACTGCCAACACCAATCCGCGCGCCATCGACGGCCTGCGCGAAGAAATCGACCAGCTCGACCAGGAACTGCTTGCCCTGATGGAGCGTCGGCTGGACCTTGCCGCGGCCATCGCCGGTGCCAAGGCCGCCGATACGGCGGAAGGCCCCGGCGACGGGATCAAGGACGAACTGCTGCTGCGGCCCGCGCGTGAAGCGCAGGTGATCGCCCGGCTGAGCGACATGACCCGCCGCATCCCGGGCGAAAGCATCGCCGCGATCTGGCGCGAGCTGATGGCGGTCAACCTCCAGACTCAGCGCAAGATCGAAATCGCGCTCAGCGCCACGCGCCATCCGGCCCGGATCCAGCTGATGGCACGCGCGCGCTTCGGCACGGTGCTGCCGATCACGCAGACGACCTCGCCCGAAGCTGCGATCGCCAAGGCGCGCGCGGGCGACGCCATCGCGCTGGTCGAAATCGACGACAGCGGGTGGTGGACCCAGCTTGCCGACGACCCCGAACTGACGATCATCGACGGCCTGCTCGGCGAAGGGGGCAGGGGCTCCGCGCTCGCCATCGGGCGCCTGTCCGACACGCGGCTTGCGGAAGAGCGGCGCTTCGCCGTGCTGGAGCAGCGCGATCTGGCCACCCGCCTCGGCCACGGAGAAGCAGTCTGCCCGCTGGCCCATTCGGGCGAATGGTACCTGTGTGCGATCGAGCGGGTCGTCCCGCTCGCGCGCCGCGCCGCCTGATCAGGTCCGGACATGCGTATTGCATATGGCGGGCACCCCGGTGCCTTCGGCGAACTGGCGTGCCTCGGATATTTCCCCGATGACGAAGCCATCGGCCACAGCGATTTTCGCAGCGCGTGCGACGCGCTGGTCGCAGGCGACTGCGATCGGGCGGTGATCCCGTTCGAGAATTCGATCGCGGGCAAGGTGCCCGGCGTCGCGCAGCTGATCGATTCGCTTCCCGTGACCTGGATCGACGTCCATCCGCAGCCGGTCGCGTTCCACTGCGTCGCCCTGCCGGGCGCGCGGCTCGATGCCATCTCCGTCGTCGCGAGCCACCCGATGGCGCTGGCCGAATGCGGGCGCTTCCTCGATCGGATCGGCGCGCGGCGCGAGGAAGCGGGCGATACCGCAGGCGCTGCCGCCGACGTGGCGCAGGCCGGTCTGCCGACCCGCGCGGCGCTGGCATCGGCGCGCGCGGCCGAGCTCTACGGGCTGGAAGTGATCGCGGAAAATGTCGAGGACAGCGCCGACAACGTGACCTGGTTCGCGGTGTTGCGGCGCGCCTGACGCTCAGCCGATCGCGGCGAGCTTCTTGGCTCGGCGGCGCTGCACGCTCGATCCGATGCCCAGCGCCTCGCGATACTTGGCGACGGTGCGCCGCGCGATGTCGAAGTCTTCGGCCTTGAGGAGTTCGACCAGCTTGTCGTCGGACAGGATCTTCTTGGGGTCTTCTGCATCGATCAGCGACTTGATCCGCGCCTTGACCGATTCGGCGCTGGCGCCCTCGCCATCCTCGCCGCCGCCCACCCCGCTGGTGAAGAAATATTTGAGGTCGAAGGTGCCGCGCGGGCAGTGGAGGAACTTGTTGCTCGTCACGCGGCTGACCGTGCTTTCGTGCATCTCGATTCTTTGGGCCACCTGTTTCAGCGTCAGCGGGCGCAGGTGGCTGACGCCGTGGAGGAAGAATCCTTCCTGCTGCGTCACGATCTCGCTCGCAACGGCAAGGATGGTCTTTTGCCGCTGGTCGAGCGCGCGGATCAGCCAGCGCGCATCCTCCAGCTTGTCTTTCAGCCACGCGCGGCTCGAGCGATCGCGGCAGCCTTCGCGCAGCGTCACCAGATAGGGGCGGTTGACCACCAGCCGCGGCAGCGTCGCCTCGTTCAGCGCCACGCGCCAGGTGCCGCTGCCCTCGCGCGAGATCAGGATGTCGGGCGCCACCGTGCCGCTTTCCTGTTGCCCGAAGGCGAGCCCCGGGCGCGGATTGTAACCGCGCAGTTCGGCCAGCATGTCGGCCAGATCCTCGGCATCGACCTCGCACAGCTTCTGCAACCGGGAGACTTCGCCGCGCGCGACCAGATCGAGGTGATCGATCAGCCGCGCCATGCACGGATCGTAGCGGTCCGCCTCGCGCGCCTGGATTGCGAGGCATTCGGCGAGGTCGCGCGCGCCCACGCCCGCCGGGTCGAGCGACTGGACCAGCGCCAGCGAGCGCTCCGCTTCGGCCAGCGGAATGCCCAGCGCCTCGGCTACCGAGAGCAGCGGTTCGGCAAGGTAGCCTGCCTCGTCAAGCCGGTCGATCAGCGCGCGGGCGATGAAGATCTCGCGCTCGTCGCGCGCCGCCGCGCCGATCTGGGCGTGGAGATGATCGGTGAGCGAGAGCGAGGCTTCGCCGCGCTGCTCGATCCCGAAGCCATCGTCCTCGCCCCCGGCGCCTTCGCTCGCGCCCCAGCTGCCGTCGCCCGTATCGCGGTCGATTTCGAGCGCGGCGGAGGACAGGTCGGTCGGCGCGTCGCTTTCCGCCGCGCCCTCGGCGATCAGCGTGTCCGCCTCGCGTTCCTCGCGCGGGGTTTCGGGTGCATCGCCGGGATCGCCATCTGCCTCGCCGTCGGCGCGCGGAGCCTCGCCCATTTCGAGCAGCGGATTGGATTCGAGCGCGTCGCCGATGAAGGTCTCGATCTCGAGGTTCGACAGCGTCAGAAGCTTGATCGCCTGCTGCAGCTGGGGCGTCATCACCAGCGATTGCGACTGGCGCAGGTCGAGGCGGGGGGCGAGCGACATTAGTGCGTGGTCCGCCGCCAGCGAAGCTGTCGGCTCGCACGGCACCAGCCCGCACCCCCGCCCGGCCAACCCGACAGGATAATCCCATGGGTTGGCCGGGCGGGGGTGCGGGCTGGTACCGCTCCGGCGGCCCGGTGCTTTCCACGAGCGATCACCCTTCGGACCGCCGGAAAATCAAAGCGTAAAATTCTCGCCAAGGTAGAGCCTGCGCACGTTCTCGTCTTCGACCAGGTCCTGCGGGGTGCCCGCGAACAGGACCTGGCCGCCGTAGATGATACAGGCACGGTCTACGATATCGAGCGTTTCGCGAACGTTATGGTCGGTTATGAGGACACCGATGCCACGGTTCTTCAGGTCGATCACGAGATCGCGGATATCGCTGATCGAGAGCGGATCGATCCCCGCGAAGGGCTCGTCCAGCAGCATGATCGAAGGGTTCGCCGCCAGCGCGCGGGCGATTTCGCAGCGGCGACGCTCGCCCCCCGACAGCGCCATCGCGGGCGCGGTGCGCAATCGGGTCAGGCCGAATTCGTCGAGCAGACGCTCCAGCCCCTCGCGCCGCCGGTCCCGGTCGGGCTCGGCCAGTTCGAGGACGGTGGAGATGTTCTGCTCCACGGTCAGACCGCGGAAAATGCTGGTTTCCTGCGGCAGGTAGCCGAGGCCGAGGATCGCGCGCCGATACATCGGCAGGTGCGTCACATCCTCGCCATCCATCAGGATGCGGCCGCTATCGGGCTTCACCAGCCCCATGATCGAATAGAAGCACGTGGTCTTGCCCGCGCCGTTAGGGCCGAGCAGGCCGAGCACCTCGCCCTTGCCGACCGACAGCGAAATATCGGTCAGCACGGCGCGCTTGTCGTAGCTCTTGGCGATCGACACGACTTCCAGCCCGCCCTGCGGAATCGGCGGGGCGGCGTTCGCCTCCACTTCTTGCGAGCTTTGGGCTATTTCGGCGGGGTCGATCTCTGCCATGGCGTGCTGCTTAGCAAATGGTGCGCGCGGCGAAAGGTACAATGCTTGCCTCGATGCTTTGCCGCCGGCGCCGCCTGTCGCGCGAGATGCTTGAGCGAAGGGGCGCCACGCCCTATCGCTGGTGGAGACGGGGCCTGATAGGATGTGCCGAAAATGAAGAGCGATGCAACATTGGGCGGCGAGCGCGAAGTCGACTGGCGCGCCGCGATCAGCGACAATATCGCGTGGGCCCTGCTGGTCACCACTGCGCTGCTGATCTTCATCACCATGCCCAAGATGAAGTACGCGTTCGAGGGGATCACCGTCTACCTGTTGCTGGTGGTGATGGTCGGCGCGTTCATTCCCGTGCTGCGCTTCTTCGAGAAGCGCTGGCGGGACCTGCCGGACGACCGGGCGCACGACGTCTCGCTGCGCGGCGCATTCCGCCGCGACCAGGTGGCGCTATGGCTGCTGACGGCGGGTGTGCCGCTGCTTCTCGCGGCCGGGTTCGGCATGGCTTTCGGCGGCAAGTAGCCG
Organism: Alteriqipengyuania lutimaris; assembly: GCF_003363135.1. NCBI lineage: Bacteria > Pseudomonadati > Pseudomonadota > Alphaproteobacteria > Sphingomonadales > Erythrobacteraceae > Alteriqipengyuania > Alteriqipengyuania lutimaris. The sequence goes on along the minus strand of NZ_QRBB01000001.1, from coordinate 459,465 downwards.
CTTGCGCGTGGGGAGCGGGCGCACGGCCTACGCCGCAATCGAGGGGGAATGATGGCGATGCTGCGGATTCTGGCTGCCCGGTCGATCGCGGCATGTCTGGCCGCATGGCTCGTCGTCTTCGCCGCACCGCTCGCGGCGGCGCTGCCTGCGCTGCCGTCCGACGAGGCCGCCGCACCCGAGCCGACGCCCACCGCCAGCGGCGCGCTGTCGGACGAGCGCGATCCGCAGGCCGATGCCCGCATCGCCGCCCGCCTGCGCGACATCTATGCCGAGGTCGACGCGTTCTCCGGTATCGAAGTCGCGGTCAGCGAAGGCGTCGTGCGGCTGACCGGCTCGGCCCCCAGCCAGCAGGCGATCGACGATGCGGGCGCGATCGCGGCGCGTTTCGACGTGGTGACGGTGGAGAACGAGGTCGCGCGCGACACCTCGCTCAGCGGCACGGCCGATATCGTCACCGCGCTGCTCGACCGGCTGCGCGAGGCGGCGAACCTGCTGCCGCTGATCGGTGTTGCGCTGCTGATCGGCCTCGCGATCGTGGTGGCCGGCTACCTGCTCGCCTCGCTCAAGTTCGTCTGGCGGATCTTCACGCCCAACGCCTTCCTCGCCGATCTGGTGGCGAGCGCGATCCGCTTCATCGCGATCATCTTCGCTGCGGTCATCGCGCTCGACATCATCGGTGCGACGGCGCTGCTCGGCGCGGTGCTGGGCGGAGCCGGGGTGATCGGCATCGCGCTGGGCTTCGCGATGCGCGATACGGTGGAGAACTACGTCGCTTCGCTGATGCTGAGCCTGCGCCAGCCGTTCCGCGCCAACGACCATGTGATGATCGAGGATATGGAGGGACGCGTGATCCGCCTCACCAGCCGCGCCACCGTGCTGATGACGCTGGAGGGCAACCACCTGCGCATTCCCAACTCCACCGTGTTCAAGGCGGTGATCGTCAACTTCACGCGCAATCCGCAGCGGCGGTTCGATTTCACCCTGGGGGTCGATGCGGACGACGACTCAACCGCCGCAGCAGAGCTTGGCCGTACGACACTGGCGGCATTGCCCTTCATGTTGGCAGACCCTGCGCCGGAGGCGCGGATCGTGGAGGTGGGCGATTCAGCTGTTGTGATCCGCTTCCTCGGCTGGGTCGACCAGCGCAAAACCGACTGGTTCAAGGCGCAGAGCGCGGCGATTCCGGCGGTGAAGACCGCGCTGGAAGATGCAGGCTTCGGCCTGCCCGAGCCGATCTACCGCCTGCGCTTCGACCCGCGCTCGGCCAGTCTGCCGTTCGAGAACATCGCCGACCGCGACGGTGTGGCAGGGCGCCCGCGCAAGGCCAGGCCGGAGGCCGAGGCCGCGCCCCCCGATGTGGCACCCAGCGACGAGATCGACCAGATGGTGGAGGAAGAGCGCGACAGCCCCGAGGCCCAGCGCGACCTGCTCGACCACCGCCGCCCGGTGGAGTGAGCGGACATTAGCGGTAATGTGCGACCCGGGCGGGATCGACGAGGGGGCGATTGATCGCTGTCAGGCGAGCCGGGCCCGCGACAGGAGAGCCGATATGCCACAATCAGTGCTTCGCTTGATATCGACCACCTTACTCCTTCTGACCCCCGCACTTGCCGCGAGCGCAGGGGCGCAAGAGGCAGAACCGGCCTTCTCCGAGGCTGGCGCCATCGCAGCCATTCGCGAATATCATGGGGAGTGGGAGGAGCTCGACTTCGATGCGGTCGCCGAAACGCATTCTCCCGACTTCGAGTATATCTTCTTCTCGCAGGTGATCGAAGCTTCCGCCTTTCCCGCGATCCTGTCAGACAGCTGGCTGGTGGGCGTGGCCTCCTACAGGATCGACGAGTCGGATTTCCATGCAGTGCTGCTGCAGCCCGACCACGCCTATGTGTCCGTCCGGTTCGATGACGAAACGGTCTACGAAGACAGCACCATAGCGCACACGAGCGGAATGATGTCCTACCTGCTGGCTTACGACGACGGATGGAAGGTCCGTCGTCTGCACCACTCCGGCCCGCTTCCCGAAGGGCTGTTCGAGGGCACGCCCGCGGATTGACCGCGGCGCGCCCTCAAGGAAGTTGAGTTAGCCTTTCTTCGCCCGCTCGACCGCCTCGACCACGATCTGCTTGGCTTCGGCGGCATTGCCCCACTTGCCGATGCGGACCCACTTTTCTTTCTCGAGATCCTTGTAGTGGGTGAAGAAGTGCTCGATCTGCGCGAAGATGATGCTCGGCAGGTCCTTGGTTTCGGCGACGTCCGAATAATAGGGGAAGGTAGTGTCGACCGGCACGCAGATCAGCTTTTCATCGCCGCCATGCTCGTCTTCGAGATTGAGCACGCCGATCGGGCGCGCGCGCACGACGCAGCCGGGAATGAACGGGCTACGCGCGATCACCAGCGCGTCGAGCGGGTCGCCGTCGGGCGACAGCGTGTGCGGCACGAAGCCGTAATTCGCCGGATAGCGCATCGGCGTGTGCAGGATGCGATCGACGTAGAGCGCGCCCGAATCCTTGTCGAATTCGTACTTCACCGGCTCGCCGCCGGTCGGGACCTCGATGATCACGTTGAGGCTGTCCGGCACGTTATCGCCGGTCGGAACTTTGTCGATACGCATAATGTGGCAAGGCTCTCTTTGCTGAATTTTGGCGGTACCCGCCGTCAGGCGGAAGAATACGGCCCGTCTCCCGAGTTGCGGCGCGGCTTAACGAAGGCGAGGCGATTGCGGAAGGGGCAATGCCCGCCTAACTGCACCGCCCATGGGCAAGAACAATTCCAAAACCCCGCAGGCGATCCGCGGCACGCAGGACATTTTCGGCGCCGAGGCGGAAAGCTTCGCCTTCGTGGTCGAAACCTTCGAACGGGTACGCAAGCTCTACCGCTTCCGCCGCTCCGAATTTCCCGTGTTCGAGCGGACCGAGGTGTTCGCCCGCTCGATCGGCGAGACGACCGACATCGTCTCCAAGGAAATGTATTCCTTCGAGGATCGCGGCGGGGAATCGCTCACCCTGCGGCCCGAATTCACTGCGGGCATCGCGCGCGCCTACCTGACGAACGGCTGGCAACAGCACGCGCCGGTGAAGCTGGCAACGCACGGCCCGCTGTTCCGCTACGAACGCCCGCAGAAGGGCCGCTACCGCCAGTTCCACCAGATCGATGCGGAGATTATCGGTGCTGCTGAACCGCAGGCCGATGTCGAGCTGCTCGCGATGGCCGACCAGGTGATCCGCGAACTGGGGATCGAGGGTGTGACGCTGCATCTCAACACGCTGGGCGACGGCGATTCGCGCGAGGCATGGCGCGCCGCGCTGGTCGAACACTTCCGAGCTGTGAAGGACGAGCTGAGCGAGGAATCGCAGGAGCGGCTGGAGAAGAACCCACTGCGGATTCTGGACAGCAAGGATCGCCGCGACCAGCGCTTCGTGGCCGACGCGCCGAAGATCGACGACTTCCTGACCGAGGAGGCGCGTGGCTTTTTCGATGCCGTGACCAGCGGGCTCGACGCGGCGGGCGTGAAGTGGGTGCGTGCCGAGAGCCTCGTGCGCGGGCTCGACTACTATCGCCACACCGCGTTCGAGTTCATTCCAGACGAGGGCTCGGCAGCAGCCGACGCGCTGGGGTCGCAGAGCACGATCCTCGGCGGTGGCCGCTACGACGGGTTGATCGAGAGCCTTGGCGGCGCGCCTACGCCTGCGGTCGGCTGGGCTGCGGGGATCGAGCGGCTGGCGATGCTGGTGGGGGAGAAGGGTGAGGAACCTGCCGAGGCGATCATCGTGGTGGAAGACACCAGCGACGTCGCCCTCGACCGCGCGAGCAGGGCGCTCGCGTCCTTGCGCTCCGCCGGTCTGAGCGCCGAGATGATCGCGACCGGTTCGCCCCGCAAGCGCTACGACAAGGCGGTCAAGCGTTCCCCTAAAGCGATTGTGAGCTTTCGCGAGGATGGACATGGGATCAGTGGGGATGAAGCTGCGCATCCTGACCTTGAACGCATCTTGGCGTTTTAGGCATCTCGTCACCCCGGACTTGATCCGGGGTGGTGCTTCCTTTTGGCGCCGCACCCAAAGAAGCCTTATCCCGGGTCACGCCCGGGATGACGGTTGAGAGGGAGGTAAGGGCCGCGCCACCTTTCCTACGCCGCCTCTTCCGCGCTATTGCACCCTGCAAGCAGTCATCTTCTCCCGCCACATCGCAAAAGTGTCGCCTTAAGTGCAAATTCGCCAAATACGCATTTATAAACAGCACCTTGATCAGGGTGACACCAGGGTGACACGTGTCACCCTGTGTCACCCAATCTGCCCCCCGGAACGACCGCAATGACCATCCCTCCCGAACGCCTCGACCAGATCGCCAACCGCTTCGCCGAGATCGAGGCGCGGATGGCCTCGGGCCAGCTGGAGGGCGAGGAATTCGTCCAGGCAAGCCGCGACTATGCGGAGCTGGAGCCGGTCGCGAAGCTCGCGCTGGAGCTGAAGGCGGCGCGCGAGGAAGTCGCGGGGCTGGAAGAGATGCTCGCCGATCCCGAGATGAAAGCGATGGCGGAAGAGGAGCTGGAGGCGCTCCACCAGCGCATTCCCGAGCTCGAACAGCAGCTCGCCGTTGCCATGCTCCCGCGCGACAGCGCCGATGCCAAGCCTGCGATGCTCGAAATCCGCGCGGGCACCGGCGGCGACGAAGCCGCGCTGTTCGCAGGCGACCTGTATCGCATGTACGAACGCTTCGCGGGCGAGCAGGGCTGGAAGGTCGAGCCGGTCAGCATCAGCGCGTCCGAAGTCGGCGGCTTCAAGGAAATCGTCGCCAACGTGCGCGGGCAGGGCGTGTTCGCAAAGCTCAAGTTCGAAAGCGGCGTCCACCGTGTGCAGCGCGTGCCCGAGACCGAGAGCGGCGGGCGCATCCACACCTCGGCGGCGACCGTGGCGGTGCTGCCCGAGCCGGACGAGGTCGATGTCCAGGTCGATCCGGGCGACCTCAAGATCGACACCTATCGCGCGTCCGGCGCGGGCGGGCAGCACGTCAACACGACCGATTCGGCGATCCGCATCACCCACCTGCCCACCGGGCTGGTGGTCACCTGCCAGGACGGGCGCAGCCAGCACAAGAACCGCGAACAGGCGATGCAGGTGCTGCGCGCGCGCCTCTACGAACAGCAGCGCGACGCCGCGCAGGGGGCCGAGGCGGAGGCGCGCAAGGCAATGGTCGGCTCGGGCGACCGCTCCGAACGGATCCGCACCTACAACTTCCCGCAGGGCCGCGTGACCGACCACCGGATCGGCCTCACGCTCCAGAAGCTCCCCCAGATCATCGCCGGCCCCGGGCTGGGCGAGCTGGTCGACGCGCTGATCGCCGAGGACGAGGCCAAGCGGCTCGCGGCGATGAATGAGTGAGGACAATGGGCCAAAAGCCCCCTCCTCTTTAGAGGAGGGGGTTGGGGGTGGTGAAAGCGAACGCCGAACCATGCTTGCGCGCGCTTCCGAAATGCGTCGCAATCCCCCGGAGCCCGAGCGCCGGATGTGGAATGCGTTACGCGGCGGTCGCCTGGGTGGTCACAAGTTTCGCCGTCAGGCCGTGATCGGTGACCGAATCGTCGACTTTTTCTGCCCGTCCAAAGGTCTGGTCGTCGAGATCGATGGTGAGACGCATGATCCGGAGTGCGATGCCTTGGCCGATGATCGCATGCTGACGGAGAATGGCTTCGGAACGGTGCGTTACGAGAACGAAGAGGTGATGCAGAACCTCGATGGAGTGCTGGAGGATCTGAGTCTCGCTCTGGCGAATGCCCCCGATCGTTGGGCTGCTGCGCGTCCCACCACCCCCCGACCCCCTCCTCTGAAGAGGAGGGGGAGTGTGGGCGACTCCATTCGCGATGGGGCCGATCTTCTCGCCGCCAGCAGCGACACGCCGCGGCTCGATGCCGAGCTGCTGATGGGGTATGCGCTGGGCCTCTCGCGTTCGGACATGCTGCTGCGGGCGATGCGCGACGATGCTCCGGCGACGTTCGATCCGCTCGTCGAGCGCCGCGCCGCCCACGAGCCGGTCGCCTACATCACCGGCAGCGCCGAGTTCTACGGGCTGGAGCTGAAGGTCACCCCCGCCGTGTTGATCCCGCGCGGCGACAGCGAGACGCTGATCGCCGCAGCGCGCGATTACTTCGCGACCCGCAAGGCCCCGCAGCGCATCCTCGACCTTGGCACCGGATCGGGCGCGCTGCTGCTGGCGGCGCTGTCGCAGTGGCCGGAGGCGGAAGGGGTCGGGCTCGATGCCTCGATGCCCGCGCTGCGCGTGGCGCAGTGCAATGCGACGACGCTGGGTCTGGCGGAGCGCACCCGCTTCCTGCGGCGCAGCTGGCGGCGGGACGGCTGGCGGCGCGACCTCGGCCAGTTCGATCTGGTCCTGTGCAATCCGCCCTATGTGGAGGATGACGCGCCGCTAGACCCCTGCGTTCGCGATCACGAGCCGGGTTCGGCCCTGTTCGCAGGGGCAGAGGGGCTCGACGATTATCGAATCCTGCTCCCGCAGATCGCGCACTTGTTAACAAAGGACGCCATCGCGATTTTCGAAATCGGCGCGACGCAGCAGGATGCGGTTTCCGGCATCGCCCGAAATCAAGGCCTTGCGCCACGTTTCTGCAACGATCTTGCAAAAAGGCCACGCGCGATGATTGTTTCGCAAAGCTTTTGACAGGGGGTTGGCAAAGCGCCGGGTAACCGGTAAGTCCGGTCAAGACCGAGCAAGATACGAACTTTCTTGCACGGGTCGCGATCCGACATCAGCAAGTGGACGGGGCCTTTTTGAAGGGCTTGCGATCGGCACAAGATCGAGGATCACGCTTAGGGACAGGTAGGCCGCGCGGAATATCCGGCATTGCTGCGACGCCGCGACTTTTGGCCCGACCACGAGGGAAGACTATTCCTTGAACAACAACAATCGTAACAACAACAACCGTCGGCGGGGCCGCGGCAACAACCGCAATCAGGGCGGGGGCGGCAACAGCTCCAACCGGATTGACAGCCGCTCGCGGGGCAATGCGCCCCAGATGCTCGACAAGTACAAGAAGCTGGCGCAGGACGCCCAGCACAATGGCGATCGCGTGCAGGCGGAATACTACCTGCAGTTCGCGGACCACTATTTCCGCGTGATTGCGGACAACAAGGCCCGCCAGGACGAGCAGCGTGGCAAGCGCGACAGCAACGAACGCGGCCAGGCGAACGACGATTCGTCGGATGACGACGACGACGATCGCGGCAACAACAACAGCGGCAATGGCAACAACAGCGGCAAGGGTGGCGACGATCGTCGCAAGCCCAAGAAGTCGGGCCGCAACGAAAAGCAGCGCGGCAAGGACCGCGAGAACGCCGACGCGGACGATTCGTCCGACGACGACGACGAGGAAGTCTTCGAAAGCGAAGAGAACCCCTTCGTGCGCAAGCGCAGCGCACAGCCCCGCCGCAGCAGCGCCCGCGCCCGCAAGAGCGATGACGGCGACACTTCGGGCGATGCTTCGGACGAGGGCGAGATCGATTCCTCGGTCCTGCCGCCCGCGATTGCCGCGGCGACCGCGTCCGAAGAGGGCAAGCCCGCCAAGGCGGCCAAGCCCAAGGCTGCGAAGCCCCCGCGCCGCACACGCAAATCGACGGAAGATGCTCCGAGCGAGGACGGGGGCGAAGATTCGGGCGATGGGGCGCTGAGCGCGGTCGGCTGACCCGCTCGGACGGCGCACTCCTCGCGTGGCTGACGACATGCGCGTGATGCCCGGCAGACGGCGTGCGCCGATCGCCATAGGTCATCGCGCATGCTGAGCCGGGCGTTGCAGCACCCGCGCATCGTCATCGCCGCCCTCGGCGCGATCGCCGCGCTGGGCTTCCCGCCGCTGCATCTCTGGCCGCTGTCCCTGCTGGGGCTCGGCGCGGCCGCGATCCTCATCCGTTTCAGCGGCTCGACCCGCAGCGCGTTCTTCCGCGGCTGGCTGTTCGGGCTCGCCCATTTCACGGCCAGCAATCTGTGGATCGCGACCGCGTTCACGCATCAGGACAGCATGCCGGCCGAGCTTGGCTGGCTCGCCGTACCGCTACTCTCCACCTATCTGGCGCTCTTCCCCGCGACAGCCTTTGCCGCGGCATCACGGCTTGCGCGCGGTCGCAGCACGCTGACCTATGCGCTGGCGCTGGGCGGCTGCTGGATTCTGGCCGAATGGCTGCGGGCGAGCCTGTTCACCGGTTATGCCTGGGGCCCGTTCAGCCTCGCCATGCTCGGCCCGTTCAACACGCCGGGCCTCGGCGCGCTCTTGCCCTTCACCGGGACCTACGCCCTGTCGGGCCTCGCCGTACTCCTCGCGGTCGTGCTGGTCGATCTGCTGCTGCGCCGCAACTGGACCCGCGCGGGACTCGCCACGGTGCTGCTGGCGGCGGCAATGTATTGGCCGGCCGGCCCGGGGGCGGAGGGCACGCTCGACTACACGCTGGTGCAGCCCGATCTCGACCAGGATGAACTCAACGATCCCCGGCAATACGAACCCGGCTTCCTCACGCTTGCCGCGCTCACGGCGCGGCCGGCAGAGGAAAGCGGCCGCCGGCTGGTCCTGTGGCCCGAAGGCGTGCTGCCCGATTACCTGCGCGAAGGGTATCCGCAGCGCTACTATTCCGCGACCACCGCCGGGCGCGATCCGGGTTTCGCGAGGGCACGCATCGCTCGCGTGATCGGCGAGGACAGCTTGCTGCTGACCGGGACGATGGATCTCGAGATCGAGGATAACCGCGCTGTCGCGGCATACAACGTGGTCAGCATCGTCGACGACGAGGGCGAGATCGTGGGCAGCTATCGCAAGGCGCACCTGGTGCCCTATGGCGAGTACCTGCCGTTTCGCGACGTGCTCGAACCGCTCGGCCTGTCGCGGCTGGTCGCGGGGACGATCGATTTCCTGCCCGGCCCCGGGCCGCGCACGATCGATCTGGGGTCCTACGGCCGCGCAGGCGTGCAGATCTGTTACGAGATCATCTTCTCCGGGCAGGTCGTCGATGGTGCGGACCGCCCCGATTACATCGTGAACCCGTCGATCGACGGGTGGTTCGGCCCTTCGGGTCCGCCACAGCACCTCGCTCAGGCGCGGATGCGCGCGATCGAGGAAGGGCTGCCCGTGCTGCGCGCGACCACCACCGGCATCAGCGGCGTGATCGATGCGCGTGGCGTCGTCCGCCAGCATCTCGGCATGGGCGAACAGGCGCGGCTGGAAGGCAAGGTGCCCCCTGCGGCGTCGCCCACCGCGTTCGCGCTGCTGGGCAACTGGCTGGCACTCGTCTGGGCTCTGGCGCTTCTCGGCGGCTCTCTGGTTGTAAAGCGGCGGACTGCGCATTAGGGCGCTCATGCAGACATAAAGAACTCTTTATATCGAGGTAACAGCCCCATGCGCAGCAGTTATATCTTCACATCCGAAAGCGTTTCCGAAGGTCACCCGGACAAGGTCTCCGACCAGATTTCCGACGCGGTGGTCGACCTGATGCTCAGCAAGGATCCCGAATCGCGAATCGCTTGCGAAACGCTCACGACCACGCAGCGCGTCGTGCTCGCCGGAGAGATCCGCTGCGCACCGATGTACGACAATGGCGAATGGAAGCCGGGCGCGGCCGAAGAAATCGAGAAGGTCGTGCGCGATACGGTGAAGGAGATCGGTTACGAACAGAGCGGCTTCCACTGGGAGACGCTGACCTTCGAGAACCACCTGCATGGCCAGTCGAGCGAGATCGCGCAGGGCGTGGACGCGGGCACCGAAGGTTCGAACAAGGACGAAGGCGCGGGCGACCAGGGCATCATGTTCGGTTACGCCTGCAACGAGACGCCGGACCTGATGCCCGCGACGCTCGATTACAGCCACAAGATCCTCCAGAAGCTGGCCGACGACCGCAAGTCGGGCGCGGCGCCCTTCCTCGAGCCCGATGCCAAGAGCCAGGTCACGCTCCGCTACGAAAACGGCAAGCCCACGAAGGCTGTCGCGATCGTCGTCTCGACCCAGCACGCACCGGGCTATCACACCGGCGACAAGGAAGCCGAGCTGAAGGCCTATGTGAAGAAGGCCGTGGGCGAGGTTCTGCCCGCAGGCTTCATCGGTGACGATACGGTGTGGCACATCAACCCGACCGGCGCGTTCGAAATCGGCGGCCCCGATGGCGACGCAGGGCTGACGGGCCGCAAGATCATCGTCGACACCTATGGCGGCGCGGCGCCCCACGGCGGCGGCGCGTTCAGCGGCAAGGACCCGACCAAGGTCGACCGTTCGGCCGCCTACATCACCCGCTACCTCGCCAAGAACGTCGTTGCCGCGGGCCTCGCCACGCACTGCACGATTCAGCTGTCCTACGCGATCGGCGTGTCCGAGCCGCTGTCGGTCTATGTCGACCTGCACGGCACCGGCACGGTGTCCGAAGAGGCGCTCGAAGACGCGATCCGCGGCATGACCAAGCTGGGCGGCCTGACCCCGCGCGGCATCCGCACGCATCTGGGCCTCAACAAGCCGATCTACCGCCAGTCCGCCGCATACGGCCACTTCGGGCGCAAGGCGACCGGCGATGCCTTCCCGTGGGAGCGTACCGACCTGGCCGACGACCTGAAGGCTGCGGTCGGCAAGTAAGCCGCACCACAAGACGCAATGAACGGGCCCGGCACTCCGCTGACCGCACCCCAGGGGGCGCGGGAGGCAGGGGCGCCGGGCCCTTCACGTTCGGGGAGCGGCCGGATCGTCGCGCTCGACGCGCTGCGCGGCATCGCCGTCGCGGGCATCGCGCTGATGAACGTCTATGTCTTCGCGCTGCCTTCGGCTGCCTATTTCAACCCGGCGGCGGCGGGCAGCGAGAGCCTGCTCGACTGGCTGGTCTGGGGGCTGAGCTTCGTATTTGTCGAAGACAAGTTCCGCAGCCTGTTCGCCATGCTCTTCGGCGCAGGCGTCCTGATCCTGCTCGAACGGGCCGAGAAGCATGGCATCCGCGCGCATGGGGTACGGATGCTGGTTCTGTTCGCCATCGGGGCAGCGCACGCGATCCTGCTCGCCAACAACGACGTGCTGCGGCTCTATGCTATGGCCGGGCTTTTCCTGCCGCTTTTCACGCGCCTTGCGCCGATGAACATGCTCGTGATCGCCGGCATGCTGATGGCGTTGCATGTCACGGGCGGGAGCCTGCTGGCCTGGTTGTGGGCGAGCGCGCCCCCCGGGTCGCAGAACGCGCTCTATCCCGCGCGCGCCTTCGGGGCCGCTCCCGATGCGATTGCCTATGCGCAGCAGATCGGGACCGAGGGTTTCGACGAACGGATCGTTCGCAGGATCACGCGATTCTGGAACGCGCTCGAGACGCAAATTCCCGGCATCCCGAGTACGCTCGCCATGATGCTGGTAGGGGCTGCGCTCTGGCAGAATGGCCTGCTGCGCGGCGAGTGGCCGCAAGCACGTGCCTTCGCACTGGCGCGCAGGATGGCGCTGCTCGCGCTTCCGGCTCTGGCGCTGTGCCTCGCGCTCGATGTGGCGAGCGGGTTCGATGCAGGCATCGTCGGCCCGATCGGCCTCTTCTGGTCGATCCCGTTCGATCTGCTGCTGGCGGTGGGGTACGCCGCGCTGGTGATGGGGTTGCTGACGGACAGGGCGAGCGGCTTGCGCAGCAGGCTCGCCACAGTCGGGCGCCTCTCGCTCACGAATTACCTGCTCACCAGTCTGACCTTCGCACTGATCTTCTACGGTTGGGGAGCGGGGCTGTTCGGTGCGCTGTCCCGCTGGCAGGCCTTCGCGATCGCCTTCGTGCCGATCGTGCTGATGCTCGTCTGGTCGCCGCCCTGGCTCGCCCGCTTCGGCCAGGGACCCTTCGAGTGGCTGTGGCGTAGCCTCGCGAGCGGCAAGCCACGCAGGCTCTTGCGCTAGTCGTCCTGTCCGAGCTTCGGCGAGGGCTCGCCCAGGGCAAGCTCGGCAGCGGAGAATTTGAAGGGGCTGCGCAGGCCGGTGAGCCCGTCGGACATCTGAAAGGTCATTCCGCGCGCCTGCACCTGCGGCTCCTCGAACACTTCGGAGACTTCGTAGATCGGCCCTGCGGGCACGCCCGCCTCGCGGCACTGGCGCAGCAGCGCTTCGCGATCCCATTGCGCGGTTTCGGCAGCAATGATCCCGTCGATCTCGGCCCGGTTGGCAATCCGCGCCTCGTTGGTGGCGAAGCGGTCGTCGCCCAGCAGGTCGTGCCGTTCGAACACCTCGAGCAGCTTGCGGAACAGGCGATCATTGGCGGGGGCGAGCACGACGGGGCCGTCCTTAGTCGGGAACACACCATAGGCGCTGACCTGCGCGTGCATGTTGCCCATGCGCGGCGGGTTTTGACCGGTCGCGAAATAGCTCTGCGCCTGATGGGCGAGGAGCGCGACCGAGCAATCGTAGAGCGCCATGTCGATATGCTGGCCGGTCCCCGTCCGCTGCCGCATTGCGAGGGCGGCCTGGATCGCGATGGTCGAATAGAGTCCGCAGAAGAGGTCCGAGATCGACATGCCGTGCTTCATCGGCTCGCCCTCGGGCTCGCCTGTGAGCGCCATGAAGCCGCTCATCGCCTGAATCACGAAATCGTAGCCGGGCTCGTTCCGGCGCGGCCCATCCTGCCCGAAGCCCGAGATTGAACAGTAGACGAGCGCCGAATTGGCGGCGGAAAGGCTCGCATAATCGAGCCCGAACTTGGCGAGCTTTCCGGGCAGGAAATTCTCGAGCACGACGTCGGCTTCGTCCGCCAGCGCCATCACGCGCGCAAGATCGTCCGGGTCCCGGAAATCCGCCGTAATCCCGCGCTTCCCGCGATTGCAGCCGTGGTAATAGGCCGCCTCGCGCGCGCCGTCCTCGCGCTCCACGAAAGGCGGACCCCACAGCCGCGTACCGTCACCCTCGGGCGCCTCCACCTTGATGACGTCCGCGCCGAGGTCTGCCAGCGTCTGTCCGGCGAAGGGACCGGCCAGAATGCGCGCGAGTTCGAGCACCTTCAGGCCTGCCAGCGGAGCGTCGGGATTGCGGGGTTTGTCGAGCCACATGCCCGCTTCGCTGGGCCAGCGCCGGGCCGAGGTCAAGCCGGGCGGATTACATTGCGCGATCGAGGAAGGTCACGCTGCGGTCGAGCACCGGGGCCTTGCCGCGAAACGGCTTAGAGAGCGCCACGACCACATCCTCGTGGCTCAGGCCCTCGTAGTTCTCCGTTTCGACGGGGGCACCCAGTCCGCGCAATTTCGCCGCCAGATTTTCCGTATTGTACGGGCGCACGACCGTGTCCTCGCTCGAAGTGATCAGAAGCATCGGCGGCGCAGCGGCGCGCGCCCATTCGATCGGCTGGGTGTCGCGCGGCTCGGGCCACCGCGACATCGCATCGATCGAGCGCTTTTTGTCGAACGGGTAGAAGTCGTAGGGGCCGGACAGCCCGATCACGGCTTTCACGGTATCCGGACCAACCTCCGCAGCCTCGAGCCAGCGCGGGTCGAGCGCCAGGGTAACGGCCGTGTGCGCACCGGCGGAATGACCCGCCAGCGCGATCCGCTCTGGGTCGCCGCCGAAGCGGGCGACATTGTTGCGCGTCCAGCGGACCGCCGCCGCCCCGTCCTCGATAAAGGCGGGAAAGCGCACATCGGGGACCTTTCGATAGTCCGGGATGACGACCACGAAGCCCCGGTCGGCAAACGCGCGCCCCGCAAAGGCGTAGGCGTCGCGGTCGCCCTTTACCCAGCCACCGCCGTAGAAGAAGACGATTACCGGGCGCGCTGCATCGCCGGGCTGTTCGGGCACCCATACGTCGAGTGTCTGTCCGTGGTTGCCGAAGGCGATCGCGGTGCCCGCGCGCTCCGCATCAGCGCCACCGCCCGCGATCCGATCGATGATCGAAAGCAGCCTGGGCGGAGAGGTGAAGGCAATGGCCGCGCCGACTGCCAGCAGCGTCACCAGCGCACCAGACGCAACGAGCCACTTCATCACGCGTTTTCGAGCGCCACTTCGTATTTGGCCGAGGTGCTGTTGGCGATGTCCTCTTCGCTCACGCCGGGCGCCAGCTCGATCAGCTGGAAAGCACTGTCATGGTCGGGCCGGCGGAACACGCCGAGATTGGTGATGATCATGTCGACCACGTTGGTGCCGGTCAGCGGCAGCGAGCATTCTGGGAGGAACTTGGGGTCACCGTGCTTCGACGTGTGATCCATCACCACGATGATCTTCTTGACGCCCGCGACCAGATCCATCGCGCCGCCCATGCCCTTGATCATCTTGCCGGGGATCATCCAGTTGGCGATGTCGCCGTTCTGCGCCACTTCCATCGCGCCGAGCACGGTCAGGTCGATATGCCCGCCGCGGATCATCGAAAAGCTGGTCGCGCTGTCGAAATAGGCGCTGTGATCGAGTTCGCTGATGGTCTGCTTGCCCGCGTTGATCAGGTCGGCGTCTTCCTCGCCTTCGAGCGGGAAGGGGCCGATGCCGAGCATGCCGTTCTCGCTCTGCAAGGTTACGTGCATGCCTTCGGGGATGTGGTTGGCGACCAGCGTGGGAATGCCGATCCCGAGATTGACGTAATAGCCGTCTTGCAGCTCGCGCGCCGCGCGGGCGGCCATTTCGTCGCGGGTCCAGCCCGTTGTTTGGTCGGTCATGCTATCAATCCTGTGCAGCAACTTTGGGTTCGGAAGGGGGTGTGGTCGTTGGTGATGCGGTCAGCGGCGGGGGGCCAAGAAACCAGGCCTCGCCGAAAAGCGTGTCGAGCGCGAAGGCCGCGTCCGCTTCCTTGAGGAAGGCGAAAAGCTCGTCGAAATCGCGCTTCTCGTCGCCCAGCATGGCGACGATACAGTAATCGTCGGCAGCGGCTGCCCGCCGCGTCGCCTTGGTCTCGTCTTCGTAGCGTACCAGATAGAGCTCGTCCTGCCCGTCCGGATCGAGCCCGGAGTTGCGCAGAGTGCGCCGCACGGCCCCCGCCCGGTCCGCCGTGTGCCGCGTGAGCCAGAGCACCGCGACTTCCTGCGCGCGCAAGGTCGCGAGCGCTTCCGCGAGGTCGGCGGGAGCCGTTACCGTATCGCCCAGTGGAGCTTCGCCATCGGCGGGGTCGAGGTCGATCAGCACGGCCGTTTGCGCGAAGGCGCATGGCACGCGCTCCGGCTCGAGGCTCGCCGGATCGGAGAGAATGGCGGAGAGGCGCTTTTCTTCCGCGAAGGGATCGCGCCGCGCGATCGCCAGCGCCGCTTCCTGTAACTCCGAATAGGTCGACCGTCCCGTGTCGGGCAGGGCATTCGTGGACGGAGCGGGCAATGCATCGAGTTGCGTGAGCACCAGTTCGCCGTCTTGCTCCTGCGCGTCCGCGGGTATCGCGGCGGCGGGCGATTCGGCCGACGCGCTCGCCTGCGCTTCCTGAGCGAGCGCTGCATCGCGAGCATTCTCGCTCTTGATGCGCGTGCCCAGAAGCAGGCTGGTGCCGACCGGCACGGCGAGTGCGGCGCAGCCCGACAGGGTCAGGCTGGCCGCAGCACAGAGCAGGATCGAACCGAACGGGCGGACCATCGCACGAGCCCGGTCAGGCTGCCTCGCGCACGGTGCGGAATTCGATCTTCTTGTCGTAGGGCGCGCCCACGATCATGCGCTGCACGAAGACGCCCGGCAGATGGATGCAATCGGGATCGAGCGAGCCGGCGGGCACGATTTCCTCGACCTCGACCACGCACACCTTGCCGCAGGTGGCAGCCGGCACGTTGAAATTGCGCGCGGTCTTGCGGAACACGACATTGCCCGTCTCGTCGGCCTTCCACGCCTTCACGATCGCGAGATCGGCGAAGATGCCCTCTTCGAGGATGTAGTCCTGCGGGCCTTCCCCGGTGTCGAACCGTTTCACTTCCTTGCCCTCGGCCACCTGCGTGCCGACGCCGGTCTTGGTGTAGAAACCCGGGATCCCGGCGCCGCCCGCGCGCATGCGCTCCGCCAGCGTCCCCTGTGGGCAGAACTCCACCTCCAGCTCGCCTGCGAGAAACTGGCGTTCGAATTCCTTGTTCTCGCCGACGTAGGAGCTGATCATCTTCTTCACCTGCTTGGTCCGCAGCAGCTTGCCGATCCCTT
Organism: Alteriqipengyuania lutimaris; assembly: GCF_003363135.1. Classification (NCBI taxonomy): domain Bacteria; kingdom Pseudomonadati; phylum Pseudomonadota; class Alphaproteobacteria; order Sphingomonadales; family Erythrobacteraceae; genus Alteriqipengyuania; species Alteriqipengyuania lutimaris. The sequence continues at coordinate 443,405 of NZ_QRBB01000001.1, read as the reverse complement.
CGTTGTCGATCCCGGCATTGTTGCTGGCGAAGGTCAGCCCGGTGACCCCGCTATCGCGAATCGCGTCGAGCAGGCGTTCCGGAATGCCGCACAGGCCGAAGCCCCCGCTGGCAATCAGCATGTCGTCCTTGAGCACCCCGTCGAGGGCGGCAGCGGCATCGGGGAAGAGTTTCTGCATGGTTCTCCGGAGGATCGCAGTGGGAGGATTGGACGCAGGTTTAGGGATTTGCCACGGGCTTGTCATCCCGAACGACCGCTACGTAATGCTGCGTTGCAGCAATGTTCGATGGAGCTGTTAGCGGTATCAATGGCGCAAATCCGATGAAACCCATGAGTTGCAAATTTCGCAACTACCAATGTTCTTTTCGCACTTGCGAACGAATCGATGTTGCGCCACAACAATGAGGCCTTTCAGGCATCCTCTCCCAAACTTCATACCCGGCTGGGTTCGCTCAGCCGGGTTTTTTCTTGTCCACGCGAATCGCATGCGTTCGCGGGCGGACCTTCCCGGCGTTTCGCCCATTCCATAAGGGACATTTGAAATCGGCGCAGGCGCCCTATCTAGGCCGCCACGCCCGCGCACCCGATATCGTGTCGCGGACCAATGGGAGACAGCGCACATCATGGCCGACAGCGAAGCCGCAACCGAAGAGAAGACCGTGCGCCTGCAGGTGGCGGCGGCACGACAGGAAGAAAGCGGCCGAGGCGTCGCCCGCCTTCCGCGCAGCGCGATGCAGGCGCTCGGCGTGACCGAGGGCGACGTCGTCCAGCTATCGGGCAAGCGCGCCACCGCCGCCATCGCCATGGCCGCCTACGACGAGGACCAGGCGCTCTCGGTCGTGCGCCTCGACGGCCTCCAGCGCGCCAACGCCGAAGTCGGCTCGGGCGAGCATGTGAAGATCGAGGTCGCGCAGTCGCGCCCCGCGACCCGCGTCGTCTTCGCGCCCGCGAGCCGCGAGATGCGGTTGCAGGGGCCGACGCAGGCATTGAAGCGCAATTTCTTCCGTAAGCCGATCACCGCAGGCGATCTGGTCGCCACCACCGGCCAGCAGCCGGTCCAGAACATGCCCGCCGAAGTGCAGCGCATGTTCAACGCGCCCGCCTACGCGCTCACCCAGATCCGCCTGCGCGTCATCAGCACCGCGCCCAAGGGCATCGTCCATATCGACGAGAACACCGAGATCGAGCTGCGGCCCGATTTCGAGGAACCCAAGGCCGGGCGCTCGGTCGTGAACTACGACGATGTCGGCGGCATTTCGGAGACGATTCAGCAGCTGCGCGAGATGGTCGAGCTGCCGCTGCGCTATCCCGAACTCTTCACCCGCCTCGGCGTCGATCCGCCCAAAGGCGTGCTGCTCCACGGCCCGCCCGGAACCGGCAAGACGCGCCTTGCGCAGGCCGTCGCCAATGAAAGCGATGCCGAGTTCTTCGCCATCAATGGCCCTGAGATCATGGGTTCGGGCTACGGCGAATCGGAAAAGCGGCTGCGCGAGGTGTTCGACAATGCGAATCAGAACGCGCCTGCGATCATCTTCATCGACGAGATCGATTCGATCGCGCCCAAGCGCGATTCGGTGCCCGGCGAAGCGGAGAAGCGGCTGGTCGCCCAATTGCTGACGCTGATGGACGGGCTCGAATCGCGTGCCAACATCGTGGTCATCGCGGCGACCAACCGCCCCGACGCGATCGACGAGGCGCTGCGCCGGCCCGGTCGGTTCGACCGCGAGATCGTGATCGGAGTGCCCGACGAGAGCGGACGGCGCGAAATCCTCGCCATCCACACTCGCGGCATGCCGCTGGGCGAGGGCGTCGATCTCAAGGAACTGGCTAAGGTCACGCACGGCTTCGTCGGTGCGGATATCGCCGCGCTGGCGCGCGAAGCCGCAATCGACGCGGTCCGCCGGATCATGCCGCAGATCGACCTCGACGCGCAGACGATCCCGACCGAAGTGCTGGAGAACCTGCACGTCGGCCGCGACGATTTCCTTTCAGCACTCAAGCGTGTGCAACCTTCGGCGATGCGCGAAGTGATGGTCCAGGTGCCCGATGTCGGCTGGGACGATCTGGGCGGTATCGACGACGCGATCGAGAAGCTGAAGGAAGGGATCGAACTCCCGATCAAGAATCGGGACGCATTCCATCGGCTCGGCATTCGTGCGGCCAAGGGCTTCCTGCTCTACGGCCCGCCCGGAACCGGCAAGACGCAGCTGGCCAAGGCCGTCGCCAAGGAAGCGGACGCGAACTTCATCTCGATGAAGTCGAGCGACCTGCTCTCCAAATGGTACGGCGAGAGCGAGCAGCAGATCGCCAAGATGTTCCGCCGCGCACGCGCGGTTTCGCCTTGCGTGATCTTCATCGACGAGATCGATTCGCTGGTTCCCGCGCGCGGCTCGGGCAGCATGGAACCGCAGGTGACGGGCCGTGTCGTGAACACGATCCTCGCCGAGATGGACGGGCTGGAGGAACTCCAGTCGGTCGTCGTCATCGGCGCGACCAACCGCCCGACGCTGGTCGATCCCGCGCTGCTTCGCCCCGGCCGGTTCGACGAGCTAGTCTATGTCGGCACGCCCGACGCCAAGGGGCGCGAGCAGATCCTCGGCATCCATACCGGCAACATGCCGCTGGCCGACGACGTAAGCCTGTCGAAACTGGCGGGCGAGACCGAACGGTTCACCGGCGCAGATCTGGAAGACGTGGTCCGCCGCGCGGGCCTGGTCGCGCTGCATCGCGCCGGCTCGGACGTGCAGGAGGTCACCATGGCCGACTTTACAGAGGCGCTGAAAGACAGCCGCGCTTCGGTGACGTCGAAGATGGAGGCCGAGTACAAGAAGATGCGCGGCGAGCTGAAGAAGCGTGCGGCAGAGCCCATGCCGATCGGCTTCATCAGCGAAGGCATGGTCGAATCGACGCGCGATTCGAAGCACGGGGATTAGGATCGCCTTGGCTCCCCGCTTCGACAGGCTCAGGACGAACGCGCGGTAACAGGGTCCCCTAATCCGCGCGCTCGTTCGCGGCCTCGACCTCCAGCCGGTGGCGGATCAGCGCGACCGGCTGGTTCTCGCGCAGCCATTGCAACATGTATTCGCGCACCGCGCAGCGCAGGTCCCACGCCTCGCCGATGCTCGCGGCGGTCATCGACAGCCTGAGCGCAATGCTTTCGGGGTGGGCCTCCACCACCAGTGCCGCTGCATCGCGCCGATCCCACAGCGGGTGATCGGCAAGAAAGTCGAGAAACGCCTGCCGGATCGGTGGGACATCGGCGATCGGATCGAGGTTGAGCATCACCACGCCGGTCAGCCGGTCGGCGGAGCGCGACCAGTTCTCGAAGCTTTCCTCGAAGAACTTGCCCGTCGGCACCACCAGCACCCGCTCGTCCCACACGCGGACCACGACGAAGGTCATGCGGATTTCCTCGACCCGGCCCGTCACGCCGTCGACCACGACCATGTCGCCGAGCCGGATCGGTTCGGTCAGCGCCATCTGGATTCCTGCGATCAGCGATTTGAGCGCAGGCTGCGCGGCGGCGCCGATGGCCAGCGCGGCAAGACCCGCCGAGGCCATCAGCGTGACGCCGACCTGCCGCACGCCCGGAATGCTCAGCAGCACCAGCGCGAGGGTGATGACGATGATCAGGCTCGACGCCGTACGGCGAAAAATTTCGATCCGGGTCTTGCGGCTGCGCATATGCATCGGATCGAGCCGGGTCTCCATCCGTCGCTCGTGCGCGATCGATGCGCCGCGCACGAATTCCAGCGCCAGCCAGCCTAGGATGACCGGCGCGACGAATTGCGAAAGCGCGTCCCATACGGGGCGGATCATGGGCAGCCGCTCCGCCGCAGCGGAAATCGCGACGGCGACGGCGAGCCAGCGCGAGGGCGCGCGGACCGCATCGAAGATCGGCTGGCCGTACTTGCCGGGGCCATGCGCCGTCGCCCGCCGGATCATGCCGAAGGCAATCCGGTGCGCGACCAATGCGATCGCGACCGCAATGCCGAGAATGGCGGCGGCCACCAGCACCGAATCGACGGGCACGGACCAAGTGCCCGGATCGAACAGGTCGCTGGCTGAGGAAAGGATCATCGGTAGCGGACTATTGCGCACACGTGCGCGGATCAAGCGGAGGTCGGTCGCTGCTCCGGCTCACACCATCACTCCGGCAGATCGATGCGCGGCGGGAAGGCGATGCTCACGGTGACGCCGCGCGGGCCGAAGGTGCGCTCGATCTCGCCGCCCAGCTGCCGTGCGGCACCGATCATCATCGTGCTGCCGAAGCCGCCCTGCGCCCCCGCATCCTCATCCTCCGGATTGTCGGGGGGCTCGCGATCCTCCTGCCATTCGAGGTTCAGCAGCTCGCCCTGTTGGCGCCAGCGCACGGTCAGGAGGCCGCTATCCTGCCAGCAGCCATATTTGACCGCGTTGGTCGCCAGTTCGTGCAGGACGAGGCCGAGTGGGGTGACCTGCCCCCGACCGATCGCGATATCCTCGCCATCGAGTTCCAGCCGCTTGTCCTCGGAAACGTGCGGCTGGACCGTCGCTTCCACCAGCGCGCGCAACGATGCGCCGCCTTCGCGGACGAGGCGATCCGCCGACGTGCCGGTTCCCTGCGTTACCTCGTGCGCGGTCAGCAGCGCGTGGATCCGCGCGCTGATCCGTTCCTTGTACGCGGCCACGTCGCTCGCTTCGCGCGCGCTCATCTGAATGATTGCCAGCACCATCGCGAACAGGTTCTTGACCCGGTGGTTGAGCTCCTGCGCCAGCAGGTCCGCCCGGTCGCGGGCGACCTTCAGCTCGCGCGCCTGCGCCGCCTCGGTCTCCGCCTGCGCTGCGCGAGCTACGAGGATCGCGCCGAGAACGATCGCGCCGACCAGCAGCAGGAGCAGCAGGCCGAGGATAGGGAAGATGCGGTTCTCGGCGGCCTGGGCTCGGTCGCTCTGCAGGTCCAGCAGGCGGGTCTCGATCGTGGCCAGCCGGTCGATCGCATCCGTCAGCCGCTGCATCGCGTCGAAGCCGTCGCCTTCCAGAATGCGCCGACGCGCGTCGAGAACGTCGCCCTCTTCCAGCAGTCCGATCGTTTCGTCGAGCTCGGTGAATTTGTCGTCGAGCGCTCCGACGATCGCCGAATATTCTGCGCGCTGGGCCTCGCTCGCGTCTGCGCCCAGCTCCGCAGACAAATCCTTGAGCCCGCCTTCGGCAATGGCCCGCGCGCTGCGGTATGGAGCCAGGTAGCGCTGGTCGAGCGTGATGAAATAGCCGCGCTGCGCACTCTCTGCGGACAATGCGGCGCGCTCGATCCGGTCGAGGTCCAGCAGGACTTCGCTGGCCCGCTCGACCTGCGCGCGCTCGGCACGCTCGGCCGCGCCGGTCGACAGCAGCAGCGCCACCGCGCCTAGGATCGCCCCTGCCAGTGCGGCCAGCACCAGCCAGTTGAACCAGCGCCGGATGAAGGCGCGGAAGGGCGCCGGACGAGGGCTCGGTGTTCCCTCAGCCCTCAATGCGCATCGTCCCAGCTCGGTCCGGTGCCGATGTCGATGCCCAGCGGGACCGACAGTTCGACGGCCGGGGTTGCGGCCTCGGCCATCACCCGCTCGATCACCGGGCGGGCCGTCTCGACGAGGCCTTTGGGCAGTTCGAACACCAGTTCGTCGTGCACCTGCAGGAGCATGCGGACGCCATCGGGTGCGCCGGGGTTCAGCCCCGCGTCGGCCAGCGCGGGCCCCATCCGCGCCATCGCGCGCTTGATGATGTCCGCGCTGGTGCCCTGGATCGGCGCGTTGATCGCCGCGCGCTCGCTCCCCTGCCGTTCGGCCTGGTTCTTCGAACCGATCCGCGGGAACCACGTCTTGCGCCCGAACAGCGTCTGCGAATAGCCACGCTCGCGCACGGTCTCCAGCGTGCTGACGATATAGCGCTGGATGCCCGGGAAGCGCGCGAAATAGGTGTCGATCAGGTCCTGCGCCTCGTCCGACTCGATGCCCAGCCGCCCGGCGAGGCCCCAGCGCGAGATGCCGTAGAGGATCGCGAAATTGATCGTCTTGGCCTGGGCGCGCGTATCGCGATCGACTTCGCCGAACATTTCGCGCGCGGTGCGGGCATGGATATCCTCGCCATCGGCGAAGGCTTCCTTCAGCGCGCCCACGTCCGCCATGTGCGCCGCCAGCCGCAACTCGATCTGCGAATAGTCGGCGGCGAGCAGCACGTTGCCCTCTTCCGCGACGAAGGCCTGGCGGATCTCGCGGCCGATTTCGGTCCGGATGGGGATGTTCTGCAGGTTAGGATCGGTGCTGGAGAGCCGCCCGGTCTGCGCCCCGACGAGGCTGTAGGACGTATGCACGCGGCCCGTATTCGGATTGATCGCCTGTTGCAGAGCATCGGTATAGGTCGACTTGAGCTTGGCCAGCTGGCGCCATTCCAGAACCTTGGTGGCAATCGGCGCACCCGTCGCGTCGAGCTTCTCGAGCACCGACTGGTCGGTCGAATATTGGCCGCTCTTGCCTTTCTTGCCGCCCCTGTAGCCCATTTTTTCGAACAGGATCTCGCCCAGCTGCTTGGGGCTGCCGACTGCGAATTCCTGCCCGGCGATCTCGTGGATCTCGCCTTCGAGCCGCGCGATCTCGGTCGCGAAGCGGGTCGACAGGCCGGCAAGGCGGTCGCGATCGACCCGGATGCCGTGACGTTCCATATCCGCCACCACCGGGATCAGCGGGCGGTCGACGCGCTCGTAGATCTTGGTGCCGCCTTCCAGCGCCAGTCGCGGCTTGAGGTGCGCGTGAAGCCGCCAGGTCACGTCGGCATCCTCGGCGGCATATTCGGTCGCCTTGTCCAGTGGCACATGGCCGAAGGGGATCGCCTTTTTCCCCGTGCCGCAGATTTCCTTGAAGGTCAGGCAGGTATGGCCGAGGTGGCGCTGTGCCAGCTCGTCCATCCCGTGACCGCCGCCGATCCCGTCCTGCGAGCGGCCCGCGTCGAGCGCGAAGCTGATGATCATGGTATCGTCGATCGGTCCCAGCGCGATGCCGTTGCGGGCCAGCACATTGACGTCGTACTTCACGTTCTGACCGATCTTTAGCACCGCATCGCTTTCAAGCAGCGGCTTCAGCGCCCCGAGCGCGGTGTCCATCGGGATTTGTTCGGGCTTCTCGGCAAACATGTCGTCGCTGCCCTCGCCAACGCTGAGATGGGCGAGCGGGATGTAGCACGCCTCGTTCGGCCCGGTGGCGAGGCTGATGCCGACCAGGTCGCAAACCATGCAGTCGAGATCGCTGGTCTCGGTATCGACTGCCACCAGCCGTGCCTTGAAGGCCCTCTCGATCCAGTGCTCCAGCCTCTCGATCGTCCGGACACATTCGTAGGTGCTGCGGTCCACCGCGGGCATGTCTGGCAGGGGCTGGCGATTGCCCTGAGGCGCATGTGCCTCACCCTTGTGCTGGGGCTTTGCGGGATGAAGCTGCGTCTTGGGGCCCGGTCCGCCGTTACCCCCTTCCAGCCGCCGCAGCAGACTGGTGAAGCCATGATCGGTGAGGAATGCGGCGAGCGGCTCGGGCGGGATCGAGGACAGTTTCATATCCTCGATTGCGATCGGCAGCCCGCAGTCTTCCTTCAGCGTCACGAGAACACGGCTGAGCTGGGCATCGCCGCGATGCTCGATCAGGCGCTCCTTCAGCTTGGACTTCTTCATCTCCGCCGCCGCGTCGAGTGCGGCGGTAAGCGATCCGTGGTCCTGGATCAGCTTGGTCGCGGTTTTCGGCCCGACACCGTAGATGCCGGGAATATTGTCGACCGAATCGCCCATCAGGGCGAGCACGTCGCCCACCAGCTCGGGTGGGACGCCGAACTTTTCCTCGACCTCCGCCGGCCCGATCCGCGCGTTCTTCATGGTGTCGAGCATGTCGATGCAGCCGCCCGTCTCGACGCCGTCCTCGACCTCGTCATCGGCGCATTGGCCGATCAGCTGCATCAGGTCCTTGTCGGAGGACACGATGGTCACGTCCCAGCCCTTGCGGGTCGCCGCGCGGGCATAGGAGGCGATCATGTCGTCGGCCTCGACATCGGGTTCCTCGATCAGAGGCAGGCTGAAGGCACGGGTCGCGTCGCGGATCAGCGGAAACTGCGGAACCAGATCCTCTGGCGGGTCTGGTCGGTTGGCCTTGTACTGGTCGTAAATCTCGTTGCGGAAGCTGTAGCTCGACTTGTCGAGCACCACGGCGAGGTGCGTCGGTCCGGCGGCCTTGTCGAGGTCCTCGGCCAGCTTCCACAGCATGGTGGTGTAGCCGTAAACCGCGCCGACTGGCGTTCCTTGCGGATTGGTCAGCGGGGGCAGGCGATGGTATGCGCGAAAAATGTAGGCGGAACCATCGACGAGGTAGAGATGCTGCTTATCGGCCATAGTTTCTGCTAGCAGCGCCGCGATGGCCCGTCAGCCTGCTTGTCCGCAGAAAAAAGGCAGCAAAAAGGCAAAAAGATGTCATCCCGCCCAATTTGGCCTTGCCATGCCATATTCCTGCCATTATCTAGGGACTCGTGAAGCATCCCACAGGTGGGGGTTTCATCCCGCCGCACCTGGTTGCGGTAGGACAAATTCGAAAAGGGATCAAAATCATGCGCAAGATCATTCTCGCTTCGGCAATCGCCGTTTCCGCTCTGGGCCTCGCCGCTTGCTCGGAAACCACCGAAGAAAACGCTGAAGACACCGTCGAAGGCGCCGCAGCCGACACCGAAGCCAACCTCGACGCCATGGGCGACGAAATGGAAGAAGCCGCTGCGGACACCGAAGCCGCTGCCGAAGACGCGACCGCCGAAGCCGAAGAAGAAGCTACCGAAGCGGAAGCCGACATCGAAGGCGAAACCGAAGCCGAAGCCGCTGCCGACTAAGGCACGCTTCCTTCGGGACAAAAAGAAGGGCGGTGCCATCATGGCGCCGCCCTTTTTTCATCCCGGCTGCGCCCGCAACGGAGCGCTGCAGTCGGGCAAGCTTACTGCTGCCCGCCGCCGTAGCTCGCGGTGGCATACACACGCCCATCGTCGATCCGGCCGTCATTGACCGCGCGCTGGCCGAAACCGCGATAGAGCGCGCCGGTGATCGATGCGATCCGTTCGTCTCGCGAGGCACGCGCGGCGAGCTTCTGCGAGCGGTTGCCGTTTTCGACCGCCATCGACGGGCTCTGCCCGGTCACATAGATCGCGGCGGCGATCGGGCGGCCGTCGGGCGTGTAGAAAATGCCGATATCGCTTGCCGTGCGGCTGAGCGTGCCGGTCTTGTGCGCGAGGTTCGCGCTCATCGGAAGGGCCGAGGTCATGCGCCGCTTGCCCGTCACCGTGGCCGACATGGCATTCATGAGCACCTGGCGCGAATAGCTGCTGTGCCACTTGCCCTGGTAGATCCCGGCAAGAAGCTGGCCCATGGCACGCGGGCTCGCACTGTCTTCGAAGGCGATCTGGCTGGCGGGATCGATCCGCCCGTCCTCGCGCACCAGCGTTGCGATATCGCGGGTCAACTCGAATTCGGAAATGCCGGCGGTGTTGCGCATCCAGGCGTTGACCGCCTGCGGCCCGCCGACGGCATAGAGCAGCGCGTCGGTGCAGTCGTTGCAGCTGCGGCTGATCATGAGGTCGAGATGTTCGCGCGCGGAGATATATTTCCCACGGCCGGGCAGTTCGAACTCGCTCGTGAGGCTCCAGCGACCCTGGTCGACGCCTGCAAGGAAGGTCGCGGCGATGGCGACCTTGCTGGTGCTGGCCATGGGGAAGCGCTGGTCGGCGAGGATTCCGACTTCCTGCCCGGTGACGAGGTCGATGGCATAGACGCCGATGCGCCCGTCCGACCCATCGGCCAGGTTGGCGATCTGACGCTCGAACGCCGAATCATAAACGGCCTCGAAACTTTGCGGAGCACGCACTTCGGTACCCAGCATCCGGTCGAACTGCGCTTCGAGCGAAACAGCCTGCGCTGCAGCCGGAGTCTGGGGAAGCGCGGCTGCGGCCAGCGCGAGTGCGAATGTCGACCCGAATTTCTTAAACATGTGCCCGTCCATAGTCCGTGTCTCGTGATCGCAGCATTAATGCGCGACCTTAACAAGGTCTCAACACAAAACGGCCGTCTGCACGAGTTTGGCACGACCGGCCTTGTAAAACCTGCGACGGACCGATGGACGGGCCGCTTCAATTGTCAGCTTCCGGCGATGACTTTGGCAATTTTTTCCAGAGGTTCGCCGGTGACCGTCTTGTCTATTTCGCCCACCAGGGCCTTCTCAAGCTCGCTGTGATAGTGCCTGCGCATCTCGCCCAGCGTCTTGGGATCGGCGAGCACGAGCAACTGCGAGACATCGCCCGAGATGGCCTTGGCGTTCAGCCACTCCGCCACGGCAGCGCCGTGAGCGAGCTCGTCGAGGTCGGTCGCGCCGGTCCGCTGGCTCACATCGTCCTGGTGGCGCACGCCCGCGCTGTAATTGCTCGCTTCCAGATCGGGCTGCTCCACCATTTCCAGCGTCGGCTCGAAAATCTGGCCGGTGTTCTTCAGCAGCATGAAGCGGTTGCCGTCGACGACGGCGACATGGGCGTTGTGGGGTAATTTCATAGATTGTCTCTCCTTCGTGTTTTCAATCCGCGAGTGGCTGTTTCGTTGCGAGAAACGCTCGGAAAAACGCCCTCTTCCCCTGCGGGACAAACTTTGTAAGGTCCCTGCCAAACAGGAGACCGCCTAAGATGACCATCCGGACCCTCGCCGCCGCAGCCAGCCTTCTTGCCGTCGCATCGCCATTGGCCGCGCAGGACGCGCCGATCATCCAGCCTGGCGCACCGGGGGCCGAAAACCGGACCCTGAAGGCCGAGGATGCGACCAAGCTGGCGGCAACGACCTTCACGCAGGCCGATGCACGTTTCATGCGGATGATGATCCCGCACCATGCGCAGGCCACCGAGATGACGCAGCTGGTCGAAGAGCGGACCAACAACGAAGATATCGTCGCGATCGCCGGCCGGATCGATGCCGGCCAGGCCGACGAGATCCAGTTCATGCGGGACTGGCTGACCTCGCGCGGGCAACCGCTCGGTATGGAGCATATGGCTGGCTTGAGCCACGCGGAGCACATGGCCTCGATGGGCATGGCGACGTCCGAGCAGATGGCGCGGCTCGCATCGCTCAATAGCACCGAATTCGACGCGCTGTTCCTCGAACTGATGATCCGGCACCACCAGGGCGCGACCGACATGGTCGACGACCTGCTGCGCGAGCCGGGCACCGCCTACGACCCGGTGCTGTTCGAGTTCGTCAACGACATCAAGACCGAGCAGCAGGGCGAGATCGACCGGATGAATGCGATCGCCGCCACGCTCTCCGCCGATCCGCGTGCCGGCCTCGCCGCCGGTTTCCGCGATGCGGGCGAGGCGATCAGCAACTTGCGCCTCGTCACAGCGATGCCCAAGCCGACCGGCTTCTTCGACCCCGCCAACCCGGCGCAGCTTCAGCCGCGGATCGAGGAGGAGACGCCCGAGGACGAGGAAGGCGAAGCGGTCAACAGCGAGGAAGAGCCCGAACTGGTCAGCACCGCCGCGCCCGATCCGCGTGATGAAGACGAGGAAAGCGAGGATCGCTTCGGTCAGCGCGGCTCGCTGCTGAGCTTCGCGCAGACCGACATGGCCTTCTCCGACGATATTCTGGTGACCGGCAATTATCACGGCTGGAACGCCTATCGCCTAGGCGACGACGGAGTGCCGCAGCTCGTCACTTCGGTCGTGTGTCCGGGCGGGCAGGGCGACGTCTCGATCGTCGGCGACATTCTGGTGATGAGCGTGCAGGACAGCCGCGCGCGCATCGATTGCGGGCTCGAAGGGGTCGAGGGCCGGGTGAGCGAAGACCGCTTCCGGGGTCTGCGCATCTTCGACATTTCGGATCTCACCAACCCGCGCCAGGTGGGCCAGGTGCAGACCTGCCGGGGCAGCCATACGCATTCGGTCGTCGATGCCGACGAGACCCGCATCGTGGTGTACAATTCGGGCACCAGCTACGTGCGCGACGATGCCGAACTCGAAGGCTGCTTCGATACCGCAGGCGACGAGACCGCGCTGTTCAGCATCGACGTCATCGAAATTCCGCTGGCCAATCCGGCGGCCTCGCGGATCGTCGACAGCCCGCGCATCTTCGCCAGCGATGGACAGATTGCCGGCCTGTGGCGCGGCGGCGACCACGGCGACGGCACGCAGGAAACCTCTGTCACCAACCAGTGCCACGACATCACCGTGTTCCCCTCCCTCAACCTCGCGGCGGGCGCGTGCTCAGGCAACGGCATCATCCTCGACATTTCGGACCCGATGAAGCCGACCCGCGTCGACGACGTGACCGACCAGGGTTTCGCCTACTGGCACTCGGCCACCTTCAACAACGACGGCACCAAGGTGCTGTTCACCGATGAATGGGGCGGAGGTGGCCGCCCGCGCTGCCTCGCCGGCGATCCGATGGATTGGGGTGCCAATGCGATCTACTCGCTCGAGAATGGCGAGCTGACCTACGAGAGCCACTTCAAGATCCCCGGCGTCCAGTCCGACAAGGAGAACTGCGTCGCGCACAACGGCTCCATCATCCCCGTGCCGGGGCGCGATATCTTCGTGCAGGCCTGGTATCAGGGCGGCATCAGCGTGATCGACTTCACCGATTCCGACAATCCTGTCGAGATCGCATACTTCGACCGCGGCCCGGTGGACGAGGACCAGTTGATCACCGGCGGCTACTGGAGTGCCTACTGGTACAAGGGCCGCATCTATGCGACCGAGATCGCGCGCGGGCTCGACGTGTTCGCGCTCGAACCCAGCGAATTCCTCACCGCAGAGGAAATCGCGGCGGCCGAGGCGGCGCAGTATCCGGGCGATGTGTTCAATCCGCAAACGCAGACGCAGGTGACCTGGCCGGCAGATGTGATCGCTGCGGTGGAGGCGAGCCGCAAGGGGGGCTAGGCAAGGGGGCGCGCGGCGGCGATCCATGCGATCGCCGCCGCGATCTGCGCCGCCTGCGGATGGTCGTCGCGAGAGACCGCCCACAACGCGGGCGCCGCCAAGCTCGTCTCCCCGATGCGTACAAGCTCACCTCGTGCGAGCCGGTCGGCAATCAGGCATTCGGACAGCAAGGCCGCCCCCATTGCGGATAGCGCGGCCCCGACGGCGTGACTCTCTTCGCTGAACGATGCCACGATGTTCAAATCGCGGTTCGCCTGACCGGACTGCGCGAAATAGCCTGACCAATCGAGCGATTCGCGGTTTTGCGAGGTCCAGCGATACTGGATCAGCGGCAGGTCGATCGGACCCTCCGCATTTCCCCTATTGGGATACTCTTCCAAGAGGCCGGGCGCGGCCACCGCGATCAGACGATCGTCGAACAGGTGGCGCCACAGTCCCTTATGACCTCGGTCGAATTGCGAGCGCAGGGCGAGATCGATCTCGCCCGTATCGAGATCGACCGGGCGATTTTCGGCATCAATATGCACATCCACACCCAACTCTTGCGAGAGCTGGGTGAGCCGCGGCGTCAGCCATTCGGCGGCGAAGGCCATCGTGGTGGAGATGGTAAGCGTGCGCCGGGCCGTCGCGCGGCCCTGCTCGACCGCATTCGCCATCCGGTCGAAGGCGGCGCGGATCTCCGGATACAGCGCTTCGCCCTCTGCGGTCAGCCGCATCGGCCGGGGGCGACGGATGAAGAGCGGCCCGCCCAGGATCGCTTCGAGCTTGCGGATTTGGTGGCTTATCGCGGTGGGATCGACGCCCAGCTCCGCGGCCGCGTGCCCGAAGTGAAGGTGACGGGCCGCCGCTTCGAAGGCGCGCAACGCATGGAGTGGCGGAAGCTTTCTCATGATGAGTCTGGCTCATCCACTGCCTGAGGAAACGCCCTTCGCCAAGGGCTGCGTCCATTTCTAGCTGCGATCCCAACCGAAACGCGGAAAAGGACGAACCCTATGTTAACCCTCTTGAAGATCGACGCGAGCGCGCAACTCGAAGACCGCTCGCTAACTCGCCAACTCACAACCTTGTTCGCCGACACCTTGCGCGAAGAAGCCTCTCAGGTTCGTATGATCGCGCGGGACGTGGGGCGCGCGCCGCCGCCCTTCGTAGACCATCGTTTCATCCACGCTGCCTTCACCCCGGCAGAGCAGCGCGAGCCGTGGATGACCGGGGTGCTAAAGCCCTCGGACGCGCTGATCGACGAAGTGCTCGCCGCCGACATCATCGTAATGGGCGCGCCGATGTACAATTACGGCATGCCCGCCGCGCTGAAAGCGTGGTTCGATCAGGTGGCGCGGATTGGCCGGACCTTCTCCTTCGATCTCGACCGGGGAGACTTTCCGATAGAGCCGATGCTGTCGGGCAAGAAGCTGGTGGTGCTCTCGTCCAGAGGGGAGTTCGGCTTCGCCGAAGGCGGGGTTCGTGCAGACAGCAATATGCTGGACCCGGCCATTGCGGCGTGCGCGCATTATCTCGGCGTCGCCCGCGATGGCATCCAAACCGTCGCGATCGAATACCAGGAGTTCAAGGACGAACGCCATCGAAAGTCGGTCGAGACAGCGCGAGAGCGGACGGTCGAGATCGCGCGGCATCTCGCCGGATAGCGGCACAAAAAAGCCCCGCCGGATCGCTCCGACGGGGCCTTTTCTTTGCCGTAACGGCAGGCGTGGTTGGGGGAGGGCTTAGAAGCCCATGCCGCCCATGCCGCCGCCCATGCCGCCCATGTCGGGCATGCCGCCGCCGTTCTTGTCTTCCGGCACTTCGCTCACCGCCGCTTCGGTGGTGATCAGCAGGCCGGCAACCGAAGCCGCATCCTGCAGCGCGGTGCGCACGACCTTGGTCGGGTCGATCACGCCGGCCTTCACGAGGTTCTCGTAAGTGTCGGTCGCGGCGTTGAAGCCCATCGACTCGTCGCCTTCGCGCAGCAGGTTGCCCGAGACCACCGCACCGTCATGGCCGGCATTGGTCGCGATCTGGCGGATCGGGGCGAGGATCGCCTTGCGCACGATGTCGATACCGCGGGTCTGGTCGTCGTTCTCGCCCTTCAGGCCGTCGAGGGCCTTGGTGGCGTAGAGCAGCGCGGTACCGCCGCCCGGGACGATGCCTTCTTCGACCGCGGCGCGGGTTGCGTGCAGCGCGTCGTCGACGCGGTCCTTACGCTCCTTCACCTCGACTTCGGTGGCACCGCCGACCTTGATCACGGCGACGCCGCCCGCGAGCTTGGCGAGACGTTCCTGCAGCTTTTCCTTGTCGTAGTCGCTGCTGGTGTTGTCGATCTGCGTGCGGATTTCGTTGACGCGGGCCTGGATGTCGCCCTCGTCACCGGCACCGTCGACGATCGTGGTGTTGTCCTTGTCGATGGTGACGCGCTTGGCCTGGCCGAGCATGTTCAGCGTGACGTTCTCGAGCTTGATGCCGAGATCTTCGCTGACCATTTCGCCCTTGGTCAGGATCGCGATGTCCTGCAGCATCGCCTTGCGACGATCGCCGAAACCGGGAGCCTTGACCGCTGCGACCTTCAGGCCGCCGCGCAGCTTGTTGACCACCAGCGTGGCCAGCGCCTCGCCTTCGATGTCTTCCGCGATGATGAGGAGCGGACGGCCCGACTGAACGGCTGCTTCGAGGATCGGCAGCATCGCCTGCAGGTTCGACAGCTTCTTCTCGAAGATCAGGATGTAGGGATCATCCAGCTCGACGATCATCTTGTCGGGGTTGGTGATGAAGTAGGGCGACAGGTAGCCGCGGTCGAACTGCATGCCTTCGACGGTCTCGAGCTCGAATTCGAGGCCCTTCGATTCGTCGACGGTGATGACGCCTTCCTTGCCGACCTTTTCCATCGCTTCGGCGATCTTCTCGCCGACTTCGCGATCGCCATTGGCGGAGATCACGCCGACCTGGGCGATTTCGCTGGTGCCCGACACGTCCTTCGAACGGCCCTTGAGGTCTTCGACGACCTTGGTCACGGCGAGGTCGATGCCGCGCTTGAGGTCCATCGGGTTCATGCCCGCTGCGACCGACTTCATGCCTTCCTTGACGATCGACTGCGCCAGCACGGTCGCGGTCGTGGTGCCGTCACCGGCGGCGTCGTTCGCCTTCGATGCGACTTCCTTGATCATCTGCGCGCCCATGTTCTCGAACTTGTCCTTCAGTTCGATTTCCTTGGCGACGGTGACGCCGTCCTTGGTGATGCGGGGAGCGCCGAAGCTCTTGTCGATCACGACGTTGCGGCCCTTGGGGCCCAGCGTGACCTTGACGGCGTTTGCGAGCGTGTCGACGCCGCGCAGGATGCCTTCGCGTGCTTCGCGACCGAACTTTACGTCCTTGGCTGCCATGTGAGTTTCTCCTGAGAAATTGGGTTAGTTGATGAAGTACATGCGAGGGGTCAGCGGATCAGGAAACGATCCCCATGATGTCGCTTTCCTTCATGATCAGCAGGTCTTCACCGTCGATCTTGACTTCGGTGCCGCCCCACTTGCCGAACAGGACGCGGTCGCCTTCCTTGACGTCGAGCGGGGTGACCGTGCCGTCTTCGGCCTTCGCACCCGAACCCACGGCAACGATCATGCCTTCGCTGGGCTTTTCCTGCGCGCTGTCGGGAATGATGATGCCGCCGGCGGTCTTTTCCTCGGCTTCGATACGACGAACCAGAACACGGTCGTGCAACGGACGAAATGCCATGCGTGATACCTCTTGTTAGAGTGAATGATGTTGGTTGGCACTCCCATATGGAGAGTGCCAGCACGGCGCATATGTGCAGCGGCCGTTCATGCGTCAAGCGGGGGGAGGCGAAATTCTTGCGCCTGCCGAGATGGCCCGCATCGCGCCTGCGTCAAGCCGTTCGCTGGCCGGTTTTGCAAGCGCGAGCGCGCTTCGCTAGGGGCGGCTGCCTGAGACCGACCCGATAGCTGTTAACGGACCAACCGCATGGCCATTTCCCCCGCTGCCGCACCGACCCCCCGCCAGACCGCCGCGCTCGACCTGACGTTCGCCGAGAGCATCTGGCTGTGGCTGCAAGCCAACATCATGCAGATCATCGGCGCGGTCGCGGTGCTGGTGATCGGCCTGCTGATCGCGAGCGTGCTCTCGCGCGCCGCCGAGCGCGCGCTGAACAAGTCGCACAAGTTCGACCCCACGGTCGCCAGCTTCCTGTCCAACATCGTCAAATACGCGCTGTGGGCGGTGGTGCTGGTCACCGTGCTGAGCCAGTTCGGGGTCGAGACCGCCAGCATCCTCGCCGCGCTGGGCGGCATGGCGCTGGCGATCGGCCTCGCGCTGCAAGGCACGCTCAGCAATGTCGCCTCGGGCGTGATGATCCTGGTCCAGCGGCCCTTCGTGGTGGGCGAGGCGATCAGCGTCGACCGGTTCACCGCCACCGTCCAGCGGATCGGCCTGTTCACGACCGAATTGAAGCAGTTCGACGGGCTGTTCGTGATGGTCCCCAATTCCGAACTCTGGAACCAGCCGATCGTCAATCTGCACCGCCATCCCACGCGCCGGATCGAGCTGATCGTGGGCATCGGCTACGACGACAGCATGCAGCAGGCGCGCGAAGTTCTGCTCGCGCTGGCCGAAGATGACGAGCGGGTGATGGCCGATCCCGAGCCGCAGGCCTTCGTCGCCTCGCTCGACGATTCTTCGGTCGGGGTGGGGCTGCGCGTCTGGTGCGCAACGAGCGATTACATGCAGCTCCAATGGGACCTGACCGAGGCGGCCAAGGCGAAGTTCGACGAGGTCGGCCTGTCGATCCCCTACCCGCAGCGCGAAGTGACTATGGTACAGGGCTGATCACGGGCTGCTCATAGGCCTGATCGCAGCCTCGTCGGGCGAAAAGCGCGTCAGGCCCAGCGCCTCGCGCCGCGCCCACCGCCAGCTCAGGAGCACGGCGGCGAAGGCGAGGCCGGTGGCGAGCCCGATCCACACGCCGACCCCTGCAAGGCCGGTGGCAAAGCCGAGCGTCAGCGACAGGCCGAAGCCCGGCACCCAGTAGGAAAAGGCGGCGATCCACATCGGCACGCGGGTGTCCTGCAACCCGCGCAGCGCGCCCGCCGC
Source organism: Alteriqipengyuania lutimaris (assembly GCF_003363135.1). Taxonomy (NCBI): domain Bacteria; kingdom Pseudomonadati; phylum Pseudomonadota; class Alphaproteobacteria; order Sphingomonadales; family Erythrobacteraceae; genus Alteriqipengyuania; species Alteriqipengyuania lutimaris. Next base: position 425,375 of record NZ_QRBB01000001.1, on the reverse strand, counting down.
CACGGCCTGCACCCCGTCGACCAGCTGGAACGCGGCGGCGACGAGCAGGTAGCGCGTGGCGAAGGCGACCAGCCCGGCATTCGCGACGTCCCACGGGTCGATATAGATCGCGAGCAGCGGCTTGGGGATCAGCACCATCGCGCTGGCGGTGCAGCTCATGAAAAGCAGCGCGATGCCGATGCCGCTCCACCCGGCACGCGCCATCCCTTCGCGGTCGCGCGCGCCGTAGAAATAGCCGACGCGGATGGTCGTCGCCTGGCCCACGCCGAAGGGCACCTGGAAGGCGAGCGCGGCGATCTGCAAGGCGATCGTATGCGCGGCGAGCTGCGCGGCGCCGATATTGCCCATCAGGAAGGCGGCGGCACCGAAGACCCCGGCCTCGGCGCAGATCATAAGCGCGATCGGCGTGCCGATGCGCACGATCCGGCCGAACGCGCTCCAGTCGGGCACCCACCAGCGCCCGAAGATATGATAGCGGTGCAGCTTCGGATCGATACGGATCGCGATGACGTAGGCGACCATCGTGAACAGCGACGTCATCAGCGTCGCCACCGCGGCCCCGGGCAGGCCCATCTCGGGGGCGCCCCAGTTGCCGAAGATGAAGGCGTAGTTGCCCACGGCGTTGACCCCGATGCCGAGCGCGGTGATCGCTGTCGCGAAGATCGGCCGGTCGAGCGCGGAGACGAAGCTGCGCAGCACGTTGTTGATCAGAAATGGAATGGTGGAGAAGACCAGCACCAGCGCGTAGCTCTGCCCGAGCGCGGCGAGCGCGGGCTCCTGCCCGGTCAGCAGCGCGAACTGCTCGAACCCCAGCATCGCGATCATTCCTGCCGCCCCGCTGATGACCGCCAGCCACAAGGCCATGCGTGTCGCCCGGCGGACGGGCCGCAGCGCAGGTGCGCGTGCCCCCAGCGCCGCCGAAATCACCGGTGCGACCGCGCCGGTCAGGCCCGACAGCGCCCACACGATCAGGCCGAAGACCGAAACGACCAGCGCGGACGCGGCCAGCGGTTCCTCCCCCAGCCGCGCGATGAAGATCACGTCGATCGCATAGGTGAGCATTTGCAACAGGTTGGCGAGCGCCAGCGGCCAGCTGAGCCGGAGCGTGGCGATAATCTCGGTGCGCCAGGGGGCCGCAGCCCCTGCAGGGTGATCTGTGTCGGTCATGAAAAGCCGGCCCGAATATGTGCCACAGCCTCGCTTGCCTAGAGCGCGTCGGCGCTGCATTGCGATTGCTTCATCAGTGAGGCGCAAGGGGCACAGCAGCATGGAGCATGGCGAAGGGGCGGCGCATGTCGCACTGGGAAGCGGCGTGGTTCTGCTCGCCGCCGCGCTGCTGTTCGTGATCGCGTTCCGCAAGCTGGGGCTGGGGGCGACGCTGGGCTACCTCGTCGCCGGAGCAGTCGTCGGCCCGCAGGTGCTGGGTCTGGCAGGCGGGGCCGAAGAAACGCTGGTCATCGGCGAGTTCGGCATCGTGATGCTGCTGTTCATCGTCGGGCTGGAGCTCGCGCCGAGCCGTTTGTGGCGGCTGCGCGCCGCCATCTTCGGGCTCGGCCTCACGCAGGTGGTGCTGTGCGGGCTGGCGCTGACCGGCGTGTTGTGGCTGGCGACGAGCTATCCCATGGCGACCGCGCTGGCGGTGGGCCTCTCGCTCGGCCTCTCTTCCACCGCGCAGGTGCTGCCGATGCTGCAATCGGGCGGCAACCTGCGCACGCCGGTGGGCGAGCGGGCGTTTTCCATCCTGCTGTTCCAGGACCTCTCGATCATTCCGTTGCTGGCCATCGTCGCCGCGCTCGGCACGCAGGGCGGCGACCAGGCCAGCACTTCGCCCCTGGTCGAGGTGCTGATCGCGCTCGGCGCCACCATCGGCCTCGTCCTTGCCGGGCGGTTCGCCCTGCGCCCGCTGCTGCGGCTGATCGGGCGGCTGGGGGAGCGCGAGATGTTCGTCGTCGCCGCGCTGTTCGCGGTGGTCGCGTCGGCTGCGGTGATGCAGGCGATCGGCCTGTCGACCGCGCTCGGTGCTTTCATCGCGGGCGTGATGCTGGCCGACACGCCCTACCGGCACGAGCTTGAGGCGGATATCGAACCCTTCCGTTCGATCCTGCTCGGCCTGTTCTTCATCTCGGTCGGCATGATGCTCGACCTCGAAGCGATCGCCGCGCAGCCGCTGTTCGTGCTCGCGATGGCGGCGGCGCTGGTCGCGACCAAGGCCGCGATCATCACCGGGCTGGGCATGGCGGTGAAGCTGCCGTGGCGCAGCGCGCTCGCGCTCGGCCTGCTGCTGAGCCAGGGCGGCGAGTTCGGTTTCGTGCTGTTCAACGAGGCGCAGCGCGGCGGGGTGATCGATGCCGGGACCGGCAGCCTCTTCACCGCCATCGTCACGATCTCGATGGCGACCACGCCCTTCCTGATGATGGCCACCCGGCGGCTGCGCGCCCCCGCGCGCGGTGCCCAAGAGGAGCGCGAGGGGCCCAACGGCGAGACGTCGCAGGCGCTGGTGATCGGCTTCGGCCGCTTCGGCCAGACCGTGGCCCAGATGCTCGCCACCGCCGGGCTCGACGTGACGATGATCGACCGGAAGGTGGATTCGATCGACACTGCGGGCAATTTCGGGATCAAGGTCTTCTATGGCGACGGGCTGCGGCTCGACATCATGCGGCAGGCGGGTGCGGGCGAGGCGGAAGTCATCTGCTTCTGCATCGACGGGGACCAGCTCGAACCCGACTTCATCGCCTCGGTGCGCGAGGCCTTTCCCGGGGCAGCGCTGTTCGTGCGCAGTTACGACCGGCGCACGTCGATCAGGCTGGCGGGCTCGGACATCGCGTTCCAGGTTCGCGAACTGCGCGAATCGGCAATCGCGATGAGCCGTGCCGCGCTGAGCTGGATCGACACCGACGAAGCCGAGATCGACGGGCTGGAGCGCAAGTTCCGCGAGACCGACATGGAGCGGCTGCGATCGCAGGCCGCGGCGGGCGACATGTTTGCGGGCAAGGACGCACACGTGCTGCGTGGATCGCGCGCGCAGAGCTGACCGGGCCGCACACGAAAAAGGGCCGCGCACGAAAAAGGGCGGCGCCATCGCTGGCACCGCCCTTCGTTCTTTCGAACTGAAGCGTGAAGCTTACTTGAGTTCGACCGTGCCGCCAGCGGCTTCGATCTTGCTCTTGATTTCTTCGGCTTCGGCCTTGTTGACGCCTTCCTTGAGCGGCTTGGGCGCGCCTTCGACGAGACCCTTGGCTTCGGTGAGGCCCAGGCCGGTGATGGCGCGGACTTCCTTGATGACCTGGATCTTCTTGCCACCGTCGCCGGTGAGAATGACGTCGAATTCGTCCTTTTCTTCAGCGGCCGGGGCGTCGCCACCGGCAGCCGGGCCGGCAACCGCAACGGCGGCAGCGGCGCTCACGCCCCACTCTTCTTCGAGCGCGGTGGCGAGTTCAGCTGCTTCGAGGACGGTCAGCTTCGAAAGTTCTTCAACAAGCTTGGCGATGTCTGCCATGATATTTCACTCCAAATGATAGCGTGGCCGGGCGTCTGCCGCGGCCGGAATGTCGTGCGGAAAAACGTCTTACGCGGCGTCCTTGGCGGCATATGCGCCGAAGACACGGGCCAGCTTGTTCGCCGGGGCATTGACGACCTGCGCGATTTTCGTCGCGGGGGCGTTGACCAGACCAACGAGCTTGCCACGCAGTTCGTCGAGGCTGGGCATCGAGGCGAGAGCCCTGACACCTGCTTCGTCGAGCACCTGCGAGCCCATCGAGCCACCGACCACTTCGATGCGGTCGTTGGTCTTCGCGAACTCCACCACGGCCTTGGCCGCGGCGACCGGATCGGCCGAATAGGCCAGCGCGGTCGGACCGGACAGGTATTCTTCGATACCTGCGTAGTCGGTGTCCTTGAGGGCGATCTTGGCAAGACGGTTCTTCGCAACCTGGTAGGTCGCGCCGGCCTCACGCATCTTCGCGCGCAGATCGGTGGATTCCGCCACCGTCAGGCCGAGGTTGCGGGTGACGACCACCACGCCCGCCTCGTTGAAGACGTTGTTCAGCTGAGCGACCGCATCGGTTTTTTGCGAACGATCCATGCTTACTCCTTCACTATGGCCGAATCCGCACAAACGGAAACGACCGGCTCACGTTCGACCGCGCAGCTTGCGCCGCGCAGCCATGGGTCCGTTTGATGGGGAAGGAGGTGCATCCATCGACTGGATGCGAATGCGGACATGCACCGGAGCGCCGGCCGCCTGAAATCTCGTTTCCCCGTCTAGGCTGGAGATTAAGACCGGCATATTCCGGTCGCCAACTGTCTCGGACGGATGACCGTTCGAAAACGGTCGGACGCGCACTTAGCGGCCTCGCCCTCGGAGTCAAGCGAAAGCACGGGTGGCGCGGCGCGTGCACGCATGGTTCAGGCCGGGCGCGCTACCCGATCCGGCATGCGAAACCGCCTGCTCGCCCTTGCTGCGATCCTCCTGCTGGCCGCGCCCGCCCACGCGACCGGCGGGATGCGCTGCGCCACTGCGCGCACGCCCGCGATCGTCGTCACGCTCGGCTTCGGGCACGTGGCGGGCAGCGCGCTCTTCGCGCAGGGCCTGGAGGTGGACGGCAGACAGATCGCGGTCGCCGCGCCGCAATGGTGGCTCGACGATCGCGAGCTGCGCGTCGTGCTGACCGATCCGCAGGCGGACGAGGAGCTGGCGGTGGTCCGCGCGACCCGCAAGGGCGCCACCTACGACGGCACGGTCACCTACCGGGGCAAGCGCCACTGGATCCGCTGCCAAGAGAGCTGACCGCAACGCCGACCGGCCTGCGCCCGAAAAGAAACGGCCGCGCAATCCCGGGGGACTGCGCGGCCGCGAATTCGGTCGAAAGACGACGCGAGATTACATCTCGTCGGCGGTTTCTTCCATCTGCTCGGCTTCGGCTTCGAGAGCTTCTGCTTCGCCTTCCATGCCCTGTTCTTCGGCGAGGTCGGCTTCGGCTTCGTTCAGCTCGGCCTGCTCGTCGATCACTTCAGCTTCGGCTTCCATGGTGTCTTCGGCCTGCTCTTCGGCTGCGCTGTCGCATGCGGCAAGCGAAAGGCCGAAAGCGGCGACGGTGGCGACTGCAATGATCTTCTTCATAGTGGTATTCCCCTAACCTGGCGTCCGCACCCGCGGATCGACAGTTAATACATGCTTGTCAGGCCGGTTCCGCCTCATGGCGAAAATATGGCCGTCAGGTCCAGTGCGCGCAATCCTCGGCCGGGTCAACGACTCGTTTTTGCCCGATGGCAGAAGTCGGGCGTTTATCCGACGAGGGCACAAGCCTATTCAGCGCTTGTCTTCTGCGGTCGCCCGGGCGCCGGTCAGCCCCCGGGTGCTTCCGTCTCGTAACCGAGCAAGTCGCCCGGTTGGCAATCCAGTTCGCGGCAAATCGCTTCGAGGGTCGAAAATCGGATCGCCTTGGCCTTGCCGGTCTTCAGGATCGAGAGGTTGGCGAGCGTCATGCCGACCCGCTCGGCCAGTTCGGTCAGCGTCATGCGCCGGTCGTGCAGCAGGTCGTCGAGTTTCACCATGATGCGTGTTCCTTCGATCGAGTCGTCGGTGCGGGGCGGCATCACACGGTTCCTTCCAGGTCTTCGCGCATCGCGGCGCCGTGGCGGAAGACGCGGGCGAGGATGAACAGGATGACGACCAGCAGCCACGCGGTCATGTCGAAGCCGTCATCGTCGAAGTCCATGTTGAAGTTTTCGGCACCGGCCGCTTCGATCGCATCGGCATAGCCGGTCAGCTGGAACGCGATGATCCCGGCGGGAATGACGAGCAGCTGTGTCCCGAGCATCAGCCAGGCCATGTTGCTGAGCCGGCGTGCGTTGGCGGGCTGGAAAGGATCTCCGTCACCGACCGTGCCGATGATCTGTCGCAGCATCCCGAAGAAGAAGAACAGCATCACGAGGAACGCGAGGCCGATCGCCAGGATCGCGGCGATCAGGATGCCGGGAAAGTCCTGGGTGAAGCCGGGCAGTTCCTGGGCGATCTCGGCTTCGATCGGCCCCTGGGCGATCAGGACGGCGGGAATGGCGATCAGCAGCGCGACCGATCCGAGAGCCATGACGGCCTGCAGGACGATGGTAAAGATCTTGCCGATCAGCAGCAGCGGGTCGTTGAGGGTCTTGGTCATGATGGAAATGTCCCTGTTGGCGGTCGTCTTCCGGCCGGCATCGGTCGGGTAGGGTCAGGCGAGATTGTCCGTGGCCGGGATCGCGGCGGTGCGATCGCCGGCGTCGGGCACGGTGACCACCGCGGTCATGCTGGTCCCTGCGACGATGATGGCGAGGGTGAGGGCGAAAAGGTTCTGGGCAAGCTTGGTCATGATGGCCTCCATGGATGGCTCGGATCGGCGAAGTGCGCCTCAGGCGACTTCGGGCGCCGCGATCGTGGCGACGGGCTGTCCGTCGTCGGCGGGGGGCACGGTGACCACGGCGGTCAGGCTGGTGCCGGCGATGAGAGCGGCGACGAGCGCCGCGGCGATACGTTGGGTTGCTTCGGTCATTTATCGATCTCCTATGTGCTCGATATCGATATTCAATAATCGCATGCCGACATATCGTCAATCGATAAATATCGAAAAACGATAAGACGCTGATCGATAAACGAAAAAATCCCGCCCGAAGCTCCGGGCCTTTGACATTCGGCGCGCATATTCCTACATCCCGCGCACACGCCAGCTTCGAGCAAGGCCGAATCACGCGCGAGATTCGATGCCAGGGAAGGAAGCGGCGCGGCCAGACCATCGCGGCGGACAGCACCCCAATCGACATGCCTCATCGCGGCATGCCGACCGCCCGATACTGATGTCTGGCCATTCCTCTCGTGCAGAGACAATTTTATCCTCGCCATGCGGGCGTCGGCGCAAGCCTTCGTTCGCATCGCGACACGGCGAAAAAGGTTCTTTCGACTTATGGCGACCAAGAGCGCGAACGACGACGCACAGCTCCCGGCGAAGCGGGGCACGGCCAAGACCGGCACCGCCAAGCGCCGCATCCGCAAGATCTTCGGTGACATTCACGAAGTCGTGCAGATGCCGAACCTGATCGAGGTTCAGCGCGAAAGCTACGAACAGTTCCTGCGCTCCGACAAGGAAATCGACTATGTCTCGGGCCTCGAGAAGACGCTGCGCAGCGTCTTCCCGATCCGCGACTTCGCGGGCACAGCCGAGCTCGATTTCGTCGACTACGAACTCGAACCGCCCAAGTACGACACCACCGAATGCCGCCAGCGCGGGATCACCTATGCCGCGCCGATGCGCGTCACGCTGCGCCTGATCGTGTTCGAGGTGGACCAGGACACCGAAGCCCGCTCCGTGCTCGATATCAAGGAGCAGGAAGTCTACATGGGCGACATGCCGCTCATGACCGAGAACGGCACCTTCATCGTCAATGGTACCGAGCGCGTGATCGTCTCGCAGATGCACCGTTCGCCGGGCGTGCTGTTCGACCATGACCGTGGCAAGACGCACAGCTCGGGCAAGCTGCTGTTTGCTGCGCGCGTCATTCCCTATCGCGGTTCGTGGCTCGACTTCGAGTTCGACGCGAAGGACATCGTCAACGTCCGGATCGACCGCAAGCGCAAGCTGCCGGTCACCTCGCTGCTCTATGGCCTCGGCCTCGACCAGGAGGAAATCCTCCACCACTTCTACGACACCGTCGTGTGGAAGCGCGCGAAGGACGGATGGAACATTCCCTTCGTCGCCGAGCAATGGCGCGGCTCCAAGCCGACTTTCCCGCTGGTGAATGCCGACACGGGCGAGGAAGTCTTCCCCGCCAACCAGAAGATTTCGCCCCGCGCCGCCAACAAGGCGAGCAAGGACGGTCTCGAAACGCTGCTGCTGCCGACCGAGGAGATCTTCGGCCGCTACGCCGCGCGTGACATGATCGACGAGGGCACGGGCCGCATCTACATCGAAGCCGGCGACGAAGTGTCGCCGGAGCATCTCGAAGCGCTCGACGGCGCGGGCGTCGACCAGGTCGAGCTGCTCGACATCGACGAGGTCAATACCGGCCCGTGGATCCGCAACACTCTCAAGGTCGACAAGGCCGAGAACCGCGACGAGGGCCTGGAAGCCATCTACAAGGTGATGCGCCCGGGCGAGCCGCCGACCAAGGAAACCGCCGAAGCGCTGTTCGAAGGCCTGTTCTTCGACGGTGAGCGCTACGACCTGTCCGCCGTCGGCCGCGTGAAGCTCAACATGCGCCTCGAACTGGACGCCGAAGACACCGTCACCACGCTGCGCAAGGAAGACATCCTCGCGGTGGTGAAGGAGCTCGTCGGCCTGAAGGACGGCAAGGGCGAAGTCGACGACATCGACAACCTCGGCAACCGCCGCGTGCGCTCGGTCGGCGAACTGCTCGAAAACCAGTACCGCGTCGGCCTGCTGCGCATGGAACGCGCGGTGAAGGAACGCATGAGCAGCGTCGACGTGTCGACCGTGATGCCGAACGACCTGATCAACGCGAAGCCCGCCGTGGCCGCGGTGCGCGAGTTCTTCGGTTCCTCGCAGCTCTCGCAGTTCATGGACCAGACCAACCCGCTGTCCGAAGTCACCCACAAGCGCCGCGTTTCGGCGCTTGGGCCGGGTGGTCTGACGCGTGAGCGTGCGGGCTTTGAAGTCCGCGACGTTCACCCGACGCACTATGGCCGTATCTGCCCGATCGAGACGCCCGAAGGCCCGAACATCGGCCTGATCAACTCGCTCGCCAGCTTCAGCCGCGTCAACAAGTACGGCTTCATCGAAACGCCGTACCGCAAGGTCGTCGACGGCAAGGTCACCAGCGACGTGATCTACCTCTCCGCGATGGAAGAGCAGAAGCACACCGTCGCGCAGGCGAGCGCCGCCCTCAACGAGGACGGCACCTTCGTGGAAGAGCTGGTCTCCGCCCGCCAGAGCGGCGACAACCTCATGGCCCCTCGTGAAACCATCACGCTGATGGACGTTTCGCCGAAGCAGCTCGTCTCGGTCGGTGCATCGCTCATTCCGTTCCTGGAAAACGATGACGCCAACCGCGCGCTGATGGGCGCCAACATGCAGCGCCAGGCCGTGCCGCTCGTCAAGGCGGAAGCGCCGTGGGTCGGCACCGGCATGGAAGAGACCGTGGCGCGCGATTCGGGCGCGGCGATCACCGCCAAGCGCGGCGGGATCGTCGACCAGGTCGACGCGACGCGTATTGTCATCCGCGCGATCGGCGATGTCGAACCCGGCCAGTCGGGCGTCGACATCTACAGCTTGCAGAAGTTCCAGCGCTCCAACCAGAACACCTGCATCAACCAGCGTCCGCTGGTGAAGGTGGGCGAAACGATCGAGGAAGGCGACGTCATCGCCGACGGCCCCTCGACCGACCTGGGCGAACTGGCGCTGGGCAAGAACAGCCTCGTCGCGTTCATGCCGTGGAACGGCTACAACTACGAAGACTCGATCCTGATCTCCGAACGCATCGTGAAGGACGACGTGTTCACCTCGATCCACATCGAGGAATTCGAGGTGATGGCGCGCGACACCAAGCTCGGGCCGGAAGACATCACCCGCGACATTCCCAACGTGGGCGAGGAAGCGCTGCGCAACCTCGATGAGGCGGGCATCGTCTACATCGGCGCCGAAGTGCACCCGGGCGATATCCTGTGCGGCAAGATCACGCCCAAGGGCGAATCTCCGATGACGCCGGAAGAAAAGCTTCTGCGCGCCATCTTCGGCGAAAAGGCGAGCGACGTGCGCGACACCTCGCTGCGTCTGCCGCCGGGCGTTGCCGGCACGGTCGTCGAAGTGCGCGTGTTCAACCGCCACGGGATCGAGATCGACGACCGTACGCGGGCGATCCAGAACGAGGAAATCGAGCGTCTGCGCAAGGACAGCGCCGACGAACGCGCGATCCTCAACCGGGCGACCTACAACCGCCTGGGCGACATGCTGATCGGCCAGACCGCTTCGGCCGCGCCCAAGGGCGTCAAGAAGGGCACCGAGATCACGCAGGACGTCCTCGACGAAGTCGATCGCCACGAATGGTTCAAGTTCGCGGTGGAAGACGACGATCGCCAGGCGCAGCTCGAAGCGATCAAGGGCCAGTACGACGAAGCCGTGAAGGGCATCGACGCCAAGTTCGAGGATCGCAAGGAAAAGCTCGAACGCGGTGACGAGCTCGCCCCGGGCGTGCTCAAGATGGTCAAGGTCTTCGTCGCAGTGAAGCGCAAGCTGCAGCCGGGCGACAAGATGGCCGGACGCCACGGGAACAAGGGCGTCATCAGCCGCATCCTGCCCGAAGAGGACATGCCGTTCCTCGCCGACGGTACGCCGGTCGACATCGTGCTCAACCCGCTCGGCGTGCCTTCGCGCATGAACGTCGGCCAGATCTTCGAGACCCATCTTGGCATGGCGGCCCGCGAGTTCGGGCACCAGATCAAGGATGCGCTGGAAGACTGGCGCGCCAAGAACCCCGACGCCGAACCCGGAGAGCCGCCCGCGGCGATCAAGGAGAAGCTGAAGGAGGTCTACGGCGAGGACTATCACGACTCGATCGAAGGCCGCTCGGGCGAGGAAATCGCGGAGCTGGCGGGCAACCTCGTGCGCGGCGTGCCGATGGGCACCCCGGTGTTCGACGGTGCGCGCGAAGGCGACGTGACCACGCAGCTGGAGAAATCCGGCCTCGACGCGGACGGCCAGTCGGTCCTGTTCGACGGGCGCACGGGCGATGCCTTCCACCGCAAGGTGACCGTGGGCATCATCTACATGCTCAAGCTGCACCACCTCGTCGACGACAAGATCCACGCACGCTCGATCGGCCCGTACAGCCTCGTCACCCAGCAGCCGCTGGGCGGTAAGGCGCAGTTCGGCGGACAGCGCTTCGGCGAGATGGAGGTCTGGGCGCTCCAGGCATACGGCGCGGCCTACACCTTGCAGGAAATGCTCACCGTCAAGTCGGACGACGTGGTCGGCCGCCAGAAGGTCTACGAAGCGATCGTCAAGGGCGACGACACCTTCGAGGCGGGCATTCCGGAGAGCTTCAACGTGCTCGTGAAGGAAATGCGCTCGCTGGGCCTCAACGTCGAACTCAAGTCCATCGCGGACGAGGACGACGAAGACGGCATGCAGATCGCGGCGGAGTAATTGATGCCCAAGAGGTGGCCTCGGACGATCGAATGGAAATATGCGCTTGAGAGCGGTCTCCTTAGCGCATTCATTGGCTTCATTCTCTTCCTAGTATCCGATGCCACCCTTGGGCTGATCTTCTTGGGCTTAGGAATATTCTTGCTGATCGTTTCTTGGTTGAATCGCTCAAAAGCGTAGCCGACGAAACAGGATGCACCCTTCAAAGGGAACACAGACATGAACGAACTGACCAAATTCACCAACCAGCTCGCGAAGCCCGAAACCTTCGACGAGATCCAGATCGGCATCGCCAGCCCCGAGCGTATCCGCTCGTGGTCCTTCGGCGAGATCAAGAAGCCCGAGACGATCAACTACCGCACGTTCAAGCCAGAGCGTGACGGCCTGTTCTGCGCGCGCATCTTCGGCCCGGTGAAGGACTACGAATGCCTGTGCGGCAAGTACAAGCGCATGAAGTACAAGGGCGTCGTCTGCGAAAAGTGCGGCGTCGAAGTGACCGTCACGAAAGTCCGCCGCGAGCGGATGGGCCACATCGAACTGGCCGCGCCGGTCGCGCATATCTGGTTCCTGAAGTCGCTGCCGAGCCGCATTGGCCTGCTGCTCGACATGCAGCTCAAGGTGCTCGAGCGCGTGCTGTACTTCGAGAACTACATCGTCACCGAGCCGGGCATCACCCCGCTCGAACGCTACCAGCTGATGACCGAGGATGAGCTCCTCGAAGCGCAGGACGAGTACGGCGAAGACGCCTTCACCGCCGGGATCGGCGCGGAAGCGGTCAAGCACCTGCTGATGGACCTCGACCTCGAACAGGAAAAGGCCGACCTGCTGGAAGAGCTCGAGACCACCAAGTCCAAGCTCAAGCCCGCCAAGATCATCAAGCGCCTCAAGGTCGTCGAAAGCTTCATCGAATCGGGCAACCGCCCCGAATGGATGATCCTGGAGGTCGTGCCCGTGATCCCGCCCGAGCTGCGCCCGCTCGTGCCGCTGGACGGCGGCCGTTTCGCGACGTCCGACCTCAACGACCTGTATCGCCGCGTCATCAACCGTAACAACCGCCTCAAGCGCCTGATCGAGCTGCGCGCGCCCGACATCATCGTGCGTAACGAAAAGCGCATGCTACAGGAATCGGTCGATGCGCTGTTCGACAACGGCCGTCGCGGCCGCGTGATCACGGGCGCCAACAAGCGTCCGCTCAAGTCGCTGTCCGACATGCTCAAGGGCAAGCAGGGCCGCTTCCGCCAGAACCTTCTGGGCAAGCGCGTCGACTATTCGGGCCGTTCGGTCATCGTGACCGGGCCGGAGCTCAAGCTGCACCAGTGCGGGTTGCCGAAGAAGATGGCGCTCGAGCTGTTCAAGCCGTTCATCTACGCCCGGCTCGACGCCAAGGGTCTGTCGATGACGCTCAAGCAGGCCAAGAAGTGGGTCGAGCGCGAGCGCAAGGAAGTGTGGGACATCCTGGATGAAGTCATCCGCGAGCACCCGGTTCTCCTGAACCGTGCTCCGACGCTTCACCGTCTCGGCATCCAGGCGTTCGAGCCCGTGCTGATCGAAGGCAAGGCGATCCAGCTGCACCCGCTCGTCTGCTCGGCCTTCAACGCCGACTTCGACGGTGACCAGATGGCCGTCCACGTGCCGCTGAGCCTCGAAGCCCAGCTCGAAGCGCGCGTGCTGATGATGTCGACCAACAACATCCTCAGCCCCGCCAACGGCAAGCCGATCATCGTGCCCTCGCAGGACATGGTGCTGGGGATCTACTACCTGTCGATGGAACGGCAGGAGAAGACGCCCGAGTTCCTCGACGGGGAAGACGGCGAGAAGATCGAGAAGCTGCCGCGCTTTGCCGACATGAGCGAAGTGCACTACGCGCTCGAAACCAATGCGGTGACGCTGCACTCCAAGATCATCACGCGCGTTCCGCAGACCGACGAGAACGGCAAGGTGGAGATGAAGCGCTTCGTCACCACGCCGGGCCGCATGCTGATCGGCGAGTGCCTTCCGAAGAACCACAAGGTGCCCTACGACATCATCAACCGCCTTCTGACCAAGAAGGATATCGGCGACGTGATCGACGAGGTGTACCGCCACACCGGCCAGAAGGACACGGTGCTGTTCGCCGACGCGATCATGAGCCTCGGCTTCCGCTACGCGTTCAAGGCCGGCATCTCGTTCGGCAAGGACGACATGGAAATCCCCGAATCGAAGGAAGGCATGGTCGAGAAGACCAAGTCCCTCGTCGCGGATTACGAACAGCAGTATCAGGACGGCCTGATCACCCAGCAGGAAAAGTACAACAAGGTGATCGACGCCTGGAGCCGCTGCGGCGACCAGGTCGCCGACGCCATGATGGACAAGATCAAGTCGCGCCCGATCGACGACGACGGCAAGGAAGCGCAGATCAACTCGATCTACATGATGAGCCACTCGGGTGCGCGTGGTTCGCCGGCGCAGATGAAGCAGCTCGCAGGGATGCGCGGGCTGATGGCCAAGCCTTCGGGCGAGATCATCGAGACCCCGATCATCTCGAACTTCAAGGAAGGCCTGACCGTCCTCGAATACTTCAACTCGACCCACGGCGCCCGTAAGGGCCTCGCGGACACTGCGTTGAAGACCGCGAACTCGGGTTACCTCACGCGTCGCCTCGTCGACGTGTCGCAGGACTGCACGATCGTCGAAACCGACTGCAAGACCGACAATGCGCTGGAAATGCGCGCCATCGTGCAGGGCGGTTCGGTGATCGCCTCGCTCGGCGAGCGTATCCTCGGCCGTACCCTGGCCGAAGATGCGGTCAACGCAGCCACCGGCGAAGTCATCGCGAAGGCGGGCACGCTGCTCGACGAGCCGATGGTGAAGGAAATCGAGGCCGCCGAAGTGCAGGTCGCGAAAATCCGTTCGCCGCTGGTCTGCGAAGCCGAACAGGGCGTGTGCGCCACCTGCTACGGGCGTGACCTTGCCCGCGGTACGCCGGTCAACATCGGCGAGGCCGTCGGCGTGATCGCCGCGCAGTCGATCGGTGAGCCGGGCACGCAGCTGACGATGCGGACCTTCCACATCGGCGGTGCCGCGCAGCTCAACGAAACGAGCCATCTCGACTCGGTGTCGGACGGCAAGGTCGTCTATCGCGACATGCCCACGATCGAGGACAAGAAGGGCCGTATCCTGTCGCTCGCCCGCAACGGCGAACTGGCAGTGATCGACAAGGAAGGCCGCGAGCGCGAGATCCACAAGGTGCCTTACGGTACCGTGCTGATGCACAAGGACGGCGCCAAGGTTTCCGAAGGCGATCGCCTGGCCGAGTGGGACCCGTTCACCCTGCCGATCATCACCGAGCAGTCGGGCGTGGTCCGCTTCCAGGATCTGGTCGAAGGCTCGACCCTGGAAGAGCGCGTCGACGATGCCACCGGCATTGCCCAGCGCGTCGTGACCGAGAACCGCGCGACCGGCCGCAAGAAGAAGGAAGAGCTGCGTCCGCGCCTCACCCTTCTCAACGATGCCGGGGACGAGACGGAAGCCGCGCGCTACCTTCTCGCACCGGGCACCACGCTTTCGGTCGAAGATGGAGCGGAAGTGCAGGCGGGTGACATTCTCGCCCGTGCCAGCCGCGAAGCCGCCAAGACGCGCGACATCACCGGCGGTCTGCCGCGTGTTGCCGAGCTGTTCGAAGCGCGTATTCCCAAGGACAACGCGATCATCGCCAAGATTTCGGGCAAGATCGAATTCGTCCGCGAATACAAGGCCAAGCGCAAGATCGCGATCGTTCCGGAAGAGGGCGAACCCGTCGAGTACCTGATCCCCAAGACCAAGGTGATCGACGTGCAGGAAGGCGACTTCGTGAAGAAGGGTGACACCCTGATTTCCGGTTCGCCCAACCCGCACGACATCCTCGACGTTCTGGGTGTCGAGGCGCTGGCCGAGTACCTCGTGAACGAAATCCAGGAAGTCTATCGACTGCAGGGCGTGAAGATCAACGACAAGCACATCGAGACGATCGTTCGTCAGATGCTGCAGAAGGTCGAGATCACCGATGGCGGCGACACCGTGCTGCTGCCGGGCGAACAGGTCGACTTCGAGGAGATGAACGAGGTCAACTCGAAGCTGGGCCGGAACAAGCAGCCCGCACAGGGCAAGCCGGTTCTGCTCGGGATCACGAAGGCCTCGCTGCAGACGCGTTCGTTCATCTCTGCCGCCTCGTTCCAGGAGACGACCCGCGTGCTCACCCAGGCTTCGGTCGAGGGCAAGAAGGACACGCTGATCGGCCTCAAGGAAAACGTGATCGTCGGCCGCCTGATCCCGGCGGGTACCGGTGCCACCATGAACCGCATGCGGGTGACGGCATCGAGCCGCGACGCCGCGCTCAAGGCTTCGTGGAAGAAGGCGCAGGAAGCGATCATCGCCGCCGACACCGCGGAGGAAGAGCGCAAGGCCGAACTCGCGCAGGGTGCCGAAGCGGCGACGGGCGACGACCCGCTGGCGCGCATGGAAGGCGAGACCCACGGGACCGACGCCGATGCGGGCGACTACCTGCAGACGAGCGACGAAGCTGAAGCCGGGGCTGAAACCGGGACCGAAGGCGAGTAAGCTCCGGTTCACCGACACATCGAGAAAGGCCCCGGAGGAGCTTGTCCTTCGGGGCCTTTTTCTTTGCGTGGAGAATTTACGATGAGAGCGACCATCCTGATTGCGGCCCTGCTCGCCGCGTGCACGCCGCAGGCCGGGCCCTCCGGGACCCAGGCCGGCCAGAACGACGGTGCCGCTTCCGACGCTGCGCAGGCCTCCGCCGACCGGGCTCTCGCGCCGACCACCCTCGCGGGCGAATGGCGGGTGGCGGGGATCGACGGCGAAGCCTTCGACGAATCCTATGGCCTCGCCCTGAGTGCCGACGAGGAAGAAATCTGGTGGGAGCCGCGGTGCGCGGGACAGAGCATCCGTTACCGGATCGCGGATGGCCGTTTCGAAGCCGTGCCGCCGCCGCCGCTGCCCGCCCCCGAACCGGGTGCCGAGCCCGCCCCCGCGAATGTCGTCTGCCTGATCGGACTCCCCGAACGCCTTCCCGAGGTGATGACGGCGATCCGCGCCGCCGACCGGATCGAGCGCACCTCTGCCAACGGGATCAGGCTGTCGGGCGAGGGCCACAGCCTCACGTTATTCAGCCAGTAGCGGGGTTCAGCCAATAGCGGTCGCGGCGCAATTTCCGATCCTGGAGATGGAGCTTTGCGATTGTCTCCACAGTCGGCCGGCAGAAAGTGAGGGCGCGCGGCAATAATGTTACGCGTGCGAGACAATCTGTTTGATAATACATTAAGAATTGCGGGTTAACCGCGTTTCCCGGGGAGGGACGCGGTGTGATCCAGAAACAGATGGCGGTATTGGGGGAGCGCAATCTTCTGCTCGCCTGGCGCCTGCGCGAACTGACATCGCATCTGCCTTCCCTGTGCGCGCTGCATTCCTTTGCGGCGCTCGCCTGCGCGCTTGCCCTGTGGGGTCAGCCTGCGGCCGTCTACGGGCTGCCCTGGGCGGGCGCGATCGCGGCCTGCAATTTCCGCCAGTGGCAGCTCAGCAAAGACTATTATGCAGAGACGATCGACGTCGGCCACCTGCACAAGTACCACCGCCAGTTGCAGATCGCCGCCAATACCGAGACCGCATGCTGGGTGGCGGGCGCGGTGGCGTTCTTCCCGACCCTGTTCGAGGCGCATCCGGTCTTCTTCGCGGTGCTGACCGCGGGCCTTCTGGCATCCTCGGTGATCGCCTACCGCTCCATGCCGGCCCCGATGACCAGCTATCTCGGCGGGGCGATGGCCGCCGCGGCGGTGCTGTCCTTCACCATGAGGGACGAGTTTTCCTGGCCCTCGCTCGCGCTTGCTCTCGCCTTCGGATACGCGCTCATCCGCGCGACGCGGCGACAGGGCCGCCAGTTCGAAGCATCGTGCCACGAACAGATCCATCAGCAACGCACGTCCGAGACGATCAAGCTGCTGCTCCACGAATACGAAGCCTCCTCGTCCGACTGGCTGTGGGAAGTCGACGAGGGCAACTGCCTGCGCAACGTGTGCGAAAGGTTCGGCCAGGCGGCGCAGATCGACCACGATCTGCTCGAAGGGCGCGAACTTGTGGGCCTGTTCGATTCGGGTCCCGCGCGCGAGAAGCTGGCGGGATTGCTGCTCGAGCGCGCATCCTTCCGCGATCTTGTCGTGGAAATCACGGTCGCCGGCGAGACGCGCTGGTGGACGATTTCGGGCAACCCGTCGGTCGATGGCTCGATGCGCGGAGTGCTCTGCGATGTCACCGATCGCCGCGAGGCCGAACAGCGGCTCGCGCGCATGGCACGCTACGACACGCTGAGCGGCCTCGCCAACCGCGACCTGTTCAACGAATCGCTCGAAACCGCGCTCGCCGGGCAGGTCAAGAACCAGCGGATCGCGCTCCTCTTCATCGATGTCGATCATTTCAAGTCGGTCAACGACACGCTCGGCCACCATATCGGGGACGAGCTGATCCGCGTGGCGGCGAGGCGTATTTCCGGCGTGGTTCGCGAGCACGATCTCGCCGCCCGGCTGGGGGGCGACGAGTTCGCCGTGCTGCTGACGCGTGTGCGCGATCTCGAGACCGTGCATGCCTGCGCGCAGCGGATCGTCGACGCCATGGCCCAGCCCTTCAGCCTCATGGGTCGGACGGTGCGTGTCTCGGCCTCGGTCGGGGTCGCTTTCGGCCGCACGCGGTGCTGCGACGGAGACGAGTTCATGCGTCAGGCCGACCTTGCGCTCTACGCCGCGAAGCGCGCGGGCCGTTCGACCTTCGCGGACTACGACGCCTCGCTCAACCAGAGCGAACGCTCGCGCCGCGACCTCGAGCTCGACCTGCGGACCGCGATCACCGAAGGTCAGTTCACGCTCGTCTACCAGCCACAGATCTGCCTCGCGACCGGGCGCTGGACCGGCAAGGAAACGCTGGTCCGCTGGGAACATCCGGTCCGCGGCCGGATCATGCCGGTCGAGTTCATCGGGATTGCCGAGGATACCGGCCTGATCATTCCGCTGGGCGAATGGATCATCCGCCGTGCGATCGAGGAAGCGGCCAGCTGGGGAGAGCCGCATACGATCGCGATCAACCTGTCGCCGATCCAGATGCGCAATCCCAATCTCGTCAACGTGCTCGCCAGCGCCATCGCGACCGCGAAGATCACACCGCAGCGGGTCGAGATCGAGATCACCGAAAGCGCGCTGATGCACGACAGCGAGGCCAACGTGCAGATACTCTACCGCCTGCGCGAAATGGGGTTGCGGATCGCGCTCGACGATTTCGGGACCGGCTATTCCTCGCTCAATTACCTGCGCGCCTTCCCCTTCGACAAGATCAAGATCGATCGCTGCTTCGTGTCCGAACTGCTCGACCGGCCCGATTGCCAGGCCATCGTGCGGAGCATCGTCTCGCTCGCCGAAGAACTCGGGATGGAAACCATCGCCGAGGGCGTGGAGACGACTGAGCAGCTCGAATGGCTGACCCGGCATGGCTGCACCGAGGCGCAGGGGTACCTCATCTCGCGTCCGGTCGAATCGCACATGGCCGCCGAACCGATTGCCGCTCTCGCCCAATTGCCGGCGCAGTCGGCCGCCGGATCGAACGTCCATCGCCTGCGCACCAACGTCGCCTGAGCACCGCGTAGCGCTTGAAGGGGGCGATTGCGGGGAGTAGCGCTGGCGACCATGACCGTCACCCGCTTCGCCCCCTCGCCCACCGGCCGCCTGCATGTCGGCAACCTGCGCGCCGCGCTCCACAACTGGTTGCTCGCACGCCATGGGGCGCGAGGAAGCGATGGCGGGGATGAGAGTCGCTTCCTGCTGCGGATCGACGACACCGATACCGAGCGCAGCCGCGAGGATTATGTCGAGGCGATCCGCGAAGACCTCGCCTGGCTCGGCCTCGAACCCGATGCGGAGTTCCGCCAGTCCGAGCGGCTCGACCTGTATGAGGACGCCTTCGCCAGGCTGAAGGAGGCGGAGCGCGTGTACCCCGCCTATGAAACCGCGCAGGAGCTGGAGCTGAAGCGCAAGATCGCGCTGGGGCGCGGGCTGCCGCCGATCTACGACCGCGCGGCCCTGCAGCTGGGCGAGGATGAGCGCGCGGCGAAGGAGGCCGACGGGGTCAGCCCGCACTGGCGCTTCAAGCTCGACCGGGAAGAGCATATCGACTGGGAAGACGAAGTGCGCGGGCCGCAGAAATTCGATCCCGCGCAGCTTTCCGACCCCGTCATTCGCCGCGCCGACGGCAGCTGGCTCTATATGCTGCCGAGCGTGGTCGACGACCTCGACATGGGCGTGACCGACGTGCTGCGCGGCGAGGATCACGTCTCCAACACCGCGGTGCAGATTCAGATGTTCTCCGCCCTGCATGCGGCGGGCGTCGGCCCGGAGCATTGCTCGGTCGTCGACAGCTTTCCGCGTTTCGGCCACACCGCGCTGCTCGTCGGCAAGGAAGGCAAGCTGTCCAAGCGGCTCGGATCGCTCTCGTGCGAGGCGCTGCGCGAACAGGGGATCGAGCCCGAGGCGATCCTCTCGCTGCTGGCGCGGCTGGGGACGAGCAAGCCGGTCGAGCCGATCGTCGATCGCGGCGTGCTGATCGAAAGCTTCGATCTCGCCAGCTTCGGGCGCGCGCCCGCCAAGTTCGACGAGGCGGAGCTGGAGCGGCTCAATGCCGCGATCGTGCACCAGCTCGACTACGACGCAGTGAAGGATCGCCTGCCCGACGGGATCGACGAGGCGGGCTGGCACGCGATCCGGCCCAATCTTTCGCACGTGAACGAAGCCGCCGAGTGGTGGCGGCTGGTGACCGGGCCGATCGATCCGCCCGATTTCTCCGACGAGGATCGCGGCTTCCTCGCCGATGCGGCGCAGGCGCTGGAATGGTCCGACGATCCGTGGGCCAAGCTGACCTCCACCCTCAAGGAGCGCACCGGGCGCAAGGGCAAGCCGCTGTTCCTCCCGCTGCGCCAGGCGCTGACGGGCAGGGATCACGGCCCCGACATGGGCGAGCTGCTGCCGCTGATCGGCGAGGACGAGGCGCGTGCGCGGCTGGAGCGGGCGGCGGCACCGGGCGGATGATGCGCCACTTCTCCGACCCCGCGCAGGCCCGCCACGCCCCTGCGCGCGAGCTCCACAATGGCGACTGGACGGCTTTTGCGGAGAGCCCCGCGCGCTTCGCCGCGATGCTCGACACGCTCGGCCCGGGCGAGCCGGCGCGCGATTTCGGCCTCGACCCTATCCTTGCGGTCCACGACCCGGCCTATGTCGCCTTCCTGCGCGAGGCGCACCGCCTCTGGCGCGCCGCCGGGCGCGAGGGCGATGCGATGGGCTACGTCTTCCCGGTGGTCGGGCGCCGCGCGCTCGATCTCGACCGGATCGATGCGAAGATCGGCGCCTTCGCCATGGACGCTTCGACCCCGATCGCGGAGCACACGTGGGAGGCGGCCTATGGCGGCGCGCAAAGCGCGCTGACCGCGCTCGACGCGGTGCTGGGTGGCGAGACCGCCGCCTTCGCGCTGTGCCGCCCGCCGGGCCACCATTGCGGGGCCGACTACATGGGCGGCTATTGCTACCTCAACAACGCCGCCATCGCAGCGCGCGCGGCGCAGGCGCGCGGGGTTTCGCGCATCGCGATCCTTGACGTCGACTACCACCACGGCAACGGCACGCAGGACATCTTCTACGGCGATGGCGAGGTGCTGTTCGCCTCGATCCACGCCGACCCGAAGACCGACTATCCCTTCTACTGGGGCCATGCCGACGAGCGCGGCGCGGGGGCCGGAGAGGGCGCAACGCTCAACCTCCCGCTGCCGCAGGGCACCGACTGGTCGACCTATGCGCCCGCGCTCGACACCGCGCTGGAAGCGGTGCGGGGCCATGGTGCGGACCTGCTGATCGTGTCCTACGGCGCGGACACCTTCGCCCGCGACCCGATCTCGCACTTCAGCCTCGTGCGCGAGGACTACACCGCCATGGGGCAGCGGATCGCAGGCCTCGGCCTGCCGACGCTGGTGGTGATGGAAGGCGGCTACGCGGTCGATGCGCTGGGCGCGAACGTCGCGGCGTTCCTGGGCGGCTGGGGCTAGTCGTCCCCCCGCCCGATCGATCAGGCGGCGGAGAGGATCGGCTGGGGATGCGCCCGCTGTTCTTCCTGCGCGACCTCGACGCGGTTCCGGCCGCTGCTTTTGGCCGCATAGAGCGCCCGGTCGGCCTGCCGCATCGCCGTGCGGATCGAGGTGCCTGGCCCGAATGCCGCCACCCCGAAACTGGCGCTCAGCTGCGCCGCGGGGCCGATGGCCGGGTGCCGCAGGCGACAAAAGTCGCTGCGGATTTGCTCGGCCTGTGCGACCGCATCCTCGAGCCGCGTGGCGGGCAGCAGCAGCGCGAACTCTTCCCCGCCGACGCGCCCGCATGCTCCCCCCGCCGGCCGATCATGCGCGCGAAGGAGCGGATAACCTCGTCGCCGACATGGTGGCCGAAGCGGTCGTTGATCGTCTTGAAGCGGTCGATGTCGCACATGACGATCGCACCCGAAGAGGGGGCTGAGGTATCCACCACGGCATCGAAGGCCCTGCGATTGAGAAGCTCGGTCAGGCCGTCGCGTTCGGAGCTGTGCCGGTAGCCGGCGATCACATCGGTCACGATCCGGGCGAGGACAAGGAGGGCGAAACTCGTGTTGAGCACGCCCATGCACTGGATGAAGACGCGCTCGAACGAGGCGGCATCGAACGGCGCCCAGGGGGTCGGCTCGCCCAGGAGGGTGGGGAACATCGGCACGCGCAGGACCACGCCTGCGATGATGACGAAGCACAGCGCCACCAGCCCGTTTTCGAAACTGTCGCGGGTGCGTTTGCGGGCCAGCGCCAGGGTGGTGTCGAAAAAGACGAGGATTCCTGCGAGCTGGAAGGGCATATATTGCAGCGTGGGCGGCACCGGCATCGCCAGCAGCACGAGCGAAAGCGCGGTCAGGAGGGTCGCGGCCAGAACCACGCGATGGCCTGTAAGGGGCAGGCCCGCTCCCCGGCGAACGGCCTGCGAGGCGCAGAAATAGATCGCGGGGATCAGCATGGCGATGGCCGCGACGCCCAGTCGCGACGGGGTGCCATATCGCAGGATCAGCAATTCGACCGACACGCACAGCAGCGCGGCCGCCATCCAGCCGAGTGCCGAGCCACGACGCAGGGCAAGGTGGACCATCGACGAGACGAGGAGCAATCCGATGATGACTCCCAGGATCATCAGATGCAGGTCTACCGCTATCGCCACCATTGCCCCCTTCGCATGGGGAACGGGTCTACCGCGATAGGATAAAGGTTTTCTTATGACGGGCCGGAGGGTTCGCCCGCCGACCGGGGTCCGGCGCGCGCCCTAGCGCCCCTTCAACTCGTCTCCGCTGAGCGAGACGACATGGAGCAGGTTGGTGCTGCCCGGCGTGCCGAAGGGGACGCCCGCGAGCACGATCAGCTTGCTGCCCGCCCTGCCGAAGCCGTGGCGCAGCGCCATCCGCTTGCCCTTGCCGATCATCTCCTCGAACGTCTCGATGTCGCGCGTCACCACCGCATGCGCGCCCCACAGCAGCGCGACGCGCCGTGCGACACGCTTCTGCGGAGTCAGCACCAGCATCGGGACCTTGGGCCGCTCGCGCGCGACCCGCCGTGCGGTCGATCCGCTGAAGGTGAACACCGCGATCGCCGCGACCGAAACGGTTTCGGCGATAGTCGAGCAGGCATGGCCCAGCGCATCGGCGGTGGTCGGGTCGGCTTTGGTCTCGAGGAACCGCATCCGCGCACGATAGCCGTCGTCGCGCTCCACCTTGGTCACGATCCGGTCCATGATCGCGACCGTTTCCTCGGGCCAGTCGCCCGCCGCGGTTTCGGCCGAGAGCATCACCGCGTCCGCGCCGTCGTAGACCGCATTGGCGACGTCGGAGACTTCGGCGCGCGTGGGCGCGGGGCTCTCGATCATCGATTCGAGCATCTGCGTCGCCACGATCACCGGCTTGCCCGCTTGGCGCGTCATGTCGACGATGCGCTTCTGCAGCGGCGGGACATCCTCGGGATCGAGTTCGACGCCCAGATCGCCGCGCGCGACCATGATCCCGTCCGACAGCTCGACGATTTCCTCGAGGCGGCGCACCGCGCTCGGCTTTTCGATCTTGGCGCACAGCGCGGGCATCATCCCGTCGGTCGGGCTCATCAGCTTGCGCGCCTCGGCCACGTCCTCGGGCCGCTGCACGAAGGAGAGTGCGATCCAGTCCGCGCCCTGTTCGCAGGCGAAGGCGAGGTCCTTGCGATCCTTGTCGGTCAGCGCGGGGATCGGGATTTCGGCATCGGGCACGTTCACACCCTTGCGGTCAGAGATGACCCCCCCGACCTCGGCCGAACACAGGATCGCGTCCTTTTCCGCCTTGATCACCTTCAGCTTGATCTTGCCGTCGTTGATCAGCAGGCGCTGGCCCTTCTCGAGGATGCCGAACAGCTCGGGGTGCGGCAGCTGGACGCGGGTTTCGTCGCCCGGCTCGGGATTGGTGTCGAGCGTGAAGTGGCCCGAATGGCGGATCACCGCCTTGCCGTCCTTGAAGGTGCCGACGCGCAGCTTGGGCCCCTGCAGGTCGGCGAGGATCGCGATCGGCCGGTCGAATTCGGCCTCCATGTCGCGAATCGCCTTGATCGTTTCGGCGTGGATCGCCTGGTCGCCATGGCTCATGTTGACGCGGAATGCGTCGACGCCGGCCCTGAACAGGCGGCGGAGCATCTCGGGATCGCGGCTGGCGGGGCCGATGGTGGCGAGGATTTTGACCTTGCGGTTGCGTGGATCGAGCTTGGGCATGGCGCGAGGCTATGGCAGGCGAATGTTTCAGCACAAGTCCGAAAGGTAACAGATCATGCCGCAATCACCCGATCCGCTCGACTCACTCGACGACGCAGTGGCCGCAGCGGCCTTCCGGCGGCTGGTGCGCCACCTGCGCCATCGCCACGATGCGCAGAACATCGACCTGATGGGCCTCTCGGGCTTCTGCCGCAATTGCCTCGCCGACTGGATCCGCGATGCGGGCTATGACGGCGACAAGGCAGAGGCGCGCGAACTGATCCATGGAATGCCGCAGGACGAGTGGAAAGCGACCCGCCAGACGCCTGCCACGCAGGAACAGATCGACCGGATGGAGGCGAGCGTGAAGAAGAATCGCGTGGATTAGCTGCGCGCCGGGTTCACCGCGCGCGGATCGCTGGCTAGTCAGCCGCCAACCGATTCTCTCATCATACCGGAGTACCCCATCATGGCCGAGACCACCGACGACCGCCTGCGCCTGCTGATCGAGCGTATCGAACGCCTCGAGGAAGAGAAGAAGGGCATCGCCGACGACATCCGCGACGTCTATGCCGAGGCCAAGGCGGTCGGCTACGATCCCAAGATCATGCGCCAGATCGTGCGCCTGCGGAAGATGAAGCCCGACGACCGCAGCGAACAGGAAATGATCCTCGACACCTACAAGGCCGCGCTCGGCATGGGCTGAGCCGGGTGAGCTCGGGTGCCGCCCGGGCTTAACAAAGGCAGGTGACGGAACCGGTCGGGCGGGGCGGAACTTGAAAAAGGGAAAACACCCTCTTTTCAAGGAGCCCCGCCGATGACCGACCCGACCGAGACCGACACCGCCTTCGTGCGCGAGACATCCGAAGAACCGCGGATGCCGGGGCACGAGACCGACCTCGACGACAAGCCGCAGTGGCAGCCGCGCTATCCCGGATCGGGGCGGCTCAAGGGCAAGACCGCGCTGGTCACGGGCGCGGACAGCGGCATCGGCCGCGCGGTTGCGGTGCTGTTCGCGCGCGAGGGCGCCAACGTGGCGATCGCCTATCTGGAGGAGCACGACGACGCGCATATCACGCGCGAGGCGTGCGAGGCCGAAGACGCACAGGTGCTGCTCTCCGCCGGCGACCTTGGCGATCCGGACCATTGTGAGGGGCTGGTGAAGGCGGTGGTGGACCGGTTCGGTGGGCTGGACGTGCTGGTGAACAATGCGGGCGAACAGCATCCCGACAAGGATGTGACCAATATCACCGCGCAGCAGCTGCAGCGCACCTTCCAGACCAATATCTTCAGCCAGTTCTATCTGGTGCAGGCCGCGCGTCCGCACCTGAAGAAAGGCGCGGCGATCGTGAACTGCACCAGCGTGACGATGTACAAGGGCGCCCCCGAGCTGCTCGACTACAGCGCCACCAAGGGCGCGATCACCGCCTTCACCCGCTCGCTCAGCGGCAACCTGATCGAGGACGGTATCCGCGTGAACGCGGTCGCGCCGGGCCCGATCTGGACCCCGCTCAACCCCATGGGCGGCGCGAGTGAGGAGAAGTTGGAGCATTTCGGCGAAGGCACGCCGATGGGCCGCCCCGGCCAGCCCAACGAGGTCGCGCCCGCATTCCTCTTCCTCGCCTGCGAGGATTCGTCCTATATGTCGGGCCAGGTGCTGCACCCCAACGGAGGGATCATCGTCAATGGCTAGCCCGTGGAAGACCGCCGAGAGCGGCATCATCGTCACCACCACCCCCACGGTCGAGGGGCGCCCGGTGCAGGATTACCTCGGCATCGTGACCGGCGAGGCGATCATCGGCGCGAACATGTTCCGCGATATCTTCGCCGGCATCCGCGACATCGTGGGCGGGCGCGCGGGCTCCTACGAAAAGGTGCTCAAGGAAGCGCGCCACGACGCGATCGAGGAGATGCAGGCCGAAGCGCAGAAGCTGGGCGCGAACGCGGTGGTCGGCGTCGATCTCGATTACGAGGTGATCGGCGATACCGGATCGATGCTGATGGTGAGCGCCAGCGGCACGGCGGTCAGGATCTGATATTGCGCCTCCATTGCCCGCCAGGGGTTCGTGCGTCAGCTCGTGCCTGATGGAAGATCGGGATCGACTCCCGGGGCGCTGACCGACTCAAACCTGCCGCTCGGAGCACGGGGTGCGCGGAAGGTCGTGCACGACGTGGGGCGCTTCGTCCTGCGCCCCAGCCTGCCGGCGGCGAAGATCGGCCCGGGCCGCGCCTGCGCTTTCGTCTTCGCGATTCTCCTGACGCTCGACTTCACTCTGGCGGGCGGGGCCATCGCGCTGGAGACCTTTGCGACCGAGGCCGGATACGAGCCGCCGGCC
The DNA here is from genome assembly GCF_003363135.1 of Alteriqipengyuania lutimaris. Taxonomy (NCBI): domain Bacteria; kingdom Pseudomonadati; phylum Pseudomonadota; class Alphaproteobacteria; order Sphingomonadales; family Erythrobacteraceae; genus Alteriqipengyuania; species Alteriqipengyuania lutimaris. The sequence continues at coordinate 399,083 of NZ_QRBB01000001.1, read as the reverse complement.
TATGTCGACAGCGAGTGGTCGCTGGGGTGGGAACTGGCCGCGCTCGTCCTGTTCGCGCCGCTGATCGAGGAGGCGATCTTTCGCGGATGGCTGGCGGGCACGCGTGCGTGGCTGCGCTTCGGACTGCACATGGCTATTGTGGTCGTCCTGCTCACCTTGGCCGCCGTTTCGGTCGACGTACTGCCGGGGGCCATTCTGGCCTTCATCACCTTATTCGCGCTGGGGTTGGCCATCTTTGCGGCGCTGCGGGTCCGCGACCGGCGCCATGAAGAGCCTCAGGTGCCCGGCTGGTTTCGAAGCAATTTCCGCTGGTTCGTCTGGGGCAGCACGCTCGCCTTCGGTGCCGTCCATCTGAGCAATTTCGAGGGGGTTTCGAGCCCGCTCGATGCGCTTTTGATCCTTTCGCAAACGGCGGGCGCTCTGCTCCTCGCCTACACCAGGGTGCATCTCGGGCTGCGCGCGGCGATCGCGCAGCACGCCGTGTTCAACGCCGTATTCGCGGCGCTCTCGCTCGCGGTCGATGGCAGTCTGTAACACGCGTGCCGTTTGGCCGGCCCCCTGCGCAATCTTCCGTTGCGACGCGAGCCCGCTGCGTGCATTTGTCCCGCATGCGTCTGTTCTCCCTCGCCCTCGTCGCCTCGCTGTTCGTCCCCGCAAGCGCCGGTGCCGCCTGCCTGCTTCCTGCCCCCGGGCAGAGCGCGGTCGTGCCGGTCGGCTCGCAAGACGGCCCGCAGGCGCCCGTTCAACAGGTCCTGGTTCACACGCCTGCTGGCTACGATGCATCCCATGGCCCGGTGCCGCTGGTGTTCCTGCTCCACGGCAGCGGAGGCACGGGTGCGGCGATGCTGCGCGACAGCAAGCTCGCCGAAACCGCCGACGCGCACGGCTTCATCCTCGTCGCGCCCGATGCGGGTATCCCGCTGGAGCGCGGCTTTGCCTGGAACATCCCCGGCGTGCCCACCGTGGCGGGCGAAGTGCCCGGACCCGAAGAGCGCGACGATGTCGAATATATCGCCCGCATCGCCGATGCGCTGGCGGACGGTGGCTGCGCCGATACCGCACGCGTCTACGCCACCGGCCTGTCGGGCGGGGGGCGGATGACCTCGTGGCTCGGCTGCGTCGAGAGCGCCCGCTATGCCGCGATCGCGCCGGTCGTCGGCCTGCGCGCGGGCCGGGCGCGGGCCGAGGACGAGGCCGAGGTCGATCCCGCCACCTGCACGCCCGAAAAGCCCATGCCGGTGCTCGCCTTCAACGGGCTGAAGGACAACACCAACCCGCTCGCCGGGGGGCAGGGAATGCGCTGGGGCTATTCCATGCACGCGGCCGAACAGCGCTGGGCGCAGATCAACGCCTGCCGCGCGGCGCCCACCACCAAGTGGGTCGACCACGACACCTATGAGGAGCGCTACGGCGACTGCGCGGACGGCACGGTCGTCGCTTCGCGCATCGACGTCGACGGCGCTCACAGCTGGGTGGTCGACAACGAGGCGATGTGGGCCTTCTTCGAACGCTACCGGCGCGAGGCTCTCTAGCCCTGCTTGCCGGGCGGTTGCCCAGTGCGGCAACACGGGTGTAAGGCCTGGCGCACTGGGCCCCGTCCGGGGTCCGCCCAACAGCATTCTACTTACATCGCAGGTTCCCCATGGCAGGCCATTCCAAATTCAAGAACATCATGCACCGCAAGGGTGCGCAGGATAAAAAGCGCTCCAACCTGTTTTCCAAGCTCAGCCGCGAGATTACCGTGGCGGCGAAGATGGGCATGCCCGATCCGGACATGAACCCGCGCCTGCGCCTCGCGGTGAACGCCGCGAAGGCGCAGTCGATGCCCAAGGACAATATCCAGCGCGCGATCGACAAGGCCTCCGCCACCGACGGCGATAACTACGAGGAAGTGCGCTACGAAGGCTACGGCCCCGGCGGCAGCGCGATCATCGTCGAGGCGCTGACCGACAACCGGAATCGCACCGCGACCAATATCCGCACCGCGTTCTCCAAGAACGGCGGCAATCTCGGCACCGAAGGCTCGGTCGCGCACGGCTTCGAACGGCTGGGCCTGATCATCTACCCCGCCGATGCGGGCGGCGAGGAAAAGGTCCTCGAAGCCGCACTCGAAGCGGGCGCCGAAGACATTGCCAGCAGCGACGACGGGCACGAGATCTGGACCGCGCCCGACGACCTGCACGCAGTGGCGGAGAGCCTCGAGAAGTCGCTCGGCGAAGCGGAGACCGTGAAGCTGGCCTGGAAGCCCAACCTGACCGTCGACATGGACGAGAAGAACGCGGGAACGCTCCTGAAGCTGATCGACGCGCTCGACGACGACGACGACGTGCAGACCGTCTGGGGCAATTACGACATCTCGGACGAGGTGATGGAGAAGATGGACTAGGCTGCCCTCGCCGCCTGCCTTTGCTTCGTCTCTCGTCACCCTGAACTTGTTTCAGGGTCCAGCCCTGCAAGTTGCAAAGGGGGTGCGGGTGCCGGACTGGATGCTGAAACAAGTTCAGCGTGACGGAAGCGCGCTCATTCCATGACGATCATCCTCGGCCTCGATCCCTCGCTCTCCTGCACCGGCTGGGGCGTGATCCGCGCCGAGGGGTCGCGGCTGAGCCATGTCGCCAATGGCCAGATCGCCACCAACGCCAAGGCGCCGATCGTCGAACGCCTGGCGCAGATCCAGCGCGAACTGGCGGCAGTGATCGAAGAGCACGCGCCGCAGCGCGCCGCGTGCGAGGAAATCTTCCTCAACAAGAACCCGCAATCGACGCTGAAGCTGGCGCAGGCACGCGGCGCGGTGCTCGCCGCGTGCGGCGCAGCGGAGCTGGACGTGCGCGAGCACGCGGCGCGAAGCGTCAAGAAAGCGGTCGTCGGCACCGGCGCGGCGGAGAAGCGCCAGGTCCAGGCCATGCTCAAGGTGCTGCTTCCCGGCGCGCGGATCGCGGGCGCCGACGCGGCTGACGCGCTCGCGGTGGCCATCGCCGACGCACATTCGCGCGGCTGATCGCGCCGCGCGAGCGGGAACAGGCAACAGGCTCCGACCGTAGAAAGCCCATGAAAACCCGCGAGAATGGTGGTCTCGCACTGTCATCGGAGAGATTTCATGCGCAAGACGACGATGTCCGCCCTTCTCGCTGGCATCCTCATGCTCGGCGGCTGCGCCTATGGTTCGGGCTTCGGCCTGGGCGGCGGTTACGGCTACGACGATGGGTACGGCGACCGCTATGGCGACCGCTACGGCAATTATGGCGGCGACTACGGCTATTCCTACCGGGGCGAGCAGGAGTTCGAGCGCGCGGCGGTGAATGCCTGCGGGCGCGAGGCGAGCCGGTATGGCCGGGTGGAGATCACCTATGCCGAGGAGCGCGATCGCGGCGTCTATACCGTGCAGGGGCGGACCGATAATCGCGATCGGCGGCGCGACCAGTTCACCTGCGAATTCTCCAGTTCGGGCCGGATCATCGACTTCAAGCTCGGCTGATGGCCGACCCGGCCCGCGGGCGCGGGTAATGCTGTCCTAACCGGTACCGCCACGCTATTGCATGGGCCATGTCTTTTCGTGGCCCTCCCCTCCCGATCGCTTTGGCCGGGGATGTGTCGTGGTGCGGTTTTTTCACCTCAGGACAGTGTGTCAGGTGTGTCAGGCGTTGCCCGTGCGCGACGAGCCGAGCCGGAGCGCGCTGATGTACCTCGTCGTCTTCCGCAGCCGAAAGCGCGCCGATTACGATGCGGTCGCCTATTCCGGACATGCGCAGGCGATGGAGCGGCTCGCGAAGGAGCAGCCGGGTTTCCTCGCGGTGAAGACCTACGCCGCGCCCGATGGGGAAACGGTCACCATTTCCGAATGGGCGACGCGCGAGGCGGCAAAGGCGTGGCGTTGCCATCCCGACCATGCGCGGGTTCAGGGAGAGGGGCGGCAAAGCCACTATGCCGAGTACACGATGTTCACCTGCCTCGATCCGCAGGTGACCGGGTTTCCGTGAGCGAAGGGGCCTACGACCGCTCGTCCTGAGCTTGTCGAAGGGCGAGCATGGTGCAAGGGGCCTTCGCACTTCGACAGGCTCGGTAAGAACGGCGGAATATACGATGCGGATCAACGGCATTCCCAATTGCGACACGGTGAAGAAGGCGCGAAAATGGCTCGAGGCGCAGGGCCTCGACCACACCTTCCGCAACTTCAAGACCGATCCGCCCACCGCCGATGAGGTCGGCCGCTGGGCGGACGATGCGGGCTGGCAGGTGCTGCTCAACCGGCGCGGGACGACGTTCCGCAAGCTGGACGAGGGCGACAAGGCCGATCTGACGCGCGAGAGCGCGATTGCCCTGATGCTGCAACATCCAAGCCTCATCAAGCGGCCCGTGCTGGAGCCGGCGGACAGCGATCGCGTGATCGTCGGCTTCGCCGCTACCGAATGGGAGAATGCACTGTGTTAGAAAAAGCGGTGTCAAAAAAGTCCGTGTTAGGAACTGCCGTGCTGGAAAAGGCGCTGCTTGCACCGATCGCCGCGCTCGTCATGGCGCTGACCTGGAGCCCCGCTATGGCTCAGCCCATGCCCGACCCCGTGCCCGATCTTGCCCCCGTCAACGCCGATGGCGACCTGCTGGTGATCGCGCATCGCGGCGCGAGCGGGGAGCGGCCCGAGCATACGCTCGCCAGTTACGAGCGCGCGATCGACGCGGGCGCGGACTATATCGAGCCCGATCTGGTCGTGACAAAGGATCTGGTGCTGGTCGCCCGGCACGAGAACGAGATCGGCGAGACGACCGATGTGGCCGATCGCCCCGAATTTGCGGACCGGCGCAAGACCAAGAATATCGAGGGCCAGCTGGTCAACGGCTGGTTCGCGGAGGACTTCACGCTGGCCGAACTGCGATCCTTGCGCGCAAAGGAGCGGATGCCCGCGCTGCGCCCGGCCAACACGCGCTTCGACGGGCTGTATCAGGTGCCCACCTTTGCCGAGATCATCGCGCTCAAGCGCGCCAAGGAGGCCGAGACGGGTCGCAAAATCGGCCTCTATCCCGAGCTCAAGCACCCGACCTGGCTGTTGCAGGAGACGGGCATCGACACGGTCGACCTGCTGGTGACGCAGCTGCGCGAGGAAGGCCTCGACGCAGCGGACGCGGATGTCTTCGTGCAGGTGTTCGAGGTCGGCCCGCTGCAGCGGCTCGACAAGATGATCGACACGCCGCTGATCCTGCTGATCCGGCCCGAAGGCGGCCCGTTCGACGAGCCTGCGATGACCTGGGCGGGCATCATGACGCCCACCGGCCTCGCCGAGGTGGCGACCTATGCCGATGGAATAGGGCCGTGGACGGGCCATGTGCTGAACGACGATGGCACGCCCACCGATCTGGTGCGCGATGCCCACGCCGCCGGCCTCGAGGTCCATCCGTGGACCGTGCGCAAGGAAAACGTCTTCCTGCCGCCGTCATTGCGCTCCGACGCGAGCGAGAACGGCGTGGGCAACATGATGGGGCTGGTGAAGCTGCTCGAGGCCGCCGGGGTCGACGGCTACTTCACCGACGATCCGGCACTGGTGCGGGGGGAGTAAGGACCCCACCCGCAGCAATTCCCGCTAGCCCTGAGCCTGTCGAAGGGCTGCACTTCTCTTCGAAAAAGAACAGTGCTTCGACAAGCTCGGCACGAATGGTTTTTGTAGGAAAAGGTTGGCTACCCCCGCCGCGCCGCCAGAATGTAGTTGAGGCCGGTATCGTCCGACAGGTGCAGGCCCTTGCCCGGCCGCCAGGCGATGCCGCGGGTCTGGGTGACGGTCAGGCCCGCCGCGCCGAGCAGGTCGGTCAGCTCTTCGGGCGTCACGAAGTCGTCCCAGTGGTGCGTGCCTTTCGGCACCGCGCCCACGGCCTCCGCTGCCCCGACCAGCAGCGCGCGGCTCGCGAGCGTGCGATTGGGCGTCGACACGATCAGGAGCCCGCCATCGGCAAGCCTGCCTGCCAGCGCGGCCACGAAAGCGGGCTTGTCCGCCACATGCTCGATCACTTCCATCGCGGTGACGAGGTCGAAACTGCCGAGGTCCAGCGCGCCCACCTCGCCCGCGACATAGCGGATATCGAGGCCCGCCGCCTGCGCATGCGCGCTCGCCGCCGCGACATTCTCGGGCGCGGCGTCGACGCCCGTCACCTGCGCACCGAGCCGCGTCAGTGGCTCGCACAGCAGCCCTGCGCCGCAGCCGACATCCACGGCGGACTTGCCCGCCAGCGGCCGCGCGTCCTCGATATCGCCGCCCCAGTGCCGGTCGATCGCGTCCCTCACGAAGCCCAGCCGCACCGGGTTCAGGCGATGGAGCATGGCGGACGATCCCTTCGGGTCCCACCAGTCGGCGGCCAGCGCGCCGAAATGGCTCGCTTCTTCGGGGCGGATCGTTGTCGCCTTCTGGGCTGTTGCATCGCTCATCCCCGCTCCCTAACACCGCGCCCGAAAGGGCACCAGCGAGGAGAGCTTATCCCTTGGCGCGGATCGTGATGAAATTCGGCGGCACGTCGATGGCCGGGACCGAGCGTATTCGCCGGGTTGCGCAGATCGTGCGCAAGCAGGCGGCTGCCAGGGATGGCGGGCGCAACGAGGTCGCGGTCGTCGTGTCGGCCATGGCGGGCGAGACCGACCGGCTGGTCAATTTCGCGCGCGAGGCGCACGCCCTGTACGACCCGGCGGAATACGACGTCGTCGTTGCCAGTGGGGAGCAGGTGACCAGCGGGCTGCTCGCGCTCACGCTGCAATCGCTCGGCACAAAGGCGCGCAGCTGGCTCGGCTGGCAGCTGCCGATCCGTACGGTGGAAGCGCATGCCAAGGCACGCGTCGATGCGATCGACGGCGATGCGCTGCTCGCGAGCATGGCCGAGGGCACCATTGCCGTCATTCCGGGCTTCCAGGGGCTGAGCGCGGAAGGGCGCGTCACCACGATGGGGCGCGGCGGCTCGGACACGAGCGCGGTTGCGGTGGCGGCGGCGGTCAAGGCCGACCGCTGCGACATCTACACCGACGTAGACGGGGTCTATACCACCGACCCCCGCATCGTCGCCAAGGCACGCAAGCTGAAGGCGGTGACCTACGAGGAAATGCTCGAACTCGCCTCCGTCGGCGCGAAGGTGCTGCAGACCCGCTCTGTCAGCCTCGCGATGAAGGAAGGCGTCAGGATACAGGTTCTCTCCAGCTTCGTGGACGACAACGCGACCCCCGCAGACGACCTGCCGGGCACGCTGATCGTCTCCGAGGACGAAATGGAGCGGATGGTCGAAGAGGGACTTATGGAACGCAAGCTCGTCACCGGCATCGCGCACGACAAGAACGAAGCCAAGATCATCCTCACCCGCGTGCCCGACAAGCCGGGCGCGGTGGCGGAGATCTTCGGCCCGCTGGCCGAGGCTAGCATCAATGTCGACATGATCATCCAGAACGTGGGCCGCGACAAGGGCGAGACCGACGTGACCTTCACGATCCCGCAGACCGACCTCGCGCGCGCGCAGGCCCTGCTGGAGGACAAGCGCGAATCGATCGGCTACAACCGGATCATCACCGACAGCCACATCGCGAAGATCAGCGTCGTCGGCGTCGGCATGAAGAGCCACGCGGGCGTCGCGAGCGACATGTTCCGCGCGCTGGCGGACAGGGGCATCAACATCCAGGCGATCACCACCAGCGAGATCAAGGTCTCGGTGATGATCGACGAGGACGAGACCGAACTGGCCGTGCGCGTGCTCCACACCGCCTACGGCCTCGATGCGGAAGACGCGGCCTGAGGCTGGCGGCGTGAGCCACACTGCCAAGATCCTGCTGCTCGGCTCGGGTGAGCTGGGGCGCGAGTTCGTTATCTCGGCCAAGCGGCTGGGCGCCTACGTGATCGCCTGCGACAGCTACGACAATGCGCCCGCGATGCAGCTGGCCGACGCGCGCGAAGTGTTCTCGATGCTCGATGGCGATGCTCTGCGCAACGTGATCGAGAAGCATAAGCCCGACCATGTCGTGCCCGAGATCGAGGCGATCCGGACCGAGGTGCTGGCCGAGGTCGAGGCGGCGGGCGTGCATGTCGTGCCGACCGCGCGCGCCGCGCAGCTGACCATGAACCGCGATGCGATCCGCGACCTCGCGGCGCAGGAGCTGGGCGTGCGGACCTCGCGCTACGGCTACGCGACCAGCCTCGACGAAGTGCGCGCGGCGGCGGGCGACACGGGTTTCCCTTGCGTCATCAAGCCGGTCATGTCCTCCTCGGGCAAGGGCCAGAGCACGGTGCAGAACGCCGATGGGCTGGAGGCCGCTTGGGATTACGCCGTGGCCAATATGCGCGGCGACCGGGCGCGGGTGATCGTCGAGCAGTTTATCGACTTCGATTACGAGATCACGCTGCTGACGGTGCGGCATAAGGATGGCATCACCTTCTGCCCGCCGATCGGGCACCGGCAGGAACGTGGCGACTACCAGGAAAGCTGGCAGCCGCACGGCATGAGCGAGGCCGCGCTGGGCCAAGCGCAGGAGATGGCGCGCAAGGTCGTCGACAATCTGGGCGGCCACGGCCTGTTCGGGGTCGAGTTCTTCGTGTGCGGAGACGAGGTGATCTTTTCCGAGCTCAGCCCGCGGCCGCACGACACCGGAATGGTCACGCTGGTCAGCCAGAACCTGACCGAGTTCGACCTCCACGCCCGCGCGGCGATGGGCTTGCCCGTGCCTGAGAAGATCCGCGCGCGCCCTGCGGCCAGTGCGGTGATCCTCGCCGACCGCGAGAGCGAGAGTGTCTCCTTCGACGGGCTGGCGGAGGCGATGGCCAATGGCTGCGACCTCCGCATCTTCGCCAAGCCGGTCACGCGGCCCTTCCGCCGGATGGGCGTCGCACTGGCCACGGCGGGCGATACGGACGAAGCCCGCCGCCTCGCGCAGGAGGCAGCGGGCAAGGTCAGGATGAGCTACGGCTGAGCGTGCGCGCAGCCGGAGCCTGCTCAGGCCGGATTGCGCAGGCCGGAGGTGAGCACGGCGACCGTGGTTGTCTCGCCTGCGCGCGACAGCGCGATGCGGACCTGCGGCTCGTAACCCAGCTTCGCTTCGTTGACGCAGGTCCGGTAGGCCTGCCGGGAGCCCAGATCGCGGGCATTGATGCGACCGCCGCATACCTTGCGTGCCGCGGCCTGGAGGCGGGTGTCGAGCGTCGCACGACCGGCTTCGCTGGTCAGGTCGAGATCGCCGAACGCGACCTCCACACGGCTGGTTTGCGCGGCTGCGGGGGTGGCGCCCGCGATGAGCGAGAGGGCGAGAGCGGAAGAAACGATACGAGTGAACATGGGGCAGCGCCTTTCCTATCGTCGAAATCGAAAGCGGCCGACCCTTGGGGGGCGATCGGCCGCCGCGGCCCCTCTTGCAAAGTTTGGTGACAAGTTGCGGACTGAGGAAATAATCTTCTGTGACAATGCAATATTTTCTCCGTCACAAGTTTCATCTGTTGCGCCTTGTCCGACCGGCGACCGGCGCGCCTAACTCCAGGATCAGCCCAGCAGCATCACGTTCATCAGGCGGCCGGGCAGCACGAAGGCGAAGATGCCGGGGATCATCAGCGCGGTCAGGTAGATCAGCACGATTTGCTTCTTGTGCCCCGCGATGTCGCCCTTGCGCGCGGTGGCGACGACCCTCCATGCCGCGTGGAAGGTGATCGGCACGAAGAGATGGATGAAGCTGAAGCCGCCGGTCGACTGGATGAAGATCGCACTGGTCGCGGTCACCAGCATCAGCATCAGCCACACCTTGCCCAGCATCTTGTGCATCGGCGTGCCCTTGGGTGCCAGCAGCAGGTAGCCGCCCAGCGGGATCGCGGGCAGCACGGTCGCGACATGGATGATGATCGGCAGCTTGGCGTAGTGCTGCAGGTTGTCGACCATGCCGAGCGCGGCCTTACCCAGCGCGATGACGCAGGCGAAGGTCATCGTAAAGCACGCTAGGCCGACGATCGTACGCGTAACCGGCCCGATATCGAACCGGGCGGGGCGCCGGGAGCGGGGCGAAGAGAAGGGCAGGGAGGCGGCGAGGCTGGTCATCTTGTGTCTCCGGTTGGCCGGTGTGGCGTTCGATGAGCCTGTTCTGCCAGCCGCCCGTTGGTGCGCAACGCGGCTTGCGCGGCGTGTCGCGCACCTTCGCGAAATGGCGCATTTGCGCTGCCGTGCCACTTTACGAAGCGCGAACGGGCGCTAGGTTCGCAGGCGATGAGCGACGACGCATCCACCGGCCCGCACCCCTTCGCGCGCAAGCTGCTGATCGACCTGTCGGTCATGACGGTGGTCGGCGTGATCCTCGCGCTGATCGGCCCGTTCGGCAGCGCCGATGCTCCGCTCGCGGTGCGGCTTCCTAGCTGGCTGCTCTTCGCCTGGGTCGGCTATGCGGTCTACAACCCGATCGGCTGGGTGGTCGACCGGCTGCACCATATGCTGCACCTGCCCGAGATCGGGCTGTGGATCGCCGGCTGCCTGATCGCGACCATCCCGATGACGGCGATCGTCTGGGCCATCGGCTTCTGGCCGCGCCCCGTCCCGATGCCGACCGGGGAGCAGGCGCTCGAAGCCTATTTCAACGTTCTGGTCATCGGCGCGAGCATCACCGTTCTGTTCAATCTGATCGAGCGATCCAAACAGGCCCCGCCGCCCGCGCCGCCCGCGCAGCCCGCCACCTCAGCCGTTGCGCCTGCACCCGAACCTGCGCCCGCTGCCGTCCCTCCGCCGGAGCCCCGCTTCCTCGACCGCCTGCCCGCGCACCTCGGCAGCGACCTGATCGCGCTCGAAATGGAAGACCACTACGTGCGCGCACACACCGCGCTCGGCAGCGAGCTGATCCTGATGCGGATGCGCGATGCCGTGGGCGAGCTGGCGGGGATCGAGGGCGAGCAGGTCCATCGCAGCTGGTGGGTCGCGCGCCACGCGGTGGAGGACGTGACCCGCGACGGGCGCAATATCCGCCTCGTGCTGCCCGGCGGGCTGGAAGCGCCGGTTGCGCGCGCGAAGGTTGCGGACCTGAAGCAGGCAGGCTGGTTCTAGGCGCTTGCCCGCCGCGCCCGACGCTCGTAACCGCGCTGGCATGAGCAACACTCCCAAGACAGACGCGCTGATGGCGCGCGGCACCCAGTTCCTCGGCAGCAAGCACGCGATCCTGTGCGGCGCGATGAGCTGGGTGAGCGAGCGCAACCTCGTTTCCGCGATCTCCAACGCGGGCGGCTTCGGCGTGATCGCCTGCGGTGCGATGACGCCCGACCTGCTCGATACCGAGATCGCCGAGACGAAGAAGCTGACCGACCAGCCCTTCGGCGTGAACCTGATCACGATGCATCCGGATCTGTTCGACCTGATCGCGGTGTGCGAGCGGCACGGCGTCACGCACGTGGTGCTGGCAGGCGGCATCCCGCCCAAGGGCAGCGTCGAGGCGATCAAGGGCGGCAAGAACCACGCCAAGGTGATCTGCTTCGCGCCTACTCTCGCGCTGGCCAAGAAGCTGTTGCGAAGCGGCGCGGATGCGCTGGTGATCGAAGGGATGGAGGCAGGCGGCCATATCGGCCCGGTCTCCACCAGCGTGCTGGCGCAGGAAATCCTGCCCGAGCTGAGCAAAGAGCATCTCGTGTTCGTCGCGGGCGGGATCGGCCGCGGATCTGCGATCGCCGGCTACCTCGAAATGGGGGCGTGCGGTGTGCAGCTCGGCACGCGCTTCGCCTGCGCGACCGAAAGCATCGCGCACGAGAACTTCAAGAAGGCCTTCTTCCGCGCATCGGCCCGCGACGCGGTGGCCAGCGTGCAGGTCGACGCGCGCCTGCCGGTGATCCCGGTGCGCGCGCTCAAGAACAAGGGCACCGAGGAGTTCACCTCGAAGCAGCGCGAGATCGCAGGGTCACTAGACCGCGAGGAGATCGCGATGCAGGAGGCGCAGTTGCAGGTCGAGCATTACTGGGCAGGCGCGCTGCGCCGCGCGGTGATCGACGGCGATGTCGAGAACGGCAGCCTGATGGCCGGCCAGTCGGTCGGCATGGTCAAGGCGGAGGAACCTGCGGCCGAGATCATTGCGACGCTGATGGCCGAAAGCGAAGAGGCGCTGACCCGCCGCTAGCGCGCGTAGGCGAAGTCGAGCGCCTGCAGCTGGGTGCCGATGGCGTAGACGCGCCCTTCTTCCTCGCCGCGCAGGATCTGGAACTTGTTGGCCGCCTGCGCGATCGGCACGCTCCGCCACGTCTCGCCGCCATCGTTGGTCGCGAAGCCGCCTTTCATCGTGCCCACGAAGCCGCGCCGTTCGTCGATGAAGCCGATCCCGAACTGGCGCGCCGCGGCATCCTGCACGAGGTTCAGCTCCTCCCAGGTAGCACCTGCGTCCCGGGTGCGGATGACGCGTTGTTGCGCGTTCGATCCATCGTAGCTCTGCACGGTCCCGAACCCGGTCTCAAAGCTCGGGAAATGCCCTTTCCAGATGATCTCGCCCGGACGGCCCGAGCGGTAGACCTCCGACCAGGTCCGCCCGCCGTCTTCGGTCCGCAGCACGATACCTTCGGAGAGCTGGACGTTGGCGTTGCTGGAGCCGAACACGAAGCCGACATTTTCATCCATGAAGGCGATGTCGGTAATCATGCCCGCCTGGTCCGACAGGTCGATCATGGTCCAGGTCGCGCCGCCATCGACCGAGCGCAGGATGCCCGCGGGGCCGCCCACGCGCCCGGCGGCATGGATGACCGTGCGGGGCACCAGCCGGCCCTGATGGATGCGCTGCGCCTCCACCACGTCGATCGCGCACACGCCCTTGATCGTCGCATCGCCCGTGTCGACCCGGGTCCACGTCTCGCCCGCATCGTCGGTCCGGTAAAGCGGAGTCTCGTCGGTCACGCCGGGATAGTAGTCGGTGCCGATATTGCCGATGAAGCCGGTCGTGCGGTTCAGGAAGGCGACGCTGCGCACGAAGGTACCGGGCCTGCTCGCGATCTTCTGCCAGCTAGCGCCGCCGTCGGTCGTACGGAAGAGGTCGCCGGCGCCGGTCCCGTACCACCCGTGATCGCGATCGACGAAGCTCACCGCGTCGCGCTTGCCCTGGTAGGGTTCGGTGGCGAACGTCGTCCAGTCCGCGAGATCGAGCTCGGCTGCGGCAGAAATCGACGGGCTGCCGACAGCATCGGGAGCCTGTGCGATCGGTGTGCAGCCTCCGGCAATGCCCAGCGCCGCCGCCAGCGCCAATCCGTGCAAACCCTTCATATCGCGTCCCTTCGTAGCCGAAGGGTCGATGCTATATCGCAATGACCGGGCTGTCACGTGGTCTGGCGATCGGGGCCGGGCAGGCGCATCCGGTCTCGGCCTAGCAGAGGCTCGGAACAATTTTTCCGGAACGCGCGGGAAGCGGGAGGGTTGAAAGGTCGAGCAGGGGAATGCGTTCCCACTTCTTCACGAACATCATTTCCGGGAGTCAGCCGTGCGCACCTATCAATCCGCCGCCGTTCTAGCCCTTGTCGGGGCCGCCACCGTCCCCGCCCTCGCGCTGCAGGACAGCGCGCCCGAACTGCCCGGACAGGTCGACGTAAGCCGCGTCAGTGGCGGGACGTACCAGACCGACCCGGCGCACACGCTGGTCGGCTGGACGGTCGATCACTTCGGCTTCAACGACTATTTCGGCCTCTTCGGCGATGCCGAGGGCACGCTCACCATCGATCCCGCCAATCCCGAAGAAGCGGTGGTCGATGTCAGCCTTCCGATCACGAGCCTGTCGGTGGTGAGCGAAGGCTTGCGCGATCACCTGCTGCGCCCCGGCAAGGACGGTGCCGAGCCCGATTTCTTCGGCCCCGAACCGGGCATGGCGCGCTTCCAGTCGACCTCGGTCGAGCTGGGTGAGGACGGCACCTCGGCCATGGTCAGGGGCAACCTGACCATGAACGGCGTGACGCGCCCGATCGTGATCGACACCGAGTTCACCGGCGCGGGTTCCAATCCGATGAGCGATGTCGAGACGATCGGCTTCCAGGGCGAAACGACCATCAACCGCTCGGCCTTCGGCGTCGCATATGCCGTTCCGATGGTGAGCGACGAGGTCGAATTGGAAATCACCGTCGCGTTCGAAAAGCGCTAGGCGCGTAACCCGGCACGACCGGGCGACGTAAGAGCCGAACGACATCTCGTCGGATGAATGGGGGAGGATGCACATGTGCGATGAAGCGAAACTGGCCCGCTGGGCGAAGGACGGGCTCAACCGGCGGCAGTTCGGTCTGCTGACCGGCGTTGCCGCGGTGGGCGCGTGCGCGCCGATGGGCGCCAGCGGGGATGGCGCCATCGCGCCCCCTGCGCTGAGCGAGCGTCAGGTCAGCTTCACGACCAGCGCAGGGACCATGGACGGCTTTTTCGTCGCGCCGGTCTCGCGCCCGTCGCCTGCCGTGCTCTTCTGGCCCGACATCGCGGGCCTGCGCGAGGCGAAGCGCAACATGGCACGCCGGCTCGCCGCGCGGGGCTACGCGGTGCTGGTGGTCAATCCCTACTACCGCGACGTGTCCGGTCAGCAATTTACCGACTTCGCGGATTTCGCGGGCAATGACGGTTTCCAGAAGGTCCGCCCGTGGCGCGGCAAGCTCGACGCCGAAGCGATCATGGCCGATGCCGCCTCGGCGGTCGGCTGGCTGGACTCGCAGCCGGAGGTCGATACGTCGCGCGGCATCGGGACGCAGGGCTACTGCATGGGCGGGCCCTTCACCTTCTGGTCTGCTGCGGCCGTTCCCTCGCGCATCAAGGGCGTGGCGAGCTTCCACGGCGGCGGGCTGGTGCGGGACGACGATCCGCTGAGCCCGCATCGCACCTTCGACGATACGCAGGCGCGCTACCTCGTGGCAATCGCGCAGGACGACGATGCCGAAGCACCCGATCACAAGACGATCTTGCGCGAAGCCGCCGCCGAAGCGGGGCGGCCTGCCAAGATCGAAGTCTACGCGGGCGACCATGGATGGACCGTGCCCGACAGCCCGGCCTACGACGAAGCCGCGGCGGAGCGTGCCTATGCGGATCTGATGGCGCTGTACGACGCGGCGCTGTGACCGCCGGACCTGTTGCGCGAATGTGACGTGCCCGAAGCAATTGAATTGATGGGCTTGCGTTCGGCGCCGAGCCCATGCAAAACGGCAACGAAATTGTTTTTTGATTAGGGGACAACTTGTGCGTTTTGGTAAAACTTTCGTCGCGGCAGCGGCACTTCTCATGGCTGGCGGCTCGATCGCCGCACACGCCGAAACCGCACGTACGACCGCTCCGGTCGGCGGTGAATCGGAACTGGGCGGCTCGGCCGGGATCAGCCAGCTGGCAGTCATCGCCCTCGTCGCCGGCGCGATCTTTGCCGGTATCGAACTTACCGACGATGACGACGATGCGGTCAGCGCCTGATCGCCAGACCGATCAGTGAACGTATTCAAGAAGGGGCTGCCGCGAGGCGGCCCCTTTTTTCGTGCGCCTCGCGCCCCTGCGCATCCGGTTTTCCTTGGCCGGGCGAGCCGCGCGGGCTAGACTTGCGATCTATCTAGGGAGAGGTCGCAATGGGTTTGGCAATCGCACTGGGTCTGCTGGTTTTCCTGCTGCTCGTGTTCGTGATGGCAGCCGTCACGACGGTGAAGCAGGGCTACGTCTACACGATCGAGCGTTTCGGCAAATTCACCAAGGCGGCCCAGCCCGGGCTGACCATCATCTTTCCGGTGTTCGACCGCGTCGGCCATCGGATCAACATGATGGAGCAGGTGCTCGACATTCCCGGTCAGGAAATCATCACCGCCGACAATGCGATGGTCGGCGTCGACGCGGTGGTTTTCTTCCAGGTGCTCGATGCGCCCAAGGCCGCCTACGAGGTCTCTGGCCTGAACAATGCGATCATGGCGCTCACCACCACCAACCTGCGCACCGTCATGGGCAGCATGGATCTGGACGAAACCCTGTCCAAGCGCGACGAGATCAATGCGCGCCTGCTCAGCGTGGTCGACCACGCGACGTCGCCCTGGGGGATCAAGATCACCCGGGTCGAGATCAAGGACATCCGTCCGCCGCGCGACATTTCCGAGGCGATGGCACGGCAGATGAAGGCGGAACGCCTCAAGCGCGCCGAAATTCTCGAGGCGGAGGGTGACAAGACGTCCGCCATCCTGCGCGCCGAAGGCTCCAAGCAGTCCGCCATCCTCGAAGCCGAAGGCAAGCGCGAAGCCGCCTTCCGCGACGCCGAAGCGCGCGAACGTGCGGCCGAGGCCGAAGCCAAGGCCACGCAATTCGTCTCGGACGCGATCGCCAGCAACGGCCAACAGGCGATCAATTACTTCGTCGCGCAGGAATACACCAAGGCGATCGGCAAGTTCGCCGACAGCCCCAATGCCAAGACGATCCTGTTCCCGGTCGAGGCGACGCAGCTGATCGGCTCGCTCGGCGGCATCGGCGAGCTGGTGCGCGGCGCGGTGCAACCGGGCGACAGCAACGCGCCCGATAATGGCGTGCCGCTCTCCGGCGGACGCGATCCCGTGACCCGGGAACGGCAACGCACGCCCATGTCGGGCAGCGGAGTTCCGCGCACGGGCAGCGGCGACCCATCGTGATCGACGGGATCGACAATTACTGGCTGTGGCTGGCGCTGGGCCTCGCCCTCGCAACGCTCGAGCTGCTGGCCCCGGGCGTCTACCTCATGTGGCTCGCGGTGGCCGCGCTCGCCACCGGGGGCCTCAGCTTCCTGTTCGACTTCGGCTGGCCGTTGGAGATCATCAGCTTCGTCAGCCTGTCGCTGATCTCGGTCTACAGCGCGCGCCGCTACCTGCGCGATCAGCCGATCGTGAGTTCGGACCCGCTGCTCAACCAGCGCGGCGGGCGTATGGTAGGCGAGACTGCCCTAGTGGTGCAGCCGATCGAAAGCGGCAGCGGGCGGGTGCGCGTGGGCGACAGCGAATGGATCGCGCGCGGGCCGGACACCGCCGCGGGCGAACGCGTAAGGATCAGCGGCAATGACGGTGCGATCCTGCTGGTCGAGCCGATCGCCCTGATCGCTGACAAGGCCCCTTCGGACGGCAGCGAACCGGCGGCGGGACGCTAGCGCGCCGTATCCAGCTTGTCCGCAAAGCGCCCATGCTTGCGGAAATGGACCATGTAGCGGTCGATCACCAGTTCGAGCGGGCGCGGCTGGATGCCGAGCGCGTCCAGACCCGGATGGCTCCCGTCGGCGATGCTGCCCTGCTGGAGCATGCGCCACTGGTCCTTGTTCATCGGCGTGCCCGGCAGGGCGGCGAAGGCCGCGCTCGCCCGGTCCGGCATGGGCAGGAAGGTGCGCTTGCGCCGCTGGGCCCCTGCAATTCTCCGGTTCAGGTCGAGCATCGTCCAGCGATCCGGCCCGGCAAGCTCGTAGGTCTTGCCGGCATGGACCGCCGGCTCGACCAGCACCTTGGCGATCGCCGCCGCCACATCGTCCACATGCACCAGCTGGAGCGGCGCTTCGGGCGCGAAGACGGGCAGGACGGGTAAGCTGGAGATCAGTCCGGCGAACATCTGGAGGATGCCGCCATCGGGCCCAAACAGGATCGAGGGGCGCAGGATCGTCGCGCCGGGAAAGGCGTCGCGCACAAGCTCCTCGCCCAGCGCCTTGGCGCGCGCGTACTCGCTTTCGCCATCGCGGTCCGCGCCGATCGCGCTGATCTGGACGAAGTTCTGCGCGCCGGTTTCCTTCGCCGCTCTGGCGAGCGCGCCGGCCGCCTCGCCCATCAGCTTCATCAGGTCGCCCTCGAAGCTGCCGACGAGGTTGACCACCGCATGACTGCCCTCGACACAGGCGCGCACGCTGGTTTCGTCGAGCAGGTTGCAGCGGGCGAACTGGAGCTGGCCCAGCTTGGCGAGCGGCTTGAGCGAGAAGGCCTCTTCGGGATTGCGGCTCGCGATCCGGACGCGCGCATTGTGCTGCAGCAGGTCTTCCGCGACGTGGCGGCCGATGAACCCGCTTCCGCCGAAGATCGTCACCAGCTTGTCGGCGAGCGGATTGGTGATGGGCATGTTATCGGGCCTTTCCTGCGAGCATGGGCTGAACCGCACCGGCACGAAGGCACGCGCTTTCCCAGCCGAAATATGGTCGCCGCTTTGCCGGATGGCGGCCAGCGCTGCAAGACCGCCCTCACGTCCATGGCGGATTGCCTGCCAAATGCGTTGACAGGGCAGGGCGCCCTTCGCTAATGGCCCGCCCCTACCCCGGGCGAGCGCAAACGTGACGCGCTGCCCCTGTGTGCCCAGATGGCGGAATTGGTAGACGCACCGTCTTCAGGTGGCGGCGATCGCAAGGTCGTGGAGGTTCGAGTCCTCTTCTGGGCACCACTTTTCCATTCCAGTGCATCCCAAGATGCCTCGACAAACCCGCAGAAATCTGCCAGTTTCGAGGGGTTGTTAGTCCTGGAATGTCCAGTGAGATATCAGGGCAGCCAAGCCAGTTTTGGGGGCAGCTTGGGGGCAAGTAGGCGATTTTGAACCTGCCTCTGAACCCTGAGTTGCCCCCAAAACTGGGTTGGCTGTAATCTCTAGTTCTCGGCTGGCTCCGAAAAGGGAATAGGACGTTGGCCTTCACCGATATCGCCTTGCGCAATCTCAAACCTACAGAGAAACCCTATAAGCGTGCTGACGAGCGCGGGCTCTACATCGAGGTGATGCCCAATGGCTCGAAACTATGGCGGGTCAAATACCGTCTTCACGGCGTCGAAAAGCGACAATCTCTTGGCCGCTATCCGGATGTCTCGCTCGCGGAGGCTCGCAAGTTTCGTGATGAGGCGCGTGCACTCGTCGCTGCAGGGAAGGATCCTGCGATTGAGCGTCGACAAGCCAAATTGGTTGCGGCGCTCGCTGCAGAGACCACCTTCGTATCGGTAGCGCGCGAATTTATTGAAAAGAAGATGGTGGATGAGGAGCTATCGCAACAGACCATCAAGAAGGCCCTTTGGTATCTCGACGAGCTCAAGCCGCTGCATCCGCTTCCTGTTGGCCAGATCCGGCCTGCCGACGTGCTTGCCGCCCTTCGACGCATCGAAGCCCATGGCAAGTTCGAAACGGCGAGGCGATGTCGCTCTTTTGTGAGTCGCGTTTTTCGCTACGCGGTTGCCACATTACGGGCTGAAAACGATCCGGCTGCCGTCCTCAAGGGAGCCTTAAAGAGCCCTAAGCCGAAGCATCACGCGGCGCTTGAGAAACCCGAGCAGGTCGCGGACCTGCTTCGCGCGATCGACGAATACGACGGTCACCTAATAACGCGCCTCGCTCTGCAGATCCTACCGCATGTCATGGCCCGTCCTGGAGAGTTGCGCATGGCAACATGGGACGAGTTCAACTTCGAAAAGGCGGAATGGCGTATTCCAGCTGAGCGAATGAAGATGCGCAAACCCCATATGGTGCCCCTCACGCGGCAAGTGATCGCATATCTACGCGAACTCTATGAGCTGACCGGTCCTGACGGCTACGCATTCGAAGCCTTTCACACACGGCGCCGACCAATGAGTGAGAACACCATGAACCAAGCGCTGCGTAGAATGGGCTACTCAAAGGACGAGATGACTTCGCACGGCTGGCGTTCGACTGCATCCACGCTGCTCAATGAAAGTGGCAAGTTCAATCCAGACGCAATCGAACGGTCGCTCGCGCATACCGATCGGAACGCTGTGCGCGGAACCTACAACCGCGCAAGCTACTGGCAGGAACGGGTCGACATGCACCAATGGTGGAGCACTTACCTCGACCAACTTCGAGATGGGGGTGAGGTCATTCAATATGGCGGTTCGTCGCTCGACGCCGCTGGAAACGTGGTCGACCTGGCAAGCCGGCGGCAGCGCTACCAAGGTTAGCGCATCTCGACTCTTCAGCTCAGAGCCTTACGAAGAGGGCGTGGCTTTCGAGATACCCTCAAGTGGCAATCCCAGCGCTGATAAGCTTTTACAACGCGAAGGGCCCGGCGGCTACGTTTACGATGACTGGCGTATCTCCAAAACCTCACGCGAGAAGATGGTCGCGTTGTGGCCTGAGCTTGATCTCACATGGGTTGATTTGGCGGCCAAGGAATTTGAATCCGCGTGGTCAAAGCGAGGATCCAACCGGGATGGGTTTGTCGGCTGGCGCGACGATCTCTGCGGTGTTTCTGCCGCTGCAGAGAGATTGCGCAAGGCTTTGGAGGCGTGTCGCGAGCCCGCTCGCCGTTCGCTGGGCTACCTTGAGTCCTCTACAGGTAGCGCGTCGCTGCACGAGCGCGCCAGTGAGATGGTAGAAGCGCTCCTCACAAGAACAGACGAGCTATCGTCACACGCATCTGGGATTGATGCGCGGAGCCTCCCGCATCCAATGCCGGACCTAGTCGTGAAGCTTGCGCTCCAGCTTCGCCTAGCGGGTCGGGAGTGGGATAAGAAGTTCCAGCCGGAACTGACTAGGCTCACGACCTTGACCCTCGACGGTCTCGCCTTGCGGCACGAGATCGACATCCGCTCGGCCGTAAAGGACGCGCTCAGATCCGGGGATCAAAGGGTCGCAAAACTTAGATAGCCCCCCAGGACTCTTGTGGTATTCATAGGACATCTGAATACCCTCTCGGACCGATACTAAAAAGGATCGGTTCATGCGACTCATTCGACTTCCTGAGGTTTTGGAGAAAACGGGGCTCTCGCGCTCCGGGCTCTACGCCGACGCAACGTTTCCTGCGCGGGTTCCCTTAGGTGCACGCGGCGTTGCCTGGGTGGAAGCTGAGGTTGAGGAGTGGATCGAAGCTCGGATCGCTGCCCGCTCATAGAGGCAGCGATATCTGAGTGGCTACCGACGAGCAAAGTGCTCGAGCCACGGGCCGGGGCCTATCCAACTCGAGGGCCCGCCGCTCAGCGATGACTGGCCTAGGACTAACCCCTTTGTCGTTGGCCCGACTCCAAAGCCATTTCGGTATCCACGGCCCATAGCCGGGGGGGGTAGGCAAAACTCCTGGGATTTGAGACCGGACACCGGCGGGGGTCTTACGAAATTCTGCCCGCGAAATTAGGGAGGGGGGGTGTCCAAGCGCGCACCGCCGCTTCGACCCAATCTTATGCTGTAAATTCAGAAGCTTGGCTCTTCTAGATGATCAATAATTTCTGCGAAAGGGCGGCTGGAAGAGTGGGGGCAATAGGGGTGCAAGCACGTCGTGCATTGGCAACATATTGAAATACCACAATTTCAATCCGAGAAACGCCACCTGGATGTCGAGTTTTTTGCGAGCTAGGCTTGGTAGTGCCGGGGGGGCGTCGAAAACCTTGGTGGTTTTCGCGAAGACACCGGCGGGGGGCAAAAAAACTTCCGTGGTCGAAACTTCAAGGGGGGGGCTCATGAAGGGCACCGGAATTTCGCTGACTGTCATGCATCAAGCAGAGGGTAGCGCTTGAGTGTACGAGAATAGCCCGAGCTAACCAATAATTTCCGAGCGATTGCAATCTTCTGACTTGGGCTGTCGTCAGCCAAGCCTCAAGTTGGGCGGGGCAAAGAACCTATGACGAGAACTCGTTTCAAAGATCGTTTGACTGCCAACTGGGCTACCCACTATGTTCTATTTATGTTCTTGCCGAGTGCCGTTGCGCGCCGGAATCCAACATGACAGAAGGTTTGAGCTATGGCGTGGAAAGTGATCGACTTATTCAGTGGTGCTGGCGGAATGTCGCTCGGGTTCGTCGATCCGCGCTTTTGCGGCCGTTTCGAGTGTGTACTTGCTGTCGATAATGACGAGGCGGCAATCGCAACGCATCAAGCCAATTTCTCAGGCGAAGCCGTTTGCGGAAACATTGAAACATGGCTGCTCGATGCGGACATTCCGCAGGCTGACGTCGTAATAGGCGGGCCGCCTTGCCAAGGGTTCAGCCTGCTGAACAAAAAGCGCGACGGTGATGCGCGTCGCGCTTTGTGGGAGCCATTCCTCGATGTCGCCGCCCGCTCGGGTGCGCGCGTTTTCATTATGGAGAACGTCGCCGAACTTTTTCGCTCGCCCGAGCTCGATGACATCCGCGCACGAGCAGAATCTGACGGCTTCCGGACCGACGCCGCCATTCTCAACGCTGCGGATTTTGGTGCGCCGCAGACCCGCCGCCGGACTATCGTCATCGGATGGAAGCCGGGCGCTTGGCAACCGCAGTTCCCTCCGTTGCGCTCGCATGCTGAACCGGGCAGTGACAGTAACCTACCCCATTGGCTGACCGTGCGCGACGCGATTGGCGATCTGCCGCGGCCGCGCCGAACCGAGATTAAGGGCGAAGCGCCGCTCGACCTGCATATCCGCCGCAATCCCACCGAGAAGAGCATCGCCCGTTACAAGGCCGTTCCGCCGGGCGGCAATCGTTTCGACCTGCAGCGCAACGCGCCCGAGATCACGCCGAACTGCTGGATCAGGAAGACCTCAGGCGGCACCGACCTGTTCGGGCGGCTTTGGTGGGACAGACCTTCGGTCACGATCCGCACCGAGTTCTACAAACCCGAAAAGGGTCGCTACCTGCATCCGACGCAGCATCGCCCGATCACTCATCGGGAGGCAGCGAGACTGATGGGCTTCCCCGATGATTTCAAATTCTGCGGCAGCAAGGTCGGAATCGCCCGCCAGATCGGCAATGCCGTTCCGCCTGCGCTGGCGGGGTCGATCGCGCGGATGGTTGCGGATCTTCTGGCGCCAATGGCCAAGTCCGCCTGACTATGGCGAGGCGCACAGCCGTGCATGACCCGGCGCGCACTGTCGATGAGATCAAGCATCTGCTCGACACATTTCTCGAGCGCATCGATGACGACGATCTGCGCGCGCAGGTGCGCAGCCTGATCCCCGCCTTCCACGCCGTGCGCGATCTGGGCAAATCGCTCATCCCGCCCGAACTGGCCTCTTCGGCGCGCGAACGTATTCTCGTTTATCTGCAGCGCTATCCGCTGCAGGTGATTGAGGGGGACGAACTGCTGGTCGTCGCCGGGATCGGCGAATGGGCGCGCCGCCTGCGCGAACTGAGGGTGCAGTTCGGCTGGTCGATCTGCAGCGGCGTGACGTTCAAGGATCTGGCCGAAGATGAGCCCGAGACGGTCGAAGAACTTGAGGCCGCGCTTGGCGCCGATCCGCTGTCGTTGCGGCCCGACCAATATGTGCTGATCAGTCCGGAACAGGACCGCGAAGCCGCGCTGCGTTGGAACGTGTTGAACACCATCCGCAAGAAGCGGCTGTCGGTAAAAGCGCGGCTGCTCGAATATATGCGGGCAAATGTCGGCAGCGCAGTATCGATCGAGGAGCTGCGTTACCTCGCGGGCGACAAGAGCGAATGGGCGCGACGAATGCGCGAGCTGAGGACCGAAGACGGCTGGCCGATCTATACCAGGATGCAGGGCCGGTCGGATCTCCCGGTCGGAACTTATATTCTCGAAGAAGACAAGCAGGCGCCCGAACATGATCGGCGCATCCCCGACGACGTACGCGTCGAAGTCCTGATCCGCGACAACTTCGCCTGCAAGGTCTGCGGATGGACGCGCGACCAGCTCAATCCGGACGATCCGCGCAAATTCCTCGAACTGCACCATCTCAAGGCGCATGCGGACAAAGGCGAAAACAGCAGCGAGAATCTCGTCACGCTGTGCAACGTCCATCACGACCAGGTCCACGCAGGTCGCCTGACGCTGGAACTCTAGCTGTGGACCATCTCGATCCGGAGCGGCGCAGCGAGAACATGCGTCGCGTCAAGGGCAAGGACACCGGACCGGAACTGACGGTTAGGCACGCGCTGCACACACTCGGCAGACGCTTCCGCCTGCACCGCAAGGACCTTCCGGGCAAACCCGATATCGTGCTCGCCAAGAACCGCCTGGCGATCTTCGTGCACGGCTGCTTCTGGCACCGTCACGAAAATTGTCCTCGCGCATCCATGCCCTCAACGCGGAGGGAATTCTGGGAATCGAAGTTCGCACGAACGGTTGAACGCGATGCCGAGCAGGCAGCAGCTCTGCGCGCGGCCGGGTGGCAGCCTGAAGTGATCTGGGAATGCGAAACGCGAGATGCTGAAACGCTCAGTGAGCGCCTGCGCGACATTCTTGAGCGAAACAATCCGGAGTAAGTCTAAGCAGTATCAAGCAACGCGTGTTGCTGATCTAGATCAATGCTGCTTTTGCGGCGTCATTGCGGCCCAGCCGGTCTACAGTCGCTTCATCGCCGATTACGATGAGATGGCTCTTGGCACGCGTCAGGCCGACATAGGCGACTTCCGCATCGATCTCCTCAATTTCGCAGAGGATTACGACCGGCCGATCAAGACCTTTGAACCGCATGATGCTGTCAACAATGATTCGATCTTCGGCAGGCTCGTCGGCAGGGGTCCAATGCCGCCCCGCCAAGGTCGGCGCCTTCCGAAGGACCGACATTTCGGCACCGCAGCCACACAGCACGGCAATATCGCCAGGCGCGATGTCGTCCGCCGTCAGCAGTCGGCCCAATTCCCTTTCGACTATTCGAAGGGTCTGGTCCTTGTTGCACGGCACCCAGCTGACAGGCGCGCCTTCCGGCCCGAGGCATGTCTGTTCGCGGCCTTGTCGAAAGACACTTCCGGCACGGAAAATCGCTTGAGTGTTGCGCACGTTCTCGGTCAGCTCAAGCGGTTCAGCCTGCACTGCCGCGGCCGCATCATCGCCTCTGTAAATATTCTGGAAATCGTCGCGGAAGACATAGAGTGAGCCCTCGGGGTCGAGAAACAGGCGGAGAGCTTCGACCCAGGCCGACTTGAAGTCCTGTCCCTCATCGATGATGAGATCATCATATTGCTCCGGCGGGATATCGAGCCCGATGTCGGTGAGCAGTTCGGGCAGGCGGACCGACCAGAAATGCTGCTCCTCGCAAGCCATGCGCTCGGAATTGAGATCAATGCCCTTCTCTAGACACATGCGGGCGCAGAATTCGTGAAACGTCGCGACCGAGGCGGGGCTGCCTTCAAGCTCGGTGCGAAGCTGCACCAGGAGCGGCCGATTGAAACACAGCATGAGAACCCGCCGATCCGCCCGGGCGGCGCGCCGCGCTTTCTCCGCCGCCAAGACGGTCTTGCCGGTACCCGCGCCTCCTTGGATAAGCGCGCGTTTCGTGATTCCGAGGAAATCGAGGTAGCGGTATTGCGTCTCAGTCAGCCTTTCGATCGCCGCCTCGCATTCGTCGATAACCGACGACAGGCGCGGTGTGAAATCGATGTCGCGTCCGTAAAAGTCCTCGAGCATGGCGATACCCGCTGGTCCGAGGCCGCCCAAAGTCTCCCGTTCTCCGTCGGGTTTCCAAACCATCATCTGAAGCAGGCGCGCGCCGAGATTGGGCAAGTCTTCGCGGAACGCGAAAATTTCAAGCGGAGCGGCTGCGCCCATATGTGCGACATTGGCGGGTCTGCTGCAATGGGGCAGGATCACGCCGTGCCTCGCCGAAAGCCACGGCGCATTGCCGGGCCAGCGCTCCTTCAGGGCATTGAGAATGATTTTCTTTGACTTCATCGCCTGACGCACAGGGTTTTCGATCTCGAAAACCTCGTTGTCGCGGTTCTTGGTTGTCCATTTTCCGTCGGCCACCCGTCGCTGGACGCGGCCGCCTTTGACCTCAAGCACGAGAAAACCAATTTGCGGATGGGCGATGACGAAGTCGGCTTCACCGTCGCGCAGCAGTCCGCCGTCCAGCCCGACCCATTCGCAGGAGTAGAATACCGTCGCACCGGTCAGCATCGGATCTTCCGCGAGCAGGTCATAGACCGCCGTTTCGCCGCTGCGCTTCGGATCTCTGCGTATCTCGGGCGGGAGCATCGGCGGGATCATCCGCGCAGGCATCGGCCTCAACCGTCCGTTTCGATGAAGGAATCGAAAAAGCCCTTCATCCCGCCCACGCCGTCGCCGACTAGCATCGAGCGGTCGAGATAGCGGTTGCCCTCTTCACAGCAGGTTTCGGGCAGCAGAAGGCAGCTGTGGCAGGCCGCAAGGTTCATGCTTTCAGAAAGGCTGGAAACGCCGGTCCGGCACAGCGGGTCGGATGAGCACCAGAATGCGTCGCGCACTGCCGAAGCGAGAACCGGAATAAAACGATCGGCCCGTCCCTGACGCTCCAGACCGCCGAGTGTCCCGTCGGCATCGCTGGTCGAGGTGTAGATGAGGAACCCCGCCATGCGCGGTTTGTCGCCGACATAAATCCGTTCGCGAAGCGACGCGACATCGTAGCCGCATTCGAACGACAGGCGCTTGATTACGGCGTGGGCGAGCGAGTGGACGAGGAGGAATGTCGGCGTGATCGGATCACCCACGCTCTCATCTTCGTGAATGCGCTCGTATTCCGCGGCGCGAGCTTCCTCGACCAAGCGGGCGCGCTCGTGTATTTCCGGATTGGCGAGCCAGGCATCAATCGCCTCGTTTTTGAGCGAGACAAATATACCTTCGCCGCGCACCTCGATTGCGGGAAGCCACGGCAGAGGGGCAAGCGACAAGTCGCCGAACCGGCCGCGGCCGGGCTCATCAACCGATGCGTTCTGATAGATGCGTTTGAACCCGGTGAGCGCTCGCACTTCGCGCAGGCGCTCGACCCGGCCTAACCTGGCGATATAGGGCTGCACTTCCTCGGGGACCGCTTCCTGCTTGACCTGAAAGTCGCCCCCTTCAGCATCGCGCTCGAGCCGGATGAACTCTTCAAAGCGTAGCGTATCAAGCGTCGTTTCTTCGTCCAGTTTGAGGCGTTCGCGGATCACCGCCGCATATTCGTCGACGGACATATTGTGCATCGACGCGTTGGTCGCAGCCAGGCTGGCGATCATCGTCTCTCGCATATCGGAGCTCAATTCGCGCAGCGCGCCCCAATAGGCATTGAGTTCCTGCTGGATTGCATCGGTCCAGGGCGGGATGCTGAGCGTTGAATAAGTGACCGGGAAATAGAGATTGGATGCCCCGCGCTGCAATGTTCGCGGCGGTGCGGTGCACGGCTCGCGGTCGTCGGTCAGCCAAGGGCGGCGGCCGGAGCATTTGTGGCCTTCGAGACCCTTGGAGGAAAACGCGCCCGCCATTGAGGCGGAAGCGCCGCACCCTTCGGCCGAGCAGCTCACGCGCAGGCCCTCGATGCCCGATCCGCCGACGCTCTCGAGCCGCAGCCGGCACTGCTTGAAACCCTCTTCGCCTGCTTCGGCATCGCTGTCCGACAGGCAGGCGAGCGGCTGTCCGCCGCGCATGGCCAGCCATCGGACCCAAGGGAATTCATCGATATGGCCGTTTTCGCAGGCCGTCACGAAACGCGAGGGCACTGCAAAGACCCGCCGCTCGTCGCTCGAGCAGCGCGCGCACCAGCGCGATGGGTCGCCCATTTCCTTTGCCCATTTGCCCGCGAGCTTGAGTGATTTGCAGCTCGGGCACTGCAGCCACGCCGGAAACCGGTAGCCGTTGAGCCAGCGGTTGGGGAAGGCCGCATCGCGTCCGGCATCGTCGACCGGCGGCAGGCGGAAATGGCCTTTGTTGAGGACCTTCTCGAGCCGCGCTTCGCGCAGCACATGCGGATCGTTCAGGCCGCCTGCGATCTTGGCGGTCTGCTCCCAGCGGTCGAGCGACGCGGCAATGACGGAAACCGGCCCGCCGCCCTTGGCGCCTGCACGGAAGTCGATCACCGCGCCTGGACCGTATCCGAGAACCTGCCCCCGCCTTACCTTACCCAGATGATTGTTGCGGCTCACACACGTTCCTTCATGAGGAAATCCACCCCGGGCTCGACATTGCGCACGCTGTTGGGCGTCGGCACGGCAGCCGCATCGGCCTTGCCGGTCGCGCGCCGGGCAGCCGCCTCTTCGGCGGACATGAGCAGACTCGTCTGCAGCCTGCGGTCATCCCAATAGCTCTTGATCCGGCCGTCGCCGACCGCTTCGATCCAGGCGTCGACAAAGCGCGTGAGCTCGGTCCGCGCCTGCGCCACCTCGCCGGAATCCACGTCCTGGACACGGTCGATGATTTCTTCGACCAGCTGCATTACCTGTGCACGGTCGGCGACCGCGGCGGCGGCGGCGGTCGGATTGATAAGGTGGCGGACCAAGGCGACAAGCGGGGCATGCAGGGCCTTGTCGCGTGCGCGCGGCGCAAAGGGCGTAACGCTCGACGGTTCGACCGAGCGGTAGAGCGCGGCATGGCGCGATGCGAATGTCTCGAAATGCGCGCGATCGCGGATCTTGTTGTTGTTGAAGAGAGTCACCACCAAGCCCGGCTCGCGGCGCCCGACGCGGCTCGTCGCCTGGATATATTCTGCCATGTATTTGGGTTGTCCGTTCACGAGCATGAGCCCGAGGCGCGGAATATCGACGCCGACGCTGAGCATGTTGCTGGCGAGCAGGACATCGACCGCTTCAGGATCCGAATGCTTGAGATTGAGGCGGTCGAGAATGAGGGGAATTTCCGAGGATGCCTTGCGGCTCGTCAGTTCTTCGGGATTGCCGAGTTCGCGCGCCTTCTCGCCCCTGCGCGATGCCAGCGCGTCTATCGTAATGCGAACGTCGTCTTCCATCAGCACCAGCGCACCGCCGAGCACTTTCAAGGAATTGAAATAGGCGACCAGCGTCGCGTAGGCGTCGAAGTGGGGATTGCCGTGCGCCGCGGGGTCGATTTCGGCCTGCAGCAGCGACGCCGACGCAGCCTGTAGGGCGAACTTCTCCGACCGCCCGGCCGTCGTCAATCCGACGTAAAGACGCCCGTCGTCGTCGCGCACCTTGGCAAAGCAGGAATTCGACCAATCGAGGGCGGGCGGCGGGAACTGAAACGCGCTGCGGTTGAAAACGGCGCGCACCTGTTCGTCGGCCCGACGGATCGTCGCTGTCGATCCGACAATCTTCGGCGGTCCCTTGGGCGTGCTGCAAAGCCGGTCGATCGCGGCTTCATAAAGCCCGGTGAGCGAACCCAGCGGCCCTCCGATCAGATGCAGCTCGTCCTGGATGATGAGATCCGGCGGCTCGACCGCGCCGTTCGTTCCGAACAGCGCGCCGCTTTCCGCCTTGCGCACGATCTGCGCGAATTTGTCGACCGTGCCGATGAGCAGCGAAGGCGGTTCGGCATAGAGATCATCGTCGACGGTCATGACCGGGACCGCGCCTTCGGGCCGCGCGGAACGGCAGCTTTCCGAGGGGCATCGACATTCGATGCGCCGGCGCGGCTTGTCGCTGCTCCATTCGAGTTCGCTTGCGCAGACGGGACATTTCGTCAGTTGCCGCGGCGTCGATTTCGCGTCGTAGTCATGCAGCGCTTCGGCGGCATCGGCGAAGCGGTTCGGCGTGCTGTCGCCGCCAACCCACAGTCCGATCGAGAACCGCTTGGCACCCAAATCTTCGCTGCCGGTCAAACGCAGGGTCTCGCAGGCGAGTATCAAGGCCGCTGCGCGCTGGAACTGCTGCACCGTCAGCGTGCGCAGTGTGTAGCGCATGATGATATTAACCCCGGCTCCCCGCGCGCCGTGGGTGAAGCGGCGATGGAACAGGACGAAAGCCGAAAGCAGAAGATAGGCCTCGGTCTTGCCGCCGCCGGTCGGGAACCAGATAAGGTCGAATATGCCGCGATCGTCATGTCCGCGATCGGCGGCCGAGGGAAGGCACATCAGCGCAAAGGCCAGCTGGAACGGCCGCCACTCGAATTTAAACGCGTTCGGGTCCGTGTCCGCCGCCGCCTGCGGACGCTTAGCTGCCCAGGCGGCCTGGATATACATCGCACGGTTGGCGAGACGAAATGCCGTCAATCCCATGCGGTCCTTACGCAGGAAGGCGATACCGTCGCGTATCCTTCCTGCCGCTTCCCTGCAGCGCGCAAGGTTATCACGCGCCTGATGCTGCAACGCCGATGGCAGCCCCGGAACCTCCGTGTCGCGCGCGTCGATCCAGTTTTCGTAACCTTGCGCAAGCGCGTCGAGCGCTTCGAACAGCGCCGCATCCTCGGCAAGAGCGAGCTCGAGGCCGTGCAGCCGGCCGAGTGACGTGGCCGCGATCCGGTCGCGCAGCAGCGCATCGCCTGAAGCGTCCATTCCCTGCACGACGGCTTCCGGCATCCATGTCAGCGAGACCTGATTGGGCGCGGTTTTAGGCGACCAGGACGCCGAAGCGGTATGGCCGACAGCATATTCGGCGCAGTCGCGGTAGATCAGGTCGGCGACGCGTTCATCTTCGTCATTGCCGCGAAACGAGGCGCGGCGCGGCACGAACCGACAGCCGTCCGAGCAGCGGAAATCTGCGGCGAATTGGAAGAAAGACGCTTCTTCGCTCGCCACCAGCCCCTGGATGATTAGCGGATCGGCCGGTTCGTATTCGGATGCGGAGCCGCGGGGCAATTCGCGATAAGCGTTGACGAATTGGATCGTGACGGTTGCATGCGCCCCGTCGCGCCGCACTCTTCGGTACATGAGCAGACCGTCGGCGAGTTCGACATCGTCGCGGCCCGCAGCGAGCGAAACCGCAACGTCGGGCAGTCTGTGTCCGGTCCGCACCCATTCGAGCCGCGGCCTTCCCTTGCCCTTGCCGTCTTCCTCGACTTTCTCTTCCGCGCTGTAGCGCGCGTAGGAAAGATCGAGCACCAGCAGCGCGTCTTCGTCCGCGACCGCGACGGAAAAAGACAAGCCACAGGTGGCAGGCTTGAATGTGCGCAGCAGCGAAACCGCGTCGCGTTCCTCATTCTCCGCTTCGCCGCCGCCGTTCTCCGCAGCGATGCTCTCATCTTCCTCTTCGGTGATTTCCGACTGCTGGGGATAGAGGATCGCGGTAAGATAACGGGCCGAAGGCCTTTCGTTCAGGACCTCGTCCTCGGCACCCGGTCCGATCAGATCGGTCTTGAAGCGCGACAGAAGGTGCGCGCGTGCCTCAGCCGCTCCGCTCATACGTAAACCATCGGCAGACCGCATATCTGGGGCACCAGCCAGAAACCGCTGGCTCCGCCTTTGCGCTTGGCACCGGCCAGCCGGTCGTCGCCCGGAGCGGCCGCCGTCGACCCGAAGCCCATCAGAAAAATGTTATCGATCCGATCGTAGAGCCGCCGACCCGAACCGTGATGCTTCTTCGATATCTCATAGAGATCATGCGTCACCCGCTTGCCCAAAGTGCCCAACGGAACGCCGGCATCGGTTTCCACGCGCCACAGCCACGAGCCCGGTTCGAGCCGCGCTCTGCACCGCAGCGGAAGGTCCATACCCAGAAGTTCGTCCGAAGACTTTGCCAGCGCGAGCGGCGAATAGGGATCGAAGTCGCCCTGAAGACCGATCTGGAACTGATATCCGTTCTTGCCCTTGCGGCCCTTGCGGTAGCAGCGGCCGCTCTCGGTGCTGCTGGCAAACTTCATCGCAAATCCGCCCTGTACCGCAAGACTGCGCTTTGCGCGGGTCGCACCCACAAACAGTACCCGCGCTTCTTCGGACAGATCCGTTTCGTCGGCGCCGTGCCGCGCGCCCCAGCTGTCGTTTATCTGGAGGAAGACATGATCGGCTTCGCGGCCCTTTGACGCATGGATGGTCCCCAGGATCGGTCCTGCATGACCGAACTCGGGCGCCATTAATTCGTCCGGCGGAGCGCCTGCGAGCCGGCCCCGAAGCTTGAAGAGATCGATCCTGCCGCCGCGCATCGCTGCATAGCGGTTGAGCCTTTCCCACCGCGCATCGGCCGAGTTGCCTTCGGTATCCTCTCCGAACAGCAGCGCAGGGCAACGGTCGCGTGCCTGCGCCCAGCGCTCGTCGAATTCCGAGCGTTCCAGTTCTCGGCCCTCGGTTGATCCCAGAACCAGCGCAAGCCAAGGCAGCGCAAAGCGGCCCATGCCCGACATCCGGAGCCGGTGAGGGTGTCCCCCGCCGGCCATAAACGCCGAGGCCTGGGCCACTTCAATCCGCTTGCGGAACAATACCAAGGCATCGTCGTAGCCGTCGAGCGCATCGTGATTGAAGCCCCGCTGTTGCGAGACGGCCGCCGATTTGACCAGCTCAGCCTTCGATTTGAACGAATCCGCCCCGACATCTGCATTGCCCAAAATGTCGAGCCGCAGGTCCTCGTAGAGCTTGAGCAGCGGAGCCTCGTTCGTGCGGTAGATTTTCTTCAGCGGTCGCTGCTGCAGATCATCGCCGAGCAGCGCCGCAAAGCCGTCGGTAAAGCGGAACAGCTCCTCGCCCGCGGCATAGTCATAGATCGCCTGCGCGGGGTCATGGAAAACGGTAATGCCGCAGTCTGTAGGTAGGAGCTCGATAAGCTTGAGCAGGAAGCGCGCACGGCCGCCGGTGATGTCCTGCGCCTCGTCCACGATAAGATGCTCAAGATCGCCGAAGATGTCGCGAAAGTCCTCCATGCGCTCGTCGATGAGCTCAGCCGCTGCATCGATCCCGGTTTCGAAGCCGCCGAAAAGCTTTTCCACTTCCTCAGGCGAAAAGCCGTAACGGATCTTCCATGCCTGCGAGTCGATCGTCGATATCTTGACTGCGAAGACGTTGCTCGGATCTTCGGCAAAATCGCCGATCCGCCCCTTGAGTTCAGCAATGGCCGAACGCGTGAAGCTAACCAGCCAAACATTGGTATCAGCGACATCTTCGTTTTCGATGAGATGCGCCACGCGCGAACAGGCGACCGCCGTCTTTCCCATGCCGGGCCCCGCCGAGACGAGCAGCCGCGCCGAGCGGTCGGCCTCGATCACGCGCAGCTGATCCTCGTCCCATTCAATCGGTTTGTTGAGGAAAGAAACCGTGACGCCCCAGGCCTGCTGCATTGCGCGCAGCATGCGGACTTCACGGTCATCCAGCTTTTCGTCGACCGATGCGATTTCGAAGAGGATCGACGCCAAGCGCTCGCGGTCCGCAGGATGCTCGACCCGCAGTAGCGTTGCGGTGAAGCTTTCCATGGGATCATGCATCGCTGTACCGAGCGCTGCATCAAGCAGATCCAGCGGCACGCCGAATTCCTCGCACGCCTGTCGCGCCAGTGCGACCTCGTCGCCGTCGACCGTGCCGTCGGCATGGATGAGAGCGGCAAGCAGCATCGCTGTGTGCTCGGCGAGGACCCGCTCCGAAGCCTGGGCAGGCGCGGCCTTCATTACGGAACTCGAGTTCACTTTCGCCCCCACTCATACTATCCCTAATTAGGATACTGCCGTGCGGTAGGTCGCAAGTCATCTAAAAAACTGTTTCTGTGCGAAACTCTTGGTAATCACCGTCTGTAATGCGACTGGGGATTGTCCTTACGGGTCAATCAGTGATCAGGGATGAAGACCGAGACTTTTCTGCTTTTCGGAGTGCCGCCAATCAAAGCGAAGCAAGCTTTCGGTGTTCGGCGCGGTGGCAGCAAGCGCAAAGGACTTGCAGATCCGCGATCGTATTGATGACGGGGTTCTCATCGCTGGACAACGGAACACGATGGTGAACTTCGAACAC
The DNA here is from genome assembly GCF_003363135.1 of Alteriqipengyuania lutimaris. Classification (NCBI taxonomy): domain Bacteria; kingdom Pseudomonadati; phylum Pseudomonadota; class Alphaproteobacteria; order Sphingomonadales; family Erythrobacteraceae; genus Alteriqipengyuania; species Alteriqipengyuania lutimaris. The sequence continues at coordinate 365,746 of NZ_QRBB01000001.1, read as the reverse complement.
GCTATCTGCGATGTGCTTCGGAAATACCGTGTACCAATCGACCGCGCAGCTTTCACTTTCACACCGAAGCCTTCCGCCATTAGATGCGCGAACGGCCTCGCGCTTTTTCTTGGGCAGGTGAGAAGAGCGGGATCGCTCAGTTCGAAAGTGCGCGACCATGCGGACTTCGTTTTCAACGCAGGCGACCTCTTCTTCGGTGTGGGGGACGCTACCAAGAAGTTGCTGCGTCTCTTTGCGCGAAACTGGCTTGTTCGAAGGGGTCTCCACGCGACGAGAACCGACCTTGTGAACATGCAGCGAAGTGATCAGAGAGTGGAGAGGAAAGGTGGTTTCGATGCGGACACGTTTCGTCGAATTTCCGCCCTTCGTGTCGCTTGCCTGTCCAAATTTGAGTAGAGCCTGGCGGATGGCACCGGCCGCGTCGCCCGCGGACATATCCGCTAGATCTTCTCCGGCAAAAAGCAGGCGCTGCGCCCGCGGCAATGCGGCATGCCTCGAACTGTCAATAAGAACCGCCGATATCCGATTTTGCTCGACGAGTTTCGCAACGATGCGGCCGAGTGCCTCAGGATACTCGCTGTTGCGCGGGGGGCCTCCGCTTCGGCTATGAAGTATGACCGCGGAGGCCGTCTCCGCAATGCGGTCGAATTCAAGAACAGCATCGATCAAGCGATCATCGGTCGGTGCGAGTTTATAGAGAGTGATTTCATCCATCGAGGGGAGGGATGACAAGATACAATTGCGTTGTCCAAAAAATACCGATTGAAGCCGAAGGTGACGTCGGACATCAATGACCAGGAAATATCTTCGATCACTTCAACAGGAATGTGCGCTCGATTGGCGGGACAGAACGCAAGAAGGAGTACGATGAGCCTAATCATCACAAAGCCGGTTATGTGGAACAGGGAGGGCTATCGGCGACCTTCAGGCGTCAAGGTGAACACTGGTTTTCCTCGTGAGCACGGCTTTGGTCATGAGGAGTGGAATGGGTCAGATGCCCTTACCTTCCGTGAGGGTGGCGCGAACTACCGGATTTTTCATACCGAAGGGGTCGGCAACGCCCCGGTCGACGAGGCTGCCGGCCGGACAGTTGTTTTCATGTACGCTTCTCATCATGGCGTGCAGGAACTCGTAGGGATTGCCGGGAGCGCGACCTGTTTGGCAGAAGATCCTTCGCAGCGGTCAACACTTGCCCAGCGTCTCCGTCTTGATCGTCTCGGCAAGGAAGCCTGGTCCGTTCCCCTCGTGCAGCAGTTGCACGAATTTAACCGCGAAGCATTTAATGAGGTGTGGCAGAGGAATCTCGCCTGGATCCCGACTTGGCGATGCCCCGCGGATTCCTTCTTATGGCTAAGTGAGCCATCTCCGATCAACGCGCAGAAAGTTCGCGGAACGAGCAAGCTGTTAACCATGTTCGGACGCCATACCGAGATCGGCGTAGCTGAGGCGCTAAGAATGATGGATGTTGTACCAGAAGGTTCGAGAAGCAAATCCTGGCATCGCATTCGCAGTCATATTGAGAGCTCAGGAGAAGATAGTGGAGCACGAGACCTTTCGGCGATCCGTCGTCGTGCGGACCTCAGCAAAACTATGAAGCAACGCTTAGTTGACGCCCGTTTGGGCCAGGGACGTTTCCGCAGAGATGTCGAAACGTTTTGGGGGGAGGCTTGCGCTGTTTCGGGATGCACCGTTCGTCAAGCTCTTCGCGCATCACATATCCTTCCTTGGAAGCACGGGACTGACAAGCAGCGGCTGGACGGAGAAAACGGCCTACTCCTGACCGCCGAGTTGGATGCGCTATTCGATAATGGCTTAATTTCGTTTTGCGACGACGCATCGATGATTATTGCGGACGGGATAGGAAGAGCTGATCGCGCATTGCTCCAGGTGCCACGCCCGCTCCGTCGGAAACCAAGCCCAGGGCAGCGCACCTACTTGGCTGACCATCGTCGACGATGGGGTTTCGAGGCCTGATATAATGTCTACAAGCGATGGTCTGCCTTATACCGTAGAACGAGCGACAATCGGCTAGCATCAATCTTCCATAAGATGCTTCGGCCCACCACGCTCACCGTTCGGATTTGGCTGGCTTCGGCAAATGTCTCTCAAGAACGCCAGAAATAAAGGAGGCCTGGCATGAGCACCCTAACCGCAGAGCAGGCCTGCCTGCTGTCGCTTGCGCGTATGGTGTGGTCCAAGCGCGCTGCCGCCAAGGCCGCTGGCCTTTCGTTCAATGAGGAGACTGTTACCGAGACGCTTCTGCTTGATCTCGAGTCCGAGTATCCCGGCAGTGTGCAAGTTGTGGCCTTTAACAAGACGCAGGAAGCCAAAACCGGAGCCGACTGGTTGTGGTCTTTTGTTAGCGCCGATGGCAACCGGTCGCTCACGATGCTTGTCCAAGCGAAACGGCTCGAGGATGCAGAAGAGAATTACCCTGGAATCAAACGCAATATCGGTAGGCGCCCTCCGCCTGTCCGCCAGATTGACCAGCTAATCGCAACGGCAACGGCGCAGGGGGTGCCAGCGCTCTATGCTTTCTACAACCATGTCGGCCAAGCGAGCCGCGTCCCTAAAACCTGCAGGTCGCTTGTGTCGGGAGATCCCGACCATGTCCACGGGTTCGGCGTCAGTCTGGCTGATGCACATTTGGTTCAAGCGGCACTGCCCGATGAGACCTTCGACACACATCGGTCTCATTCAATACCGCTGCATTGTCTGTTGTGCAGCGAGGGAAGCGGAGCACGCCCGGGCGGTGGAACGCCGGAGATGGCCGCACGTAGTATCGCGCGCCTGCGCGATCCGATCGAGCGCGATCGTCCCGATGGCGGTGCTCTAGGTTTGCGGGATGGTCTGCATCCGCTCGTAGAACTCGCGCTCGGCTTTGCTGATCGACGTGCCGATGACGGCGAGTTTGCTGGGATCGAGAAATTCTCAGGCATCGATGGAGTTCTTGTCCTGCGCGACGCGAAGCCAACAGAGCAGTGAACCGACCTAGCATTCTAGTCTATTGTCCCGTGCGCTGACCTTCCACATGACCTATGGTAAGCCTGCACGATTTACGAGGCTCAAGCTTAAACTAGTTCGAAGATGTTGTGGTTGGCTGAAATGCAAGGGATCGATTGAGCCAAACGGCACTCACTATAAGTATCGCTGCTCGCCAAAGATACGCAGGCACTGTTTCCTGTAGCGCCTCTTTCTCTCATACACCCGCGCTGCCGACGGTCCCGTTTTTGTGCTGGGACCGGAGGGCAATCCGTATCGGAGGCGTTACATAGCCGCTGATCTGCTAGTATCATGATTGCAACAATCGAACCGCTCCAGTCGAGAAGTCCCGGGGCAAGGATAGGGGCAAGCCAAATCGATTGTCGAAAAAATCGTGGAATTTTAGAATTTTAAACGGTCAATATGGTTACTCTTCTGCCACCATTCTCAATGTAGCGTTCATTTTCAATGTGTTGAGGGGTGTACCGGTTTCCAGTCTACCTTCTGGTCTACCCCTATTCTTACGCTGGCTTGGGCCTTCATATTCCAAAATGTGCTGGACGTTTGGTGATGCCGTGCCTTCCTAATAGCTTTCGATTCGCCTGGGTATTGTCGTAACCGGGGCATCGCGATGCCCTCTTCAAATGGGACATCGTGATGAGGATATTGTCAAAGCGTCAGCTCAAGGAGTTGGTTCTGTACTCGCCGCAAAACATCGCACGACTGGAAAAGTCCGGGCAATTTCCCAAGTGGGTAAACCGTGGTCCTTGCCGAGTGGGGTGGATTGGGGACGAAGTGCTCGACTGGCTCCAGCAACGACTGGATCGCCGAGAAGCACCTAGCCGACACTCCTCTTGAAGGAGCGAGTGGCCGTGTTTGCTAGCCCGGCCACCCTACTTGCGTCCGTTTTTGGGCCGGAGGCGGACTGTCCGGTATTGGTCGGCCGAACCCGGAAAGGTGCCATGCGGCTTTTGACCGACCTGCTCCGGCAGGCACATCATTCGACGACTGTCGGTCGTTCGCCTCTATTTATCTCAGTTGAGGGCTCTCTGGCGCGCCCCGGCATCCGCCATCCGGTGGCTAGAGGGCTGCTACCGTGGGCATCGGCTCGACTTCCGGGTTTTCCGCGTCTTCGTGCTGGATTGTTATACGCGTTCCGGGGTCGGCGTCCGTTATGGAAACCCTGGCCTGCAACTGCCGTGCCAGTGCTTCGACGATGTTGGTCCCTAGACCTGCGACAGCCGCAGGTCTGTCATCGAGCGGCATGCCAACACCATCATCCTCGACTTCCAGCGTCCACGCGTTGCCATCGGTCACGTAGGAAACCCGTATTATTCCGCCTTGATCGACAGGGTAGGCGTGCTTGAGAGCGTTGATCACCAGTTCGGTGACGATCAGCCCAAAGCTCACGGACTTGGATGAGCTTACGCTGCCTTCCACGACATCGACTTCGATCGTTAATATCTCGGGATCCGCGATCATCGAAATTCCGATGCTTTCGCAAAGCTGTTCGAGATAGGGGCGCAGTTCGACATCGTCCGCGCCCGATTGCGACAGCTGCTTCTGGATCGTGGCGATCGAGAGAACACGGTTCTGTGCCATCTGTAGGTGGCTCCGCGTCTCGTCATTGCTGACCCGCCGGGCGGATTGCATCAGCACCGAAGCGATGATCTGAAGGCTGTTGGCCACGCGATGCTGAAGTTCCTGCATCAGCATCATGTTATTGGCGACCAGGTCCTCCATCTCCCTCTTGGCTGTCTTGGCTTCGGTCGTGTCGATTACCGTCAGAAGAAGACGGATGTTTTGCGACCCAGGATATTCGAGCCTGTGAGCCGAGAGCTTGAGCGAACGTTCCGAGCGCTCCTTTGCCGCGGGCAGCACCATCTCGTAGTCATCGATAGTCGCGCCGCCCGAACCGGTCGCTCGCAAGAGCGATTTCAGGTGCGCGACGTCCCACTCGCCATCGCCCATTTCGAGGATGGAACTGCCCGTCAGCACCGCGCAGTCGAGACCAAAGGCGCGGCAGAAGGAGAGGCTCGCCGCGATCACGGTGAGATCTTCGTCGAGCATGATCAAGGGCGTGTTCGAGTTCACGACCATTGCATCGGCAAGACTGGTTACCGGGTCGGAAGCTTGGGTTGGTGGCGGGGTCATGAATACCCCTTCCTTGATTGACCGGCACAGCGCAGGTTGCGTGTAATTCCGGGTCTTTCGGCTCAGGCCGACTCGTCGCTGGCAGTTGTCACCAGTGCGCGATAGCTCTCCTGTAGCACGCACCGGCGCACTTTGGGCTATCATTTCGGGAATGAGTCATTGGAAAGACTGAATTAGCAATCCGATCGGCAGCTCACCGCTATGCGGTGCTTTCAGCGCGCTGATCTGCAAGCCCGAATGGCAGGCGCGCCCAGACCCGCTCGTGGAAGAAATACAGCACCAGCTTGGTGAAAATTTCCAGGCCGCCAATGGAAGCGGCTGTCGCTGCGCTCCCGGTGAAGAACCACGCCAGAGCGAAGGTGTCGAGCGATGCGATCAGGCGCCATAGCCCTGTCTTGATGCTCGTTCGGCGAATGGTTTCGCGGTGCCGATCCTTGCGAAACACTATGCCCCATCCGGTGAGCGACCATGCACGCTCGTGCAGGAAATAGAGGACAAGCTTCGTCGCAACCTCTGTGATCGCAATATAGCTCGCCGTCTCGAGGGCATCGGCCTGAGCGACCGGCGCCCCGAACATCGGCCCCAGATACGTGATGAGAAGATAGGACAGGATGAGCGTGTCGATCGTGCCGACGGCCCGCCATGATATGGCCTTGGCGACCGAGCGCCAGGGCTTGATGTTCGGCCTCTCCGGCGGATCGAGCTTCGGCGATTCCGGCCCGAAGAAGGGCTTCTGCGTAGGTTCTCTCACTACTTGAGCCGATGCCCCGCGGTCACTTCTGCTGGAGTGACGGCGCTTCACTCGCCAGACTGGCAGCGGTGCTCGGCCAAGGCGTCTTCGAGCCTGGCGTATGAATATGGTCCGACGCGATAATGGACCGACGTCACAGCGATGATCCCTTCCGGTAGCGAGGGAGCGGGCTTCGGCTCGAGAGCTCCGCCTTCACTTTCCCAGTCGCCGGTTCCGGGCTGCTTGGGGGTTGCTGCATCTGTCACGGTTTCCACATCAATCATCCTTTTCAAAGGAGGAGCGTTCGTCAGCCGGCCAACCAAGATTGGACAGGCGATTCGTCCTGCGCCAGTCGGCCATCCGTTTCGCACGATGTCCCATCGACTCGGCGGCTTCCTTGCGCTCTTCGGGCGAACCCGAGCGATCTGCCTTCATGGCCGCGAGCTGGTGATTGAAGAGAAACTTGTTCATCGGCATCGGAAGGATCCTCGGCAGAGGGACGTAGCGAGAGCCGGGGAGGTGGATCCCCGGCCCTGCTGTCGGCGTCAGCCCTGCTGGGCGCTGGCCTGTTCCTTCTGGCTCTGTCCGTCGCCCTGCTGGTGCTGCAGGTTCACGGCGCTCTTCTTGCCGCCGTCGACTTCGCTGGTTTCGTAGCTGAAACGATCGTCGACCTTCGGCATCTGGCCTTCCTGCTGGAGGTCCGCCTTCTTGAAGCGGAGCGCGTCGCCACCCTTTTCAGGGGTGATGGAGCCGGTGCCCGAGCTGCTGTCGTAGCTCTTGATCTTGCCGTAATGTGTCATCTGTCATTCCTTCGATCGAGTGTGTAGCGCGCCAGAATTGACCCGGCTGCGACTAAGAGGCGAAACTGAAGGAGAGAGTTTCCGAATGGTGGAAACGGTGACCGTCGATTGCGACTGGTAGCTGATATTAAGATGGTGATTTAGATACGAATTTCAAGGCCACGGCGTCATGGAATCCTGCAGATAGTTTAATCACCTTGTATTTCGTCGGAAGGTGAATTGCCCGCTGAGGGACCGTCTCTAACCTCCTCGTAACTCTCCTCGGCGCGATCCATTTGGTCATTGCCATCGGCTACCTGCCGTTCGGCATTTTCCTTATCCTCCTGTGCTTCGCGCAGCCTGTCTTCAGCCTTCGCCAGCGCTTCGTTGGCATCCGCGATCTGCGACCGCGCTCGCTCGATGGTCTCGTTGCTTTTCTGGATTGCGCGCTCGCCCTGCACCACATCGTCCTGACCGGCAGACCACGCGTCGCCATACTGGCCGATCTGACTTCCTCGCTCAGAAATTCGTTCGCCTGTCGTCAGCGGCGCATTTGAATTGTTAGCGCAGGCACCCACCGCGAGAAGTGACGATGCAGCGATCGTCAGGAGAGGCAGGTTCTTCATGATCATTTCCTTTGCGCGTCTTGCGAGATTCCCTCGGCGGAGCAGGCTGCGGTAATCAGTAGGAAAACCACCAGAATATCGCTCCGAGGAAGAGGACGGGAAACATGCCAGCAAAATAGCTAGGGCCGTCGGCGCGTCGGGTGTTCACTGGCACACCTGCTGGCGAAATGACCTGTTAAGATGGCGCATTGTCGTTCCTTCAAATGAGGTCCGCGCGCCATAATAGGCTGCGGAACGACTATTAGACGAAGATGAACGAAATGGTCGCCCATAAGGCAGCGCAATAGACCGTCTATTACGACTGTTAGTTATCACATATATGACGATGGGGTCTCGTTTTTACAACGCTAGGCAATCAATTCTTACGCACAAGCGCAAGCCTTCATGAAAACCAAACACCAAGAGCCGCCCTCCGCACTTACCGATTGCAGCTGGGAAGGGCGCGAATGGAACTTAGGCTTGTCACCCCAGCCGATGCTGGAAAAAGAACCGAAGCATTTCCCGCGATGCATCGGGGCCGTCTTGTGCAGTGTAGGACCCGGCGGCCGATCCGCCGGACCATGCGTGCCCGGCACCTTCAAGCAACCAGCTTTCCGACATGCTGCGCCCGTCGGCGGCGAGCATTGCGGTCTTGCGATATGAGCCGCCAGACGGCGCAGATCCTTTGGTAACACTACGCTCCAGACCGGACATCGCGGGAGCTGCATCCCAGGCCGCGTGAATGCGTTCGCTGTTGACCGGGTGGACCGTGCTGTCGCGATCGCCGTGGAAGGTGATGATCGGAACATATTTCTGGGAAGAGGACTGCTGGCGCACCGCGCCGCTCCCACGCATTGCCGCGAGCGCACTCGGCAAGTCCTTCGCCGCCCCGCAGGCGACCCCGGAGTGGATACCGGCCGCGGCATAGAGGTCGGGGAAAGCGCTCGCCATGATCGCGGCCGCAGCTCCGCCTGCGGAGAGCCCGGCAACATAGACGCGATCGGGGTCGACGCCTTCGGCTGCGATGATCTCGCGGGTGATCGCAGCGATGACCGCCGGTTCGCCCGAGGCCTTCCCCTGATCGCCAGGCCGGAACCAGTTCCAGCACTTTTGGACATTCGCCGACCTCGGTTGCTCGGGATAAGCGACAATGAATCCCAGTTCGTCCGCAAGCGCGTTCATCCGCGTTCCGCGCGAGAAATCCTCCGCAGATTGCGTGCAGCCATGCAGCATGACCACGAGCGGAGCAGGATCGTTCAGGCCGCTCGGCCTGTAGAGCAGATAGTCGAGGGAGCCGGCAGCATTGCGCAATGTGCGCCGATCGAAGCTTGCAGGGTCGGGGGTGGCCGACGCGTGTCTTCGACTGCCGGCTTCGGTTGCTGACCTGGCAGCGGGAGCGGGCAAGGCGATGGTATCGCCGATCTCGTCGACCGAGGTCTCGCTAGCGGTGACCGGGGCGTTCCTGAAGCTCAGATTGCGCTGGATAAGATAGGTCGCCTGCCGGAGCCTGCCCGCCCGCGTCAGGGCGAGAACCTCCGACATGCTAGCGTTCAGGGGATTGGACATTTCAAATACCTTCGGTTGTCGCGCGAAAATTACGCAAGGCGGTCGGCAAGAGCGGATTTCACGTCTGGGGGCGCGTGGAAGGCGCCCAGGATCGACAGGGATCGAATGGTCGCCTGCGCAAGGTCCGCATCCACGTCGCTGGCAATGCTGAGCAGACCGAGCACGCGAAAATCGAGCATCTCACCCGCATCGCGCGCCATTTCCAGATCGGCACGAACCACGTGGCGGATTCCCAGCACGGGGGTGTCGCGCCCCTTCACCTGCCGGGCAATCTCGTCGTGCCGGGCAAGCTCGTTTCGGATGGCGGTGCGGATGAAGTCGGTGCGATTTGCAAAGACGCTTTCGCGCACCAGCAAGTCTATCGAGCCGAGATCGACGAAGCCTAGGTTGATGGTGATCTTTTCGGTTTCGGTGTTTGGACGGGTCACAGCCATCTCTCTATCATCCCAGTGGATGGTCAGGAGATGGTAGCGCTGATGCACCGTCACAAGGGCCGCGGGTTGCTAAATATATATAATCCATAGAAATTCGCGGAAATCCGGCATTGCGTTCCTTGATCGCTCACACCGCAGGAACGAGTGAGCCCGCCTGACATTGGAAAGTCAGCTACCAGCCGCTTTCGACGGTTTCGGGCGTTCGATCGAGAAACGCCAATTCCTTCTATTTCGACTCCTAGTCGTCCACGCAGCCGCTCCGGTGCGCGGCCCCTCCCTTTGAAGGATAACCCATGAGCGCTCCAAAGAATCTCTCAGACCTCTACGTTGAGGAACTCAAAGACCTGGTGTCGGCGAATGATCAGATGAAGAAGATCGTCAAGCAGATGGCGAAAAAGATCGAGGACGAGGCCCTGTCCGGGATGCTCGACGATGCAGTAGGCGGCATCGAGGAACACACCCAGACCCTGCGCGCAATGCTCGCCGACAATGGCGGAGCGGATAAATCCAAGGAACATTGCAAGGGAATGGAAGGCCTCGTCGCCGAAGCCCGCGCCCACGTGATCGACGAGGATGTGAGCGACGAGGTCCGCGCTGTGGCCGCTATCGCGCAGTATCAGCGCATGAGCCACTACGGCATTGCCGGCTTCGGCACTGCCAAGGCGTTTTCCGATGCGCTCGGCCGCGACGACGATACCGCAAAGCTCGATGAGATTGTCGACGACATTTACGGTGCCGACGATTTCGCCAGCGAACTGGCCGAACGCTCGGTCAACCTTGCCGCCAAGCAGGACAATTGAACTGATTTCGTTGGGCGGCGGTGGCTGATGCCGCCGCGCCCTCCGATCAGGTTTCATTTCCCGCATCAAAGCAAACACCTGGATCGCATGAACTGCGATCAGGGCATTGGCGTATGTTGGACAGGGTGCCCGCAAGGTCGGCTACTTTAGCAGCCTATCGATCCTGTAGGAGGGTTCGATCCGGGGTTTCTCGCCACGCCATCGAGCGGAGCCGGCGAACAGCCGCGCAGCTTCCTCGCCGCCCACTGCCAGATCGTTCGGGCCGGTCCAGTTGACCAGCAGGCAAAGTCCGTTTGCCACCAGCGTTTCGTGAGCACGCCGCGAGACGATGGCGATCTCTTCCGTAGACAGGAAATAGAGGACTTCGGACAAGACAATCAGGTCGAACGATCCCTCCGGCCAGTCGCGTGGCGCTTCAGCGCGGCGATACAGAACCGTGTCGTTCGTGACGGACTTCGACCTGGCGATAGCAAGCGCCTGTTCCGACACGTCGAGCGCGAGAAGCGCATCGCAGTGGGCGGCGAGGTCACGAGACAGGAACCCGGTGGCACATCCGATCTCAAGAGCGTTGGGAAAACGCGCACCTTGAAGCGCGGCGATGGTGGCTGCGCGTTTGTCACGTTCGTAGGCACTGTTCTCGAAGTCCCACGGATCGGGATCGTCCACGAAGAGCGCGTCGAAGGTCTCCGCGCGGGCTGCGCCACTCTCATCCACCGATGAAAATCTCTGGGCTCTCGGCGAAGTGATCGAGCAGCCCTTGCGGAATCACGACACCATCCGGATCGTCGGCGATCAGCGAGGTCGCCTGCGAGCGGTAGGCAGCGATCGCCTCGCGTTTGCGGGCCCAATATTGCCGATCGGCGAAAATGCGCAGACCGTCAGGCACGTCGCGCTCTCCGAACCGGCCCCAGATGGGAAACCGCCAGAATTTTGCTCCGACCTCGTCCGCGACCATGCGACCGAGCGTGGCGGCCGTCTTGTGGTCGCAGTGAGGATCGCCGTTCCAGGTCGTCCAGACCGACCGGGTATCGAGCGCCGAAGCGAAGGCGAAGATGCGCTGCAGCCGGTGCAGGCCGAGCCGCTCGAGATCGCTGCTGCCGTCCTCCAGCCCGGCGCGCATCACCGGGATATTCTGTCCGGGGGCGAGAACCTCCAGTGCCGCCCGCATTTCCCTCATGCGGAGCGCGACGAGCCGGTCGCGGCCGTATTCAACCGAACGCGGATGCGATCCCTCGCCGTCGGTGAGCAGCACGATCCCGATCTCTCGCCCGGCCTGAGCAGCAGAAGCGAGCGCTTCCCCGCAACCAAAGGTCTCGTCGTCGGCATGGGGCGCGACGATCAGCAGGCCGCCGGGAGGAGCAAGTTCGTCGATTTCGACGGGGCGCGCGTCGGCAGCCGCCGAGAGGAGCGCGCCTTTCGCAGAAGAAGGCAGGCTCATAGGAACTCCAGTTCGTGCTCGAGATGGAACAGTGTCTTGGCCGCGCGTGCGCGCTTGGCGTCGGGCGCCGCCTGGCACAGGAACAGCGCCAGATCGCGGCGAATGCGTTCGACCAGCGAACCGGCGATATGCGAGCCCATGCCGAGCGCCTGCTCGACCGTTTCGATGACGGTGCGGCAGCTTCGCTCCGTCACTTCACGCGCGAGTAGCGACAGCGCGGCCACATTGGCCGGGGCGTCTTTGGCTTCCACCGCGCGGGCTGCGCGCAGCAACCAGAGCCGCGCGGTTTCGACGGCTATTGCCGCTTCCACCATCCTGCATTGCTGGTGAGGATCGTCGGCGCGGTCACGATTCAGAAGTTCGCGTTGCATGGCGCGATAAAGCGCCTCGGCTCCACCCAGATGGGCGGCGCAATAGCGCCAGATTCCCCCTTCGAAATACGGCTCGCGCAGATAGTCGCCCGGATCGCCGAGTTTCTGGCTGCGCGAGATATTGACCCCGTCGAAGTCGTAACGCCCTGAGCGTGTCGCCCGCATGCCGCCCATGCGCCAACCCGATGCATCGGCCCGTTCCGCATCGTCGCTCGGCACGAGAAGAAGTTGCGGACCGGCTTCGTGCGCGACGGTGACGATTGCCCGGTCGACCAGCCCGAGGCCGGAGGCGAAGCGCTTGGCTCCGCGCAGGGTATCGCCGGCAGGATCGAGCGTCAGCGGGCAATTCGGATCGTCCGCACCCCACACTCCGAAAAGCGCACCACTTCGGATCGCAGAGAACGCCTCATCCCGCGATGGCCCGCGCGCATAGAGAACGATCAGCTTGACGGCATTCATATGCCCTTCGAACAGCCGAGCGACCGAGAGGTTGGCCCTGCCAAGGGCGCGCAGCGCATCGAAGGCGGGCAAGGTTCCCTCGTCCTGCGTCCCCCAGCCTTGCCCGCCCTCTTCCCGGGGGAGACAGAACACAAGCCAATTATGGTCGCGCAACTCGCCAATATCCGCGGCGAGATCGCCATCGTCGCAATCGACCGCAGCGGCTCGCGCGGCGATAGCCTTCTCGACCGCGGCTATGGATAGCAAGGTCAAACGATTGCCTCCTCTGCCAGCAGGGTCCGGGCGTGAGCCAGCTGGACAAGGATCTCGCTGTAGCGAAGCGCTTTTTCAGGCCGGTCCCTTTCGTACCGATACCCATGACGCAGCCGGAAGGAAGCGAGCCTTCTCAATTCCGCGAGCGGGACAAGCGCTGCGTCGCAAACCGGATCGATCTCGCTGGCGCGTCTGCTCAACGCCGCACCGCAGCCACCGGCGGCGCGACCTTCCAGGCGGGCAGACGTGCGTGTGCCGCCATCGGCGATGGTGATCACACGCCCTCCGTCGGCCAGGACCATCTCACACAGCGCCGCATCCTCGCCGTGATGGGGGACGGGCAATCTTCCGAGCTTGCGATAGGTGGCGGCTGCGATCGCCAGGCTCGCCCCCGAAGCACGATGCGCGAAGGCACCTGTCTCGCAGCTCCATCTGCGCCAGAGGACATCGCAGGCCGCATAATAGGCCCGCTCGGCATCTCCGGCGAGGCGCACCTGGTCCGGCAATGCAGCGAGGCCGGCATCGTCCAGGCGGACGTCTTCACAGATCAGATCGAACCCGTCGGCGAGATCATCCAAGCCTTGTCGGACCCATCCCGGTCCCACTTCGCTATCCGCATCGGTCGTCAGCAGCGCGCCTCCCGGTGCAAAGCGGCTGGCGACATCCAGTGCAAGCCGCCTTGTATACGGCGCGCTGCGTATCGCCGGGGCGAAGCCGACTTCGACAACAGCGCCCGGTAATCCGTTGAGTCCGAGCCAGTCCTTGATGAGCTGCGCCGACGCGTCCTGCGTATCGTTCACCGCGAACACCGCCAAGCCCCGCTCGCTCACGCCTGTCATGGCGCTCAGCAGAGCCGCCAACATCCGCGGAAGGATTTCTCCTTCGTTGCGGACCGGGACCGCGACTGCAAACGTGAATTCTCCCACCGGGTTGAGGCTGAATTGCCGGAGCGTCGCTCGGCCATCGAATGGCGCATCTGCGAGCAATGCGGCCAACCATGCCGGGTGATCCATTGAAACGCGGCGTAGCGCAGGCGTTCTGACGAAGTTGCGCTGGACCTCTGGCGGCAGCGAACAGGCTACGCGGGCCGACTGATACCCGTCGCTCACGGTCTTTCTTGGCCGATAAGCGCCTCAAGCGAACCATGGCTGAAAGCGGTCATGTTCGGGAACCTGCGCCATCCGATCGGACTATCGACGAGGATCGAGCAGTCGAGCGTGATCGGCCCGAGGATTGCATCTCGCAGAATGGTATTGGGGAAAGCAGTTCGTTCGAACATAGGAAGGTTCCGGCTGCTCGAGGAAGAGCCGGTGCCTTTCCAATTATCGGGACAGTCGGATCATAAACGCCCGACATTGCGATATGGGTTCAGCCAAGCGGCGTTCCGGTCTGGAAAGACACCTGCTCCCAAGACGGCTCACCAATTCAATAGCGGCCAAGATTGGGACGCCTAACTGCCATCCGCTAATTACTGCACGAACGGCAGCTTACCGGTCAAAGCGCGAGCATCTCGAATGACCGGGATCGGGGCGCTTTGCGGACCGACTGCTCCTTCTGATAGTCGCCGGACGGCAACTGGGCCGGTTGAGGACTGTCCGCTTGCGAGAGACCGGAGCTGTCGGATTGGATTGCGAAAGCGCCTAAAATGCCGCGTTATAGCTCTTCCGCTATTCGACGAACCTTAAGCTATGACACTCAACCATTAGCGCTTTTCAAGAATGGCTCCCGCTATCGCACGGCCACATGAACCAGTGTCTGAAGCGCCGCCCAGGTCGGGCGTCCGGAATTCCTCCTGCGCCAGGACAGCCTCGATGGCTTCGACGACCGCCACCGACGCTTCCGTGTGGCCGAGATGGTCGAGCATCATCGCAGCCGCCCAGATCTGGCCGACCGGATTGGCGATACCCTTGCCAGCAATATCGGGCGCGGAGCCATGGACCGGTTCGAACAGCGAAGGGAACCTGCGCTCGGGATTGATGTTCGCTGCCGGTGCGATGCCGATCGTGCCGGTGCAGGCGGGCCCCAGATCGGACAGGATATCGCCGAAGAGATTGGAGGCGACGACTACATCGAACCAGTCCGGGTGCTGCACGAAATGCGCCGCCAGGATATCGATGTGAAACTTGTCCCACCTAATGTTCGGGTAGGCCGTTGCCATCTTTTCCACACGCTCGTCCCAATAGGGCATGCTGATCGAGATGCCGTTCGACTTGGTGGCGGAGGTGAGGTGTTTCGCCTCGCGCCGCTGGGCCAGCTCGAACGCGAACTTGAGGATGCGGTCGACGCCGGTGCGCGTCATCACCGTCTCCTGGATCACGGTTTCCCGCTCGGTGCCTTCGAAGATTCGCCCGCCGATGGAGGAATACTCGCCCTCGGTGTTCTCGCGGACGATCATGAAGTCGATCTCGCCCGGAGCGCGACCTGCCAGCGGGCTTGTCACGCCCGGCATCAGCTTGGCGGGACGAAGGTTCACGTATTGGTCGAATTCGCGGCGGAACTGGATCAGCGAACCCCATAGGGAGATGTGGTCGGGCACGGTTTCGGGCCAGCCGACCGCGCCGAAGAAAATCGCGTCGTGCCCGCCGATCTGTTCCTTCCAGTCGTCGGGCATCATCTGGCCGTGCTTCTGGTAGTAGTCGCAACTGGCGAAATCGAAGTGGTCGAAGGCGAATGCGCAATCGAACCGCTGCGCGACGGCTTCGAGCACCCGCAGCCCTTCCGGGATCACTTCCTTGCCGATCCCGTCTCCGGGGATCACCGCTATCCTGTAGGCATTGCGCGTCATTGCGGGGTCTCCGTTGACTGAATGAGAATGGCTCTGAAATCGTTGACGTTGGTGCGTGTGGGGCCGGTCATCACGAGCCGGTCCATCGCCTCGAAGAAAGCGTAGGAATCCTGCCGCGTCAGATATTCGCGCGGATCGTGGCCGCTCTCTCGCGCGCGGCTCGCCAGACCCGGCTCGAACCAAGCACCCGCATTGTCGCCCGCCCCGTCGATGCCGTCGGTATCGGCGGCCAAGGCATGGACGCCCGCCGCCCCGTCGAGTGCGGTGAGCAGGGACAGCAGGTATTCGCCGTTGCGCCCCCCGCGCCCCTCGCCGCGCACGGTCACGCTCGTTTCCCCTCTGGAGAGGATGATGCAAGGTGCGCTCACTTCCGCCTCGGCGAGCACGACCTTGCGAACCAGTTCGGCGTGGTCGCGACCGACCTCACGCGCCTCGCCCGTCACTTCGCCAAGGTCGAGGATGGCGTAGCCCGCGTCGCGCGCGATTGCTGCGGCGGCATCGCACGAGGACCGCGAGCTGGCGATCACGGTGTAGCACGCATCGGGTATTGGATCGTCTGAGGCAGCCGTGCGAAGAAGCGTCTCGACCGCCGTCGACATTTCGACGCCATAGCTTGCCAGAATGGCCAGTGCGTCGTCGCCACTCGCATGGTCGGGGACGGTAGGGCCGGAGGCGATCGATGCGCGATCGTCTCCGACGACATCCGAGATGGCCAGCGTAACGAGCCTTGCAGGCGCTGCCGCGCGGGCGATTCCTCCGCCAAGCGGTTTGGCGAGCTTCTTTCGAACCGCGTTCATCTGCGCGATATCGGCACCCGATTTCAACAGTGCGCGGCCGATCGTCTGAAGCTCGGCGAAATCGATGCCGTCCTCGGGCGCGCAAAGCAGAGCCGACCCTCCGCCCGACAGCAGGCACACGACCAGATCGCCTTCGGCCATGTCTTCGAGCAGAGCGAGCATGTCTCCGCTCGCCACGACCCCCGCTGGATCGGACACGGGATGGGCGGCCTGCCTGATCGCGATGCGTTCGCATGGCACCTTGTGGCCATAAGGCACGATGACCAAGCCCGTCAGTTCACCGCTCCACCGGCGCTCGAACGCACGCGCCATCTCTGCCGAGGCCTTGCCTGCGCCCACCACGATCGTCCGCCCCGACGGGCGCTCGGGGAGGTGCCCGGCAATGCAGTGTTCCGCCATTGCTCGGTCGATTGCGGCGTAGAACATGCGGTGCAGCAGCGCGCGCGCTTGCAGGTCGTCTTCGCTGTCAGCCACGCCCATCCGCCACGACGCATTGCTCGGGCGGGGTCCTGCCTGCCAGCACGTCCACCACGCAGCCCGCCGCTACCTTGTTCGTGCGCGCCAGGCCTTCGCGGGTCGATGCACCAGCATGCGGCGTGGCGACGACATTGGGCAGAGCGATCAGTTCGTCCGTCACAGGCCTGTAGCCGGGGTCGGACTCGCTCTGGAATACGTCGAGGCCGGCCGCAGCTATCGTGCCGTCCTTCAGGGCCCGAAGCAAAGCGCGATCGTCCACCAATCCGCCTCTGGCGGTGTTTACGAGGATTGCGGTGTTTTTCATTCTGGCAAGAGCCGCCTCGTCGATCATCATCCGGGTCGCATCCTTGAGCGGTGCGTGCAGCGTGACATAATCGCTTCTGGTCAGGAGCGCGTCCAGCTCCACCCGTTCTATGCCATGATCCGCCGCGAAGGTCTCCGCACTCGGCGAGGACAGCGCCAGGATTTCGCATTCGAAGCCGCGCAGCCGCTGGACGAGACTGCGCCCGATCCGCCCGAGGCCGATGATGCCGACGGTCTTGCGGGTCAGATCCATTCCCTGGAGGATCGCCCAGTCCCCCGACTTCATCCGGTTCTGCGTTTCGGGCAGCCGGTGCCCGGCGGCGAGCATCAGCGCGAGCGTGTGGTCCGCGACCGCCGCGTCGTTGCCGCCGGCAGCGATGCACACGACCTTGCCCAGATCGCGGGCCGCTTCGAGATCGACCCTGTCGTAACCCACCCCCCGTCTCGAGATCACCTGCAAATCCGGGAGCGCGGACTGAACTTCGCGGGTGACGTGCGCCTGACCGACGATCCAACCCGCCGCTCCATCGAGCAATTCGATCAGGGCCTCGGGCGACAGCCCGCCATCTGCTTGGCCAGGAGGCAGTTCGGCTTCGACAACTTCGCAGCCGGCAGCCTCGAGCAGATCGCGAGCTTCGGCATCGAAAAACCGTTGGCTAACGACGACGCGTTTGCTTGCAGACATCGGCGCCTCCTACCGGCGAAAACTGTCGTCAATGCGGTCGAGCTTGCGCAGCAGCGCCGGCCAGGCAAGCGCGCGGCTCGCCATGCCGATTGCCTGCGGCGCGGTCTGCGCGGCGACCTTCTGCTCCACTCCCTCCGGGGGCGTGTGCAGGTTGTCGCGCCCCGCCGCGAGCATGTGGACTTGCGTCTCGCAGGCACGCTCGAGGAAATACATGCGGATGAAGGCGTCGGACACCGTCTCGCCCACGGTCAGCGTACCGTGGTTGCGCAGGATCATCGCATGCTTGTCGCCAATGTCGGCCACCAGCCGCTCGCGCTCGTCGAGGTCGGTCGCGATGCCCTCGTACTCGTGATAGGCGACATTGTGCTTGGCGATCATCGCGGTCTGCGTGTGCGGGAGGAGGCCCTCCGCCATCGCGCTGACCGCCTGGCCGTAGGGCGTGTGCAGGTGCATCACCGCATGCGCATCCTCGCGCGCCATGTGGATCGCGGAATGGATGGTGAAGCCCGCGGGATTGGCGAAAAACGGGCTCTCCATCACCGGTTGTCCATCGACGTCGATCTTCAACAGCGAAGACGCGTCGATTTCCTCGAACATCAGATTGTACGGATTGATGAGGAAATGATGCTCGGGGCCCGGTACCCGTACGCTCAGGTGCGTGAAGATCAGATCGTCCCATCCGTAAAGCGCGACCAGCCGGAAGGCCGCGGCGAGGTCGACGCGCAGCGCCCATTCCTCTTCGGACACCTGCGGCTGGAAGTTCTCGGGGGTTTTCAATCGGGTTGTCATTGTCGCTACCTCTTCTTTCTCAGACGAGCTCTTTCTCCAGCAGGCGGACATATTGCTGGCCCGAATGCATATCTCGCTCGATCATCCCGCCCTGCGGTCGCTTGCGCGGAAACGAGACCTTGAGGACATTGAGGCTGGGCACCGGGAAGCGCTTCACCTGCTCGGGATCGGTGCCGTAAAGGCGGGCGAACAGGTCCGGATCGAGCGACGGGCTGCCCGAGAATTCCTCGAACGCCTCGCGATCGTTGAAGAAAAAGTCGATCGTGACCCAGAACGGCCCGGCTTGCTTCGACCGGATGTGGCGGCAGACCTCCTTTACCTTAGTCATGGGCGACCTCCAGCTTGGTCTTGCTCGCTTCGCCGAGGTCGACCCAGTCCATGCGTACCAGCTCCATGGGGTCGTTCACTTCGACCACGTGGTTGAGCTTGAATTCGAACACCTGCCCGCGCGGGACATCGGCCGGCGAAAATGCGAAGCCGTAACTGGGCAGTTCCTTGTCCATCACGGCGGGGAAGTGGAAGAAATAGGGGTTGCAGGCCTGCGCAATCTCGTTCGCCAGCTCCTGCGTCTCGGCCGTGGCGACGAACAGCACACCGATTTCGGGCGGCGGAGCGGTGCCCTTGGGAGGCCGCAAGCCCGATACCGCATTCCACCCGTACATGCGCAGCGAGATATGGAACTCGCCCAGCCGCTCGGCGGGGATCGATTGCTGGGTGCGCTGGTAGAGCGCCATCAGGAAGCGGTCGTGAAACCCGTTGATGTCGCGCAGGACATCGGGGTCTTCGATCCCGACGAGCATCATCGTCTGGAAGGCACCGCCACCGGCCCCTTCCAGTTTCATCGTATAGGGCTGCTTGTCCCACCGCGCGCCGCTCACCCGCACGGTCCGCTCGTCGACCTGTTCGTAGTGCGCATCGGTGACGTCGAGAATGCCGCCCGGCTCGACAAGCCGGAAGGGATTGCTGTTCTCGTACAGCATGTGCGCCGACACGCTGTGGGGTGTGCAGCGGTTGGTCCGGCTCAGGGGTTCGACGCTGAAGCCGTCGGACGAGACCGACAGGAGCACGCCCGAGCCGTCCCGCTCCTCGGCGCACTGGGCGCCGCATTCGCCGATCTTGCCCGCATGCCACGCGGCGCCCCAGGGCGCGCCCTTCCAGATGGGAAAAGCGGCTAGCACCGCCGTATCGGTCGAGCGTCCGGCAAGAATGATGTCCGCGCCTTGTTCCAGCGCATCGACGAAAGGCTCCACCCCGAGCACCGCGACGATGTGATCGCATTCGTCGACTGTCGCATCCTCGAGAGGCCCGAGCGGCGCGAGCGGCTTCACCCGGCCCTGCGCGTTGAGACGCTTGACCGTATCCTTGTCCTGCTCACTGCGGATCAGTGCGATCCTGGGTTCGACGCCCAGTTCCTTTGCCACTTCGACGGCGATATCCCGTGTCCAGTCCAGATTGATATCGCCGCCCGCCTGGCCGGACGTGCCGATGATGATGGGAATGCCCGCCTCGACCTGCGCCTTCATCAGGATTTCCAGATCCCGCTTCACCGCGCCGTAGTTGTTCTTAGACTTTCCCGTCGCGAGATACGCTGCCCCGCTATCGGTCGAGCCTGCATCGCATGCAATCGCCTGTGCACCGCGGGAGAGCCCATACGCTACCTCATCCTCGCGCACACCGGCCCCGAGAGACCCCACGGGCACGATGATCCTGATCGGCTCCGAAAGGCGAGTGGCTTCGCTTGCTGTCTCTGTGCTCACCCCAATTTCTCCATAAGTCGTGTGCTCAAGTCCTGTCTCGATGCAGCCCCGCGATCGGTGGATTGCGGAGGCTGCGGTGCGTCGCGTCAGTAGCGGAAGCCGAGCGTCACCCCGTAGGTGCGCGGCGGGTTGTAAGCGCCGAAATTCGCGCCGAGGAACGTGCCCTGGAAGGTCCGGGTCAGCTCGTCGGTCAGGTTCTTGCCCCACACCGAAACCGAGAAGCGGTCCGCGATATTGTCGAGCACGATGCGTGCGTCGAGGAAGTGCGTCGCATCGCGGATTTCCGGGGGAGTGTTGGCGTTGTCGTCGAAAATCTGGCTCTCGTAGCGATAATCGGCCGCGATCTTCAGCTCGGCCCCGCTCGCGAACAGATAGCTGTAGGACGGCGAGACCGTGACCTTGTGCCGGGGCGTTCGCGAGATGCGATTGCCTGACAGATCGTTGCCGTTCTCGACGAATTCGCCGAAGGTTGCGTCGGTATAGGCATAGGCTGCGGAGAGGCTGAGCCCCGCGAACAGATTGGCGATCAGCTGCGTCTCGTAGCCCTTGATCGTCGCCTTTCCTGCATTGATAACGGTGCTGGCTCCCGTGTCCGGATCCACCTGATCGGTCTGCAGATTAGTATAATCGAGATAGAACAGGGTGTTGTTCCAGATAAGCCGCCCATCCGCAAAACTGCTTTTCTGGCCCAGTTCGTACTGGGTCGCGGTTTCCGGCTCGAAGGGCGTCGCGGCAGCGATCGCGTTGGTCGGATTGTCCTGAAAGCCGCCGCTCTTGAAGCCGCTCGACACTAGGGCGTAGATCAGATGATCCTCGCTTGGCTCGAAATTGACGCCTGCGCGCCAGGTTACGTCGTCGAAGACTTCGCTGGCGGCAACATCGAAGAATTCTTCGCTGCGCAGCGGCGCCACGCTTTGCAGGTTGTCCACCCGGTAGGCCTTGTCGTCGCGCGAATAGCGCAAGCCGCCCAGGATACTGAACTCGTCGCTCAGTTGCACGGTGGCATCCGCGAAGGCGGCGACGCTGTCGAGCGAGGCGTCCTGCGCGAAGACCTCGGTCAGCGGGATCGGAGCGATGAACATCGAGTCGAGTGTCAGGGTATCCGTGCGTTCCACCTGCTGGTTGTAGTGGAACAGGCCGACGACCCATTCGATCGCGCCGCCCGGCAAGGACGTCAGGCGGACTTCCTGGCTCGAAAATTCCGAGCGTTCGGCTTCGCCGCCGCCGATATTGACGAGGTTGAACCCGGGTGAGGCCGGGTCGGCGACGCCGCCGTCGAAATCGCCGCCATTCGCGTAGTCGAGATCGCGATAGGAGCCCAAGACAGTCAGGGTCGCGAAGGGCAGGTCCCAGTTGACCTCGCCGCGCACGCCGAGTGTGTCGAGATCCTGGAACCCTTCGGTCGACCCGTAGACGACCTCACGCTCCTGATTGACCGTGTATCCCGCCGAAAGCGGATCGTCGGGATCAAGCTCGAGGGCGCGGGTGACCGGGCCCGAATTGCGATCGCGGGTGCCGTCGACAGTGAAGTGGACCCGCAGCGTATCGGTCGGCTCGGCGAGTAACTGGAAGCGCCCGCTGAAGCGGTCCTGCGTGTCGACATTCCTGTCGATGGTCGGGTTGTAGACATAACCGTCGTGCGAACGGTAGGCGGCGCTTGCCCGCACTGCGGCGCGCCTGTCGCCGAAGGGCAGATTGATGAACCCGGCCCCGTCGAGGCGGTCGTAGTTGCCATAGGTGAATTCGGCGCCGGCCGCGAAGATGCCGGGTTCGGGGCGATTGGTGATGACGTTGATCGCACCACCCACGACATTGCGGCCGAACAGCGTGCCCTGCGGCCCCTTGAGGACTTCGATCCGCTGCACGTCGAAGGCATCGAACGCCACTGCGGCCGGCCTGCCGAGATAGATTTCGTCGAGGAACACCGCCGAGCTGGGGTCCCCCGCCGCGCCCTTGTCGGAAGAGCCGATGCCGCGCACCGCGAGGCGCGGCTGCGATGCGGGAAACGCGTCGAAGCTGAGCCCGGGAGTGCGGGTCACGACGTCAGACACTTCCTGGATGCGCGCCTCGGCAATTTCTTCCTCGCTGAACACCGTCACCGTGACGGGTACGTCCTGCAGACTCTCGGTCCGCCGCTGCGCCGTGACGATGATCGTCCCGGCAAGGTCGCGCTCCATATCCTGAACGGGTCGGTCGTCATCGCCCGGGTCCCTCCGTTCGGTCGAAACCGTTTCCTGCGCGCTTGCCTGGCCGGCCCATGCAAGCGCAATCAGTGCGCTGCCCAGCGACAGGCGAAAAATTGCCGTGGTCATCGTCCTCTCCTTGGTTTGGCAGCGCCACTGACGGACGCCTTAGGGCCATATCTGCTAGAATGAATCCAATCTGTCAATTCTGTGGATTCATAGATCACGTAGGGGAAAGGGGCGAGCTCTTAGGATTTTTGACTACATGCGCGATGTGCTGGCCCGAGAGGTCAGTATCCCTCTCGAACCTAATTCGACATTTCAGCGGAAAAGTGGATGCAATCTTGACGAAGCAAGATGCAGCGATCAGGATGCCCTATCTTCGGGTCGCACAGGCGGCCAGCCGGGCTTTCCCTTTCAAGACGTGATCGAGCATGAGCTTTTCCGCCAACACCGCATCATCGTCGCGTATCGCCGCCAGGATCGCTTCGTGATCGGCTTGCGAGTCGACGATATGCTCCGGCGGCTCAGCCGGTATCTCGCGGAATCGTTTCGGGACGAACTTGGATACGGCAGGCGAGGTTCGCGCGATGTCTCCGAAAATCGGGTGTATCAGCGTCATTCGCACGGCGTTGCGCATGGTCGCGTTTCGCGAAGCCCTCACGATCAGCGAGTGAAAGCCGCGGTTCGCTTCGTACCAGGCATGCTCGATCTCTTCCGACCATCGGCCCCCGGCGATAATCGCTCGCCCGCTGTCAACATCCGCTTCGAGCGCGCCCAGCTCCTCTTCGCTCCATCCGTAATCGACGGAAAGCCCGCAGGCGCGCGCTTCGAGCACCGCGCGCGCCTCGACCGCATCGAGAATATCGCGAAAGCCGATATCTCTTACCGTGTAGCCGCGATTCATGCTGTGGCTGACGAGGCCTTCGGCGGTGAGAACTGCCAGTGCACTGCGGACGGGCGTTCGCGAGACACCCAGATCCTTCGCGATCGCCTCCGCCGCGAGGCGGGCGCCCGGCCCGATCGTGCCGGTCACGATAAGCTCGCGGACCTGCGTAAGAACAGTCGTGGTGGCGGGTTCGGCGCTGGGCATGTCCATCGTGGTCGCCCCGTCTTCGATCGATTTCATAGGCATGAGGATAGGCTCCGCCTGTGTCGAGCGAAAGCCTAAATTGCATCCAATCAGGCGCACGGAGAGGCGCGACGTACACGGAATAGGGAGAGGACGTAATGCTAGCCTGGCTCGGCTTCGCCACTGTATTGACCTTCGTGGCATTGATCATGACCAAGCGGTTATCCGCAGTGGTCGCGCTGATTGCGGTGCCGATTGTTTTCGGTCTCGTCGCGGGAGCCGGCTCGGGCATCGGCGACATGATGCTGGAAGGCATCCTCCAGGTCGCACCCATCGCGCTGCTGCTGTCTTTCGCGATCCTCTATTTCGGGATCATGATGGATGCCGGCCTTTTCGATCCGCTGGTCAAGGCGATCCTGAGCCGCGTGGGGACCGATCCGCTAAAGATCGCGATGGGCACCGCGATCATGGCTTCGCTGGTATCGATCGACGGCGATGGCACCACCACCGCACTGATCGTGATTACCGCGCTGCTCCCGGTCTATCGCAATATCGGCATGAATGTCCTGATCCTCGCGACGCTTTTGGGTTTGACCAACTCGCTCATGAACTTTGTCCCTTGGGGCGGGCCTGCCGCACGCGCCGCTGCGGCGCTCGACGTCGATCTCGTGAGCGGCATTTTCGTCCCGCTCATCCCCGCCGTTCTCGTGGGACTTGCAGCAACATTCGGGTTGGCGTGGTCCTTCGGACTGAGCGAACGCAAGCGTCTTGCCTATTCGCCCGCTTCGGAAGACGCGCAGCCGGTCGAAATCGATTTCGGCGAGCGGCCCGAGCGCCGACCGAAGCTCTTCTGGTTCAATCTGGCGCTGACCCTGCTGCTGGTCCTCGGAATGATCACTGGCATCGCGCCACTGCCGGCCCTCATGATGGGCGGCTTCGCCATCGCGGTGACGGTCAATTATCCCTCGCTCGATCAGCAGCGTGAGCGGCTGGGCTCGCACGCGGAGAACCTGATGATGGTTGTGGCGCTCATCTTCGCCGCCGGCTCCTTTACGGGCATCGTCCAAGGCACGGGGATGCTGGATGCCATGGGTGGAGCCCTGGTGACCGTCGTGCCGCCTTCGATGGGTGCCTACCTCGCCCCAATCACCGCATTGCTCAGCCTGCCGCTGACCTTCCTGATGTCGAACGATGCTTACTATTTCGGAATCGTGCCGGTGGTCGCCCAGACGGCCGCAGAATATGGCGTTCCGGCAGATGCGATCGCTCGCGCTTCGCTGCTGGGCCAGCCGGTTCATGCCCTCAGCCCGCTGCTCGCACCGATCTACCTGGCTTGCGGGCTATTGGGCGTGGAGGTCGGCGATGCGCAACGGTTTGCTCTGAAATATGCGGTTGGCATCTCGCTGATCGTCATTGTGGCTGCGCTCTTGACCATGGCTATCCCGCTGCGCGTGTGAGTCATTGGGCGGTGCGCCACGGCGGTCGGCGTAGTGACCGTTTGGCAGCAGAAGCCTAAGCTTCTCATAGAACAGATGGCCCCTTATTCCGGAAGGAGAGAACGGCAGCTTTCAGGGCGTCGCCCTTGCGGCTTGAAGGTCCAGAATTGGGGCGCAAAGCTACCTTCTCCGGGAGGCAATCAAGCTAATCGACGATCTGCGAGACTGAACTTATATTGCCTCAACGCGCGTTCCGCGCTCCAAGGCTTGTATGGAAATCTTGGACAATATCAGCTCGCTATTCGGAGAGGATTTGCTCAATGAGCTCCGCGATAAGCAATCGGTCAAAATTGCCGCTGCTTCGTTCTCAATTCATGCCTTTGCGGCATTGGAGGATCAGCTTCGGCAGCTGGACCAGTTTGAGTTCGTCTTCACCGGTCCCTCGTTCGCTACCGATCATTGGTCCGGAAAGGCCCAGCATAGGGAATTTATAATCCCTCCCGTCAAGAATCAAAGGGATCTTGCTGGAACGCCGTTCGAGATACGCCTGCGAAACAAGATGACTACGCGAGCTTTAGCGCGTCAGTGTGCAGACTGGATACGCACGGAAGGCAGGTTCAAGTCGAATGCCAGAGATCCAATCCCGTCATTTCTTTGCGCAAGCGGTGCGTCATCCAGTACGTTGTATACCGGTCTTCATGGCTTCACGACGGCCGACCTAGGTTACCAACCTGGCAATTTAACGATGATCAACAAGATCACAGATCATCCTGCGGTCAGCAGATATAGTGTCTTCTTCGACCAAACCTGGAGCGAACCCGATCGACTAGAGGATGTGACCGAGGCGCTCTGTGGGCAGCTTCAGCAGGTTTACGCCGAGAATTCTCCCGCATCCATATATCACTTTATGCTCTCCATCATCTTCCGGACTTTCTTGGAGGACACCAACGAAGATCTTTTGCCTGATGATCGGATCGGATTTCGTGAAACCAAATTTTGGAACACGCTATACAAGTTTCAGAAGGACGCGGCACTTGGCTTGATCAACAAGCTAGAGACCTTGAATGGCTGCATCCTAGCTGACAGCGTCGGCCTCGGGAAGACGTTCACCGCACTCGCGGTCATAAAATACTACGAGCTTCGCAACAAATCGGTCTTAGCCTTGATGTGATTACCCTTATGACTATCTAATTTTTCTTCGGCAAGTTGGCTTTTTCAACCGCCCGGCACGGTGTGTATGCCTTCGCAATGATCTCGCGGTGGTCGAGTGCATGTCCGGCGCCAGCGGTCGCCGATCGCGGCTTGACCCCAACACCGGCTTTCTCCAGCATCGGTTGCAAACAGCTACGTATGGGAGAGAGACATGAGCGACGACGTGCTGACGCAGGTCAGGGATGGCATGATAATCATCACGATCAACCGGCCCGACGCCAAAAATGCCATGAACAAGGCGGCGGCGGAGGGGATTGCCGCAGCGCTCGACCGGCTCGATGCCGAGGACGATCTGCGGGTGGCGATCCTGACCGGCGCGGGAGGGACGTTCTGTTCGGGCATGGACCTCAAGGGCTTCCTGCGCGGCGAGAGCCCGATCGTGGAAGGACGCGGCTTCGGCGGGCTGACGCAGAAGAGCCCGGCCAAGCCGGTGATCGCGGCGGTCGAAGGCTACGCGCTGGCGGGCGGGCTCGAACTGATGATCTCGTGCGACATGGTGGTCGCCCACACCAACGCGAAATTCGGCATTCCCGAAGCCAAGCGCGGCCTCGTTGCGGCGGCCGGCGGCCTGATGAAACTGCCCGACCAGATCCCGCACAAGGTCGCGATGGAGCTGGCGCTGACCGGCGATTTCATCGATGCGCCCCGCGCCTATGAGCTGGGCCTCGTCAACAAGGTGACCGATGGCAGCGTGCTGGACGGCGCGATGGAGCTGGCGAAGGCAGTTGCCGCCAACGGCCCGCTCGCGGTCAAGGTCTCCAAGCAGGTGATCGAGGAATCGCGCGGCTGGAGCCTCGAATCCCGGTGGGACGAACAGGCCAAGCTGATGCCCCAGATCTTCATGAGCGAGGATGCGCGCGAAGGCGCGGCCGCCTTTGCCGAGAAGCGCGCGCCGAACTGGAAGGGCAAGTAATGCCCGGCCCGCTCGAGGGCCTGCGCATCGTCGAATTCGCGGGCATCGGACCGGGCCCGTTCTGTGGGATGATGCTGGCCGACCACGGCGCGGAGGTGATCCGCATCGACCGGGCGAGCGGCGGGCGCGGGGGTTCGCAGCCGGTCTCGACCAAGGATGTGCTCGCGCGCGGGCGCAAGTCGATCGCGCTCGACCTGAAGAGCGAGCAGGGCATCGCGCTTGCCCGCAAGCTGTGCGGCAGTGCCGACGGCCTGATCGAGGGGTTCCGACCCGGCGTGATGGAGCGGCTGGGGCTGGGGCCGGACGTGCTCCTCGCCGACAATCCCGGGCTGGTCTACGGGCGGATGACCGGCTGGGGGCAGACCGGGCCCTATGCGGCCTATGCCGGTCACGATATCAACTACATCGCGCTCGCCGGGGCGCTCGCCCATTTCGGGCGTGCGGGTGCAAAACCGACGCCGCCGATCAACATGGTCGGCGATTTCGGCGGCGGCGGTATGATGCTCGCCTTCGGCATGGTCTCGGCGCTGCTCGCGGTCGCGCGCGGACGGGAGGGCCAGGTCATCGACGCCGCGATGACCGATGGGACCGCGGTGCTGATGGCGATGATCCACGGCATGGCGAACCAGGGCCTGTGGCGCGAGGAAGCGGGGGCCAACCTGCTCGATACCGGCGCGCATTTCTACGATGTCTACGAGACCGCAGACGGCAAGTTCGTCAGCATCGGCAGCATCGAACCGCAATTCTATGCGCAGCTGCGCGCGCGGCTGGGCCTCGCCGAAGACACCGAGTTCGATCCGCAGATGAACCCCGCGCAATGGCCCGTGCTGAAGGAGAAGCTCGCCGGGATCTTCAGGAGCAGGACGCGCGCCGAGTGGGATGCGCTGCTGGAACATAGCGACGTCTGCTACGCCCCCGTCCTGACCATGAGCGAGGCGCGCGAGCATCCGCACAACGCGGCGCGCGAGACCTTCGTCGATGTCGCCGGATCGCCCCAACCCGCGCCCGCGCCGCGCTATTCGGGCACGGCGACCGATACGCCGTCGCCTGCGCCGATGCCGGGCGAAGACACCGACGCGATCCTGGGCGGACTGGGGCTCGATGAGAGCGAGATCGCGGGCCTGCGGCAAACCGGCACCATCGCGTAACCGCACCGGCCACGCCGTGGCTCGCACGCGGGCCAATCTAGATTGCGAAACGCAACCGATTTGGTAGGCTCGCCGGCAAAACATTACCTTTGGAGAGGAATATCATGGCCGCGATCGACGTACCCCAGCCCGCCTTCATGGACGACGAGGAGATTTCGATCTTCGCCGATGCCGTGGGCAAGTTCTACGAAAAGCACGCCCCCGAAAAGCGCGTCCTCAAATGGCGCGAGGATGGTCAGGTCGAACGCGAGTTCTGGAACGAGGCGGGGGCCGCGGGGCTGCTCGGCGCCTCGGTGCCCGAGGAATATGGCGGCCACGGCGGCGATTTCCGGCACGAGATGGTGGTGATCGACAAGCAGGGCGAACATGGCGTCGAAGGCTTTGCCGCCAGCCTGCACAACACGATCATCCTGCCCTATCTGGTGCGCCACGGGACCGAGGAGCAGAAGAAAAAGTACCTGCCGAGGCTGGTCAGCGGCGAGCTGGTGAGCGCGATCGCCATGACCGAGCCGGGCGTCGGGTCGGACC
Organism: Alteriqipengyuania lutimaris; assembly: GCF_003363135.1. Lineage (NCBI taxonomy): Bacteria > Pseudomonadati > Pseudomonadota > Alphaproteobacteria > Sphingomonadales > Erythrobacteraceae > Alteriqipengyuania > Alteriqipengyuania lutimaris. Next base: position 337,091 of record NZ_QRBB01000001.1, on the reverse strand, counting down.
TGCAATCGATCACCACGACCGCGCTGAAGGACGGCAACGGCTACCGCATCAACGGGTCCAAGACCTATATCTCGAACGGGCAGACCGCCGATTTCATCATCGTCGTCGCCAAGACCGACCCGAACGAGCGGGCCAAGGGCATCTCGCTGATGCTGCTCGAGACCGAGGGCGCCGAAGGTTTCCAGCGCGGCAAGAAGCTCGACAAGATCGGGCTCGATGCGCAGGACACCTCGGAGCTGTTCTTCGACGACGTGTTCGTGCCTGCGGAGAACGTGCTCGGCGGGGAGGAAGGCAAGGGCTTCTACCAGCTGATGGGCGAATTGCCGCAGGAACGGCTGATCATCGCGATGGGCGCGATGACCACGATCGAGCGCGCGCTGGAGGAAACGATTGCCTTCACCAAGGAGCGCAAGGCCTTCGGCAAGACGATCTGGGATTTCCAGAACACGCAGTTCACTCTCGCCGACCTGAAGGCGCGCGGCACCGCGGCGAAAATCTTCGTCAACGACTGCATTGCCAAGCATCTGGAGGGCAAGCTGGACGTGCCGACCGCGTGCATGGCGAAATACTGGGTGACCGAACTGCAGGGCGAGGTCGTCGACAAGTGCCTGCAGCTGCACGGGGGCAGCGGCTACATCAACGACTACCCCATCGCGCGCATGTTCCGCGACAGCCGCATCAGCCGCATCTTCGGCGGGTCGAACGAAATCATGAAGATGGTGATCGCGCGAAGTATGTGAGCTGCCGCATGCCGCATCGCACCCGCCGTCGACCTGGGCCGTTAACCTGTTGCGGCGGGCGTGTGCCCGGAATGGGACGGAGCCTCCGGCACGCTTGCCGGGGGCTTTTTCCTGCGCCTTCATACGGGCCAGGTCGCACCGAATCACGTACGCAGACACAGCGGACAGGGGAGCGCATCGATGGCCGTCATCGCGGTTTACAGCATGAAAGGCGGGGTCGGGAAAACGACCATGGCGGTCGACCTCGCGTGGCGCTTCTCGCAGCGCGGGGGGCACGAGACGCTGCTCTTCGACCTCGATCCGCAGGGCGGGGCCGGGTTCCTGCTGGGCCACGAAGAGCGCAAGGTCCAGCGCGCGATCTGCGCCTTCCACCACGCCCGCGCCCCGCGCGACCTGCTCGAGCCGACGAAGTTCGACCGGCTGTCGCTGATCGGCGCGGACCAGAGCCTGCGCGACCTGCCGGTCCAGCTGGCGCGGATCGGTACCAGGAAGCGGCTGGCGCAGATGCTGGGCTTCATGAAGGGCGAGTATCCGCGGATCGTGCTCGACTGCCCGCCGATGATCAACGAGGTGAGCGAGCAGATCATGGAAGCGGCCGACCTGATCGTGGTGCCGCTGCCCGCCTCGCCGCTCGCCGCGCGGGCCTTCGGCTTCATCCGCAACGAACTGGCGAAGCGCCCGGGGCATCCGCCGGTTCTTCCGGTGCTGTCGATGTACGACCAGCGCCGCAAGCTGCACCGCTGGGTGCGCGAGAATGCCGCCGCCAACTGGCCGGTGATCCCGCAAAGCTCCTATGTCGAGCAGGTCGCGGTGCGGCGCGAGCCGATCGCCGCCTTCGCCAACTGGTCGCCCGCCTCGCAGGGGTTCGATCAGCTGCACGCCGCGCTCGAAGCCAAGCTCGCGCAGATGGGTCTCGGCGGCCCTCCGTCCGGCAGCGGGCAGCGCTCGCTGCCGCAGGCCGATAGCGGGCGCGCGCCCGCGCCGCAAAGCGACCGATCGCGCGTTGTCGCGATCCGCGACACGGCGGCGCAGCGGCCCGCCCGCCCGGCCCCCGATCGGGCCGATGCGAGGCAGGTTCCGCCGCCTGCCGGCGAAGGTCTCAGCCGCCGCGCCTTCAGCTTCTGATCGTCCTTGCGCCATGCGGGTACATTCCTTGGACCCCTGACCCCCGGCACAACTTGTCATTCATCCCCTTGCGCCTACATTCGCAAGCGAAAGGACTCGGTTTTTCATGAGCGAACAGAACACGCCCGACGGGCAGGGGCCCAATGGTTCGGGTGGGGGCGGCCCCAACCCCTGGATCCGCAGCCTGATGATCTGGGGCGGGATATTCCTCGCCCTGCTGCTCGCGGTGAGCATGTTCGGCGGCGCGAGCGAGAGCGCGGGCACGCAGATCAGCTATTCCGATTTCCGCGAACGCGTGGGCAGCGGAACGGTGGAAGAGGTGCAGATCGCCGACGATCGCATCACCGGCACGCTCAAGAACGGCGAGACCTTCAGCACCGTCCCGGTGCGCAACGATACCAGCCTGACGACGCTGCTCGAAGACAATGGCGTGACCTATTCGGGCACGCCTAGCGAAGAGCCCAACCTCCTCCTCTACATCCTGCTGCAATCGCTCCCGTTCCTGCTCATCCTCGGCATCGCGTTCTTCGCGCTGCGGCAGGTGCAGAAGAACGGCGGCGCGGGCGGCGCGATGGGCTTCGGCAAGTCCAAGGCCAAGATGCTGACCGAAAAGCAGGGCCGGGTGACGTTCAAGGACGTCGCCGGGATCGACGAGGCGCGCGAAGAACTGGAAGAGATCGTCGAGTTCCTCAAGGATCCGCAGCGCTTCTCCAAGCTCGGCGGCACGATTCCCAAGGGCGCGCTGCTGGTCGGCTCGCCCGGTACCGGTAAGACGCTGCTCGCACGCGCGATCGCGGGCGAAGCGGGCGTGCCCTTCTTCACCATTTCGGGCTCCGACTTCGTCGAGATGTTCGTGGGCGTCGGCGCCAGCCGCGTGCGCGACATGTTCGAACAGGCGAAGAAGAACGCGCCGTGCATCCTGTTCATCGACGAAATCGACGCCGTCGGCCGTTCGCGCGGCCACGGCCTCGGCAACTCGAACGACGAGCGCGAGCAGACGCTGAACCAGCTGCTGGTCGAGATGGACGGGTTCGAGGCCAACGAAGGCATCATCATCATCGCGGCGACCAACCGCCCCGACGTGCTCGACCCCGCGCTGCTGCGCCCAGGCCGGTTCGACCGTCAGGTCGTGGTGCCCGTGCCCGACATCGACGGGCGCGAGAAGATCCTCGACGTGCACATGAAGAAAGTGCCGCTGGCGCCCGACGTGAACCCGCGCACCATTGCGCGCGGCACGCCCGGCTTCTCGGGCGCGGACCTCGCCAATCTCGTGAACGAAGCCGCGCTGCTGGCGGCGCGTCGCAACAAGCGGCTGGTCGCGATGCAGGAATTCGAGGACGCGAAGGACAAGGTCATGATGGGCAGCGAACGCCGCTCCATGGTTATGACCGACGACGAGAAGAAGATGACCGCCTATCACGAGGCGGGCCATGCCCTCGTCGGCATCAACGAGCCTGCCTCTGACCCGATTCACAAGGCGACGATCATTCCGCGCGGCCGCGCGCTGGGCATGGTGATGCGCCTGCCCGAGCGGGACAATTACTCCTACCACCGCGACAAGATGCATGCCGACCTCGCCGTCGCCATGGGTGGCCGCGTGGCCGAGGAGATCATCTTCGGGCACGACAAGGTCAGCTCGGGCGCCTCGTCCGACATCCAGTACGCCACTTCGCTGGCGCGCAACATGGTGACCAAGTGGGGCATGAGCGAGAAGCTCGGTCCGCTGCAGTACGAGGAGCAGCAGGAAGGCTATCTCGGCATGGGGCAGTCCGCGCGCACGATGGGTTCCGGCGACACCAACAAGCTGATCGACGCGGAAATCCGCGCGCTGGTCGAAGGCGCGCACAAGCGGGCGACCCAGATCCTGACCGACAAGGAAGACCAGCTCCACCTGCTCGCCCAGGCGATGCTCGAGTACGAGACGCTGACCGGCGACGAGATCGACCAGCTTCTGAAGGACGGCAAGCTCGATCGGCCCGACGAGCCCAAGGGGCCGAGCAATCCGCGCCCCGTTGGCGGATCGGCCGTGCCCAAGGCCGGCAAGCGCTTCGGCGGAGAAGGCGGAACGAGCCCGCAGGGGGCGTGAAAGAACCTCCTGTAGATAAATTGGGTAAATTACCCGGCTTTCGAATCGGAGGCTGATATTTAGTCTGCCCCCCGATGGGGGTGATCAAAAAGATCTTCGAGCATCGGGTGCGGACAATAGTGCCTTTGGCTGCGGTGGCAGTCGGAGTATTGTGGCTCCTACTGGCCGTGAACGGCGGCAGGTCCGTCGCGCTGGTCCTCGCACTTGCTCTAATTATTCTCGGTCTTGGCGCTGTGCTTTTGAAGGCTGGGAACGACACTCGTCATAGTGTTGAGGGTCTCGCAGCAGCTCTTTCGTGCGTCGCCCTGGTTCTTGCGGGATATTGGTATTTCGTCGAACGCCGCGGCTATCCGAAGTTGAACATACAACCAGAAATCCGCACTTGGCCGATCGAGGGCGATTTGGCGTTTGTTCGTGTAGAAGTGCGACTTGAAAACGTCGGCGACACCGCAGTTACATTAGAGCCGGAAAATACGGTTCGGCTTGAAATCGGCCAAGCCATCCCCTTCACCGGAAAGGACGAGCGGAAGCTTCGTGCGCAGGCTTCGAAAGATCGGCTTTATTCAGGCGATCTGGAAATTATCAATACATCCAAGTGGCCCCGCCGTGCCGTATTCAAGGAGGGTCTGGACCTGCGGGTAGAGTCCGGGGAGGTCGACCGGATTTATTTCAAGGCAATCGTGCCTTGCGAGCCGGGTTTGGTTTCATCCGTGAGAGTCGATATCCCTATTAAGGCGAGTCCCCTTCTTCGGTTTTTCGATCCTGAGAAACGGGAGTTGAACTGGCGTGCACAGGCATTGTCCGAACCCCTTGAAGCTTGTGAACCAAATGCTGGAGGATGAGATGAAAAGACTTACTTTTCTGTTGGTTACTCCTATCGCCCTTTTTGCCTGCGGTGAGCCCGAGGGCGCCGAGACAGACCTCTCCACTCAGGACACCGTGGCCGAAGACGCCATGGCCGAAGACATCGTGGCCGACGACGCGATGACCGAAGACAGTGCCTATGCCGATGCTGAGGAAGAAGTGACTGAAGCTGAAGCCGACATTCCTGGTGGTGAAGACGAAGGAGATAGTGGTCCCGACGGATACTGATTAGGGTCCGATCACATCGACAGTTGGTCGGACTTGTTTCCATGGCACGCAAGCGCTTCGGCGGGGAAGGCGGACCAAGCCCACAGAGGGCTTGAACGGATAAGCTTCGATATCGCATGAGGCGCGTACCGGGTTCGGTACGCGCCTCTTTCGCATGAGGGCAAATCTTAGGCCATCGGATGCGAGGCGCCGACGCGACGCTCCGGCCTGCGCCGCCGCGTTTCGCTGCCGTTCATCGCGAACCGCACAGAACCTGCGCCGGTTCGACAATCGGAAGGGGTTTCCCATGCGGATGATTTTACGGCTCGTGACGGCAGGCGCGTTGAGCCTGGTGGTGGTGCCGGGCGTGGCCTCGGCCGGTCCGGCCTCCGTCAATGCCCAGCAATTCTACCTCGATGCGCAGGAACTGCTCGGCAAGGGCGTGGCGGCGATGTTCGACAAGCGGACCAAGCCGATGATGGCGTCGATGAAGGACGCGGGCGAGCGGGCGAGGAGCGCCAATGCCGCGGCCGAAAAGCGCGGTGCGCCGCTCTATTGCGTCAGCCCCCAGCAAAGGAAGAAGGGTATGAGCGCGCAGGATTCGATCAAGCTGCTCGGCCGCGTGCCCGAGGCGGAGCGCAAGCGCTCCACCCTCGCACAGGCGTGGCTGGCGGCATTGAAGCGCGAATATCCCTGCACCTAGCGCAGCTGCCTGGCGTGGGAACCGAAATCCGCGGGCGATGGTTAACGATTGCAAATTTCGAGAGGGAGTTCCTGCCGTGAAACGTCCGAATATTGCCGTGCTCGTTACGCTTGGCGCCGCTTCCCTGGCGCTTGCCGCCTGTTCCGAACAGACGCAGGCGGATGCGGAGGCCTTCGCCGAAGGGGCGGCTGCCGACACGGCCGCCAATGCCGAAGTCGTGCAGGAAAAGGTCGAGGACGCCGCGATCGTCGCGAGCGACGAGGTGAGCAAGGGTGCCGCCGAAATGCGCGACGAGATGGCCGAGGACGAGGCTTCGGAGCCGACGACGGACGAGCAGCTCGATGGGACCGACTGAGGGGCGGGGGCACCGCGCGTTCAGAACGCGCCGAGCACCACCAGCGCCTGCAAAAACAGCGACAGGATCACGATGATGAAAGTGCTCAGCACCATCGTGCGCCATGCCGCGCTGAAGCGTGACAGATCGTAGGCTCCGCGCAACTGGCGATAAATATGGATCGGTGGAAGGAAAGTGCCGATCGTCGCCAGCCAGCCGATATGCACGCCGACCTTGCCCAGTAGCGATAGCGCGATGAACAGCAGCGACATGAAGGCCAGCGAATAGGTCACGAAAATCGCGTGATCATATGCCTTGAAACGACGCTTCCACGCGAACAGGATCCACACGAAGGGCAGCGAGAGCGGGATCAGCAGCCACGAGAACTTGTAGCTGTTCGACTGAAGCTTGTAGAGCATCAGCTCCGGGTGCTTGCGCCACTTCTCGTTCAGCTTCTTGAGCAGCGGGAAATTGGAATCGCCGGTGACGGTATACCCGGTCTTGGTGCCTGCCACCGGGTCGCCCATGATGATTTCACGGCCCCGGTCCATGCTTGAGATGCTCTCATCGATCTCGGCGATCTCGCTGCGGAGGTCTGCGATCTCCTGATTTTCGGAGTCTCCAGCAGCCGCGCCGGCTTCGGCCCCGGTTTCTGCTCCTGTCCCGGTATCGGTCCCCGTCTGCGCCTCCGCCTCGCGCTCGGCCGCAGCGTCTGCCTGTGCTTCGGCCAGCTCTTCGCGCAGCTCCTCGCGGTCTTCGACCAGTTCTTCGCGCAGTTCGGCCATGTCCTCGCCGATCTTGGACATGCTCGCACCGCCGAAGTCTGTCGGCGTGGTGAAGCCGATCGCCTGGAAGATCGCGAACATCAGGAAGACGCTGAACAGGAACATCGCCATGGGCGAGACGAAATCCGCCCGCTCCCCGTCGATATAGCGGCGGGTGAGCTTGCCCGGACGAAGGGTGAGCTCGGGCAGGGTGCGCCACAGCTTTCCATCGAGATGGAGCACGCCATGCAGCAGGTCGTGGCCCACGGCCGCCAGCGTGCGATGGAGGTGCGCCTGCTGGCCGCACTCGTGGCAGTGCGGGCCGATCAGATGGGTGCCGCAGTTGAGGCAGTCTTCCTCGGTGAAATGACCGGGACCGGCCGAACCATCGCCTCCGCCGTCCGCCTTTGCGCGCCACCCGTTCCTGCGCGAGATCGCGCGCGCGAACAGTCCGCCCTCGGTTGCCGTGCCGATCGCTTCGGGAATATCACTCATTCGTATCAAGCCCCCGGCGCATTCTTAGCATCGTGTTTTCCAAGGTCGATAGGCATTCGCGCGCGTCAGGGCAGCAGACCGAGGCCCAGCAGCAGTTCGCGCGCCAGCATCAGCGCGACGGTGAGGATGACGAGGATCGGGCCGAGCCGCAACAGCGTTGCCGCGCGGTCCAGCCGAGCATGTTCGGCGAGCAGCCATGCGTTGAGCACGACGATGGCGGTCGCCAGCGGAGCGAAGGCGAAGGGAGCGGGCACGCCGAGGCGATAGGCTGTCACCGCCAGCGCGATCAGACCGGCCGAACCGCCCAGCGCGCGCGCGCCGAAGTGCAGTGCCCAGCGCCTGTCGCGGCCTTCGGTATGCGGGCAGGCAAGCCGCGAGGCGAACGCGCCGACCGGCAGCATCAGCCAGCCGAGCACCCACAGCTTGCCGAGAAATGCGAGCGCGACCGCACCGCCGCGCTCCACCCGAAGCTGCTCGGGCGGGGCCGCTTCGCCGCGCCGCCATGCAAGCCCTGCCTGTTCGAGGAAGAAGGCGGCGGAGCGCGCACGCTCGTGCCGTTCGGCATCGCCGGGTGGCGGTTCGCCCGGCTCGCCGGCCTGCGTGACCTTTGAAAATGCCTGGTTGCCATCGGCAAGCGCGCTCTCGATCGCGCGATCCTCGCCCAAGCGCCCCCTCGGCTCGCTCGCCAGGTCGATCGCCAGCAGCAGGATCATCCCGGCGAGAAACACCATCAGGGTGCGCGCGACCGGATCGCGCGAGACAAGTCTCGCGGTGGGCAATTGCAGGGTTTCGGGATCGGGGCTCGCCATGTTCCCATCTCATAGCGATGCGCAGCGCGTTGACCAGTTCGCAGCAGCGCACGCTGCGGGAACGTATAGCGAACATCATCCGTTCGATGGTCGAAGGAGACGACACATGGAATCGATCAACGAGCATCCCAAGGCAGAGCCGGTATCCAATGCCGAAAAGGACCCCGAGAACTGGACCACCGGCGACGAGGCGATGACCGGTGCGCAGGAGAGTTACCTCAAGACGCTCGCCGAAGAGGCGGGCGAACCCGACGCCTTCGATCCGAAACTGTCCAAGGCCGACGCCTCGCTGCGGATCGATGCGCTGCAGGAGAAGACCGGACGCGGGGCCTAGCGCTTCGCCAGCTTGCGCTCGACATCGGTCCACAGCGTCTTGAACGCCCGGGCCGCAGGGCTGCGCGGATCGAAGGTGCCGACCGGCGCCTGGCGCGTGGCACATTGTTCGATCGCGCTCGACGCCGGAACGACCGGCCATTTCGCATGGTCCTGCGCCGCCTCGCGGTGGAGCGTGCGGCGGCGGTCGATCATCGAAAAGACGGGCATGATCGGCGGGGCCTTCTTGCCCTCCGCCTCCACCTCCTCGCGCACGGTATCGAGCGCGCGGGCGGATAGCGGCGAGGGCGGGATCGGCACGATGATCAGGTCGGCCGCGCGCACGATCTGGCTCGACAGCTCGCTCAGCACCGGCGGGCAGTCGAGCACCAGCCGGTCGTAGTTCTTCATGAGATCGGCGGTCAGCTTCGCGATGCGGTTCTTCTTGCCGATCTCTGCCAGCTGCACGTCGAGCGCGCGGATCGATTCGTCGGCGGGCAGCAGGTCGAGCCGGGGATAGGCGGTCTTGCGGATGAGCTTGGCGGGATCGATTTCCTTGCTGATGACGCTCGTCGCGCGCCTCTTCTTCCTGGGGTCGACGCCGAGCAGGAAGCCCGCGCCGCCTGCCGCATCGAGATCCCACAAAAGCGTGCGCCGGCTGGAATGGGTCGCCGCGCACCACGCCAGGTTGGCCGCGAAGGTCGTCTTCCCGACCCCGCCCTTGACGCTGTAAATCGCAACGACCGCCATAGCTGCATCTCCCTTCCCGCGTGAGGCCCGCAGATTGTGTCGAGACGGTTACAAACACAGTGTGAACCGCGTCGCAATCGCCGGTGTTCGGCAAAGGGACAGGCGAGGGGGACACGCGAGGCGCATGAAAAAGGGGCGGCGCCCCGGAAGGCCCGCCCCTTTTCGTTTATAGAAGCACCGGTTTTGCAGCCGGGCGATCAGCCGTCGTAGTCGCCGCCCACCGAGGTCGAGCGGGTCGGGGTCGCCGCGGTCACGCGCAGCGCCTCGGCCGACTGGCTGAGCGAGCCGATTTCATCGGTCTCGTCGTCGTCGTCGGGCAGGATTTTCTGCAGGTTGGTGACCATGCTTTCCTGCAGGTCCTTGGGCTTCACGGTCTGCTCGGCAATCTCGCGCAGCGCCACGACAGGGTTCTTGTCGCGATCGCGGTCCAGCGTGATTTCGGCGCCGCCGGAGATTTCGCGTGCACGCTCGGCGGCGAGCAGGACGAGATCGAAGCGGTTGGGAACCTTGTCGACGCAATCTTCAACGGTAACGCGCGCCATAGTGCGGGGCACTCCATAAGCATGTGAATTTCGGGATCGCGCGGAGTATAGGCATGTCCCGCCCGTTTTTCAACAGAAAGCCGCGCGCCGCGGCTTGCCGCCTCACTCCTCGCCGTAGCTCGAATAGTCCCTGAACTCGGGGCTCGAGAACTTGGTGTATTCGCTCTGGAAGATCAGCGGCACGTTGCCGGTCGAGCCGTGACGCTGCTTGGCGACGATCAGCAGCGCCTTGTTCACCAGCTTCTGATGCTCCTCCATCCAGTCCTGGTATTTCTGCGCGTCGTCGGGCGATTCGGAGCCGTCGGGCACGTTGGGCATCTGCGCCTTGTGGTAATATTCGGCGCGGTAGATGAACCACACCATGTCGGCGTCCTGCTCGATCGAGCCCGATTCGCGAAGGTCGGCCAGCTGGGGCTTCTTGTCCTCGCGCTGCTCCACCGCGCGGCTGAGCTGCGAGAGCGCGATCACCGGCAGTTCCAGCTCCTTGGCCATGGTCTTGAGACCACGGCTGATCTCCGAAATCTCGTTCACGCGGTTGTCGTTGGCGCGGCCCGAGCCCTGCAGCAGCTGAAGGTAGTCGACCACGACGAGGCCGATCTTGTTCTTCCGCTTCAATCGCCGCGCGCGCATCCGCAGCGCGTCGATGGTGAGCGCGGGCGTATCGTCGATATAGAGCGGCAGGTCGGCGAGGCGCTGGCTGGCTTCGGAAAGCCGCGTGAACTCGTCGCGCCCGATGTCGCCCGAACGCAGCTTTTCCGAACTGATCTCCGCCTGTTCGGCAAGAATACGCGTGGCGAGCTGGTCGGCGCTCATTTCGAGGCTGAAGAACGCGACCGGCGCGCCGCCCGAATCAGGCCCGCCATCGCGCATCTGCTTCAAATATTCGTAGGCGGTGTTGAACGCGATATTGGTGGCGAGCGAAGTCTTTCCCATGCCCGGACGCCCGGCGAGGATCACGAGGTCGGAATTGTGCAGACCGGCGGTCTTGTCTTCGATCGTCGAGAGGCCGGTGGTACGCCCCGACAGGCCGCGATCGGAATTCATCGCCTTCTGCGCCAGCTTCAGCGCCGCGATCGAGGCGTCTTTGAAGGTGCTGGCGTCGGAACCGATATTGGTCCCTTCCGCGATTTCGTAGAGCGAGGCTTCGGCGACCTCGATCTGCTTCAGCGGTTCGACCGCTTCGGACGTGTCGAGCGCGTCGTTCACCAGTGTGCGGCCGACCGTCACCAGTTCGCGCAGCAGCGCGAGGTCGTAGATCTGTTCGGCGAGCTGCCGCGTGGCGAGCAGGCCGTGGCCGTCCGCCGTCAGCTGCGCCAGATAACGTGTGCCGCCGAGCGGCTCGAGATGCTCGCTGCCTTCGAAATAGGGTTTCAGCGTCACCGGGCTGGCGGTGCTGCCGCGCTCCATCATGGTCAGGATGCGTTCCATGATCAGGCGGTGCGCGGGCACGAAGAAATGTTGCGGCCGCAGCGGGTTGGGCAATTCCTCGTAGACCGAATTGTCGATCAGGATCGCGCCGAGGAAAGCGGCCTCCGCCTCCACGTTGGAGGGAAGCGCACGGCCGACCGAATCGCCGCTCGCGCCCTGATCGGCGGGATTGGAGGCGGCGGGCGGGGAGAGAAGCAGGCTGTCTTCGGACATTCGGCGGACATTGTGCGAACGCGCGGGCACTCGCAACTCGATTCCGCGCCGATATTTTCGAAGAGCCTGTGCAAAAGGCAGACAAGACCCGAAGGCGCTTGCCGGGGGCCGGTAAATTCTGCGAAGGCAGGTCGCAACGACATGGCCGATCACCGCATCTCGAAAATCGATCTCGACGACTCGACGATCCTGTGGCGCAATGCCGATGTCGAACAGGAACGGCGCGTGGCGATCTTCGACCTGATCGAGGAGAACACCTTCAAGCCGGTCCGTTCGGCGCAGAAGGGCGCGGATGGCCCCTATCACCTCGGCCTGGGGGTGCGCGACGACCGCCTGGCGCTCGACATCGCCGACGAGCAGGGCGCGCAGCTGGAAACGATCATGCTGGGCCTCGCCCGCTTCCGCCGCCCTATCCGCGACTATTTCGCGATCTGCGACAGCTATTACCAGGCAATCCGCAAGGCGACTCCATCGGAGATCGAGACGATCGACATGGCCCGGCGCGGGGTTCACAACCGCGCGGCGGAGCTGCTGGTCGAACGGCTGGAAGGCAAGGTCGAAACCGATTTCGCCACCGCGCGGCGGCTGTTCACGCTGATCTGCGTCCTCCACATCCGGGGCTGACGAACGCATGGCCCGGAAAACCAGACGCCCGCTGTGGCTGAAGCTCGTGCTCGCGCTGCTGATCGTCGCCCCGCTGGCGCTGGGCGCATGGCTCTATCTCGACCTCAGGACGTGGCAGCCGCCCGAAAGCGAATATCCCGAACAGGGCGCGGACCTTTCCGCCGCGAATGATTCGGTCAATTTCGCGGTGCTCGCCGGGCAGGGCGCGGATTTCGTCTACCTTCCCGCATCCTCGGGCGCGGCGGAGCGATCGGGCCGGTTCACCCGCGACATGGCCGCCGCGCGCGCCGCCGGGCTGGAGGTGGGCGCGGTCCACCGCTTCGATCCCTGTGTGCCGGCTGACGGCCAGTCCGCCAATTTCGTGACGATCGTCCCGCGCGACGAGACGCTGCTGCCCCCGGCGATCGCGCTGGTCGATACGGGCGAGGACTGCATCGAACCCGTGGCGAGCGGGCAGGTCCGCAGCGAGCTGACGATCCTCGCCAACCAGATCGAGGCGCATGCGGGACGCCCTGCGATCCTCAAGGTGTCGCGCGAATTCGAGGACGCGCACGGCGTCGCGGCGCGAATCGAGCGCAACCTGTGGCTGGTGCGCACGCGGTTCGAGCCTGATTACGGCGGGCGCCCGTGGCTGATCTGGACGGCGAACGAGAAATTTCACAGCGGCGCGAGCGAACAGCCCGTCGCCTGGGCAGTGGTGAGGCCATGAGCGAACCCCGAGACACAGATCTGATCGCCGCGGCGCGCGAGGCGGTCCGGACCGCCTATGCGCCCTATTCGGACTATCCCGTGGGCGCCGCGCTGCGCTTTGCCGATGGCGCGATCGTGACCGGGACCAATGTCGAGAACGCGAGCTACGGCCTCTCGCTCTGCGCCGAAACGCTCGCGGTTGCGAAAGCGCTGGCCGAGGGGCGGCGCGGCGGGCTGGAAGCGGTCGCGGTGGTCGGTCCGGCGGGCAAGGGGGGCGACGCGCCGATCACGCCGTGCGGGCGATGCCGCCAGGTGCTGAACGAGATCGCGCAGTTGGGCCGCACCGACCCAGCGATCCTGTGCGTCGGTGCAAACGAGGTGCTGGAGCTGCGCCTGTCCGAGCTGCTGCCGCACGGTTTCGGGCCGGCGCATCTGGATTAGACCCATCTCGATCGGGGCCTGACTTACTCCTCTCCCTCAAGGGGAGGAGCATGCCGCGCCGGGCATTTTCCTACTTCAATCGCGCAAGCTAGCATCGCGAAGGCTCTTTCCCATCGTCGTCATTTTTGCCTGCTGCACCTCGTCTCTCAGGATCGCGGGCCCAAAAACCGCAAAGTGTCACCCATCCGGCAGTAACGCTTTGAACGATAGGCAATTTCCAGGGGTGACACGTGGGTGACACGTGTCACCCTGCCTCGCTCCCCTGCTGGCAGGGGAAGGGGAAGGGGGAGGCTCACATGCCATATTCCCAACCCGCTCGCCCTGAGCCTGTCGAAGGGCTGTCCTTCTTCTTGAGAGCCAGCTCAGAAGAAAGTCCAATCGTTGGGCCTTCGCCCCATCTTCGAGTCCGACAAGCTCAGGATGAGCGGTTGCTGGTCATGGGTATCTAGTCGTCGCTCTCCAGCCATTCGAGCAGTGCGCCGAGGCAGTCGCGGGCCAGCACGCGCGAGCGTTCGGGGCTCCAGCCCTGCAATTCGTCGGGGTAGTCGGCATTGTCCTTGAACGGCATTTCCAGCGTCATCGCGGTCGCGGCGTAGCGTTCGGCCACCTGGTTGGTGCTGATCGTCAGGTTGGCCTTGCCCGGGGCGGTCTTGGGATACCCCTTCTCGGTCTGGAAGTCGGGGCTGCGCCGGTCGAGGATGCGCTGGTAGCGATAGAACCGCTCGCCATGCTCGTCGCTCCAGCTCGGGATGCCTTCGAACCCGGCGAGGAAGACCGCGTCGATCGCCTCGTCGCCGTGGACGTCCATCGCGAAATGCACGCCGGTATCGTCCATCGCATTGCGGATGGCGAGGACCTCGGGCGATTTCTCCGCAGTGGGCTCGGCCCATTCGCGGTTGAGATTGACGCCCTCGGCATTGGTGCGCAGGTGCCCGCGCGCGCTCCCGTCGGGGTTGCAGTTGGGCACGATGTGGAAGCGGCATTTCTCCCGCAGCGCGCGGCCCAGCGTCTCTGCCGGGTCGCACAAGAGCTGCAGCGCGCCTTCCATCCACCATTCGGCCATGCTCTCGCCCGGGTGCTGGCGCGCATAGAGCCAGACTTCGACCTCGCCTTCGCCCATTTCGAGGCAGTCGAGCGGGCGGCCATCCAGCGTTTCGCCCAGCTTGCGATGGGTGACGCCTTCGCTGCTCGCGCATTCGGCGATCAGGTCGTGGTGCCGGTCGATCGAGAAGGGCGCGAAATAGGCGAACCAGACCAGATCCGCGCCGGGGGTGTAGCGGATGGTGAGCGTGCCGCCTTCCTCGTCCTTGTCGAAGGTCGAGGGGGCGCGGCCCCAGAAATCGCGATCCTCGGACACGCAGGCATTATAACCGGACCACCCGCCCGGATAGGCGCTGTCGTTCAGGCCGACGATCTTGATCACCAGCTCGCGCCCGGCCGCATTGGCGACGCGGAAATGGAACCACTGCTTGAATTCGCTGTCCTTGTCCGGCTTCAGACGCAGCATGGCGCTGGCCTGATGGACGGTCATCACGTCGATGCTGCCGCTGTCGAATGCACTGTCGATGATGATGTTGCTCAAGGATTGACCTCCACTTCGATCGTTTCTCCGTTGTTCCCCGGGAATCCGCGAAACAGCGCGTCGGCCAGGGCCTGCGCTGCCGCCTCGTTCTGGGCGAGCGGCGATTTGGCAGGCGCATCGAGCCGGGCGCGCCCTTCCCACAGAACCTCGTTCGACGCCACATCGCGCAGCGACACGCTCATCTGCGTGATCACGCGCTCGTCCGATCCGCCGCCCAGATTGATGCCGAGGCCAAGGCCCACGCCGCTGCCGTAGCCGCCGGTCGATCCGCCCGCGCCCACGCTCACCGGGCCGCCACGGCCCGCCTCGTCGCGCTGCGTGCGCTCTACGCTGACCTGCGCGGTCTGGCCCGCGCCGCTGCGCGCGGCCTCGGCATAGCCGTAGGTCGCCAGCTCGCGTGCGACCGCGGCCTTGTATGGCGTGAGCGCGAGGCCCTGTTCGGGCGAGCCCGGCGCGCTCTCGACGAAGAGCCGCGCATTGCCGAGCTGCGCGCGGCTATCCTCGGCGACGAAGCGGGTAACCTCGACCGGGCCTGCCGGGCGAGTCGTGTTGCACGCGGCAAGCGCGAGCGGGAGGGCGGCGAGAGTAATGAGTGTGCGGGCCTTCATTGGGTGGGCCTTTCAGGTTGCGTTGTTCTTCTGTCGCTGGGAACGCACGAACCCTGCAATCCGTGCCCCGATCGCGGGGCCGGGCGCAGGCAAGCCCATGCGATTTGCTTGACTTTCCGGCGATGCGGCATAAATGGCACGGCAATGACGTCGGCATCGGCAGGCTGGTCCTCCGGTGCCGCTTTGTTTTGCGCGAGTGTTTCGCGCAGGACAACCACAGTTTCCGCCGATCGTTTGCAGGGTAAAGCCATGAAGATTCGCAACAGCCTCAAGTCGCTCAAGAAGCGCCACCGCGACAACCGCGTGATTCGCCGTCGCGGGCGCACCTATGTGATTAACAAGACCAACAAGCGGATGAAGGCGCGCCAGGGCTAAGCCCTCGCGATGCGGCCTGCACTCGCACGCTGAGGTCGATATCCGGCGCGGGTGGCGAAGGCCGCCCCGCGCCGCGATCGGCTGCGCCATCGCGATTGCGTGATCGCGCGCATGAAAAAGCCCTCCGAGCCATGTGGCCGGAGGGCTTTTTGCTGGGCCGGCCCGCCCGTCTGGGGGAGCGGGCCGACCGGGACCGCATCGTCAGGCCGCTTCGGTGGCGCGGCAGCTCGCGAGGTCTTCGGCGTCGATTTCGTTGCCCGCGACCGAGAAGGACGCGACCTTGCCGAATTCGCGGGACAGCTTCTCGCACACCAGCGCGGGGCGCGAACGGGCCTTGGTGCCGACACAGATCGTGCCCGAGCAGATGAAGGTGCCGCCGCGGATGATTTCGGTGCGACGTTCCACCGGCTGTTCGAGCGTGGCGCGATAATAGGCACCCGACTGCGCGTGGGCCGGGGCCGGGGCCACGGTGGCGCCGAAGGTCAGCAAGGTGGTGAGGGCCGCGACGCCGCCGATGGCGACCTGGCGGAGGGGGTTGGTGCGAAGGGTCATGTCGGGCTCCATTCTCTGTGAATTTTCCGGGCAACCCGGTGGCCGCGATGGGCGGCCGAAGTTTCGGTTGCGAATCACTACCTACCTCTATAGGTTTTAGGTTGCAACCGAAAACTTAGTTTCAGTTTTGTGACCCGCGGCAATTGCGGTAGGTCTCGGGACTCGGAGAGGTCTGATAATGGGTACTGATGTCCGCGAGCCCCTGAAGGAACTGAGCGCCTGCGGCCTGCCCGCAGCGCTCGAAGTGATGGGCGAGCGGTGGAGCTTCATGATCCTGCGCGCCAGCTTCAACGGCGTGCATCATTTCGAGGAATTCCTCAGCGAGCTCGGCATCGCGCGCAACATCCTCTCCAACCGGCTCAGCCGGCTGGTCGAACACGGCATCCTCGACCGCGTGCAGGACGAGGCGGACCGGCGGCGCGTGGAATATGCGCTGACCGAGAAGGGCTTCGACCTGCTGCCCGCGATGGTCTCGCTGCGCCACTGGGGCCTCAAATACGGCAGCGAGACGACCGGGATGGACCCGGTGATCGTCGACGAACGCGACCGCATGCCGATCGGGCCCGTCGCCATGCTCGCCCATGATGGTCGCATCCTCGGCCCCGCGGATCTCAACATGATCGCGCGCAAGGACTTGCCCGAAGCGGGCCGCGACCGGCGCGAGGGCGAGGTGCCCGATACCCCGCACGCGATCGAGCCCCCGCGCGAAGCGGCGGAATAAAGCCCCGCTGCTGCCCCGCGACGCCGCGCGCATGCCTCCGAAGACTTCCGACGGCCGCTACATCATCGTCGACGGTGTGCTGTGGCGCGCGACCGATCCGCGCCTGCCCGAGGCGCGCCGGCAATATCTTGTGAATGCGCTGATGGACGCCCGCCGCGCGGTGGGCGCGGCGAAACGTTCGGGCGATGCCCGCGCGGAGAGCCGCGCGCGCGGCCAAGTCCATGCTGCAAAAGTGGCGCTGGGCGAACGCGGCCCGGTGTGGTGGAGCGACGGCGCGCCCGATCTGACGCGGCGCAGGCTCGCCGACACCCCCTACGCCCGCTGACCCCACACCTCGATATGGTCGCGGCGTTCGACGCGGATCGGCAGATCGGCGTCGATCAGCGGCGTCAGATCGTGCTCGGCGAAGAGCGCTTTCGCCGCCGGGTGGCGTCCCGCTTCGATCAGCCGCTGCCACAGGAAGAACGTGTAGGGCTGGACGCCGCCGGTATAGGCGACGCCGCGGAACGAGGTCTCGACCGTGCCGATCACGCGGCGGTGCGGCCTGTCGGTGACAGGCTCGCCGGGCTGCGGCGAATGCTGCGCCACGTAGTCGCGCAGGAAGGCGAGCCGGTCGGTCAGGTCGGGCACCAGTTCGCGCGCGATCTGCGCCATCAGCGGCGCCATCGTTGCGGGCAGCTCGCCCTCGGGAAAGTCGGGCGCGGGCGCGGCATAGTCCACGCTGTCGAGATCGGGCGCATGCATCCGCTCGACCCAGCGGAACACGCGCGGGGCCTCGCGCTGCATGATCGCCAGCGGCACGGGATCGCGGCCCAGATGCGCGAAGAGCGGCCCGAACATCGCGTAGTCGGCGATGCTGGGCGTCGAACCCAGGAGAAACGGATAGGCCGCGAAATGGGCATCGAGGTTCGCCAGCAACTCGGAATAGCTCTCCTCGATCGCCGGGACCGTCGCGGCATCGACGCCCAGCATCGGCAGGTAGGAGTGCATCCGCCCCATCGTCGCTTCGGCACGGTCCGCATCGCCGCCGGTGGCGAAGGCATCGCGCAGGAAATGCTCCTGCTCGGCCAGATAGCTCCAGCGGTAATGCATCGCATGGCGCGTCAGCCCGACCACCGCGTAGATCTCGAACAGGTGCGCGAGCGCCAGCAGTCGGGCATCGCCGGGGTAGGCGGGGTGCGGCACGGGCGGCGCGGCCTCGCCCTCGAAATGGTCGATGATGTCGACCGTGTCCTGGACGATCGTGCCGTCGGGCAGCTCGACCACCGGGATGATCGCGCGGCCGATGGCGGGCAGGATGCGCTCCGCGAAAGCGGGATCGGTCGGCGCGCGCTCGACATAGGCGATCCGCTGCTTGCGCAGGTAGGCGCGCGCGCGGCCGCTATAGAGCGAGTGGGGCAGGCCCCACAGGGTCACCGGTCGATCGGGGGGCTGGGTCATGGGCATCCTTGACAGGCATTCTCTCGGAGGCGGCTGACTATCGCCGTCGCCCGCGCGCGTCGAGCGCCCCGCTCAGGCTCCCGGCACCAGAGGTTCGGGCCCGGCGGGGACGATGCCGTACGGATTGATGCGCTCGTGGCTTTCGTAATAGTGATGCCGGATATGCTCGAAATTGACGGTCTGCTCGATCCCGTCGAGCGCGAGGATGCGGCGCGTCAGGGCGGCGAGGTTCGGGTAGTCGGCGATCCGCCGGATATTGCACTTGAAATGCGTGTGATAGACCGGGTCGAAGCGGATCAGCGTGGTCCACAGGCGGATATCCGCCTCGGTCAGCCGGTCGTCCACCAGCCAGTCGCGCCCCTCCAGCCGCTCTTCCAGCTCGTCGAGCACCTCGAACAACGGGCCGACCGCCTTCTCGTACGCCTCCTGCGAGGTCGCGAAGCCCGCCTTGTAGACGCCGTTATTGACCGCGTCGTAGACCCGGTCATTGAGCGCATCGATCTCGTCGCGATGGCCTTCCGGATAGAGGTCGAGATCGTTCGCGCCGCACTGGTCGAACGCGCTGCCGAGCATGCGCAGGATGTCCGCGCTCTCGTTGTTGACGATCGTCTCCTTCTTCGTGTCCCACAGCACGGGCACGGTGACATGGCCCGAAAAGTCGGGCTTGGCGCGGGTGTAGACCTGGTGGAGATGATCGGCATCCATCAGCGGATCGGGCGTGACGCATGATCCCTCGCGGAAGGACCAGCCGCCTTCCTTCATCAGCCAGTGGACCACCACCAGCTCGATCTGGTCGGTCAGACCTTTTAGATGCCGCGCGGCGTTGGCGCGGTGCGCCCAGGGGCAGGCGAGGCTGATATAGAGGCGGTAGCGGCCCGGTTCGGCCTCGAAGCCGCCTTCGCCGGTCGGCCCGGGCGATCCGTCGGGCGTGATCCAGTTGCGAAACGCGCTCTCGTCGCGCTCGAACTCGCCCGAATCCTCGTCATTATGCGCCCATTCGTCGTGCCATTCGCCGTTCTTCAGAAAGCCCATCGCGTCTCGCCTCGCTGCTGGAAAGTATGACGATCAAGCGCGAGGGCGCGGGGGACGTTCCCGGGGCGCGAGGACCGACCACGTCCAAGCGTGAAATCTGTTGCCTGCTCCCCGGAGCGGGTGTATTTCGAGCGCACGTTACCGGGCCCCTCTGGCGAGCGCGCAGCGCGCTCGTGATGTCGGAACGCAGTTTGTGCGTAATCCGGGCCCTTTCGATGACATTCCCATTCGACCTATCGACGAGCGTGCAGGATAGTCTCGCGCCATGCCTGCCATGCGGGGGCGAGGCGTAGGATGCTGCAGTTCGCGACCTACCTGCTCGACGCGCTGATCGTCGTCGCGGCCGTGATGTCGGCGTGGTTCTGGCTGCGCGCCAGCGGCAAGCGGGTGCGCCGGGTGAGCAAGCACGAAACCTTCGACCATGCGGATATCAACCGCCTCGTGGTCGCCCTCAACCGCGCGCAGATCCTCAATGCGAGGGCAGCCAAGGCAACCGCCGCCGCCGCCCTGCTCGGGGGCCTGCGCGTTCTTCTGGATTTCTGGCCATGACTTTCCTTCTTCTTCTGGGCGGACTGGTCCTGCTCGTGCTCGGCGGTGAATTTCTCGTGCGCGGGGCGGTCGTCATCGCGGGCAAGCTGGGCGTCTCGCCATTGATGATCGGGCTGACCATTGTGGGCATGGGCACGTCCATGCCCGAGCTTGCGGCGAGCCTTCAGGCCGCGCTCGCCGGGTCGCCGGGGATCGCGCTGGGCAATATTGTCGGCTCGAACATCGCCAACACGCTCCTCATCCTGGGCGTCGCGGCGATTCTCGCGCCGATCGCGGTGGCGCGGGGCACGCTGCTGCGCGACGGAGGGGTGGGCCTGCTGGCGGCCTGCGCCCTGCTGGCGATCGCCTGGACCACCGGGCTCGGCCGCGTGGCAGGCCTTGTTCTGGTGGCGATGATGATCGGCTACCTCGTGGTCGCCTACCGGCAGGAGCGCAAGGCCGCCGCGCATAGCGCCGCATTCGACAAGGCGGTGGCGCTGGAGAATGTCGATCCGGCGCTGACTCCGGAACAGGGGCGCGGCACGGGCTGGGCGGTCTCGCTCGCCTTCCTGCTGGCGGGGCTGGTCTGCATCGTCGGCGGGGGCACGCTGCTGGTCGATGCCGCAGTCAAGATTGCGATCGAGTTCGGCATGTCGGAAACGCTGGTCGGCCTCACCATCGTGGCGGTCGGCACCTCGCTGCCCGAGCTGGTGACCTCCGCGGTCGCCGCGATCCGCAAGCAGTCGGAGGTGGCGCTGGGCAACGTGCTCGGGTCGAACATCTACAACGTGTTCTTCATCGGCGGCGTCACGGGGATCATCTCGCCCACGCCGGTGCCCGAAGCGATCGCGCGGTTCGACCTGCCGGTGCTCGTCGGCGTCTCGCTGCTGGCGATGGTGCTGGCCTTCACCGGAGCGCGCCTGTCGCGCCGGGAGGGCGCGGTTCTGGTGGCGGCCTATTGCGTCTATCTCGGGTTTACGGCGGGGTTGATTTAGGTATCAAATCCCGGCCGCCCTTATCCTCTACTGGCTTGGCGGCCGGCACTATCACTGATGCTGGCGTCGGAAGCGATGGTGAGCCGCCGGAGCCGGATTTGGGCGTGGTACTGGCAGCGGTAAACAGTGGAAAGATCGTAACGAGGGGAATCTTTTCCGGATTGCCCCCGTTACAATCTAGTCATGCAAGGACATTCGTCAGACTGCGCCGTTCATAACGAACCGGGGATGCCTGACGGCCCCTGCAATTGCGGAGGCTTAGAGCTGAGCATGGATTACGCTCATACCCCTGTCATTCTTCGCGTATCCCTGCCGGGGCGCATGGGAGACTTCCTCCGTGAGATGCATGGAGAAGGCCTTGTCCAAGCTCATCATCTTCCAACCGACAGGCTCGTTGCTGACGCTCCCGCCACGAACTTGGAAGACCCGCATACAGGGCTTGTGAGCGGTAGAAATGCCGACAGCATGGACCTCCACGATACGAGAGAAGCCATCATAACGTAGCTCAAGGGCGACGCCGGATTGTAGCGCCGCAACAGCAGTATTGTGTATCATCGCGATACCCTTTCA
Organism: Alteriqipengyuania lutimaris; assembly: GCF_003363135.1. Taxonomy (NCBI): domain Bacteria; kingdom Pseudomonadati; phylum Pseudomonadota; class Alphaproteobacteria; order Sphingomonadales; family Erythrobacteraceae; genus Alteriqipengyuania; species Alteriqipengyuania lutimaris. The sequence goes on along the minus strand of NZ_QRBB01000001.1, from coordinate 315,561 downwards.
ACGTATCGCAACCGCCTTGACCTTCGAGTTCACACAGGTAGTTTGCCCGTGCTGTTACAAGCTCAGTCCACCAGACGGTTGCACTAAAACCAAGGTGGAATGAATGGGGTTCGGGTCGGTAGCCCGGCCCCAATTCATGTCTAGTGAGCATGATTCCGGGCCGTGTCGTGATTCGCTAGTGAGGCGCGCGTATGGATCGGGGATAAGCACGGTTGCGCCGCCGCCTCGTATTCGCCCCCCTCCTAGGCTTCGTCGTGTGGGCGAGACGAGAGCCGACAAACGCCAGATCGATTGCGATGCGGCTCCAGTGCGCTTCTGCATGGCTTGATTGGATGCGCGGTCGTCCCGGTTCAGATCGCGCACTGCCTTAAGCCTCATCGCCTCGGCGGCCTGTATCAGCAGTGTGCGCCCCATCTCGTCGGGCGTCGCGAAGCGCTCCAGCATGGTGCAGTCTAGCTCGGCATTAACGCGTACGCCGATCCCCTCGGCTCGCTGTCCTACACGCCCTCGTCACACTACGCTCCCAGCGCTCTTTCAAACCGTCGATCCGCCCCGGAACTCCAGGCAAATTCCCCGCCATCGGTCCCGGAGCTTTTTACCCCTTAGACACTGTGTCAGGTGTGTCAGAAACCCAACTGGCGCGCCTGCCCTCAGGCTCTGGGTGCCTGCCGCCGGTAGCTCAGCGCTTCGGCCACATGGACGCGGCCGACCTGCTCCGAGCCCGCCAAATCCGCCACTGTCCGCGCCACGCGCAGCATCCGCACATAGCTTCGCGCCGACAGCCGCATCGCCTCGGCGGCCTGCATCAGCAGCATGCGGCCCGCTTCGTCGGGTGTTGCAAAACGCTCAAGCATATCGCCGTCGAGCTCGGCATTGGTGCGCGCGCCGCTCTCCTGCGCCCGCGCCGCCTGCACCTCGCGCGCGGCAAGGACCCGCGCGGCGACCTCGGCGCTTCCCTCGACAGGCGGGGGTAGGGCGAGGTCGGCGGCGCTGACCGGCTCGACCTCGACGTGGCAGTCGATCCGGTCGAGCATCGGCCCGCTGACCTTGCTCTGGTAGTCGGCGGCGCATTTGGGGGCGCGCGAACAGGCGAGCGCGGGATCGCCGAGATGCCCGCAGCGGCACGGGTTCATCGCCGCGATCAGCTGCACCCGCGCGGGAAAGCTGACATGCGCATTGGCCCGCGCGACGTCGACCTTGCCCGTCTCGAGCGGCTGCCTGAGGCTGTCGAGAACGGGCCGCTGGAATTCGGGCAGTTCGTCGAGGAACAGCACGCCCAGATGCGCGAGGCTGACCTCTCCGGGCCGCACCTTCAGCCCGCCGCCGGTCAGCGCCGCCATGCTCGCCGAATGGTGCGGCGCGCGGAAGGGCCGCGCGCGGCTGATCCGCCCGCCTTCGAGCAGCCCGGCGACCGACTGCACCATGCTCACCTCCAGCGCCTCGGCCGGGGAGAGCGGCGGGAGGATGCCGGGCAGGCACGCGGCAAGCAGGCTCTTGCCCGCCCCCGGCGGCCCGCTCATCAGCTCGTAGAGAACCTGTGGACCCAATTAGCCCTCACCATTGGTGAAGGAACCAATTCACGGGAGATACCCTTGCAGATCGAAAGCCAGTCCGCCTTTGCAGCCGCGCAAGCGACCAACGCCCCACGCGTCTACAGTTACACCCGCTTCTCCACGCCCGAGCAAATGGAGGGCGATAGCCAGCGCCGTCAGAGCGCAGGAGCACTTCGGTGGATCGAACGTAAGAATGCAGAGCGGAAGTCTTCGGGTTTGCCGCCGCTTGTTCTAGATGAGCGTTTGAGCCTCCAAGACCTAGGGGTTTCCGCCTTCCGGGGGAGCAACGCGAACGCAGACAAGGGGCTGGGCGGTTTCTTGGTAGCCTGCCGAGAAGGCCTCATTCCAGAAGGTTCATACCTGATCGTCGAAAGCTTGGATCGTGTAAGCCGAATGACGCCGCGAAAGGTCTCGCGCTTACTCGACGATATCGTGGATGCAGGGGTGGTCATCGCAACGCTAGGAGATGGTCAAGAATACGACAGCGACCGGCTCGATAGCGACCCGACGGCCCTTCTCATCGCTCTCATGGTCTCTTGGCGTGCTCACGAGGAGAGCAAGGTGAAAGCCGAGAGGCTTTCGGAGGTCTGGGAAGAGAAGCGTCGTCAGGTCCGCGCTGGCGAGGCCCAGAGGCTGACACGCAAAGGGCCGTCGTGGCTCGAACCGGAAGGAGAGGGTTGGGCAGAACGCCAGCCGCACGCCGATACTGTCCGGCGGGTGTTTCGCATGACGCTCGAAGGGGTCGGAGAGCACCGCATCGCGCGCACGTTTAATGAGGAAGGCGTGCCCATCATGGGTGGTGGAAAGATGTGGCACCGGTCCACGGTTTCTAAGCTCCTACGAAATAGCGCGGTTGTCGGAACGCTTGTGCCGGGACGAGTGGATTACAGCTCGGGCCGGAAGTTGCGGGTGAGTGAAGAGCCGATACCGGATATTTTCCCTGCGGTTATTAGCCGCTTTGATTGGGAAGCCGTACAGCTCCTGAAGGATCAGCAAACTCCTGCCCCTAGAGGGAAGGCTGCTACGGGCGCGCTAGCCAATGTCTTTGCGGGTCTCGCGAGGTGCCCTGAATGCGGAGCGACCATGACCCGCGTAATGAAGGGGAGCGGCCCCAAGGCGGGCAAACCCAAACTGGTATGCACCAAAGCCAAGGCGGGAGCTGCTAGCCACCGGTATCGATCGGTACCGTTGGACGTTCTCCAGCGAGCGGCTCTGGGTAAGTGGCAACATCTCTTGATCGACATTCCAGCAGGGCAGGGTGGCGGAGACCTCGACGGTGAGATCGATAACCTGAACGCGGTGATCGACGTCACCATCGATCAGCTCCAAGAGATGGCGGAAGTCAACAGAAAGCTTCCCTCAAGAGAGCTCGCGGCTCGCCATCGTGCGCTCAAAGCGTCTCTCGCTTCCTATCAGAGCGATCTTCGCGCTTTAGAGAGGGAACGGGTTGCCGCTGACCATGGGCTGATTGCCGCTCGGGCTGAAGCCTTCGGAGACCTGATGGAGCAGGACGCTTCGAACTTGTCGAAGGTCAATGCAGCCTTGCGGACCCTCTTTGCGGGCGTTGTGGTTGATTACGAAAGGGGCGTCCTTCGCTTCCTCTGGCGACAGGGAGGTATGGTCGAAATCCGATACGCATCGCTGTCGCCTATCAGCTCTTAGCTTCGATATAGTGACCTACTCGGCGGCTCAGTGTTTGAGCCTGACTGACCGATGTCTGCGGGAGGGTTAGTGGGGAGGACGAACCACCGCCCCTTGCTGAACTCTGGCATGATGACTCCGCATGATCCCTTGGGGCTCCATACGATCCCCTTCAGGTACCCTAACAGGATATCTCACCAATCTCTCTCCCCCAAGGGTGAGGGTTAATCGGCCCTTCGCGTCGAACTCCCTCGATCCGGCTTTCGGCTCCCCATGTTTCGTCACAGAACGCGCGCCAATAAACCCTCACCCTTGGAGATAGGAAACGCCTGTCTCCGCGCGATTTGCGCATCTCCAGACATGAGAGCGGCACCGGCCGCCAGAAATGATTTCCATGAACACGCTCCCTTCCACCGAAGGCGAGAACGGCGGCATGCGCGCGGTCGTCGAGTACAGCGGCTTCCAACCCCAGCGAACCGAAGAGATCCCCGAGGAACACAAGCCGTACCTCGATAAGGTCCTTGGCATGCACCCCTTCGACGATGTGCCCGGCAACGTGAGCGGCGGCACGAACCTGCCAAATCAGAAGCCCGTCTCTATCGAGGCTCTGTCGCCCGAGATGCGGCGCGAAGTTAGCGATCGGCTGGCCCACCACCGGCCCGAGGATCATGACCGTTTCGAAGCCCAGTACGTCGCAGAGGCCATCAAGGCGAAGCGCGGCAAGATCAGAGCGATGACCGGCGTCGGCAAGGAGGCGCTTCCCTTCCACCGGGAACAGGCGGAGATTGCGGGCCGATACTATGAACTCCAGCGCAGGCGGGACGCCCTCCAGGACGACCTCGACCGGGTACGCGAGTATACCACCGAAACCGACCCGGAGACCGGCGCTGCCAAGCCTGCCGAGATCATGGCCATTACCGGCACACGGCGCGCAGCATACGAAGATCAGGTGATCGAACTCGACCGCCAGATGCGCCTCCTCGTGGGCCCCGACGGCTCCTACGGGATCGAGGCGCAGAAGCGTCTAGAGGAGACGCTGCGCAAGTCCGCTGCCATTCTCTACGACCGCGCACAGGTTCAACAGGAAGAGGCGGAAGCGAAGCGCCGCGCCGCTGAGGCCGAGCGCGAAGAGCGGATCAACCGCCGCGTCGATTCCCTGAAGACCATGCGCACGGGCAAGCGCTAATGCGAGGCCGCAAGCCCCGCGTCATCGGCCCGCGTCAGGTAGAGAACAGCGAGCCCTACGTGGACATGAACCGGCCCGGCTCTCCCGGCTATGACAGCCGCCATCGCGAGTACCGTTTCGGCATCGGCGGCGGCATGACCCGCGTCGACTACGGTGCCCCCGTAGGTGCCCAAGCGGTCGCGGCGGTTCCGAGCCAAGCCGAAGAGGCCCCAGCGGAAGAACCGAAGCCCGAGCAGACCGAAAACCCCCAGCCGTCGCCATCGGAGCCCACCGGCTCCGAGCCGGATTGGCGTAAGGACTACGGCCTGAGGAAGAGCACATGACCGCCACTGCTTCCTCAAACCGGGGCTCGCTCCGCGCCGCTATCGACGCGAAGTGCAAGGACTGTGTCTACGACAAGCAGGAACCGGGCGGCTGGCGTCAGCAAGTGGCGGCATGCCCGTGCGAGCACTCCTGCCCGCTTTGGTCTGTGCGAACACAACCGCGAGCAGCGGCGTAGATCGCCCCCACAGTTCCGAACAGAGCGCTGTCAGGGCCACATTCTCAGCAGAGGGTGTGGCCCTTGGACCTTCGGGCCTGCTCATCATCCCAAGTTCAAAAAAGACAGCCCTATGCTGTCATTGGAGGTACCCGTGGCAAAGACGCCGCCCGTGCCGGTGCCGGAAGGGCACCGCTATTGCTTCTCCTGTGAGACGCTCAAGACCCTCGACAGGTTCGGCAAGCATCGCCGTTCCCACGACGGGCACTACTCGCTGTGTAGGCCCTGTGCCCGTGCATCTACCGCGCGCTCGCGTGAGCTTCGCCAGCTAGTGCGTGAGACCGCCGACCGCATCCAATCCTCGGCAGCTACCCGCCCTGCAATCGCTTTGCAGGAGATCGCGGTTGCCCTGCCATGAGCCGCTATCCCATCGCCGATTTCGCAGCCGAGCTAAGCCCGCACCAGCAGGACAGCTTCGCGATCTTCGCCCTTCGGGCTCCTTATGAGCGCGTGCGAGGTTACGCTGCGCAGCAGACCCGCGTCATGGCCGCTGGCGGGGCTCCTGCCGGGGCACCGAGGAACTGGAGGGGCGGTTAGTTTTGCCGCAAAAATCCGAAGCGGGATATACGTATACGACAGGCGCGCCGTCCCCCGTAGGGGGTGGGGCGGCGCTCTGATAACACCAAACCAGAAGGTCCTCGCAGCGCACAATGAAGAGAAGGCAAAAAGATGTGTAACCCAGTATGGATCAGCAGAGCGGCTTTCGCGCTGACTTTTCTCGCATCGCTCATTTCCGCCTTCCGACCAGAGTGGGCGCAGGCCGGTATCGCTCTTGCCTTGCTCTCAGCTCTTCTTCTGTGGACCATGCGCGAACTGGCACAACGCGCCAATGCGAAGCTTATAGCACAAGTGTTGGAGTTGGGCGGTTCGGTTGATGGTCTCGACATCGCGATAAGGGATGCACACCCCAATCTGAACAACTCAGCCGGTTTTGTGGGTGAAGGTGAGTTGGCGAGGATGAACTACGCTCAGCTAATTCGTCGGCTGCGTACTGACGGGCACCTTGGTGCTCTCGCGGACTCATGATCTGAGTCCAAGTGAGTCGTTCCCAAGACGGGATGAGGCGGCGGCGTCTGGACCAGATGGAAAGCGGCCCATACAAAATGGCCTAACGTCCATTTGGCTGTTCTGTAAGGGACCTGATTATGTGCCGAGTTGCCGCCTATTATCGCGTTTCCACCGACAAGCAGGGCCGCTCCGGCCTCGGGCTAGAGGCACAGCTCCAATCCGTCTGCGCACTCTGCGAAGCAAGGGGTTGGGAGATTGTCTCGGAGTTCACGGAGGTTGAAAGCGGCAAGCGCAATGACAGGCCGGAACTTAACGCAGCGCTGGAGCATGTCCGCCTCACCGGATCAAAGCTGGTAGTGGCGAAGCTCGACAGGCTTAGCCGCGATGCGGCATTTACGCTCCAGTTACGGAACAGCGGCGTGGACTTTACGTGTGCCGACAACCCCGATGTTAATCGCCTGACCATCGGTCTTTTAGCCGTAATTAACGAGGATGAGCGAGAGCGTATATCGGAGCGCACGAAGGTGGCGCTTCAGGCCGCGAAGGCTAGGGGCGTAAAGCTTGGCAATCCTAACGGCACCGCAGCCATCCGAAAGGCCGCAAAGGGAAACAAGGCATCGTTGGCGTCAATCAGTTCGAACGCGGACGAGTTTGCGGAGAGCCTTCGTAATACGATCAAAACCCTCCATCGAGGTGGAGAACTAAGCCTTGTCGGAATGGCCGCAGAGTTGAACAAACGGCACATAAAGGCCCCAAGAGGGGGCAAATGGCACGCCTCGTCCGTTCGGAACCTGATCATTCGATTGTCTGCGCTGGAGGACACGGTAAGTCCGAGCTGACCTGCTTTTTTAGGTTATGTATCCACCCTCGCGAAGCCAGTGGTCTGCGCCTTCGTTCATGTCCTTTTCCAGCTTATTCCGAAATAGGCCATACAGGCCCGGGGCCACGAGGGGATTGAGGGCTCGGCGGGTATAAATGGCAGCCTGAAGTTGTACGCTTTTGTGCGTGCACTCCTCGGCAGTGCACCCTCGCTCGATCACATCCTCGACAACGGCCTGTGCGGCGTTTCTAATTTGTTGATTGGCCTCCGCAGCGTCTCGTTGCCTGAAACCCTCTCGGATCGCGAAAATTAACAGTGGGGCGATTGGGAAGAGATAGGAGAGAAGCACTTCGCTTAGCGATGCATCGGACAGTAGAGCAATGCCAGTCAATGCGAGGGCAACAAGGATTGCACCCCAAAAAAGGATTTGAGAATAAATCATTCTCAAGGCGCTATCGTACGTCACATTTACTCGCTGACATATAAGCCGAGCGACATGGAACGGCGCATTGTCCACGGAAGTTGGGTACCAATCAATCAGCTGATCAGAACTCCTCTTCTCGTCCCACGTGCGTCGGGCGGAGGTAATTTGCTCAGGTTGGAGTTTTGGGCCCGCCGCTAGCTCGTTCCATGGAAGCTTAAATAGTTTGGTATCGTACGCCTCCGAAGCCTTCGCCGCCACCTTGACCGCGTGTCGATAGCGGCGGTCAATAAAGAGAGCATCCAACAGAGTCAGTAGTATCGCGCCAACTGCTACACTTGCACGGTGTTCGGGAACTGACAGAGCGATTATCGCACCTATGATTGGGACTGGGATTACCGCCACCATCTGGATTACCAGCCAACGCTCGGCTATCTTCCACAACCACTGACGGGCTTGGAGGAGACCAAAGTACGGCTCCTTGTTTTGACGCCCTGCGATATCTTGCATGTCAGTCCTACCTTATAAGGACGTGGAACGCGGAACTCTGGCCTACAAGCTGAGAATCAGCGCTGCGTATGATAAAAGCTTCTGCCAAGTGCACACCCTTATAGCTAAGCTGCTCCCAGCGCTTATGCCCCAACTGGGGGCTCTCGAACCCACCCCGTCCCGCCCCCATAGCCATCGCTATGCGGCCAGTATTCGTGATGCGCCAACGCACAAAGTGTCCGATAGGAACTTGCTCGCCGCCATTGACCCGAACATCGAACCAAAGTCCTCCGTCTGCGGGCAGCTCCTCAAAATCTCTCACCTGCCTCGATGACCCTTCTGGGGAGTGCTGGCTTGGATGCCACCTCGCCAGAACTTGAACATTGTCACTGATGTTCTCGGCAACTTTCCAGATAGGGGGCCGAATGTGAGGGGGCCGATCAAAATCCGGCGACCAGATCCATCGGCCAAATGAGACGATCTTATCCGCCAGCGAATCGTCATGATGGGCCGATGCTACGAGCAGAGCCCGTTCAGCCTCGACGTTCTCGGTCAAATCGGCGCTTTCGGCCTTATGCGCGACGGTCACGCCCTTGGCGAAGCCGTCGCCGAACACCTGCCGCCAAGCCAACACGCTATCGTAAAAGCCCGACTTTTCGTAGGCCTCCTCAATATCGCTACGCAGTTGGTGAATCACGTTGCGGAGGGTGTCATATTGGGCCTGGCTGATCAGCTCGCCAAAATCTTCCCCGTTGAGAGAGGGATTGGCTACGGTAGGTCTGATCGGTTGAGTCTGAAGGTATGTATCGAGCCGAATAATCAACGTTTTGAGTGCGCTGGGTACGTCCTCAAAACCCGCGAACTCTTTATCATTCCATTGCATCTGATTGCCCAGCAGCGTGGTGAGCAATACGGACGGGCACTCGAACCGGCTCGTGATATCGCGCAGATATTTAACTAGCCTCGTTACCTTGCGAAATGAGTCGTTTCCGGAGTGGGAGTTTCGTTCCTTAAGCCACTCGGTGAAGGCTGTAGGTTCTGAGGGAACAAACTCATTTGCGGACCGATCACAGACTTCGTGATGGTCGGCTACTTCACGCCCGCGTACGCACGGCGCGATGTCAATTCGCCGCATGCCTGCATAAACGATTGTGACACAGTAATCGTACAGCTCGACCTTGTCTCCATAACGCCCGCTTGCCGAAAAGATGTCGTATAGGGATTTGACGTAGTCCTTCGCTTCCCACCCATCAACGGGAGCGACAATCGCGAGGAGGTCTGCATCATATTCCGCACCTTCCACGGGCTTGATAATCGTCTTTGCAGCCCAAGAGCCTTGGCGTTCAAACTTCCAAATCCTAGGCTCCCATTCGGCCTCTCTTATGAACTCCTCAATCGCGTCGGCGCTGCCTTCAAGAAAGTCCAATCGGGTTTGGTTGAGATTTACAGTGTCTCTTAGAAAGTCACTAAAGCGGTTCACAAGCTTCATCGGCACCCCCCATCAGGTTCTAAGCAGGTAGGAACAAAGAGACAACATGCAAGGGTCTTTACGATCTGATTGGTAGCAGGTTGTGGCCGCCCGCCGCCGCGATCTCGAGCGCGCGCTTGGCGCTCTCCTGCCCCTTCACCTGCCTGAGGTCGGGGCCGGGCGCGCGCTCTTCGACCGTGCCGATGGTGGGGGTGGCCAGCTGGTGCGTGCCCTTGAGGTGGCCGAGCAGGCTGACGAGATCGGGCGCGGCGAGGACGGGAATGCCGCTCGCCCAGCGGGCCTCGGCACCTTGCGAGGCGGGGCAGATCAGCCCGCATTCGGCCTCGCTCGCATGCAATGCTGCCAGCAGCACGCCGGGCGAGGCGACCACGCGCCCGTCGAGCGCGAGTTCGCCGACCGCGACGAAGTCCGCCAGCTGCTCGCGGTCCGCCACGCCCATCGCGGCCAGCAGCGCGAGCGCGATCGGCAGGTCGTAATGCGATCCGTCCTTGGGCAGGTCGGCGGGCGAGAGGTTGACCGTGATCCGCTTGGGCGGCAGCGCGAGGCCCATCGCGGCGAGCGCGGCCTGCACCCGCTCGCGGCTCTCGCTCACCGCCTTGTCCGCCAGGCCGACGACGCTGAAGCGCGGAAGGCCGGCGGCGAGCTGGCACTGCACCTCGACGGCGCGCGCCTCGAGCCCGAGATAGGCGACCGTGCGTACCAGTGCGACCACTTGCGGCCATCCCCCTTCTTCCAGCCCCGGCAAGGGTTTGCCGGTTTGTCGCAGGCTTGTCGAGATCGCAGAATCGCGCGCAATTGTGCGGGCCGGACGACAGGGTTAGCGCGCCGGAAACCACGCTTGCTTGGCCGATGGTAACACGCGGGCGGCAAATGCTTGCCGGTGCGCTGGCTTGTCGCCCTCCTTCCGGCCCTGATGCTGACACTCGGCCTGGTCCCGTCCCCGCTCGCGGCGCAGGGCGCGCCGGATGGCTGGGTGCTGCGGGTGACGGTGAGCGAGGAATGGATCGACGAGACCGATCCGCGCTTCGACGATGCCTGGCCGGCCGCGAGCTATGCCTACGCCGATACCGTGGCGGGCGATGCGCCGCGGATCGACTACGCCATCGCGGACCGCGCGATCTCGTCCTACCGTGCCACCACCCCCAATGCCCTTGCCGCTTACGGACCGTTCCGCGTGATCGACCCGACGCGCGCGGCCCTCGTCGGTACCACCACCGCCGCCACCCCGGCGCAGTTCGCGGCGCTGCTGCGGGCCTTCCCGGGCCTGCGTACGCTCGACATGCTGGAGGCGCCGGGGACGGAGAACGACCGCGCCAACCTCGAGGTCGGGCGGATGATTCGCGATGCCGGTCTGACCACGCGGGTACCGCGCGGCGGATCGGTCCGCTCGGGCGCAGTCGAGCTGTTCCTCGCCGGGGCGAGGCGCGAGGTCGAGGATGGCGCGCGTTTCGCGGTCCATTCGTGGCGCGACAATCGCGGGCGCGAGGCGGACGACTTCGCCCCCGACGCGCCCGAGCATCGCTACTACCTCGACTATTACCGCGAGATGGGCATGAGCGAGGCAGGCGCGCGCGACTTCTACGCGATGACCAATGCGGTGCCGCATGCCGGGGCCCGCTGGCTCGACGCGGGCGACATGCGCGGCTGGCTGGCGCGGACGATCGAGCAAGCCGCCAACGACAACGGCACCGACAACACCACTGGCATCGCGCCGCGCATTGCCTACCTTGACCTGACCGTCGCGACGCCGTAATAGCGCGCGCTTGAAGTTTCGCCTTGCGGTGAAACGCAATTCGCGGATGGGCCGCTCGCAAAGGCGCCACCATCCGGCTCATCGACTAGAGGTTTACCATGAAGCGGACTTTCCAGCCCAGCAATCTCGTTCGTGCGCGCCGCCACGGCTTCTTCGCACGCAAGGCCACCACCGGCGGCCGCAAGGTTCTCGCCGCGCGCCGCAAGCGCGGCCGCAAGAAGCTCTGCGCCTGATTCGCTGAGCGGTCGCGGGGTGCCATGCGCATCGCCCGACCGATCCACGCGACAATTCGATTTGCTTGCGGGCTCCCGATCGGGGGCCCGTTTGCCTATCTGAGCGCCATGAATTCAGCCGTGACCGACAGGCCCGAGATTCGCAGGCCCATGACCGCCAGTAGCGTGCTGACCAAACGTGCGGATTTCCTCGCGGCGAATCGGGGGCTGCGTGTGCCCACGCCCGGATTCGTGCTGCTGGCGCGGCCCAACGACGGGCACGGCGTGCGCTACGGCATCACGGTCACCAAAAAGATCGGCAACGCCGTCGTCCGCAACCGGATGAAACGCCGCTTTCGCGAATTGCTCCGGGCACACCTGCCCGCCGGCGGCCTGCCCGATCACGATCACGTCCTGATCGGGCGCGAAGGCGGGGTGGAGCGGGATTTCGCAAAGCTTTCGGATGAACTGGCCGACGCCCTGGGCCGGGCGGCGAGAGGCGAGGGCCAGAAGGGCCGCCCGCCCCGGCGCAGGCGCAGCCGGTGACGATCGTCAGGCGCGCAATGGTGCTGCTGATTCGCGGCTGGCAACTGGGGCCGAGCGCGATCCTGCCGCCCAGCTGCCGCTTCCAGCCGACATGCTCGCAATACGCCATCGAGGCGATCGAGAAGCATGGCCCAATCAAGGGTGGATGGCTGGGCTTCAAGCGTATAATGCGCTGCCATCCGTGGGGCGGGCACGGCCATGATCCGGTGCCCTAGGCCCTGGGGCATGGGGCCAATCACCCGAGCCGCCCGACCCGACAATGTTTCATCACGCGTGAAGCGCAAGCAGGACTGAAGTTTCTTGGACAACCAGCGCAATCTCATCTTCGCCGTGGTTCTGTGCGGCATCATGATCCTGCTGTACGATACGGCGATCAGCTATTTCTATCCGGCCCCGCCCGAGACTGAGCAGACCGAGCGTGCGACCACGCCCGAACAGCGTGCGGGACAGGAAATCGCCAGTGAGTCGGGCGTCGCGCCCAGCGTGGCGCAGCAGGCGATCGATCTCGACGAGGCGCTTTCCTCGGGCGACCGCGTGCGGATCGACGCGCCGCGGGTCGAAGGCTCGATCAACCTCGTGGGTGCGCGGATCGACGATATCGAGCTGAAGGATCATCGTGCCACGGTCGACGAGGACAGCGGGCCGGTGCAGCTCTTCGCGCCTGCAGGAACGCCGATCCAGAACTTCGCGCAGTTCGGCTTCGTGGGTGAAGGCACTGATGTGCCCGATGCGCGCACCGTCTGGCAGGCGAGCGGCGGGACCCTGTCGCCCGGCAATCCGGTCGACCTGCGGTGGGACAATGGCGAAGGCCAGCGTTTCCTCATCCGCCTGTCGATCGACGACAATTACATGATCACCGCGCAGCAGACGGTCGCCAATTACGGCGACGGGCCGGTGGTCGTCTCCCCCTTCGCGACCATCACACGCACGAGCCTGACCGCGAGCCCGAGCACGTGGATTTCGCATTCGGGCCCGATCGGGACGTATGATGGGACGGTCGATTACGGCCCCGATTACGACGATCTGGCCGAAGAGGGCGCGGTTTCGGGCGAGGGCAACGCCGCCTGGCTCGGTTTTACCGACGTCTACTGGCTGGGTGCGCTCATTCCCGAGAACGGCACGGGGCTCGACACCGGCTTCCGCTCGCTGGGCGACGACCTGTTCCGCGCCGACATGATCTACGATCCGATCACGCTGCGCCCCGGCCGCCAGATCAGCCGCACCTCGCAGCTGTTCGCCGGCGCCAAGGAAAGCCAGGTGCTCGACGCCTATCAGGAAGCGGGCATCGCGCAGTTCGGCCTCGCGATCGACTGGGGCTGGTTCCGCTGGTTCGAAAAGCCGATCCTGTGGCTGCTGCGCACGCTGTTCGATCTGGTCGGCAATTTCGGCGTCGCCATCATCCTGCTCACCTGCTGCGTGCGCGGCCTCATGTTCCCGATCGCGCAGAAGGGCTTCGCCAGCATGGCGAGCATGAAGGCGATCCAGCCGGAGATGAAAAAGCTTCAGGAAAAGCACAAGGACGACAAGGTCAAGCAGCAGCAGGAAATGCAGAAGCTGTTCAAGGACCAGGGCGTCAACCCGGTCGCGGGCTGCCTGCCGATGCTGTTGCAGATCCCCGTGTTCTTCGCGCTGTACAAGGTGCTGGTCCTCGCGATCGAGATGCGCCACCAGCCCTTCGTCCTGTGGATCGAGGATCTGTCCGCGCCCGATCCGGCGCATATCCTGAACCTGTTCGGCATGCTGCCCTACGAAGTGCCGGGCTTCCTCGCGCTGGGTCCGCTCGCCCTGCTGCTCGGCTTCACGATGTGGCTGACCTTCAGGCTCAACCCGTCGAGCATGGACCCGATGCAGCAGCAGATCTTCAGCATCATGCCATGGGTGCTGATGTTCGTGATGGCGCCGTTTGCCGCAGGCCTGCTGCTCTACTGGAACACCTCCAACCTGCTGACGCTGGCGCAGCAGAAATACCTCTATTCCAAGCATCCCCAGCTCAAGGCGGCGATGGACAGGGACAAGGCGGAGAAGGAAGCCAAGGCCCGCGACGAGACCGCATCGGAAGGAAAGACGTGAGCGCCGCCGGCCACGGCCCGCAGACACCGGAAGAGGTCGCGGCGGCGCGGATGGTGTCGGGCCGGGTCGAATTCCTGCTGAGCGCGCCGCAGCTCAAGTTCCTGCCCGAACCGACCGTGCCCGAGATTTCGCTCGCCGGCCGATCGAACGTGGGCAAGAGCTCGCTCCTCAACGCGCTGACCATGCGCAAGGGGATTGCGCGCGCCTCGGTGACGCCGGGACGCACGCAGGAGCTGAATATCTTCGAGGTCGGCGAACCGACGCAGTTCCGGCTGGTCGACATGCCCGGTTACGGCTTTGCCAAGGCGCCCAAATCGGTGGTCGAGAAATGGCAGGGCCTCGTGCGCACCTACCTGCGCGGGCGGCAGGTGCTTTCGCGCGCTCTCGTCCTCGTCGACAGCCGCCACGGGTTGAAGGACAGCGACCGGGCGATGATGAAAATGCTCGACGAGGCGGCGGTCGGCTATCGCATCGTCCTGACCAAGAGCGACAAGATCAAGGCGAGCGCGCTCGACGCGGTGCACGAGATGGTGGCGGCAGAGGCGAAGAAGCACCCCGCCGCCTTTCCGGAAATCCACCTAACCAGTGCCGAAAAGGGGCAGGGCATCGCGGCCCTGCGCGCTGCGGTGGTGGCTGACGCGCTGACGCCCTAGGTTCGGGCGCGCTCGACAGCACTCAGGAGGCGTTCTACGCGATTGCCCGTAGACAAGAGGCCCGGCCGGGAAGCGACATGAAACTGATCATCGGCAACAAGAACTATTCCAGCTGGAGCCTGCGCGGCTGGCTCGCGTGCAAGCAGGCGGGTCTGTCATTCGACGAGATCACCGTGCCCCTGTTCGGCGAGGATTGGGAGGCAAAGAAGCGCAGCGATGGCGAACTGACCCCGTCATCGGGCAAGGTGCCCGTGCTGTGGGATGACGAGGCCGTGGTGTGGGACAGTCTCGCCATCCTCGAATATCTTGGCGACAAGGTCGGCCGCGATCGCTTCTGGCCGAAGGACGATGCGGCGCGCGCGCTGGCCCGCGCGATGGTCGCCGAAATGCACAGCTCGTACCTTTCGCTGCGGCGCGAGTGCCCGATGAACATCCGCACCCGGCACGAGAATGTGAAGATTTCCGAAGCGACGAAACAGGATGTGGTCCGCATCCTCGGCCTGTGGGCGGAGGCACGCGCGCGCTTCGGCAGCGGCGGCCCCTTCCTGTTCGGCACCTTCGGCGCGGCGGATATCTTCTACGCGCCGGTCGTCAGCCGTTTCATCACCTATGGCTTCGGTGTACCCGGCTTCGCGCAGAGTTACATGCAGGCGGTCTGGACGCACGACTGGCTCCAGCAGTGGATCGGCGCCGCAGAGGACGAACAATGGGTCATCGAACAATACGAGAGCGTACCCGCCGCCTGATCGCGCGCATCCTTGCGGCGCTGGCTGCGCTTGCAATCCTGCTCCCCTCGCCGGCGAGTGCCTGGGGTTTCTTTGCCCACGGCGTCACCGCCGAAATCGCGCTGGCGAATATCCGGCCAGAGACGCGCGCGAAGCTCGACCGGCTGTTCAAGGCCGAGTCGCAGATCGGCACGCCCGACTGTCCGCTCGGCAACCTGATTGAGGCCGCGACCTGGCCCGACTGCATCCGGCGCGAGGGCTGGCGCTGGGGCTATACGGCCGCTTGGCACTACCAGACCGAGCCGGTCACCGAAGAATACGACGCGGGCAAGAACTGCTCCGGCGGCAATTGCGTCAGCGCTCAGGTGACGCGCAATTTCCGCATCCTCGCCGACGAGAGCCTGCCCGACAATGTGCGTCTGGAAGCGCTCGCCTTCGTGGTCCATTTTGCGGGCGACATCCACATGCCGCTGCATTCGGGCGATCTCGACGACCGGGGTGGGAACGACCGCGAGGCGGCTTACGGTATCGCGCCGGGGCTCAACCTGCACTGGATCTGGGACGGCCCGCTGGCCGAACGCGCGATCACGTCCGCGCGGCCAGCCCTCGTGCGTCGCTACACCGCCGCCGAGCGTGCCGAGCTGGCGGGCGGCGATCCTGCCGACTGGGGACGCGAGAGCTGGGAGACCTCGCGCGATTTCGTATATCCCAATGCTTTCGACCGCAGCCCGCTGGATGGCCCGCTGCCCGATGAGACCGCGCTGACGCAGGAGGATATCGAGGCGGCGATTCCGGTCTCGCAGCGCCGTGTGACGCAAGCGGGCCTGCGCATCGCGGACCTGCTCGACCGTGCGATGGCGCCCGGCCCGCTGCCGGAGCCGGAAGACAACTAGCCTGAAGAGGGTTAGGGCGTCCGCTTCGCGGCGTAACGCGTGCCATCCTTGCGCGCGTAGCCTGCGGCATCGAAGACCATGTCGATATCGGGATATTCGCCCGAGTCCTCGTCCTTCGGACCCGCGCCGATCGCTACGAAGACGCAATCGGCATCGCTGCGGTTCTGGAGGTGGTGGCCGTTTTCCTCGCCCGCGGGCCAGGCGAGGATATCGCCGGGGCGCACGATGCTCTCACCGTTGCCTGCCCCGGACCCCGATCCGGGGTCTTCGACCAGTACCGCCTCGCCCGCCAGCATCACCACCAGCTCGTCCTCCGCGCTGTGCCAGTGCCGTTGGCTCGACCACGCCCCGGGCTTCAGCACGACATGGCTCGCGCCCATGCGCGTCAAACCGGCTACCGGCGTGAGGCGGCGATACCAGCGGCCCTCGACTTCGGCATCGTAGGGCGCGGGGTAGCCGGTCGCATTGGTCTGCGGGATCGCGTCGAGATCGAGCTTGGGCATGGGCGCGCACTCCTGCTAGCGCGACAAGCATGACCGATGTTCTCGAACTCGCCAAGCGGTTGATCGCCGCGCGCAGCGTTACTCCGGCCACCGGCGCCGTGTTTGACGCGCTCGACGCGATGCTGACCCCGCTAGGCTTCGCTGTGCACCGTTTTACGCGTGGTGAAGGCGCTGCTGGCACCGACGAGGCGCCGGTCGAAAACCTGTTCGCCATCCGCGTCGGCGCAGGGCCGAAGCATTTCGCTTTCGCCGGGCACCTCGACGTCGTGCCGCCGGGTGAGGGTTGGGAAAGCAACGCATTCGAGCCAGAGATAAGAGGCGACCTTCTCTACGGGCGCGGCGCGGTCGACATGAAGGGGGCGATCGCGTGCATGGTCGCCGCCGTCGCCGATGTGCCGCCCGAAGCAGGCACGATCAGCTTCATCATCACGGGCGACGAGGAAGGGCCTGCGCTGCACGGGACACGCGCGCTGATCGATTACATGCGCGCCGAGGGCTACGCACCCGACCTGTGCCTCGTGGGGGAGCCGACCAGCGTCAACCGGCTGGGCGACATGATGAAGATCGGCCGCCGCGGCTCGGTGAACATGTGGCTGACCGCCAAGGGGACGCAGGGCCACGTCGCCTACCCGCACCTCGCCGACAATCCGATCCCGCGGCTGGTGGCAGCGATGGCGGAGCTGGAGGCGCTCGTGCTCGACGAGGGGACCGACTGGTTCCAGCCGAGCAATCTCGAGATCACCGATATCGAGGTCGGCAATCCGGCGCACAACGTCATTCCCGGCGAGGCGCGCGCGCGCCTTTCGATCCGGTTCAACGACCTGCATTCGGGTGCTTCGCTCAGCGAGAAGGTCGCCGCGATCTGCGCGCGCCATCAGGTGGAGGTGCGCCCTGTGATCTCGGGCGAGCCATTCCTCACCCCGCCGGGCGATTTCTCCGCGATGGTCAGCGCAGCGGTCGAGGCCGAGACGGGCGTCGCGCCCGAAGCCTCGACCACGGGCGGGACTTCCGACGCGCGCTTCCTGAGGGCCGTGTGCCCGGTGATCGAGTTCGGGCTGGTCAATGCGACGATGCACAAGCGCGACGAGGCGGTCGCGGTCGCGGACCTTTCGGTGCTGGCGCGCATCTACGCGCGAATCGCGCGCGCGGCGCTGGCGAACTGAGCGCGCGCGGGCTTGCCGTCCCCCTCGCAGCCCGGCACTAAGGGCTGAGGACTCTCAGGGGGATATCGATGTTCAAGGCCTGGTTTGCGACGCCTTTGTGGGCGCGCGTGCTGCTCGCTCTGTTTCTGGGTGCGGTCGTCGGATATTTCTGGGGCGAAGATGCCGAGAGCATCAAGATCGTCGGCGATATCTTCATCGATTTCATCAAGATGCTGATCGTCCCGCTGATCTTCTTCAGCATCGTGGCGGGCGTCACCGCGATCGGCGATCTGGGCAAGCTGGGCAGCGTCGGCTGGCGCGCCATCCTGCTCTTCGTCGTGACCGGCCAGGTTGCCGTGTGGCTGGGCCTGGGCCTCGGCACTTTCTTCGCGCCCGGCGTCGGCCTCGACACCTCGGGGATCGAGATGGGCGCGGTGCCCGAGCCTGCGCCGTTCGAATGGCGCGAGATGCTGCGATCGATGATCCCCGTCAGCCCGGTGAAGGTCATGGCGGACGTCAACGTGCTGCCGCTGATCGTCTTTTCGCTGCTGGTGGGCATCGGCATCCTGCTCGCCATGCGGGAGGAGGACAAGGACGGGCCCACCAATGGTGCGGTGGCGGCGCTGGCACGCGCTTTCGATGCCGGCGCGCTGATCTTCCAGAAAATCACGATGGTGATCATGGAACTGACGCCGTTCGGCGTCTTCGCGCTGATCGCATGGGTCGTCGGCACGCTCGGCCTCGATGCGGTCGCCGCGCTGGGCAAGCTGGTCGCGCTCAATTACGCGGGCTGCCTGCTGATCATCGGCGTGATGTACGTCTTCATCCTGCTGTTCTCGCACGTTTCCGTCGTGGGCTTCTTCCGCGGCATGATCGATGCGATCGCGGTGGCCTATTCCACGGCCAGTTCCAGCGCGACGCTGCCCGTCACCCTGCGCTGCACCCAGCGCAACCTCGGCGTCAGCCAGCCGACCTCCAGCTTCATCGTCTCGCTCGGATCGACGATCAACATGGACGGCACCGCGATGTATCTCGGGCTCGCGACCTTGTTCGGCGCGCAGATCTTCGGCGTCGACCTGAGCTGGGCGGATTACGGAATGATCGCATTGCTGGCGACGGTCGGCTCGATCGGAGCAGCGGGCATTCCGGGCGGCGGCCTCGTAATGATGGGCGCGATCTTCACCGCAGTCGGAGTACCGCTCGAAACGATCGCCTTCGTGGCCGGGGTCGACCGCATCATGGACATGATGCGCACCGCCACCAACGTAACCGGCGATGCGACGGTGACCGTGGCCACCGCGAGCATGCTGGGCGAGGTCGACAAGGCGGAATTGGCCAGCGCGGACGATATCTAGAGAAGGACGCTACGAATGACTTTGGAATGCCTGTGCGGCTCGGTCTCGGTAACGCTGGAGCAGCGGCCCGACTTCATCCACGAATGCAACTGCACCTTGTGCCGCAAATCGGGCGCGCGCTGGAGCTATCTCGATCCTGCCGACGTGTCGGTCTCGGGCTCGACAACGGGTTACCGGCGGGCGGACAAGGACACGGCCTCCGCCGAAACGCATTCCTGCCCGACGTGCGGGTCGACCACGCATTTCGTGCTCACCGAAAGCGCCATCGCCGCGCATGGAAACACCATGATGGGCGTCAACATGCGCCTTGCAAATCCTGCGGGACTGGCGGGCATGGAGCTGCGCTTTCCCGATGGAGCGGCGTGGGCGGGGGCGGGTGCGTTCGACTACGTACGCGAGCCGGTCACACTCTAGCCGGGGCCGGCGGGGGCTTTCGTCACTCCCCCATGGTTTCCGGCGCGTCGCTGACCGAATCGACATATTCGATCGGTGTAAATTCGCCGAGGCCGCAGCCCGGGCCGCGTTCGAGCTGCCCGCCGTAATTGTCGACCGCGTAGACGATCTCGCCCCGGCACAGCTCGCCGCCGCGCACTTCGTATGTGATCGCGTCGTTCCGACGCAGGGCCGGGCAGTCGCTGCGCAGGTGATTGCGATAGGTGTCGCCCCCCGTCACGTGGAAATCGATGACGCCGTCGCCGATCACGCGCGAGCTGCGGATGCGCGATGCCGAAAGACAGGATACCGCCTCGCCCGTCACTCGGATATTGGTGTCTTCGTTCGCTTGCGCATAGGTCGGCCCGGTCTCCCCGACAGGCGCACAGGATGCCAGAGGCATCAGTCCGAACAGTGCCGCTACCCGTTTCATCATCCGCTCTCCTTGGATTTGCGCGCTTTGGGCGCTTCTAGCACCTTCTTGCGGAAGCTGCACAGGTCGACGACATCGCAGTGCCAGCATTCGGGCGTGCGCGCCTTGCAGACATAGCGCCCGTGCAGGATCAGCCAGTGGTGCGCGTGGAGGCGGAAGGGGCCGGGCACGCGCTTTTCCAGCTTCGCCTCGACCGCTTCGGGCGTCTTGCCCTTGGCGAGCCCGGTGCGGTTGCCGACCCGGAAGATATGCGTGTCGACCGCGAAGGTCTCCTGCCCGAAGGCGCAGTTGAGAACGACATTGGCGGTCTTGCGGCCGACGCCGGGCAGAGTGACCAGTGCCTCGCGCGTCTCCGGCACCTCGCCATCATGCTCGTCGACCAGCAGGCGCGCCATCGCGATCACGTTCTTCGCCTTGGAGTTGTAGAGGCCGATGGTCTTGATGTGATCCTTGAGGCCATCCTCGCCCAGATCGAGCATCTGCTGCGGTCTCTGCACCTGCGCAAAGAGCGCGCGGGTCGCCTTATTCACGCCCACGTCGGTCGCCTGTGCCGACAGCGTTACCGCAACGAGCAGCTGGTAGGGGTTGCCGTATTCCAGCTCGGTCTCGGGCGCGGGGTTGCTCTCGGCCAGGCGGCTGAAGAATTCGAAGATCTGGTCCTTGGTCATGTCTGTGGGTTCATCGGCCTTGCGCGCATTACCGAAGCCAGCGAATCATGTTGGGGAACGACGCGACCCCCTGCGCCAGCGCGGTCTGCATGTCGGCGCACATGCCGTAATAGCCGAGCATCGGCGCGCCGATGTAATGGCCGGTGGCAAAGGACTGGATCAGCTTCGCACCGTCTTCGCGATAGCCGCCCGAATGGAACAGGTGCTTGAGCGGCAGGTGGCACTGGCGCGCCGCTGCGAAAGACCATGCGATGGCCATCATCTCATCGGTCGGATCGGGTTCGAGCGGACCCAGCGTCGCCCGCTTATCCGACGGGGCGACCGCGATATGTCCCCCTTCGTGCAGCAGGTCGCTCGGCCAGATCGGCGTGTCCGGATCGACCAGCAGGCGGCCGCCCAGGATCGCCAGCCCGTCGAGCAATTGCGTTTCGTCGCCTTCGCCGATCCAGTCGACTTCGATGCCGACATGGTCGAGAAAGGCGAGGCAGCGCGTAGCCGCCTCCGCGCCACCGCCTTCCTCGCGCCAGGCGCATCGCGCTGCCGTCACCCTGCTCACAGCCCCAGCACGTCCTCCATTCCATAGCGCCCCGGCTCGCGCCCGATCAGCCACGCCGTGCCGGTCAGCGCTCCGCGCGCGAACAGGGCGCGGTCCTCGGCCACATGGCTGAGGACGATTCGCTCGTTCTCGCCGGCGAGGATCACGCTGTGCTCGCCTGCCACGGTGCCGCCGCGCAGGGCGACAAAGCCGATGGCGCCTTCGGCCCTTGCCCCGGTGTGCCCGTCTCGCCCGCGCTCGGCATTTTCGGACAGGTCGATCCCGCGCGCATCCGCCGCCGCCTCGCCCAGCAGCAGCGCCGTGCCCGACGGAGCATCGACCTTGCGCCGGTGATGCATCTCCACGATCTCGATATCCCACGCCGGGCCGAGCGCACCCGCAGCCTCGCGCACGAGCTTTGCGAGCATGGTCACGCCGAGCGAGGTGTTGCCCGTCTGGAGCACGGGCACGGCGCGCGCGGCCTCGTCGATCGCGCGGTGGTGGCCCTCTTCCAGCCCGGTCGTGCCGATCAGCAGGGGCACGCCCGCGCCGATCGCGGCATGAAGGTTGCCCTCGAGCGCTTGGGGAGCGGAAAAGTCGATCAGCGCATCGCTTCGGTCGGCCAGTCCGGCCACATCCTCGCCGCGGTCGACGCCGCCTGCCAGCGTATGCTCGCTCGCCTCGATCGCCGCTGCGATCGCCTGTCCCATGCGCCCGTCGCGCCCGATGATTCCGATTGCCGCCATTGCCCTCGCGCCTCGTCAGTGTTTGATGCGCGCCATGGCAGACATTCGCAACATCGTCATCCTGACAGGCGCCGGGATTTCCGCCGAAAGCGGCATCGACACGTTCCGCGACGCGGGCGGGCTGTGGGAAAAGCACCGGATCGAGGACGTGGCGACGCCCGAGGCTTTCGCCCGCAATCCGGCGCTGGTGCAGGGTTTCTACGACGCGCGCCGCGCCGCGCTTATGACCGTGGAGCCCAACGCGGCGCATGCGGCGCTTGCCCGACTCGAAGCGGAGTGGCCGCACGACATGCTGCTGGTCACCCAGAATGTCGACGATTTGCACGAGCGTGCCGGTGCGGGGGGTGTCCTCCACATGCATGGCGAGTTGCGCAGCGCCCTGTGCGCTGCATGCGGCGCGCGGTCGCGCTGGGAGGGTTCGCTAAGCGATGCGCCCGCCTGCCCCGGATGCGGCGCACCTGCACTCAGGCCCGATGTCGTATGGTTCGGCGAAATGCCTTACGAAATGCCGCGAATATACGACGCTCTCGCACGCGCTGACCTGTTCGTGTCGATCGGCACTTCGGGGGCGGTCTACCCCGCGGCGGGCTTCGTGCAGGAAGCCGCGGCGCACGGCGCGCGCACCCTCGAACTCAATCTCGATCGTAGCGAAGGATCGCACTGGTTCGACGAATCGCGGCAGGGGCGCGCGGGCGAACTTGTTCCTGCATGGGTCGACGAGATGCTGGGCGATTAGGCAAAAAAAACGGGCCGGAGAATCGCTCTCCGGCCCGCCTTTTGCGTTCGGATCGGCCGTTTTACGGGCTGACCGCATCCTCGTCGTCGTCTTCGGCGATCAGCAATGCACCGATGCCGATGGCACCGATGGCAAGGATGACCGCAGCGGCACCGATGCCGCCAGCGAGTTCGGACTCGCCTTCGACCGGCGCGGCGGTGCGCGCCGAACCGGGCGCGGCCTGAATGGCGACCGGCGCAATGGCGAGCGATGCTGCGGCAGCAACTGCCGAGATTTTCGCGATTTTCATAATTCTAATTCTCCTGCCTAACGCCGCATAAACTGCGGGGCTCGAAATTTGTTTCGCAGATGCAGCAAAAAATGCGACGAACCGTCCATCTCGCGGGACCAATTATCGATGCGCCTTGCTTCCGTGGGTGGAGCAGGCGCTGCAGCCGGGGTCCTTTGCGATGGTGAGCGTGCGCATTCCAGCGGCCAGTCCGTCCATCAGGTACAGTTTGCCCCATTGCGGATCGCCGAGGCTGCTCGCTCCTTCGAGCAGAACGCGAATCGCCTGCATCGCGGCAAAGCTGCCGACCCAGCCGACCATCGCGCCCAGCACGCCATCCTCCGCACAGGTATCGCAGTCGTCCGCATCGAAGGCATCGCCGACGAAGCACCGGTAGCACGGCCGGTCGGGCAGGTGCCCCGCGAAGGCCCCCACCTGGCCCTGGAAGCGGCCGACCGCAGCGCTCAGCAAGGGGGCGCCCGTCGCCACGCAGGTATCGGATACCGCGAGCCGGGTCGCAAAATTGTCGGTCCCGTCGACCACCAGATCCGCACCTGCGATTCGCGCGGCAGCGTTGGCGGGTTCGATCCGGTCGTCGTAGACATCCGCAGGGATCGCTCCGTCGAAATTGGCGAGCCAGCGGCGCGCGGCGACCGCTTTTGCATGTCCGACATCGCGCGTTGTGTAGATCGTCTGGCGCTGGAGGTTGGAAAGCTCGACATCGCCATCATCGATCAGCGTGAAGCGGCCGACGCCTGCGCCAGCAAGATATTGCAACGCCGGGCTGCCGATCCCGCCGAGGCCGACCAGCGCGACGTGCCTGCCCGCCAGCGCCGCCTGCCCCGCGCCCCCGACTTCGGGCAGCACGATATGGCGGGCGAATCGCTCGAGGCGCTCGGGTGCCAGGCTCACGATCGGTCCGCGCCAGGCTCGGGGCGCTCCTGCACGAAAGCGCCGATACCGAACCACCACAGGAAAGCGATGACGCCGCCCTTCACCGGCTGAAGCATGCCGATCAGCATCGCGACCGCGACCGGCAGGATGATTGCCAGCGTCAGCCACGCCGACATGCCATAGCTGCCGATCATCGCGATCACGATGGGTGCGAGCAGGTGGCCGACCACGAAGATGCCGATATAGGCGGGAAAATCATCGGCCTGCTGGACCGACCAGTCCTGCCCGCAATGCGCGCAGGTGTCGGCGGGCTTGAGCCATGTGCGGAACAGGCGCCCCTCGCCACAACGCGGGCACTTGCCGCGAAGGCCGCGCAAGAGTGCCTCGCCAAGCGCAGCGGGGAGTTTGGGGCGGATGGCGGTGTGGGCGGGCTCGACCATGGACAAGCCTGTTGGCAGCCTGTGCAGCGCCTGTCGACAGCCCTGTGGAGTGGGGCGTCGACGGGCGGCTCACATCATGTCGCTGGGCTGTGGGTGGATCAGCTCTCGAGCTGGCGCAGCAGGCTGCGCACATCGCCATCCATGTCGGCATCGCGGGTGCGCAGATCCTCGATCAGCTTGACCGCATGGATCACGGTCGAATGGTCGCGCCCGCCGAACTTGCGCCCGATTTCGGGATAGCTGCGCGGCGTGAGAACCTTGGAAAGATACATCGCGACCTGCCGCGGGCGCACTACCGCGCGGGTGCGGCGCTTGCTGCTCATTTCCGACCGGTCGATGCGATAGAACTGGCACACGGTGCGCTGGATCTCGTCGATCGTGATCCGGCGGCGGTTGGCCGAGAGGATATCGGTGAGCTGTTCCTCGGCCAGCTGCAGCGAGACCGGCTGGCCGGTCAGCTGGGCATAGGCGATCAGCTTGTTGAGGCCGCCGACCAGCTCGCGCACGTTGCGGGTGATCGTGCGGGCGAGGAAATCGACCACGTCGTCGGGCACGCTCAGTGGTGCGAACCGGGTCAGCTTCGATTCGAGGATCGAGCGCCGCAGTTCGAGGTCGGCAGGCTGGATGTCCGCCACCAGACCCATCGACAGGCGGCTGAGAAGGCGAGGTTCGACGCTGTCGAGCGCCTGCGGCGCGCGGTCGGCGGCGAAGACCAGCCGCTTGCCCTCCGACAGCAGGTGATCGATCGTGTAGAGCAACTCTTCCTGAGCGCTGGCCTTGCCGATGATGAACTGGAGATCGTCGACCAGCAGCAGGTCGAAGCCGCGCAGCCGCGTCTTGAACTCGATCATCCGGTTCTGTTTCAGCGCCTGCACGAACTCGATCATGAAGCGTTCGGCAGAGCAGTAGAAGATGCGCGCGCGCGGGTGCGCGGCGAGGAACTGGTGCCCGATCGCGTGGAGCAGGTGCGTCTTGCCCTGGCCGGTCGCGGCCTTGATGTAGAGCGGCGAGAATTGCGGCTTGTCGTTCGCCGCCATGCGCTGCGCGGCATTGCGCGCCAGTACGTTGGCATCGCCGGTCACGAAGGCGGCGAAGGTGAGCGAGGCGTCGAGGCCGACGCTACTGAAGCCGGGATCGCCGAACCCGCCATCGGACACGACCCGCAGATCCGGCCCGTCATTGGCCGGACGGCGCGAGTCGCCCAGCGAGATGTCCGCCATGCGCTTGCGGCTCGGGTGGATCTCGATCGCGACGGTCTTGATTTCCGAACGCGCAATCTTCCAGGCGAGCGACAGGCGATCGGCAAAGTGCTTGCGGACCCATTCGGCGGCGAATTCCGACGGCAGGTACAGCGCGAGTGTGCCGGTCGCGGCGTCGAAATCGCCGACCTGGATCGGCTTGATCCATTGGCTATGCAGCTGGTGGCCAAGATCCTTGCGCAGCCCGGTACTGATGTCGTCCCAGTCGGCAGCCAGCGCGACGCGCTCCATATCGTCTTCGCCGTCGCCCTTGGAGCGCTTGCGCGCGGGCCCTGCGTTGTCAGAAATCCGTGCCATAACCTGCTACTACGCCTCCGTTTCCGGAAGCGCCTATCGCCCCCGGACTTGGTACCCTCAAGTCAGCTGCATATAGCTTGCCCGTTGCCGCAATCGCCTGATTGGCGAGCGGATCTGCCCGGGCCTTCATAGCCATCTGCTTTGTAGCGCCGGGAGAGTCCCCTTCCCGGCGATGCGAGTTAATAAGCAGGTCTGCGGGGGACATCGCAAGAGCCAATTGGTCGCAGAAATGAAATAAAGCGGATTGACACACCATGCGTGGCGGAGCGCCGTTTAAGTGGCTGTAAATGAGCAATTTCGTCTTTTGCACAACTCTCGAATCGGCGGACTTCCTAGCACCGACTCGGTGCGCTCTGCTTCAGATTCGTGACAGCAACGCAAAAAGGGTCGCCGCACACTGCGGCGACCCCGAAATCGCGGTCGATCTGTTGGTATGGAAGCGGCTAGAGCGCCGAAACGCGCTTCGAAAGACGCGACATCTTCCGCGACGCGGTGTTCTTGTGGAGAACGCCGCGCGCGACACCGCGAGCCAGTTCGGGCTGCGCGTCGCGAAGCGCGTTCTGCGCGGCTTCCTTGTCGCCGCCTTCAATGGCCGCTTCGACCTTCTTCACGAAGGTGCGGATGCGGCTCATGCGCGAACCATTGATTTCGGCACGGCGCGCGTTGCGACGGATGCGTTTGCGGGCTTGCGGCGTATTGGCCATGGTCGTCCTTGTTTCGGGCCGCGAAGCGCGCGGCGCCTGTCGTGTGTTTCAAATCCTGGAAACGGCGATTTCTCACCGGAAGGCGCGGCACATAGGCCGAACGGGGTTCTTCGTCAAGAAATTACCGGCCGTGGTGCGGCCGGTCCTCGTCACCGCTGGCAGCGGGGGCAGTACCAGCTGCTTCGCCCACCCTGTTCGAATCGCCGGATCAGGCCGCCGTCCTCGCGCCGACACACTTGCCCGGTGCGGCCATAGACGTCGAACCGGGTCGCGAAATAGCCGAGTTCGCCATCGGGGCGGACGAAATCGCGCAGGGACGATCCGCCATCGCGAATCGATTGCTCCAGGACCTCGCGAATAGCGGGTACCAGCCGCTCCAGCGCCGCCAGCGATACGCGTCCGCCGGCACGCTTCGGGCTGATGCGCGCCCGCCAGAGCGCCTCGCACACGTAGATGTTGCCGAGCCCGGCGACGATTCGCTGGTCGAGCAGCAGCAGCTTGATCGCCTGCCTGCGTCCGGCGAGCGCGCCCTTGAGATAGGCGGGCGTGAGTGCGGGGCCGAGCGGTTCCGGTCCCATGCTCGCGAAACTGGGCCAGGAGTCGAGCTCGGCGGTGTCGACGAGATCGACCCAGCCAAAGCGACGCGGATCGTTGAGCGCGAATCGATTCGTCTCGGTCTCGATTGTCAGGTGATCGTGCTTGTCAGGCGTTTCGGGGTCGATCCGCCAGCGTCCGCTCATGCCGAGATGGAAGATCAGGGTCCGCGCGCGGTCGGTGTGGATGAGGCCGAACTTCGCGCGCCGACCCAGCCCGGTCACGCGCGCGCCGACCAGCGTCTGGCCCAGCCCGGCGGGGAAGGGGCGACGCATGTCGGGCCGCATGGTGCGAACCGAGGTAAGGATTCGGTCTTCGAGATGGAGGGCGAGCCCGCGGATGGTGGTCTCGACCTCGGGAAGTTCGGGCATTGGTCTTCCGCCGATTGGCAACGTGTCGGCCGTGAATATGGAGGTTCGCCCGGGGCGGTGCCAGCCCTGTGCGGCAACAGGCACAGCTCCGAATAGACGCCACACCAGTTTCGCCGTAAGGCGCTGGGCCATGAGCGATACCGTTTCCTTCGGCTACGAAGACGTCAGCCCCGATGAGAAGACAGCGCGCGTCGGCGGCGTCTTTTCCAATGTCGCAGCGAAGTACGACATCATGAACGATGCGATGTCGGGCGGCATGCACCGCTTGTGGAAGGATCGCTTCGTGCGCCGGGTGAAACCGCGCAGCGGGGAAGCGATTCTCGACATGGCCGGCGGGACAGGCGACATCGCCTTCCGCATGGCCGCCACAGGTGCCGAAGTGACCGTGGCCGACATCAACCAGGACATGCTCGACTGCGGGATCGAGCGCGCGATGGAGCGCGGGATCGAAGGGCTTTCGTGGTCGTGCCAGAACGCCGAGCAGCTGCCCTATCCCTCGCACATGTTCGATGCCTACACGATCGCCTTCGGCATCCGGAACGTGACCTTCATCGATCGCGCGCTGGCCGAGGCGCACCGGGTGCTCAAGCATGGCGGGCGGTTCTTCTGCCTCGAGTTCAGCACGGTCGAATGGCCCGGCTTCAAGGATGCCTACGATCTCTATTCGGAGCGGGTCGTGCCCCAGCTGGGCAAGGCCATCGCGCAGGACGAGGATTCCTATCGCTACCTCGTCGAATCGATCCGCCGCTTCCCGCCGATGGCCGAGTTCGAACAGATGATCCGCGACGCCGGCTTTTCCCAGACGAAGGTCGAGCCGATCATGGGCGGCCTGGTCGCGATCCACTCGGGCTGGAAAATTTGAACGCGTGACACGTCCTGCCCGGCATATCTGGCGCTTGCTCAAATGGGGGCGGATCGCCGCCCGCCACGGTGCGCTGCGCGGAATAGAGAGTGATCCCAACACGCCCGCCCCGGTCAAGCGGCTGGTCCGGATCGCGCGGCTGGGCACCCGCCAGCCCGCGACGCCCGATTATGCAGGGGCCTTTCGCGCGATCGGGCCCGCCGCGATCAAGCTGGGCCAGTCGCTCGCCACGCGGCCCGATCTCGTAGGTGACGAGGCGGCGCAGAACCTGCTGAGCCTGCAGGACAACCTGCCGCCGGTGCCGTTCGAGTCCCTGCGCCCGGTGATCGAATCGACCTTCGTCCAGCCGCTCGACCAGCTGTTTCGCGAAATCGATCCCAATCCGGTCGGCGCGGCATCGATCGCGCAGGTCCACCGCGCCATCACGAGCGACGGACGGCAGGTCGCGGTCAAGATGCTGCGCCCCGGCATCCGCGAACAGTTCGCGCGCGACATCGCGACCTATGAATGGGCAGCCGCGCATGTCGAGGCGATGGGGGGCGAGGCGGCGCGCCTGCGGCCCGCGCTGACCATCGCCAATTTCAAGCGCTGGACCAATACCGAGCTCGATCTGCGGCGCGAGGCGGCGGCCGCTAGCGAGCTGGCCGACGCGATGAAGGGTTTCGCGGGCTATCGCATTCCGGCGGTCGACTGGGACCGGACCAATGGCCGCGTCCTGACGATCGAATGGATCGACGGGATCAAGATGAGCGACCGGGCCGCCTTGGTCGCGGCCGGGCACGATCTGAACTTGCTGGCAGAACGGCTGGTGATCGCTTTCCTCAGCCAGGCGATCACGGAAGGCTATTTCCACGCCGACATGCATCAGGGAAACCTGTTCGTGGAGCCCGACGGCACGATCGCGGCGATCGATTTCGGGATCATGGGCCGGATCGACCGGCGCGCACGCCAATGGCTGGCGGAGATCCTCTACGGCTTGACCACGGGCAATTACCGCCGCGTCGCCGAAATCCATTTCGAGGCGCAATATGTGCCCAGCCACCACTCGGTCGGCGAATTCGCGACCGCACTGCGCGCGGTGGGCGAGCCGATGCGTGGCAAGCCGGTGAGCGAGCTGTCGGTCGGCCAGATGCTCGACGGGCTGTTCGCGATCACCCGCGATTTCGACATGCAGACGCAGCCGCACCTGCTGCTGCTGCAAAAGACGATGGTGATGGTCGAAGGGATCGCCACCCAGCTCAATCCGCAGATCAACATGTGGGACGTCTCAGCGCCCTTCGTGCGCAGCTGGATTCGCGACGAGCTGGGCCCGGAAGCCGCGATTGCGAATCGGCTGCGCGAGGATTTCGACACACTCCAGCGCATCCCCGGGCTGATTCGGCGGCTGGAAGAGAAATATCCGCCCAAGGGCGGCGCGCCCGAGCCGGCGCCCCTGCCCGAGATCGAGCTGGTATGGGACCGCAAGGAACGCCCGTCCGGCCCGGGATGGCTCGGCCAGGCCGCGCTGCTGCTCGCGGGCGCGGGGATCATGGCGGGGCTCTTTGGTTTCGGAGTGATCGGGTGATGCAGGAGGCGGGCGGCATCAAGGTGCTGCTGGTGATCGGCGGCGGGATCGCGGCTTACAAGTCGTGCGAGCTCGTCCGCCTGATCCGCAAGAACGACGGCGAGGTAACCTGCGTGCTGACCGACGGCGGAGCGCAGTTCGTCACGCCCATGACGCTTGCGGCGCTGTCCGAAAATCCCGTGCACACCACGCTCTGGGACCTGAAGAACGAAGTCGAGATGGGGCACATCCAGCTCAGCCGCGAGGCGGACCTGGTGGTGGTCTGCCCCGCCACCGCCAACATGCTCGCCAAGATGGCGATGGGCATTGCCGACGATCTGGCGACCACGTTGTTGCTCGCGACCGACAAGCCGGTGATGGCGGTGCCCGCGATGAACGTGCGCATGTGGCACCACGCCGCGACGCAGGCCAATGTAGCGACTCTGGTCGAGGCGGGCGTCATGGTGCTCGACCCCGACGAAGGCCCGATGGCCTGCGGCGAATATGGCGCGGGGCGCCTGCCCGAACCGCAAGCGATCTGGGGGGCGATCGAGGCCTGGGCGAATGGCGGCACGCAGGCGGGTACGCACCCAGCCGATGCCGATGGGTCCGAGCCGCTGGCGAAGGAAGCACAGGGCGGGCTGGACGGCCTGATCGCCTCGCTCATCCCGCGCGGGACCAGGAAACCGGCTGCGCTCGAAGAGGATGCGCCATTGCTGGCAGGCAAGGGATCGGCCGCGGCTGCGCCCCCAGACGCATCGCCTGCCAACCCTTATGCCTTCGACGGACGGCCGCTTGAGGGACGCCACGTGCTCGTAACCGCCGGGCCTACGCACGAGCCGATCGATCCGGTGCGCTACATCGCCAACCGCTCGAGCGGGAAGCAGGGCTTCGCCATTGCCGCCGCCGCCGCAGCGGCGGGTGCGCGGGTCACGCTGGTCGCGGGACCGGTCAGCCTCCCGACGCCGCCCGGCGTCACGCGGATCGACGTCCAGACTGCGCGCGACATGGCCGATGCGGTGCGCCAATCGCTGCCCGCTGATGTCGCAGTGATGACCGCCGCCGTCGCCGACTGGCGCGCGGCGGACACGCGGGGGCAGAAGATGAAGAAGCGGTCGTCCGCACCGCCCGCGCTACGGCTGGAGGAAAATCCCGATATTCTCGCCACGCTGGGCACCTCGGAGCAGCGGCCGTCGCTGCTGATCGGATTTGCGGCGGAGACCGAGGATGTGGTCGAAAACGCCCTCGCCAAGCGCGAGCGGAAGCGGGCGGACTGGATCGTCGCCAACGACGTCTCCGGCCCGGTCGGTGCGAGCGTGATGGGCGGGGCGGACAATCGCATCCACCTCGTCACCGATAACGGGGTCGAGGACTGGCCCGAAATGGCGAAGGAGGAAGTCGCTATGAAGCTGGTCGGACGGATAGCCGAAGCGCTGGAGCCGCGTGATGACGGATAGCATGGCCGTCCGGATCAAGCGCCTGCCCCATGGCGAGGGGCTGGCACTGCCCGCCTATGCCACCGATGGCGCGGCAGGGATGGATATCTGCGCGGCGGAGGACTGCGAACTGGCACCCGGCGCGCGCCTCGCCGTCGCAACGGGTTTCGCGCTCGCGATACCCGATGGCTACGAGATCCAGGTGCGTCCGCGCTCGGGCCTCGCCTTCAAGCACGGCGTGACCGTGCCCAACACGCCGGGCACGATCGATTCGGATTATCGCGGCGAGCTGAAAGTGCTGCTGATCAACCATGGCGGGGAGAGCTTCAGCATCGCGCGCGGCGACCGGATCGCGCAGGCGGTGCTTGCGCCGGTGACGCGCGCGGCGTTCTCGGAAGTCGACGATCTGGACGAGACCGCGCGCGGCAGTGGCGGTTTCGGCTCCACCGGCGGGCACGCGAAGCTCTGATACGAAAAAGGCGGACCTTGCGGCCCGCCTTTTCCTTATTCTGAAGTGTGGCCCGTTCCTACCGCTCTTCGGGCTTGATCGAGATGCGGACCGTTTCGCCCGAATTGCCGGGGAAGTCGGTGAACATCGCATCGACCAGATTGGGCACGAGATATTGCAGGCGATCGCTCGGCGAAACCGCAGTGGCGGTGCCTTCGAACAGGCGCTCGCCCGTCAGCCGATCCTCGATATCGACCTCGATCTCGCTGGTGTAGACCGTGTAGCTGGTCACGTCGCGATCGCTGAACCACGGATCGTAGAAGCCGTAGCCCCACGGGCCGTAGGACCGGAACGAGCGGCGATACCGATACCAGGGATCGTAGAACGGATCACGGAAGCCACCGCCGGTGGAGCGGATACGCTCGCGGCCATTGTCGACCTCGTAGTCGAAGCGCACCAGCAGGTCGGCGGTTTCGGGGTTGCCGCGCGCGTAGCCGAGCTGGGTCAGCTCCTGCGAGACGAGATCGGCATACTGGCCGAACTCGATGCCGCCCGCGAGCGAGGCATCGTCCGCCACCACCGCGAAGGTCTGGCCCTGCGGTGCGGGAAGTTGCGCCTGGAAGCGCGAGACATCGGCCTGGAAGCCGGTTGCGCAGCCGGTCAGGCCGACACCCATAAGGCCCAGCGCGCCGACGGCTGCGAGAAAGCGTGGAGTTTTCATGAGTCTAGGCCCCTTTATTAGGAGGGGCACCCGGGCGGGGGCGCCCCCGAATAGTGTGGCCGGTTTTCGCTACCGGGCCAAGATACTTTGCGTTATAGGCCAGCGTCCCTGAACGTTCGTTTAACTCATTGAGGGCCTTGTGCTTTTTGGCCCCTGTCAGGCTCAGCCGCGGAGCAGGCCCAGCGCGCGATAGGTTGCGGACAGCGTCGGCGCCGCGCGATCGCGTGCCAGCGCCGCGCCGCGCGCCAGCGCCGCCTCGATCGCCTCGCGGTCGGCCAGCAGTTCGCGAAAGCGCGCCGAGATCGGCGACAGGGTTTCGGCCAGCACTTCGCCCAGCGCAGGCTTGAAGGCGCCGAAGCCTTTGCCCGAATGTTCGGCCAGCACGGCCTGCGGCTCGCGTTCGGTCAGCGCGGCGAAGATCGTCACGAGGTTGAGCGCTTCGGCCCGCGGCTCGAGCTCCGCCATGGTCTCAGGCAAAGGATCGGGATCGGTCTTCGCCTTCTTGACCTTCTTCATGATCGTGTCGGCATCGTCGACCAGGTTGATCCGGCTCATGTCGGACGGATCCGACTTGCTCATCTTGGCGGTGCCGTCGCGCAGGCTCATGATCCGTGCCGCGGCAGGAGGGATATAAGGGTCGGGCAGGGTGAAGAGCGGCGCGTCCGGCTCGCAGAAATCATTGTTGAACTTCTGCGCGATGTCGCGCGCCAGCTCGAGATGCTGCTTCTGATCCTCGCCCACCGGCACGTGCGTCGCCTGGTAGAGCAGCACGTCGGCCGCCTGCAGTACCGGGTAGGCGAACAGCGCCACCGAGGCGCCTTCGCGGTTCTTGCCCGCCTTGTCCTTCCACTGGGTCATGCGATTGAGCCAGCCCATCCGTGCGGTGCCGGTCAGCAGCCATTGCAGTTCGGCATGCTGGGGGACCTGCGCCTGGTTGAACAGGACCGAGCGCTGCGGATCGATCCCGCAGGCGATCAGTGCAGCCGCCATCTCCAGCGTACCCTTGTGCAGCTCCGCCGGATCGTGCGGCATGGAGATCGCGTGCATGTCGGCGAGGAAGAACAAGGCCTCGCTCTCGTCGTCGAGCTCGTCCTGCATCCGCACCCAGTTGCGGATCGCACCGAGATAATTGCCGAGGTGAAGGTTGCCGGTGGGCTGGATGCCGGAAACGACGCGCATTGTGGGATACTCCCTGAAAGACTGGATTGGGCCAGCGCTTCGGCCGGCAAGGATCGGGTGAGCCGGGTCAGGCTTGCCCGCGCCATCGCCCTGTTGGATCAGGGTGGGCCGCCCGCCCGCGCAGCACGAAGCGCGCCGGGGCCGAACGGGTCGGGGTTGGCGTATCAGTCATCGCTGCGGGGCATAGCACAGGCCTGCTAGGGGGCAAGATCGTCCGGCCCGCTGCCCTCGGACCTGCCCGTATCGGGTATGGGGCTCTTGCGGGTCAGCGATACGATGCGCTGCTTGTCGATCGCGCCGATGGCGAAGGCGACGCCGAAATAGACCGCGCCTGCGCAGATCACGAGCGCGATCAGCGCGCCCGCCCGCGCGAACAGGCCTGCATCGTACCAGCCGGTCAGCAGGTCGCGCGCGAACCACAGGGCCGCGCCCATGGCCCCCGCCGCAAGCATCTGGCGCGCGATACGGCCCACAAGCTTGAGCGGTATCCTATAGTAATCGCGCCGGACCAGCACGGCGTAGAGATAGGCGACGTTGATCCACGCGCCGATCACGCTGGCGAAGGCGACCCCGACGACGCCCCAGTCGGCGACGAGGACGAAGTTCATCGCCGTAAACACGACCAGTGAGATGAAGGCCGCGTAGACCGGCGTGCGCGTATCCGACCGCGCATAGAAATTGGGCACCAGCACCTTGACCAGCACGTAGGCCGGCAGGCCGAGGACGAGCATGCCGAGCACGTTGCCGGTGAGGGCCGCCTGTTCGACGCTGAAACGCCCGCCCTGGAAAATCATCGTGACGAAGGGGATCGCGCAGATCGCCAGCGCCACGGCGGCGGGGATCGTCAGCATCATCGCCACTTCGATCGCGTCGGACTGGATTCGGTCGGTCCCTTCCCTGTTCTTCCTGCCGACGAATTTGGACAGCGTCGGCAGGATCGCGGTCGAGAGCGCGATGCCGATGATGCCGAGCGGCAGCTGGTTCAGCCGGTCGGCGTAATTCATGTAGCTGATCGATCCGCTGTCGAGCTGGTTGAGGAAGTACAGCTGCACCAGCGTGTTGATCTGGTACGCGCCGCCGCCGATCGCGGCGGGCAGCGCGATGATGCTCAGCCGCTTCACCTCGGGCGTGATGCGCGGCCATAGCAGCTTCGGCCGGAAGCCTTCGACCCGCGTCCAGTAATAGAGCCAGGCGAGCTGGATCGCCCCGCCCACCGTCACCGCCCAAGCCTGGCTGTAGCCGACCTGCCGCGCGGTCCAGCCCCACTCGCCCATCGCGTAATCGCCGAAGAGCAGCGCGCCGATCAGGACGACGTTGAGGATGATCGGGAAGCTCGCCCCCGGCGCGAAACGGCTGACCGAATTGAGCATGCCCGTGAACAGCGTCACCAGGCTGACCAGCGCGATATAGGGGAACATGATCCGCGCGAAGTCGACCTCCATCGCGAAATCTGCGGGCGGCGAATCGCCGTCGCCCAGCAGGCGGATCACCAGTGGCATGGCCAGCATCATCACCGCGCACAGCGCGATCAGCACCGGCAGGAAGACGCTCAGCACATCGTTCGAGAAACTGCGCGCCTCCTCCAGCCCGCTGTCCGCGTCGCCTGCGCCGTGCAAGCGCTTCGAGAACATCGGCACGAACGCGGCGGAAAAGGCGCCTTCCGCGAACAGGCGGCGGAAGACGTTGGGAATGATGAAGGCCTGGAACCAGGCGTCGGTAACCGCATTCGCGCCGAGCACGCGGGAGAAGATCATCTCCCGCGCGAGGCCCGCGAAGCGGCTGACCAGGGTCAGTCCGCCGATCGTGCCGACATTCCTGAGCAGGCTCATCCGCCCGCCTTTCTATGCGAAAACCGTCAGGCGTCGCTGCCGGGTGTGCTGCCGGTCTGGGCGCCGCCGGCGGCCTCTTCCTGCTGCTTCTGCTGCAGGCGCTGCATGTACAGACCGTTGAAATCGATCGGGTCGATCATCAGCGGCTGGAACCCCAGGTCGCGCGTGGCGTCGGCAACCACGCGGCGGGCGAAGGGAAACAGGATACGCGGCGCTTCGGCATAGAGGAACATGTGCGCCTGGTCGTCAGGCAGGTTGCGGATGCCGACGAGGCCCGCATAGACCAGCTCGATCACATAGAGCTGCCCGGCTTCGCACATGGCAGTGGCGTTGACCTTCAGCTCGACTTCGCTGACCTCGTCGTTGACCGGCTCTGCACCGATGTTGAACTGCAGGTCGATCTTCGGCGCGTCGGTCCACTGGAAGCTGGCCGGCGCGTTGGGATTCTCGACCGAGAGATCCTTGATGTACTGCGCGAGGAAGCCTGCGGACGGGCGGTTGTCCGCGCCGTTGCCGGTGGTCTGCGTGTCGAGATTGGTCAGAACGTCGCCTTCGTCGGCCATGAAACTCACTCTTTCGAATTTGGGTGGTAACCCGGTGATCTGTTTGGCCTGCGCATGGCGCGCCGTGGGCCGCCATTCGCAGTCGTCCCCGGCGCCTAGCAGCCGCCTTCGCGCCTCGCAACGGGCACGAATCGCCGTCCCGCTCGTCGTTCAGGGAGCCACAAGGCCACGTTGTGCATTTGATATCGGCCCCTATGTGTGGGAATGAAAGAAAACACGAAGGGCGCGTCCGGATCATCCCACCGAATATTGCGCGTCCGCGAAAGCCAGGTGCCGTTACAAGTGATCACCGAAATCGTCATTCTCGCCATGATCGCGGTCTTTCTGGGACTGCGGCTCTACTCCGTTCTCGGCCGCCGTGCCGAGCATGAGGAAGAGCCCGTGCCGCATCGATTCGAGGGCAAGGACCCGCGCGGAGCGTCGCAGGCACCGCAGAATGCGCAGGCCCCGGCGCGCGCCGTGACCGAGCAGGAAGCCAAGCCCGACGTGTTGCCGGTGGTCGAGCGCGGCGTGCAGTCGATCCTTTCGGCCGATCGCAGCTTCGACATCGTCACCTTCCTCGAAGGTGCCAAGGGTGCCTACGGCATGATCTTGGAGGCCTACTGGCGGGGCGACAAGGAAACGCTGCGCGAACTGTGCGACGATTCGGTCTACGAGGGCTTCGCCCAGGCCATCGACGCGCGCGAGGAGGCGGGCGAAACGCTCGACAACAAGCTCATCCGGATCGAGGATGCGACCATTCGCGATGCCGAGCTGGAGCGCAAGGAAGCGCGCATCACCGTACGCTTCGTCGCCGACATCGCAGCCGTGACGCGCGACAGCGAGGGCACGATGGTGGCCGGATCGCTCGACGACGCGATTGAGAGCCGCGATATCTGGACCTTCGCCCGCCGCGTCGATTCGCGCACGCCCGACTGGCAGCTGGTCGAAACCGACGAAGGCTAGGAATTCGAGCCAACGCGCTGTCCGGCGCGCAGGGAGGGGACCGATGTTCAAGTGGATGTGGCCCCTCGCGGCCCTGATGGTGCTTTCGAGCTGTGTCGGCCCGGGTGCCGACAAGCCGCCCTTCGATCCGATCGAAACCCCGCCCCCGCCGCCTGTCGAAGGTGCGCTGGCTGCCGGCGTCGAACCGGGCCCCGCCTTCCGCTCGCTCCGGATCGCTCCTGCCGATGCCGCCGCGGCGCTCGGCGCATTCCGCACGAGCTGCGACTGGGCGTCGCAGAAAGAGGATGCGAGCGGCCTGACACGCCCCGGCGACTGGCTGCCCACCTGCACCGCCGCGCTTCGCTGGGAAGGCGATGCGCTGACTTTCTTCGAGACCTATTTTGAAACCGCGCGGATCGGCAGTGGCGAAGCTTTCGCCACCGGCTATTTCGAGCCCGAGATTCTCGGCAGCCGCACGCGCCGCCCGGGCTACGACGTCCCGGTCTACCGCATGCCGGACGATCTGGTGCGCGCCTTGCCTGCCGACATGCCCGAAAGCGAGCGCGAAGGGCGCCCGCCGCTCGGCCGATACGACGAGAACGGCGACTTCGTGTCCTACTACACGCGTGCCGAGATCGAGGATGGCGCGCTCGCCGGGCGCGGCCTCGAAATCGCGTGGGCGGCCGACGCGGTCGAGATGTTCTTCCTCCAGATCCAGGGATCGGGCCTGCTG
The DNA here is from genome assembly GCF_003363135.1 of Alteriqipengyuania lutimaris. NCBI lineage: Bacteria > Pseudomonadati > Pseudomonadota > Alphaproteobacteria > Sphingomonadales > Erythrobacteraceae > Alteriqipengyuania > Alteriqipengyuania lutimaris. The sequence goes on along the minus strand of NZ_QRBB01000001.1, from coordinate 277,949 downwards.
CGGCTGCCCGACGGCACCCGCATGCGGATCGGCTATGCCGGGCAGAACGGGCGCGGCTACACCGGCATCGGCGGGCTGATGCGCGAGCGCGGCCTGCTGGGCGACGGGCCGGGCCAGTACCCCGGATCGATGCAGGGCATCGTGCAATATCTCAACGAGAACCCCGTGGCGGGCAAGGCGCTGATGCGCGAGAACGAGAGCTGGATCTTCTTCCGCGAGCTGGACACGTCGGGCCCGCTCGGTTCGCTGGGTGTGCCGGTCACGCGCGAGAACAGCGTGGCGGTCGATCCGCGCTTCGTGCCATATGGCGCGCCGGTGGTGCTCGACATGGATCGCGACGTGGCGGACGGCATGTGGGTGGCGCAGGACACCGGCGGCGCGATCAAGGGCGCCAACCGCTTCGACACCTTCTGGGGCAACGGCCCGGGCAGGGGCGGCGATGCGCGCGAGATTGCGGGCGGAATGAGCGCGCGCGGCAATGCGCTGGTGCTGCTGCCCAAGGGGACTGTCGCACGCCTCAACGGGCGATGAGACCGCCGCGCAATTTTCCGAGAGGTCTGTCCGAGGAAGAGAGTGCTGCCTGGGCGAAGCTCGCCGAAAGCGTGACTCCGCTCGGTCCGCGTTCTCCGAAACCCGCTGCCACCGCTCCGGCTCCTCCTCCCAAGAGCGTATCGCCGGTCGCCACGGCCAGGCCGAGCCCACCGCCCATGCCCAAGGCTGCAGAAAGGTCTCCAGCGCCCCCCGCTAGGCCGGTGCGTCGAAATCCGCCGGGCAATCTCGATTCGCACTGGGACCGCCGGTTGAAAACGGGCGAGATCGTCCCCGACCTCTCGCTCGACCTGCACGATCACGGGCTCGACCGTGCCTATAGTCGCCTGATGGGCGGAATGGCGCAGGCGCGCGGCATGGGTGCGCGCACCGTACTGGTGGTCACGGGCAAGCCGCGCGGCGGCGATGCGGCGGACCGGGGCGAGCGGCGCGGCGCGATCCGCGCCAAGATTCTCGACTGGCTCGCGGCGAGCGAGCACGGCGAAGCCATCGCGGCAATCCGCAAGGCGCACCGCCGCCACGGGGGCGACGGTGCGCTGTATATCGTGCTGAGACGGGGCGGCTGAAAAGCCGTTGGCGCTCAGCCCAGGTCGTCTGCGCTGAAGGGGAACCGGCGCTTCTCGTGCTGGACCGAGATCCACTGCGTGGTGGTGAAAGCCTCGATCGCCCAGCGTCCGTTGAACCGGCCAACGCCCGAATTCTTGACCGCGCCGAAGGGCGCGAAGGGGCTGTCGTTGACCGGCTGGTCGTTGATGTGGGTCATGCCCGCTTCGATCCGCTTGGCGAAGGCGAGCGCGCGGCCTTCGTCGCGGCTGAAAACCGAACTCGACAGGCCCATCTCGGTATTGTTCGCGAGTTCGAGCGCGTGCTCTTCGTCTCGCGCGCGCTGGATCGGCGCGACGGGCCCGAAGATCTCGTTCGCGACAAGGCAATTGTCTTCGCCAACATCGGTAAAGACGTGGGGCGGGATGACGAGCCCGTCGGGCTCACCGCCGAGTGCGCAGTTTGCACCCTGGTCCTTGGCCTTGGCGATCATGTCCATGATCCCGTCGAACTGGTCGCGGTTGACGACGGGGCCGATGAAGCAGTCCGCCGCATCGCGCTTGCCGACCGGCAGCTCCTTCACCCGGGCGACGAACTTCTCGACGAATTCGTCGTAGACCGCGTCTTCCACGACGATGCGGTTGGCGATCATGCAGATCTGGCCCTGGTGCATGAACTTGCCCCACACACTCGCCTCGACCGCATAGTCGATATCCGCATCGTCGAGCACGACGATGGGCGAGTTGCCGCCGAGTTCGAGCTCGAGCGACTTGATCCGGTCGCCATCGAGCGCCGCCTTGCCGACCCCGCGACCGACGGGCGTCGAGCCGGTGAAGCTGACGACCGAGGGAATGGGGTTGCGGATCAGTGCATCGCCGATCTCCGATCCGCTGCCGGGCAGGACCGACACCAGCCCCTGGGGCAGGCCCGCTTCCTCGCAGATCGCGGCGAACACGGTGCCGCCGGTGACCGGCGAATCGCTGGCGGGCTTGAGCACCACGGCATTGCCCAGCGCCAGCGCGGGGAACAGCGTGCGCGCGGTGAGCTGCAGCGGGAAGTTCCACGGGCTGATCAGCGCGACCACGCCTGCCGGCTGGCGGTAGGCACGGCTTTCCTTGCCGGGAATCTCCTCGGGCAGGATCGCGCCTTCGACCATGTAGGGGAGCGCTGCCGCTTCCTGCCGGGTGACCTGCGTCACCAGCATGAGTTCGAGCGCGGCCTTCACCTGCGTCCCGCCGACCTCGCGCACGATCCAGTCCGCGATCTCGCCCTTGCGCGCTTCGAGGATGTCGCCGATCGCGAGCATCTTGGCCGCGCGGGCCGAGGGCGGCATGGCCGCCCATTCGGCTTGCGCTTCGGCCGCCTTGCGGCAGGCTTCGTCCACGTCGTCTGCCGTGGCGCAGGGCATTTCGAAAATCGTGCTCTCGTCCCACGGGCAGATGTTGGTGAGCGTTTCGCCCGAGCCGTTACGCCATTCGCCCGAAACGAAAATCCTGTCGAGCTTCTCGTAAGCCGCCATGATCGCCCCCTTACTCCGCCGCTTCGCTCAGAGGAGCGGCCTCGCCGGAGATCGACCTGGCGCTGCCGAGGCCGGGTGCAGTCGACTTCCCGCCGATCATCTCGCGCACCTTGTCCTCGATCCGCTGGCCGATCGTCTCGTCGACGTTCTTCCAGTACTGGAACGCGCGGACCAGCACGTTCTCGCTGACGCCGTCGGCAAGATGGCCCGCGACATTGGAGACGAAGCGGTCGCGCTGCGCGTCGTCCATCACGTCGTTTACGAGCGCGCGGGCCTGCGACCAGTCGTCGTCGTCCTCGCGCAAAGTGTAGGCCTCGCGCACCATGTCGCCGTCGGCGTACCATGTCGCTTCGCCGCCCACTTCGGGCTGCGCAGCGGGCCCGCCGTAGGAGTTGGGCGCATAGACCGGGTCGACCGCATTCTGCGTTCGCATGTGCCCGGCACGGCTGTAGGAATTGACCTCGTCCGCGTTCTTCGGCGCATTGACCGGGATCTGCTTGTAATTGACGCCGAGCCGCGCGCGGTGCGCATCGGAATAGGAGAAGCCGCGGGCGAGCAGCATCTTGTCGGGCGACAGGCCGATGCCGGGCACCATATTGTTGGGCTCGAACGCGAGCTGCTCGATCTGTGTGTCCCAGTCGACGGGGTTCTCGTTGAGCGTCAGCGTGCCGACCTCGATCAGCGGATAATCCTCGTGCGGCCAGGTCTTGGTCAGGTCGAACGGGTTGATGCGATAGGTCTTGGCATCCTCGTAGGGCATGATCTGCCACTTGAGTGTCCAGCTCGGGAAGTTGCCCTCGTGGATCGCGTCGAACAGGTCGCGGCGGTGGTAGTCGCTGTCCTCGCCCGCCTTTTTCACCGCTTCGTCCTGCGTCAGGTGGGCGTTGCCGCTCTCGTCACCGACATCGGTGTGGAAGTGGAACTTGACCCAGAACTTCTCGCCATCCTCGTTGATCAGCATATAGGTGTGGCTCGAATAGCCGTTCATCTCGCGCCAGTTCTTGGGCACGCCACGATCGCCCATCAGGTAGGTGACCTGGTGCGCGCTTTCGGGGCTGAGCGTCCAGAAATCCCACATCATGTCGTGATCGCGCAGGCCGTTGTCGGCGCGGCGCTTCTGGCTGCGGATGAAGTGCTGGAACTTCATCGGATCGCGGACAAAGAAGATCGGCGTGTTGTTGCCGACCATGTCGAAATTGCCGTCCTCGGTGTAGAACTTGACCGAGAAGCCGCGCGGATCGCGCCAGGTATCGGGGCTGCCGCGCTCACCCGCCACGGTGGAGAAGCGCATTGCGGTCTCGCACTCGGCGCCCGGCTGGAAGATCTTGGCCTTGGTGTATTTCGACACGTCCGCCGTGGTCTTCCACGTGCCGAAGGCGCCCGAGCCTTTGGCATGCGGCTGGCGCTCGGGAATCCGTTCGCGATTGAAGTTCGCCATCTGCTCGATCAGATAGTGATCGTTCAGGACGATGGGGCCGTCGCGCCCGATCGTCAGCGAATGTTCGTCGCTCTGGACGCGGATACCGGCATCGGTGGTGGTGGGGGGAACGGTCTTGGCCATGGCGCGCAGCTTTCTGTAAAAGGTTACAGGGGGATAGCGCGCGGCGCGCAGTCCTGTTCCGCAATCGCGGGACCGATAAAACCGTTCACTGCATTCGCTTTTCCCGCACACGACGAAGCCCCCGGCAGTCCTGCCGGGGGCCCTTCTGGTCGCAGAATTCTGCGGCCGAGTCAGTGATGGTGCAGCGAAACGGGGTCGGCCATCGCGCGCTGGGGGCGGGCGATATGGGCCGCGGGCAGCCCATCCGCATTTGCATCGAGGCGGAACGCCTTGGTGAGCTCGGCCAGTGCACCGACCTCGCTGGCGAGGTTTCGCGCGGAGGCAGAGGTCTGCTCGACCATCGCGGCGTTCTGCTGGGTGGAGGTGTCCATGCTGCTGATCGCGGACGAGATTTCGCCGATGGTACCGGCCTGCGCGCCATTGTCGGCAGCCATGCTGCCCAGCAGTTCGTGGACCTGGTCCACATCCTGCGCGATGTCGGACAGGGCGCCGTCCATCCGTTTCACCATGCCGACCGCGGTGCCGATGTCGGTCTGGATCGCGGTAAGCTGTTCGCGCGCCTGACCCGCCTCTTCCTCGGCCCGCATGGCGAGGGCGGAGACGAGGTCGGCAACCACCGCGAAGCCACGGCCCGCTTCGCCCGCGCGGCCCGCCTCGACGGCGGCGTTCATGGCGAGAACCCGGGTCTGGAAGGCTATCTTGTCGAGACCCTCGATCACGCCGTCGATACCTTCGGTCGATTCCGCCACGCGCGTCATCGCGCCCACGGCCTGATCGGCAATCTCGCGCCCGCCGGAAACGGTCGTGATCGTCTGGTCGGCGCGCTGCACCGTCGATCGCGATGCTTCGGCGGTGGTCTTGAGGCGCCCGTCCATCTGCATGATGGCGGCGGAGGTTTCCTCCAGGCTCGACGCATTGCTCTCGGTCCGCCGGGCCAGGTCTTCGGATGCCTGCGCAATCTCGTGGACGCCCGAGTCGATCCTGCTGGTTCCTTCGGCCACTGCCGCAATCATCTTGCGAATCTTGGCAAGCGCGCCGTTGAAGCTGTGTTCGAGGCCCGCAAAACTCTCGGGCATGTCCGACAGCGAACGAGTGAGATCGCCTTCGGACAGGGCGGCCAGCACCTCGTCGAGCTGTGCGACGGCCGCTTCGCGCGATGCGCTCGCTTCCTCGAAATAGACCGAGAGCGACAGCTCCATGTCGAGCAGCGCACCCTTGATGAGCGCCATCGTCGTATCATGGGCGGCGGACGGGTTGAACACCGCGAGCAGCCGCTTCCAGAACGGTGTGCGGCGGGCAACGCCGTGCACCAGTTCCTCGATCACGATGGCGTAGCTGCCGACATACCAGCGCGGCTCGAGGCCGATCCGTGCGTGGGTCGCACCGATCCGGCGCGCGCTCGCGTAATAGGTCGAGTCGAAATCGGCGCGCGCGATATGCGCCCAGTGCTTTTCCTGCGCACCCTTGGCCTTGTCCATATGGGCCTGGTTGTCGAAGAACGCCGCCGTCTCCGGAGTCTGCTTCGCGCGGGCGTAGAAGCGGTCGAGCGCGGGTCCGATCACCGCGCGAACGGCCGGCTGTGCGGTTCGCAGCTTTTCGCGCTGCGCTTCGTCGAATTCCATGAACTGGAGACGGGTACGTATCTGATCTGCCACTTTGCTATCCTGATGCCTGAGCGGACCCCCGTGGTCGCACGACTACCTACTTAGGACCGTAGGGCGGGGTAAGAGTCTGAGGAGGCCGGTTTTTTTAGGACGCATGCTGGAATCGCACGGTTTTTTCCTTGGGCCGATCTTGCCGCTGCAGATGGCCGTCGCGGATACGAAAAAGGCCCCCGGCATTGCTGCCGGAGGCCCTGTTGTCCCGATGAGGGTTAGACCCGCGATCAGTGATATTTGGCGTAGGTCAGGTCGAAGCGGTCGGCGTCCATCACCTTGGTCCACGCGGCCACGAAGTCGCGCACGAACTTCTCCTCGTGCCCGGTCTCGGCATAGACCTCCGCCACGGCACGCAGCTGCGAGTTCGATCCGAAGACGAGGTCGGTCCGCGTCGCGTGCCACTTCTCTTCGCCCGACTTGCGGTCGGTGCCGACGAATTCCTCGTCTCCGCTCTCGTCGACCACGGTCCACCTGGTACCCATGTCGAGGACGTTGACGAAGAAATCGTTGGTCAGCTGGCCGGGGCGATCCGTCAGCACGCCGATCTTATTTCCGTGCTTGGCATGCTTGCTGAGCGCACCCAGCGCGCGCATCCCGCCGACCAGCACGGTCATCTCGGGGATCGAGAGGCCGAGCAGGCTGGCCCGGTCGATCAGCATGTCCTCGGTCTTCACGCTCGCCTTGGTCTTCAGGTAGTTGCGGAAGCCGTCGGCAAAGGGCTCGAGCGGTTCGAAGCTTTCCTTGTCGGTCTGCTCTTCGGTCGCATCGCCGCGCCCGGTGGTGACCGGAACGGAGATGTCGAAGCCCGCATCCTTCGCCGCCGTCTCGACCGCGGCGGACCCGGCGATCACGATCGCATCGGCCATCGAGAGGTCGCCGCGCAGCTCGTCGAGCTTGGCGAGAACCTTGCCGAGTTCCTCGGGATCGTTGACTTCCCAGCTCTTCATCGGCTCCATCCGGATGTGCGCTCCATTGGCGCCCCCGCGATGGTCGCTCTTGCGGTAGGTGCTGGCCGAGGCCCACGCCGCCTTCACGAGTTCGCGCACGCTCAGCCCGCTATCGAGCACCTTGGCCTTGAAGTCCGAAACCGTGCTGTCCGAAGCCTGCGTACCGGCGGGGACCGGGTCCTGCCAGATCAGGTCTTCGCTGGGCACTTCGGGGCCCTGGTAGCGGACCTTGGGGCCCATATCGCGGTGGCACAGTTTGAACCATGCACGCGCAAAGGCATCGTCGAGCGCGGCCTGATCGTCGCGGAAGCGTTCGGAAATCTTGCGATAATCCGGGTCCATCTTCAGCGCCATGTCGGCGGTGGTCATCATGGTCGGCACCTTCTTCGAAGGATCGCGCGCGTCGGGCGCCATGTCTTTGGGATCAGGATCGACCGGCTGCCACTGCTGCGCGCCCGCGGGGCTCTTCACCAGTTCGTACTCGTACTTGAACAGCAGGCGGAAATAGTCGCCGCCCCACTGCGTCGGGTTGGGCGTCCACGCACCTTCGAGGCCGGAGGTGGTGATGTGGCCCTTCTCGATCTGCTCGGCATCGGTCGCCCAGCCGAAGCCCATGTGCTGCATCGCCTCGCTCTCGGGCGATCCGCTCAGCTGGTCGGCGGGCACCGCGCCGTGGCACTTGCCGAAGGCGTGGCCGCCCGCGGTCAGCGCGACGGTTTCCTCGTCGTTCATCGCCATGCGGCCGAAGGTTTCCTTCATGTCGCGCGCCGACTGGAGCGGGTCGGGATTGCCGCCGGGCCCTTCGGGATTGACGTAGATCAGCCCCATCTGGATCGCGGCGAGCGGGTTTTCGAGCGCCTTGCCCTCATCGGGAATGATCCGCGTCTCGACGCCCTGGTCGACCCACTCTTCTTCCGAGCCCCAGTAGATGTCGTTCTCCGGCTCGTAGACGTCCTTGCGCCCGCCGCCGAAGCCGAACACCGGCCCGCCCATGCTCTCGATCGCGACATTGCCGGTCAGGATGAACAGGTCCGCCCAGCTGATGTGCTTGCCGTACTTCTGCTTGATCGGCCAGAGAAGCCGCCGCGCCTTGTCGAGGTTGCCGTTGTCGGGCCAAGAATTGAGCGGGGCGAAGCGCTGCTGGCCGCTGGATGCGCCGCCGCGCCCGTCGCCTGTGCGGTAGGTGCCCGCCGCGTGCCACGCCATGCGGATGAAGAACGGGCCGTAGTGGCCGTAATCCGCGGGCCACCACTCCTGGCTGTCGGTCATCAGCGCCTTGAGATCGGCCTTGAGCGCATCGTAATCGAGCGCGTTGAAGGCTTCGACATAGTCGAAATCCTCGCCCATCGGATCGGGCGTCTGCCCGCCTTGCGTCAGGATATGCAGGTCGAGCGCATCGGGCCACCAGTCCTTGTTGGTGCGTCCCAGAAGCGCCCGCACGCCGCCGTCGCCGGTAAAGGGGCAACCACCGCTCATATCACCAGTCTTCGCGTCCATCGCATCTCTCCTCTTGGCATTTCCGACTCGCTCTACGCGCGTCTTGTGCCGAGAGAATGACCGTCGACCGGTGATTGGTCCAATCGATTAATTGGGTCTTATTGATTGATTCCTGCGATCCGTGCGATTGCAGCACATTGGGCTCTCGCAAATGAAAAGGCGCCACCCGCTGTTCGCGGATGACGCCTCCTGGTTCCGTTCGCGCTGCGTCTCAGGCGGCTTGCGCGATCTCGTCCGCCGGTTCGGTGCGGATGAGGTAGTCGAAAGCGGAAAGGCCCGCTTCGGCGCCCTGGCCCATTGCGACCACGATCTGCTTGTAGGGCACGGTCGTCGCATCGCCCGCGCCGAAAATGCCGGGCAGGTTGGTCGCGCCGCGCTCGTCGGTGACGATCTCGCCGTGCTTCGACAGTTCGAGCCCGGAGTCCTTCAGCCATTCGGTGTTGGGGACGAGGCCGATCTGCACGAACACGCCGGCGAGTTCGATCGTACGTTCTTCACCGCTGTCGCGGTCCTTCACAACCAGGCCGTTCACGCGGCTTCCGTCGCCGGTGATCTCGGTCGTCTGGCCGTTGGTCACGATCTCGACATTGTCGAGGCTCTCGAGCTTCTTCACCAGCACTGCATCGGCGCGCAGCTGCGTGTCGAATTCGATCAGCGTGACGTGGTCGACGATCTTGGCGAGGTCGATCGCAGCCTCGACGCCCGAGTTGCCGCCGCCGATCACCGCAATCCGCTTGCCCTTGAACAGCGGCCCGTCGCAGTGCGGGCAGTAGGCCACGCCCTTGTTGCGATAGTCCTGCTCGCCCGGCACGCCCAGATTGCGCCAGCGCGCACCGGTCGCGAGGATGATCGCCCGCGCCGACAATTCGCCGCCATTGGCGAAGCGCACCTTGTGCATCCCGCCTTCCTGCTTGGCCGGAATAAGCTCTTCGGCCTGGACGAGGTCGATCTTGTCGATCTCGTTGGCCTTCACCTGCTCGTCGAGGTCGGCGGAAAGCTTGGGGCCTTCGGTATAGGCGGTGCCGGGCAGGTTCTCGATCCCGAGCGTGTCCTGCAACTGCCCGCCAAAGCGTTCGCCCGCAACGCCGGTGCGGAAGCCCTTGCGGGCGGTGTAGACCGCGGTCGCGACGCCCGAGGGGCCACTGCCGATCACGAGCACTTCGTAGGGCTCACGCTCGTTGAGCTTGGCCGCAGCCTTCGCGCCCGATCCGGTATCGAGCCGTTCGAGGATCTGCGGCAGTTCGATCTTGCCGTTGTAGAAAGGCTCGCCGTTGAGGAAGGCCGCGGGCACGGCCATGATGTCGCGCGCCTCGACCTCGTCCTTGTAGGCGCCGCCCTCGATCAGCGTCGCGGTGATGCGGCTGTTCTCCAGCGCCATCAGGGTGAGCGCCTGAACGACGTCGGGGCAATTGTGGCACGAGAGCGAGAAGAACATCTCGAACTCCAGATCCGTCTCGATCCGGCGGATGTCCTCGAGCACGTCTTCCTCAACCTTCGGCGGATGCCCGCCCGCCCACAGCAGCGCGAGCACCAGCGAGGTGAACTCGTGGCCCATCGGCAGGCCGGCGAAGCGAACCCACTTCTGTGCATCGCTGCCGCGGCGGATGATGAAGCTGGGGCGGCGTTCGTGATCGCCGTCGAAATCGACGCTGACCATGTCGTGCAGCGCCGCGATCTCCGTCAGCAGCTCGCGCGTCTTGGCCGAGGTGTCGTCATCGCCGAGCGATGCGACGAGCTCCACCGGCTCGCGCAGGTTCTGCAGGTACTGCTTCAGCTGATCGGTCATCTGGGCGTCGAGCATTGGTAACTCCATCCAAAATTTCGTCATTGCGAGCCGCGTAAGGCGGCGTTGCAATCCATTGTCGGACTCCTCGATCGTGCGAGGCGTCGGAAGATGGATCGCGTCGGGGCTGTAACCCGTGGAGGTCGGGCAAGTGGAGGCCCGGCGTGTGCCGAGCCTCCGATAGTATCATTTAGAGCTTGCCGACGAGGTCGAGCGAGGGGGTCAGCGTTTCGCTGTCTTCTTCCCACGCGGCCGGGCAGACCTGGCCCGGGTTCTCGCGGACGTACTGCGCCGCCTTGATCTTGCGGGCGAGTTCGTTGGCATTGCGGCCCACGCCTTCGCAGGTCTGTTCCATGATCTGGATCACTCCGTCGGGATCGACCACGAAGGTCGCACGGTCGGCGAGGCCCATTTCCTCACGCAGCACGTCGAAGTTCTTCGACAACGTGTGGAGCTGGTCGCCGAGGAACGGGAACTTCAGCTTGCCGATCTTCTCGGACGTGTCGTGCCATGCCTTGTGGCTGAAATGCGTGTCGGTGCTGACCGCATAGACTTCGACGCCCATCTTCTGGAGCATTGCGTACTGCTCGCCGAGGTTTTCCAGCTCGGTCGGGCACACGAAGGTGAAGTCGGCGGGGTAGAAGAAGAAGATCGCCCACTTGCCCTTCACGTCCTCGTCAGTGACTTCGAAGAAGTCCTTGCCGGCCTGGAATGCGGTGGCTTTGAACGGTGTGATCTGGCTTCCGATGATACCCATTGCGTGTCTCCTCTAGGGGTTGAAACTCACGCCCTAGATAGTGGCTGCTGCAACGCACAAAAGCGATTTGTGGCGATGGCAACAATCGAAATTATCGATGAAATTTTCGGAACCTTCTCGGCAATGGATATTTCGCCGCTACTTCAGCCGCATTGCGCCCTTTGGAGCAGGAACTGGTCGGCCAGAACGCACGCCATCATCGCCTCTACGACCGGCACGCCGCGAATGCCGACGCATGGATCGTGACGGCCTTTCGTGCTGATTTGCGTGGCTTCTCCGTCGCGCGTGATCGTGTCGACCGGGGTCAGGATCGAACTGGTCGGCTTGAACGCGACTCTGCATGTTACCGGCTGGCCGGTGCTGATTCCCCCCGCGACACCGCCCGCGTGGTTGGATGCATAGTGCGGCGCACCATCCGCGCTCTCGCCGGGCCGCATCGGGTCGGCGTTCTGCTCGCCCGAGAGGCGCGCGGCGTCGAAGCCGTCGCCGATCTCCACGCCCTTGACCGCATTGATGCTCATCATCGCCGCCGCCAGCTCGCTGTCGAGCTTGGCGTAGAGCGGCGCCCCCCAGCCTGCGGGCACGCCTGTCGCCACGCATTCGACCACCGCGCCGAGCGAGGAGCCTGCCTTGCGCGCGTCGTCGACCAGCTTTTCCCAGCGGGTCGCGGCGTCGGCGTCGGGGCACCAGAAGGGGTTTTGCCCGATTTGCCCGGCATCGAACTTGGCCGGGTCGATCCGGTCACCGCCGATCTCGGCCACGTAGGCGAGGATGCGCACCTGCGGTACGACCAGCCGCGCCACCGCACCCGCCGCGACGCGCATCGCGGTTTCGCGCGCGCTCGACCGCCCGCCCCCGCGATAGTCGCGGAAGCCGTACTTCGCGTCGTAGGTGTAGTCGGCGTGCCCGGGGCGATAGGCCTGCGCGACGTTGGAATAGTCTTTCGAGCGCTGATCGACGTTCTCGATCATCAGCGAAATCGGTGTGCCCGTCGTGCGCTGTATTCCATCTTGGCCCTCGAACACCCCCGAGAGAATGCGCACCGCATCGGGCTCGCGCCGCTGGGTGGTGAACTTGCTCTGCCCCGGCTTGCGCCTGTCGAGCCACGGCTGGATGTCGTCCTCGCTCAAAGCAATGCCCGGCGGGCACCCGTCGACCACCGCGCCGATCGCCGGCCCGTGGCTTTCCCCCCAGGTGGTGAAGCGGAAGACCCGCCCGAATGTGTTCCAGCTCATGCGCGAAGCGTTGCCTCAACAGCTCGGTGCTGTCCACGCTCCGAGCCGCGCGGGCGCATTTTCCTACTCCGCAGGGGCGCGGTAGGGTGGGGCCGCTCTTTCCCATCGTCGGGTCAGCGGGTTCCTCCCGAGCGATCGCTTCATGCGATTAAACCCCGCTCATTGATCGAGAGGATTTACTCCCCTGGGCAGTGTGTCAGGTGTGTCAGGCCCACCTCCGGATCGGCAAAACCTGCGCACTGCGCTGGCAATGCGAGTCGGAGTAGGGCAGGAACAAACCATGATTGCAAAGCTCACAGGAACGCTCGACGCGACCGGCCCGGACTGGGCGGTGATCGACGTGGGCGGGGTGGGCTACCTCGTCCACTGCTCGACCCGCACGCTCGACGCGCTGGGATCGGAAGGTGGCGAGGCGCGGCTGTTCACCGACCTGCAGGTGAGCGAGAACGACATGCGCCTGCTCGGGTTCGCCGAAGCGGCGGAGCGCGACTGGTTTCGCCTGCTCACATCGGTGCAGGGCGTCGGCAGCAAGGTCGCGCTGGCGATCCTCTCCGTCCTGTCGGCGGGCGAGGTGCAGGCGGCCTGCGCCAGCGGCGACGCGGCGATGGTCGCGCGGGCGAACGGCGTGGGGCCCAAGCTTGCGGGCCGGATCGTCAACGAGCTGCAGGACAAGGCAGGCGCGCTGCCCGTGGCGCCGGGCGGGGTGGCGGTTGCCGCTCCCAAGGGCGGGGCGAGCGCGGACGCGGTCTCCGCGCTGGAGAACCTCGGCTTCAAGCCCGCGATCGCGGCCAAGGCCGTGGCGGAGGCGATGGGCGAACTGGGCGAAGGCGCGAGCGAGGGTGAGCTGATCCGGGTGGCGCTGAAGAAGGCGGCGGGGTGATGGGCGAGGCGCAGACCATCCTGCGGATCGCGGTGGCGATCATCCGCGACGAGGCGGGCCGCGTCCTGCTGGTCCGCAAGGCGGGCACGCGCGCCTTCATGCAGCCGGGCGGCAAGATCGAGGCTGGCGAGCGCCCCGATGCCGCGCTGTGCCGCGAACTGGCGGAGGAATTGAGGTTGCAGGTGTCGTCTGCGGATTTGCGCTATATCGGCGAGGCCGAGGCACCCGCAGCGAACGAGCCGGACACTTTCGTCCACGCCGAGATCTTCGAGATTGCGCAGTGCGGGCCAATCGTGATCGCTGCCGAGATCGCTGAAGCGGCCTGGGTCGATCCGGATCGTCCGGCAACCATCGCGCTTGCGCCGCTGACCCGCGATCATATCCTGCCGCTTGTTGAGCAGGTGCATGGAATGGACCTGTCTTGAAGGGTCTGTTGAAGGTTTGGTGGCGCGCCGGGCTCGTGGTTATCGTGCTGATGGTCGGCTTGCTGCTTTTGATTGCGGAGATTTCGGACTGCGGAGGCGCTTGGATCGGTGGGTCTGTAAGGATGGCATATTGTGCTGAGTAAAATGCAAGTGACATTGATCGCGGCGGCGGCGCTGGCGATCGCCGCTCCTGCGGTGGCGCAGGACGTCTCCTACGGGCCGGTGTTTACCGAGTTCGGCCCCGTGGCGGACGTGCCCGATGCCGACTTCGCCATCCCCGAGGACGCGAGCTTCCACATCGCGTTCGACGTGTCGCGCGCTGCCGAGGAGGGCAAGCTCAACCGCGGCTTCGAGAGCGCGGCGCGCCTCATCAACATGCACGCGCGCGCCGGGGTCGAGCCGATGGACAACCGCGCGGCGGTGGTCGTTCACGGGGCTGCGGTGCTCGACCTTCTGAACGACGCCGCTTGGGTAGCGCGCGATCGCGGCGAGGCGAACCCCTCGGTCGCAGCGGTCCGCGAAATGATCGACCAGGGCGTGCGCTTCATCGTCTGCGGCCAGAGCGCGGCGGGGCAGGGCGTGGCGAAGTCCGAGCTGATCCCCGGCGTCGAGATGGCGCTCTCCGCCATGACCGCCCACGCGCTGCTCCAGCAGCAGGGCTATACGGTGAACCCGTTTTGATGGTTTCGTCCAAAACCAAAAGGGCCGTGTCCGATATAAACAAATTCGAGTGCAAACTCCGCAAGCATTGCACCGGGGCGTCAATCAAGGTCCGCAAGCTCGAGTCTCAATGGTCGTTCGAAATCGGCTCCACGATTCGTATCGATGGCTGGATGCTTTGGCGCCTTGTTGGTGAAAGCTGCATTGAGGTTTGCAGCGAGGACCACGGACATTCGTTTGGTCTACCTGACCCCGTCGATGCCGAAGAGAAATTCAGCGACCTCGCAGGCGGATCCAAAATTAAGAGGGTGGAGCTGATGAAGCCGACAGGTGATCTTACATTTCATCTGAGCAATGGCATGTGGCTTGAGCTGATTGTGACCTCTTCCGGATACGAAAACTGGGTCATATCCGAAGGTGGTGAGTTCCTTGCGGCAGGCATGAGCGGAGGCATCTGATGATCGAGCCCGTTTCCATCCACGCGCCTGGACGCCAGCCAGACGACCTCTCTTCCGTCACCCTGAACTTGTTTCAGGGTCCAGCCTTCCTTTCGTCCGAACGAGGCGGATCAAAGCCCAGACCAACCGCGAGATCGCGCCAGTCCGGGTTCTCGCGAGTAATCAGGTTTAGCTTCCAGTCGCGGTGCCAGTTCTTCAGCTGCTTCTCGCGTTTGATCGCGGACTCCATCGTGTCGAATAGTTCGAAGTGGACCAGCCGATGCACGGCGTAGCGCTTGCTGAAGCCCTCGACCGCGCCCTCGCGATGCTGCCAGAGGCGGGCGACCAGATCGGATGTGACGCCGATGTAGATCGTACCGAAGGGCTTGTTGGCGAGCAGGTAGACGCAGGGTTGCTTCTCGGTCGGCATAAGCCGGAGATTGCCGCCGGCTGGATGCTGAAACAAGTTCAGCATGACGTTATGGGGGCGGTGTGACCGACCAACCCCTCCACACCCCCGAACGCCTCCCGGACGATCCCGATGCGGCGCTGCGGCCCAAGACGCTCACCGAATTCATCGGGCAGGAGGCTGCGCGCGAGAATCTCGGCGTGTTCATCGCCGCCGCCAAACGCCGCGGCGAGGCGATGGATCATACGCTGTTCTTCGGGCCGCCGGGGCTGGGCAAGACCACGCTGGCGCAGATCGTCGCGCGCGAGCTGGGGGCGGGGTTCCGCTCCACCAGCGGGCCTGTCATTGCCAAGGCGGGCGATCTCGCCGCGCTGCTGACCAATCTCGAGCCGCACGACGTGCTATTCATCGACGAGATCCACCGGCTCAATCCGGTGGTCGAGGAAGTGCTCTACCCCGCGATGGAGGACCGCGCGCTCGATATCATGATCGGGGAGGGCCCGTCGGCGCGAAGCGTGCGGATCGACCTGCCGCCCTTCACGCTGATCGGCGCGACCACGCGGCAAGGCCTGCTGACCACGCCGCTGCGCGATCGCTTCGGCATTCCGGTGCGCCTCAACTTCTACACGCACGAGGAGCTGGAGCGGGTGGTGACGCGCGGGGCGAACAAGCTGGGGCTGAGCATCGAGCCCGATGGCGCGCGCGAGATCGCGCGTCGTTCGCGCGGGACGCCGCGCGTCGCCGGCCGCCTGCTGCGCCGGGTGCGCGACTTTGCCAGCGTGGCGGATGCTCCGACCATCTCCGCCAAGGTCGCGGACGATGCGCTCACCCGGCTCGAAGTCGACTCGCTGGGCCTCGACGCGATGGACCGCCGCTACCTGACGATGATTGCCGAGATCTATGGCGGCGGCCCGGTCGGGATCGAGACGCTGGCGGCAGGCCTTGCCGAGCCGCGCGATACGCTGGAGGATGTGGTCGAACCGTTCCTGATCCAGCTGGGGCTGGTCGCGAGGACGGCGCGCGGCCGCTGCCTCAACGCGGGCGGCTGGTCGCATCTTGGCATCGAATCGCCCGCTCCCGAGGGGCCTGCGAATCGGTCCGGCGATCTCTTCGGCGGCGATTCCTGAGGCCCGGCAGGTAACTTTCGGCCAAGCGGGGTGCCAGCGTGGGACAGGTAGGGCGCGCTGCGGGCCCTGATGGCATGAATCTACGCAAGCCGATGCTTTATCGTGGTTAATCGCGTTGCCCCGCCCGGGGCGATCAAGGTCTAAGGCACTCAGGAAAGCCTGCCCCTGCCCTCGGAGTCGCCGACGGCAACGGTTTTTAAAGCGATCCGCAATTAAAGAGCCTGACTTATGTCGATGAAAATTGCCCTCGCAAAACTCTCCGCTGTAGCCGCGGGCACCGTGGTGCTCGCCGGCGGAGCGCTCCATGTGGCCGAAGAGCAGGTGGCGGATGTCGACTACAAGTCGGCGAAAGAGGCTTCGGCCCCGGCGCCCGCATTGCGCTACATCAAGGAGGATCGCGTCGTCGAACGCGAGATCCCGCGCACCACGCTGCGCAAGCGCCGCGTGGTCAAGCGTACTGTCGAATGCGTCCCGGCAAGCCTGGCGGAAGGCGGCCTCTACGGAGATGCCTATGCCGGCGGCGTCGATGCGGGCGAGCAAATCATCTACGATGCGCGCGAAGGCCGCGCCCGCGTCGCAAGCGACGATGCCGATCTTCGCGCCGCGGCGGAAGCCTGTGCGCAGTTCGGCGACGGCGCATCGCGCACGGTCGTGGCGGTCGCTCCGCCAGCGGCACGCGGCGGCGGCTTCTCGGGCGGCGGCGGTGGCCAGGGTGGCGGCGTGACCGTCATCGGCGGCGGCAATGGCGGCGGCGGGTTCGGCGGTGGCTTCTTCGGAGGTTTCTTCGGCGGCGGTGGCAGCGGCGGCAATATCTCGATCAGCACGACGACGAGCGGCATCGGCACGACCGGCGTCCCCGGTACCACCAGCGGCAGCAGCGGTATCGTGATCGATATCGACGTCGAGAATTCCTCCACCTCTTCGACGTCCGGTGGATCGACCTCCACGTCGACGTCGGGCGGTTCGACCTCGACCTCGACCGGGGGACTGACCTCTACCACCACCAGTTCTTCGTCCGGCGATGTGTCCAGCTCTTCCTCCGGTGATGTTTCCAGTTCTACCAGCAGCTCCAGTTCGGGAAATGTCGATATCGACAACTCGAACGAGAACAACAATTCGAACGAGCAGAGCCAGGAGCAGAACCAGGAGCAGGAACAGAATCAGGACAGCACTAACAACAACAATAATAACAACGAAAACAATAACTCGAATGAGAACAACAACTCAAACGAGAACAACAATTCGAACGAGAATA
This sequence comes from Alteriqipengyuania lutimaris, assembly GCF_003363135.1. NCBI lineage: Bacteria > Pseudomonadati > Pseudomonadota > Alphaproteobacteria > Sphingomonadales > Erythrobacteraceae > Alteriqipengyuania > Alteriqipengyuania lutimaris. Next base: position 260,707 of record NZ_QRBB01000001.1, on the reverse strand, counting down.
ACAACTCGAACGAGAATAACAACTCGAATGAAAACAATAACGAAAACAACAATCACAACGATAATTCGACGAGTGGGAGTTATTCGAGCACCAGCGGCCATTCCAGCTCGGGCGGCAGCGGTGGCACGCCGGTTCCGGCACCGCCGATCACCCTGCTGTTCGGCGCAGCCGCGCTGGCGGTTCTGACCCGCCGCAAATGGACCGGCAACAGCGAAGACTGATCGGCGCACGGCCACAAGGCCGAAAAACGCTGTGACCTCGGCGGAGGCGGCCTGCCAGGAGCCACCGCCCTTTCGATTCCGCTCATAGAAAAAGGCCCGATCGCTTCGCGCGACCGGGCCTTTTCTCTGTTCGGTTCGTGAATGCGCTTACTGGCTGGCCAGCTTGCGGATCACATACTGGAGGATGCCGCCGTTGCGGTAGTAGTCCAGCTCGTTCTCGGTATCGATGCGGCACTTGGCGGTGAAGCTGAAGGTGCTGCCGTCTTCGCGCGTCACATCCACCGTCACGTCCTGTGCGGGTTTGAGGTCGGCAAGGCCGCGGATGGTGAAGCTGTCGGTGCTGGTCAGGCCCAGCGTCTCGCGCGTGTCACCGTTCTTGAACTGCAGCGGGAGCACGCCCATCCCGACAAGGTTGGAGCGGTGGATACGCTCGTAGCTTTCGACGATCACGGCGCGCACGCCGAGCAGGATCGTGCCCTTCGCAGCCCAGTCGCGGCTGGAGCCGGTGCCGTATTCCTTGCCCCCGACCACGACCAGCGGCGTGCCGTCTTCCTTGTGACGCATCGCTGCGTCGTAGATCGGCATCTGTTCGCCTTTGTAGGTGGTGTAGCCACCCTCGACCCCCGGAACCATCTCGTTCTTGATGCGGATATTGGCGAAGGTGCCGCGCATCATCACGTCGTGGTTGCCGCGGCGCGAGCCGTAGGAGTTGAAGTCCGCCTTCGCGACCTGGTGGCTCTTCAGGTAGTCGCCCGCCGGGCTGTCTTCCTTGATCGAACCGGCCGGGCTGATGTGATCGGTGGTGACCGAATCGCCCAGGATCGCCAGCGGCTTCGCATCCGCGATGTCCGCCACCGGTTCCGGGTCCATCTTCATCCCCTCGAAGAACGGCGGGCTGGCGATGTAGGTGCTGCCCGGGTTCCACCGGTAGGTGTCCGAGGCTTCGACGGTGATCGCCCGCCAGTGTTCGTCGCCGTCATAGACGTTGGCGTAGCGGTCGACGAACATGTCGCGGCTGACATTGGCAGCGCGCAGATCAGCAATTTCCTGGCTGGTCGGCCAGACATCGGCCAGCATCACCGGCTTGCCCTGCTCGTCGAGGCCGAGCGGGGTTTCGGTGATATCCTCGGTCACCGTGCCCTTGATGGCATAGGCGACCACGAGCGGGGGCGAGGCGAGGAAATTCGCGCGCACGTCGGGCGAAACCCGGCCTTCGAAGTTGCGGTTGCCCGAAAGGACCGAGGCAGCGACGATGTCGTTGCTGTTGATCGCATTGCTGATCGGCGGGGCGAGCGGGCCCGAGTTGCCGATGCAGGTGGTGCAGCCGTAGCCGACAAGGTCAAAGCCCATCGCATTGAGATCGTCCTGCAGGCCCGACTTCACGAGGTAGTCGGTGACCACCTGCGACCCGGGAGCGAGCGAAGTCTTGACCCACGGTGCGGGCTTGAGGCCCTTTTCGCGCGCCTTTTTGGCAACCAGCCCAGCTGCGATCAGCACGTCCGGGTTGGACGTGTTGGTGCAGCTGGTGATCGCGGCGATCACGACGTCGCCATCGCCCACGTCGTGATGCGTGTTCTCGACATCGACGCGGTGCGGTTTGTCCTTGCCGTAAACCTCCTTGAGGTCGCGGTTGAACAGCTCGTCCACCTCGGGAAGCGCGACCTTGTCCTGCGGGCGCTTGGGCCCCGCCAGGCTGGGGACGACCTTCGACAGGTCGAGTTCGAGCGTGCTCGAGAAGACCGGCTCGACATCGGGCGAGACCCACAGGCCCTGTTCCTTGGCATAGGCTTCGGCGAGCGCGATCTCGTGCTCGTCGCGGCCGGTCAGGCGCAGGTAGTCGAGCGTCTTGTTGTCGATCCCGAAGAAGCCGCAGGTCGCGCCATATTCGGGCGACATGTTGGAGAGCGTCGCGCGGTCGGCGAGGCTGAGCGATTCGAGGCCGGGGCCGAAATATTCGACGAACTTGCCGACCACGCCATGCGCGCGCAGCATCTGCGTGGCGGTGAGCACGAGGTCGGTCGCGGTGACGCCTTCGGCGAGCTTGCCGGTGAACTTGAAGCCGACGACTTCGGGGATCAGCATCGAGATCGGCTGGCCGAGCATCGCGGCTTCGGCTTCGATCCCGCCGACGCCCCAGCCCAGCACGCCCAGGCCGTTGACCATCGTGGTGTGGCTGTCGGTGCCGACGCAGGTATCAGGATAGGCGACCATCTGGCCGTCCGGATCTTCGCTCGACCAGGTGCAACGCGCGAAATACTCGAGGTTCACCTGGTGGCAGATGCCGGTGCCCGGAGGCACGGCGGTGAAGTTCTCGAAGCTCTTCGAACCCCACTTGAGGAAGTCGTAACGCTCCGCATTGCGGGCATATTCGAGCTCGACGTTCTTTTCCATCGCCTTGGGATGGCCGAACTCGTCGACCATCACCGAGTGGTCGATGACGAGGTTCACGGGAACCTGCGGATTGATCTTCTGCGTATCGCCGCCCAGCGACTTGATCGCGTCGCGCATCGCGGCAAGGTCGACCACGCAGGGCACGCCGGTGAAATCCTGCAGCAGCACGCGCGCCGGCCGGTACTGGATTTCGCCGCCCGTGGTCGGGTTGTCGACCCGGCTCGCCACTTCCTTCGCATTGTCGACCGAAACGGTATGCCCGCCATCCTCGAACCGGAGCATGTTCTCCAGCAGAACCTTGAGGCTGAAGGGGAGGCGGGAAACGTCGCCGAGCTGCTCTGCCGCCTTGGCGAGCGAATAATAGGCGTAATCCTTGCCATCAACGGTGAGGGTGCTGCGGGTGCCGAGGGTGTCCTTGCCGACCTGGGTCATAGCGGGGCGGTCCTTTCTGTTATTGCTGCTGCGTGCGTCCTGTTCACCCGATGAACGGGTGGGCCGCCAAGATGTGCCGCGCTTGGCGCGATACGGCGTGAAAATCAAGTTTCGCAGCGGCGTTTCAGGGCGCGGCGGTGTCTGCCCCACCCGCCGCGCGCGCCGGGGCATCGCCCCGGGTGGCCGCGATATAGGTTCCGATCACGATCAGCACGACGCCGATCAGCGTGCCCGTGCTCACGCTTTCGGCGAAGAACAGCCAGCCGAACAGCGCCGCCCAGCAGAAGCCCGAATACTCGACCGGCAGCAGTGCCTGGGCTTCGGCGCGCGCATAGGCCCAGGCGATCGCCATCGCGCCGCCTACGGTCAGCGCGCCGGCAGCCAGCAGGTCCGGCTGGATCGATAGGGGAGGGGCGACGAAGAACCACGGGGCCGCCACGCCCAGGACCAGGGCTGATACGCCGCCGTGGAACGCCGCGACTTCGAGCGGCCCGGCCCGCTGCGATTGCTGGCGGATGATGATGAAGTTGAGCGCGTAGAGCACGGTCGAGGTCAGGATCGCGGCGAGGCCCAGCCACGCATCGTCATTCATACGTCCCCGGCCCAGCCGCGCGCCTACGATGACCAGTGTGCCCGCAAAGCTGACCAGCGAGGCGAGGACCGCGCGGCGGCTCACGCGTTCCCCAAGCAGGATGGCGGCGAGATAAAGTGCGATCAGCGGTGCGACGAAGGAGATCGCGATCGTTTCGGCAATCGGCAGCTTGGTCAGCGCATAGAAGAAGGTGAGGCCCATCAGAGCCGAACACACCCCGCGCAGCACGTGGAGCCGCAAGGTTGCGGCGTCGGGCCAAGGGGTGCGCCGCGCGAGCCACAAGGGTGCGGCGATCGCGGTTGCGATCACGGCGCGTAGGAGCGCAGCGGAAAAAGCGCCGACAGCAAGAGCGGCCTCCTTCATGAAGGCGTCCATGAGCGACAGCATGGCGACGCCAGCAAGCGCGATCAGGAAAGGAGCGAGCGTGTCGGCCTGGCGCATGTCGGGGCCGCATTAGCCCACGCGCACGGCAAGCGTCACTCTTTCGCCGCAGATGGTCGCCAATTCAGGCTGGATAAAGCCTTGCGCCTTGATGATCGGGCACAAATTGACGACAAATGCGTCCGTCTGAATGAGCGCCTATCTTCGCTGCGTGATCGACAACAGGATCCTACGATCGTTATGAAAAAGCTTGCTTTCCCGTTTGCCCTACTCGCAGGTACCGCGCTCGCGGTGCCCGCATCGCTGGTCGCTCAGAATGCGCCGGCCAACCTCTTGCCGGGCGAGCAGGAACCGCGTGAGGATGCTCCCGAGGCCGACGACGCGGTAAGCTCGAGCATGAGCGGGCCGGTCGAGATGGTTCGCGAGCCGGTGGTGCAGCAGTTCGACCCCGTCGTGCAGCAGTGGACGGTCGGCCAGGCCGAAGCTCTGGCTGCCGTGATCGAGGGTATCGGGGCCGAGGGGCTCTTCCCCGTCGATTACGATCTGCCGGGGCTCCGTGCGGCCATCGCCGGCGGCGCGGGGGCGATGCTCGACGAAGAAGCGAGCCAGCGCTTCGTCTGGCTGGTCGAGGACATGCGCGACGGTCGCACTCCGATGGACGCGCGCAAGCAGTGGTTCGTGATGGACCCGGACGCCGATCGCTATCGCAGCGGGACCATCCTCAAGCAGGCGCTGGCCGACGGTGACATCATGGGCGCGCTCCAGAGTGTGGCCCCGCTTCATCCCGATTACGAAGCGCTGCGCAATGAACTCGCCAAGGCCCAGCCGGGCTCCAAGCGTTACAAGCTGATCCAGGCGAACATGGACCGCTGGCGGTGGCTGCCGCGCGATCTTGGCAAGCAATACCTCATCACCAACGTGCCCGAGTATCAGCTGCGCCTGACGGTCAACGACAAGATCATGCGGACCTACCGCACGATCGTGGGCAAGCCCGGGCGGACCGCAACGCCGCAGCTGGCCGAGCAGGTCGAAGGCGTGATCCTCAACCCCAACTGGACCGTCCCGCAGTCGATCGTGCAGGGCGAAGGGCTGGGCGCGCGCGTGCTCGCCAATCCGGGCTGGGCGAAATCGAAGGGCTACACCGCCACCCGCGGGGCCAATGGCTGGATTTCGGTCGTGCAGGGCCCAGGCGAGGGCAATGCGCTGGGCCGGATGAAGCTCGACATGCCCAACCGCCATGCGATCTTTTTCCACGACACGCCGTCGCGCAATCTCTTCGGACAGGCGAACCGGGCGCTCAGCCACGGCTGCATCCGGACCGAGCGCGCGACCGAACTCGCCTTCACGCTCGCCATCCTGCAGGCCGGGATTACCGCGGACGAAGCGACCGAAATCCTCGCCAGCGGCGAGTACACGCGGGTCGGCTTCAATTCCAAGATGCCCGCCTACATCACCTATTTCACGATGGCGACGAACATCGACGGCAAGATGACGACCTTCAACGACATCTACGAACGCGACGGCGCTGTGCTCGCGTCGTTCGAAGCACCGCGCAAGGCCAACCGCAGCCGCGTGACCGACGAGGAAATCATCGAGATCGTAAACGACCCGCGCGATATTGCGTGAACTGGGACGATCTACTCGAATATCTCTTCGCGAAAGCGGATGAGAAAATGACGATAGATCATCGCCGAACCGAAAGCACACCAAAGGCCTAGCGCCAACACATACGGCTGCTCGGTCAGTGACCCCGTCCTGCCAAACGCAAGCCAGAAGGCCAGCGTTGCGGCTAGCATGGCGGGGACCAGCGAGGCGGGGTGACCGATGTGCTTACCGATCACCAATGCGGTAGGCACGCCCACGACCAGCAGCGCGGCCGCAATCGTGACGAAGGCGATTATGGCAGTCGCCATCAGCACCATGCCCGCCGTCATTGCGAACCCAGCAATCTCGCCAGGTGATCCCGGCAGCGGAACCAAAGGGGTCGCACCCTTTAACAGGGGTTCCAGAAGCGCTACCGGCCATACCGAAAGCGCAACGAAAATGGCAGCGCATCCACTCGCGGGGATCATGGCTGCAATCGGAGGCCACAAATGCCCGCGATCGAAGCTCGGTCGGTAGGGCATTGCCCTAGTAAACGCCCGGGTTGGTCTGCTCGAACGTGCCCTGCTGCGGCTGGCGCAGGATGTGATAGCCGTTCTCCGGCTCGCCAACGATCGCCTGCGGCGGATAGGCCTGCGTGCCGTCTTCCTTGAGACCCAGCGCTTCGGCGTAGAGCAGTCGTCCGCCCGAGAGATTCAGCAGCGCGATCTTGAACTGCTCCTCGCCCAGCGCGAAGCAGCCGTTCGACCGGCCCAGCCGGCCCCAGCGCTCGACATGCGACGGTTCGGCATAGGTGGCGCGGTGCATGACGATGTAGCGCTGCAGGGCATGATTGTTGGTCGGGTCGAGCCCGCCCAGCCGCACCGAAGTGCCGAACTGCCCCGTGTACCATTCCCATGTCACATAGGCGCCGCGGCTGGTCGCGTTGGAGCCTTCGACATTGGAGAACGTATTGAGCCAGCCGTCGTGCTCCGGGTCCGATCCGGTCCCATGGCTGACGTGGAAGCTTTTTACTTCCTGCCGGTCGAGGTTCACGAAGTGGAACCGCCGCTCGGCCGAGTGGAGGCCGAAATCGGCGATCCCGACGATGTCCTTGCGCCAGATGACGTCGCCCGCCTTGTCGAGCTCGCGCTTGGCGATCGCGAACAGCTCGCGGTCGCGCGGATTGCCCGCCATGGGCTGGGCAAAGACCCGGCTCGGCAGGCTCGCCGCCGCGCCCAGCGCGATGCCGGTGCCGAGGCCCGTCTTGATAAGTTCGCGACGTTTCATATTCGACATGTGATATAACCGAGCTGAATGAATGCTTGAAGCTGAATTACGGCCCGGGCGACAGGGGGGTTCCGGAATGCGACAGATTGCCTTGATGGGTTTGACGATGGCGCTCGCCTTGGGCGGGTGCGTGGCGGACCATGGGGCGCCCGATACGGGCACCTCCGTCTCTGCACCGGCTGTCGTTGCGCCGCCCGCCCCTGCCGCTCCCGAACCGCTCCGGGAAACGCGCATCCTCAGCCAGGCCGATGCGGATCGCCTGCTGGGTTCGAGCGGGATGACCCTGCAATGGATCGGGTGGGACGATCGGGGCCCGGTCTCGGTCTATCCGGACCGGCGCGGCGTCTGGTGGCTTTCAGGCCGACAGTCCGGCCCGGGGGGAGAGCAGGTCCTTGTCGAAGGGCAGATACTGGAGATCGGCCAAGGCTATTTCACGCTCGACGGCGTGGTGTCGATCCGCGGGGCGCCCGATGCCGGACGGAACTGCCGGGCCGACAAGCCTTGGCACTTCGCGGTCACGGGCAACCGGCAATACTACCGGCTGCGCGAGTTCGAATGGTGCGACGAACTGACCGACTATATCGATATCTATTTCTGACCGGACGTGTGGATCACGCCGGTGGCGGACGCCGCCGGTCGTAAATCAGGCGGTTTGCGTTCTTGAGGACGGGGCGGCTGCGTTCTCCCGCGCCATCGCGAGCATCGAGCGCGCGTGGCGCCCCGCCACCTCGCGCTGGTCCTCGCCATAGCCTCCGCCGAGGGCGCTGGCGACGGGCAGGCCGCGCCGGCGGGCCTCTGAAATCACGAAGCGGTCGCGCCGCTCCAACCCATCGTCGGTCAGCGCCAGCCGGCCCAGCTTGTCGCGTTCGTGCGGATCGACGCCTGCCTGGTAGAGCACGATATCGGGCTCGAATTCGTCGAGCGCACGTGGCAGGTGCTGGTCGAGCACCGCCAGATAGCCTTCGTCGTCGGTCCCGTCGCGAAGCGCGATGTCGAGTGTCGAGCGGGCCTTCCTGACCGGGAAATTCTTCTCCGCATGGATAGAGAGCGTGAAGATCTCGTCGCGCCCGGCGGTGAGGCTCGCAGTGCCGTCGCCCTGGTGGACATCGCAGTCGACGATCAGCACGCGGCGTGCGTCACCTTCGGCAATCAGCCGGTTGGCGCACACCGCCAGATCGTTGAACACGCAGAAACCCGCGCCGGTATCGTAAAGCGCGTGGTGGCTGCCCGCCGCGCTGTTGGCGGCATAGCCGTGCTCCATCGCGAGCTGCGCAGCGAGCCACGTGCCGCCATTGGTATGGCGCACCCTGCTGGCGATATGCGGCGTGACGGGAAAGCCGATCCGCCGCTCCTTCTCGCGCGGAACGGTGGCGGTGAAGACCTGCTCGACGTAGTCGGGGCAATGCACCGCCTCGAGCCATTCGCGAGGGCAGGGCTCGGGCGCGTGTTCGGTGATCGCCTCGCCGCTTTCGCGCAGCGCTTCCATCACGAGGTAATACTTGTCGAACTTGAACGTGCCGCGCTCTGGGCGTGGGGCCATGTAATCGACGTGGTGGACGACGTGGAGCACGTTCTAGTCGAGCGGCTTTCCATTGAGCGTCGCCCCCTCGACCGTGAAACCGGGCGGCGGCGGCGCAGGCATGCGCGCTGAGATGAGGTGCTGAAGGAGCCCGCCGAGACCCGGCATCATGCACATGATGGCCAGGGCACTCATGAAAGCGAAGCCGGGATGGCCAAGCATTGCGGGGCCGAATGTCACCCGGACGACGGTGACGCAGGGCCCAAGGGCGAAGACGAGCCACGCCAGCGTGTCGACCAGGCCACGCTGAAAAGCCGGCAGTGGCTCCCCGTCATGACGGGGCATGATCGGGGTGCGACGAATGCCGAGAATAACGATCGATCCCAGCCATACCGCCAATATCGTCCAGAGCGGTATCGCGGTCAGCCAGTCCAACTGGGTCACTCCGCCGCTACGGCCTCGGCCGCGGCATGCGGATCGAAGGCGGTCGCCTCGCCCGCCTCGATCTTCGCGGCTTTCTCTTCCACCAGCCGTACGATGTGGTCGAGCATGCTCTCGTCTTCGACGTGGTGGTCGGTCACGCCTGAGAGGTACACCATGTGCTTGCCCTTGCCGCCGCCGGTGATGCCGATATCGGTCTCGCGCGCTTCGCCCGGGCCGTTCACGACGCAGCCGAGGACCGAGAGGCTCATCGGCGTCTTGATGTGCTCAAGCCGCTTCTCCAGCGCCTCCACCGTGCGGATCACGTCGAAGCCCTGGCGCGAGCAGCTGGGGCAGGAGACGACGCGGACACCGCGGGTGCGCAGGCCGAGCGCCTTGAGCATTTCGTAGCCGACGCGCACTTCCTGCTCGGGCTCGGCAGAGAGCGAGACGCGGATCGTGTCGCCGATCCCCGCCCACAGCAGGCTGCCCATGCCGATCGAGGACTTCACCGTCCCACCGATCAGCCCACCCGCCTCGGTGATGCCGAGATGCAGCGGGCAGTCCACCGCGTCGGCCAGGCCGTGATAGGCCGCGACCGCGAGGAACACATCGGAGGCCTTCACCGCCACCTTGTACTCGTGGAAGTCGTGGTCCTGCAGCAGCTTGATATGGTCGAGCGCGCTTTCGATCAGCGCCTCGGGGCAGGGCTCGCCGTATTTCTCGAGCAGATCCTTCTCGAGGCTGCCCGCGTTCACGCCGATGCGGATCGCACAGCCGTTGGCTTTAGCCGCGCGCACGACCTCGGCCACCCGCTCGCTGGAGCCGATATTGCCCGGATTGATCCGAAGGCACGCCGCGCCCTTGTCGGCCGCTTCGAGCGCGCGCTTGTAGTGGAAATGGATGTCCGCAACGATCGGCACATTCGCCGCGCGGGTGATCTTGTCGAAATGCCGCGTCGCTTCCTCGGTCGGGCAGGAGACTCGGATAATGTCCGCGCCCGCATCCTCGCACCGCCGGATCTGGTCGAGCGTGGCGCCCACATCCTCGGTCGGGGTGTTGGTCATGGTCTGGACCGAAATCGGCGCATCGCCGCCGACCGGGACCGAACCGACCATGATCTGCCGCGACTGGCGGCGTTCGATGTCTCTCCAGGGGCGTACCGACATGACCCCGTTATAGGGTCTGAAGGTTACAAGCGAAAGGTCAGAAGCGGCTGGCGATCGATGCAGCGAGGATATTGACCGACCCGGTCGATCGGGCGAGCCGGCGGATGTCGATCGCTGCGGGCGAGCCGGCATAGACCGTCTCGGTCACATCGACACTGGCGCTGGCGACCCACACATGCGCGTAGGAGAGATTGGCGGTGAAATGGCCGAGGTCGTAGCTGGCTCCGGCAGACAGCCAGGTGCGATCGCCATCGGGGATGCGAAAACCGCGGTGCTCGTCGGTCACAGGGGTCTGGTCGAACATGGTCCCGGCGCGCACGGTCAGCTTGTCCGAGACGTCGTAATCGGCACCGAGCGCCATAGACCACGTATCGCGATAATCCTGCTCGTCCACCAATGCGGGACCGGTCGCGGGTTGAACCCGGACCTCTTCGAAGCTGCTCCAGCCGTAATGACGCCACGTCGCGTAGAAACGGTAGGGCGTGTCGATGCCGATCTGCATGCTGACCGTCGCGATATCGGGCAGGTCGAGCGGCGCCGACGCGTCGTCCGTGCGGTTGTTCGCGGCAAGTGGTCCGCCGAGGCCGGAAATCTCGAGCGTTCCTTCCAGATCGTGCTTGATCTGCGACCGGTAATGGACGCCGAAGCGAACCGGAGCGAAGGTGACCGTAGCCCCGGCATTCCAGCCGAACGAGATATCGTCGCCCTGCACGTCGAGCAGTCCGTCCGGCGACCCCGGGGCAAGATTGGGCAGGGCGTTGGTCAGTTCGACATCGGCATATTGGACGTCGAGACCGGCACCGATCGAGACGTTGTCGGACAGCTTGACCGCCGCACTCGGCTGTACGTTGAGCGTGAAGAGCTTCGAGCGGTCGGCGTCGTAACGGCCGAAAAACCCCTCGTCGTAATCGCTGATCAGGCCGAATGGGCCATTGACGCTGACGCCCAGCCACACGCGGTCGCTCACCTGCACGCTGGCGGATGCATTGGGCACGAGCAGCGGCTGGGGAAATGGATTGCCACCGCCATTGCCTCCGACCGGCGCCGTGACGGGCAAGCCGGGAATGGTCCGCGTGCTGCCGCGATCGATCTGCTCTGCCTTGGCCAGCAGTATCTGGCCGCCCGCTTCGAGCTGAATGCCTTCGAGCTCGGTCATGATGGCGGGATTGAAGAAAATTGCGCCCGGGCCATCGGCGGCCACGGCTGCGCCGGACAGCGCGCGGCCGGTGGCGGTGGTCGACTGTTCGTTGATGAGAAAGCCTCCGGCAAGGCTCGGGCTGGCAGCCCCGACAAGCGCGAGCGCCGATGCGGCACGCAGGCCGTGAACGAGGAATTTGGTCATGATGCTTTCTGTGTCCTACCGGAATCTTTCGGCCCTGAAACGCCAACACGATCAGAGCTGCAATAGTAAATTTCGAGTTTTCCTCGTTCCGAGAGACGGGTCTGCCGCAGGATCGGCGTTCCGTACTCGGGTATTGTCTATTGGCGACACTTTAGACCAGATGGGGGCGATGGCCGAACTGAACGATACCGAACCCGGCACTCCGCTGCTTTTCGCACGGGTGCTCGACGGCAATGGCGGTGGCCGCCCGATCGACTGGGCGGCGATCCAGCATTGGCAGCCGGGCGATGCGGGCGCTGGCGGGGAGGTGCTGTGGCTGCACCTGTGTCGCAACACGCCCGGCGTCTATGAATGGCTGCAGGAACGGCTCGGCATTCCCGAACCGACCGCCGAACTTCTGACCAGCGACGAGACCCGCCCGCGCGCCTTCCGCGAGGGCAATACGCTGGTCGCGACTCTCAGGGGGATCAACTTCAACCCCGGAGCCGAGCCCGAGGACATGATCAGCATGCAGGTGTGGAGCGACGGCGTGCGGCTGATCACGCTGCGCCGCCATCCGCTGCAGACGCCGCGCCAGATCCTCGCCCGGATCGATCGCGGGGCGGGACCGGGCGACGTGGGTGCGATCGTTACCGCGCTGACCGAGGCGATGGTGGCGCGGATGAACGCCTCGATCGTCGATATGAACGACCATATCGACGAGCTGGAAGCGCAGGACATGGACGACGATCCCGAGGAAATGCTCCAGAAGATCGCCACCATCCGGCGCAATTGCCTTGGCCTGCAACGCCACATGGGGCCCCAGCATGTCGCGCTCGAGGCCATCAGCCGCGACGCGCCGCCCTGGTTCGAGGAGCACGACCGGCGCGAGATCGCCGAGACGATCGACCGCCTGCGCCGCTATCTCGACGATATCGACGTCAGCAAGGAAAGCGCGGTGGTGCTGATGGACGAGCTGCGCGCCCGCGCGCTCGCGAGCAACGAACGCGCGACCTACATGCTCACCATCGTCGCGGGCATCTTCCTGCCGCTGGGCTTCCTCACCGGGCTGCTCGGCATCAATGTCGGCGGGATGCCCGGGGTGAACGACAGTGACGCCTTCTGGTGGGTTGCCGCGGTCTGCATCGCGATCATCGTGGTGCTGCTGACGATCTTCAAACGATTGAAGTGGCTCTAGACTTTCACCACCGGATGAGGCGAGGGAGGATCAGCCGACCCGCCAGCCCGGCGAGCGGGATCGGCGCGACATGCCACAGGCCGAGATGGACCATATCGTCGATCGGGCAAGACAGGCCGCAGGCGAAGCTGCCCAGAGCCCCGGCGGCAACACCCGAGTAAAGCCCCGCCGCCTCGATCGAGACCGGCGCGCCGCGGCGCAGCCACCCGCCGAGCGCGGCAAATACGAGCAGGCCGCTGGCGGTGCCCCATGCGACGCAACGGGCCGCGTGCTCGTCGATCATCTCGCGCGCGCTCAGGCCTTGCGAAAGGGCAACGCCGATTGCGACCAGCGGCAGGATCGCGACCATCGCGAGGCCCCAGCGCGCGCCATCCTGTCGGTTGCCGACCTGCGGCGCAGCCATTGCCACCGCCGCGCTCGCAGCGGCTGCGCCGAGCACCAGGAGCATGGCGTTGACGATGTAGAACTCGGGCGACGCATGGCCCGCCAGGGCCGCGCGCCACGACCCCAGAACCCCGGCGACGAGGATCACGGTCAGCCCCAGCCCGGCGGCGACCAGCGCGAGGCCCTGCCGGCGGCGCATCGGCGTGCGCGGTTCGAGCTCGTCGGATAGCCGCGCGATCAGGTTCTGCGTGGACACTGTCAGTCTGCCTTCTCGATAATCTTGCCGAGCTTCTTGAGCCCGCGATGGATATTCACTTTGACCAGGCTCTCGCTCTGCCCGGTCCTTTCGGACGCCTCGCGGATCGAGAGGCCGTCGATCTTGACCAGTTCGATCGCTTCGGCCTGCTTTTCGGGAAGCTCGATGAACAGGCGGTCGAGGCTGAGCCGCGCGATCGTGCTGTCTTCCTCGCTATCCTCCGCCACATCGTGGTCCCCCAGTTCGCTCGTCGCGGACCGGTAGGCCTTGCGCAGGTGATCGACCCAGCGATAGCGCGCGATCGCGGCCAGCCACGGCAGGTAGGCGCGCGCCGGGTCCCAGGTGGCGCGCTTGCGATGCACCGCCATCAGCACGTCCTGCACCAGATCGTCGATCTGCGAAGGGGGCACCCGGCGGCGGAAGAACCGCTCCAGCCACATCCGGCTCTCGGTGAGCAGGACGTTGTACGCCTGCCGGTCGCCGCGCTGCGAGCGGCGCATCAGGTCGGCCAGCGTGCTTTCCTCGGCGATCATGCCCGGCCTTTCGCGCGGACATTGCCAGCGGTTACACGACGGCTCGCGCCAGGCCCGCCGCGATCATCCGGCGCCGCCGGACGCCGGCCGGTGCGCGGGGATGAATCCCTCGCGCACCGCCTGTGCGATCAGTTCGAGCGGGATGATCCCCTGCGCCAGCAGGAAGTCGTTGAATTCCTTCTCGTCGAACGCTTCGCCCAGCGCCAGTTCGGTCTCGACGCGCAGGTCGATCAGCTTGCGATAGCCGTAGTAGTACGCGCCAGCCTGGCCGGGCATGCGGAACTGGTAGCGGTCGAGCTCCTGCTTGGTCATGCCGGGCGAGAACAGCGCTTCATCGCGCAGCACGTATTCGGCCTCGTCGCGGGTCATCAGGCCGAGGTTGAGCGCGGGGTCGAGGAAGGCGCGGGCCGCGCGCAGCAGTCGGAACTGCTGGGCGATGAACTGGCCCTCGATGGGCTCGTGCGGCATCATCTCCGCCTCGGCATAGAGCGCCCAGCCTTCGACGTTCACGCTGTTGAAGGCGTAGAGCATGCGGGCGAGCGACACGCCCTGCTCGACCAGCGCGGCGAACTGCATCTCGTGACCGGGGCGCGCCTCGTGCGCGCTCAACGTCCACGCGGCGGCGGGGAAGTTGAAATCGTCGTAGGCGTCGTCCGCGCTGGCGGTCGGATTGCCGACGGTGAGCACGAAAGTGCCCTGTTCGCCGGTGTTCCCGATCAGGCGCGGCGGGCGCATGTGCGGCGCGGGCTGCGCGGCGCTTTCCGCCTCGCTCGCGACGCGCATCTGCAACTCGGTGTCCGGAATGCTGACGATGTCGTTCTCGCGCGCCTTGGCTTCGAGTTCGCGGTTCACGCCGCGATAGAATTCCTCGATCTCGTCGTTGGGGATGGTCTGCTGCTTCAACTGCTTCATCACCCCGGCCATGTCGGTCTCGGGCCAGCCGTTCTTCTCCGCGATCTGCGGGGCGAGCGCCTCCATCTGGGCGCGGATTTCGTAGAAGCCGCGGCGCGCCTGGCTCATCGCCTCGCGCGGGTCCATGTCGATTCCGACATTGCGCAGGTTGAGCGCGTAAAGTTCTTCGGGGAGGCGGGCGGTGTCGCGGGCTTCCGGCAGAACTTCTTCCTGGGTCCACTCGCCGTAATCGGCGAACTGCGTTTCCATCGCGTCGAGCGCTTCGTCCGCGCCTTCGATCTCGTACTTGTCGAACAGCTCGCGAATGCCTGCGACGAAGGTCGGGATCTTGCCGATCGATTCCGCGACCTCGACCCGATAGGGCCCGATCTTCCCGTCCCCCCGGCTGGCTTCGAAATGCGTCTTGGCTTGCTCGGTATAGGGCTCGTAGCCGTCCGCTACGCCAGTATATTTGCGCAGCAGTTCCAGCGCCGAGGCGCGGCGGTTCTCGGCGGTCTGGTCGGACAGGATGCTGCCGATCGAATAGAAGATGTTCTGCGGCAGCTCGGTCCATTCGAGCATGTATTGCTCGTTCAGCTCGTTCGAGGCGATACTGCGGTCGAGATTGTCGATCAGGATGGCGAGGTCCTGCTTGACGAAGGGATTGCTCTCTCGCGCCATCGCTGCGGTGAATTCGGCCTTCAGTTCCTTCGCGCCCGCGACGTAGCGCTCGTCCGCGTCGAGCGAATAATCGAAGGTCTGGCCGTCATACTGCTCGTAGCCGGAGGACGAGGCGCCTTCGGGGTAGAACTGCGCTTCGAAGTCGATCAGCTTCTGCGTGTAGGCATTGCTGGTCTCGACCCAGTCGGGCTGGGCGGCAGGCGTTGCAGCTTCGGTGGCCTGGGCGAAAGCGGGCGCGGCTGGCAGCAGCGCGACGAGTGCGATGGCGGCGGCGAAGGTCTTCATTGGCGGCGGTTTCCCCGGTGTGGATTGTCGCGGGCAGGAGTGCGCCGCCGGGCGCGGATTGGCAAGAGTCCGCTCGACGAAAGGGCGAGAGAGATCGCCTACAGGCGCAGCTCGTAGAGGAACTCGTCGTCGCGGTGGTCGCCCACCCAGAAGTCGATATCGGCGATCTTCGCGAAGCCGTAGCGCTGGTAGAACTTCTGCGCGCGCGTGTTCTCGCTCCAGACCGAAAGCTGGACCGCGTCGTGGGCACGCTCGCGCGCCTCCGCCATCGCCCAGTCCATCAGCGCGGCGCCGATGCCCTGCCCGACGAGGTCCGGCTGGGTGTAGAGCTGGCCGAGCGCGATCGGGTTCGCCGCGTCGGAATATTCCGCGTACCAGCTGGGCGCGCGCAGCTTGACGAAGCCGAGCAGCCTCTCGCCATCATCCGCCAGCCGGTGGATGCAGAAATCATCGGCGATTTCTTCGGCCACCGCGGCTTGCGAATAGACCTCTTCCAGAAAGGCATCGAGGTCTTGCTTCTTGTAGAGATGCGCGAAGGCGGCGCAGAAACTCTCCCGGCCGAGCGCGGCCAGCGCGGGCGCATCGTCGAGGGTGGCGGGGCGCAGGATCATGGGTGAGGTGCCTAGCGCGTGGATCCGCGTCGGGGAAGCGCTGGACCGTGCGGTGGCGACAGGGCAGAACGGCGCCGACCAGAACAAGGGGATTTCCTTCATGCGCGCGATCATCGCACTCGCTCTTTCCTTCATGCTTGCCGCACCCGCCGCTGCACAGGACGGTTACGACCCGGGCGAACCGCGCTGGTCCTTCGCGATCCACGGCGGGGCGGGGACGATCGAGCGTGCGAACATGACGGCAGAGCAGGAGACCGAGTATCGCGCCGCGCTCGATGCGGCACTGAAAGCGGGCGAAGACATCCTGCGCGATGGCGGCAGCGCGATGGACGCGGTGACCGCCGCGATCACGCTGATGGAAGACGAGCCGAGGTTCAACGCCGGGCGCGGGGCGGTGTTTACCTGGGACGGCACGATCGAGCATGACGCCGCGCTGATGGATGGGCGCGACCGCGCGGCGGGCGCGGTGACGGGCACCAGCACGGTGCGCCACCCGATCCTGCTCGCTCAAGAAGTGATGCGCGACGGGCGGCATGTCTTCCTGAGCGGGGCGGGGGCGGAAACCTTCGCCGACGGCACGGATCTGGAGCGAGTGGAAAACGAATGGTTCGCGACCGAGGCACGCCGGGAGTCGCTCGAACGGATGAAGGCGGAGGCGCTTTCGGCGCTGGACGTCGACCTCAAGTTCGGGACGGTCGGCGCGGTTGCGCTCGATAGGGAAGGCAACCTTGCGGCGGGGACTTCGACCGGCGGGATGACCGGCAAGCGCTGGGGCCGGATCGGCGATGCCCCGGTGATCGGCGCCGGGACCTATGCCGACAACCGCGCTTGCGCGGTCTCCGCGACCGGCTGGGGCGAGTTCTTCATCCGCGTCGGCGTGGCGCAGGAGATCTGCACGCGGTTGCGGCTTCAGGAAGAAATCCTCGATCTGCTGGCAGCGGGTGTGGAACCGCATCCGGTCTGGACCCGTGCCAAGTCTCAGAATGTCGCCGATGAGGTTCTGGCCGAGGTGAAGGAGCTGGGCGGCGACGGCGGCGTGATCCTCGTCACGCCCGCAGGCGATGCGATCTTCAGCTTCAACACGCCCGGCATGTACCGCGCCCGCTCGACCAGCGAAGGGCTGCGCGAGATCGCGATCTACGGCGAGGGCGAATAGCGGCCTGCTTCCCTGTCGGACAGGGGTGACGAGGGTGACACGTGTCACCCTGGTGTCACCCTCGAAAAACCTCGGGAAGCCTCTGTTTTACAAAGACATATTTCCGGCCGGGTGACACTTTGCCGGTTTGCGCCTCTTTTTTCCATGAGGCGCGCGGAAGGGAAACGCAGGGACGACGATGGGAAAGAGCCGCCGCCACGCTAGCGCGAGCGGCGCGTGTAGGACAGCAGAAGGCCTGCAGGTTCCTCCCCGTTTTGCGCGGAGCGCCAAATGGGGAGGTGGCAGATGCCGTCAGGCATCTGACGGAGGGGCGGGGGTGAGGCGCTGCGGCCTCAGATTGGGCCCCTCCACCCCCGGACCTAGCGGTCCGGCGGTCCCCCTCCCCGCTTGTCCCTCCGGGAAAAGCGGGGAGGATCTGGAGCGTCAGGCCGGGCGCGTCGCGCGGCGCAGTACGTCGCCGAAGCCGTGCGCGATGCAGTCATGGTCGCGGTAGTAGCCGCGCTCCGAAAGCAGGTGGTGCAACCGCGCCAGCCGGTAGGGCGGGACGCCCGCGAAAATGTGATGCTCCAAGTGGTAGTTCACGTTGCAGGGTGACAGCAGCAGCGCCTCCCACCAGCGCGGGATCGTGGTGCCGGTGTTGATGCGGGCATCCATCGCATCGCGGTCCTTCGCCACGCCATGCTCGGAAATCTGCCGCAGCCGCATCGTCAGCGGATAGACGAAGATCCGCGCGGCCCACCACATCGGGTAGGCCCACGGCGCACCGACCGCGAGCAGCGCCACGAAGAGCAGCGTGTGGAACAGCACCGACGGCCCGGTCTGGCTCCACTTGAAGTTTTTGATCTCGCCCAGCAGGTCGCGAAAGCCGGTCTGGCCGGTCACGTCGCGGACCAGCTTGCGCTTCAGCGAGGCGCGCGTGACGGGGTAGGACTTCACCATCCACTTGTCCGGATCGTCGGGCGTGCCCGCGTACTTGTGGTGGTTGAGGTGATAGCGGCGATAGAGGTCGAGCGGGACATGCGCCGCCGCGCCGCTCACCCACTTGCCGACGAACACGTTCAGCTTCGGCGTGCGGAAGAACGCGCCATGCGCGCAATCATGCGTGATGATCCCGAAGGCCTGGATGCGCCCGCCCAGCACGATGATCGCGGCGAGGATCGTCAGCGGGTTGGGCCACACGATCGCCACCGCAAAGGCCGCCACTGCAAGCGCGCTCTGGAACAGCACGGTCGCGGCGGCGCGTGCATCGGACTTGGCGCTGAGTTCGGCGATCTCTGCGCGGGTGATGTATTCGCCGATGGCGGGGGCGTGTTTCATGTCTCTCTCCGGCAAGGATAATACCGGAGCCGGGCCAAGCGTGCAATCGGCGCCGATGGCGCGCGCTAGCCCGCGCGCTAGCCTTCCAGCGCCGAGTGCTTGTCCGCCTTTCGCTGGCCGAAGCGCAGGTCGCCTTCCAGCTTGGCGCGCAGCGCGGTGTAGAAGGCTTCGAGAAATGCGCGCTCGTCGCCCGATCCGGCTTCCCAGCCGATCTTGCGGACGATCGCGCGGTGGACCGCGGCGAGCGTCGCCTCATCGCCGTCGCGCAGCACGCGTTCGAGCGATTGCAGCTCGTACTCGCCGTAGACCGTCAGCTCTTCGGGTCCGAAGCGGTAGACGGGCGTGGCGGCGCTGTCCTGCGCCGATGCGAGCGAGAGCACGTCGGCCAGCTTGCGCCGCGGCGCCACGACCACCCAGGTCCCCGCGACGACGTCGCCCGCGCGCAGCGCATCGCGGTTGAAGAAGGGGAACAGCATGAAGGTCGCGAACCACAGCGATCCGGCGATCCACGCCGCGCCGCCGTCGCCCGCGCTCTGGAAGAAGGTCAGCGGCAGGAAGATCTCGATCTGGCGCAACAGGTTGCGCGCGATGATCGCTTCGGCGGTCAGGCGTTCGCCCGCCTGGCCCTGCGGCCGCGCGGCGACCCGGATGCCGACCAGCCGCTTGCCCGGCGTCGCCCCTCTCGGCCCCATTTCGAAGAAGATGAAATAGCCGTTCAGCAGCACGAACATCGCGATGAAGAAGATCACGATAAGGAATTCGCCCGGCCCGTTGTCGAGCTGCTCGAGCGTGCCCAGATTGATCCCGATCAGGATCAGCGCGATGGCGACCGCCAGGACGGTGGCGAAGATGATCGCATAGTCGAGGACGAGCGCGAGCAGCCGGGCTCCGCGCGTCGCGAGCACGATCCGCAGCGGCACGCCCTCGGGCGTGATCACCTGCCGCAGCCGTTTGCTGTCCGGGGCCGCCAGCGCGGTCATGCGGCCTCCCCGGACGAGGATGGCGCGCGGCGGCCCACGAGCGTGAACAGCGCGGTCCACACCAGCAGCATGAAGACGCCGATGACGACGCGCGCCTCGAACCCGGCGAGCTGGCGCGGGAAGGCCTCGAGCACGGCGGCGAAGATCAACATGATGACGCAGCCGAGCATCACCAGCGCGGCGCGTCGCCCGGCCGCGGCGGTCGCGGCGAGGATGCTGGCATTACCGGGGAAGGCCATGCTGCGCCCGACATGGACGCCCGCCGCGCCCGCGAGCAGGATCGCGCCGAACTCGGTCGTGCCGTGCACGCTCAGCCAGGCGATGAATTCGGGCAGCAGGCCGACCGAATGGAACAGCCACGCCATCGCGCCGAGCATCGCCATGTTGTAGATCAGCAGCAGGAGCGTCGGCACGCCGAAGGCGAAGCCGAGCGCGAAGGCGAGGATGCACACGGTGGCATTGTTGTAGAACAGGTAGGCGGCGAAGGCGGAAAGGCCGCCCGCGCTGTCGGCTATGCCCAGCGTCTGCGCCAGCTCCGCGCGGCTGGCGCCCGGTACGCGGCCCCCCGCCATGCCGCCGGGCACCAGCGCGAAATACCAGTCGAGATTGCGCGCGACGAGCAGCCAGCCGGCGGCCACCCCGGCCGCCATGGCGGCGAAGGCGAGCGCGATGTCGATGCCGATGGCGCGGACCGCGCGGCTCCATCCGCCGCGCAGGAAGCCCGCGAGCCAGCGGAAGACGCCGCTGCGCGGGCCGTAGACCTGGTACCATGCGCGCTCGACCAGATTTTCGAGAAAGCCGAGCGTCGCTGCGTCGAGCGAGGTTTCGCGGGCCACGGCGAGGCTCGAGGCGGCTTGGCGGTAGAGCACCGGCAGGTCGGCAATATCCTCGTCCGACAGGCGCCGGATGCTGCCGCGCTCGAGCCGCTTGACAATCCGGTCGAGCCGGCGCCAGTCGCCCTCGCGCTCCAGCCGAAACCGGTCCGAGCGCAGGGCAGCCGCCTCGATCGCGGGCACCTCGGGCGGGGGGGCCGCGCGGAAGGGGTTGCGGATGACGGGCGGCTTCATCCTGCGATCGCCTCCTGCGCGCGCAGGGCGAGGTAACGGTCGATCAGCGCGAAGCCGAGCTTGTCATGCGGTGCCTCGATCACGTCGATACCCATCCGGCGCAGGCGGGTGATGACCAGCTGGCGCTGTCGGGCGAGCGCGTCGGCGGTGACCGCGCGGGCGAGCGCGTCGATCGAATCGGGCTGCGCATCGGTGAAGGCGGCCAGCTCGCGGTCCTCGAGCGTCACGAAGATCACCGCATGGCGCTGCCGCAACCGCCCGAGGCTCTCGATCATCAGCTCCGCCGCGGTCGTGTCGCTGAAATCGGAGAACAGCACGACCAGCGAACGCCGCTTGAGCCGGGCGCTGAGGGTGGCGAGCGCCAGCGTGTAGTTCGCTTCCTCGCCCGGCATGTAATCGAGCCCGGCCGCCGCCTGCTGCAGGCGCACGAAGCTGCGCGTCTCGCTCACGAAGGGGCTGGCGAGCAGGGGCTTGCGCGCAAAGCCGAACAGCATCGTGCGGTCGCCGCCCTTGAGCGCCACGTAAGCTGCGGTCAGGCCCGCGCTGACGGCACGGTCGAGCCGGGGTAGGCCGTCGATCGGCTCGCACATCGCCTGCCCGCAGTCGAAGGCGAAGACGATCTGGTTGTTGCGCTCCGCCTCGTTCTCGCGCGCATAGAGCGCCGCGTGGCGGGCGCTGGCCTTCCAGTCGATCCGGCGGCGGTCCATGCCCGGCTGGTACTCCGCCAGCGCCTCGAACTGCGTGCCTTCGCCGCGGCGGCGGCGGCTGGTGACGCCCAGCTCGGCATCGCGCAGCAGCGCCTGCAGCGGGCGCGATCGGATCGGGGAGAGGTCGGGCCAGATGCGGACCTCGCGGTCGAGCGCGATGCGCTTCTGGCGCGAGCCGAGGCCCCACGGCCCTTCCCACGCGAGCCATAGCGCATCGATCTCGGCGGTGCCGCGCCGGGTCGCGGCAAGCTCCGCCTCGCCCCGCCAGATGCCGTGCGCGGGTTCGAGATCGAGCGTGATGCGTCCGCCGGGGGCAAGCCGCGGCTCGGCCGCCAGCGCGGCCTGCACCGCGCCTGCGCGACCGGTGAGGTCGGCGGACACCGATAGCAGCGTCGGCTGGCCGATCTCGACATCGCTCTCGTGCTCCAGCTTCCAGTCCGCGAGGTTTCCGGCGCGCGCCGCATCGACCAGCACCAGCACCAGCAGCACCGCCGCCGCGACGGGCACGGCGAGCCATGCCGCCGGCGCCAGCAGCGCGACCGCCAGCGCGAGCGGCGCGGCGAGCGCCACGATCCGCGCGGTGCGGGTGGTGGGGAGCAGCGCGGTCACGCCCGCATTCCTCCCCGTTTTCGCGAAGCGCAAATGGGGAGGTGGCAGGCGCCGAAGGCGTCTGACGGAGGGGGGCTTGAAGGGAAACACCCCTCCACCACCCTGCGGGTGGTCCCCCTCCCCACTTGTGCCCTTCGGGCAAAAGCGGGGAGGATCTGGTGGTTCGGGTTCACCGCGGCGCCTGCGTGCTTTCGATCAGGTCGGCGACGATCGCCTCGACCTCGCGCCCCTCGATCTCGGCGGCGGCCGACAGGATCAGGCGGTGGCGCAGCACGCCTGTCGCCAGCGCCTTGATATCGTCGGGCACCACGTAGTCGCGCCCGTCGATCGCGGCGCGGACGCGGGCGGCATTGCCCAGCAGCACGGCGGCACGCGGGGATGCGCCGGTCGCGAGATCGGCGTGGTCGCGCGTCGCGCGCACCAGCCGCACGACATAGTCGACATTCTCGGGCGCGAGGGTGACCGCCTTCACCGCAGCAATGCTCTCCTGCAGCGCGTCGCGCCCCGTCACCGCCTCGATCCCGAAGGTCTCGGGCCGGGGCGGGCCCTGCTCGGCACCGAAGCGCGCGACGATATTCGCCTCTTCCTCCGCGCTCGGATAGGCGGCCATCAGCTTGAACAGAAAGCGGTCGAGCTGCGCCTCGGGCAGCGGGTAGACGCCCTGGCTCTCGATCGGGTTCTGCGTCGCGATCACCATGAAGCGGTCGGGCAGCACGTGCGTTTCGCCGTCCAGCGTCACGCGGCGTTCCTGCATCGCCTCGAGCAGCGCGGCCTGCGTCTTGGGCGGGGTGCGGTTGATCTCGTCCGCCAGCAGCAGCTCGGTGAAGATCGCGCCGCGCGTCAGCGTGAACTGGCTGGTCTGGAAGTTGAACAGGTTGGAGCCGAGGATATCGCCCGGCAGCAGGTCGGGCGTGAACTGGATGCGGCCATAGTCGAGCCCGGTGGCGCGCGCGAAGCACTGCGCGAGGAAGGTCTTGGCGGTGCCCGGCGGCCCCTCCAGCAGCACGTGGCCCTGCGCGATCAGCGCGACGAGCAGGTGATCGATCGTCTCTTCCTGGCCGATAATGGCCTTGCCGACTTGCGCCTTCACGTCGGCGGCGAGGGTGCGAAGCGTTTCCAGCGGCTGTGTCATAAGGTCCTTTCGAGGTCGCGGAGCGAGCGGGCGGCACGGACGATCTCGGTGCTGCGCCGTGCCCCGCGAAGGGGTTCGAGCTGTTGTTCGAGGCCGGGGTGCCCCCGCGCGGCGAGCGCGCGGTCGATATCCTCGGCATCGGCTTCGTGCAGGCCCAGACGCCGCGCGATGCGCGCGCGCGCCAGCGCCTCGTACGGGGTCTTCAGCAGCCGCAGGCGACGGCTGCGCGCGATCACATCCGCGCCATTGGCGACCAGCTGGCTCTTGCCCGGCTGGATCGCGGGGGCCGGGCGCAGCGCCGGGCCGAAGCGCGCAAAGGCGCGCCACATCGCGATGGCGAGCGCCAGCAGCAGCGTCAACGTGGCGGCGAGGAAGGGCGGCTCGAACGCGAGCGTCAGGAGGTTGCGCGAGGCGCCGAGCCCGTTCAGCGTCATGTCGAAGTGCACCGGCGCTTCCGTCCCCTGCCGTGCGAGCGCGACGAGATCCGAGGCCAGCGCGGCGCGGGTCGCGTCCGCGAGGCCCCAGTTGTTCAGCAGGTCGGGCTCCGCCACGATCAGCACGTTGTAGACTGGGCGGCCATCGCCGCGCTCGGGATCGAGGTAGAGATCGCCGTCGAGATAGCTGCCGTCGTCGGCAAGATGGGCGGCCAGCATGCGGTTCTGGTCGTCGACCACCACGGGGCTGAGGACCCCTTCGGCATCGCGAGCGCGGAGCGCGGTGAGGAAGCGGGGGCTGGGCAGTCCGCCGGCCGATCCCAAACCGCGCCAGCGTGCGTTTCCATCCGCGACGGTCGCGCCGCGCATCCGGCCCTCGCCCGGATCGACGTCGACCAAGTCGACGAGCAGATCATGCGTGTCGATCGTGAGATCCCACCGGCCAGATGGCCTGACAATGTTGACCCATCCGGGTTTCACGCCGCGTCCCTGTGCAGGAAACGTAGCCCATTTGGGCGCTACGATCATCGTCGGCCCGATGGTGCGCCGCCGGTCGACGATCTCGGCCAGCTCGTCGGTGTCGACTTCGGGCGGCGGGGTCAGCACCAGCAGCCCGGGCGTGTCCATCGCGCCCCGGTCGCGCGAGCGGACCACCGGCACGTCCTGCGCCTCGAGCATGCGGGTCAGCGCGGCGAAGCCCGTCAATCCCGTGCCTGCGGCATGGGCGCGGCCATTATTGGCATTCCCCGAAAGCCCGCCCTGACCGACCAGGAACAGGAACGCGACGAAGGCGAGGACCGCGAAGACGACGAGCGCGAAGGTGCCGCGCTTGCCGAAGGCGGCGCGATCGGTGGATGCGGCCATCTCAGCCACGCTCCTGCGCGAAATCGGCATAGGCGGCGCGCGCCGTGCGCCAGTCCGGCTCGCTCAGGTCCTCGAGCGCAAAGAGCGCGCGTTCCACCGCGCGCGCGATCGCGGCGAAGGCGGTTCGCGCCGCCTCGGGCAGGCCGTCGAGCCGGGCGAGTTCGCGCGCCGTGCTCGACGGCTGGACGAGGTCGGGGCGCCGCGTGGCGATCTGGCCGATGCTGCGCGCGAGCAGCAGGCGGACCGCCTCGCCGTAGAGCCCCTTGGCCGCCAGCGCGTCGGCATCGTCGAGCAGCGCGCGCGCCTCGGCCGGATCGATCGCCGGCTCGGCGCCCTCGTCCGGGGCGGCATCGCGCTTCGCGAAAACCTCGAGCCCCGCGATCCTTGCGATCAGCAGCGCCAGCAGAATCACTCCGACGCCGACCAGCACCCATTGCAGCACCGGCCACGCGGCCACGAAGGCGCGGGCGAGCGGACCGAAAACATCCACCAGGAATTCGCCGACGGCCCGCAGCCACTCGGGCATTTCGCGCGGCGCGGGCGGTTCGATGGGTGCGAACTGGATATCGCTATCGTCGCGCACGCTGCGCCACGCGTCCGCCGCCGCGTCATCGGTGCCTGCGCCTATCGTCACGGGGGCGAGGGATTGCACGCGGTCACTTGCGTCGCAAGGCATTGCGGACATAGGACCTTCGTTCCTATCGGGCGCGTGGCACTTGCGCACACAAAGCCGTGTGGCTAGATCGCCCACGCAACCTTCCCCAGCAGATGTGGCCAGGCAAATTTCGATGAAAGACGATCGCAATACCGCTTTCGGGTGGATCCTGTTTTCCGGCGTGGTGGCGCTCGGCCTTTCGAGCATCAGCGCGAAGTACTTCCACGGCGACGATCCGGAAGCTCCGGAAGAGCCGGGCTTCTTCATCGAAGGTGCCGAGGAAGAAGGCGCCGCCGAAAGCGGACCCTCGCTTGCCAATCTGCTCGCTTCGGGCAGCGCATCGGCGGGCGAAGGTGTGTTCGCCAAGTGCTCCGCCTGCCACACGATCGCGCAGGGCGGCGGCAATGGTATCGGCCCCAATCTTTACGGTGTGCTGGGCACCGGCATCGGCCAGCACGCGCCCGGCTTCGCCTACAGCTCCGCGCTGTCGGGCCATGGCGGCGAATGGAATTACGAGAACATGGACGCCTGGCTCGCCAGCCCGCGCGCCTTCGCCAGCGGCACCAAGATGAGCTTCGCTGGCCTTTCCAATCCCGAGGATCGCGCCAACGTGATTCTCTACCTGCTCGAAAACGGCGGCGGCCCGCCGCTGCCCGAGCCCGAAGCCGAAGAAGCGCCTGCCGAGGGCGATGACGTCGACGGTGCGGGCGAAGGCCCTGGCGCGGTCGAAGGCGCCGAGTCGGGTGAAGCCGAGGCCGCCGGCGCGATGGGCGCCGACCAGCCCGTGGCCGAGCAGGCCGCAGCCACGTCCAGCGAGGACTAGAGGCAGCGAAGACCAAAGCCTTTCGGGCGAGGGCGGCGGCATCATGCCCCGCCCCGCATTCTGAGATCGCTAGCCCTTGAAACCCTGGGCGACGACGTACCATTCGGACGAGCCCTTGCGGCTCGCGGGTGGCTTGGCGTGCTTCACCGTCTTGAAGTTCTTCTTGAGCAGCGTGAGCAGCTCGGCATCGGTGCCGCCTGCCAGCACCTTGGCGAGGAATTGCCCGCCGGGGGCCAGCGTCTGGATCGCGAAGTCCGCCGCCGTTTCGACGAGGCCCATCGTGCGCAGGTGATCGGTCTGCTTGTGGCCGACCGTGTTCGCCGCCATGTCCGACATCACGAGATCGGGCGGACCGCCCAGATGGCCCATGATGGCATCGGGTGCCTCGTCGGCCATGAAATCCATTTCGAGGATCGTGACCCCCTCGATCGCTTCGGTCGGCAGAAGGTCGATCCCCACGATCGTCGCCTGCGGGCGCTTCTTGCGCGCAACCTGCGCCCAGCCGCCGGGCGCGATGCCGAGATCCACGATCCGCGACGATCCGCGCAGGATGCCGAATTTCTCGTCCAGCTCGATCAGCTTGAACGCCGCGCGGCTGCGATAGCCCGCGGCCTTCGCCTCGCGCACGTAGGGGTCGTTCAGCTGCCGCTCCAGCCACCGGGTCGAGGACGCGGTGCGGCCGCGCGCGGTCTTCACGCGCTTGTCGGGGTCGCCTCTGGATCGGCTCATGCTGTCAGGTCCATTCTAGGGGTTGCCGGCGCGCGAACGGGGTTGCTCGCCGCCGGAGTCGGCCGCCATCAGGCTGCGCAGGATGCCTTCGCGAATGCCCCGGTCGGCAACGCCGAGGCGGTCCGCCGGCCACAGGTCGAGGATCGATTCGAGGATCGCGCAGCCCGCCACCACCAGTTCGGCGCGGTCCTGCCCGATGCAGGGCACCTGCCCGCGTTCGCGCTCGCTCAGGCGCGAGAGGCGGGTGGAGATCGCGCGCATCGAATGCGAGGGCACGATCAGCCCGTCGACCGCGCGGCGATCATAGTGCGGCAGCTCGAGATGCAGGCTGGCCAGCGTGGTCACCGTGCCGCTGGTCCCCAGCAGGCGGATATCCTCCTCGCGCGAGGCGTCTTCGATGCGGCTCGCGAAGGGGGCGAAGCTCTCGTCCACCCTCGCGCGCATCGCGGCATAGTGCGCAAGCCGCCCCGCCTCGTCGTGCGCGGGTTCGCATTCGCGCATGATCGTGTCGGTCAGCGAGACGACGCCCCACGGCACGCTCTGCCAGTCGAGGATACGCGGGACCGCGCCGTCGCCGGGCCCGACGAGGATGAGCTCGGTCGAGCCGCCGCCGATGTCGAAGATGAGCGCGGGCCCCTCGCCCTGTTCGAGCAGGACGTGGCAGCCGAGCACCGCGAGGCGCGCTTCCTCCTGCGCCGAGATGATGTCGAGCACGATGCCCGTTTCCTGGCGCACCCGTTCGATGAAATCGGCGCCGTTGGCGGCGCGGCGGCATGCCTCGGTCGCGACCGAGCGGGCGAGGAAGACGTTGCGCCGGCGCAGCTTTTCCGCGCAGACCTGCAACGCGCCGAGCGCGCGGTCCATCGCCTCGTCAGACAGCCTGCCCGTCAGCGCGAGCCCTTCGCCCAGCCGCACCACCCGGCTGAAGGCGTCGATGACAGTGAAATCCTGGCCCGAAGGGCGCGCGATGAGGAGGCGGCAATTGTTGGTGCCCAGGTCGAGCGCCGCGTAGGCCTGGCGACCATGGCGTTCGGGTTTGCGCGGGGCGGGGCGATGGTTCGATGCGCTATTGCGCCGCCTGCCATCGCCGCGGCCATCGACCTTGGCATCGATGGGGCGCTGGCGCGTGTGCGAACCCTTGGGCTTCGGAGAGTGGTGGTAGCGATCCTTTGCTACCTCGCCGGACTTATTGCCCCCCGTGTTGCAAGCCCTCTTGCTATCGTCCGGCGGCACGAAGTCCGCCATAATACTTTTTCCATTCCGCCCGCAGCGGATATCCTGCGGGGACCTGTCGCACATGCTACCCGGAAGGGCGCATTCCGGCAAGGCCGCCCGCAATCTCAACGCTTGACGCTGCGCCCCCGGCTTTCTAGATGCGCCGCTCCGCAAGCGCGCAAGACTCGTCCACGAGCCTTACCGCGCGCAGGCATTGCCCCGTCGTCTAATGGTAAGACTACGGACTCTGACTCCGTCAATTGAGGTTCGAATCCTCACGGGGCATCCAGCTTTTTTGCAGACGACCCGACCGCTCCGGCCACATGCCCGGTGGCGGGCGGCGCTCGGGCGCCCGCCTAGGACGCGCGTCTGCCGCGTGTCAGGATCAGCTGTTCGACATTGGCGGCATCGGTGTCGGCGTCGGTTGCGCGCTGCAGGTAGGTCTTGCGGTTGATGTCGTCGCGCTCGGCCAGATCGCGCATCATCCGCGCCTTTTCCCTCAGCGAACGCAGCGTGTCGTACATGCTCTGCTCGAGCAGTTCGTCCTGCCGTTCGGCCAGCGCGCTCTGCGTGTAGGCATGGCCGGTGTGGCAGCGGAAGCGGCTGAGCGGGCCGTCCTCGATCCGCCACAGGACCCCGTTGCAGTCGGGGCAATTATAGGGCGAGAGTTCGCCCAGCCGATCCTCGCTCGTCATGCTGGCCTTCTCCAGTCCCGCGATCATCATCTCCACCCGGACGCTCTGCGGCGCATCGTGCGCGGGGCCCGCGGGCTGCGCCACGATGCCCGACAGCGCCTCGCCGATTGCGCGCGCGCTCGCGATCGTCTCCGGCTCGCCCACCGCGCTGATCGCGGCGCGCGGCATGTTGGGCGAGGTCGCGTCGTTCGGGTCCTGCACGATCACGCCCCCACCCACGCGCGCGATCGCGCGGCTCCCGGCCGCCCCGTCGTCGAGGTAGCCCGACAGGATCACGGCCGTTGCACGCGATCCGCCGAAGACCGCCAGCGACCGGAAAAGCGGGTCGATGGCGGGGCGGAAATTGTTCTCCTTCGGGCCGCGCCGCAGGTGCACGTGATCGTCGCCGATCAACATATGCGCATCGGGCGGCGCCAGGTGGAGGCAGCCGTGACGGATGGGGGTGCCATCCTCCGGCTCGATCACGTCGATGGGGGACCGGCGCCGCAGGATCTCGAACAGATGACCGGCCTCTTTCGCTCGGTGCAGCACGACGAAGAGCGACGCGGGCTCCTGCGGCCGGAAGCTGTCGAGCAATTCGAGCAAAGCGGGCAGGCCGCCCGCGCTGCCCCCGATGCCGATCAGGTCGCGGCGATGGTCCCCGTCACCCATCGCGGCGATCGAGCACCTGCGCCACGCGCGCCAGCATCGCCGCAGGCGAGGCGGGCTTGGCGAGAAAGGCACGCTCGCCCAGTTTCTCGGTCAGGTTGAGGTCAGTCCCGTAACCCGAGACGACGAGGAAGGGGACCTCGCGCTCCTCGAGCAGTTCGAGCAGCGGGGTCGCTTCCTCGCCGTCGATATTGAAATCGACGACCGCGAAATCGAGCTTGCCGGTTTCGACCGCCTGCCGCGCCTGCGCGATATCGTGGAACGGGCCGACCACCTCGCAACCCGCGCCGACCAGCGAATTGGCGTATTGTTCGGCCACCAGCCACTCGTCGTCGAGGACGAGGATCCGCGAGCCTTCGAGCAGGTCGAGATCGACCCGCGGCAGCGCCGATGTGGGCGTTGCGGTCGGTTTGCCCTCGCTTGCCGAGCCGGGCAGGATCCGCCCGGCCGGGATTTCGCACAGCACCTTGAGGCCTTCGGGGGCGTAGTCGATCTCGGTCCTGGCGCTCAGCTGCGCGCGCAGGATCCGCTCGATCACGGTCGAGCCGAAGCCCCTTCGGTCGGGCTTCTCGACCCGGGGGCCGCCCGATTCCTCCCACCGGAGGGCGAGGACGCGATCGCCCCCGTCCTGCGTGCGCCAGTCCCACGCGACCCGCAGGACCCCGCCGGTCACCGACAGCGAGCCGTACTTGATCGCGTTGGTGGTCAATTCGTGCAGCGCCATCGAGATGTTCTGCGCCGCGCTGGGCGTGAGGTTCACGCTCGGCCCCGTGATCTCGATCGCGTCCTTGTCGCCCGAATGGCCGAGCTCGTCGGTGACGAGGGAGCGCAGGTCGGCGCCCTGCCAGCGCGATTCGGCGAGCAGGCTGTGGGTGCGCGCCATCGCGTAGAGGCGTTTCTCGAACGCATCGCTGAAGGTCTTGAAATCGGGTGCGTTCGCGCCCGTGATCTTCGCGATCGAGAGGATGATGGCGAGGACGTTCTTCACGCGATGATCGAGCTCGCGCATGATGAAGCTGTTCTGTTCCTCGGCCAGCTTGCGTTCGGTGATGTCGGCATTGATGCCGATCACCCGCGTGGTGTCGCCCTCGACGATGCGTTCGCCGCGCCCGTCGAGCCAGGCCAGCTTGCCGTCTGCGCGGGTGAGCCTGAAGTCCTCGTCGAAGGGCGCGCCGTTGGCGATCGTCTCGTCCAGCGCCGCACGAACCCGTTCGACGTCGTCGGGATGGATCATCGCGAAGAAATCGGCCGCCGACGGTTTCTCGCGCGATCCGCTGCGACCGATGATCTCGCGCAGCCGTTCGTCCCATACGACTGCGCCGGTCGTTGCGTCGTACTGCCACACGCCCATCTCGGCGGTCTTGATCGCCATCGACAGGATCAGGCCTTCGCGCGCGGTCTGCTGTTCGCGCTGGACCTGCTTGATCGTCGCCGCGGCCACATTGGCGGCGGCCTGCACGATCAGGAGATCCTCTTCGCGGAAATGATCGGGATCGCGATCGTGCAGCCCCAGCACGCCCCACGGCTTGCCGCCGATCTCGATCACGCAGCTGATGCCCGAAGAGACGTGGTGCGCCTTGAGCAGGGGCGGGGCCTCGAACCGGCGCTCGCTGGCGAAGTCGGTGACCAGCACCGCTTTGTCCTGGATCGTGAAGCCGGCCTGGCTCTGAACGCTGTCGGGCACGGTCGCCTTGCCGATCACGCCATCGTCCCACCCCGCGCCCGCGGCGAGGAAAAACTGCGACCTGTCCTGCTCCTATACGAGGACCTTCGAGTAATCGCAGTCGTAGGCGACGCGCAGGGTCGCGCACAATTCGTTCAGGAAGGCTTGCGTGTTGCGCGCCGCCAGCCCCTTCTGGCCCAGTTCGGCGATGATCCGCTGCTGCCGTTCGCGCTCGGTCAGCCGCGCGGCGATCTCGGCCTGCTCGGTAATGTCCGCATAGGTCACCACGACGCCGTGAATGCGCTCGTCCGACGTCCGGTGGGGCTGCACCCTGCGGACATAGGTCTTGCCCTCGTCGGACCTGATCTGCTTCTCGGTCGCGGAGAGATTGTCGAGCGTGAGCTCGATATCCTCGAACAGCGTCGGATCATCGGCCTTGAAGGCCAGTTCGGATACGGGGCGCCCGATATCGGTTTCGCGCAGTTCGACCAGCTCGCGCACGCTCGGCGTGAAGCCGCTGATGGTCAGTTCGGGGCCGAGGAACAGCACCGGCAGTTTGGTGCTGGTGAGCAGGTTGCGCAGGTCGTCGCTGGTCTTCTCGATCTCGTCGATCTTCTCTTCCAGCTGGTTGTTGACCGTCACCAGCTCCTCGTTGAGCGACTGCAGCTCCTCGCGGCTGGTTTCGAGCTCCTCGTTGGCGGATTGCAGCTCTTCGTTGGCGGCCACCGCTTCCTCGTGGCTCGCCTTCAGTTCCTCGTTCGAGGTTTCCAGCTCCTCCACCGTCGTCTGCAGGTCTTCCTGCACGATCGCCAGTTCGTTCTCGAGCTGGCGGACATATTTGGAACTGTCGTCGGTCGGAGGCGGGGGGCGGTCGGCCTGGCTTTCCTCCTGCTCGATGAAGCTGAGCAGGAACAACTCGCCTTCGTCGGACTCGAGCTTGACGCATTCGAGACACACCGACCCGTCGCGATCGGGATCGTGAATGCGCGCGCTGCGGTGCCTTGCCGTCTCTCCCGACCCGACTTCCTTGATCGCCTCGCGTGCGCGGCTGCGCAGGGGCGTTGGCAGGATGTCGAAGATCGAATGCGTCGGCGACCCTTCGGGCTGGTCGATGAACCGGCGTACGGGACCGTGGAAGTAGGCAATTTCGCCGTCCCGCTTCACCGCGACCGAGGCGGGGGCATAGCGATCGAGCAGCGACCTGCGTATCTGCCCGCTGAGGTCGCGCTCCCTGTCCCTGCGGCTGGGGCGTGCGGGATCGGCATTGGTCTCCCCTGGCGTGCGTCCCGCACGCGGGCTCAGCCTGGCGAGCGATCGACCGGGCTTGCGGCCGTAGATATGCGCCTTCGAATCGATGGTGCTAAATTCACGTTGGCGCGAACCGTGGGTTTCCGACGCGCCGAGCACCAGCATCCCGCCTTCCTTGAGCGCGAAGTGGAAGCTTTCGAGCACTTGCTCCTGATGCTTGTTGTCGAGGTAGATCAGCAGGTTGCGGCAGCTGATCAGGTCGAGCCGCGAGAAGGGCGGATCGCTGAGCAGGTTGTGCTGCGCGAACAGCACCTTCTCCCGCAGATGCTTGCGAATGCGGTAGCCGTCGTTCTCGCGCTGGAAATATTTCTCGAGACGCGCGGGGCCGACCTCGTCGGCGATGTTCAGCCGGTAGACCCCCTCGCGCCCCTGCGCGATGGCATCCTTGTCGAGATCGGTCGCGAAGATCTGCCAGTTGCAGGGCTTTTCCATCTTCGTGCACTGTTCGTCCATCAGCATGGCGATGGTGAAGGCTTCCTCGCCCGAAGAGCATGCCGGAACCCAGATGCGCACCGGTTCCTTCGCCTGCGACTGCTGCTCGATCAGCGGTGCCAGAGCCTCTCGCGTCACCGCATCCCAGATGTCTGCGTCACGGAAAAAGCTGGTCACGTTGATCAGCAGGTCGTCGAACAGCTGCCGCATCTCGTCGGCGTTGTCGCGCAGGTGCGCCAGGTACTCCGCCAGCGTGTCGAAGCGCAGCAGGTTCATCCGCCGGAGCAGCCTGCGCGCGATCGTGCCGCCCTTGTAAGGCGTGAAATCGTGCCCCATCCGGGCCTTGAGCAGGGCGAGCACGCCCTGGAAATCCTTGCGGCTGAACTCGCCTTCGGCAGGGGGCTGGCGCAGCCGGTCGGCGATTTCGACGATGTTCGATCCCAGCGTCGGCAGATCGCCCACCTTGTCGACCACGCCGGCCTCGATCGCGGAGCGCGGCATGCCGTCGTAGAGCGCGGTCTGCGGGTCTTGCGCCAGCGCGACTCCGCCGACGCCCTTGATCGCCTTCAGCCCCGCCGTCCCGTCGTTCCCGGTGCCCGACAGGATCACGCCGACCGCGCGTTCGCGCGCCGTTTCGGCGAGCGAGCGCATGAAATGGTCGATCGGCATGCGCAGGCCGCGCGGCTGGGTAGGCGGCTCCACGAACAGGCCGTGATCGACGATGGTCAGGTATTTGCCGGGCTGGATCACATAGATGTGCCCGCTCGCCACCTCCATGTTCTCGTCCGCTTCGAGCACCGGCAACTTGGCGGCACGCGTCAGGATATCGCCGAGCTGGCTATCGTGATCGGGGGCGAGGTGCTGGAGGATGACGAAACTGGCCGCCGTCTCTGCCGGAAGCTCGGCCACGAAGGCCTTCAGCGCCTCGACGCCGCCCGCGGACGCACCCACCGCCACGACCGGGTGGTCGAACTCGGTCACGTCTGCGTCTGCTTCTGCCATTCAGCGTAACCACATCCTGATCGGGCGGTCGGGAGTTGGGTTTCGCCCCGAACGAAACCTCTCATGCCCTAGCATGGTTCGCGCCCCCGGGCGAGGCAACCCACTCTTTGTCCATCCGAAGTTTTACGTGGAGGGGCCGAAAGCGGGCGGTCGCGTCACTCCTGCGCAGCCTCGTAGAGCCTGGCCGACCGGGTGCCGGTGCGACAGAAGGCGAGGATCGGCCCCGGCATCTCGGCGGTTGCCTTTGCGAACTCGGCCTTGCGCGCTTCCATGTCTTCCGCGCTGGCGATCGGGATCAGCTTGGCTTCGAGGCCTGCCTCGCGCGCGGCCGCGGACAGTTCGGCCCAGGTCGGCTGGCCGGGCTCCTCGCCGTCGGGCCGGTTGCCGATGACCGAGCGGAAACCCTGTTCGGCCAGCGCGCGCATTTCCTCGGGCGCGATCTGCCCGGCGACGAAGACCTTGTCGTCCAGCGGGGTCGGGGTCGTCATGTCGTGTCTCCTCGGAAGCGGGCCGTTTCAGGTTCGTGATGCGATCATGCCTGCACGGATCGCGACAGGGAAGATCGCACGTCACGCTTTTCGGCTTCTATCCACCTTGCGGCAGGGCGATCTGCGGAAAGTCGTGCCGGGACTTTCCAATCCCTTGCCCACATCATGCGCGCCGCCTATCGCAGCAGGAATGAACAATAATGGCGGTGTGCGCGATCTGTACGATCGGCGCTTTTATGCAGCGGAAGAAGAAGCGTGTTTCGTGGATGAGGCCTGTTCGGTCGAACAGACCCCGCAGACACGCCATCCGGCCTACAAGCTGGCGTTCCGCGACGAGGATTTCCTTCTCCAACCCGAACTGCGCCCCGTGCGCTTCCAGCTCGAGCTGCTCAAGCCCGAGATGCTGCTGGACCAAGCGGGCGTCGGCTCCACGATGGTGATGTACGGTTCCGCGCGCATCCCCTCGCCAGAAGAGGTCGACGCGCTGCGCGAATCGGCGAAAGAGAAGTCGGAGGCTGAGCAAAAGACGGTCGAACGGCTGATCGAGAAGGCGAAATATTACCAGGAGGCCTACAACCTCGCGCGGATGGTGACCGAGAAGGCGATCATCGAGAATGGCCAGCGGCAGTTCATCGTCACCACCGGCGGCGGCCCCTCGATCATGGAGGCGGGCAATCGCGGGGCGAGCGATGCCGGGGGCGAGAGCATCGGGCTCAATATCGTCCTGCCGCACGAGCAGGCACCCAATACCTATGTCACGCCGTACCTGAGCTTCCAGTTCCACTACTTCGCGCTGCGCAAGATGCATTTCCTGCTGCGGGCCAAGGCGGTCGCGGTGTTCCCTGGCGGGTTCGGCACGTTCGACGAGTTCTTCGAACTGCTCACCCTGATCCAGACGGGCAAGATGAAGGCCATGCCCATTCTGCTGTTCGGCAAGGATTTCTGGAACCGCGTGATCGATTTCGAGGCTTTGGCCGAGGAAGGCACCATCAGCCCCCGCGATCTCGACCTCATCACCTGGTGCGAAACCGCCGACGAGGCTTGGGCGGCGATCTCCAAGTTCTACGACCTGAAGGTCTAGTCCTCCAGCCTGCGCACGGCGTGATGGCCCATCGGGCCATTGCCGTCGCCGAAGCCCGGTGCGTTCAGGATCGCGGCGCGCGTGAATTGCCGCGCCAGCCGTACCGCGTGGTCGATCCGCTGGCCGTGACCCATCAGCGTGGCGATCGCGGCGGACAGCGTGCAGCCCGTGCCATGCGTGTGCGGAGTGTCGATCCGCGCGTCGTCGAACTGCATCAGAAAGCCTTCGGGGCCGCACAGGATATCGATCACGCGCGCGTCATCGGTATGGCCGCCCTTGGCGAGAACGTAGCACCCGTGCGCGCTCGCCAGCGCGATCGCGGCCTCGGTGATCTCGCCCGTGTCGGGCAGCGTCCGACCCGCAAGGATCTGCAGTTCGGGAAGGTTGGGGGTGATGAGGGTGGCGAGCGGGAACAGCGCCGTGCGCATCGTTTCCACCGCGTCTTCCTGAAGCAGCCGCGCGCCCGAGGTGGCGACCATCACCGGATCGAGCACGATCGGCACGCCTTGCGCCTCGGGCAGGGTGGCGAGCCCCTCGGCCACCGCGCCGATAATCCCGGCATCGTGGAGCATCCCGATCTTGATCGCATCGGCGCCGAAATCGGTGAGGCAGGAATCGACCTGCTCCATCACGAAATCGCCGGTCAGCGGAGTGACGCCCTGAACCCCGCGCGAATTCTGCGCGGTGATCGCGGTGATCGCGGTCATCGCATACCCGCCAAGCATCGCGATCGTCTTGATGTCGGCCTGGATCCCCGCGCCGCCGCCCGAATCGGACCCGGCGATGGAGAGGATGCGGGGCGGGGGCTTTGCGTTTGTCATGTCTAACTCGTCATCCCCGCGCAGGCGAGGATCCAGATAAGGCCGGTGGCGCGCGTTACGGGCAATCCATGGGCCCCTGCCTGCGCAGGGCCGACTCGGTGTGCGTAAGCCATCATCCCTTGAACTTGCGCTGGGTGCTCGCGGGGTATTTCTCCAGTAGCTTGGCCGCCCGGGTCGGCCGGTCCATCAGTTCGCCTCCGCAATTGGGGCACAGGTCGTCCAGCGCTTCCGCACACGGCGCGCAGAAGGTGCATTCGAAGCTGCAGATGAAGGCGCCGGGGACCGAGGGCGGAAGGTCCGTGCCGCAGCGTTCGCAATCGGGGCGCATTTCAAGCATCGTCGTTATCCCGCATCAGGCGGCCTTGCCCACTTCGTCGCAGACCATGTCGACCAGCCGCTCCACCTCGCCCGCATCGTCGCCTTCGGCCATCACGCGGATCAGCGGCTCGGTGCCCGAGGCGCGGATCACCATGCGCCCCTTGTCGCCCAGCGCGCCGCGCGCTTCCTCGATCGCCTGCTTGACGTTCGCCGCCTCAAGCGGGCTGGAGCCTTCGTAGCGCACGTTCTTGAGCAGCTGGGGCACGGGCTCGAACATCCGCAGTTCCTCCGATGCCGGGCGCTTCGAGCGCACGAGGCTGGTCAGCACGCGCAGCGCCGCCAGTGTGCCGTCGCCGGTGGTCGAATGGTCGAGCAGGATCATGTGGCCCGACTGTTCGCCGCCCACATTGAACCCGCCGCTGCGCATGCGGGCGAGCACGTAGCGATCGCCGACCTTGGTCCGCTCGAGCGTCAGCCCTTTGCCTTCCAGATAGCGTTCCAGCCCCAGGTTGCTCATCACCGTGGCGACCACGCCGCCGCCGCGCAGCGCCTGCTTTTCGGCCATCCGCGTGGCGATCGCGGCCATGATCTGGTCGCCGTCGATCGCCTCGCCCTTCTCGTCGATCACGATCAGGCGATCCGCATCGCCATCGAGCGCGATGCCGACATCGGCACCGCTTGCGACCACCTTGGCCTTCACCGCGTCGAGCGCGGTCGAGCCGACGCCGTCGTTGATGTTGGTGCCGTTGGGCTCGACGCCGAGGGTGATGACCTCCGCGCCCAGTTCCCAGATCGCGCTGGGGGCAACCTGGTAGGCCGCGCCATGCGCGCAATCGATCACCACTTTGAGATCGTCGAAGCGGATTTGGTCGCTGACCGACTGCTTGACCGCGTGGATATAGCGCCCCCGCGCATCCTCGATCCGGCGGGCGCGACCGATTTCGCTCGCAGGCACCAGTTCGGGTTTGCAGGCGATCAGGTCTTCGATCGCGTCCTCGTCCTCGTCCGACAGCTTGAAGCCGTCGGGGCCGAACAGCTTTATGCCGTTGTCGCGGTAGAGGTTGTGGCTGGCGGAGATCATCACGCCCAGGTCCGCGCGCATCTCGCGCGTCAGCATGGCGATTGCAGGGGTGGGCAGCGGGCCGGTCTGGATCACGTCGACGCCCATGCTGGTGAAGCCCGCGACCAGCGCGTTCTCGACCATATAGCCCGACAGGCGGGTGTCCTTGCCGATCACCACGCGGTGGCGATGCTCGCCCCGGCGGAAATGCGCGCCTGCCGCCTGCGCGACGCGCATCGCCATCGCCGCGGTCATCGCGCCCTTGTTGGTTTCGCCCCGGATGCCGTCGGTTCCGAAATACTTGCGTGCCACGTCTTCACACCCTCGCTTGTGGTCTCTACCGGATCGGATTGCGTGGCGCGCTTGTGGACGTCCATGCACCCGGAGGGAAGGGGGCAATCCAGCTTGGCGGAACCTGAAACACAGCGGCCCGCGCGGCTCGTCACTCTGCGCCTGCCGATCTGGCTGACCTTCGGCGGGCTGGTCGGCGGGCTGCTGGTCGGCTCGCTTATCGCCGGGCGACCGGTGGCGGACAGCATCCTTCCCGTCACCGCGCCCGTGGGCGCGCTGTGGCTGCGCGCCTTGCAGATGACGATCATTCCGCTGGTCGCCGCGCTGCTGGTGCTCGGCATCACCCAGCTGGCGACCGCGGCGCGCGCGGGCTCGACCGCGCGGCGAATGCTGGTCTTCGTGGGCGCGGCGCTGCTCTGCGGCGGGATCGCGACGATCATCGCGATGCCGCTGCTGCTGGGCGTGGTGCCGCCGCCCGACGGCGCGCGCGCGCTGCTCGCCGCCGATGTCGAGCCGCAGGCGGTGCCGGGAATCGGCGACTTCATCCTCTCGCTCGTCGCGCCCAACATCGTCGAAGCCGCCGCGGATACCGCGATGCTGCCGCTGACGATCTTCTTCGCGCTGTTCGCAGTTGCGATCACGCGGCTGCCTGCCGAGCAATCGGCGACGCTGCGCGGCTTCTTCGAAGCGGTCGCCAATGCCATGCTGCTGGTGATCGGCTGGGTGCTGTGGGTAGCGCCCGTCGGCGTGTTCGCACTGGGGCTGGGCGTCGCGGCGCGGGCGGGCGGGGATGCGGCGTTCCTGACGCTGATCCACTATATCGTGACCGTCAGCGCGATGGGCGGGATCGTGCTGGTCGCTGCGTTCATTGTCGGCGCGGTGCGCCACGGGCCGGTGAAGTTCGCGCGCGCGATGCTGCCTGCGCAGGCGGTTGCCATCTCGACCCAGAGCTCGCTCGCCAGCCTGCCCGCCATGCTCGCGAGCGCGCGGCGACTGGATATCTCGGAGAATGTCGCCGACTTCGTCCTGCCGCTCTCGGTGGCGATCTTCCGCGCGACGAGCCCGGCGATGAACCTCGCCGTGGCGATCTACGTCGCGCACCTGTTCGGCATCGAACTCGGCGTGCCCGCGCTGCTGGCGGGCCTCGCGGTGGCCTTCGTCATCTCGATCGGATCGGTCAGCCTGCCCGGATCGATCAGCTTCGTCATCTCGATCGGACCGATCGCGCTCGCGATGGGCGTGCCGGTGGAGCCGCTGGCGCTGCTCGTGGCGGTCGAGATGATCCCCGACATCATGCGCACGCTCGCCAATGTGACCGCGGATGTTGCACTGGCCAGCGCGACAGACCGGGAAAGTCCCGAATTCGATGCAACGGATGGCGATCCCGCGCGTTCAATGACCGACAGCTGAATTACAAACCCAACCAACGGGAGACAAAACCTATGGCTTTCGAAGTTACCCCGCTGCCCTATCCGGACGACGTGCTGGCCCCGGCGGTTTCCGCCGAGACGCTCAGCTACCACCACGGCAAGCACCATAAGGCCTATATCGACAAGACCAACAACGCGATCGAAGGCACGGATCACGCGGACAAGCCGCTTGAAGACATCATTGCCGCCGCACGCGGTAGCGACCAGGGTCTGTTCAACAACTCCGCCCAGAGCTGGAACCACGGCTTCTACTGGCACTCGATGGCGGGCCAGGAATCGGCGCCGTCGGACGAGCTCAAGAGCATGATCGAAAGCGCCTTCGGGTCGGTCGATTCGCTCAAGGAAAAGCTGCAGGAACGCGGCGCAGGCCATTTCGCCAGCGGCTGGGTGTGGCTGGCAGAGAAGGGCGGCAAGCTCTCGATCGAGGAAACGCATGACGGCGACACGCTGGCCGATCAGGACGGGGTCAACCCGCTCCTCGTGATCGACCTGTGGGAACACGCCTATTACCTCGATCACCAGAACGCGCGTCCCGCCTATCTCAAGGCGCTGACGACCGAGAAGCTGAACTGGGCCTTCGCGAGCGAGAACCTCGCCCGCGGGAAGACCTGGACCTATCCGAACTGAGCTTCGCGATAGTTCTGAAGACCGAGAGGGGTCGGGCCGATGGAGGCTCGGCCCCTTTTCTTATGCGGGGTTCTCTTCGGGAAGCTTCACGCCGTCCGCCTCGTCACCCTCTTCCAGCAGCGGTGTCTGGAACAGCGGCTCGCCGAAGATGAAGCCGAGCAGGTTGGGCCGCCCGACATGGTCGAAGAAGGCGGTGAGCATCAGCAGCAGCGGCACCGACAGCAGCGCGCCGATCGCGCCCCAGATCCAGGTGAAGTAGGAAAAGGCGAGCAGGATCATCACCGGGTTCATGGTGAAGCGCCGGCCGAGGATCGCAGGCGTGATCGCATTCGCCTCGAACGCATGCAGCGTCACATAGGCGATCGGCGGGATCAGGCCGAGAAACACCGTATCCGCGGTGCCGAGGCCGAACAGCGTGAGCAGCGCGGTGAGCGCGAGCGGTCCCACGTAAGGGATGAAGTTGAGCAGCGTGGCGAGGCCGCCCCACATGATCGGGGCGGGCAGGCCGAGCGCCCATGCGCCCAGCGCGACGACCATCCCGACGCCCAGATTGATCCACGCGACGGTCAGGATGTAGGCCGCCACCCGGTCCTGCACTTCGCGCAGGACCCGCGCGGCCTTCACCGAGGTGCCGAAGCTGGTGCGCCCGAACAGGATGTTGCGGCGCACGCGGCCGCGTGCCTCGATCATGAAGAACGCCATCAGGAAGGTCAGCATCACCTCCAGCAGCAGCACCGGCGCGCTGATCGCGACCTGCTGGAACACCGAGGGGCTGGCCAGCACGACCTCGTTCGCGCCCGACTGGCCGACCAGTTCCGCCAGCCGGTCGTTGGCGTTGGCGAGCCACGCGAATTCGGCCTGCATTTCCTGGTAACGCCCGCCGATCTGGTCGATCAGGTCGGGCAGGCGATCGAACAGCGTGAAGGCCGGTTGCAGGATCGCACCGAAAGCGAGCACGACGACCGCGAGGAATATCAGCAGCGAGAGAGTCGAGGCGAGCGTATTGGGCAGGCCCCAGCTGGACATGCGGTCGGCCAGCGGGGCGAGCAGCACCGACAGGATGATCGCCGTGGTCAGCGGAAGAAATACGACCGACCCGATCGAGAGGACGAAGGGCAGGGCGAGGAACAGCCCGATCCCGAGCAGCACCACCAGCGTGCTGAGCAGCCGCAATTCCTGCTCGGCCAGAAGGGTGCGCTTCTTCGAGCTTCCGGTTTTCGTGCGCGAGGGTGCGCCGGGGGTGGCGCGGGGCGGTGAAGGCTCACCGGACTGGGGCTCATCGGGCCGGCGCCCGCCAGGCCGGGGTTCGCCAGGTTCGGGCGCGGTGTCGCTCACGCTAAGGGGTCCGGGGCAATGTCGGCGCGGGTGTCAGGTGCGCCCATTGGTCGGTTCGGCAAGGCCCTTGCCCGCTGCGACATCGTCCAGCTCTTCGAGGATCGCGCGGTGCGCGGTTTCGTCGTCGATCGAGCGCTGGGGAATGTCGCCATCGGCGAGCATCGCGTTGAGCGCGGCGCGGGCACGGCCCACGCGGCTCTTGATCGTGCCGACCGCGCAGCCGCAGATATTGGCCGCTTCCTCGTAAGAGAAACCGCCCGCACCCACCAGCAGCAGCGCCTCGCGCCGTTCGGGCGGGAGCGTCAGCAGCGCACGGTGCATGTCGGACAGGTGGATCGGTTCCTCCTGGCCCGCAGGCGCGGTCAGGATACGCTCAGCAACGTTCTCGTCATATTCGCCGCGGAAGCGGTTGCGGCGCATGTCGGTGAGATAGGCATTGCGCAGGATCACGAAGGTCCATGCGCGCATGCTGGTGCCCGGCTCGAACCGCTCCTGCGCGGCCCACGCCTTCATCAGCGTTTCCTGCACGAGGTCGTCGGCCATGTCGGGGCGGCCGCAAAGCCCGCGCGCGAAGGCGCGCAGGTGCGGGACCACACCGGTCAGTTCACGCTTGAACTCGACCGGATCGGCGGCGGGTGCGGGATGCGAACTCACGTTGCATCACCCCCGTCCTGCTTCGGCCCATCCTTCTTGGGTTCGTCGAACTGGTCGAGCAAATCCTTGAAGCTGTCGGGAATCGGTTCGTCGACGACCGAGTCGTACAAATTGCGCAGGCTATCCGCCCATTGCGGTTGATTCATGCCGTCCCTGCCTTCGCCCGTAGGCCTGTGAGGCGCATGCTTAGCATCCGGATTGTGTTTGTCGTCCATACTTGCTGGCTAACATGGGCGTTCGATAGCCGA
Organism: Alteriqipengyuania lutimaris; assembly: GCF_003363135.1. Lineage (NCBI taxonomy): Bacteria > Pseudomonadati > Pseudomonadota > Alphaproteobacteria > Sphingomonadales > Erythrobacteraceae > Alteriqipengyuania > Alteriqipengyuania lutimaris. The sequence continues at coordinate 218,762 of NZ_QRBB01000001.1, read as the reverse complement.
AACCCAAGCCTACCCTTCCCATAATCGATCCGAGACACTTGGAACGTTGCGGCCCGCGCGTGGTTCCCTTGCTGTATCAGGTAGCTTTCCGAACCGCCGGACGCGCGGGAAATACAAAGTTAAAGCGGAGCATTCGTGGCGTCCGAAACGGCCCTTCCTACACGTCGAGTACGGCGCTGGCTGATCCATTATCCCCGGGCCGTGCCCGTGATCATTTTCCTGCTCATCACCGCCATCACCGCGCTCAGCGTCTTCGCGATCGAACGGGGGGAGCGTCGCCGCGAACAGGCGGTGCTCGGCGAAACGGCGCAGGTCATCGCGTCCTCGCTCGATCGCAGGGTCAATACCAGCGGCTCCTACCTCATCGCGGGGGCGGCGCTGATCAGCACGCTCGATCGCGTGCCCGCCGACCTTTTCCGGCGCTTCGCCACCGAACTGCGGCTAGACGCGGATTATCGCGGGTCCATGGGAATCGGCTGGAGCCCGATCGTCCCGCGCGGCCAGATCGGCGCGTTCGAAGCAATGGTGACATCGGAAACCGGCGAGGCCTTCACGATCGAGCCGCTGCCCGACCGGCAAAGCAACTTCGCCGTGCCGGTGACCTTTTTCGAACCGATGGCCGATCGCATGGCGCGCGCGCGGGGATTCAACATGTATTCGGAAGCGGACCGCCGCTCGGCCATGCAGGAAGCGATCCGGACGGGGCGCCCGACTGCCAGCGGTCCGGTAGAACTGGTGTCGGGCCAGGACGCGGAGCGCCGGGGTTTCATCGTGTACATGCCGGTGTTCGAACCGGGGACGGGCGGCGAGCTGATCCGCGGCTTCGTCTACAGCCCCTTCAGTTCTCAGGAATTTCTCGACTCCGTGCTGACCCGCGAGCTGATCGGGGAGCGCGGGGTACGCCTGTACGACGGCGAACCTTCGCCCGGCAATCTCGTCGCTTCGCATACGCCCTCGCGCATGACCGGCAATGTCACGCGGATCGAGGTCAGCCTGGCCGACCGTCCGATGACCGTGGAGGTCGAATCGGCGCGCGGCGATGCCCTGTCGCTGCTGTCGATGATCACGCTTCTGTTCGGAATCGCGGTGGCCAGCCTTTCGATGCTAGTGGCCCGGTTGCTGACCCAGCAGGCGCACGAGGACCAGTCGGCGCTCGATTTCTATGCCGAGCAGAATTCGATCCGCAATTCGCTGACCCGCGAACTCAACCACCGCGTCAAAAATACGCTCGCCAACGTGCTGTCGATCGTCGCGCTGACCCGGCGCCGCGCCACTTCGCTCGAGGATTTCGCGAGCGGTCTGGACGGTCGCATCCGCGCGCTGTCCGCCACGCACGACCTGCTGACCCAGTCGGAATGGGGCACGACCCCGCTGCAGGCGGTGCTGGAGGCCGAACTCGCCCCCTATACCAATTCGGTCGATGCCATGCTCGAGCTGAAGGGGCCGGGGGTGGAGCTGGCGCCCAACGACGCGCTGTCCTTCGGCCTGGCGATTCATGAGCTTGCGACCAATGCATCGAAATATGGCGCCCTGTCGGTCGAGGGCGGCAGGCTGCGCGTCGACTGGAAGCGCTTGAACGACGACCTGGTCGAGGTCGTGTGGCAGGAATCGAACGGCCCGCCGGTCTCGCAGGATCGGACGCGCGGGTTCGGGACCGAACTGATCGAGAAGATCGTCGCACACGAGCTCAAGCATCCGGTCGATCTCAGCTTCGCGCGCGAGGGCGTGCGTTGCGTGCTGCAGGTGCCCGTGCGCAAACGCGCCGAGTTCCAGCTGCGCGCGCGCCGCAACCAGCTGAGCGAAGCCGCGCCGACCAACTGACGCAACCTTCCGCATGCCGTTCGGCGAGCCGCCACTGGCTCCCGACTTCCCTGGAACCTTACTGGACGCGCGATGCACAACGAGAAAGGGCGCCGCAATCGCGACGCCCTTTCGGGGTTCGTTGCCGAACGGTGTGCAACCTCGTCAGGCGGTCGCGCTGTCCCGGTTGGCGTTGAAGAACAGCGCCTGACTGATCGCTGCGCGTACGGTCGCTTCCTGGAAGGGCTTGGTCACCAAGTAGGTCGGCTCCGGCCGGTCGCCGGTCAGCAGCCGTTCCGGATAGGCGGTGATGAAGATCACCGGCACGCTGCCGATGCTCAGGATATCGTCGACCGCGTCGAGGCCCGAAGACCCGTCGGCGAGCTGGATATCGGCCAGCACGAGGCCCGGCGTCTTCTGCGCGACGACTTCCTGCGCCTGCGTGCGCGTGGCGGCGGTGCCGCAGATATCGTGGCCGAGGCCGCGGACCAGATCTTCGAGTTGCATCGAGATCAGCGGCTCGTCTTCGATGATGAGCACGCTGGTAGCGGATTCGCGATCGATTTCCGCAATCGCGTCCTGCACCATCTTTTCGACCTCTTCGGAGGACTTTTCCATGATTTCGGCCGACTGCTCGATCGTGAAGTCCTCGAGCGTGGTCAGCAGGAGCGCCTGGCGATTGAGCGGGGTTACGGTCTGCAGGCGGTCCGCCTCGACGTCGCCCGGCAGGTCGGCATCGGCGCCGTGATCGGAGACTTCGAGATAGGCGCTCGACCAGACCTTGTTGAACGCGCGGTACAGCGGGACCCGCCCGCCTTCCAGCGACGCCTTCAGGTCGTCGTCCGCCAGCGCCGCTTCCAGCGTGGCCCGTACGAAGGCATCTCCGGTTTGCTGCGACCCGGTCAACGCGCGCGCATAGCGGCGAAGGTAAGGAAGGTTCGCCGCGACATTTTCACCAATCGACATAAATCTCTTTCCCGTCTGAAACCTACCCCGCAACGTGTGGCACCAGAGCCGGTTCCAGACCTGCGCCAAGTTCCCTGCCGGCATTCTTCGATCGCGCTAATATGACGTCTCCGAAAAAAATTTCACCACCGTGGAACCGCCTCTTTGCCGGGGCATTTCCTCTATGTCACCGCCGAGACCCCCCTCCCGTCCAAGCGGCCGGTGATACGATCCCGAAGGCCTTCGTTCCGCTCGACGCGGATCGAAGGCCTTTTTTTATGCCTGAGGCGATGGAGTCGGGTTCCGGAAAAGGAAAATGCGCGCCGTCAGCGGCGTCAATCGCGCCGCAAGCGGGAAAACAGCGACATGCGACCGCGCGCGCGGACATGCGCGACCAGTTCGTTGAAATCGTAAGGCTTGGCGAGGACCGGGCCAAGATCGGCGATATCGGCGGGAATGGCGTCGGGCGATCCGGTGGCGAAGATGATCTTCGGCCCTCCTGCGCCAAGCGCGCGCACCAGTTCGGCGATCGCCCACCCGTCGCCGCGATCGGCCAGATGGACGTCGAGGATCACCGTCTCGAAGCGGTCGTCGCGCAGTGTGTCGATCGCCTGCTGCGTGGTGGAGGCGATCGATACCGATCGCGCTCCGGCATCGAGGAGAGCGTCCTCGACCGCCAGCGCCAGCGCGGCATCGTCCTCGACCACCAGCACCGGGCCGATCTTGCGGGACTTTTGTGCAGGTGTGCCGGCGGACGGCATAACGGGGAATCCTTCGCAAAGCCCACGCCGGCCGGCGCGGTCAGCTATCGAACGATACGACCCGCGCTGGCGTTCCGCTACAAATCCTTGTCGTAGATCACGTATTCGCGGTTGATCCGGCCCTGGATCATGTCCGCAATGGCGACCATCCCCTGGTTATCCTCGAGAATCCAGCCGATCTCGCCCCGCTGAGAGTTGAATCTTTCGTCGGCAACCCTGCGGATATCGTTGATCATCATGAAGGCGAGCTGGCTGGCGAGCCTGGAATTGTGCAGCTTCTTGCGCACTCCCATCAGCGGAACCCGCATGCCTGCACCCATCGGTTTCCTGATCCAGCGCAGCGTCCTGAGCCAGCCGAAGGGGAACAGCTTGCCGTCTGTGCGCGCGAACAGGTCGTTCACGTCGGGCAAGGTCATCATGAAGGCGACTGGTTCCCCATCCAGTTCGACGATCCGGTTAAGTTCGGTATGGATAAGCGGACGCAGTTTCTTGCCCGTATGCGCCACCTCGCGCGAGGTCAGCGGAACGAAGCCCCAGTTGTCCGACCACGCATCGTTGAGGATTTCGAGGATAATCTCGATTTCGCGCTCGTAGTGATCGAGATCGACCGGGCGCATGCGGATGCGCGGATTGCGCTCCCCCGACTGGACGATCCGCTGGACTACCGGCGGGAATTCCTTCGAGACCGGCAACTCGTAGGTGTAGAGCCGCTTTGCAGGTTCATACCCGCGCGCCTCGATGAACGCGGCGTAGTGCGCGGGATGGTGCCCCATCATGACCATCGGCGCATGATCCTGTCCGCGCACGAGCAGGCCCGGCTCTTCCCAGATCGACATCGAAATGGGGCCGAGCACGCGCGTCATGCGCTTGGCCTTGAGCCATTCCTCGGCGCGGTCGAGCAGGGAGGCGGCCACCTGGGCATCCTCGGCATCGAAATAGCCGAACATGCCGGTGCCCGGACCCATGCCCTGTTCGACCGGGACGGCCAGGGCAAGGTGATCGATCTGCGCGCTGATCCGCCCGACCGGCTTTCCATCGCGGTAGGCGATGAACAATTGGGCGTCGGCATGGCCGAAAAACGGGTTCTTGTCCGGATCGACCAGCTCGATCTGTTCGGAGCGCATCTGCGGTACCGAATGCGGCAGGCGTGCAGCGAAAGCGCGGCCCAGATCGACGAAGGCGGCGCGCCCGCGCTTGTCGGTCACGGGCTCGGTCACTATATCGCCGCCCGGTGCCGAGGCGCCCTGGCCCGGTGTGGTTGTATCCTTCACGCGCATGTCCCGTATCTGCCTGTGCAATTTGGCCCCTGTGTCGCCCGCGTGCGCCGGACGCAAGCCAGTCGATCACTCTGACGGGGAACATGCGTTTGGCTCACCGTGGTAATTGCAGTAACACCCGCTCTGGACAAACCCCCGACATGACCATGCACCAGACGATCGATCCAGCCCAGCCGCAGCCCGAGCGCCAGATTGCGCCCGTGCGTGCGACCCGCCTCCAATTCATGGTCGAGGACGACAAGGCGATGCTGCGCGCCGCGCGCGACCTGACCAAGGACCTCGGCACTGCGAAGCCGGCGGTCTACTGGGCCGACATGCTGCTGTCGGCAGGGCTTGGCTATGCGGCGATCGCGACCGCGATCCTTGCGGGCAATCTCGCCATCCAGATTTTGGCAGGGCTGGTCGGGGCGCTGGCGTTCTACCGCGCGGAAATGTTCATCCACGAGCTGACCCACATCCACAAGAAAGCCCTGCGCGGTTTCCGGACAGGCTGGAACCTGCTGGTCGGCATCCCCCTGCTGACGCCCAGCTTCATGTACGAAGGCGTGCATACGATCCACCACAAGCGCACGCAGTACGGCACGGTCGAGGATCCCGAATACCTGCCGCTCGCGCTGATGAAGCCGTGGAGCCTGCCGCTGTTCGTGCTCGTGGCGCTGCTTGCCCCCGTGGCGCTGCTGTTCCGCTTCGCGGTGCTGGTGCCGCTCGGCGCGGTCATCCCGGCGGTGCGCCGCTTCACTTGGCAGCGGCTGTCCTCGCTCTCGATCAATCCCGAGTTCCGCCGCAAGGCGCCCGAAGGCGCGTTTGCAAAGCGGGTGCGCTGGCAGGAAGCGGGCGCCTGCGTATGGGCGATCGCACTGCTTGCCAGCCCGCTGGCCTTCGGCTGGCGGCCGCTGCTGATCGCGCTCGCGATCCTCTCGCTTACGGCGCTGCTCAACCAGCTGCGCACGCTGGTCGCGCACCTGTGGGAGAACGAAGGCGAGGCGATGACCGTGACGGCGCAGTTCCTCGATTCGGTCAACGTACCCCCGCCCGGAATCGTGGCGGAGGTCTGGGCGCCGGTCGGCCTGCGCTACCATGCGCTGCACCATCTGATGCCATCGATGCCCTACCATGACCTGCCCGAGGCCCATCGCCGCCTCGCGCGCGAGCTGGGGATGGGTTCGACCTACGACGGGGCGAACCATCCCGGACTGCTGGTGCTGGTGGGCCGGATCGCGCGCAGCACGATGCTGAAGCGCACGAATGTCGAGCCGTCCGAAGGCAACAGCGCGGGCTGAGCCCCGCCCGGCACTCTCAATCCAGAAGGCAGATCATCGCACAGCGCCGCTCGCGCGGCAGACCGAATGCGACAGCCGCATCCTGGCCCGCCGCAAGCCTGGGGTGTGCGGACAGATCGTCGATCGGGCTCCAGCCGTGCCGGGCATAGAATGGCGTGTTCCACGGCAGGTCGCGATAGGTGTGCAAGGTGATTGCGCGCATGCCCGCGTTCTGCGCATCGATCTTGAGCGCGCGCAGCAGGGTTCCCCCGATCCCCATACGCTGGAAGCCGCTGGCGACGCTGAGTTCGTGAAGATGCAGCTCGCGCCCGTGGGGTCTTGTCGCGGCGAACCCGACCACCTCGTCCCCGACCACCGCCGTGAGACAGTGACGCTGCGCGATCATGCTGCGATATTCCTCCGCGCTGCGGCTCGGGGGTACCGGAATTCCGGCAAGGCTCGGCTCGGCAGCGAGGAGCTGCGCTGCGTCGGTCTCGACCTCCGAGAACGCCGCGGCATCCCCGAATCGCGAGAGGCGGATCGCATACGCGCTCATTCCTCCGTGCGGACCAGCACGGTCTCCCCGATCAGCAGGAACAGGAAGAACGGCGCCCACGCGGCGAGGAAGGGCGGGTAGCCGCCGAAATCGCCCATGGCGAGCGCGGCATTGTCGATCACAAAATAGGCAAAGCCCAAGAACATGCCGGTCACCGCGCGCACGAAGAGCTGGCCCGATCGGGCGAGGCCGAAGCCCGCGACTGCGCCCAGGATGGGCATCAGCATCGCGGACAACGGCCCCGATATCTTGTGCCAGTAATTGGCCTCGAGCTCGCCCGTGTCGCGCCCGGCGGCGCGATAGGCGTCGATCGAACCGTCCAGCTGCCAGAAGGGCTGCGCGGCGGGATCGACCGAGGCGAGTTCGATTTGTGCGGGCGTGATGCCGGGCGCGACGATCAGTTCGTCGGGCAGTGTCGTGCTCGCCGTACCGACGGTGAAGACCTGCGGCGTCTGCATCGCCCAGCCGTCATTGCCGCGCACCGCGAGCGGCGCATCGATCTGCTGGACGATTTCGCCACTGGGACTGCGGCGATAGAAGGTCACGTCGGTCAGGCGTGGGGCGGGGCCGTTCGCCTCGTAGCCGCGCGCGGTGAGGATATCGGACCCGTCCACGAGGTAGATGCTGCCGCGCGTTTCCTCCGCCTGCGACAGCGCGCCGAATTCGGACGCTTCCCACACGTTGAGTTCGGACGCCGCGCGCGTCACCACCCGCTCGTTGAAGGCAAAGGTCGCGATCGACACGACCAGTGCGGTCATGATCAGCGGGGCGAGCACCTGGTGCGCGGAAAGCCCCGAGGCCTTCATCGCGATCACCTCGCTGTTCTGGTTCAGCGTGACGAGCGTGATGATCGTCGCCAGCAGCACCGAATAGGGCAGGAAGCGCTGTATCAGCAGCGGCACGCGGAGCGAGGCATAGCGCCACAAATCCGCCTCGCTGTTGCCCTCGACTGCCAGGATCTCGCCGCTGGTCGACAGCAGGTCGAGCATCATCAGCACGAGCACCAGCATCACCAGCACCGCGAGGATGCGCAAGCTGAACATCTTCGCGAGGTAAAGCGTCAGGGTCCGCGAGGGGAAGAAGTCGAAGGACATCGCGCGGTGCTAGCTCGCCTGCTCGGGCCGGAAGCCGTCGGCACGGCGACGCGGGCGCAGGATCTTGCCGATCTTCTTCACCAGCTTGGAGAACACCGTTTCCAGCGCCCCGATCGGCTGGCCGCCGGGGACGTAGGCGATCTGCCAGAACCACCACAGGATCAGGCCGACGAAGACCGCGAAAGGCCCCCAAAGGCCCAGCGTGGGGTCGATCCGGCCGAGGCTCGCCAGATCCTGCATGTACTGGTTGACCTTGTGATAGGCGACGACGAGCACGACCGCGACGAACACGCCGAGCGCGCTGGTCGATCGCTTGGGCGGGATGGCGAGGGCCACCGCCAGCAGTGGCATGAACAGCATCATCGCCAGTTCGACCATGCGATAGTTGAAGCTCGCCTGGCTGGCGTTGCGCTGTTCCTCGGTCGCGCCGTCGCTCCACCCCATTTTCAGCAGCTCCGGCAGGATATATTCCGATTCGCCCTCGCCGCGCTGGCGGAAGCTCTGGATCGTGGGCAGATCGATCGGCAGGTCGTGCAGTTCGAAGCTCAGTACGCGCGGGGTCTCGCCCTCCGGGTTCTGGATGATGGTGCCGTCGCTCAGGCGAAGGATGATCGTATCGGGATCGTCGCTGGTCGACAGGAACCGTCCTTCGCGCGCGCTGATCGACAGGACCTGCCCGTCTTCGGCCATGACCCGTGCGAAGATGCCGTGCAATTCGCGGCCCGAATCCTCGCTCGCTTCGATCCGCAGCGCCATCCGGTCCGCCAGCGTGGTGAATTCGCCGACCTTGATCGACGCGCCGAGCGCGCCCGAACGCAGGTCGAACTGCAGTTCCTCGTAGTAATATTTGGACACCGGCTGGATGTAGAACACCAGCGCCGCGTTCACGGCGATCAGCATCAGCGTGATCGCATAGGGGACGCGCAGCAGGCGCGTGTAGCCAAGGCCGACGGCACGCATCACGTCGAGTTCGCTCGACAGCGCGAGTTGGCGGAAGGCGAACAGCACGCCCAGCAGCAGGCCGAGCGGAATGGCGAGGCTCGCATAGTCGGGCAGTAGTGTGCCGAGCATCTGGAAGACCACGCCCACGGGGCCGCCTTCGGTCGACACGAAGCGGAACAGGCGCAGCATCTGGTCGAGGATCAGCAGCGACGCGGCGAGCACGAACACCCCAAGCAGCGGGATGATCGTCAGTCGGAAGAGGTAACGGTCGAGGCGCGAGCTGAAGGGCAAGGGGGGTCCCGGATCGAAGTTGAGCCTTGGCGTCAGGCCCTAGCGGCAAAGCACCCGCGCGTCATGGGTATTCAGGGAGGGGCGATCGGCAGGGCCGCCGATCAGGCCTTTTCGAGCGTGCATTGCAGCGGGTGCTGGTTCTGGCGCGCGAAATCCATCACCTGGTTCACCTTGGTTTCGGCGACTTCGTAGGGGAAGATGCCGCAGACGCCCACCCCGCGCTGGTGGACGTGGAGCATCACGCGCGTCGCTTCGTCCAGATCCATCCGGAAGAAGCGCTTGAGCACCATGACGACGAATTCCATCGGCGTGTAATCGTCGTTGAGCAGCAGCACCTTGTACTGGCTCGGCTTCTTGGGCTTGGCGCGCGTCTTGGTCGCGACGCCCACATTGGGGTCGGCAGGGCGACCTTCGTTGCCATCGCCATCCCCTTCGCCGGCCATCGCGACGATCGCCGGAGATGGCACCACGGCCATCGCCCCCTGCGCGGCGGCGCCGGGCGCGGTCGGGGAGGAGTTTGAACATTCACGCATAGCGCCACAATATCGTATCGCCTCGCCGATCTGCAAGAGAGCGGCGCACCGGTTTCGGGAACGGCGGGCTGGAACGGCAAAGGGGCCGGACGATCCGATCGCCCGGCCCCTTCGATGATTTTCGCGTGCCCGTACCGATCGGTCCGGGCGATGCGGGGCTGCGATCAGGCGGCCAGCTTGTTCATCTTGTCGACCGCTTCGCTCATGCGGCTGGTCAGCGGAGCGAAGGCTTCGTTGGTCAGCTTGATCCACGCTTCGGTGTTCTTCGAGCTGGTCGCGACGACATTGTCGAACGAGCGGCGCATGATGTCGCCCTGCAGCTTCACGAGCTCGGTCGGCGACTTGGCGGCCGCCATCAGGCGCGCATCTTCGCTCAGCTGGTCGGCGGCCTTGCGGCTTTCTTCCACGGCGGTGCGGGTCATGTCCTGCATGCCGGTGAAGAGAATCTTACTCGCTTCGGCCATCGCTTCGGCATTGGCACGCTGGAAGGTGACCATTTCGCCGGTCATCTCGGTGCCCTTTTCGTACATGCCGGCAAGGCGGGTCTGCATTTCGTTCGCCATGTCGCTGGCGACATTCGCGGTCTTGGATTCGGTCGTGGTAGCCATGGTGGTGTCCTTAGTCTTGGGGGTCTGTTCGGTCTTGGGGGTCGAAGTGCGCGCTGCGCTCTTCGCAGGTGTCGAGGTCTTCGTCGCCTTGGTCTCCACCGCCTTTGTCTTTGCAGGAGCCTTGCGCTTGGCGGGGCCGACCTTCTTGGAAGACGCGGTCTTGGCCGGAGCCTTGGCGACCGCTTTCTTCGCGGCTGCAGGCTTGGACTTGGTGCTGGCCTTGGCCGGGGTCGCCGTCTTGCTGACAACCGCTTCGGTCTTGGCAGGCTTAGCAGCAGGAGCCGTTTCCTCCTTCGCCGCAGGCGTGTTCGCGCCCTGGGTCGAAGCAGGCTTGCTGTCCGACTTCGGTTTGTCCGATTGCGCAGCGACGGCGGTTTCATACGCCTTCTGAGCCGCGGCATCGCCCTTGTCGGTGGTCTGATCAGCCATTGGAACGTAAACCTCTTGGTTCTTGCTGCACTGCACAAATAGGCATTGCGCGAGCGAAGATCAAGTATTTTTTGTGCAGTGCACAAAATCCGTTTACGTTAGGGAAAGTGCGTGCCTCAGCGGGTTTTGACGTAGCGGCCGGGGGCAGGTTCGATCACCTTGTCCTTCGCCCCGCTGCCCGGTTTTCGCTTGCCCCGCACCGCGATCTCCCTGTCGTCCTGCGCCCGGATCCAATCGATCCAGTCGGGCCACCAGCTGCCCGGATGCTCGGTCGCCCCGGCACGGAATTCCTCGAGCGTATCGATGCCGTCGTCCTCGTTGATCCAGTACTGGTACTTCTTTGCCTCGGGCGGATTGACCACGCCCGCGATATGGCCCGAGCCCGCGAGCACGAAGCGCATCGGGCCTGCGAAGTGATGGGTGATCTTCCACACGCTGCCGGCAGGGGCGATGTGGTCTTCCTTGCCCGCCTGGACGTAGGTGGGCGTCTCGACCCGTGAGAGGTCGATCGGCACGCCGAGCGCGTCGAGCTTCCCCGGCTTCACCAACAGGTTGTCGCGGTAGAGATCGCGCAGGTAATCGCGGTGCCACCTGGCGGGCAGGTTGGTGACGTCGCCGTTCCAGTGGAGCAGGTCGAAGGCGGTGTGATCCTCCCCCAGCAGGTAGTTGCGCACGACGTAGTTCCAGATCAGGTCGTTGCCGCGCAGCAGGTTGAAGGTCGCCGCCATGTAGCGCCCGTCGATGATCCCGTCGCGCTCGATCCCCTTGATCGCGGCGAGCTGCTGGTCGTCGATGAAGTGCAGCAGTTCGCCCGCATCGTCGAAATCGACCTGCGCGGTGAAGAAGGTGGCGCTCCTGACCTTCTCGGCCTCGCCCTTCTTCGCCAGGATCGACAATGTGGCGGCGAGCGTCGTGCCCGCCACGCAATAGCCGATGGCATGGACTGCCGGCTGGCCCAGCCGTTTCTTCACATGGTCGATCGCGTCGATCTGCGCGGCGATGTAGTCGTCCCACACGACATCCTTCATCGACGCGTCGGCCGATTTCCAGCTGACCATGAAGACCGTGAGGCCTTGGCCAACCGCCCATCGCACGAAGCTCTTCTTCTCGTTGAGATCGAGGATGTAGAACCGGTTGATCCAGGGCGGGAAGATCACCAGCGGCGTGGCCAGCACCTTCTCGGTCGTCGGCTCGTACTGGATCAGCTGGTAGAGCGGCGTCTCGTACACGACATGGCCCGGCGTGGTCGCGATATTCTCCCCTACCTCGAAGGCCTGCGGGTCCGAATGGGTCAGCTGGCCCTTCCTGAGATCATCCAGCAGGTTCTGCATGCCCCGGACAAGACTGTCGCCGCGCGTTTCCATGATCCGGTCGAGCACGATCGGATTGGTCGCCGCGAAGTTGGCAGGGCTAAGCGCTTCGGCCATCGCCTGCGTCGCGAACTTCAGCTGCTCGCGCTTGGCCGGATCGACATGGTCCATCCGCTCTACCATCGACACCACCCGCTCGGTCAGCATCAGATAGGTCTGGTGGATCAGCGCGAACATCGGCTGTTCCCGCCAGCGCGGATCGGCGAAGCGGCGATCCTCGCGCGGAAGCTCGCCCTCGGCGCCCGACTGGTCCTGCGGCGAGAGCAGCGCCTGCCACAACTGCGCGCTTTCGGCCCACCAGCGCTGCTGTTCGGCCGGATCGGCGAAGGGCAGCTGCTCAGCCCAGGTCTCGAACATGGCGAACCACTTGGCCGGATCGCCCGCCATCATCTCGCTCGTCGCCTCCAGCGCATGGTTCTGGCAGAACTCGATCCACATGGTCTGCAGCCGCGTGGCATTCTCGGTCCATTTCTGCAGGTCGGCCATGGCGGGCGAAGAGGCATTCTCGCCTCCCGCCGCAGTCCGGGCGAGCGGGGCGAACATCATCTCGGTCCAGCGGGCCTGTGCTTCCAGCATCGCGCCGAACGGGTCGGTGCCGGTCCGGGGCGGCGTGGGTGAGCTGGAATCCTTGTCCGCCATCGCACGGGTCCTTTCATGCCGATCCGAGGCGAGGCCGCGCCGCTTCCTTTGCGGTCGCTGCAAAAATTCTCACCCTCTCTCAAGCTTCAATTGCACAGATGCCCTCGCCGTTCCAGAATGGAGGACGGCATGGTGAAGGAGGCCACACTGAGCGACGACCAATTCTACCGGATGCGGCGGCTGCCGCCTTACGTGATTGCCGAAGTCAACGCGATGCGACACGCGGCCCGGCGGGCGGGGCGCGACATCATCGACCTTGGCATGGGCAATCCCGACCATCCTCCGCCGCAGCATGTGATCGACAAGCTGTGCGAGGTGGCGGGCAAGGCATCCGCGCACGGGTACAGCCAGTCGCGCGGGATCCCGGGGCTGCGCAAGGCACAGGCGAACTATTACGGGCGCCGCTTCAACGTCGATCTCGATCCCGAGCGCGAAGTGGTGGTCACGATGGGCTCGAAGGAAGGCCTGTCCTCGATGGCGACCGCGATCGTCGCACCGGGCGACGTGGTGCTGGCGCCGAGCCCGTCCTATCCGATCCACACCTATGGCTTCATCATTGCCGGCGCGACGATCCGATCGGTCCCGACCACGCCCGACGAGGCCTATTGGCACGCGCTCGACCAGGCGATGGCCTATACCTCGCCGCGGCCGAGCGTGCTGGTGGTCAACTATCCCAGCAACCCCACGGCCGAGACCGTGGACCTCGCCTTCTACGAGCGGCTGGTCGCCTGGGCGCGGGAGAACAAGGTCTGGGTCCTCTCCGACCTCGCCTATTCGGAGCTCTATTACGACGGCAAGCCGACCCGCTCGATCCTCGAGGTGCCGGGCGCGAAGGAGTGTGCGGTCGAGTTCACCTCGATGTCGAAGACCTATTCGATGGCCGGATGGCGGATGGGCTTTGCGGTCGGCAATCCCCAGCTGATCGCGGCACTGACGCGGGTGAAGTCCTACCTCGATTACGGTGCCTTCACCCCGATCCAGGCGGCGGCCTGCGCCGCGCTCAACGGCCCGCAGGACATCGTCCAGGAAAACCGCCTGCGCTACCAGAACCGGCGCGATGTCATGGTGGAGGCGTTCGGGCGGGCCGGATGGGACATTCCCACTCCGCCCGCGAGCATGTTCGCCTGGGCGCCGCTGCCGCCGGGCTTCCACAACATGGGCAGCCTCGAATTTTCCAAGCAGCTGCTGGAGGAAGCGGGCGTCGCAGTCGCCGCCGGGATCGGCTACGGCGAAGAGGGCGAGGGATACGTGCGGATCGCGATGGTCGAGAACGAGCAGCGCATCCGCCAGGCGGCGCGCAACGTGAAGCGTTTCCTCCAGCGCGAGACTGCCACCGGGTGATCGCCCGGCTGCGGACGCGCGCGACAGGACCGGCACGACCGGGCCCGCCAGCCAAGCATCCATTCCGGATTGTTCTGCTTTTCCCGCAGGCTGGCCTTCGTGCCATGATGCCTTTCGGGCCGGGGGCAGCAGGCGGCGGGGGCGGGTGCACGCAGCGCAGCAACTCATTGCGAGGTCGATGGAGGCCGGGCCGTTGCGGCTCGACCTGTTCCATCGCGATGCCGCCTGCAACGGGCGCTGGCTGGCATTGCACCCGCGCGAATTCGCGCTGCTGTGGCGGCTGGCGGAGACGCCGGGGAGGACGGTCAGCCAGCAGGACCTGCTGGCTGACGTGTGGCGGCTCTCCTTCGAACCGGGCACCAATCGCGTCGCGGTCCACATCGCGCGGTTGCGGCGCAAGCTGGCCACCGTGCGCCTCGACCCGCTGATCGTCACCGACGGCGCGGGATACCGTTTCGAACCGGCCGCGGCGCGGGCCTTCGCTCTGGACAGCGTGGCGATCATGCGCGACCACACGCCGATTGTCTTCAATGCCACCAGACAGCGGGAGAGCGCGACGATGGCGACCCAAGCAGACGAAAAGCGCGTCGAGACGCAGCTGGACGATAGCGGCGTGATGCACGTCCGCCTCAACCGGCCGGACAAGATGAACGCGCTCGACCCGCAGATGTTCGAAGCGATCATCGCGGCGGGCGAGGCGCTGATGGACCGCAAGGACGTGCGCGTCGTCGTCCTGTCGGGCGCGGGGCCGAGCTTCTGCGCCGGGCTCGACACGTCGAGCTTTGCGCGCACACCCGACCCGGATGAGCCCAAGCTGACGACGCGCATCTACGGCGATTCGAACACCTACCAGCAGGTCGCGACCGTGTGGCGCAAGCTGCCGATGCCGGTCATCGCGGCGCTGCACGGCGTGTGCTTCGGCGGCGGGATGCAGATCGCCAGTGGAGCCGATATCCGCGTCGCCGCGCCGACCACGCGCATGGCGATCATGGAGATGAAATGGGGCCTCGTCCCCGATATGGGTGGCTACCACCTGTGGCGCGGCCTCGTGCGCGACGACGTGCTGCGCGAGCTGGTCTACACCAATCGCGAGTTCACCGGCGAAGAGGCGCAGGCGCTGGGCCTCGCGACCTTCGTGGCGGACGATCCGCTCGCTAAGGCGAAGGAAATCGCCGCCACCATCGCGCAGCGTAACCCCGACGCCGTGCGCGCCGCCAAGCGCCTCTCCAACCGCATGCATGACCAGCGGGGCGAAGACCTGCTGATGGCCGAGAGCGAGGAGCAGGCGAAGATCATCCGTCAGCCCAACCAGATAGAGGCGGTGATGGCGGGCATGGCCAAGCGCGCAGCCGATTTTTCCGATGCGAGTTAGGTAGTCCTGAACTCCCCTTTCAGGGAGAGGTCGGATGGTTGGCAGGCCGGTGGCAAAGAACGTCCACCCCGGGGCCCCTCCCCACGGCGGGGGTATGAAATCGGTGCGTTACACAGGGTGACAGGTGTCACCCACGTGTCACCCTCAGAAAATCCATGTCATTCAAGGGGATGTTGCGAGCCGGGTGACACATTGCGGGTTTTTGGCCGCGCGGGCGTGCGTGCGCGGGAAATGACGACGATGCGAAAGAGCCGCCGCGACGCTAGCCCGGACGCGCGAAGTAGGAAAATGGCCACAGAAGTGCGCCGCGACCGTTGGCGGAGAATTGCTGGCTACGGCCCTCACCGAGAGGAGGCGGCTCTCCCTACCCGAAGATCGCCGCCGCCTGCTGGCCGATCGTCACAAGCCGCCCGTCGGCATCCCACAGGCGCAGGCGTTCGCTCGAATAGCCGTCGCCCGCATGGTCACTCGACGATTCGCATAGCCACCAGCCGTCGCGCGTCTCGGCCATGGGATCGAGCAGGTTGATCGCCCAGTTCATCGAACTCATCGGGCCGGGGCGCTGCATGGCCCGCATCGAACCAGGCGGCATCGTGTCGCCGATCAGGATCAGGCGGCTGGTCGGATCGAGATCGTCGTTCTTCAGCCGAAGCCAGCGGCGCACCGCCGGCCCGCCGTCGCCGCCCGAAGGTGCCGCGCGGCGCAGCTCGAAATTGTTCCGGATGAAGGCCGGGCCCTTGTCCGCCATCACGATCTCCGCATCCTCGACCGCGATGGGTGCCGGGGTGACCGGATCGGCGGGGTGGACCGCATTCGCCTCGCGCGCGGTGCCGAAGAGCCACAGGGACGCAAGCGCCACCTGCCCCTCGACCAGCAGTTCCGCCCGCACCTGCACGACGTTGCGCCCCTGCCGGATCATCTGCGTCCGCGGCGTCACCTGCGCCCCGACCGGCGCGACGAAGGCGACCTGGGCGGACCGCAGTGGCGGCAGGTCGGGGAAGGCGCGGATCGCGGCGGTATAGGCGATCAATGCGCTGGCACCGCCGTAGAGCGTGCGGCCCTGGAGCCATCGGTCGGCGGGGAGGGTCACGGTCTCGCCATTCCCGGCGATCGGTTCGAGCATTGCGGCAATCGACATGGCCGCGTCTCTTATACGAAGGTTCACGGAAGTGAACCCGGTCGCCTCCCGGGGCGGGGGGGGGCTGCAAGATCCGCCACAATCCGATTGAACTGCGCGGCGCGACTCGCTAGATGCCCCGCTTCGCGCCAAGCCCGCGTAAAGTCGGGGCCCGATGGCGGAGTGGTTACGCAGAGGACTGCAAATCCTTGCACGCCGGTTCGATTCCGGCTCGGGCCTCCATTTTCCGCGATCCGGCTGGCAAGGGCGGCCAACACCGCCCAGGCTTGCGGATACCAATCGCAAGATCGCATGGTCTAATCCCCTTGCCCGCGCGCGATCGCGACGATAAGGGGCAGCGCTCCAAGCGATATGCCGCTTTAGCTCAGTTGGTAGAGCACATCATTCGTAATGATGGGGTCAGGTGTTCGAGTCACCTAAGCGGCACCACCTCCGGTCAAAGATGGGAACACTCCCCTCCAAACGGGGGAGCCCTATGGGCGGTCCCCGCTCCAGCATCAGCTTTGGCGGTCTTGCCACGGAGGTCCCAGTGCTAGTACTCGCCGGCGTTGCGCATGGCCTTCGATTGCCGCTGCAGCTGCCTGATCGACCGGGTTGAAAGGGGCCGCGACCACGTCTCGACCTCGGCCTTCAGATCATGGCCGACGGATTCGACGTGGCGGCGTGATTGTCACACCCCCTACGTGTTGGGCTGGCGAATTACTGAAACTGAGTACGCGATGATGGCTTTGCGCCCCGATCCCGTCATTCGAAATGGAGCGGGCAGATCCCCAAAGCTACCGTTCGTTCTGCTTGAGGCGCGCCAGTTTTGCGCTCTCTCATGGAACTACGCGATCTGCAAAGCCGTTGCGCTGCATGGTTTTCGGCCTAAAAGTCGGTGCGCTCGGATAGCCGATTAAGGCGGGAGAAAAAATCTTGTCGGCAAGCTTTCTTGAGTTTGACTCGCGTGTTCTTCCAGCAGAGCGGAGATTCGAAGCCTGGGCTTCCGCAATGCCCCTGTACGATGTTTCCTCGCCGGATGGGCTTCGCTTTTCGGCTTCGGTTCGCGCGTGGCTCCTCACTCCGGTCATCATCGTCGACGCACGGTTGAGTCGCGTGCGCGTCGAGAGACCCTCCGACTTGTTTCTCCGCGACGGTTGCGACGATATCGTCTTGCAGTTGCTTGTCGATACCACCGCAAGCGGCGATGCCGATGGCAAGCCCTTTGACGCCCGGGCGGGCGAGTGCGTCATCCACGATCGCAGCAAACCGCTGCGCATGGAACTGGATGAGGGGCACAACATTACCGTCGCCTTTCGGCGCGAATTCATCGAGGAAGCCCTGCCCTGCGCGCAACTCCATGGCCTCGTCCTGCGCATGGGAATGGTCCATTTGCTCGCGGGTCTGCTGAGAGAACTTCCCAAGGCTCTCGCGCAGTCCGCCCCCGAACCGATCGACGTCGCGAAGCTTCTGCGCGCTGCGATAGCGGCCGCCGTCCATGAAACGGAACCGTTGGTCGGCGCTGGCAGTGACGAAGCAATGACTCGCCGCGCGAAGCAATATATCGCCGACCACCTTTCGGATGCGATCGATGTTCGCTCGATCTGTACCGGTCTCGGAGTGTCCCGCTCTCGTCTGTACCGCGCGTTTCATGACGAGGCCGGCGTCGCCGGATATATCCAGCGACTGCGCCTCACGCGAATGCATCGCGCCTTGTCCGATCCGCAGGAAAAGAGATCGATTTCCGAATTGGCCCATGATCACGGCTACGCGGACTCCGCGCATTTCAGCCGCTCGTTTCGCCGCAGCTTCGGCTACAGCGCGACAACCCTTCGCAAAAGCGTTGCCGAGCGGCGAGGTTTGCACATTCCGCAGGCCGATCCCCAGCGCGACGACGTCCCCAGGATCTATGCTTCCTGGGAGGCGGAACGGCGATAGGCGTTCTCGCCCGGTTCGCGGAATCGCGTTGAAACAATAAGCCATGTTTGCGGGACGTTGCATCATGGTTGCACGCGCCGTTCCCCGATAATTTGCCGATACGGGAGCGGCATCGTGGGACTCCCCGGATGGCGATGGGGGGCGCAGGACCGGCACGGGCTGCGTGCCTGCCCGAAACGCATTTTCCGGGAAATCGGGGTGCCCAAACTTTTTGGGTACATCGGATCATGGACACGCACGGGATTGCATTTCGTTCGGTGCTGCTGCTGGCGGCGAGCACCGCGGCCGTCGCCGTGGCCACCCCGGCCCGGGCCGACGACTGCCTGCTCGACCGGGACAATGACGGCGTGGTCGACGCAGGCACCGACAATGATGGCGGCGCCAATTCCAACGATGCCGACACGAGCGTCGCCTGCGGCACCTTCGCACGCGCGACTGGCCCAGGCGCAACCGCCGTCGGTTCCAGCACGAACGCGAGCGGAGACAACAGCGTGGCTATCGGCCGCTTGGCGGAAGCCAGCAGCCTCGATTCGATCGCATTGGGCCGCGCGGCACAAGCTTTCGGTGCCCGGTCGATCGCGATCGGCGGGGACGGGGTCGACGGGAATATGCTGGGGGCACAAGCGACCGGCAGTGATGCCATAGCGCTGGGGGCCGATGCGGTGGCGAGCAATGCCGGCGCATCGGCGCTGGGCAGCGGCGCGCTGGCAAGCGCGTGGAGCACCACGGCGATCGGCGCATTCGCCCAGGCGGAGGGGCGATATTCAACGGCGCTCGGCGGCGTTGCGTCGGCAACCGGCGACTACAGCCTTGCGATCGGGGAGAGTGCTGTCGCCTCGGGTTTGAATTCGATCGCCAGCGGCCAAGTGGCTCGGGCGACGGGTTCCGATGCCATTGCCATGGGCCGCGCCGCATGGGCGACCGGGGCCCGATCAATCGCGATCGGCGGCGATGGCGGCGATTCAAATCCGGACGGTGCGCTGGCTTCGGGAATCGACGCCGTCGCGGTCGGCAACGACGCCGCTGCTGAGGCCGAGGGCGCGACGGCGCTCGGCAGCGGCGCGTCCGCGACCAGCCTGCGTGCGACTGCAGTGGGTGCGGGCGCGTTGGCCTCCGGCTCGACCGCGCTGGGCGCCGGAGCGCAAGCCACCGGCGTGGGCTCGGTCGCGGTGGGCATGGACGCGCGCGGCACCGGCGCGCGCAGCGTGGCGATCGGGGAAGACGGCGATGATGCCGACACGCTCGGCGCAGTCGCCTCCAACGACGGTGCGACCGCGGTGGGCAATGATGCCTTGGCAAGCGGCGCCAATGCCTCCGCCTACGGCCGGCTAGCGCAAGCGGGGGCGGCCAATTCGGTCGCGTTCGGCGCGTACTCGATAGCGAGCGGGGCTGGCAGTACCGCCACCGGCTCATGGAGCCTCGCCGCCGGCGTCCAATCCACCGCCACCGGTTACGTCAGTTCCGCAAGAGGGGACAGGTCGACCGCGATGGGCCATAACGCGGCTTCCAGGGCCGCGGACTCAACTGCCGTGGGCGCCTTTTCCTATGTCGGGGGTGCGCGGGCAACGGCACTCGGCTCTTCCACAAGGGCCTTCGGAGACCAGTCGATCGCCATCGGCGGCGATGGCAGCGATGCAGACGATCTGGGAGCCGAAGCGACTGCGGTAAATGCGATCGCAATCGGCAACGACGCGCGTGCAACGGCGGAGGGGGCGGTCGCGCTTGGCGCCGGCTCGCTGGCGAACCGCACCAATACGGTCTCAGTCGGAAGCATCGGGGCGGAACGGCAGATCGTCAATCTCGCCGCAGGCACGCAGGCGAACGATGCGGTGAATTTCGCCCAACTCCAGACCGTAGCCGCCAGCGCGAGCACGGCGCAGTCTTCCGCCAATGCGGCGCAGAGCACCGCGAACACCGCCCTTGCCAATGCCGCCACGGCGCAGTCGGCGGCGGACGCGGCGCAAGGGACGGCGAACACGGCTTTGGCCGACGCGGCCGCCGCGCAGGGGAGCGCAAACCAGGCGCTGGCGCAGAACCTCGTTCAGGATGGCCAGATCGCCTCGAACACCGCTGCTGCTGCTGCGGCGCAGGGCACCGCGAACACCGCCCTTGCCAATGCCGCCACGGCGCAGTCGGCGGCGGACGCGGCGCAAGGGACGGCGAACACGGCTTTGGCCGACGCGGCCGCCGCACAGGGGAGCGCAAACCAGGCACTGGCGCAGAACGTCGTTCAGGATGGCCAGATCGCCTCGAACGCCGCTGCTGCGGCGGCGGCGCAGGGCACCGCGAATACCGCGCTCGCCAATGCCGCCACGGCGCAGGCGGCAGCCGACGCGGCGCAGGGGACCGCCAACACGGCCTTGGCCAACGCGGCGGCCGCGCAGGGGAGCGCAAACCAGGCGCTGGCGCAGAACCTCGTTCAGGATGGCCAGATCGCCTCGAGCGCCGCGGCTGCTACGGCGGCGCAGTCTTCCGCCAATGCGGCGCAGGGCACCGCGAACACCGCCCTTGCCAATGCCGCCACGGCGCAGTCGGCGGCGGACGCGGCGCAAGGGACGGCGAACACGGCTCTGGCCGACGCGGCCGCCGCGCAGGGGAGCGCAAACCAGGCGCTGGCGCAGAACCTCGTTCAGGATGGCCAGATCGCCTCGAACACCGCTGCTGCTGCGGCGGCGCAGGGCACCGCGAACACCGCCCTTGCCAATGCCGCCACGGCGCAGTCGGCGGCCGACGCGGCGCAAGGGACCGCCAACATGGCTCTGGCCGACGCGGCGACCGCACAAAGCGCGGCCGATGTCGCCCGCACCGAAGCCGCGGCCGCCCGGGGTGCAGCGACCACCGCCCTCACCAATGCGGCCGCGTCACAGGCGACGGCAAACACGGCCCGAACCGAGGCCGCCGCCGCCCAGGCGAGAGCCGACCAGGCGGTGCTCAACGCGGCGAGCGCCCAGTCGACGGCCGATCTCGCGAGAGCGGAAGCGGTTGCCGCTCAGGCCGCGGCCGACGCCGCAGGCTCTGGTGCGCTTACCGCATTGGCCGCAGCAAACACCGCGCAGGTCAAGGCGGATGCTGCGCAGGCCACGGCGGACGTGGCCCGAACGGAGGCAGCCGCCGCGCAAACCGACGCCATTCGCGCGATGGCCAACGCCGCGACCGCACAGGCCACCGCCGATACCGCAATCGCCAATGCGGCCACCGCGCAGGATACCGCGATCACCGCCCTGGCGAGGGCCAGCACCGCCCAGGCCACCGCCGACGCCAACAGCGCCGAACTCGCTTTTTTCGAAAGCAACAGCACCGGAGCCGCCGCCTCGGCGACCGGCACCGATGCGGTCGCCATCGGACCGGGGAGCCTTGCCAGCGGAAACCGGTCGGTCGCGATGGGATCGAATGCGCAGGCGATGAACGGGCAGGCGGTCTCGATCGGCGCGGACAACATCGCGTCGGGAAACGGCGCGGTCGCGATTGGCGATCCGAATGCCGCGACCGGCACCGGAGCAGTGGCCATGGGTGCGAACAACACCGCCACGGGCACCGGCGCGATCGCTATCGGAAACGCCAACAGCGCCATCGGCAACGGGGCCGTCGCGCTCGGCAACGGGAGCCGCGCCTCGGGAACGGGCGCGGTCGCGATCGGCGAGGGAGCGGTGGCGGCGCGCGATGGGCAGATCGCGCTTGGCGGCAGCGCAAGCACCTATACGTTCGCCGGTTTGGGCTCGACCGCCGGCAACGCCCGGCAGTCCGGCGCGGTGAGCTTCGTGACCGCCGATGCTTCGGGCAATCTTGGCATCTCGACGGTTTCCGTGGCGGATATGATCGGCATCGGCAACCGGGTCGCTTTCAACGAGCGCAACATCGATATCCTGTTCGATCTCGCCGCATATGAGCACCGTGAGACCAATCGCGGCATCGCCGCTGTGACGGCGCTGACCGCAGCCCCCATGCCGTCGGAACCCGGCCGGACAAGCTACACCGCGAACGCGGCGATCTATCGTGGCGAGGTAGGGTTCGGGGCCAGCATCGCACACCGGATCGATAGTGAAACCCCGTTCTCGCTTGCCGCCGGCGTCGCTCACTCGGCCGGGAGGAATACCACGGCGAGAGTTGGCATTGCTGGGGAATTCTAGCCCAAGCCAAGAGCGGCAACCGTTAAGTCGCAGCCGGATTGCAAAATTCCACTTTCGGCTGAATGGGGCCGGAGCCAGTGACCGAGATCCGGATGCTGCTGCGCCCTTTCTTGCTCTCCACTCGTGACTGCTGAGGACTTACGGTTGGTCATTCGGGAAGCTCACACGGTGACTATAAGCCGTCATGTGTTCGCATCGGGGAACGGCAGCCGGGGGGTATTTCGAGAAATCGACCGATAGCGTTTATTGCTCACATAGATCCGCACCGTCTTTTCTACGGATAATCTGTTCGCGAGACAGTCACGATCCGGCTGGAGCGGGTCCCTGCAGGCCCAACCACCCGAACCCTCACATCTCTGCCTCTTGCAGATGCGCACTGCGCAGCCGGCTGCCAACCTGATTGCCCATCCGACCCCATGTCGCATTGGATCTCGAGACCCGGCAGGGCTGCATTGTATCTGAGGATCTCACCATCCTTCATCACGCCCGGCGGTGGCAATCGATAGGACCATCCGGCTTGCGCGAGCTTAACCAGCTCCTTTGCCGACAAGATCGAGGCGAAGCGGTTCCAGTCGGCCTGCATGGAGGCAGCCAGATCGGCATCGTCCACCTTGCCCGCGCCATCCTCCAGCTCCCAGTCCGCGCGGTGCCAGGCCTTTTCGGCCAGCGCGAGCATTCGTGGGAAGAGCTGGTATCCCAGCGTTTCCCTGTCGCGGATCGTTTCGGACCAGACCTGCCCCTGAATTCCTGCAAACCGGCGGCGCGGTCGCTCGAGCACGGGCTGCTCTATCGGTTGCCCGTCACGGTCGCGCCAGTAGCTTGCGGTAGCCGGAAGGTTCTCGGGCATCAGGGAGAAGAGCTTGCGCGTGGGCGCGCTGCGGATCGCCCAGTAATACCCGCCCTCCTCCGGATGCGCGGCATAGGGCATGTCGAAATACAGCGCGTCGGGTATCGAGAGCACGACGTCCCAGCCGAGATCCGCGTGATCCTTCGCCGTCCTGGCCGCGCCCCAGGCCAGAGTGTCCCAGATGTTCGATTGAAGAGTGCTAGGCAGCCGCGCCGGGTCGGCATGGGAGAGCCCGTCGCTCCAGGCGCCCGGTGTCATTCCCCGCTCGGCGACCATGTTTGCCACGCGCGCCACGAAGTAACCCGCCAGCTCCTGCGGAGAGGAAGGGGTGTCCGCTCGCGCCAGAAATGCTGCACATATCGGGGAGTCGGCCCATGCGCCCGCCGTCTCGTCCGCACCGATGTGGAACCGCTGGAGCGGCTGCCCCGCTGCGGCGTGCATTTCGGCGACATGGTCGAGAACATGGGCGACGAACCTGTACGCCGAAGGACGGCACACATTGATCGTGTTGTCCGAATAATGCTGGATACTGTCATAGACCGTGCGGTCGTCCGGATCGCTGAGCAGATATTCCGAGGCGACTTCCTCGCTCGCCCCATTAGCCTTCAGGCGCCGATAGCGTGCCTCCATCGCCTTGACTGCAGCTCGCGCGTGGCCGGGCATGTCGATCGCGGGGATGATCTCGACGTGCCGCGCCGCAGCGTAGCGCAACAGGTCAACATAGTCCTCTGTCGTCAGGAAGCCGCTCCCCGAAGTGCTCTCATCGGGCCCGCTTCCAAGCTGCGGCAGCAAACAGCGGGTCTCGCCCGGATCGTAGCAGCGCCGCGATCCCACGGCGGTGAGCTCGGGCAAACCTGCGATCTCGAGCCGCCAGCCCTCGTCGTCGGCAAGATGGAGATGCAGCTTGTTGAGCTTATATGCCGCCATCTGATCGATCAGGGCGCGGATCGTCTCTGGCCCATGGAAATTGCGCGCAATGTCGAGGTGCTGGCCTCTGAATGCAAAACGCGGGGCGTCTTGGATACGCAGCGCAGGAATGCTTTTTGCGCCGGGTGTGATCAGCGCCGAGAGGCTTTGCAAGCCGTAGAAAGCGCCCGCCGGATCGCTCGCGCGGATCGTCACCGCTTCGGGCGCAGTCGTCAGCTCATAACCCTCGGCCTCGAGTTTCAGCGACGGATCGACCGTTAGCAGTAGGGGCACGCCGTCCTCCGATTGGGCGAGTCCCAAGTCCGAAAGGCGATCCAGCGCGGCCACCACTTCGGCTTCGGCAATGCCTGACAGGACCGGGGCGATGCCGCGCGAGAGATCGACACGATCGCTGCCACCGCTCCCCATGCGCAGTGGAGTGGGGATGATCCCGCTATCGACGGCCTCCGCCACGAACCGCGTCCCTACGTTCTGCCGGTAGGTCACCTCTGGCGTTTCGATCGGGGTTACGTCTTCGGGGGCGCGCTTCAGGTCGGGCGGTAGAGGGGCCAGGAACGGCAGGGCTTTGCGCCCCATCGCCGTGGCCGGCACCTCTTTTGTCGACTCGATCAGCGCGGCCCGGCCCTTCGCATCGACCACGTAGTAATTCGGCATGATCTTGGCGCGCGTCAAAAGCGTACCACGCACGACGAAGGGGATCGTGACCGGTGCCCCCGGTCCGACCGCCGCAGCGGGGCCGGAAAGGGTGATCTCGTGCAGGTCTCCGTTTACATGCGCGAGGCGAACCGATCCGCCGCCACCAACCTGCGCAACCGGATCCACCTGGCTGAAAAAGATTGTGCTGCCCGTCAGATCGACCGGGCGATCGCTGAGAATCGAAAGCTCGGCCTCGTAGCACGCATCTGCGGTCTTTTCGGAGGAGCCGGGTATGGTGCAGCCGCCCTCCTCGCGATTGGCCAGAACGCGGTAGATGATCTGCAAGGCCGATCCGATGGCGTCGGCGCTCGATCGTTCGGCCTCCGGTGCGATGGTGGTGCACCCACCAAGGCCGATTGCGACCAGCGTTGCGAGGGCAAACCTAACCATGGACCTTCACCCCGCCGATCCAGGTCGATCTGACATGCATCTGCTCGTCCAGCACGACGAGGTCCGCCATCGCCCCTTCGCGGATCGTGCCCCGGTCATCCGCTATGCCGATGAACGCTGCGGGGTTGTGTGACGCCATCGCGCTGGCCTGCCCGATGTCGACATCCAGCATCGCCACCGCGTTGCGCAAGGCCCGGGCCATGTCGAGATCGGACCCGGCGAGTGTGCCGTCATCGGTGATGCAGATTCCGTCTTCCACGTGGATCCGGCGGCCCTGGAGCATGAAGCTGCCGTCCTCCATCCCGACCGAGGGCATGGCATCGGTCACGAGCATGAACTTGTCGAGCGGCTTGCAGCGCATGGCCAGCTTCATCGTGACGGGCGAGACGTGGTGACCGTCCACGATCAAACCGCACCAACTCTCTCGATCTTCCAGCGCGGCACCGACCACCCCGGGTTCGCGGCTGTTGAGCGGCGACATCGCGTTGAACAGGTGGGTGAAGCCGGTAACGCCGGCCTCCAGAGCGGCGCGCATCTGCTCGTAACTGGCATTCGTGTGACCCGCACTGACAACCACGCCTCGCGCTTTCAATCCGGCGATGACCTTGGGCGCCGCCCGCTCCGGCGACAGAGTCACCAGCGTGCGCCCGTGCTTCAGGCTCGCCATCAGGTCGATATGCCGTTCCTCGAATTCGCGGAACTTAGTTTCGTCGTGCACGCCCTTGCGATCGGTGCTGAGGAACGGGCCTTCCAGATGGAGGCCCGCGATGCCGGGCACACCCGCCTCGATCGCGGCGTCGACGGCTTTGATTGCGGCCTCGATCTTGTCCAGCTCGTCGCTGATGAGCGTGGGGAGCAGCGTCGTGGTTCCGAAACGGGCATGGGTCTGAGCAATCAGGCGGATCGTTTCCACGCTCGGATCGGCATTGAACAGGTGCCCGCCGCCGCCATTGACCTGCACATCGATGAAGCCGGGCAGCACGATCCCGCCGTCCATATCGACGACTTCGGCGGCTCCCGCAGCTTCGCCCGCATCGCGAATGGCGACGATCCGGCCATTGTCGACGACCAGAGCCTTTCCGCATTGAAGAGCACCGTTCAGCAGCACCTGGCCGCCGACGAGGAGGGTTGCGCTCATGTGGTCTCGGTCACTTTCATCAGATGCGGCGGAGCATCCGGGTTTTCGCCCAGTTCCACGGCGCAAGCATTGGCTAGGCGGTAGAACGCCTGTGCCAGCAATATCGGTTGAAGACGGGCATCCTGCGCCAGCGAAGGCAGCGAGGTGCAGCCGGGCGCCTGTGCCCCTGCTATGAAAACACGCGCGCCCATCGCGGCAAGCCGGGCACAGGTTTCGCCAACGCTGTTGCGCGACGCGTCATCCTGAGCGAAGGCGAGGACGGGAAAGCCATCCCGTACCACTGCGGCCGGACCATGCAGAACTTCTGCGGCGCTATAGGCCTCCGCGTGGATCCGGCACGTTTCCTTGAACTTCAGCGCCGCTTCCTGCGCAATGCCGAGCCCGGAACCACGGCCGATCACGAACAGGCTACGCGCCTTGGTCAGGGTGCGCTCGGCCTCGCCCCAGTCGAGCGCCCACGCGCGCTCCATCGCTTCGGGCAGGCGGTCGATCGCCGCTTCCAGCTCCGCATCCTGCGACCAAGAGGCGACGAAGCGGGCCATAAGCGCGAGCGAGGCGAGGTACGATTTGGTTGCGGCCACCGCAGTTTCGGGAAACGCACACAGCGGCGCGACCAGGTCCGCCTCTTCGGCCAAAGGCGAAGCAGTGTCGTTGACCAGCGCAATGCTCAGCGCTCCGCCCCGGCTTGCGGACTGGGCTGCGGCCACCAGGTCCGGGCTCCTGCCCGACTGCGAGATCGCGATGCAGGCCGCGCCGCGCATGGTCCTGCGCGCTTCGTAGACCGAGCTGACCGATGGCGCGAACGATGCCACGGGCACGCCGGTGGCGGTCTCGATCAGATATTTCGCATAAGTTGCGGCATGATCGGAACTGCCGCGCGCGATCGTGGCCACAAGGCGCGGCGACAGGTCGCGCAAGGCTGCCCCGATCGCTGCCACATGCGCCCCGGCCTCGCTCGACTGGCGTGCGACGCATCCCGGCGCCTCGCCCGCCTCGCGATACATTTGCGTATCCGATGGATTCACCGCCCGCCCCTCATTTCCCGAGATTGAGTTCGGCGACGAAGTCATAGGCGTCGCCACGATAATAGGACCGCGTCCATTCGACCGCGCTTCCGACCGCGTTATAGCCGATGCGTTCGATCAGCAGCCCGGCGCTCAGTGCGGGGACATCGAGCAGTTCAGCCTGCTCCGCGGTAAAAAGGACCGCCCTCAGCCGCTGGAGGGCACGGACCGGATTCTGCTGCCGGGCGCGCAGGGCCGCATAAAGCGATTCCTCGACCATCGCGTCGGGCCCGAGGCACTCTGCCGGGATCGTCGAATATTCCAGCGCCATCGCGACATTGTCGGCAAACCGGATACGGTTGAAGCGATAGACTGCGGTTCCCGGGCTGAGCGAAAGGCTGAGCGATTCCTCCGGCGTAACGCTTCCCTTCTCGCGCACCAGCCAGTCGCTGCGGACCTTGCGGCCCCGCGCGGCCATGTCTTCCGTGAAAGAGGTCAGCGTGGCGAAGCTCTTCTCGACGCGGCCCGCAACGAATGTTCCCGAGCCGCGCTTGCGCACCAGCATTCCATCTTCGACCAGCCCGTCGATGGCCTTGCGCACGGTGACGCGCGAAATCTCGAGTCGCTCGGCAATATCACGCTCCGACGGGACGGGGTCGTCGGGCTCCCAGTCGTGCGAATCGATGCTTTCGCGCATCGCCTTCTTGAGCCGCTGGTAGAGCGGCGTTGCCTCACTGGTATCAAACCTGTCCTTGAGATCGATCAACGTTTGCACCCGACCAAAACCCTTGTATTGCGTAGATATCCGGAAATGACGGCCATTCCTGTCGCGATCCAGCAATAATACCAATAATCAATAACATCCATATTTGCAAGCATTGGTTATAGTTTGGTATTGCTTCTGGCAACAATCTTGTCATAAACTTCATCCGGACGCTCGATTGCATCGCTTTCGCCCCGTTCGGTGAAACACGACGCAAGCGGATCACAGGGAGGTTTCGATGAAGAAGTCAGTTTGGGTCCTTGGTGCAACGGTCTCGGCAATCGCCCTTTCGGGCCAGGCGGCCTACGCGCAGGATGCTACGGAGGAGGAGGACGCGGTCGGGGAAACGATCGTCGTGACCGGCATCCGCGCGTCGCTCGAAGATGCGATCAATACCAAGCGCAATGCCGATGCGATCGTCGATGCCATCTCGGCCGAGGACATCGGCAAGTTCCCCGACCGGAACGTGGCGGAATCGCTGCAGCGCGTGCCCGGCGTTGTGACGAACCGCGAATTCGGCGAGGGCGAGCGCGTCTCGCTCCGCGGCCTCGCCCCCAACCAGACCCGTACGCTGGTCAACGGCCACGCCGTCGCCACCGCGGACTGGTTCGTGCTCGATCAGCAGGCTGCCACGCGCAATTTCAACTACCTGGTCCTGCCCTCCGACGTGGTGGGGGAACTGCAGGTCTTCAAAAGCCCGACCGCGGACATCGAGGAAGGAGGCATCGGCGGCACGATCAACGTGCTGACGCGCAAGCCGCTCGATATCGATCCCTTCGTCGCCACAATCTCGGTCGAGGGCGCCTATACGGAGAAGGCCGATTCTCTCGACCCGCAGGTTTCCGGCGTGGTGAGCTGGTCGAACCCGGCGGGCACTTTCGGCGTGCTCGCCGCGGGGGTCTACCAGAAGCGCAATATCCGGCGCGACGGTTTTGAAATCCTCGGCTACGACAGTGCGCTCGACCCGTCGGGGCAGGAATTGCAGGTTCCGACCCTGATCGGCTCCGCACTGTTCCTGCAGGAGCGTGAGCGGTACGGCGGCAACCTCGAACTGCAGTTCCGCCCCACCGACCAGATCGAGTTCGGCATCAGCGGCCTATGGACCCGCTTCAACGCCAACAACACCAACTACAACTATCTCGGCTGGCCAGCCCGTTCGGGCCTGGGCGGCACCAGCGGCGTGACGCTGACCGACACCCAGGTCGAAGGCGACACGGTGGTCGCGGGCCGCATCGAGGGTATCGCGGGGGCCAGCGGCTTCGGACAGGTGTACGACATCTTCGATCGCGAAGCGTTTGCCGAAACCCGCTATATCGCGGGCAACTGGTCCTACGCGACCGACGGCGGCCTGACCGTCAGCGGGCAGGCCGGCTATACCGATGCGCAAGGCGACACGGTGCGCCAGCCCTTCGTCGAGTTCCTCGGCAGCAGCGACTTCAGCTTCGATTTGACGGGCCGTGCCCCGATCGTGTCCTTCGACACGGTCGACCCGACGAACCCGGACGATCTGGCCTTCGAATTCGCCTCCAACCACTCGATCGGCAACGACGACAGCGAAATCTTCGCCTATCTCGATTTCGAGCAGGAGCTCGATCTCGGCGTCCTCCAGGCGGTCAAGACCGGCTTCAAATATACCGAGCACGATCGCGCGACCGATTTCCAGGCCACCACCTATGGCGATTTCTTCGTCCCCTTCCGCGATGGCGGCTGCGGCGGCGTGTGCACACCATCATCGTTCGGCAACGATCAGACGCCGGCCGATTATGCCGAAAAGATCGCTCTGCCGGGCTCGCTCACGGATTTCTTCCTGCCGACGCCAAGCCTGATCCGCGACCAGATCGGGGCCTTCCCCGCAGCATCAGAGCGTCTTCCGCTCTATTCCGAAATCTTCTCGGTCAACGAGAAGACCTATGGCGGATATGTCATGGGCAAATTCGGCGGCGATGGCTGGCGCGGCAATGCCGGGGTCAGGATCGTTCACACCGACCAGACGTCGAGCGGCTATATCCAGGGCGCCGAAGGTGAAGGCCAGGTTTCCAACGCCTATGGCGACTTCCTGCCGGTGACCGAGGAGCGCGGCTACACCGACATTCTGCCCAGCTTGAATATGACGTTCGACCTGACGGACAACTTCATCCTGCGGGCCGCAGCCGCACGCACGCTGACCCGCCCCGACTTCACCGACATCGCGCCGCGCGTGACGCTGAACCCGGGCGCGCTGACGGGATCGGGCGGCAGCGCCGATGTGGAGCCCTATCGCGCCAACCAGTTCGATCTGTCTTTCGAATACTACCTGCCCAATCGCGGGCTGCTGGCGATGGCGCTTTACTACAAAGACGTGTCCAACTTCGTGACCGACCGCGTCTCCAACGAAAGCTTCGCGGTCGAAACGGCAGCCCCCGACCAATCGCGCTGCGTCCCGACGCCGGGATCGACCAATCCCGATCTCTACGATTGCCAGTTCTCGATCAATCGCCGCGCCAATGGCGGTTCGGCCGAAGTGAAGGGTGTCGAACTGATCGCGCAGATGCCGGTCTATGGCAATTTCGGGATCAATGCGAACTACAGCTACTCGGATGCCGAAACGGACAACGGCGATCCCGTGCCCGGCAATTCGAAGCATGCGCTCCAGGCGGGCGCCTACTACGAAGACAGCTTCGTGAGCGCCCAGGTAACCTATAACTGGCGCGACGACTTCTTCATCACGCTGGACCGCGCCACCTCGCTCAACCAGAAAAGCTTCGGCTCGCTCGACGCCTCGCTGGATCTGCGGGTGACCGAGTTCGCCACGCTCACCTTCGACGCGGTCAACCTGACCAATGAAAAAATCGTGCAGTTCGCGGGCGAGGAATTCCGGCCGCGTGCCATCTACGACAACGGCCGCTACTTCTTCTTCGGTGCCCGTTTCGAATATTGATGCTGGTTCCTTCGCCCTGCTGATAGGATGGTCGGCGGGGCGAAGGCCTGCGCTTTTGCGCACCACTGGGGAGACATAAGTGGCAGTATCGACCTCCTCGACCGGAGCGACAGGGCCGACGATCTGCGCTCCGGCCGCCGGTTGGGTGGTGCCGCTCGACCAGGTGCCCGACCCGGCCTTCGCCTCCGCCGCGCTCGGAGCAGGGTTGGCGATCGAGCTGCTGGACGAAACCATCCGGTCTCCTTGCGACGGGGTGGTCGCCGCAGTTGCGACCGCCCGGCACGCCGTTACGATCGAAGTGGCTGACGGACGGCAGATCCTCATTCACTGCGGGATCGATACGGTCGCGCTGGGCGGTTCGCCTTTCGCGATGTTGGTCTCGAAAGGCGACACGGTAACGGCCGGCGACCCGCTGATGCAGGTCGACCTGGCCGCCGTGGCCCGCGCTGGCAAGAGCCTAGCCACCCCCATCATCGTGCTCGATTCGGAAGCGCGCGATATCCAGCCGCACGGCGCGTTTCCCCGCCCGTGCGAAGCCGGTGAAACACTTTTCCAGATTGCCGCTTCCCTGGAGGCGGCGGATCGTGCCGGTCCGCAAGCGGCCATGTCGGAAGAACGCAGTGTGACTCTGCCCCTCCCGCACGGTCTCCACGCACGCCCGGCCGCCGCGATCGCTGCAGAAGCTGCCCGGTGGGACGGGCCGATCGAAATCGTGCTTGGCGCCAAGACAGCCGACGGGCGTAGCACGACGTCGGTGATGAAGCTTGGCGCCAGCCACGGCGCGCGACTGACCGTGCGTGCGGGTGGCAAGGATGCTGCGCAAGCCGTGGACGCGGTCGTCGCGCTGATCGAATCGGGCGCGGGCGACGTTATCGAAGGGGCCACCAAGCCTGCGTCCGAGCCCGCCAGCCCCAAGCTCCGCATGGCCCCGCAACGCACGGGAGCCGAGCTTCCGCGAGGCACGATCGCAGGGGTCGCCGCCGCGCCGGGTCAGGCGCTGGCGAAGGCCTTCTACCTCCATCGCTCGAAGCTGGAAGTCACCGAAACCTCGCAGGGTGCCGACGTCGAGCACCAGCGTTTCGCCGATGCGCAGGCCGAGCTGCGCGCCAGTCTCGATGCCGAAAGCAAGGGCCACGGTGCCACCATCGCAGCCGCGCATCTCGCCATCCTTGACGATCCGGTCCTCCTCGACACGGCAAGAACGCGGATCGAGGGCGGCGCGAGTGCCGCAATGGCGTGGCAGGACGTCATGACCGAGCAGGAGGCGGAGATGCGCGCGCTCGAAGACAGCCGCCTTGCCGACCGTGCCGACGACTTCGCCGATTTGCGCCAACGCTTCCTGCGCGTTCTTGTAGGCGCGGCGGACGAGGTGATGGCACCGGCAGGTTCGATCGTCATCGCGAACGACCTCTATCCGTCCGATTTCGAGGCGCTGATGGCGGCGGGCATCGCAGGCATCGCCACGATGGCCGGCGGCCCGACATCGCACCTCGCCATCCTCGCCGCGTCGGCGGGCATTCCCATGGCGGTCGCGTTCGGCAAACCGCTGTGCGAGGTGCCCGACGATTGCGCCGTTCACCTCGACGGGAGCACGGGCCTTCTTCGTTACACCCTGTCCGAAGCGGAGCAGCGCGAACTTGCCCACGCTATCGAGCGCCGCACCGCCGCTCATGAGACGGCGCTGTGCCAGACCATGACGGACACCCGGCTGGCCAGCGGGGAACGGATCGAGGTCTTCGCCAATCTCGGCAGTGTCGCTGACGCGAGCGAGGCAGTCCGCCTGGGTGCCGAGGGGATCGGCCTGCTACGCACCGAATTCCTCTTCCTGCACCGCGAGGCACCTCCGTCCGAGGAAGAGCAGGCGCAGATCTATGGCGAGATCATGGACGCCTTTGACGACCGGCCCGTCATCATCCGCACGCTGGATATCGGCGCCGACAAGCCGGCGGACTATCTGGCGCTGGAGCCTGAGGACAACCCCGCGCTGGGCCTGCGCGGCATTCGCGTCTCGCTGCGCTTTCCCGACCTGCTCGAAAGCCAGCTGCGCGCCATCCTGCGCGCCGCGGGATCGCGCCCCGCGCACATCATGGCCCCGATGATCGCCTCTGCCGAAGAGTTCGACACGCTTCGCACGATTGTCGATCACGTTCGCGAGGACATGGGGCATACCGGTCAGGTACGGCTCGGCGCGATGATCGAGACGCCTGCCAGCGCCTTGCTGGCCGATGCGCTGGCACGAAGGGTCGACTTTCTCTCGGTCGGCACGAACGACCTCACGCAATATGCGCTGGCCGTCGACCGGACCAATCCGGCGCTCGCCGCAATGCTCGATCCCCTCCACCCCGCCGTCCTGCGCCTGATTGCCATGACCGGCGAGGCGTGCTCCGCCAACGGGGTTCAGCTCGGCGTATGCGGCGGAGCCGCCGGCGACCATCTCGCTGCGGTCGTCCTGATCGGGCTCGGCGTGACGGAGCTATCGGCCAGCGCCGCGCGCATCCCCGAGCTCAAGCAACACCTGCGCGGGATGACGCTCGACCAGTGCCGCGCCGCTGCAAAAGCGGCTTTGGCGTGCGAGAGCCCGCAGGAGGTGCGGACCACCGTCGGCCGCCTGCTAGACCTGGAAGAGGTGCAACCGTGAAGGAGCGCGTTTTCGCCGCCGTGCAGCAGCTGGGCCGTTCGCTGATGCTGCCGATCGCGGTGCTGCCGGTGGCCGGTCTGCTCCTGCGCCTGGGCCAACCCGACCTGCTCGATATCGCGTTCATCTCGGCGGCGGGCGAAGCGATCTTCGCAAATCTGGGTTCGATCTTCGCAATCGGCGTCGCGATCGGCTTCGCGCGCGACAATCATGGCGCGGCCGGCCTGGCGGGTCTTGTCGCATTCCTCATCGCGACCAACAGCGCGCAGGCGCTGATCGAGGTACCGCCCGATCTGCTCACAGGGCTCGACACTGATGCGACAGCCCGAGCCATCGCCGATTTCCGCGCGGCGGCGATTGCCAAGCTTGGCGTCCCGCTGGGCATCTTGTGCGGCATTATCGGCGGGCAGCTCTTCAACCGCTACGCCGAGATAAAGCTGCCGGACTTCCTCGCGTTTTTCGGCGGTCGCCGCTTCGTGCCCATCGCTGCCGGCGGGGCGGCGCTGGTGCTGGGGTTCCTTTTCGGCGAATACTGGCACTACGTCGAAAGCGCGATCGACGCCGCCAGCCGCGCGATCGTAAGCTCAGGCGAGATCGGCCTGTTCATCTACGGCGCGCTCAATCGCCTGCTGATCGTCACCGGGCTCCATCACATTCTCAACAATGTCGCGTGGTTCGTGATCGGCGACTACAACGGCGCAACGGGCGACCTGCGCCGCTTCTTCGCCGGAGACCCGAGTGCGGGCGCCTTCATGGCCGGGTTCTTCCCCGTGATGATGTTCGGCATGCCGGCCGCGTGCCTCGCCATGTATCGCGCGGCCCCGCGCGAAAGGCGCAAGGCGGTGAGCGGGCTCTACCTGTCGATGGCGCTGACATCCGCCCTGACCGGTATTACCGAGCCGATCGAATTCACCTTCATCTTCCTCGCGCCGGTGCTGTTCGTGGTTCACGCCGTGCTGACCGGCCTGTCGATGGTCGTGATGGACCTGCTCGACGTGAAACTCGGTTTCGGCTTTTCGGCCGGGTTGATCGACTATGTCCTCAATTTCGGAATAGCCACGAACCCGCTGCTTCTGCTGCCCGTCGGCGCGGTCTATTTCTTCGCGTATTATTTCTCGTTCAGCTTCGTGATCAGGCGCATGAACCTCGCGACCCCCGGGAGGGAGGCGGTCCAGGCGAGCGCGGTGCCGGACGCTGCGGTGGACGATACGACGCTGGCGGGCGATTGGCTTCGCGCGCTGGGAGGGGAAGGAAACGTCCTGCAGCTGGGCGCCTGCACCACCAGGCTGCGCCTCGTCCTCGCCGATAGCGAGATGGCCGACGAACCTGCTCTCAAGAAGCTCGGAGCGCACGGCGTCATCCGGCCGACGCCCGAGACGATGCAGGTGATTATCGGACCGACAGCGGAACTGCTGGCCGGGCGAATCTCGAAAGCGATGACTTCGCAAAGGCACGACCCGGTCGAGGTTTCCGAGACCGCTGCAGCATCGCTGCCCCCGTTCGAAGAGGCGGAGTTCCATGCCGCGCTGGGCGGTAAGGCGAACGTCGTTGAACTGCTGCGGGCACCCGGACGTATCGTCGCCGACCTGATCGATCCTGCGAAGTTCGACCACGCACTGTTGCCGAGGAGCTATCGCTACCTTCACAGACAACTGGTCGGAGACAAGGTTCTGCACCTGATGGTCGATGAGAAGGCCTGACAGTGCAGCCGGTCCTGAAGTGGTGAATCTTCAGGGTAGTGCTGCATCTTAAGGCCGAGGGCGTCGCTATAGGTGGTTCGCGACTGCCGCTGCTTCACTCACATCAAGCGTAGCTTCGTACCTCATCGTGGTGGCTTATGGACGTGGGAGAAAAATTTCCCGATGATCTGAGTGACCATTTTTGTCGTCTATGGGGCACCACCGCCCCGAGCCTATCCGAGCGTCGCTGTAAGGCGACAGGCTTTCCGGGCGGGTGCGCCTGTGGGACACGCGTGCGTGGGCTTCGGCTGGGATCGAGCGTTCGCGATCGTTGGCCGCGCATTCGCTTCCTGGAGCAGGGCTCTGGCATTCATGCTTTCGTCCAAATCCCAGTACGCCAAGGCTCGCCCCGGCTTCGGCCCGTCCTAAATCAGCGACCGGTCATTCGCCCGAAGACAGCCCCGCCATAAGTGCGGAAAAATCGTTCGACGTGATCGTGAAGCCGTAGCTGGTGAATTTGGACAGCGAATGCTCGGTGGATTCCCTGAAATAGGATGTGGTGGCATCCTCGATGATTTTCGCGCGATAGCCCAGGTCCAGCCCCTGGCGCAGCGTGGTCTCGACGCATTCGTCGGCGACGAATCCGCAGATGAACAGATGTTCGACCCCCATGCTGCGCAAGGTGAAGTCGAGCGCGGTGCCGGTAAAGCCCCCGCTCGCGGTCTTGGTCAGCGCGATCTCGCCGGGCCGGGGCTCGGCTGCGGGAAGGAACGCGGTGCCCTTCGATCCGGGCGGATAGCGCCATCCGAGCCGGCGATGCAGCAGCCCGGTGTCGCAACCGTCGGCCGCCAGCGACTGGATGCGGATATGCACCGGGGCAATGCCCGCAGCTCGCGCGGCGTCGAGCGCTTTCACGCAATTCGCCAGCGCCGCATCGAACCTGCTCCGATAGTCCGAGAGTGCGGCCTGGACCGCGTCCCGCTCCATCCCGGCCTCGATCGCCGCCTCGGCGAGGTAATCCGGCGCGGCCATGTTTTGGACGTCGACCAGCAGCAGCGCCGTGTCGGCCTTGGTCGGCTCTGGCGCGGGAAGCGCATCGCGATACGAAACGGCAAGGATATCGCCCATGGTCGGCACGGAAGCGTCCGGTGTCATTCTTCTTCTCCGGTAGCGGGTTCGGTCGGTTTTGCGGACAGGGCGACGAAGGGGTCGGTCCCCGCTTCATCGAACAGATTCTGGCCCTTCGGCGTCAGCAGACCGGCGAAGACGAGGCGCAGAACCTCCAGCGGAAGCTCCGGCCGGTCCGAGATCGAGGGGGCGACGAAAGGCATCTGGCCTGCGATCAGCAGGTGCGCGAGGCCCGAAGCCGCGGTCTGCAACGTTGCCATCGTCAGTTCGAGACCGACGTCGACGAGCAATCCCTCTTCGATCGCCTCCGTCACGTTGCTCCTGAAAACGTTGAGCGAATTTTCCAGCTGCGCGCGATAGCGCGGCGCGGACAGCATCTCGTCCGTCTCGAAGTTCTTCATCAGCAGGAAGTAGCCGGGATATGTCTGCGAAAAGCGGACATAGGCGAGCGCGATCGCAAGCAGGCGATAGAGCGGCGAGGGCCGCGCCTGCTTGAGGGCATCGTCGCGCAGCTGGGTCTGAAGCTCGTACCCCGCGACGGCGACTTCGACCAGCAGCGCCTGCTTGCCGTCGAAATGCTTGTAGATCGCGGGCTGCGACGTCCCGACGCGCGCTGCGACGTCGCGCAGCTGGATATTGGCGGAGCGCTGCTCGGCAATCAGATCGGCCACCGCGGCGATGATCGAATTACGCAGGTCGCCGTGGTGATATCCGCGCTTCTTACGTGCGCGGGCCGGCTTCGAAACGCCCTTACCGACGGTTGCGGCACCGACATCCAGCGCTGAATCGCTCGACTCCATCCTTCGGGCCTAGCGTCAAACCAGTGCATTGACAATCGAAAGTTAAGTCAATTAACTTCCAATGCGGGGGTCGAGCAGTCGGTGGAAGAATGCGCCGCTCGCGACCGGGACATTGGAGGGTAGACCATGAAATCGATACATCTGGCGACCAGCAGCCTCGCCGCGATCCTGATCGCCGCGGCGCCTTCGATCGCACTCGCCCAGGACGCGTCTTCGCCCGATGCCGCGGGCGCGAGCGCGCAGGACCTGCAAGACATGCCGACCGAAATCATCGTCACCGCGACCCGCCGCGCCGAGAAGCTGACCGAGGTCCCGATCGCGATATCGGTCTTCAGCGGTGCGAATATCGAGCAGACCAATGTCCGCGAACTCTCGGAGATCGGCGGCTACATCCCCAATGTCGAGATTTCGCAGCACAATGATTCGCGCGCGGTCATCACGATCCGCGGGGTCGGCTCCTATTCGCGCAATATCGGCTTCGACAGCCGCGTCGGCGTATATGTCGACGGGGTTTATCTGGGCCAGTCGCCTGCGGTGAACCAGGAGCTACTCGACCTGGAGCGGGTAGAGGTGCTGCGCGGCCCGCAGGGCATGCTGTTCGGCAAGAACACCGTGGCGGGCGCGGTCAGCCTGGTGACCAGGAAGCCGACCCAGCGTCTCGAAGGCATGGTCTCGGCGGACCTTGGCAACTACGACTTCCGCGAATTCAAGGGCCACCTCAACGTGCCGCTGGGCGAGACGCTCGCCGTAAAAGTCTCCGCCTCGAAGACCGACCGCGACGGCTACGTCACCAACACCGTCACCGGCAATGATCTGGGATCGCGCGATGTCACCGCGTACCGCGCCCAGCTCCGCTTTGCGCCGAGCCCTGAGTTCGAGGCCAATTTCGCCTTCGACGGGCTCAATGCATCCAATCGGGTGCTGGTCGGCAAGGCGGTGAGCGACACTTTCGGCCTGTTCCCCGATCAGAGCGCGCCCGAGCCCGAAACCGTCGCCTTCGATTTCGACCCGGCAGAGACCCGCAATCTGTACGGCGGTCTCGCCGATCTCGAATATCGCTTCGACAGCGGGTATACGGTCAAGAGCATCACTGGCTATCGCGATACCTATTCGCTGTACGAGAACGACACCGACTATTCGCCGCAATCGATCGTCTTCGTCGAGTACGAGGATCGCTTCGAACAATGGTCCGAAGAGCTGCAGCTCCTCTCGCCGTCCGAAGACCGGCTCACCTGGATGCTGGGTGCGTATCTCTACAAGCAGACGGCCGAGACCCGGCGCGACGCGGTGCTGGGCAGCGATTTCTACGAAGGCTTCGTGGGCCCGCTTGTCGGCCCGTCGGTCGCGCCGCTCCTCGGCCTCGACCCGAATGCGCTGACCCAGGCGGATCTGGCGACGATCGCCTCGATCGTCGGCATCGGGCCCGAGGGCTCGCGCGTCTACAATTCGGGTACGGTGACGACGGAAAGCATCGCGGTCTATCTCAACGGCAGTTACGAGTTCACGCCGCGCCTCAAGCTGGGGTTCGGTGCACGCTATTCGATCGAAACGAAGGATGTGACGTGGCTGCTCGACGGCCGGGCCGGCGGGTCGGTCCTCGATATCGGCGTCACGAACCCAGACGCCGCCGGCAACCCGCAGCCTCTGGATGACAGCCATACGGACCGCTTCCTCGCGACCGCTGCCAGCCTGAGCTACGATTTCGCGGACGATGTCACCGGCTACGCCAAGTATTCCTCGGGCTACAAGAGCGGGGGGTTCAACCTCGACTACGTCAGCTCCGCCGAACTGGCGGCCAACGAGGGTCTGGAATTCGCGAAGGAGACCGTCGACAGCTACGAAATCGGGCTCAAGACCTCGCTCTTCGACCGCCGCGTTGCCCTCAACCTGGCGGGCTTCATCGCCAATTACGAGGACTACCAGGTCAACCAGTTCGTCGATCTGGGCGGCGGGCAGACCACGATCCGCATCACCAACGCCGCCGAGGTGGAAACCCGGGGTATCGAGCTCGAAGCCACGCTGCGCGCGACCGACAGCCTGACGCTGCAGGGGTCGGCAGGCGTGCTCGATGCGACCTATGCCGCATTCCCCGGCGGCGGCTCGGGCGGCAGCGATATCTCTGGCAACCGGCTGGCGAGCGCGCCCAAATTCAGCGGATCGGCAGGCGCGACCTATGCGCGTGACCTCGATTCCCGCGGCACGCGGCTGACGCTCCATGCGGACCTGACGCATACCGGCGGCTATTTCACCACCGAAGACAACGTGAAGACCAGCACGCTGGCGCTGGGAGCGCAGGTGCCGTTCGGGTATATCGACGATACGACGCTGGTGAACGCGCGCGCGGCGCTTGCCCTGCCGGGCGATCATTTCGAGCTGGCAGTCTGGGCGCGCAACCTGACCGACGAGCGCGGCGCGCTCGACAGTTTGCGTGATTTCTTCGGCACGATCGTGGAAAGCCCGCGAATGGGCCGGACCTACGGTGTAACGGTGACAGGGCGTTTCTGACGACGCCCGATACCCGCCGTTTCTGTTACCGGAGTTCGCCGTGACCGATCCTTTCTCCTCAACCTATCGCGAGGGGCGCAGCCGCTTCTGCGCAGCGGCCCATGCTGCGGGAGGGACGATCGAGAGCTTCGTTATGCCGGATCGTGCCGGTCCGGTGGGGGAGGAGCTCGCGATCGATGCGGTTCGTTTCGGCGCGGCGGATGCGCAGCGTCTCCTGCTCACATCCTGCGGTCTGCATGGCCTAGAAGCGGCGGGAGGCTCGGCAGCCATGGTGAACTGGCTGATGCAGGGCGGAGCATCGCGCCTGCCCGATGGCGTCGCGGTCGTTCTGGTACACCCACTCAATCCTTTCGGCTGGGCCTATGCCAGCCGGGGGAACGAGGATGGCATCGACCTCAACCGCAACGCGCTCGACTGGTCGGCCCCTATCCCGACAAACCTAGCATACGAGACGCTGCACCCCATAGTCATCGCGAATGAGCCCGATACGGCCGGGCTGGCCGCTTTCTCCGGTGCCTTTGCCGCCCTCGCACGCCAGCACGGAATGGAGTGGGCGCTCGGTGCCGTCGCGAGCGGCCAGTACGCTTTTCCCGACGGCCTCAGCTTCGGAGGTGCCGAGCAGGCATGGTCGACGCAGGTGGCAAAGGAGATTGCCGAGAAGCATAAGCCGAACCGCGGCAGGACGTTGATTCTGGACTGGCATACGGGGATCGGCCCCTGGGCCGAGCCGTTCTTCATTCTGGATGCGGCCCGGGACAGTGCCGACCATCGACTGGTGTCTTCCTGGTGGCCGGATCGCAGCATTCATTGCGACGATGTCGTCGAAGGCGCGTCCATCGCGTATCGGGGCGTCCTAGCCGATCGCCTGCGCCGCGAGATCGAGGAGCACGAGGGCGGAAAAGCTCTCAGCCTCACGGTCGAGTGGGGCACCTACGATATCGACAGGATGGTCGAGGCGCTGTTGATGGACAACTGGCTCCGCCACCGCGCCGGCGGGGCGCCCGAGCGACAGGATTGGATCAGGGAGCAACTCATCGAGCGCTTCATCCCTTCGGACCCCCGATGGCGGGACGCGGTGATCGAGGGATCCGAAGCGATCTTCGAAGATGCCATTCTCGCGGTTTCGTCATGGCATTGAACCTGAAGATGCGCGGATTGGTCCGCTTATCGACTGCCCCGTGTCTCGAGACCATTTTCGCGTCGAGCTCCCCGGGAATATCTGGGTCGAGTTCGATACCGACAGATCGAGTTCCTGACATCGAAGGGAACGCTCTGGCTTTCCCCGCCCGCCAAGGGGAGCGACCCGCAGTCCGGGTTGCGCGCCCCGATCCTCGACCTCGCTGCATGGTAATCATCCAGGCGCTCTTGCTGGCGACCATGATGCGGCGCTAGGCTGCGATCTGCAGCGAAGCGGGGGCAATGCGTGCGATGACGACGATCAGGGATGTTGCAAAGGCCGCCGGTGTTTCGGTTGCCACCGCGTCGCGCGCGCTGAACGGGATGACCAACGTCACCCGGACCACACGCGAGCGGATCGAAGCGGCGGCGAGCCAGCTCGACTATGTCCCGCATAGCGGCGCGCGGAGCCTGACGCGCCAGCGCACCGATACGATCGGGGTTGTCCTGCCCGACCTTTTCGGAGAATTCTTCTCCGAGATGATCCGCGGGATCGACCTGGTGGTGCACGGGGCAGGCAAGACGTTGCTGCTGGGCAATATGCACGGCAGCGCTGTCGAAACCGGGCAGGCTGTGCGCGCCATGCGCGGACGGGTCGACGGGCTGCTGGTCATGCCGCCCGATTCCTCGGCGGAGACCATTCCCGACGCCTTGGTTCGCGATCTTCCGATGGTGCTGCTGAGCGCAGGTTCTGCGGCCGGGACCATCCCCTTCGTCACGGTCGACAACTACGCTGGCGCCAGGCTGGTTACCGAACACCTGATCGATTGCGGCGCACGCAGCATCGTCCATCTCGCCGGGCCCGAGAACAATCGCGATGCGGGCGAACGCGAGCTGGGCTTTCGCGACGTGCTGCGCGAGCGCCTGGGACAAGACGAGCCGCTGATCCTGCGGGGCGATTTTCGTGAAGGAGCTGGGGGCGAGGCAGCCCGGCGCCTGCTTGCCGAAGGGCACGCCTACGATGCGGTGTTTGCGGCCAACGACATGATGGCGGTCGACCTGATGGCGGAACTGCGTGAAGCCGGCATCGAGGCGGGGCGCGACATCCTGCTGGCCGGTTTCGACGATATTCCGCTGGCCCGCTATGTCACGCCGCAGCTCACGACCGTCCATTCCGACATCATGCACCTGGGTTCGTCGGCCGCCCGCCTTCTGTTGCGAGCGATGGGAGGCGAGCAGCTGCAGCCGGCAGACAGTCTGGTCATCGAGCCTACGCTCGCCGTTCGGGGATCAACCTGCAAAATCGGTCCGGCGAAAGAGGACTGAAACGTAAGATCGGTTGTTTCGTGCGGGGCCGCAATGGTGCATGATCAGCGATGAAACCGATTACATCCGAAGGGCCGCTAAGATGAAGCTGTTCGAACCCCGCATCCCCCGCAATCTCGTCCTCGCTGCGCTGCTCGCGCTGGCAGCGGGCGGACAGGCGGTAGCAGCCGCCCAGCCGGAAACGGGGCAGCATGCGCAGCCCGCCGTCGACGAGGGTAATTACCGCTACCAGCTGTTCGTGCCACGCGGGGCCGTGAGTGCCGATCCCGAACGCAAATGGCCGCTGATGCTGTTTTTGCATGGATCGGGCGAGCGCGGCGACGATGTCGATGCGGTCAAGCGCAACGGACCGCCCAAACACGCCGATCGCGATCCCGACTTTCCTTTCATCCTGATTTCGCCGCTCTTGCCGGCGGAGCAGGACTGGGACATCGCGAAGCTGGAACGGATCCTCGACCACGCGCTCGCGACACTGCCGATCGATCCGGACCGGATCTATCTGACCGGCTTGAGCCGTGGTGGCCACGCGACCTGGCGGTGGGGCGCGGCGGACCCTGGTCGCTTCGCGGCGCTGGCACCGGTGGCCGGGCGCGGCGACGCGGCGACGGGATGCGCGCTTGCCGATATTCCGGTGTGGGCCTTCCACGGCGATCGCGACGACGTGGTCGAGCCCGAGGGCAGCTTCGCGATGGCGCGTGCGATCCGGGCGTGCGGCGGGCGCAAGTCGCGCCTCACGATCTATGCCGATCTCGGCCATAATTCGTGGGATCCCGCGTACGAGGATGCGGAGCTGTATCTGTGGCTTCTCAAGCAGCACCGGAAGGCCGGACAGTGAGCCGGGCACGCGGCACAGCCGCCTCGCGCATCCTGCCCTTTGCCTGCGCCGCGCTGCTTGCCGCGCTGGCCGGTTGCGCCTCGGGCCAGGTCCCTCCGTCTGCATCGGCTCCGCCCGAAGGGCTGACAGTCAGGGCAATGACCTTCAATATCCGGCTGGCGACCGATGCGGACGGGGACAATGCCTGGCGCCATCGCAAGTCGCTCGTCACGGCGCTGATCGGGCACGAGGAGCCGGATATCCTCGGTATGCAGGAGGTCCTGCTGGAACAGAAGGACGATCTGGCGCGGGCGCTGCCCGGTCTTGCGATGGTCGGCGTTGCGCGCGACGACGGCAAGGAGGCCGGAGAATTCTCCCCGCTGGCATACCGTCAGGACCGCTTCGAGCTGAAGCAATCCGGCACGTTCTGGTTGTCGCGCACGCCGGGCGAGCCGAGCAAGGACTGGGACGCCGCGCTGCCGCGCATCGCGACCTGGGCGATCCTGCACGATCGGCAGAGCGGGCGGGATATCCGCGCGCTCAACACGCATTTCGACCATGTCGGGGGCGAGGCTCGCGCGCAGAGCGCCAGCCTGATCGCCGACTGGGTTGCGACCGGACCCGGCGCCGGCCTGCCGACCATCGTGATGGGTGATTTCAATTCAGACCCTGCAAGCGAGCCCTATCGGCGGCTTGTCGGGCACGAGGCAGCGGGATTGGCCGCCACGCGCGAGGCGAGCGT
Source organism: Alteriqipengyuania lutimaris (assembly GCF_003363135.1). Lineage (NCBI taxonomy): Bacteria > Pseudomonadati > Pseudomonadota > Alphaproteobacteria > Sphingomonadales > Erythrobacteraceae > Alteriqipengyuania > Alteriqipengyuania lutimaris. The sequence continues at coordinate 174,936 of NZ_QRBB01000001.1, read as the reverse complement.
GTCGCCGCCCTACGGCCCGACCGGTACCTTCACCGGGTTCGACATCATGCGAAACCCCGCCACTCCGATCGACCATATCTTCGTGACGTCGGACTGGACCACGACGAGCCACGCGGTCGTCACCCAGCACTGGGGCGGCCGCTTGCCGTCCGACCATTACCCCGTTCTGGTCACGCTCCGGCTTGCTTCGCCGCCTACTTTTCCAGCCAGCCGCCGGTAAAGCCGAGCCGTTCGAGCCCGCGCCGGACATGGGGGTTCCGTCGCATCGTGCGCCAGACAAGCTCGCTGCGGTGATTCTCGAGCATGGCGAGGATCGGCCCCTGGTCGATGCCCAGATGGTCGCGCGCGACCCATCCGGATTGCGCATCGACCGTGCCGCTTGCGCTCCCCGCGTCGACGAACACGTAGCTGGGATTGAAAGCGTCCTTGAACCCGTATTGCGTGTAGAGACCATCGCCATGGGCGGCGCGCATGTTCATCAGCGCGGGGAGCGTCACCTCGGGCGCGAAGGCGATCGAGCCGCCGGCCGCTGTGGGCACGATGGTCCCGTCGTCGATCACCCGTTCCGAGCTGACGCCGCGTGCGGCATAGCCGAGAAACTCGCGCTTCTCGCCGTTGACCTCGCGGCCGTTGGCGGCGCCGCCCGGTCCGTCGGACGCCGTCCAGCCCCATAGCTGGTCGGAATAGCCGTCCCAGTTATTGGGGTTGTCCGCGCCATAGGCGCGCTGGCTCAGTGTCGCGCGGCGGCTGTTGTCGAAATAGTCGATGCCCTTGGACGCCATGAATTCGTCCTGGATACCGCGAAAGTCGATCCAGACATGGCTGTACTGGTGGCCGAACAGAGGCTCGAACTGGAGGTGCTCGTATCCGTAGTAGGTGCCCCAGTCCTTCTCCAGGTTGGCGGCCCAGCCGGTGTCCCAGGCCTCTTTCCCGATGGGGTGCGTCGGCGACCCGGCGGCGAGGATGTAGACCAGCATGCCTTCGTTGTAGCCAACCCAGTCGTGGGTCCCGAAATCGCCGTTCTCGCCGCGTTCGGGATACCAGCCCATGGCGATCGCCTTGCCGCTGCCGCCATTGGCGGAGGGGATGGCGCTGTTCTCGCGCTGGACGAAGGTCCAGTCGACGCGGGTGTAGATCTTTTCCGCAAGGTCGCGGATCTCGCGCTCGGTCGGGTCGTCGCGGTCGAAATAGCTCTGCGCGAACAGCACGCCGCCCAGCAGCAGCGCGGTGTCGACGGTCGAAAGCTCGGTATTGCCGCGCCTGGTGCCGTCCTCGTTGTTGAGGAAGTGGTAGAAGAACCCCTTGTGGCCGGACATGCCCGTCGCGTCGGGGCCCTGCGGCGCGCCCCAGTAGAATTCGAGGCAGTCGCGCGTACGCCGAGCCGCGTCTTCGCGCGAGACGTAGCCGCGCTCCGCCCCGATCCCGTAGGCGGTCAGCGCGAAGCCCGTCGCGGCGATCGAGGAGAACGGGTTGGATGGCCAGCGGTCGGGCGCGAGGCAGCGCTGCGTATCCGTCGTTTCCCAGAAATAGTGGAAAGTGCGCCTCGTCAGGTCCTCCGAGAATGCCGTCTGCTCCGCCAAGGATGGCGCGTCCGCGGCAGCGCGGGGCGCAGCCACCGGCACGCTTGCGCAGGCGGAGAGAAGGAGGGCGAGCGGAGCGATACGGAGGAAAATGGCGATCACCCTTGGAACAAAGAAAAGCGCCGCCACGTCCATCAGGAAGCGGCGGCGCGAGGGGGAAGGATCAGAACTCGAACCCGGCCGAGAGCTTCAGCGTACGCGGCGGGCCGTCGGTGCCCAAGGCGTTGGGATTGCGCTCACCCGTAATCCCGTTGAAGCTGTTGTAGTTGCGGTCGTTCATTGCGTTGATGATATCGGCACGCACATAGACTCGCGTTCGGTCGCTCAGGAATTTGAGCGGGATGTTCTGGGTGATCGCCAGATCGAGCTGGCGGAAGCCCCAGCGGTCGCCGTTGCCTTCGGTTTCGACCGTCACGACCTCGACCGGCGGCGTGCCGCCGGGCGTCCGGACGAAGCTGTTGAGATACCGCGGCGAAGAGATGAGGAACTTGCCCGACAGGGTGGTTCCCGTAGGCAGATCGACCGCCCCGGCAATGACAAGCCGATGCTTGCGCAGACCGCTCGAAGTTTTGACCGTGTAATCCTCCAGGGTCGGGAAATCGAACGAGAAGTACTCGCCGAAGGCCCGGTTCTCGGTGCCGTCGGTATAGGTATAGGTCGCCGAGAGGTTCCACGGAGATTCCTGGGTATAGCGCTTCACGAACTTGAAGTGCACCGCATCTTCATCGGTCTTCAGGCCATTGGTCCCGATGATGATCGAACCCCATCCCGGAGGCGCGAAGCCGAACGGCGAGCCTGGGGTGGCCGGGGGCGGCGTGAAGAAGCTGCCGTCTTCGCGCCGGTTGCCGAGAAGATAGGCGAACCCGTCGCGGCTCTTGATATGCCGGTAGCCGACTTCGACGTTGAGTAGGCTGGTCAGGTCGCTGCGCAGGCCGATGCTGAACTGATCCGAATAGGGCACCTTCAGGTCGTTGTTGATCAGGCGGATGCTGCGACCCGCGCCGACGCCTGCATTGTCGAGCAGAAGCTGCCGGCCCTCTTCGGTGAGGTAGATCGGATCCCACGGCACGCAGGTCGGGCTGGGGTTGCAGGTGTTGTTCGGATCGCCTGTGATGAAGTTGAACTCGCGCGTGCTGTACGCGTTGATGCTCACTTCCTGCGCGATGAAATCGAACTGGTTGCGGTCATAGGAACGGCCGTAGCCGCCGAAGAGCGTGAGCTTTCCGCGGTCCAGAAACTCGTAGCTGAACCCGAGACGCGGCTGAAACGCGCCCAGAAAGGCTTCGCGCTGCGTGCCGTCGGTGATGTAGTCGTTGATGTCGTATTCGACGCCCGGCTGATAGATATTCGGATAATTGGCCTCCGAAACGGCGGCGACGACATCCGCCGGAGTAATGAAATCGAGATAGGACGGCGTTTCCTCGTAATCCCAGCGGATACCCAGGTTCAGTGTCAGACGGTCGTTCACGACCCAGTCGTCCTGGATGTAGACGCCGAACTGCCAGTTCTTAGAGATGACAGAGGGCGTGCCCTGGCCGGTGCCGGCACCGAACTGAACCCTGTAGGGAACGGTCGTGTTGAAGCCGCCCGGGATCAGGTTCACGTTGTAGGAATACTGCGGGTTGAAGAAGTTCTGCTCGACCCGGTCGAGCCGGACCCACTTCGACTTCACGCCCGCCTTGATCGTGTGATTTTCAAGACCGGTCCAGGTGAAATCGTTCTGAAGGGCGTAACCTTCCTGCCCCTTGTCTTGGAAGTTCGCGCTGCCCCCGATCCGCAGAATCTGCGGGCGGACGAGATTCTGGCCCGTAACGGGGCTGACCCCGCCGTAGGTATAGATCTGTCCGGGCGTGAAGTTTTGCGGACGCGGCGACCAGAAGGCGCTTTCGTAGGTCGCCTTGAAGTCGTTCACGAAATTGTCGCCGCTGTGCTCCCAACGGAAGAGGCCACGCTTCTCGTCGACATCCTGCGACGCGGCCGTTTCCACCGCCGCGCTGCCGTTGCCGAGGAAAATGCCGGACTCGTTGCGATATTTGCCGGAAACCTCGAACCGGTCGCGGCTGGTCGGCTCGAAGCTGAGCTTGCCGAAATACAGGTCCTCGTTGAATTCCTGCTGGGTCGGACCGAAGAGGTCCTGCAGCTCGGTCGGGAAGAAGCTGACCGGGAAATCTTGGCCCGGCTCGATAACCACGGGCAGACGACGGCGCTTCCCTTCGTAAGTTGCGAAGAAGAAAAGCGTGTCCTCGATGATCGGGCCGCCGAGCGCTCCACCGAACTGGATATCCTTGGTCTCGGCCTTCTCGCGCCCGCCGAACTTTTCGAGCGGGGTTTCTTCGCGCATGCCGGTATCGGTGTAGTCGACGAAGGCGGTGCCGTGAAATTCGTTCGTACCCGACTTCGTCCCCGCCGTGATGGCGACCGAGCTGACCTGATCGAACTCCGCCTTGTAGTTCGAGCTGATCACGCGATATTCGCCGACCGCCAGCTGGGGGAAGGGGTTGCCCTGCGAACTGTCCTGCCCGGTAATGCCGTTCTTGAGGACGTAATCCTTCTGGCCGACGCCATCGATATAGACGTTGACCGTGCGGCTGTTCTGACCGCCGCCCTGGATGCGCGACTGACCATCGGGGTCTTCGAAGGAAACGCCCGGCGCGAGGTCGGCGAAGGCGAGGAAGTTGCGGTTGTTCTGCGGAAGGGTCTGAATCTCGCGCTGCGAAATATTGGCGCCGACCTCGCCGCCTTCCTGCGTGACGATCCGGCCACCGGTGACGATGATGAGATTCTCCGTCTCACCCGCCTCGTCGGCCTGGCCCGGGACGGTCGCTTCCTGAGCGATGTCGTCGAAATCCAGCACCGCGTCGCGCGCGATCTGGAGCGTGAATTCATCGGTGCGCCGCACGACCCCGTCGGCACCGGTGATCTCGAGGTAATAGGTGGCCGGGCGCAGCTGGGGGAAATTGTATCGGCCATCCTCTGACACTTCCACGGTGCGCCGCGAACCCGTTTCCACGTCAACCGCGGTAACCTGGGTTGCGCCCGTAACCGAGCCGCGCAGCGATGCACTGGATTCCTGCGCGTGGGCCGGCGCCGCCATCGAGACCGCAAGCGCACCACCGGCGGTGGTGAACGCCAAGGCCGCGGCGAGCCGCCGCAACCGGAACGAACCAAACGAACTGAAACCCGAAACTGTCGAGGTCATACTCTATCTCCCCCATACCGCCCTCGGCTTTCCGAGGGCCTTCGTATCCGCCCATGCTCCGGGTCGAATCGAACTTATGCGCGGCCTTGTAACCGGTTTCATATTGCCTGTATAGAGCGCTCTGACGGATCGGCGAATCCTTGCAACGGGGGCGCCGCAACAGGATCGCCAGGAGGCGACAGATGGGAGAGACAATGAGATTCATTGCCGAACGGCTTGTGGCCCTTGCAGTATTGCCGGCGCTGGCGGGATGCGCGTCCACTGCGATGGATACATCGCCCATGGCGAGCCAGGCCGTGGCAGATGCGCGGGGCCAGGTGGTCCCGGTCGAACCCGCCGAGCCGACCTGGGCCGCGTCCGATCCCGCGATGGATCGCACCATCGACGAACTGATGGCGCGGATGACGATCGAGGATAAGGTCGGCCAGCTGACGCTGTTGACAAGCGACTGGGAATCGACCGGTCCGACGATGCGCGATACCTATAAGCAGGACATTCGCGCGGGCCGTGTCGGTGCGATCTTCAATGCCTATACCTCGGGCTACACACGCGAATTGCAGCGCCTGGCGGTCGAGGAAACGCGGCTCGGCATTCCGCTGCTGTTCGGATACGACGTCATCCACGGCCATCGCACGATCTTCCCGATCTCGCTCGGCGAAGCGGCGAGCTGGGATATGGCGGCGGTCGAGAAGGCCGCCCGCGTCTCCGCTTTGGAAGCGTCGGCGGAGGGCCTTCACTGGACGTTCTCGCCGATGGTCGACATCACCCGCGATGCGCGCTGGGGCCGGGTTTCCGAAGGGGCCGGCGAAGACGTCCATCTCGGTTCGCAGGTCGCCCGCGCGCGGGTTCGCGGTTACCAGGGCGACGATCTGCGCGCGACCGACACCATCCTCGCTACGGCCAAGCATTTCGCCGCCTATGGCGCCGCGCAGGCGGGCCGGGATTACCACACGGTCGATATTTCGGAGCGGGCGCTGCGCGACGTCTATCTGCCGCCGTTCAAGGCCGCGGTAGACGAAGGCGTCGCCACCTTCATGACCGCATTCAACGAATATGACGGCGTCCCGGCGAGCGGCAGCCGCTATCTTCTGACCGACGTGCTGCGCGACCAGTGGGGTTTCGACGGCTTCGTGGTCACCGACTATACCTCGATCAACGAGATGGTCCCCCACGGCTACGCTGCCGATCTTGCGCAGGCGGGCGAACAGGCGCTCGACGCCGGGGTCGACATGGACATGCAGGGCGCCGTCTTCATGGACCATCTGGCGCAGTCGGTCGCGGACGGCACGATCGAGATGGCCGCCGTCGACCGCGCGGTGCGACGCATCCTCGAAATGAAATACCGTCTGGGCCTGTTCGAAGACCCCTATCGCTACGCCGACGAGGCGCGCGAGAAGGCGACGCTCTACAAGCCGGAATTCCTCGAGGCGGCGCGCGACGTGGCGCGCAAGTCGATGGTCCTGCTCAAGAACGAGGGCGATGTACTGCCGCTCGCCGCATCGGCGAAACGGATCGCGGTGATCGGCCCGCTGGGCAACAGCAAGCCGGACATGATCGGTAGCTGGGCCGCAGCCGGCGACCGCGGGACGCGCCCGGTCACGGTGTTCGAAGGCATGCAGGCCAATGCGCGGGACGGCGTGAGCGTCGAATACGCCAGGGGCGCGAGCTACGAGTTCGCCGACGCAGGCAAGACCGACGGTTTCGCCGAAGCGCTGGCGCTGGCCGAACGATCGGACGTCATCGTCGCCGCGATGGGCGAGAAGTGGGACATGACCGGGGAAGCGGCGAGCCGCACCTCGCTCGACCTGCCGGGCAACCAGCAGGCGCTGCTCGAACAGCTGGTGGCGACCGGCAAGCCGGTGGTCCTCGTCATGCTCAGCGGTCGGCCCAATTCGATCACCTGGGCGAACGACAACGTGCCCGCCATCCTCCACGCCTGGTACCCGGGCACGCAGGGCGGGCACGCAGTCGCCGACGTTGTCTATGGCGACTACAACCCCTCGGGCCGCCTGCCGGTCACCTTCCCGCGCACGGTCGGCCAGGTGCCGATCCACTACGACATGAAGAACACCGGCCGCCCGATCGAGCTGGGTGAGCCGGGGGCGAAATACGTCTCGCGATACCTCAACACGCCCAACGACCCGCTTTATCGCTTCGGATACGGGCTGAGCTACACGAGCTTCGGTTACTCGCCGGTCACGCTGAGCGCGCCGAGCATGGGCGCAGACGGATCGATCACCGCCAGTGCCACCATCACCAATACCGGCGAGGTCGCGGGCGAAGAGGTCGTGCAGCTGTACGTGCGCGATCTGGTCGGATCGGTCACCCGGCCGGTGCAGGAGCTCAAGGGCTTCGACAAGATCGCCCTGCAACCGGGCGAGAGCCGGACCGTACGCTTCACTCTGGAGCCCGCAGACCTCGCCTTCACCCGCGCCGACATGTCGCATGGCTGGGAGCCGGGCGAGTTCCAGCTGTGGATCGCGCCGTCTTCCGGCGCCGGGGCGGCCACGCCCGTGACCTTCAGGCTGACGGAGTAAGGATGATGATGAGGCGTTGCGCAGCGGTTTTCGCGACTCTCGCAATGTCTCTGGCGGGGTGTGCGACACCATCCCCGCCTCCGTCATCCCAGACACGAAGCGCACCAGACGCCACGACGCAGCGGGATCGTCCGAACATCATCTTCATCATGTCGGACGATCACGCGCAGACGGCGATCTCCGCCTACGGCACGCAGATCGGGCGGCTCGCGCCTACCCCCAATATCGATCGCATCGCGGCCAACGGGGCGCTGTTCGAGAACAGCTACGTCACCAATTCGCTGTGCGGGCCGAGTCGCGCGACGATGCTGACCGGCCAGTTCAGCCACATGCACGGCTTCACGCAGAACGGGCAGAAGTTCGACAATTCATCGTGGAACTGGGTCCGCGAGCTGGGGCAATCGGGGTACCGCACCGCCCTGTTCGGCAAGTGGCATCTCAATTACTCGCCCGAGGGAGCCGGGATCGGCGAATGGGCGGTGCTCGACGATCAGGGCAAATACTACAATCCCGACATCATCACGCCTGGCGGGCGCGGGGTCGTGGAAGGCTATGCCACCGACATCGTTACCGATTACAGCATCGACTGGCTGGAGAAGAACGCGGGGGAAGAGCAGCCCTTCGCCATCCTCATCCATCACAAGGCACCGCACCGCAATTTCATGCCCGCGATCCGCCACGTGCAGAAATACCTCGGCAAGGAATTTCCCGTGCCGACCAACTACTTCGACCATTACGATGGTCGCCCTGCCGCCGCCGCGCAGGAGATGAACATCTACCGCGACATGTACGAGGGCCACGACCTCAAGATGACGGTGGAGGAGGGGACGGACGAGCTGCGCTTCAACCCTTGGACCGACGATTTCGAGCGGATGACACCCGAGCAGCGCTCCGCCTATTTCGGCGCGCTGCAGGACAGCAACGACGCGATGAACGCCGCGAATATGAGCGAGCGCGAAATGGCGATCTGGAAGTACCAGCGCTACATGAGCGAATATCTGGGCACGGTCGCCGCAGTGGACGACAGCGTGGGCCGGGTGCTCGACTGGCTGGAAGCTTCGGGCGAGGCGGACAACACGATCGTCGTCTACACCTCAGACCAGGGCTTCTACCTTGGCGAGCACGGCTGGTTCGACAAGCGCTTCATGTACGAGGAAAGCCTGCGCACGCCGCTGGTGATGCAATATCCCGGGCGGATCGCGCCGGGGACACGCATTGCCGCGCCGGTGCAGAACGTCGATTACGCACCGACCTTTCTCGATTTCGCCGGGCTAGGGCCGCGCGATACGATCCAGGGCCGCTCCCTGCGCCCGGTCGTCGATGGCGACGCGCCGGCCGACTGGCGCGATGCGATCTACTACCACTATTACGAATACCCCGGCTTTCATTCGGTGAGGGCGCATTACGGGGTGAAGCAGGGGCGCTACAAGCTGATGCGCTTCTACGGCGATATCGACCAGTGGGAGGTCTACGACCTGCAGACCGACCCGTCCGAAATGCACAACCGGATCGACGATCCCGCTATGGCAGGGGTGGTGGCGCGCATGAAGGACAAGCTCAAAGCTCTACGCGCGCAATATCGCGACAGCGACGGTCCTGCGGTCGAGGCGCCGACAGGCGATACCGCAGCAGCAGCCAAGGGACGCCAGGATGCGCTTCGGGCCGCAGGTCCGGGACATCACGCGCACCACTGATCGCTCCGGACCCCGCGTCTAGCGACGCGGGCGGAGCGACATGGCGAACCCGCCACCCGCCAGCATCTCGATTGCCAGCCGGTCGCCGCCGCGTATCTCGCGCGTTTCGCGGACCATTGCGAAACGATCGCCATTAATGCCGCCGCCTTCGCCATCGCGCCAGATTTCGATGGTGTAGCGGGTGCCGGGATCGAGGAACGAGAGGTCGATGTCGACGGTCCGCGCATCGTCATCGTTCACGCCGCAGATCCACCAGTCGTCCCCGCCGCGCCGCTGGCGGGCGACGACCGCATATTGGCCGATCTCGCCCGACAGGACCTTCGTGCGCTCCCAGTCGACCGGCACCTGCTCGATGAAGTCCAGCGCGTCGGGAGCGGCGAGGTAGTTTTCCGGCAAGTCCGCCGCCATCTGAAGCGGTGAATAGATGACGACGTAATCCGCGAGCTGGCGCGCAAGCGTGTTCGGGAGGAGCTCGCCGCCTCGGCCTTCGAGGCTGACGATGCCCGGCGTCAGGTCGAAGGGGCCCGACAGCATCCGCGTGAACAGTAATGTCGGCTCGTGATCGGGCGGATTGCGCGGCTCGCCCCAGGCCATGTATTCCGTCCCTCGCGCGCCTTCGCGAGTCATCAGGTTGGGCCAGGTGCGCCGCAGTCCGGTATCCTTGATCGGCTCGTGCGCGTTGATCGCGATCTCGTGCGCCGCCGCACGCTCGGCCACCAAGGCGTGGTGCCGCGCCATGAACTGGCCGTCGTGATATTCCCACTGCTCGGTGCCGTCCGGATCCTCGCGCAGCACGACGCCTGCATCGGCGACGTAGCCGGTCTTGACCGCGTGCACCCCGTGACGCTGGTAATAGTCGAGCGCCTCTTCGAGCTGGCGTTCGTACAGCCCCGCGTTGCCCGCGGTCTCGTGATGGCCCATGATTTCGATGCCGCGCTCGGCGGCGTAGGCGGCGACGCGATCCATGTCGAAATCGGGATAGGCGGTGGCGAACTGGAAATTGCGCCCGCTCTCGCTCCACCAGCCTTCGTTCCACCCCTCAATCAGGACCGAGTCGAAACCATGCTCGGCGGCGAAGTCGATATAGTCGATCGCATGCTGCGTCGTCGCGCCGTGTTTGGGGCCCGCATTCCAGCTCCAAAGATCGAGGTGCATCGCCCACCAGATGCCGACATATTTCTGCGGTCTGGCGTAGGGGACCTCGCCCAGGCGGTTCGGTTCGTTGAGGTTCAGGACGATATCCGCGGCCGCATAGAGGCCCGGCGCATCGGGTGCGATCAGGATCACACGCCAGGGCGTGGCAAAGGGCGCGTCGCGTCGCACCTTCCAGGGTTGCGAGGAGGGTGCGAGCCGGGTGCGGAAGCGCTGGGCATCGATGCGCTGCAACCAGTAGGCGGCATAGTCGGTGAGCGCGGCCTCATGCAGCGCGATATGCAGGCCGTCGGCGCGGCGGAACGTGATCGGCGTATGCGCGGTGCCGACCTCGCGGGCGGGCGTGCGCGCGTAGAGATATTCGTAACGGTTCCACTCGCCGCCCGGGATCCACCAGGCCTCGGCATCGCCCGCGATCGTGAATTCGGTCAGCTCCTCGTCGATAATGACGTCGTCAAGCTGGGGGTCGATCTGGGGTTGGGCCGGGAATTCGTATCGGAAGCCGATGCCATTGTCGAAAACGCGCACAGCAAGCGTGATCGTCCGCCGGGTCTTGCCCTGTTCGGTCATTGGCACACGCATCGCGTTGTGCCGATCGGTGACGAGGCGGCTTTCGCCCCACGGCTGCTCCCATGTTTCGTCGTGGCTGGAGCGGGAGGCTTCACCGAGCACTATGCCGCGCTGCCACTTGCCTGCACCGCGCAGCATGAAACCGAGCTGGGAAGAGGCGATGACTTCCTCACCATCGCGCAGGACACGATAGACGGGGACCGTTTCATCGGTGCCGAGCTCGAAGCACAGCGCGCCATCGGGGGAGCACTGGCGATGCGTGACCTCGTCCTGCGCCGCCGCGCCCGAAGCAAGGCCGAGTGCGGCCAGCGCGCCGAGCGGCCAGAGAGGCCTGCGAGGGGGGCTTGGGGTCGGTCCGGTCATCGTGTGCTCTCCCATATGGCGTGCCAGCACCTGCGCCAAAGCGAGATGCGGTGCAACCGGTTACACGGGGCTCGTCACCGCGCTTGTCCGCTGCATCGCTTGCTTTCGCGGGCGCAGACCGGAGAAATTTGCCTCATGACCGGCCAAAGTCCGATATTGTCGGTTTGCGTGAAATGCCTGCGGAAAGCGAGGGCATCGGGAATTGGGAAGGACGCGGTTCTGGTGCCCGGGAAAGTGGGCAGGACCTGCAAGACAGATCCTTTCTACGTCGAATAGTCGAGCGGGAGGACGTTGGTCTCCTTGACGACTTCCATCGAGAAGCTTGCGCTCACGTCGGAAAGCTTCACCTTGTCGATCAGCCGCTTGTAGACCTTGTCGTAGCCGGCCATGTCGGGCGCGACGATCTTCAGAAGGTAGTCCACTTCGCCGGCCATCCGGTAGACCTCGACGATCTCCGGAATCGTGCTGACCGCCTCGCCGAACTGGCCCAGCCATGCTTCGCTGTGATCGCTTGTGCGGATCGACACGAAGCCGGTAAGCGTGAGCCCCACCGACTCCTGATTGATCAGCGTGACCTTCTTGCGGATCACGCCTGCCTTTTCCATTTTCTGGATCCGCTTCCAGAGCGGCGTCGTCGACAGACCGACGCTTTCGGCCATATCGCCGATGGTGATGCTGGCATCGTTCTGGAGCAGGGCGAGGATTTTCCTGTCGATCATGTCCATGGGAAGAGAAGCTGCCATGGCGCTGCTCAATATCAAAGCAATAAGAGAAAAAATTTCTCTATCTCGGGCGTAGAAGGAGAAAGAAAGGGAGCACTTTCTCCAGCAGTGGCGATAGCCTCCGGCCGACAAGATAATCGGAGGCCGGATTGATCAAGCGCTATTTCGTCGAACATCCCGAGACGGTCGGGGAGACCTATCTCGAGCACCTGCAGGCCTCCAGCGGCTTCGGCTTCCGGATGGTTCTCGGCGGGGTCGCGTGCCTCCTGCACGGTCTGCTGCCCTTCCTCTTCGTGCGCACCGGCAGCGCAGCGGTGACCGAGCTTCACGATCGCATGGTCGCCAACCGCGTCCGCAAGCCGACGCCGAAGCAGGAGGTCGGAGGACAGGAGCGCGGCGGCGCGTTCGAGAACGCGTGAACAGCCAGACAGAGACGGTCGGCCTCGGCCCTTCCCTGGTCGGCTCTCGCGGTCTCAGGGCCAGCGTGAGCCTGCTGCCAGGTTACCTGCCGGGTCTCGCCCTCGCCGGTACGATCACGGCGTGCGCCTATGTGTGCGACGCCGCGTTCGGAGTGCCGCTGATGGTGACCGCGCTCGTGCTGGGGTTGGCCGTACACGAGCTTCCGCTGGGCAAGGCCTACGCCGCCGGGATCGACTTCGCGGCACGGCCGCTCCTGCGCGCAGGTGTCGCCATGCTCGGCGCCGGCATCACGGCGCAGCAGATCGCGCCGCTCGGCCTCGCGACCGTCCTGCTCGCGATGTCGGGCGTTGCCGCGACGCTGGCATGCGGGATTCTGGTGGCGAAGGCGCTGGGGCTCGATCGCGCCTCGGGCCTCATCTACGGCGGATCGGTGGCGATCTGCGGCGCGTCTGCGGCGATGGCGATCAGCGCGGTCCTCCCCGATACCGAGCGCAACCGCGCGACCACGGCGGTCGCCGTGGTGGGGGTCACGGTCCTCAGCACGATCGCGATGGTGGCCTATCCGCTGATCGCCACCGCGCTCGGCATGAGCGATCACCAGGCGGGCATCTTCTTCGGCGCCGCCATCCACGACGTCGCGCAGGTGGTGGGGGCAGGCTACACGGTGTCCGACCTTGCGGGCGAGACGGCGACGATCGTCAAGCTCATCCGCGTCGCGTGCCTCATTCCGGTGGTCGGGGGCATGACGTGGCTGGCCGCGCGCAGTGTCGGCGCGGCGAGCGAGGGGGCAGGGCGGGCCATGCCTTCGATCCTGCCGTGGTTTCTCGTCGGCTTCGTGGTGCTCTCGGCGATCGCAAGCTCCGGCGTGGTGCCGGAGGCGGTGCTCGACGGCGTTTCGGGGGCGGCCAAGATCATGCTGGTGACCGCCATTGCCGCGCTGGGGTGCAAGACGTCGCTCACCGCGCTCCTCCGGATCGGCGTCAGGCCGGTGCTGATGCTCGTGATGCCGACCCTTGCGCTGATGACCGGCATCCTTGCGTGCCTGCTCGCGCTGCCCGACACCTTCTAGGTGCGGTTACTGGCCATTCGCGCCCTCAAAGACGCCGTCTGGACGTAATGCGAATGCGTTGCAATTACATGGCTTCGCGCCTAGGCGACGCGCATGTCCCGCCGCGCGATCCGATTCTGGTACCTGATCCACAAGTGGAGCAGCCTGATCCCGACGCTGTTCCTGCTGATGCTGTGCGTGACCGGACTGCCGCTGATCTTCCATGACGAGATCGATGCGGCTTTCTCCGAGGATTACGAGCGTACCCTCGCCGGGGCGCCATCGGCCGAAGCGGGCCTGCCGCTCGACACAATGCTTGCGAGGGCGCTCGCAGAGCGTCCGGGAGAAGTGCCGCTGTTCATGGCCTTCAGCCAGGACAGCCCGCTGCTGACCGTGACCACCGGGCCGACGCCCGAAGCACCCGGTAGCGAGATGACGCTGCTGTTCTTCGACCGCGCGACCGGAGCATCGCTCGGCCCCGCGCCCACGGGCGGGGTGATGGAGACCATCCTGCACCTGCATACCGACATGCTGCTGGGGCTGCCGGGCATGCTGTTCCTCGGCGTGATGGGCCTCAGCTTCGTCGTCGCGCTGGTTTCGGGGACGGTCCTTTATGCCCCCTTCATGCGGAAGCTGCGCTTCGGCACGCTGCGGCTTGAGCGGTCGAAGCGGGTCGGCCGGCTCGACCAGCACAACCTGCTCGGCATCGTCATTCTCGCTTGGGCGCTGGTCATCGGCCTTACCGGCGCGATCAACGCCTTCGCCGATCCGCTGACCGACAACTGGCGCAACACGCAGGTGGCGCAGATGACGGCCGCCTATGCGGACGCGAGCCCTCTCGCCCCGGCGGATTATGGATCGCTCGACGCGGCGATGGCCTCCGCGCGCGCGCGCCTGCCGGGCCGCAATCCGCAGTTCATCGGCTTCCCGGGCGGCGCGTGGAGCAGCGGGCATCACTACGCGATCTTCTTCCAGGGCGACCGGCCCGCGACACAGTACCTGCTGACGCCTGCGCTGGTCGACGCGCGCACCGGCGAGCTCACCGACGTCGCGACCATGCCCGCGATCAACCAGGCGCTGATGATGAGCAAGCCGCTGCACTTCGGCGACTATGCCGGCCTGCCGCTCAAGATCGTCTGGGCGCTGCTGACGCTGGCGACGATCTGGGTTCTGTGGACCGGCGTGCTGCTGTGGTTCAAACGGCGGCCCGGCGCGATCGACCGGCGCATCGCCGAAATCGACAGCGGCGGCTTTTCCAAGGTGCCCGCATGAGCGCGCGCCGCCCCCATTCCAATCTTGCGATCTTCGCCTGGCCGATCCTCATCGGCGCGGCGAGCCTGCTCGGCCTCGTCGTCGGCCTGACCGGAGAGGGCGCGCGCGACATCGCGGCGTGGAGCCTGCTCGGCTCGACCCTCGTGGCGATCGCGATCTCATGGCGGCGCGCCACGCGCCCGGCACCCTCTCCCAAATCGAAACCCATCCCATCGAAGAGAAAGAATCCCGCATGAAATTCGCGCGCAAGCACCTGCCTGCATTCGTCATCGCCGCCGCGATCGCCACCCCCGCGCTCGCGCAGGACGAGATGCCCGAGACGGGCGCCACTCCTGCCGAAGACAATCAGATCATCGTCACCGCGCAGCGCGAGAACGCGAGCGCGGTGATCAATGGCGGCAGTGCGGGCGTGCTGGGCGACAAGCCCGCCGAGGACCTGCCCTTCGCGGTGCGGACCTACGACGAGAGCCTAATCCTCAACCAGCAGCCGCTGTCGCTGGGCGAAGTGCTGCAGAACGATCCCACGATCCGCACCTCCTACGCCTTCGGCAATGCGGCCGAGCTTTTCGTGATCCGCGGCTTTCCGTTGTATAGCGACGATATCGGCCTCAACGGCCTCTACGGCATCACCCCGCGCCAGCTGGTCGCGCCCGAACTGCTCGGCAGCGTCGAGGTGCTCAACGGTGCGAGCGCGTTTCTCAACGGCGCGGCGCCGGGCGGCACGGGGCTGGGCGGGAGCGTCAATCTGCGGCTGAAGCGCGCCGATGAAGACCTTACCCGTGTTACCGCCGGTTACCGGGAGGCCTCGCGCTTCGGCGGCAGCGTCGACGTGGCGCGCCGCTTCGGCAGCGGTGGCGAGTTCGGCGTGCGGATCAACGGTGCGTACCGCGACGGCGAAACCGCGGTCGACGGCGAAGACCGCCGCACGCAGGTGATCGGCGCGAGCTTCGACTATGACGGCGGCAACCTGCGCGCCGCGCTCGACCTTGCCTACCAGGACATCCGGGTCGACAACCTGCGGCCCAAGGTGACGATCGCCAGCGCCGCGGTCCCGGCGGTGCCCGATGCCGATGCGAACTACGCGCAGGACTATACCTACAGCGATCTGACCGAACTGTTCGGCTTCGCGAGCCTCGAATACGATGTAGCGCCGAACGCGACGCTCTATGCCAAAGCGGGCGCGCGCGAAGGCGACGAGGAAGGCATCTACGGCGGCATCCAGGTCACCGACGCGGCGACCGGCGATGCGACCAGCGGCTTCCACTCCTACATCCCCTTCGAGGCGAGCAACCAGGCGGTCGAGGCGGGCCTGCGCGTGCAGCTGGGCAGCACGATCACGCAGGAGATCAATTTCGGCGGCAACATCGCGTGGCAGGAGGATCGCACGGCCTATGATTTCTTCTCGACCTTCGCGACCAACCTCTACGCGCCGGTGCAGGTTGCGCCGCAGCCGACCGCCTTTGCCGGCGGCGACCTCGACGATCCCTATCCCATCGCCACCCGCCGCCTGATGAGCGCCTTTGCCTCCGACACGTTCGGGTTCTGGGACGACCGGGTGTTGCTGACCGGCGGCCTGCGCTTGCAGTCGATCCGCCAGCGAGACTTCAGCTATTTCGGTGGGGCGCTGGAGACCGAATACGACGAGGACAAGGTCACTCCCGTCGTCGGACTGGTCGTGAAGCCAGTGGACGGCCTGTCGCTCTACGCCAATCGGATCGCCGCGCTTCAGGTGGGGCCGAGCGCGCCGCTCGATCCGCTGCTGGTCACCAATCCGGGCGAAACGCTCAGCCCCCGCAGCTCGACGCAATACGAGGTCGGCGGGAAGCTGGATCTGGGCGGCCTGTTCGCAACGCTTGCCGCCTACCGGATCGAGCGCCCGGGCGAGGGTGTCCTGCCGTCGGGCGAGTTCGGCTACCTCGGCGAGCAGCGCCATCAGGGGGTGGAGTTCACGCTCAACGGCGAAGTGACGCCCGGCCTGCGGCTGATCTCGGGCATGGCCTATACCGACGCCGAGCTCGACGGCGGCGCAAGCGTTGCGGGCGTGCCCGAATTCACCGCCAATGCCGATGTCGAATGGGACGTGCCCTTCGCATCCGGCATCACGCTGACGGGCCGGGTGGTCCATAGCGGCGAGCAGTTCGTCGATGCGGCGAACACGCTGGAGATCGACAGCTGGACGGTGTTCGACCTCGGCGCACGCTACGTCTTCGCGGCGGGCGATACGCCGGTCACGCTACGCGTCGCGGTCGAGAATGTGGGCAACGAAGCCTATTGGGCCTCGGCCTTCGACACCTTCTCCAACGCCCTTCTCCAAGGTCGCCCGCGCACGGTGCGCGCCTCGATCTCGGCCGATTTCTGATCGCTTCGGGGCGTCGGGTCAGCCGACCGACGCCCCGACCGAGAGGCTCAGACGCTGGCCCACATGCGCAGAAGATTGGCGATCGACTTGTCGAGCGTCAGCATCTCGGCGCTGTTCGCGGGCAGCGACCGCCGCATCGTGGTGCGCAGGTTCTCGAGATCGAACAGCAATTCGCGCTGCGAAGGATCGGGCAGGAGGCTTTCGATCCAGCCGACGCACACGATCCGCTCGCCCGAGGTGACGGGGCGCACCTCGTGGATGCTCGAGGACGGGTAGAGCACCAGCTGCCCGCGCTCACCCTTGACCGACTGGGTCGATCCTGCGGAATGGATCGTCAACTCGCCGCCCTCGTACGTATCGGGTGGGGCAAGGAAAAGCGTGAAGGAGATGTCGCTGCGAAGCTTCGCGGCGCCCTTGCGCATCATCGCATTGTCGACATGGGGGCCGTAATGGCCGCCGTCGCGGGTCTTGCTCACCAGGATGTTCGACATGCGACGGGGGCGGGCGGCGGCGCGCACGACCGGGTGCTCCTCGATCGCGGAGAGGACCATGGCGCCGAGCTCGCGGCCCGCCTTGCCGGTCATGTCCGCCTGCTCGTTCTGCTTGACCGCCCGCGCGCTGGCACCCGCGGTTCGCGCACCGTCGCGCCACACGAGCTGGGCGACGAGCGCGTCGATGCGGGCGAGATCGTCTTCGGATTCGATCGCTGCGATAGTGAGGATCATGGGGTGCTCTACGGGTTCGTCGGTTTGATAATGATTTGCATAAACGCCTCATTCGCCTAGGGAGAGGCCGAGTCAATCGACAGGAGCTTTTTCCGATGCAAAGCAATCTCAAAGTCTGGACCGGGCTGGGCCTCGCAACCGCGCTCGCAGGAGCTACTCTTGCAGGCTGCGCCGATAATGGCGAGGCCGGAGACGATGCCGACACGCCAGCGCAGGCCAGTGCGGTAGGCGACGGCGAAGGCGGCGAAGGTGAAGGTGGCGAGGGCGGCGAAAGCGGCGAGGGCGGCGTCTCCGCCGCCGAGGCTTCGAGCGATCCCGTTGCCTATGGCAGCGCGCTCGCCGTGGCGGAGGCGCATGCTGTTGCCGCCCGCGACGCCTATGCCGCCGGACGCACCGAAGAGGCGATGCAGATGTTCGTCCACCCGATTTCCGAAGTTCTCGCCGATCTCGCTCCCGTGTTCGAACAGCTGGGCGTCGACGATCTCGAGCCGCTGTTCACCCAGGCCGCGGAATCGGTGCAGGCCGGGGAGAGCCAGGAACAGGTCGATGCGCGTTACGAGGCGATCGTCGAAGGCCTGCGCAGCGCCGCGACGAAGGCACCGGAAGGCGAGCAGAGCGACGCCATGATCGCGGCGGGAATCATTTCGGACCAGATCAGCCGCGCCAATGCGATGTACCGGATCTCTACCAACACGGGCCAGTACGACCCCTATCTGGACGGCTACGGCTTCTACAAGGTCGCCGAGGGCATGTTCGGGCGGTCCCGCACGCAGATATCCTCGGCCGATGGCGAACTGGCGGACCGGATCGAAGCGTCGCTCGAACTTCTGGGCGACGCCTATCCCGGCGCGGAGCGCCCGGAGAGCTCCGACGTCGAGCAGAGCGAACTGGTAGCGGCCCATAATCGCATCCGGCTGAGCCTCTAGACACCCGAGCTGCCGCCGTGCGCGGCAACGGAAAG
This sequence comes from Alteriqipengyuania lutimaris, assembly GCF_003363135.1. Classification (NCBI taxonomy): domain Bacteria; kingdom Pseudomonadati; phylum Pseudomonadota; class Alphaproteobacteria; order Sphingomonadales; family Erythrobacteraceae; genus Alteriqipengyuania; species Alteriqipengyuania lutimaris. Next base: position 156,334 of record NZ_QRBB01000001.1, on the reverse strand, counting down.
CATATCGCAAGGCGGGCGCGATGTTTCATCGACGCCCGCCTTCTTCGTTCAGGGTCTGCGTGCCCGTCGAAGATCTGGATCATCCTCGATGCGGGAAATCCCTCAGCGATCGATTCGGCAGATCTTAAGGATCAAAATTTTCGCTGTCGCTCCAGTGCTTAAGCTCTGTTTTACCCTTCGTGCATAACCGTAGGGTCAGGAGAGCTTATCTATGGTTCCAACATCGGTTCTTGAGGGTCGCACCGGTCTGAAGCTGGTAACGCTGTTGCAGCGGGCCTTGCGCATCATGCTCGTGATCGCGCTGATCGCATGTGGGGCCGCTATCACCCAGGACGACCAGTTGCGCACGGTTGCGGTGGTCTTCGGCGGATTGCTGATCGTCCTTGCGATCGCCGCGAGCATCGTCAGCGACAAGCTCAAGGTCATCCAGGTCCGCTCCTACAAGAATCATGTCGACGGGATCAATCGCACGCACGAGCAGATCGAAGAGCTGTTCGCGATGACCGACACGCTGCAGGCGGCCGACAGCAATGCCGATGCCGCACAGGTGCTGCGCGCGACCAGCCGCAAGCTCCTGCCCGGATGCGGCACCGCGCTGTATGTGTTCAACAATTCGCGCGACCGGCTCGACCTCGTCGGCAGCTGGGACATGCCCGAAAGCTATGAGCCGACAGAAAGCCTCACGCCCGCCAATTGCTGGGCGCTCAAGCGCGGCAAGGATCATCTCAACAACCCGGCCGAACAGTCGCTGTGCTGCTCGCACTATATCGGTGAGGTCGCGAGCATCGAAGTGCCGATGATGGCGCGCGGACAGGTCTTCGGCCTGCTGGTGCTGACCGACCGTGGCGGCAATTGCGAAAATGTCGACCGGGCGCAGCGGATCGCCCGCGCGCTCGCCGATTCGACCTCGCTCGCGCTGTCCAACATCTCGCTGCGCGAACAGCTGCGCACGCAATCGCTGCGCGATCCGATGACCGGTCTGTATAATCGCCGTTACATGGAAGACACGCTCGACCGGTTCATCTCGCTCGCCCAGCGGCAGGACCAGCCGACGTCGGTGCTGATGATCGACCTCGACAACTTCAAGGCGCTCAACGACAATCACGGCCATGCCAAGGGCGACGCGGTGCTTAAGGACGTGGCCGCCCAGATCGTCGGCGCGCTGCGTCCGTCGGACGTCGTATGTCGCTACGGCGGCGAGGAACTGCTGGTCATCCTGCCCGATTGCGGCATCGACGATGCGATGATGCGCGCCGAACAGGTGCGCGCGCGGATCGAACTGCTCTCGGACCAGCACGGGTGCAGCGTGGCCGCCTCGATCGGCGTTGCTTCGCTGCCCGACACCGCCAAATCGTCGACCGACCTGCTCTCCGCGTCCGACGCGGCGCTGTACGAGGCAAAGGCGGCGGGCAAGAACCAGGTCCATGCCGCACCGCCGCTCGCCAAGAAGAAGCAGGTGATGGAGCCCGTCGCCGCCCGGCTCGTGGTGAGCTGACCGGCGCCTTCGCTAGGCTTTCAGGCGCTGCGCGTGCCACGCCACGTGATCGGCCATGAAGCTCGAGATGAAATAATAGGAATGGTCGTATCCCTCGCGCATGGTGAGCGTGAGCGGGATGCCGGCCTTCTCGCATTCGTCGGCGAGCAATTCGGGCTTGAGCTGTTCTTCCAGAAACTGGTCGCCCGTGCCCTGATCCACCAGCAGCGCCTCGGCGCGCGCCCCGTCTTCGATTAGCGCGCAGGCATCATATTCCCGCCACGCAGCGCGATCATCGCCGAGATATCCCGACAGCGCCTTCTGGCCCCACGGGCAGTTCAGCGGGCTGGCGATCGGCGCAAAGGCGCTGATCGAACGGAATGTTTCGGGATTGCGCAGCCCGATCGTCAGCGCGCCGTGGCCGCCCATCGAGTGGCCGGTGATTCCCTGCCGCATCATGTCGACGGGGAATTGTCGGGCGATCAGGGCAGGGAGTTCTTCTTCGACATAGCTGCGCATCATGAAATGCGGCGTCCACGGTTCCTGCGTCGCATCGACGTAGAAGCCTGCACCCTGACCCATGTCGAAGGAATCGTCGTCCGCCACGCCCTCGCCACGAGGGCTGGTGTCGGGCGCGACGAAGATGATGCCCTGTTCGGCGCAGGCGGCGCGATATTCGCCCTTCTCGGTCACATTGGCGTGCGTGCAGGTGAGGCCGGAGAGATACCACAGCACCGGAAGCTTCGCGCCCTCCTCATGCTCGGGCACGAAGACCGAGAAGGTCATGTCGGTGCCGGTCGTGGTCGACTTATGGCGGTATACGCCCTGCGTGCCGCCATGACTGCGGTTTTCGCTGACGGTTTCTATCGTCATGCTAAATCTCCGTGGGAGTGAATGCGGTGGCCGGATCGCCGGTATTGGCGGTGTCCGCCGGGTCGATGATGAGCAGCTTGGCTTCGCCGTCCGGCACGCGCGGGAAATGCTCGACCCCGCGCGGCACGACGATCATCTCGCCGGGACCGAGAGTTTCGGTGCGGTCGCGAAATTCCATCATGAGCGTGCCCTCGATCACGATGAACAGTTCGTCGGTATCGGGATGGCTGTGCCACTGGAAATCGCCCGATGCCCTGGCCAGCCGGATTTCGTTGCCGTTGTACCTTCCGGCGATCCGCGGCGCCCAGTGCTCGTCGAACTGCTCGAATTTCTCAGCCAGGTTGACCTTCGTGGGCGCCGCCTGCGCCATCAGTCGTACACCACCACCGAGCGGATGCTTTCGCCCGAATGCATCAGGTCGAAGGCTTTGTTGATTTCTTCAAGCTTCATGACGTGGGTGATCATCGGGTCGATCTGGATCTTGCCGTCCATGTACCAGTCGACGATCTTGGGCACGTCGGTGCGGCCCTTGGCGCCGCCGAACGCGGTCCCGCGCCAGTTGCGGCCGGTCACGAGCTGGAAGGGGCGTGTCTCGATCGTCTTGCCGGCCTCTGCCACGCCGATGATGATGCTGGTGCCCCAGCCCTTGTGGCAGCATTCCAGCGCCTGGCGCATCACATCGGTATTGCCCGTGCAGTCGAAGCTATAATCCGCCCCGCCGTCGAGCATCTTGACGAGATGCGCGACCACGTCGTCGACCTCATTCGGATTGACGAAATCGGTCATCCCGAAATGTTCGGCATAGGGCTTCTTGTCGGGATTGATGTCGACGCCCACGATCCGGTCGGCCCCCGCCATGCGCGCGCCCTGGATCACGTTGAGCCCGATCCCGCCGAGGCCGAAGACGACGACATTGTCGCCCGGACGCACATCGGCGGTGTTGACCACCGCGCCGACGCCGGTCGTCACGCCGCAGCCGATGTAGCAGCTGGTGTGGAACGGCGCGTCCTCGCGGATCTTGGCGACCGCGATTTCGGGCAAAACGGTGTAGTTCGAGAAGGTCGAGCAGCCCATGTAGTGGTAGATCGGCTTGCCCTTGTAGGAGAAGCGCGTCGTGCCATCGGGCATCAGGCCTTTGCCCTGCGTCTCGCGGATCGCGCTGCACAGGTTGGTCTTGCCCGAGAGGCACATTTTGCACTGGCGGCATTCGGGCGTGTAGAGCGGGATCACGTGATCGCCCTCCTTCACGCTTGTCACGCCCGCGCCGACTTCGCGCACGATCCCAGCGCCCTCATGGCCGAGCACGCTGGGGAACAGGCCTTCGCTGTCGAGCCCGTCGAGCGTGTAGGCATCGGTGTGGCAGATTCCGGTCGCCTTGATCTCGATCAGCACCTCGCCCGGCTTGGGGCCTTCGAGGTCCAGTTCGACGATCTCGAGCGGCTGCTTGGCTTCGAAGGCGACGGCGGCGCGGGTTTTCATGAGGGGGACTCTCCTTGCGATACGTGTGTGGCTCAACGCGCAGGGTCGGTGAAACGTGCCTTGCGCTCATCTGCGCGCCTGCCTAGGCGCTTGGGTCGTGATCGATCAATCCGCCTTTCGCGATGCTCTCGGCACATTCGTGACCGGCGTCACCATCGTGACGACCTACGACACGGAAGGTCGCCCCACCGGGCTGACCGCCAACAGCTTCAATTCGGTCTCGCTCGACCCGCCGATGGTGTTGTGGAGTCTGTCGCTCGGCAGCCGTAATCTGCCGGTCTTCCGGACCGCGAAAGCCTGGGCTGTCCACATCCTCGCCGCCGACCAGCAGGACCTGTCCAACCGCTTCGCCAGCCGCGGGGCGGACAAGTTCGGCGATCTGAATTGCGGCGACGGACCCGAGGGCGCGCCGCGGATCGAGGGCTGTGCGGCGCGATTCGGTTGCAATGCCAAGTTCGAATATGAGGGCGGCGACCATGCCATCTTCCTCGGCGAAGTGGTCGATTTCGAGCGGACCTCCGCCGAACCGCTGATCTATCACGGCGGGCGCTACGGCCGGGTCATGCCCGAAGGCGAGGCGCCTTCCGACGCCGACACGACACGGCTCCTCTCGCAAGGCTACGTCATGCGCACGCCCGAGGGCCTGCGGCTGAGCGAGGCGGGGGCGGCGCAGTTGCGCCTGCTGCGCCAGATCGAGAACGGCTAGGCAGGAACACCCCCGCGGCGTGTGCGCCGCCACGCTTCGTCGCCCCTGAGCGCCGCCGGGTCCCTGCAAGACTTGTAGATATAAAAATATCTTTATATGTGCGTTCCCATGCGCACCGAAGCCATCCTGCGGTCTCTCGGAGACAACACCCGGCTGCGGATCATGCGGCTGCTCGGGACGATGGAGCTTGCCGTTGGCGAGCTGTCGCAGGTGCTCCAGCAAAGCCAGCCGCGCGTCTCGCGCCACGCCTCGATCCTGTGCGATGCGGGGCTGGCGGTGCGGCGACGCGAAGGCAGCTGGATTTACCTGCGCGCGGCGAGCGAGAACGCAGGCGGCTCTCCGCTCAGCGCGGCCATCGCGCGGTTCCTTTCGACGGCCGAGCGCGAGGACGAGGAGTTCGCCGCGCAGTGCGAGGAAGACCGTCGCCAGCTGGCCGCGATCCGCGAGGCGCGCGAGGGGAAGGCCGCCGAATGGTTCGAGGAACATGCCGGCGAATGGGATGACCTGCGCCGGCGGCACAGTCCGGACGACCAGGTCGAAGCCGCGCTACGCAAGGCGCTTGCGGGCGAACCGCTGGGCGAAATGCTCGATATCGGCACCGGCACCGGCCGCATGGCGGAGCTGTTCGGAGAGGATGCCTCGCGGATCGTCGCGCTCGACAAGAGCCTCGAGATGCTGCGGGTCGCGCGCGCCAAGCTGCAGCACCTTCCTGCGGAGCAGATCGAGCTGGTGCAGGGCGACTTCCTGTCGCTGCCCTTCGAGGCCGCCCGTTTCGACACCGTGCTGCTGCACCAGGTGCTCCATTACGCCACCGATCCGATGATCGCGCTGCGCGAGGCGGCGCGCGTGCTGCGCACCGGCGGGCGGATCGCGATCGTCGATTTCGCCGCACACAATCATGAGGAACTGCGCGAACGGTTCCAGCATACCCGGCTCGGCTTCGAGGACGACCAGCTTGCCGGTGCACTCGAACAGTCCGGTTTCGAAACCGCGCCACCCGTCGCGCTCGAAGGCGAGACGCTGGTCGTGAAAATCTGGGTCGCGCGCCGTGTCGGCGCGCTGAAGGCCCAAGCTCCAAAACGAAAGGCGGCACGATGACGGCCCAATCCACCCCTGCGCTCGATCCCCGCGAGGAACAGGCGCGCGCCAAGAAGGACCCGCTGTTCAGCGGGTTGCCCGGCGATATCGACGTCAGTTTCGAATTCTTCCCGCCGAAGAACGAGAAGATGGAGAAATCGCTGTGGGACGCGGTGCAGGAGCTCAAGCCGCTCGATCCGCATTTCGTCTCCGTCACTTACGGGGCGGGCGGCTCCACGCGCGAACGGACCCACAAGACCGTGGAGCGGATCATTGCCGAAGCGGGCCTGCCTGCCGCCGCGCACCTCACCTGCGTCAATGCCTCGCGCAGGGAAACGCAGAAGATCGCGGAGAAATACTGGGAAGCGGGCGTGCGCCACATCGTCGCGCTGCGCGGCGACATGCCGCAGGAGGATGGCTCGCTCGGACCCTTCAAGCCGCACCCGGATGGGTACAACAGCGCCGAGGAACTGGTCCATGGCCTCAAGGAAGTCGCCGACTTCGAAATCTCGGTCAGCGCCTACCCCGAGATGCATCCGGACGCGAAGAGCCAGCAGGACGAGATCGATTACCTGAAGCGCAAGATCGATGCGGGCGCAGACCGGGCGATCACGCAGTTCTTCTTCTCGCCCAACACCTTCTTCGACTATCTCGAGAAGACCGACAAGGCGGGCATCGACGTGCCCATCGTGCCGGGCGTGCTGCCGATCACCAACGTGAGCAAGGCGCGCCAGTTCGCGGGCCAGAACGGCGCCGAATTCCCCGACTGGATGGAAGGCGTGTTCGAAGGGCTGGACGACCGCCCCTCGGCCCGCAAGCTCGTCGCCGCGACGGTGGCCGCCGAGATGTGCCGCCGCCTCTATGCCGGCGGGATCCGCCACTACCACTTCTACACGCTCAACCGCGCCGACCTCGCCTATTCGATCTGCCACCTGCTGGGCATGAGGCCGCAGGATGGCGCCGGCGCCAAGGAGAAAGCCGCATGAGCCAGCAATCAGCCGCACAGGCCCTGCGCAAGGCCGCCAGCGAGCGCGTGCTCGTATTCGACGGGGGCTACGGCACGGGCATCCAGAACCGCAAGCTGTCCGAAGCGGACTATGCGGGCGATCTGGGCCTCGACGCCGACCAGAAGGGCAATAACGACCTGCTCAACCTGACCCGGCCCGACGTGATCCGCGATATCCACCGCGAATATCTCGAAGCGGGCGCCGACATGGTCGAGACCAACACCTTCAGTTCCACCAGCATCGCGCTCGCCGATTACAAGGCCGAGCATCTGGTACGCGAGGTGAACCTTGCCGGCGCCAAGGTCGCGCGCGAGGCGGCCGATGCCGCGCAGGAGAAGGACGGCCGCCGCCGCTTCGTCGCCGGAGCGATCGGGCCGACCAACAAGACGCTCTCGCTCAGCCCCGATGTCGAGGACCCCGGCTTTCGCGAGGTCGATTTCGACCAGATGCTGGGCGTCTATCGCGAACAGTGCGACGCGCTGATAGAGGGCGGGGTGGACTTCATCCTGATCGAGACGATCTTCGACACGCTTAACGCCAAGGTCGCGGCGATGGCGGCGCAGCAGGCGGCACAGGCGGCGGGGCGCGAAGTGCCGATCATGCTCAGCTTCACGATCACCGACAATTCGGGCCGCAACCTGTCGGGCCACACGGTCGAGGCGTTCTGGCACGCGGTGCGCCATGCGCAGCCGATCGCGGTCGGCGTGAACTGCTCCTTCGGGGCGGACAAGCTGCGCCCGCACCTCGCCGCGCTGTCGCGCCAGGCCGACACGCTGATCCTCGCCTATCCCAACGCGGGCCTCCCCAACGATCTGGGCGAATACGACCAGGAAGCGGACGAGACCGCCGAGCTCGTGGGCGTGTGGTTCAAGGAAAACCTCGTCAACATCGTCGGCGGCTGCTGCGGCACCACGCCCGCGCATATCGCGGCCATCGCCAATGCGGCGAAGAACGCAGAGCCGCGCACCATTCCCGAAGTCGAGCGCAAGACGCGCCTCGCCGGGCTCGAACCTTTCACCATGGCGGCCTGAGACCGGCTGCCACGACATCCCGACGTTTATCTGCCGGGAGATCAGGACCTTATGACTACCAACGCATCCTCCAGTTTCGTCAATATCGGCGAGCGCACGAACGTGACCGGATCGGCGCGCTTCAAGAAGCTGATCATGAACGAGGATTACGAGACCGCGATCGAGGTCGCGCGCGACCAGGTCGAGAACGGCGCGCAGGTGATCGACGTCAACATGGACGAGGGGCTGCTCGATTCCGAAGCGGCGATGGTCAAGTTCCTGAAGCTGATGGCGGCCGAGCCCGATATCGCGCGCGTGCCGGTAATGATCGACAGCTCGAAATGGAAGGTGATCGAGGCTGGGCTCAAATGCGTCTCGGGCAAGCCGATCGTCAATTCGATTTCGATGAAGGAAGGCGTCGACGAATTTCTCGAAAACGCGCGCAAGTGCCGGGCCTACGGTGCGGCGGTGGTGGTGATGGCCTTCGACGAGGACGGCCAGGCCGACACCAAGGAGCGCAAGATCGAGATTTGCGAGCGCGCCTATAAACTCCTGACCGAAGACGGCTTCCCGCCCGAAGACATCATCTTCGATCCCAACATCTTCGCGGTGGCGACGGGGATCGAGGAGCACGCGACCTACGGCGTCGATTTCATCGAAGCGGTGCGGCACCTCTCCAAAAGCTGCCCGCACGTGCACTTCTCGGGCGGGCTGTCGAACCTCTCCTTCAGCTTCCGCGGCAACGAGCCGGTGCGCCGGGCGATGCACTCGGTCTTCCTCTACCATGCGATCCCCGCCGGGCTCGACATGGCGATCGTCAATGCCGGCCAGCTCGACATCTACGACGATATCGACCCCGAATTGCGCGATGCGTGCGAGGATGTGATCCTCAACCGCACGCCCGCCAACGGTGAGGATGCGACCGAGAACCTCATCACGCTGGCCGAAAGCTACAAGGGCAAGGACGCCAAGACCGAGAAGGAAGCCGCCGAATGGCGCGAATACCCGGTCGAAAAGCGGGTGGAGCATGCGCTGGTCAAGGGCATCGACGCGCATATCGTCGACGATACCGAGGAAATGCGCGTCGCGGTGAAGGAACGCGGCGGCAAGCCGATCGAGGTGATCGAAGGCCCGCTGATGGACGGCATGAACGTCGTCGGCGACCTGTTCGGTTCGGGCAAGATGTTCCTGCCGCAGGTGGTCAAGTCCGCGCGCGTCATGAAGAAGGCGGTGGCCCACCTCTTCCCCTATATCGAGGAGGAAAAGGACGAGAACGCCAAGGGCAAGGGCAAGATCGTGATGGCGACCGTGAAGGGCGACGTCCACGATATCGGCAAGAACATCGTCGGAGTCGTGCTCCAGTGCAACGGCTACGAGGTGATCGACCTCGGCGTGATGGTGCCGTGGAGCGACATCCTCGAAGCCGCGAACGAAAACAATGCCGACATCATCGGCCTGTCCGGGCTCATCACGCCCTCGCTGGACGAGATGGTGACCGTCGCCGAAGAGATGCAGAAGGCGGAAATGTCGCTGCCGCTGCTGATCGGCGGGGCCACCACCAGCAAGGTGCACACCGCCTTGAAGATCGACCAGGCCTATGACGGCCCGGTGATCCACGTGCTCGACGCGAGCCGCGCGGTCGGTGTCGCCAGCCGCCTGCTGTCGGACACGCAGCGCGATGCCTATGTCGACGAGGTCGCCGACGACTACGAGACCGTGCGCGAAAAGCGCGCGGGCAAGGGGCCGAGCAAGCTGCTGCCGCTGGCCGAAGCGCGCGAGAATGCCGCGCCGATCGACTTCGCGCAAAAGCCCGGCGCGCCCGCCAAGCCGGGCCTGCACGTGTTCGAAGACTGGTCGATCGCCGAATTGCGCGACTATATCGACTGGACGCCCTTCTTCCGCGCGTGGGAACTGCACGGCAATTATCCCGCGATCCTGGAAGACGACGTCGTGGGGGAGAGCGCGCGCAGCCTGTGGGACGATGCGCAGAAGATGCTCGACCGCATCGTGGAGGAAAACTGGCTGCAAGCACGCGGCGTTGCCGGCCTCTGGCCCTGCCACCGCGACGGGGACGACCTGGTCGTGCATTACAAGCATGTGCAGGACCGGGTGAGCAAGGACGGCGGTACCTACCGCGAAGGCGCGATTCCCGATCTCGACCGCACGAACGAGGAAAGCGTTCGCCTGCCCATGCTGCGCCAGCAGGTGAAGAAGAGCCGGGACCGGCCGAACATGTGTCTTGCGGATTTCATCGATCCCGCCGGCGACTGGATGGGCGGCTTCGCGGTCGGCATCCACGGCATCGACGGCCCCTCGAAGCGTTTCCAGGAAGCCAAGGACGATTATTCGGACATTCTGCTCAAGGCGCTGGCGGACCGCTTCGCCGAAGCCTTTGCGGAAGCGCTGCACGAAAAGGTCCGCAAGGATCTGTGGGGCTATGCCGCCGAAGAGCAGTTCACCAACGAAGCGCTGATCAAGGAAAAGTATCGCGGCATCCGGCCCGCGCCGGGCTACCCTGCATGTCCCGACCACTCGCTCAAACCGATCCTGTTCGACATGCTCGATGCCGAGGAAAATACGGGACTCGAATTGACAGAGAGCTTTGCGATGTTCCCAACCGCAGCGGTCAGCGGGCTGTATTTCGGCCATCCCGAAAGCGCCTATTTCGGCGTCGCCACGATCGGGCGCGACCAGCTCGAGGACTACGCCCGGCGCCGCGACGTGGATATCGCGACCGCCGAACGCTGGCTGCGGCCCAATCTCGACTGATGAGCGCTTCCGCCACCCTCCCCGAGATTGCGTGCCTGGAGGAATTCCACGCATCGCTGGTCGGTGGCGGGCTGACGCTGAGCGAGATGATCGGCAAGCTGCTGCTCGACACGCTCGGCCTGGGCAACCAGGAGGTCTACCGCTTTCTCCACCAACCCGAAGCGCCCTCTTTCGAGGCGTTTTGCGAGTGGATCCTGGCGACGGCGGGGCCGCCCGATCCGGCACTTCTCGCACGCTACCACGCCTGGCTCTACGACCTGCCGGTGGAGGGCGACGCCAATGCCGCGCTGCTGGAGGTTGCCGCGCTGCCGCCCGTGCTCGACGAGGCCGCGCTGCGCTTCTGGGACGAACACGGCTATGTCGTGGTGCCCGGCGTCATTTCGCCCGAAGAGGTCGCTGCCGCGCGGCAGCTCGTATGGGAATCGCTCGGCGCGACGCCCGAAGATCCGCAGAGCTGGAATGCCGCGAAAACCGACGGGATCATGATCTCGGTCTATCGCCACCCGGCGATCGAGGCCGCCCGCAAGAGCGCGCGCGTGCGCAAGGCCTTCGCGCAGCTGTGGGGCAGCGAGAACCTGTGGTGCACGATCGACCGGATCGGCTTCAATCCGCCCGAAACGCCCGAGCGGCCCTTCGCCGGGTCGGACCTGCACTGGGATGTCAGTCTCGCCTGGCCGATCCCCTTCGGCACGCAGGCCGTGCTCTATCTGACCGATACGAGCGAGGATCAGGGCGCCTTCCGCTGCGTCCCCGGCTTCCACAAGCGGATCCATGCGTGGCTCGACGGGATCGGCGCGGGCGACCCGCGGGCGGTGGATCTCTCGGCAGAGGAGAAGCGTGTGGCCGCGAAGGCGGGCGATCTGATCATCTGGCGGCAGGACCTGCCGCACGGGGCGAGCCCCAACCGCTCCGACCGGCCGCGTCTGGTGCAGTATCTCAACTATTATTCGCCCGACATGCCGATCCGCAGCCGGTGGCGCTGATGGCGAGCGCGGCGGGCACTTCGATGGCCAATATCGCCTCAAGGCCGATTGACCGTCGCGCGCGAATCGCGCATGGCACGCATGTTCTTCGCAGGTGCAAACCTGCGGCGGAGCGCGCGGGAGAGATCGCTGGGCGTCGGGATAAAACCGGGCGGCTGGCGGCGCCGAAGGAGCAACCGCCCCGGAAACTCTCAGGCAAAGCGAACCGCGCGCGCCGAATGGACACTCTGGAAAGCGCGCATCGCAGGATGCGCCACCGAAGGGGTAAGCTCTCAGGTTTTCCGACAGAGGGGGCAGGCGGCAAGGGAGTGCGGCAGCGCACGCCCGTCCGCGGCTGTCGGATATGAAATGATGAGCGCACAAGAATCCCAGGACGAACCCGAAATCGAAGCCGCGCCGGAGGCGCTGGCGCTGGACGCATGGCATCGCGCCCATGGCGCGCGCATGGTGCCCTTCGCGGGCTACGAAATGCCGATCCAGTATGAGGGCATCGTGGCCGAACACGACTGGACCCGCAGCGCTGCGGGCCTGTTCGACGTGAGCCACATGGGCCAGCTGACCCTCTCGGGTCCCGATGGCGATATCGGCGCGGCGGCCGAGGCGCTCGAAGCGCTGGTCCCCGGCCTCGTCTCCAGCCTCAAGCCGGGCAGGATGCGCTATTCGCTGCTGCTGGCGGAGGATGGCGGCATCCTCGACGATCTGATGATCACCAACACGGGCGAACATATCGCGCTGGTGGTCAACGGCGCGTGCAAGTGGGACGATATCGCCTTCCTGCGCGAACATCTGCCCGACGAGATCACGCTGACCCATCATGACGAGCAGGCGCTGCTGGCCTTGCAGGGCCCTGAAGCGGTCGGTGCGCTCGGCGAACTGGTGCCCAGTGCGGCCGAGCTCGTGTTCATGACCGGCGGCCTTTACGAATGGGACGGCATCCCCCTGTGGATCAGCCGCGCGGGCTATACCGGCGAGGACGGGTTCGAAATCTCGGTGCGTGCCGAGCACGTCGAAAAGCTCGCGACCGCGCTGGTGGACGACAAGCGCGTGAAGCCGATCGGGCTGGGCGCGCGCGACTCCCTGCGCCTCGAAGCGGGCCTGCCGCTTTACGGCCACGACCTCACCGCAGAGATCGATCCCGTCAGCGCCGACCTGACCTTCGCCCTGTCTAAGAAGCGCCGCGAGAGCGGCGGCTATCACGGGCACGACCGGATCGGCGCCGCGCTGAAGGACGGTCCGCAAAGCTATCGCGTCGGCCTGGTGCTCGACGGGCGCCTGCCGGCACGCGAGGGCTCGGAGATTTTCGCGGGGGACCGCCAGGTCGGCACCGTCACCAGTGGCGGCTTCTCGCCCACGCTCGGCCATCCCATCGCGATGGGCTATGTCGATGCCGCGCATACCGAGATCGGAACCGCGCTCGAAGTGCAGGTCCGCAACAAGCGACTGCCTGCGCGCGTCGCTCAAATGCCCTTTGTCCAACACCGCTACTTCCGGGGGAGCTGAGAAATGTCCCGTTACTACACCGAAGACCACGAATGGATCGAAGTCGAAGGCGAATCCGCTACCGTCGGCATCACCGACTATGCGCAGGAGCAGCTGGGCGACATCGTGTTCGTCGAACTGCCCGATGAAGGCACTGAGCTCGAAAAGAGCAAGGACGCCGCGGTTGTCGAATCCGTGAAGGCGGCGAGCGACGTCTACGCGCCGATCACCGGCACCGTGATCGAGGTCAACTCCGCGCTCGAAGAAGACCCCGCGCTGGTGAACACCTCTCCGGAAGAAGACGGCTGGTTCTTCAAGCTGACCGTCGCCGACGAGAGCGAGCTCGAAGGCCTGATGGACGAAGCCGCCTACAAGAGTTTCGTCGAGGGGCTGTGAGCCATCGTCTCGCCCTCACTGTCGCCTTGGCGTTTGCGTTCGCGCTGACTGCCTGCGCCGACTCGAAGTTGGGCGAGAAGGGTGAGGTGTCGGTCGCGAAAGTGATCGACAACATCAATCGCTGGGATGGCCATATCTACCGGATTCACGGGTGGCTCGGGACATGCGAAGGCCTCGATTGCGCGATCTATGAAACACACAACGATGCGCAGACTGCGGCCGATGGCGATGTTAGCTCCGACGCATGGGAACGGGCGATGGATCGTCGACTGAGCATCGCGAGTCTCGGTGACTTTGATAATCGGGCAGCGCCACTCCAGTTTGAAGAAGTCGAGCTGATCGCCTTGGTCAGCGCCGAATGCCGGGGGTGGAACGGTGGCTGCACCGACCGTGCGCCCGATTTGTACCCCTTCGATATTACTTCAATCAATCCTCAGAACCAGGCAGAATAGATGCGCTACCTCCCACTGACCGATGCCGACCGCGGCGAGATGCTCGCGAAAATCGGTGCTTCCAGCATCGACGACCTGTTCGTCGACGTGCCCGAAGAGGCCCGGCTCGACGGGCCGATCCACGGCCTGCCGATGCACGCCAGCGAGATGGCGGTGGAGCGCCATATGCGCGCGCTCTCCAAGAAGAACCTCGCGGCGGCCGATGCGCCCTTCTTCCTCGGCGCGGGGGCGTACAAGCACCACGTCCCGGCCACTGTCGACCACATCATCCAGCGCGGCGAGTTCCTGACCGCCTATACTCCGTATCAGCCGGAGATCGCGCAGGGCACGCTGCAGATGCTGTTCGAGTTCCAGAGCCAGGTCGCGCGGCTCTATGGCTGCGCGGTGGCCAATGCGAGCATGTACGACGGCTCGACCGCGTGCTGGGAAGCGATCGCGATGGCCGGGCGGATTGCGCGCGGCAAGCGCAAGAAGGTCGTCCTCTCGGGCGCGCTGCACCCGCACTATGCCGAGGTCATCCGGACCATGGCGAAGTTTACCGAAGACGAGATTGCCGACGCGCTGCCGACGATGAAGGGCAGCCCCGATCTCGACGGGCTCATCGGGCGGATCGACGAGGACACCTCCTGCGTCGTGGTCCAGTATCCAGACATTCTCGGCCGCCTGTGCGACCTCGAGAAGATCAGCGAAGCCGCCCATGCCAAGGGCGCGCTGGTGATCGCGGTCAATCTCGAGCCGGTGGCGCTGGGTGCGATCAAGTCGCCCGGCGAAATGGGCGCGGACATCGTCGTCGGCGAGGGGCAGGCGATTGGTGTCGGGCTCCAGTTCGGCGGGCCGTATCTGGGCCTGTTTGCGGTGCGCGAACAGAAGCATGTGCGCATGATGCCGGGGCGGCTGTGTGGCGAGACCACCGATGCCGAGGGCAAGCGCGGCTTCGTGCTGACGCTCTCGACCCGCGAGCAGCATATCCGGCGCGAGAAGGCGACCAGCAATATCTGCACCAATAGCGGGCTGTGCGCGCTCGCCTTCAGTGTCCACATGACGCTGCTGGGTGAGGAAGGTCTGCGGCGGCTGGCGGCGGAGAACCACCGGCTCGCTTGCCTTGCGGCGGACAGGCTGGCCGAGGTGCCCGGCGTTTCCGTGCTGAACGACAGTTTCTTCAACGAATTCACGATCCGGCTCGGGCAGGATGCGCGCGAAGTGGTCCGCACGCTTGCCGACAAGGGCATCCTCGCGGGCGTCTCGCTCGGGCGGCTCTATCCGCATGCGGAGGACCTCACCGACGGCCTGCTCGTCACGCTCACCGAAACCACCAGCGAGGACGATATCGACGCCCTCTGCGCTGCCCTGAAGGAGGTGCTGGCATGAACGCGCCCAACAAGTCCGGCTGGAAGCCCAGCGCGCCGCTGATGGGCGATGCCGACAGCCCCACCACCACCGGCAACCGCGCCCTGATGCTGGAAGAACCGCTGATCTTCGAGATCGGCCGCGCCGGCACCACCGGCGTCGACCTGCCCGCGGTCCCTACCGGCACATCGAGCCGCCTCGGCGGCCTGGAGCGCGCAGATGCGATCGACCTGCCCGGCCTCGCCGAGCCCGAAGCGGTGCGCCACTATACGCGGCTGAGCCGCCAGAACTACGCGATCGACCTTGGCCTCTTCCCGCTCGGCTCGTGCACGATGAAGCACAATCCGCGCCTGAACGAGAAGGTCGCGCGGATGCCCGGCTTTGCCGACGTCCACCCGCTGCAGCCGGTAGATACGGTGCGCGGTGCGCTCGAAGTCGTCAGCGATCTGGCCAACTGGCTGATCACGCTGACCGGCATGCACTCGGTCGCGATGAGCCCCAAGGCGGGCGCGCATGGCGAGCTGTGCGGCATCCTGTGCATACGCGCTGCGCTCGAAGCGCGCGGCGATGCGCGCAAGGTCGTGCTGGTGCCCGAGAGCGCGCACGGCACCAACCCCGCCACCGCAGCATTCGCCGGCTATGAGGTCGAGGATATCCCCGCCACCGCCGAAGGTCGCGTGGATCTGGAGAAGCTCAAGGCGCGGCTCGGCTCCGATGTGGCGGCGGTGATGATCACCAACCCCAACACCTGCGGGTTGTTCGAGCGCGACATGAAGGCGATCTCGGACGCGGTCCACGAGGCGGGCGGCTTCGTCTATTGCGACGGGGCGAACTTCAACGCGATCGTCGGCAAGGTCCGCCCCGGCGACCTCGGCGTCGATGCGATGCACATCAACCTGCACAAGACCTTCTCCACCCCGCACGGTGGCGGCGGGCCGGGCTCGGGCCCGGTGGTCCTGTCCGAAGCGCTCTCGCCCTACGCCCCGCTGCCGTTCACCGCGCGCGGCGAAGACGGCACGGTGCACCTGGTCGAGGAAGAGAACGCGCACGAGTTCGGCCACTCGGACGCTTTCGGCCGGATGACCGCGTTCCATGGGCAGATGGGCATGTTTACCCGCGCGCTGACCTACATCCTCAGCCATGGGGCGGACGGGCTGGCGCAGGTCGCCGAAGACGCGGTGCTCAACGCGAACTACATCCTGCGCTCGCTCGACGATCTGCTCTTCGCGCCATACGGCGAGAGCGGCCCGTGCATGCACGAGGCGCTGTTCGGCGACAAAGGCTTTGCCGAGGACATCTCCACGCTCGACCTCGCCAAGGCGCTGATCGACGAGGGCTTCCACCCTATGACGATGTACTTCCCGCTGGTGGTCCACGGCGCGATGCTGATCGAGCCGACCGAGACCGAGAGCAAGGCGGGCCTCGACCAGTTCATCGGAGCACTGCGCTCGGTCGCCGAGCGGGCGAAGGCAGGCGACGAGAGCCTGAAAGCCGCGCCCTACTTCGCGCCGCGTCGCCGGCTCGACGAAACGCAGGCGGCGCGCAAGCCGGTGCTGGCATGGGAGGGCGAACTCGCCCCTGCAGGCAAGCCCGTGCCGAGCGAGATCGGCGGGCAGTAGAAACCGCGCGGCATGAAGATCGTCTTCAGCCGCAAGGGGTTCGACAGCGGATCGGGCGGCGGATCGTCGCCCATCGTGGATGGCGTACCGGTCTCGCTGCCGATCCCCGACAGCAAGGGGATCGCAAGAACGACCTATGGTGACCTGGGCCTGGGTGACCATGCCGCGAGGGCGAGCAGGGACGCGTATGGCGCGGACTCGCTTTGCCACCACGATCCGATGTTCACCCGCGAAGGCCGCTGCCTGTTCGGGCAGGTCGGCGCGGCGCAGACGCATCTCGCCAATCACGGCGTGGGGCGGGGCGACGTGTTCGTGTTCTTCGGGCGGTTTGCGGGGGAGGAGCACGGGCCGCATCACCGCATCTTCGGATACCTCGAAGTCGAGCAGGTGATCGACCTGACCGCGTGCGACGAAGCGGAGCGTGCCGAGTATGCGGCACTCGGCCATCCCCACGCGCTGGGCCTGCATGGGGCGAACGATACGCTCTATGTCGGGCCGGGGCGAATGGCGGGCAGGGCCTCCGATGCGCTACGGCTGACGGCACCGGGCGAAGCGCTCAGCCGGTGGATGCGGCCGAAGTGGTTGCGGCGCGGTGACCTCTCCTACCACGATGCGCAGTGGCGCTGGGCCGAGCGCAATCGCCTGATCGCGGTCAGCCGGGGGCAGGAATTCGTCGCGGATGTAGGCCGCCGCAAGGCTCCACGCGAATGGTTGGAGCGGATTCTCGAAGACTTCTGATCCTCCCCGTTTCTTCGCAGGATAAATGGGGAGGGGGACCGCCCGCAGGGCGGTGGAGGGGCCGGTAGCGCCATGGCCCCTCCGTCACGCAGCCTGCGGCTGCGCGCCACCTCCCCGTTTGCGCTGGCGCGAAAACGGGGAGGATTGCGGCTTACTTGTACGTCTTGATGATCGCCGAGAAGTCGAGGCCGTCGTTGCCCGCGCCCGAAAAATCCTCGTAGAGGCTCGCCGCGCGGGCGCCCAGCGGGACGCCCGCGTCGACCTCTTCCGCCGCCGCCATCGCGAGGCGCAGGTCCTTGAGCATCAGCGCAGTCGCGAAGCCGCCCTGGTAGTCCTTGTCGGCAGGGCTCTCGACGCCCACGCCCGGCAGCGGGGTGTAGGCGTTGAGCGACCAGCAATAGCCGCTCGACTGCGAGGAAATCTCGTAAAACTTCTGCGGATCGAGCCCCAGCTTCTGCGCCATCTGCATCGCTTCGGCGACGCCGATCATCGAGATTGCGAGCAGCATGTTGTTGCAGATCTTGGCGGTCTGGCCCGCGCCCGCGTCGCCCGCGTGGATCACCGCCTTGCCCATGCTTTCGAGGATCGGCCTGGCCGCCGCGAATGCCTCTTCGCTGCCGCCGACCATGAAGGTCAGCGTGCCGCCGTCCGCCGCCGCGATCCCGCCGCTGACCGGCGCGTCGACCATCTTGTAGCCCTTGGCGGTGGCCATTTCGGTCACTTCCTTGGCGGTCGCGACGTCGATGGTCGAGCAGTCGAGCAGCGCCGTACCTTCGGGCGCGTGGCCGATCACGGCGTCGGAATAGACCGACTTCACGATCGCGCCATTGGGCAGCATCGAGACCACCGCGTCGACGCCCTGCACGGCTTCCTTCGCACCGGTGAAGGTCTCGCAGCCATTGCTCTTGGCCTTGGCGAGCGCGTGCTCCGAAAGGTCGAACGCGCGCACTTCATGGCCGTTCTTGACCAAGTTCGCGGCCATCCCGCCGCCCATGTTGCCGAGGCCGATAAAGGCGATTTTCATAGCATCTCTCCAATTGCCCTCTCCCCGTGCGGGGAGAGGATACGCAGGCTTGCGACCCCGGACTTGATCGGGGGCGCTAGCCGAAGTTGGAGAGGGGCGATCTGGTCTGCGAGACTTGCAGGCCCCTCTCCCAACCCTCTCCCCTCAAGGGGAGAGGGCTTAAGGGTTCACCGCCCCTTCCACTGCCCGTCGCGCTTCTCGATGAAGGCCTTCATGCCTTCGGCCTTGTCCTCGGTCGCGGTGAGGATCTGGAACAGGCGGCGTTCGTGGAGCACGCCCTGACCGAGGAAGGTCTCGTAGGCCGCGTTGACCATTTCCTTGTTCACCATCGCGGCCATCGGCGGCATTCCGGCGATGGTCGCGGCGGTGGTGCGTACCTCGTCCATCAGCGTGTCATGCGGCACAACGCGGGCGACGAGGCCGCTGCGTTCGGCTTCCTCGGCGTCCATCATCCGGCCGGTCAGGCACATTTCCATCGCCTTGGCCTTGCCGACCGCGCGGGTGAGCCGCTGCGATCCGCCCATGCCCGGCGCGACGCCCAGCTTGATCTCGGGCTGGCCGAACTTGGCCTTGTCACTCGCAATGATGAAGTCGGCCATCATCGCCAGCTCGCACCCGCCGCCCAGCGCGAAGCCGTTGACCGCCGCGATCCAAGGCTTGCGGACGGCCTCGACGATATGGCTGGTCCACTTGGCGAAGAAATCCTGCAGATAGAAGTCCGCCGCGTCCTTCTCGCTCATTTCCTTGATGTCCGCGCCCGCCGCGAAGGCCTTGTCGCCCGACCCGGTCAGGATCGCGCACAGCTGGCTGTCGTCGTTCTCGTAGGCGGCGAAGGCGTCGATCAGCTCGTCGAGCACCACGCTGGAAAGCGCATTGAGCGCCTGCGGGCGGTTGAGCGTGATGGTGGTGACGGCACCGTCGGTCTGCGTGGTGATGGTTTCGTAGGCCATGTCTCTCTCCGTATTCGTCATTCCCGCGCAGGCGGGAAGCCATCTCCCGATTGTCCCATCAGTGGCGTGTGCCGGAGATGGGTCCCCGCATGCGCGGGGATGACGGGAGGGTTATAGCGGCGTCCACTCCTCGCCCTCGGGCAGAGCGGCGAAGATCGCCCCGATCTGCTCGTCGGTTACGCCTTGGGGCGTGGCGGGGTTCCACTGCGGGTCGCCGGTCTTGTCGACGATCACCGCGCGGACCCCTTCCGCAAAATCGTGGCTGACGAGCACGCGGCTGCCGATGCGGTATTCCATCCGCATCTCGTCGGCGAAGCTGCCCAGCGTCAGGCTGTCCGCCAGCTGGCGCAGCGCGACCTTGCAGCTTTGCGGGCTCTTGGCGCGCAGCGTCTTGAGTTCCTTCGCGGCCCAGTCGGAATCATCCGCCTCGAGCGCGGCGAGGATCTCCTCGAGCGTGCGGCCCGCGAACAGCCGGTCGATCGTCCCGCGATTGGCGAGGATGCGTGCCTCGGGCGGGGTTTCGGATGCCTCGTCGAGAATAGACTGGATGTTCGCCGGATCGTCGACGATCGCGGCCTTCACGCGCGCCAGCTTCTCGCTCGCGATATAGTGCGTGGCGAGGCCGATGGCGTGGCACTCGGCCCCGTCGAGCCGTGCGCCGGTGAGCGCGAGGAACTTGCCCGTCTGGCCCGGCAACCGGCTGAGATACCAGCCGCCGCCGACGTCCGGAAACAGGCCGATGCCCGTCTCGGGCATGGCGAACCTGGTGTTCTCGGTCGCCACGCGGAACGCCGCAGGCTGGCTGATGCCCACGCCGCCGCCCATAGTGATCCCGTCCATGAAGGCGACCACCGGCTTGGTGTAGGTGAACAGCTGGTGGTTGAGCTGGTACTCGGCGTGGAAGAACTCGCGGCCCGTCCTGCCCTCGTCGTTCAGCGCCGAGTTTCGCAGCATCGCGATATCGCCACCCGCGCAGAAGCCGCGCCCTTCGGCATGGTCGATCATCACCGCCGCGATGCCAGCATGGTCGGCCCACTCGCCCAGCGCATCGGCCATCGCGACGCACATCTCGGTGGTCAGCGCATGGATCGCCTTGGGGCGGTTCAATGAGATATGGCCCACGTTCTGGTGGGTGTGGATGTTAAGCTGGTCGGTCATGCCGCGTCCTTGTGTTCGATCAGATCCCAGCGGTTGCCCCACGGATCGTTGAAAACCGCGACGGTGCCATAAGGCTCTTCGCGCGGTGCTTCGGTGAATTCGACGCCCCATTGCGCCATGCGGCGATGGTCGGTCGCGAAATCGTCCGACTGGAGAAACCAGCCGACGCGCCCGGCTGCCTGATGGCCGATCGCCGCGCTCTGTTCGTCGTTTGCGGCGCGCGCGAGCAACTTGCCACCGCTTGCCCCTGCCATGACGACCCAGCGCTTGCCGCCGCCCAGATCGCTGTCTTCCTCGACCGCGAAATCCAGCGCGTCACGGAAGAAAGCGATCGCCTCGTCGTAATCGGGGACGAGGAAGGTGGTCATGGCAAGACCGGTCACTGCCGCAGCAGATCCCGGCCCACGATCATCCGCATCACCTGGTTGGTGCCTTCGAGGATCGAGTGCACGCGCAGGTCGCGCCAGTAGCGTTCGATCGGGTAATCCTTGAGGTAGCCGTAGCCGCCGAACAGCTGCAGCGCGTCGTTGACGACCTTGCTGCCGTTGTCGGTCGCCAGCCGCTTGGCCATCGCGGAGAAGCGAGACTTGTCGGGCGCGTTGTCGGTGACCTTGGCGGCCGCGAGGTAGAGCAGCGCGCGCGCTGCCTCCAGATCGGTCGCCATGTCGGCGAGCATGAACTGCGTGTTCTGGAAGTCCGCGATCTGCTGGTCGAACTGCTGGCGCTCCTTGGTGTACTTCACTGCCTCGTCGAGGCAGCGCTGCGCCCCGCCGAGCGAGCAGGCGCCGATGTTCAGCCGCCCGCCGTCGAGCCCCATCATCGCGAAGCGGAAGCCTTCACCTTCGTCGCCCACGCGGTTCTCGACCGGCACGCGCGCATCCTCGAAGATGACCTGCGCGGTCGGGCTGGCATTCCAGCCGAGCTTCTTCTCGGGCGCGCCGAACGAAACGCCGGGCGTATCCTTGTCGACCACGAGGCAGGTGATGCCCTTGGTCTTGTGCTCGCCGGTGCGGACCATGGTGACGTAGACGTCGTTCACGCCGCCGCCGGAGATGAACTGCTTGGTGCCGTTGAGCACATAGTGGTCACCATCCGGCACCGCCTGCGTCTTGAGTGCCGCCGCGTCGGACCCGCTGCCCGGTTCGGTCAGGCAGTAGGAGGCGATCTTGTCCATCGTGACCAGATCCGGGAGGTATTTCTCCTTCACGCCCGCCCCGCCGAAACGGTCGATCATCCAGCTCGCCATGTTGTGGATCGAGATGAAGGCGCTGGTGGTGGGGCAGCCATAGGCCATCGCCTCCATGATCAGCGCCGCTTCGAGGCGGCCGAGGCCGATGCCGCCGCTTTCCTCGCTGACATAGATTGCGCCGAAGCCGAGCTCGGCGGTCTGCTTGATCGTGTCGACGGGGAAGATCTTTTCCTCGTCCCACTTGCCCGCATGGGGCGTGATGTTGTCGGCGGTGAACCGCTGCGCCATATCCTGGATCGCGAGCTGGTCGTCGGTGAGCTGGAATTGTCCGGTCATGCCGGGCGATCTAGCCTCGCCGCGCGATCAATAAAAGGGGCCGATGGGAGAAGCTCGGCGAAAGCAGGTACGCCGCCCCGTTCAGGAGGGGGAGGGGCTGCCTTCGGGCGGGCAGCGGCGGCGCAGGATGGTCTGGCCCTTCGCGTCGCCGGAGGTCACGCGAGTGGCGAGCTGTTCGCTGTTGCGGACCAGCCGCATTGCGTAGCGGCTCGTCCAGCTCTCGCCTTCGCCCTGCATGTCGAGCGTGACGACGATGCCCGGACGGCCACGGCGCACGGCCGCGACGTCGCCCTGCGATTCGTAAAAGGTGATCGTGCCGGGGCGGATGGTCATGAACATGTCGGACCCGGGCGCGCAGGGGCCATCGACCGCATCCCACTGGCCGAGGAAACGCGCGGGGATCGCGGTCAGCGCGGCGCGGTCCGCCGCCACATCGTCCGAAGGCACGTCGGGCAGGTTGAAGAGCGTCGGTTCGGGCGCCGGGTCCGCCCCGTGGTCCTCACCATCGGTTTCGGTCGCGCTTTCGGCATCGCCGACGTCCTCTTCCGGCATGGGCGCCGCCATTTCTTCGGGCCGGGCTACGGGCGCGGACCGGATCGATATCTCTTCCCCGTCGACGGCGGCGGTCGTCTGCTCGGTCGCAGGCGCAGGTCGCTCCGCTTCGCAGGCGGCGAGGGCCAGAGCGCTCGTGGCAAGACCTGCAGCCATCCTCCTCATGTGCCGTCTTCCCCCTCTTCGACCGCCTTGCACACGTGGTACACACGTGGTGCACCCGTCTTGTACCGCGATCCGCCCGATTTCGCGATAGTCTTGCCGTGCGGGGACGGGACCTGCCACGCCCGGCGCACCCTGCGCCGCACGCTGACTTCAGCCCCAGCGCATTTCGTAGACATTGCTGCCGCCCTGCAATCCGAGCACAAGTGTTTCGCCCGCATCCTCGAGCCGCACGGTCATCGCGAACCGCTCGCCCGTATAGTCGCCGGCATAGTAGTTCGCCTGGGCCCGGTAAGTGTTCGCGTCGACCCTTTCGAGGCTCGCCAGCCGCCATCCGCTGTCGGATTCATCGCTGATCTTCATGGCCTCGACGGTGATGGCATCGGGGCCGGGCGCGTCGCAATTGCCATATTCCTCGGAGTCCCACCGCCCGCGAAATTTCGCCGGAAGCCCGCCGGCGGCGCTCGCCGCTTGTTTTTCGGCCGGGGCTCGCGTCCCGCACCGCTCGAACCGCAGCGACGACATCTGCGGCGCGTGCATGGTCAGCATGTCTTTGCCGGAAACCACCAGGCCGAAGCGTTGGTCCGCGTCGGGATATTCCGGGTTCGGCTCCCGATCGAGTTCGATCGTGTTTGCGTCGAGGATCTTCACCGAGGAAAGCGGTTGCGCGCCCGGGCTTTCGATGCCGCCCGCGGTGATGACCATGGGGCTGGAGCAGTCGCCGAGCATGCCCCACCTGCCGTGGAACGCTGCGGGGATCGGTGTCAGAGCCTTGCGGCTCTCCACCGCGGCGGGCGCGGTTTCTGTTTCTGATTCGGTCGCCGGAGCGGCTTTCTCGACACCAGCATACGCGCCTTCTCCCGTCGCTTCCGCTTCCCCGCATGCCGAAACCGCCGCGGCGGCCAGCATCGCAATGAATATTCGTTTGCAGATCATCCTGTGTTCCCCCGAACTGTTGTTATCGGGGAAAGACTAGCGCGGCGCGGTTCATGGGCAAGACCCACGATTTCTCCCGAATTAAAACAAGGTCTTGGCGCAGGGAAAGACGCCGATCGCCTTGCATCGGTGTGTCAGTCGCCGCCGTCCCGTGTCTCGCCGAGCACGCGGGTGTCGAACCATTGCTGCGCCAGATCGGTATTGTTTCCGCGATACCAGCGCGGAGCGGGCAGGCCCTTCTCCCACGCCACCATCTCGGTCAGCGCTCCCTGCGCCGAAGGTGTGTCGTAGGTTCTGGCATATTGCGCGAAGGGATCGGCATAGGCCTTGTCGGCGCTGACGATGGTCCAGCCCTTTGCCTCCAGCGCGGCGACCAGATCCCCGATCCACAGCGCGGCAATATCGGTCTCGTGCAGCAGCAGCATGTGGACGGGCGAGCGCCCGATGGCCTCGCGTGCGAGCGTATCGTAGAACTCCGCCGCTTCGACCTGTGTCTCGACGTAGAGATCGCGCAGCGCCTCGCGGTCGATGTCCTTGTCTTGCGATGCGGCCGTCTTCGCCGCCCCTTCGTAGAACCAGTCGCTCGCATCGACGGTGACGTAGCCGTTGACCAGACCGCGCTGCGCCAGCGCCGCGCGCACCGCATCGCGCTTGGCCGTGTCGCGCTGACCTTCGTCGAGATAGGGGTAGCGGAACCACGGGCGATAGCCTTCGCGCCCTTGCAGCCATTCCTCCGCCGCGTCGATATCGGCGATGTACTCGGCCAGACCGGTTTGCGAGAGGCGGGGGTGGGTGGCGGTGTGGTTGGCGATGACATGCCCGGCCGCGACATAGGCCATCACCCGGCGCTCTTCCGCCGCGCTGTCGATCTGCCCGGGATTGACGAAGAACGCGGCCTGCTCGACGCCCGCCTCGGCGAGGTTCTCGATGAGGAGCCGCGTGCGCTCGTCTTCGGTCAGGAACGCGCCTGGCGCGCGCGGGGCGTCGTCGAAACTCAGGGCGATCCGCTTTTCGGGGGTACGAGCAGGCGCTTCGGGCGTGTCCTCGGCATGCGCGCAGGCGCAGATCATCAGCGCGAGGAACGCGGAGACAAGAACCCGGATCATGCGCTCACTCGCTCTGCTGGCGCGGGCACCGGCGATAGACGGTGGTGCCTTCCTCGCCCGTATCGAAATTCTCGACCGTCAGCGTGCGCGCGACCGGATCGACCCGGAACTCCAGCTCGTCGCGCGTTGGCGTGTCGGCATAGGTCGTGTCGAACTCCGCCCGGATGCTGCCCGCATCGCGCGACTTGACGCGCACGAAGCGGCCACCGGTTTCGAAATAGGAATAGCTGCCGTCACGCACGGTCAGCACCTTGCCCATGTTGGCGGGATCATATCCGTCGCAACACTCGGCCGTCACCTCGCCGTCCTCGACCGAACGCCATGTGCCGCGAAGCGCGGTGGGGAAGGATTTCGCGAGGCCGGAGGGCGTGTCTTCCCCGCCGGTTTCCTGCTGCGAGATCATTTCTTCGAGCGGAGGCGCGCCGTCACCGATCCCGCCATCGGGTTCGACCGGAATCGGGCCCTCGGCGGTGCCGGGCGCCTGCGTCTCGGCCCCGGCGGGTTCCTCGGCTTCGCCACCGTCGGGCTGCGATATGGTGCAGCCGGCCATGACGAAGGGGGCTGCAATCAGCGTGGCGATGGCGAGAAGCGATTTCCTGCGCATGGTGAACCTCTGCAAACTGGCTTCGGATGCCTAGCGCGAAGCCTTGGCGTCCGCATTGTCGCACGACACGCCGATCACGGTCGAGCGTTCCTTGCCCTCCTGCAGGCGGGCGAGCGCGTGCATCGGGCGGCCCGACGCAAGGATGGTGCCGCAACCGCGCTCGCCGGCGAGCCGCGCGGCGGTTAGCTTGGACGCCATGCCGCCGGTGCCGACGCTGCCTTCGAGCGGCTGGCGGGCGAGCGCTTCGATCTCGGCGGTCACCTGCGGGACATGGCCGATATGGCGCGCGTCGGGCTGGGCCGGGTCGCCATCGTAGAGCCCGTCGACATCGGACAGCAGCAGCAGGGCATCCGCCCCGGCAAGTTCGGCGACGAGGGCGGAGAGCTGGTCGTTGTCGCCATATTGCAGCTCTTCGGTGGCGACGCTGTCGTTCTCGTTGATGATCGGCAGCGCGCCCATTTCGAGCAGCATGGCGAGCGTCGCGCGCGCATTCTCGCGCCGCCGGTCCGACCCGGTGTCGTCACGCGTCAGCAGCAGCTGCGCGACCGCGACGTGATGCGGCTCGAACGCCGCGCGCCATGCGTTCATCACGAGGCTCTGGCCGATCGCCGCGACCGCCTGCTTGCGGTCGAGCGTGGTGGGGCGCTCTATCCCGAGATGATGCCAGCCGAGCGCGACCGCGCCCGAGGAGACCACGATCACCTGCTTGCCGGTCTCGCGCAGCGCGGCGACGTCTTCCGCCAGCGCGGCGAGCCACGCCGCGCGGACCTGCCGCCGCTCGCGATCGACCAGCAGCGAGGAGCCGACCTTCATGATCATCGTGCGCGCCGCGCCGATCAGTTGCGCCGCATCGGGTGCGGCAGGCCGCTCGCTCATGCCCGTGATCCCGTCCTGGTCCCTCGCATCTACCCCATAGTGGGGATGATGAAGGCGTCCTTGTTGTCCGCATCGGCGGTGCCGTCGGGCCAGCGCTGGGTGACCTTCTTGCTCTTGGTCCAGAAGCGCAAGCCTTCTTGGCCGTACTGGTCGATATCGCCGAAGCCCGAACGCTTCCACCCACCGAAGCTGTGGTAGCTGACGGGCACGGGGATCGGCACGTTGATGCCGACCATGCCCACGTTGACGCGATGCGCGAATTCGCGGGCGGCGTGGCCGTTGCGGGTGAAGATGGCGACGCCGTTGCCATATTGATGCTCGCTCGGCAGGCGCACGGCCTCTTCGAAGTCCTTCGCGCGCACGATCTGCAAGACGGGGCCGAAGATCTCTTCCTTGTAGCTTTCCATGTCGGTGGTGACATTGTCGAGCAGCGTCGGGCCGACGAAGAAGCCTTTCTCGTGGCCCTGGAGCGTAAACCCGCGCCCGTCGATGACGACTTCGGCGCCTTCCTTCTCGGCCGTGTCGATCCACTCTTCGATGCGCTGCTTGTGCTCGGGCGTGACCACCGGCCCGTAATGCGCATCGGGATCGTTCGAAACGCCCACGCGCAGGGCGTTGATCGCGGGGATCAGCTTCTCGCGCAGGCGGTTCGCCGTATCCTCGCCCACCGGCACCACCACGGGCAGCGCCATGCAGCGTTCGCCCGCCGAGCCGAAGGCGGCACCCGCCAGATCGTTCACCACCTGGTCGAGATCGGCGTCGGGCATCACGATGCCGTGGTTCTTCGCGCCGCCGAAGGCCTGCACGCGCTTGCCGTTTGCGGTGCCGCGCGAGTAGATATATTGCGCGATGTCGGACGAACCGACGAAGCTGATCGCGGCGATGTCATCGTGGTCGATGATCGCGTCGACCATTTCCTTGTCGCCGTTGACCACCTGGAGCAGCCCTTCAGGCGCGCCGGCTTCCACGAAGAGTTCGGAGAGGCGCACGGGCACGCTCGGGTCGCGCTCCGACGGCTTGAGGATGAAGGCGTTGCCCGCCGCGATCGCCATGCCGAACATCCACATCGGGATCATCGCCGGGAAGTTGAACGGGGTGATCCCCGCCCCGATGCCGAGCGGCTGGCGCATCGAATAGACGTCGATCCCCGGCCCTGCGCCCTGCGTGTACTCGCCCTTCAGGGCCTGCGGAATGCCGCAGGCATATTCGATCACTTCCAGCCCGCGCTGCACGTCGCCATGCGCATCCTCGACGACCTTGCCGTGTTCGCTGGAAAGAAGCTCCGCCAGATCCTGCTTGTTCGCCTCGACCAGTTCCTTGAACTTGAACATCACCCGTGCGCGGCGCTGCGGGTTGGTCGCCGCCCATTCGGGCTGGACCTCTTTGGCCTTGGCGACCGCGCGTTCGAGCAGTGCCGCATCGCCCAGCGCAACCTCGGCCTGAACCTCCCCGGTCGAGGGGTTCCACACCTTGTGCGTGCGGGCGGCTTCGCCGGCAGCAACGCCGGTGGCAAGGTGGTGGTCGATCTGGCGCATGGGGGGACTCTCCGGATTATGTGTTCTTCGGCGCGGGGGCTTAGCGCCGGGAGAAACCGAATGCCAAGCCTTCGCGGGTTATGTAAGAGACCAGCGCTTGTGCTGGCATTTTGTTTCGAGCCCGGCTAAAGGCGCGCGGCGCAAGCACGACGCGGGTGTAGCTCAATGGTAGAGCAGCAGCTTCCCAAGCTGACGACGAGGGTTCGATTCCCTTCACCCGCTCCAGTCTCCCGAATCGAGCCGAAGCGATAGCGGGATCGGTCAAGTACCGATCGCCGAAGGTGTCTCAGCCCACGATCCGATCGCACACTCCGCGCGTCACGTCCTCGCAGCTGGCGGTGCCGCCGATATCGCCCGTGGCGATGCCATCGGCGAGGCATGCCGAAACCGCCTGCTCGATGGTCTCGGCCGCATCGGCTTCATCCAGCGCGTGACGCAGCAGCATCGCCGCGCTCAGGATCGCGCCGACCGGATTGGCCTTGCCCTGTCCGGCAATATCGGGCGCAGACCCGTGGATCGGTTCGAACAGCCCGCCGTGGCTTTCGGATAGCGAGGCCGACGGAGCGAGCCCGATCGAGCCGGTGATCTCCGAGGCTTCATCGCTCAGGATATCGCCGAACATGTTCTCGGTCACCACGACGTCGAAGGCCGATGGCCGGTCGATCAGCTTCATCGCCATCGCGTCGACCAGCACGTGGTCGAGTTCGACATCGGGATACTCCGCATCGCGCAGCGCGATCACGGTCTTGCGCCACAACCGGCTGGTGGCGAGCACGTTGGCCTTGTCGACCGAGGTTACGCGACCCTTGCGCCCTCGCGCCGCCTCGAACGCGATCCGTGCGATCCGCTCCACCTCGGCGCGTGAGTAGGTGCACAGGTCGGAGGCGATTTCGTCGCCCTCCTGCTTCTCGCCGAAATAGATCCCGCCGGTCAGTTCGCGCACGATCAGCATGTCGGTGCCGCTCACCCGTTCCGGCCTGAGGGGCGACAATGCTTCGAGCCCTTCGAACAGCGTGATCGGGCGCAGGTTGGCGAATGCGCCGAGCGCTTCGCGCAAGGCGAGCAGGCCGGCTTCCGGGCGCGGTCCGCCGCCATCCCACTTCGGCCCGCCGACCGCGCCGAGGAATACGGCGTCAGCGGGGAGGCACGCCGCGCGCGTTGCAGCGGGGAAAGGGTCGCCATGCGCATCGATCGCGCAGCCGCCGAAATCGTGGGTTTCGAATTCGAGCGTCAGGCCGTGGCGCCCTGCCGCCGCCTCGAGCACAGCGCGCGCAGCGGCGGTGACTTCGGGTCCGATCCCGTCGCCGGCCAGCAATACGATCCGGCTCATGCGACGGCAGCCTCGTACTGCGCAATCTGCGCATCGTGGGCGAGAATGTGGCCGAGCGGATCGACCCCGTCGAGCAGGCAGCGCCGCGCGAATGGTTCGACCGTGAATTGCGCACGGATATCGTCGTCGGTCTCCAGCGTGCAGCTTTCGAGATCGATGACCATGCCGACGCCCGGATTCTCGAGGAGGGCGGCGTGCGTGCGTGCATCGACCTCGACCGGCAGCAGCCCGTTCTTGAGCGCGTTGCTCTTGAAAATATCGGCGATGTCGGAGCTGATCACCGCGCGAAAACCGTAATCGAGCAGCGCCCACGGGGCATGTTCGCGGCTGGAACCGCAACCGAAATTGGCGCCCGCAACAAGGATCTGCCGGTCGCCCGCGCCCGCCGCCGGAAGCGGGGTATCGTTCCGCGGCTGGTCGTCGCCGGTATAGCGCCAGTCGTAGAACGCCTGTGCGCCCAGCCCTTCCCGTGTGGTGGTGGTCAGGAACCGCGCCGGAATGATCTGGTCGGTGTCGATATTGGTCTGCGGCAGCACCAGCGTGCGGGCGTGCAGGCGGGTAAAGGGATCACGCTGCATGGCGCGCCTCCGTGTCGAGATAGTCGGACGGGTCGGCGATGTGCCCGGCGATCGCGCAGGCGGCGGCGGTCGCGGGCCCTGCAAGGACCGTGCGCACGCCCTTGCCCTGCCGGCCGACGAAGTTGCGGTTGGAGGTCGAGACGACCAGTTCGCCCGGCTGGCCCTGATCGCCGTTCATCGCAATGCACATCGAACAGCCCGGCATGCGCCACTCGGCTCCTGCATCGCGAAACACCGCATCGAGTCCCTCGGCCTCAGCCTGGAGCCGGATCGCTTCGGAGCCGGGGACGATCAGCGCGGTGACGCCGTCGGCCACGCGCCTCCCGCGCATCACTGCCGCCGCTTCGCGAAGGTCCGCCATGCGCGAATTGGTGCAGCTGCCGATGAAGACCTTGTCGACCGCCATTTCGGCGAAGGGACGGTCGGCTTCGAAGCGCATGTAGTCCGCCGCGTGGCGCGCGGCTTCGTCCTGCGGAGCGGGCGCGTTGGCTGCGGCGGGGGCCGCCGCATCGGGCGACACGCCGAAGGTGATCATCGGGCGGATCGCGCCCGCGTCGACCGTTTCCTCGTGGTCGAAGGCGGCATCGGGGTCAGACGGCAGCTCGCGCCAGCGCGCGACCGCTGCATCCCATTCCTCGCCCCGAGGTGCGCGTTCGCGCCCCTCGATATAGACGAAGGTGGTTTCGTCGGGGGCGACCATGCCGACGCGCGCGCCCGCCTCGATCGCCATATTGCACAGCGTCATGCGGCCTTCCATCGACAGCGCTTCGACCGCTTCGCCCGCAAATTCGACCGCGTAGCCCTGGCCGCCATCGGCGCCGATCTGGGCGATCATCGCCAGCGCCATGTCCTTGGCACCGACGCCCGGAGACAGCGCGCCCTCGAAGGTGATCCGCATGCTCTTGGGCTTGCGCTGGAGCACGCATTGCGTCGCCAGCACATGGCCCACCTCGGTCGTACCGATGCCGAAGGCGAGGGCCCCGAACGCACCGTGGGTGGAGGTGTGGCTGTCGCCGCACACGATCGTCTTGCCCGGCTGGGTCAGGCCCATTTCGGGCCCGATCACATGCACGATTCCCCGGCGCGGATCGTCGAGGCCGAGCAGGTCGATCCCGTGCTTCGCGCAATTCGCCTCCAGCTGGTGGACCTGGCGTTCCGCAGCCTCGGTCGCGTAGGGCAGACGGCCATCGGGACCCGCCGGAAGCGTCGGCGTCGAATGGTCGAGCGTCGCCTGCGTCAGATCGGGGCGGCGCACGGCCAGCCCGCGCTCTTCCAGCACCGCAAATGCCTGCGGCGAGGTAACCTCGTGCACCAGGTGCAGGTCGATGAAGAGGATCGCCGGGCTCTCTTCGCTCTCCGGGGTAACGACATGCGCGTCCCACAGCTTGTCGAACAGCGATCGGGGCTGCGTGTTGGCTTGGGTCATCGGACTACTCTTCAGGCCGCGTCGGCCAGCTGTGCGGACTTGTCCATCCGTGCATGATTGTTGAACGCCGCGAGCAACGCTTCCGCCGCCGCGATCACCACGTCGGTGTGCTGGCTGCGGCCCGCGATGCCGACTCCGTCGACGGTCAGGCCGACTTCGATCTCCATCTCGCGGCTCAACTGATGCGCATCGACGCTTTCGAGCGTGCCGTCCACCTCGGCGGCGACGCAGAAGGCATCGGTCAGCGCCTCGAAGGGCCCGGTGCCGTGGCCGATCGTGGTCAGGCGGCCGCGCGTTTCATGATCGAGCGTGACCTTGGCGGTCGGCCGCTCCTTGGCCTTGGTGCCGGTGCGCATCTCGACCCGTACCAGCTCCCACGCATGGCCGCGGCCATCCTCTGCCAGCAGGTCGCACAGGTCGTTGTCGGTCACTTCGCGCTTGGTATCGGCGAGGCGCTTGAAGTCGCCATAGAGCTGCTCGAACCGGTTGGACCCCAGTTCCTGCCCCAGCGCTTCCAGCCGTGCGCGCAGCGCGTGCTTGCCGCTGTGCTTGCCGAGCACGAGTGCGTTGGACGGCAAGCCGATATCTTCGGGCAGCATGATCTCGTAGGTGCGGCGATCGGCCAGCACGCCGTGCTGGTGGATGCCCGCTTCGTGGGCGAAGGCATTGCGGCCCACGATCGCCTTGTTGCGCGGGGGAGCGTTGCCCGTCACTTCGCCCAGCAGGCGGCTGACCGCGAAGATCTCGCGCGTTTCGACGCCGGTCGTCGCCCGATAGTGATCCTCGCGCGTCCGCAGCGCCATCACCACTTCTTCCAGCGCACAGTTGCCCGCGCGCTCGCCGATGCCGTTGATCGTGCATTCGACCTGGCCGGCCCCGCCGCGAACGGCGGCGAGGCTGTTGGCGACCGCCATGCCGAGATCATTGTGGTTATGGGTCGAGAAGATCACGTGGTCGGGCCGCGCGACATTGGCGGTGAGGTCCGCGAACAGCGTGTAGATTTCCTCGGGCGAGGTATATCCCACCGTGTCGGGCACATTGAGCACATCGGCGCCTGCCGCCGCCGCACATTCCAGCGCTTCCTTCAGGAAGGCGGGGTCGGTCCGCAGCGCATCTTCTGCCGAGAATTCGATCTCGGTGAAGCGGCCCTTGGCCATGCGCAACGCGCGCTCGATCGTCTGCAGCGCCTCGGGCTTTTCCATCTTGTGCTTGGCCGCAAGGTGCAGGTCGCTGGTGCCGAAGAACAGGTGCAAACGGCTCCGGCGGGCGGGCCGCAGCGCGCGCTCGGCGGCGTCGATATCGCGCTCGGTCGCGCGGGCGAGCGAGCACAGCATCGGCGCGTCGGGCAGGTAGCCGATTTCGCTGGAGATCGCGTGGATCGCCTCCGCATCGCCGGGGGACGCGGCGGCGAAGCCGATTTCCATCACGTCGACCTTCAGCTTCCTCAGCGCATGCGCCAGCTTGAGCTTCTGCGCGGTGTTCATGGAGAATCCGGGCGCCTGCTCGCCATCGCGCAGGCTGGTGTCGAAAACCGCGATCTGGCGCGGAGCTGCTTCAGGCGTGGATGGCACGGGCTACCTCCATTACGGGCGGGGCATTGGTCAGGCGGATGGTCGTCTCGACATCCTGCAGTCGTTCGACCTGGCGGAGCAGCGTTGTCACACGGCGCGTCTCGTCGCGCGGCGCGAGCGCGAGCGTGATCACCGCGCGGTCTCCGTCGCTGCCCATCTGCATGGAGCGCACTTCGAACGCCCGCGCCTCGATCACTCCGAGGATGCGGCGAAGCGCCCCTTCGGCGCAGCGGAATTCGATGCGGATATGTTCGATGCTCATGGCTTCTTCTCCATCATTTCGGCATTTGATGCACCCGGCGGCACCAGCGGCCAGACATTTTCTTCCGGATCGATCCGGACATGGGCGAGGATCGGACCGCGCGCCGCGATCAGGCGGTCGATCGCGCCGTCGACTTCCTCGCGACGCTCGATCGAAAAGGCCTCGATCCCGAAGGCGTTGGCAACCTCGACGAAATCGGGATTGTCGCTGAGGTCGACTTCCGAATAATTGCCCGCGAAGAACAGCTCCTGCCACTGGCGCACGAGGCCCAGCATCGCGTTGTCGAGCAGGACGATCTTCACCGGGATCTGGTAGCGGCGCAGGGTTGCCAGTTCCTGGATGTTCATCTGGAAACCCCCGTCGCCACAAATCGCGAAGACGTCGCTTTCCGGCTCGGCCAGCTTGGCGCCGATCGCTGCAGGGAGGCCATATCCCATCGCGCCGAGGCCGCCGCTGGTCAGGTGCGCCTGCGGGCGCGAGAACCGGCAGTGCTGGGCGACCCACATCTGGTGCTGGCCGACGTCGCAGGCGGCGACGAAGCTGTCGCCTACACGTTCGGACAGGCTCTTGAGCAGCGCGGGCGCATAGACGCCATTGCCCGGCGCATCGTAGCGCGGCGCGTGCTGCGCCTTCGATTTCGCGCAGGCCACGGTCCATTCGTCGATATCGCCGCGGGCGAAGTCGATCGCGCCGAGGCTGCCTTTCAGACTTCCACAAACCGCCGCATGGGCAATGCGCAGCTTGCCGAATTCGGCGGCGTCGGTGTCGATATGGACGACGCGTGCGTGCGGTGCGAATTCGGCCAGCTTGCCGGTCGCCCGGTCGTCGAACCGCGCACCCAGCACGATCAGCAGGTCGCTTTCCTGCACCGCCATGTTCGCCGCGCGGTGGCCGTGCATGCCCAGCATGCCCAGCATTGCGGGGTTTTCGGGCGCCAGCACGCCCAGACCCTGCAGGGTGGCGACGGCGGGAATGCCGCTTTCCTCGACGATCCGGCGGACCATTTCGCTCGCATTGGCGCGCGCGATCCCGCCGCCCAGATAGAACAGCGGGCGCTTGGCGCTCGCGATCATTTCCTCGGCCGTGGCGATGGCATCGGCGCAGGGGGCGGGGAACACCTCGGGCTCGCTGCGGCCGCGCCCGGGCGCCTCGCACGATGCCTGCTGCACGTCCTTGGGCAGGTCGACCAGCACGGGGCCGGGGCGGCCGCCCTCGGCAATCGCGAAGGCTTCGGCCAGCGCGGAGGGGATATCCTCGGGACGACGCACGATCACCGAATGCTTCACGATCGGCATCGTCATGCCGAAAATGTCGGTCTCCTGAAACGCGTCGGTGCCCATCATCGGCTGCGCCACCTGCCCGGTAATCGCGACCATCGGGACCGAGTCCAGATAGGCATTCGCGATTCCCGTGATCAGGTTGGTCGCACCCGGGCCGGAGGTGGCGAGGCACACGCCCGCCCGCCCGGTGATCCGGCCGTAGGAGTCCGCAGCGAAAGCCGCCGCCTGTTCGTGCCGGACGAGGATGTGGCGCGTCTTGCCGTGCGCGATCGCGTCGTACACCGGCATGATCGCGCCGCCCGGGTAGCCGAATACGCATTCCACGCCCAGCGCGGCCAGTGTGTCGACGACCAGCTGCGCGCCGGTACGCATGGCGGGCTGGATATCGGGCTCCGTTTCCGGATTGGGCGATGGCTGTGTCATGGCGTTCATGGCTTTCACTCGGGCAGCAGGCAGGCGCGCTTACGCGGCCTTCTGCTCCTTCTTCTTCGCGTCGGCGTTCAGCCACGGCATCATGGCGCGCAGCTGCTTGCCGGTGGCTTCGATCTGGTGGCCGAGGTCCGCCGCCTGCATGCGGTCGTATTCCTTCTTCCCGGCTTCGTTCTCGGCGATCCAGTTCTTGGCGAAGGTGCCGTCCTGAATGTCGGTCAGGATGTCCTTCATCCGCGCACGCGTCTCGTCGTTGATGACGCGCGGGCCGGAGACGAGGTCGCCGTAGATCGCGGTTTCGGACACGAATTCGTGCATCTTCTCGAACCCGCCTTCGTAGAGCAGGTCGACGATCAGCTTGAGCTCGTGCAGGCACTCGTAATAGGCGATTTCGGGCTGGTAGCCCGCGTTCACCAGTGTTTCGAACCCGGCCGCGACCAGCTCGGTCGCGCCGCCGCACAGGACCGCCTGTTCGCCGAACAGGTCGGTCTCGGTTTCCTCGCGGAAGGTCGTCTCGATCGCGCCTGCGGTGGTCCCGCCGATCAGGCTGGCATAGGCCAGCGCCCGTTCGCGCGCCTCGCCGGTGGCATCCTGGCGCACCGCGAACAGGCAGGGCACACCGGCGCCCCGCTCGTATTCGCGGCGCACCAGGTCTCCCGGTCCCTTGGGGGCGACCAGGATGACGTCGATCCCGTCGGCGGGCTGGATCCGCTCGTACAGGACGGTGAAGCCATGCGCGACGAGCACCGCGTCGCCCGGCTCCAGATTGGGTGCGATTTCGGATGCGAAGATCGCCTCGTGGCTCATGTCGGGCGTCAGCAGCGCGATCAGCGAGGCGGCCTTCGTGGCTTCGGCGATCGGCATGACGGTCAGGCCGTCGGCGCGCGCCTTGGCGGCGGTGGGCGAGCCGTCGCGCAGGCCGACGATGACTTCGCAGCCGCTGTCCTTCAGGTTCATCGCATGCGCGCGGCCCTGGCTGCCATAGCCGATGACGGCGACGGGCTTGCCGCGCACCAGTTCGGGCTTGGCATCGGAATCGGAATAGACTGTGATGGTTTTCGGCATTGGTCGGCTCTCTCTTCTTGCGTGCTTACTGGGTGACGGGCGGAATGGTCGTCGCGCCGTAAGCGGCGGACGAGACGAGACGGGCGTATTTGTCGAAGACGCCGCCCAGGCGGTTGGGTTCGCGGGGAGTGTGCGCGGCGCGGCGGGCGTCCCAGTCGATATCGGCGTCGATCCGGCGGCTATCGGCATCGATGCGGATCGTGTCGCCTTCCTCGATCAGCGCGATCGGGCCGCCGGCGGCGGCTTCGGGCGCGCAGTGGCCGATCACGAAGCCGTGGCTTGCGCCAGAGAAGCGCCCGTCGGTGATCAGCGCGACCTGCCCGGCAAGGCCCTGGCCCGCGATGGCGGCGGTGACGGCGAGCATCTCGCGCATGCCGGGCCCGCCGGAGGGGCCTTCGTAGCGGATGATGACGACGTCGCCCGCCTTGATCTCGCCCGCGGAAACCGCAGCGAAGCAGGCATCCTCGCCATCGAACACGCGCGCCGGGCCGGTGAAGGACTGCGCGCCGTAGCCCGCGGTTTTCAGCACCGCGCCTTCGGGGGCGAGATCCCCGTAGAGAATGCTGAGGCCGCCGGTCGCCTTGACCGGATCGGCGGGCGATTTGACGACCTGCTGGCCCTCTGTCTCCTGCGCTTCGGCCAGTTCGGCGAACAGGCTGCGCCCGGTGACTGTCGGGGTGTCCTCGATCAGCGCGGCGTCGGCCAGCCGCTTGCCGAACAGCGGCACGCCGCCGGCGGCGAACAGGTCGCGCGCCAGGAAACGCCCGCCGGGCTTCAGGTCGGTGATGACGGGGACGCTGCGCGACAATTCGTCGAAAGTCTCGATCGGGAAGGCGAAACCAGCCTCCGCCGCGATCGCGGGCAGGTGCAGCACCGCATTTGTGGAGCCGCCGCTGGCGACGACTGCGGTCGCAGCATTGCGGATCGACGCAGGGGTGAAGAAGCTGCGCGCGGAGGTCCCCTCGTGCGCCAGCTTCGCCACGAGCCGTCCGCAACGCGCGGCCTCGACACGCTTGGCCGCATCGGTTGCGGGCGGATCGCCCGAACCCATCGGGGAAATGCCCATCATCGCCAGCGCCATCGCCATGGTATTGGCGGTGAACTGCCCACCGCACGCGCCCGCGCCGGGGCATGCCGCACGCTCGACCTTGTCGAGCTCCTCGTCGCTCATGTCGCCCTTGGCGTGCGCGCCGACCGCTTCGAACACGTCCTGGATCGACAGGTCGCGGCCATCGAGGCGCCCGGGCAGGATCGTGCCGCCGTAGAAGACCAGCCCCGGGATATCGAGCCGGGCCAGCGCCATCGCGGCGGCGGGGATCGTCTTGTCGCAGCCGACCAGGATGATCGCGGCGTCGAGCGAGTGGCCCTTCACCGCCAGCTCGATCGAATCGGCGATGATCTCGCGGCTGATCAGCGAGGCGCGCATGCCTTCGCCGCCCATCGTGATCCCGTCGGACACGACGATCGTGTTGAAGTCGACCGGGGTGCCGCCGCCGCCGCGGATGCCATCGCGGATGGGCTCGGCCAGATCGGCCAGGTGCATGTTGCACGGCGTCACGGTGGACCAGGTGTTCACCACCGCGATCATGGGCTGCGCCATCTGCGCATCGGTAAACCCCGCACCGCGCAGCATCGCCCGCGCCGGAGCCTTGGCGGCTCCCTTGGTGATCGCGTCGGAGCGTTTGGAAGAATTATCAGTCATCACGTTTTCCCGGAACGGACCCAATAAAAAACCCCGCCATCCTGTTCGGAGAGCGGGGCTTCGGGAGGTCCGTCTGGCTAGGCCTAGCCGATGGGCACTCCCCCCCGCTGAATAAGAAGTACGAGTACAAGGACGAGGAGCAGCACAAAGGCCTGTGCGTTCAGCACAGTCGCTTCGGCAGTACGGAAGGCGGCCTTGGCCTGCATTCGTCGGTCCTCGGATGCGCAGCACGGCTGCTGCGTTGGCGGGGTTTTATATCCCCAAAGGTTACGATCAAGCAAAAATGTTGCTTCGAGGGTAATTTTCTGGATCGATTGCAACTGGATACGCTTCGTGGTTCCCGATTTTCCCAAGCGAATCAGGCAGTCAGCGCGACAAACGCAGCCGACAAAGGCACCCGGTCTCGACCGATGTCGCGACAGGTTTCGCGGCGGTCGACCAGGAGGATTTGCGAAAGCGAGACGGGCGCTCGGGCATTCATCGACGAACACGGGCGCTCCGCCGTGTCCGCGCGCTTGCGAGTCCCTGCCGATTCGCCGCAGCGGACCATCCCCCCTTTATCTCGCAGGAAATTTGATCGAAGCTCGCCGCCTTGGGTAAAAATTCACGACTGGGTCCTATGGCAGAGCGGGGTCTCATGCCTCGCGAATTCGGCAAGCGATTGGTTGGCATATGGGTAAGGACACTATCGGCCGCGACGTGCTCGCGTTTCTCGCGGGCAACCTGCTCGATCCGACGCCGATGAACTACCGCTTCGGCTATCTCTACCTCACGCGCTCGAGCAAGGTGATCTGCGAGGAGACGGACACCTACGTCGAAAACGGCATGCGCATGAAGCAGGAGACGATCGTCGAGATCATGGGCAAGCATGCCTCGGCCTCCGACGATCCGGAGGAGCGGATCGCGGCGCGCGACGAAGCGATCGAGATGTTCCTGCATGCGGCGGGCGATCTCGCCCGCGAGACCAAGCGGCAGGCCCATGGCGTCGGGCGCGACATTGCCGAGGAAAGCCAGGTCATCCGCGACGGCGCGCAGGGCGAGGACCTGAAGGGCGCGATCCGTCGGATCATCGACCGCGCGGACGAGGCGGAGCGCGAATTGTCGACCGCGTCGAGCCGGATCGACCGGCTCCAGCGCGATCTCGACGAGGCGCGCAACAAGGCGCTGATCGACGAGCTGACGGGCATTCCCAATCGCCGCGCCACCCGCGCGACGATCCAGGATCTCGAAATCCGCAAGGTTCGCTACTGCGTGTCGATCATCGACATCGACCACTTCAAGGCGATCAACGACACCTATGGCCACGCGGTCGGCGACCGCGCGCTGCGCCTCGTGGCGGAGGCGCTGACCGAGGCGCTGGCCCCCTGGCCGGTCGCGCGATGGGGCGGAGAGGAATTCCTCGTCATCGCCGAAACGCCCGACGCCAACCGCGTCGCGCAGCAGGTCGCCATGGCCAAGGACGCGCTGGCCGAACGCAACCTGAAGCTGCGCGAGACCGACGAGCCGATGGGGGCGATCACCTTCTCCGCCGGGGTCTCGGTCAGTCTCGAAACCAGCGATGCTACCTTGTGCCGGGCGGACGATGCGCTGTACGAGGCGAAGAAGACGGGCCGCAACAAGGTGATCGTCGCGCCCGAGAAGGGGCGAATCGTGGACGCCGCCTGAAGGCGCCCGCGCAGACCTCCCATGTCATCCTTCCTCTTCGGTTTCGCCGCCGCGCTGCTCCTGACCATCGGCGCGCGCGACCAGCTGCTGGTCGCGCGGCTGGCGCAGCCGCTGGGCGTCGCGATCCTGCTCGCCGCGCTTGTCTCGGCAGCCATTACTGCCGTCGCGATGGCAATCGCAGGCGATGCGATCGCGCAGCTGCTGCCGGTTGCGGCACAGCGCATGCTGGTCGCGATCGCGCTGGTCGTGGCGGCGGTGGAACTGCTCTGGCCCACGCGCGACCGGCGTCCGAAGGAGCCGACCCGATCGCCCTTCGCGGCCTTCGTCGTGCTGCTCGCGCGCCAGTGGGGCGATGCCGCGCGCTTCCTGCTGTTCGCGCTCGCGGCGGCGACCGCGCTGCCTGCGCATGTCGCGGCGGGCGGAGCGGTGGGCGCGGCTCTCGCGCTGGCAGGCGGCTGGGCGCTGGGTGAGGATCTGGACGCGCTGCCCCTGCGCGTCTTCCGGCTGGTGATGGGTGCGCTCGTGCTGATCACCGGCGTGGTCATGGGGCTGGGCGTGCGCGGGATTATCTGACGACGTCCGGGTAAGACGGCTCATACATGGGATCGTCGATCAATGTGATCGACCATTCGCGGGAAACCGCGGGGTTCTTGCACGTTGATCGGTTGAGACAGCTTACCCAACAATAAAAACAGGAGACCAAACATGGCCCAATCCGGTGACAATTCGAAAACCGCCCTCGTGCAGGAACTCAACGGGCTTCTTGCCGACCATCTTGCGCTCTATTTCAAGACCAAGAACTTCCACTGGCATGTGAAGGGCCCGCGTTTCCGCGACCTGCACCTGCTGTTCGACGAACAGGCGATCGAACTGCGCGACCAGATCGACGAGATCGGCGAGCGTGTGCGCAAGCTGGGCGAGGTGACGCTCACCTCGATCGGCTCGGTCGCCCGCGCCACGCAGGTGAAGGATCAGGACAAGACCGACCTCGATGCCGATGCGATGGTGAGCGAGCTGCATGCCGACAATGTCGCGATGGTCAAGCGCCTGAAGGGCATGAAGCCGCTGGCCGAAGAGGCCGGCGACAATGCCACCGACGGCCTGCTGGACGACTGGACCGACATGGCCGAAGAGCGCGCCTGGTTCCTCAAGTCCACGCTCGGCTGACAGGCCGCCCGATCGCACGATATTGCGTGACCGAAGAAAAGGCCGATCCGGTGATACGCTGGGTCGGCCTTTTGCTATGGCATGCCTGATGCTGATCGAGTTCCTTCCGCGCCCGCTTGCCCGGTTCGGGCTGCGCATCGCCCACCGGCTGCGGCATCGCTGGCGGCGGCTGGCGAAGCCGCAGCTGCGGGGGGTGTGCGTGTTCCTGCACGACCCGCAGGGCCGGATGCTGTTCGTGCGCCATGCCTATGGCCCCGACGTGTGGACCCTCCCGGGCGGCGGGATCGATCGTGGGGAAGAGCCGGAGGCGGCGGCACGGCGCGAAATGCGCGAGGAGCTGGGCGTTACGCTGAGCGACCTGCGCTCTGCCGGTACGCTCGACGAAACGATCTCCGGCGCGCCGCATGTCGCGTTCCTCTATACCGCCACGGTCGATCAGGTGCCCGAGCCCGACGGGCGGGAGATCGTGGAGATCCGTTTCGCACCGGCCGGGGACCCGCCGCAGCCGCTGGGCTCGATTGCCGAAAGTCGCATCGCGCACCTGCGCTCGGGCGAGGTTCGCACCACCTTTTAGAACAGCGCCAGCTGCCCGCTCTTGCGCTCGCGCCGCCGGGCCGCTTCCTCCGCCTGCTGCGGGTCTGCCCGGTCGAGATTGGACAGCGTCAGCCCCATCAGGCGGATCGGCTTGGGCAGCGGTAGCATGTCATCGAGGATTTCGCGCGCCACCTGCGCGAACTCCGCCTTGTCGGCAATATTGCGGGCGAAGGAACGTGCGCGCGTCACGAGCTGAAAGTCGTTGTATTTGAGCTTGAGCGTCACGGTGCGTCCCTGCGCCTCGGACCGCTCGATCCGTTCCCACACGATATCGACGATTTCCGCCAGAGTCGTACGCAGCTCCTCGGCCTCGTGCCGATCCGCCGAAAAGGTCCGTTCGCCGCCGACCGACTTGCGGATGCGGTTGGTGCGTACCGGGCGATCGTCCATCCCTCTTGCCGCGCGGTAGAGATAATCGCCGAAGCTGCCGAAATGCTGGCGTAGCCACGCCTGGTCCTTGGCGGCAAGATCGGCGCCGGTCGCGATGCCGAGCCGCGCCATCTTCTCCTCGCCGCGCGGGCCGACCCCGTGGAAGCGGCGGATCGGCAATGTCTGGACGAAGGCCGCGCCTTCGCCGGGGCGGATCACGCACATCCCGTCGGGCTTGTTCTGGTCGCTGGCGAGCTTGGCGAGGAACTTGTTGTAGGACACGCCCGCGCTCGCGGTGAGCCTCGTCTTCGCACGGATTTCCTGCCGGATCATCTGTGCGACCCGGGTGGCGGAGGGGATGCCGAGCTTGTTTTCGGTGACGTCGAGATAGGCCTCGTCGAGGCTGAGCGGTTCGACGAGGTCGGTGTGGTGGCGGAAGATCGCGCGGATCTGGTCCGACGCTTCGCGATAGGCATCGAAGCGGCTCTTCACGAAAATGAGATCGGGGCACAGCCGTTTCGCGGTGACCGACGGCATGGCCGACTTCACGCCGAACCTGCGCGCCTCGTAACTCGCTGCGGCGACCACGCCGCGCCCGCTCGACCCGCCCACGGCCACCGGCTTGCCCCGCAGTTCCGGATTGTCGCGCTGTTCGACGCTGGCGAAGAAGGCATCCATGTCGACATGGATGATCTTGCGCTGGCGCACTTCGCCCGCGCGATCCTGCACGTCATCGTCCGGTCCTGAGGCATCCTCGCTCATCGCGTGTCCTGAATAGCAGATAGGTTGCCAACCGGAACCGGCGACGCCATCTGCGGTTTTGTGCAGATGCGAAATCCAGAATATGCGCCCGGCGAGACACCCGGAGGGGCGCCCGATCTCCCCGAAGCAAGCCCCGCCGTGCGCTCGCCCGCCGCGCTGCCCCCGTCGGGCAAGCCGATCGGCGAACGCCAGCTGATCGGGATGATGGCGCTGCTGATGGCGCTCAATGCGCTCGGCATCGACGCGATCCTGCCCGCGCTCGACAATCTCGCCACCGATCTCGATGCGACGGGCAACAGCCGCCAGTTCGTGGTCGGCGCCTACCTGCTCGCCGCCGGGCTCGGCGCGCTGGTGCCCGGATCGCTGGCGGACCGTTTCGGCCGCCGCCCGGTGCTGTTTACCAGCCTTGCGCTCTATATCGCCTTCTCGATCGCGTGTGCGCTGGCATGGAGCTTTGAATCATTGCTGACGCTGCGCTTCCTGCAGGGCTTCGGCGCAGCGGGGATCGTTGCCCTGCCGCCCGCGATCATTCGTGACAGGGTGGGCGGCGACAAGATGGCCCGGATGATGAGCCTGATCTTCGTCATCTTCCTGATGGTGCCCGCCGTCGCGCCCAGCCTCGGCCAGGGCGTGCTGATGCTGATGGGCGACTGGCGCTGGATCTTCGTCTTCACCGCAGGCGCCGGCGTGGCGATGGGCGCGTGGGCATGGCGCAACCTGCCCGAGACGCTGCATCCCGAAGACAAGCAGCCGATCCGCCCGCGCGTGATCGCCCGCAACATGCGCGCGACGCTGACCATGCCGCAGGCGCTCGGCTATACGCTGGGCAGCGCGGTGATCTTCGGGGCCCTGTTCGGCTTCATCAACTCGGCGCAGCAGCTGGTGGGCGAGGCGTTCGGCGCGGGGCCGTGGTTCCCGCTGATCTTCGCGAGCTGCGCGGGCGCGATGGCGGTGGCGAGCTGGACCAATTCGCGCATCGTCGAACGCTTCGGTGCGCGCCGGGTGAGCCATACCGGCCTGTTCCTGTTCCTGATCGTGGCTGCGATGCAGCTGTTCTTCGCGACGATGACCGAGGAAACGCTGTGGACCTTCGTCCCGCTGATGGCGGCGAACATGATGCTGCTGGGCTTCATCGGCGCCAATTTCGGCTCGATCGCTATGCAGCCCTTCCGCGAGACGGCTGGCGCGGCGGCCAGCGTGCAGACCTTCATGCGGATGACCACCGCCGCGCTGATCGGCGCAGGGATCGGCTATGCCTACAACGGCACGGCGATTCCGCTGGCGGCCGCGCTGACCGGCGGCGCGCTGATCTGCATCGGCCTGGTGCTGTTCGCCGAACGCGGCAAGCTGTTCGGCCCGCCGGTGGCGGACGATCAACTGGCCGACTAGGCGCTGCTGGCGGCAGGGGAGGGGCTCAGTTTGCCCCGTCGATCCGCCGCCGGAAGGTTTCGGGCAGGAACAGCAGGCCGCATATGACGCTGAGCGCGGCGATGCTCACCGGATACCATAGCCCGGCGTAGATATTGCCCGTTGCCGCCACCATCGCGAAGGCGATGGTCGGCAGGAAGCCACCGAACCAGCCATTGCCGATGTGATAGGGCAGGCTCATCGCGGTATAGCGGATGCGCGGCTCGAACAGTTCGACCAGCAGCGCGGCGATCGGCCCGTAGACCATGGTCACCATCAGGACGAGCGCGAAGAGGATCGCGACCACCAGCGGCCGGTCGATCGCCGCCGGGTCCGCTTTCTCCGGATAGCCCGCCTGAGCCAGTGCGGCCGTCAGTTCTTCGGTGCCGGTGCCGGGTGCGATCGCGACGATCTGCCCGTCACCGATGCGCACCTGGGCCCGGCCCGGCGAGCCTTCCAGCGCTGCATCGGTGTAGGGAATGCCTGCCCTGGCGAGCGTGGACTTGGCAATGTCGCATCCCGTAGTGTCGAAGCT
Source organism: Alteriqipengyuania lutimaris (assembly GCF_003363135.1). Taxonomy (NCBI): domain Bacteria; kingdom Pseudomonadati; phylum Pseudomonadota; class Alphaproteobacteria; order Sphingomonadales; family Erythrobacteraceae; genus Alteriqipengyuania; species Alteriqipengyuania lutimaris. The sequence continues at coordinate 112,355 of NZ_QRBB01000001.1, read as the reverse complement.
GGTCCGCCCGATCGGGTCGAACTGGACCGAGCAATCCTGCGGCGCGGTGGCGACCACCACGGGCGCACGTTCGCTTGCCTGCGCCAGCGCGGGATTTGCGGCGTCGGTCAGCAGGCCGAACAGCGGGAAATAGCTGACCGCAGCCAGCACCAGCCCGGTCAGGATGACCGGCTTGCGACCCACCTTGTCGCTCAGCCAGCCGAAGAACAGGAAGAAGGGGGTGGCCAGCGCCAGCGCGATGGCGATGAGGATGTTGGCGGTACCGCCATCGACCTTCAGGATACGCTCGAGGTAGAACAGCGCGTAAAACTGGCCGGTGTACCAGACCACCGCTTGCCCCGCGACCGCGCCGAGCAATGCGGCGAGCACGAGGCGCAGGTTCTTCCACTGGCCGAAGGCTTCGCTCAGCGGCGCCTTGGATGTCGTGCCGCTACTTTTCATCTCCGCGAAAACCGGGCTTTCGGACAGCTGCATCCTGATCCAGATCGACACGCCGAGCAGGATGGACGACATCAGGAAGGGCACACGCCATCCCCAGTCGGCAAAGGCTTCCTCGCCCATCCAGGTGCGCAGCCCGATCACCACCAGCAGCGCGGCAAACAGGCCGAGCGTGGCGGTGGTCTGGATGAAGCTGGTGTAGAAGCCGCGCTTCCCCTCGGGCGCATGCTCCGCCACGTAGGTCGCCGCGCCGCCATATTCGCCGCCCAATGCGAGGCCCTGCACCAGCCGCAGCAGGACGAGGATGATCGGCGCCGCCACGCCGATCGCGGCGAAGGATGGCAGGATCCCAACCGCGAAGGTGGAGGCCCCCATCAGGCCCATGGTGACGAGGAAGGTATATTTGCGCCCGACCACGTCGCCGAGGCGCCCGAAGACGATCGCGCCGAAGGGCCGCACCGCGAAGCCCGCAGCAAAGGCGGCAAGCGCGAAGATGAACCCGGTCGTCTCGTCCACATTGGAGAAGAACTGCACCGAGATGATCGAGGCGAGCAGACCGTAGAGGTAGAAATCGTACCACTCGAACACCGTGCCGAGCGAGGATGCGAGGATCACCTTCGCATGCCCGCGTGTCATCCTGTCCGGCGTTGCTCCGGTGGCCATACGATTATCCTCCCCTTGTTATAGGCAGGAGGTTTGACCCAGCCGGAGCGAGCGCGCAAGCGCTAAGGTAGCGCTACCACCATCCCGGCGGTCAGTCTTCGGACGCAGGCTCCACCACGCACAGCACCGCTTCGACCTGCACCTGGGCGCCTTCGGTGGCGACAAGCTGCGTCACGGTGCCATCGAACGGCGCGGTAAGGGCGTGTTCCATCTTCATCGCTTCGAGCACCATCAACCGCTGGCCAGCGGTGACGCTGGCGCCGTCCGCCACGTCGACCGCGATGACCTTGCCCGGCATCGGGGCGAGGATCGCGCCGTCGCTGGCGGCCAGCGCCCCGCCGCCACGTGCGGCAAGGTCGAACTCGTGCGCCTGACCGTCGGCGAAGACGACGACGCGCGCATCGTCGGCAAAGCCGGGGAGGGGTTCGAAGGGCGCGGCCTCGGCCGGATCGACCGTGGTGAATTCGCCGCCCTGGCCCAGCGCCACCGTCAGCCGCAGCGGGCGATTGAGGCGGAAGCCCGCCATCGGCTGCTCGGTCACGCCCGCAGCGAGCAGGGCGATGTCGGCAGCAGCCGCGCGGATCGCGTCATTCGGTTCGGGATCGGCGAGCAGGGCATCGCCCTTCGCCTCGATGAAGCCGGTATCGAGCTGCGCATCGGCGAAATCGTCCTCGCCCAGCGCATTGCCGAGGAAGGCAGCGTTGGTGCGGACCGACCAGATTTCGACCCCATCGGTCATTTCGATCAGCTGGTCGATCGCGTCGTCGCGCGTCTCGCCCCAGGCGACCAGCTTCGCGACCATCGGGTCGTAATGGGGGCTGATTTCATCGCCCTCTTCGACGCCGGTCTCGATCCGGCCCTCGTGGCCAAGGTCGAGATGGTGGAGCGGGCCGGTCGAGGGCAGGAAGCCCTTCGAGGGGTCCTCGGCATAGAGCCGCGCCTCGATCGCCCAGCCGGCGATGCTCAGCTCGTCCTGCTTTTTCGGGATCGGTTCGCCCGCGGCGACGCGCAGCTGCCATTCGACCAGATCGACCCCGGTGATCTCCTCGGTCACCGGGTGTTCGACCTGAAGGCGGGTGTTCATTTCCATGAAGAAGATGCGGTCGGCGCGCAGGCCTTCGCTGGCGTCGGCGATGAATTCGATCGTGCCCGCGCCCTCGTAATCGACAGCCTTGGCGGCGCGCACGGCGGCGGAGCAGATTTCTTCGCGCGTCGCCTCGTCCATGCCCGGCGCGGGCGCTTCCTCGATCACCTTCTGGTGGCGGCGCTGCAAGGAACAGTCGCGTTCGAACAGGTGGACGTGGTTGCCGTGGCTGTCGCCGAAAACCTGCACTTCGATATGGCGGGGCGAGGTGATCCATTTTTCGAGGATCACGTCGTCATTGCCGAAGCTGGCTTTGGCCTCGCGGCGGCAGGATTCGAGCGCGGAGAGGAAATCGCCCTCCGCGTCGACCTTGCGCATCCCCTTGCCGCCGCCGCCGGCCACGGCCTTGATCAGCACGGGATAGCCGATCGCGTCGGCCTCCTGTCTCAGCCGCTCTGCCGATTGGTCGTCGCCGTCGTAGCCCGGCGTCACGGGCACGCCCGCCTCGCGCATCAGCTTCTTGGCGGCGTCCTTCAGCCCCATCGCGCGGATCGAGGAGGGCGGCGCGCCGACCCAGATCAGTCCCGCGTCCTTCACGGCCTGCGCGAAGTCGGCGTTTTCCGAGAGGAAGCCGTAGCCCGGGTGGATCGCCTGCGCGCGGGTCTGCTTGGCGGCGGCGATGATCTTCTCGCCCACCAGGTAGCTTTCGGCAGCGGGCGAGGGGCCGATATGCACCGCCTCGTCGGCACTGCGCACGTGCAGCGCCTTGGCGTCGGCATCGGAATAGACCGCAACGGTGGTGATACCCATCTCGCGCGCGGTGCGGATAATGCGGCAGGCGATCTCGCCGCGATTGGCGATCAGGAGCTTCTGGATCATGTCCAACCCGCTACCGCCTGGCGGGCCGCAGGTCTACCACCCGGCGACGGGGCGCAGATCCTCGCGCTTGTAGGGCGGCCATTCGACGGGTTCGGGCGCGCGGCGGGTCACCGCTTCGAAGAAAGCGCCGCCGACATGCCACAGCTTCTCGTGGAAGGGCACGTAGACGCGGCGGTTCCATGCATATTGCCCGCGTTCGAGCACTTTCTGTCCGATCGCGCCGTAGATGCGCGCGGCGGACAGAACTGCCCAGCGCTGGCGGAAGCGCAGGTGCTTGGCGCCCAGCCGCGCGGCATCCTCGTATTGTTTCATCCGGTGGACCAGCCGCGCGACGACGCCTGCAAGCGCAAACCGGTTTTCCTCGTCGGCGTAGTTCTCGCGGCTCAGCCCCGCGTCGGCCAGCCAGTCTTCGGGCAGGTAGCAGCGCCCGGCGCGCGCATCTTCGATGACGTCGCGCGAGATATTGGCGAGCTGGAACGAGAGGCCCAGGTCGCACGCCCGGTCGTAAATGAAGCTGTCGTTGGGCGCGAACATCACCCGCGCCATCAGCACGCCGACTGCGCCCGCGACGTGGTAGCAATAGCGCATCAGCTCCTTCTCGGTGGTCGGGCTGAACCCGTTGGCGTCCATCGCAAAGCCTGAGATGACCTCGTTCACCATGTCGAGCGTGATGCCCGCCTCGCCCGCGACCTGGCCCAGCGCATCGAATGCCGGATCGGCTGTGGCCCCGCCTTCCAGCGCGCGGCGGGTGAGCACCTTGATCGCCTGCAGCCGGTCCTCGATCCCCGCTTGGTCGCCGAGTTCGCCGCCGAGGTCCTGCGCATCGGCCAGGTCGTCGCACCGGCGGCACCAGGCGTAGAGCATCCACACACGCTCGCGCGTCGGCCTGTCGAACAACTTGGAGGCAAGCGCGAAGCTGCGCGATCCGTCCGCGATCATCGCATAGGATTCGCGTACGAGCCCGGCGCGGTCCCTGCCGCCCCCGGCGCGCGGGATCGACGGGCGCACGAAGCGCGAGGGGACAAGCGGTCGGGTCTGGGTCACAACTGGTCGGCACTCATGCGGTAGATCGGTGTATTGGGGATATAAGATTCCAGCTTGTCGAGCAGTTCCGGCAAACCGTCCGCAACCTGCAAAATCTCGCGATGTGTTGCGCGAATGAAACCCGTATCGGCCATCCGGTTTACGAATTCCACAAGACCATCGTAAAAACCGAAGGCGTTGAGCAGCCCGACTGGCTTTTCGTGGTAGCCGATCTGCGCCCAACTGAGCGCCTCGAACAGTTCGTCCATCGTCCCCGTGCCGCCCGGCAGGGTCACGAAACCGTCGGCCAGATCGGTGAAATGCGCCTTGCGTTCGTGCATCGTGTCGACCGTGATCAGCTGCGTGCAGTCGTGGTTGGCGAACTCGCGCTCCACCATCGCGTGCGGGATCACGCCGATCACCTCGCCGCCTTCGGCAAGCGCACCCTGCGCCAGCGCGCCCATCAGGCCGAGCCGCCCGCCGCCATAGACGACGCCGATCCCGCGGCGGGCGAGCTGCGCGCCCACATCGCGCGCCAGCTCGATATAGCGCGGATCGGGCGGGGTGGCGGAGCCGCAATAGATGGCGAGGCTTTTCACAGTTCCTCCCCGGCACGGGGAGGGGGACCGGCCGCAGGCCGGTGGAGGGGCACGGTGTGTTCTCGCATACGCTCTCTGCAAATTTCGGTCAGACGGGTTAACGACCGGCTCGATATCCGCAAGGATCAGGTTTGCCGGAACGCGCGTGGTCGCAATGCCGCGCGACTTCAGAAAGGCAGATCGGTTGGCATCGCGAAGGGTGGCATCTGCGCTATCATGTGCCATGCCGTCCACTTCGACCGCGAGCTTTGCCTTCGTGCAATAAAAATCGAGCACATAGTCACCGGCCGGGTGCTGGCGCCGGAACTTGAACCCGCCGGGACGTTTCCGCAGCTCGGCCCATAGCAAGGTCTCGGGCAGCGACATCTCGCTGCGAAGTTTGCGTGCCATTTTGACCGTCTGGCGGGGACCCGTGATCACGGAGCGTGCCCCTCCACCATTCCCGGATCAAGTCCGGGACTGGTCCCCCTCCCCGTTCCGGGGAGGATCATGTGAGATCCTCGATCATCAGCCCCGCCGTTGCCTTCGCGCTGCCGACCACGCCGGGAATCCCTGCGCCCGGATGGGTGCCTGCGCCGACGAGGTAGAAGTTCTTGATCACGTCGTCGCGGTTGTGGCCCCGGAAATACGCGCTCTGCGTGAGCACCGGCTCGAGGCTGAAGGCGCTGCCGAGGTGCGCGTTGAGGTCGGCCGAGAAATCGCTCGGCGCGTAGTGGAACTTGGTCACGATCCGCTCGTGGATGTTCGGCACCAGCCGTTTGCCGACCTCGTCGAGGATGCGTTTTTCCAGCAATGGCCCGACCTCGTCCCAGTCGACCGGCAGCTTGCCCTGATGAGCGACCGGGACCAGCGCATAGAAGGTGCTGTGCCCCGGCGGCGCCATGCTCGGATCGCTCTTGCTCGGGTGGTGGAGGTAGATCGAGAAATCCTCGGGCAGCACGCCGTGCTGGTAGATGTCGTCGAGCAGGCCCTTGTAGCGCGGGCCGAACAGAATCATGTGGTGCGCGATGCCGGGCCAGTTCCCTTCCAGCCCGAAATGGACCACGAACAGCCCGGGGCTGTAGCTCTTGCGCTTGAGCCTGCGCCCCATGCTCCACCCGCGCTGCGACTTGCCGAGCAGGTCGCGGTAGGAATGCATGATGTCGGCGTTGCTGGCGACCGCGTCGAAGGTCTGCACGAAACCGCTCTGGGTCATCACGCTCTTGGCGCGTTTGCCGTCGACATCGATGCCGACCACCGGATCGCCCACGCGCATGACGCCGCCGAGCCGCTCGAAATGGCGGACCATCCCCGCGATCAGCTGGTTGGTGCCGCCCTTGGTCCACCACACGCCGCCGTCCATCTCCAGCTTGTGGATCAGCGCGTAGATGCTGCTCGTCTTCATCGGATTGCCGCCGACCAGCAGCGTATGGAAGCTCAGCGCCTGGCGCAGCTTCTCGTTCTCGACGAACTTCGACACCATCGAATAGACGCTGCGGTAGGCCTGCTTCTTCGCCAGCGCGGGCGCGGCCTTCAACATCGACTTGAAGTCGAGGAAGGGCACGGTGCCAAGCTTTACGTAGCCTTCCTCGTAGACCCCGGCGGAATATTCGAGGAAGCGCTGGTAGCCTTCGACGTCCTTCGGGTTGAGCTTGGCGATCTCCGCGAACAGCTCGTCGTGGTCGTTCGAATAGTCGAAATTGGTGCCGTCGGGCCAGTTGAGGCGGTAGAAGGGCATGACGGGGGTCAGTTCGACATCCTTCGCCATGTCGTGGCCCGAGAGGGCCCAGAGTTCCCTCAGGCAGTCGGGATCGGTGACGACCGTGGGCCCGCCGTCGAAGGTGAAGATGCCCTTGTCGGTCTCCTTCTCCCAGAAATAGGCGCGTCCGCCGGGCTTGTCGCGCCCCTCGATCACGGTCGTCGCGATCCCCGCGCTCTGCAGTCGGATGGCGAGCGCCATGCCGCCGAAGCCGGCTCCGATCACGCATGCACTGGAAGTCTTTGAGTGGCTGTCAGCCATGATCGTGCGGTCCTTGTGGTGAGGAGGGGGCGGGAGAAGAAGTATCGGGAGCGAGGGCGGGCTGGTTGCCCGCCAGCGCGCGCAGGGCACGCGGGATGGGAACGGGCGGCTTGCCGGTAAGGGTCCGCAGCTTGTCCGCAGCGCTCGACCTCCCGGCGTAGAACCGTTCGATCAGCCCCGCATCGAGGCGATAGAAGCGCGAGAATATGCGGTAGCGTTCCTCGGGCTTCGCCGCCCCGAACAGCATCTTGCCGAGCATGCGGTAGAAGCCCGTGCGCTTCCACACGCGCCTCGCATGCGCCTCCAGCAGGGCGGCCATCTGTTCGCCCGGTAGGTCGCGGTTCTGCGCGACCAGCAGCGCGGTCTCGACCGCGAAGGGCAGGGTGTAGCTCGTCAGCGGATGCGCGATCATCGCGCGCGCGCCCGCCAGCGCGACGCCGGGCACGCGGACCTCGCGCTGGTAGCGGGGCAGGTCCCCGCCCGTCACCACCGGCAGCACGCCGGTTTCGTAGGCCAGCGGATCGCCGTGCCAGCCCAGCCGCTCGCAATAGCGATCGATCCGGCCCGACAGCGCCGCGCGGTCGAGCACGGGCGTGTCCTGGTAATAGGTATCCTCGACGAACAGCTCGTCGGCGGCCAGCGGCAGGGTGTAGACGAAGCGGAACGCGCCGAGCTGGCGGACCTTGGCGTCCATCACGATCGGGCGGTCGACCCCGTGCGGCTCGGGCGTGCGCAGGTGGCGGCCCATGAAGACCTGCCAGCCGCCCTCGAAGGCATCGGAAGGGATGTATCCACGCGCATCGATCACGCAGCGCGCATCGATCCGCTCTCCGTTCGCGAGCGTGCATCCCCGCGCATCGACCTGCGCCACTTCGCGGCTGGTGTGGATCGTCGATTGCGCCAGCTCGCGCCGCAGCGCAGCATCGAAGTCGACCGAGGAGAGCGAGACGTAAGTGCTGTCCAGCCGCCGCGAATGTTCGGGGAAATGGACGTCGTAGCCGGCGGGCCAGTGGATCTTGCGAAAAGGGCCGAGCAGCGCATGCCCCTCGGCCGCCAGATCGCTTTCGAACCAGCTCCAGCGATGATTGCCGCCCAGCCGCTCACCCGCCTCGACGAGCACGACCGAGAGCGCGGGATCGGCCCGGCGCAGGGCGAGCGCGATGAGTCCCCCGGCGAGGCCGCCGCCCATAATGGCAAAGTCGGCACGTGATTGCGTCATCGCGCAATCCCTTATGGGCAATCGGGCGTCACGCAAATGGTGACTATAGCCCGCATGTCTCCATTTGCGCGGCGATCGCGGTGTTCATCGCCGCGTCCAGCCGTTCGTTGAATCCCGGAATGAGGTCGCGATTGGCGATCTCGAGGCGCAGCGCGGTCACTTGCGGCGCGAGGGCCTCGAACTTCGGAAAGGCGGGGATGGCTACGATCTCGCGTTCGATTTCCTCAAGCTCTTCCTGGCTCAGGCCCGAAATCATGCCCGCGACCATCCGCCGGGTATCGGATTCGGCGTCGCGTTCGTCGATCCTGACCGGCATATCCGGGCCGCTCGGCACGCTGCCCGCGATCGACTTTTCGAAATTGAGGTTCGCATTGACGCCCGAGAGGATGCGCTGCCCGCTCTCGCTCTCGTAGAACGCGGCGAGCTGCCTCGCCTCCTCCCCGGTCAGCTCTTCCTCGAACAGGGCAGCCATTTCGGCGCGGGTGACGCTGCGCTCGACATTGCCGTATTCGATGATGAGCGGACCCGACACGGCCATGATCGAATCGACCAGTCCCTCGCATCGGCGCTCCATCAGGACGAGGTTGGGGTCGCGCATCATCACGGTCCGCATGTCGCGCAGGACCGCCTCGATCGCGGCCTCGTGCACCGATCGGGCATTGATTGCCTCGGCCAGCCGCGCGTGGCTGCTGGCCTGCTGCGCTGCCGGGGGAGAAATCGAACCGTCCGCCCGCGCCGCAAGGGCCGTGGGGACGAGAAGTGCCATGGCGGCAGCGATCAGGATTTTCATCGCCCGATCAATCAGCTGGTTGCGATCACGTGGCAATCTGTCCTTTGTTGCTCTGGCGCAACTCGCCGACGGGCGCATCGCATAGTGCTGGAACGTTGGTCGGCTCGGCCCGTTCGGGCGAGGAACCGGGAGAATTTTAGACCATATGCGCAGTTTCGCACCATCTTTCGCCGCCGCCATCCTCGCCGGCGTGTTCGCCACGACCCCCGCATGGGCGCAGACGCCTGCGGCCGATTCCGGATCCGATACGGCCGGCCCGGTCGATGCCGGGGTGTTCGATGGCGACTGGGTCCAGATCGGCGTCGGGGTGGGCTTCGCGCCCGAATATGACGGGTCGGACGATTACGAGGTCTTCCCGCTCCCGCTGATCCGGGGCAGCCTCGGCGGGGTCGATATCGAACCGCGTGCCGCGGGCGCGGCGCTCAATTTCATTCCCGACCGCAGCGGTCCGGTCGGCTTCTCGTTCGGCCCCGCGCTGCGTCTGCGCACCAGCCGCACCGGCGATATCGAGGATCCCGTGGTGGCCGCGGCGGGCGAACTCGACACCGCAGTCGAAGTCGGCCCCAGCGCGGGCGTCAGCTATTCGGGTCTGCTCAACCCCTACGACAGCATCAGCTTCAGCGTCGACGCAAGGTGGGACATCGCCGGCGCGCACGAAGGCTTCACCGTCAGCCCCGGCATTACCTACTTCACGCCGGTCAGCCGCGGCGCCGCCGTCAGCCTTGCGGTGTCGGCCGAGCACGCCGACGACAAGTTCAACGATTACTACTACTCGGTCACGCCGAGCCAGGCGCTCGCCAGCGGCCTGCCGACCTACGACGCGGGCGCGGGCTTCAACCGGGTCGGGGCCAATCTGATCGGCGGGTTCGACCTCGACGGCGATCTCACCAATGGCGGCCTCGCGCTGTTCGCCATCGGCGGATATTCGCGCGTGATCGGCGATGCGGCGGACTCGCCCTTCGTCGCCCAGCGCGGCAGCCGCGACCAGTGGCTGGTCGGCGGCGGGGTCGGCTATACGTTCTGATCGGGACACGGCCCCGACCCTCGGCGATCACCGCGCCCCCACTGCCTGTTCGGCCGCGGCAGCAAGTTCGCGCAGCGCATTCATGTGTGAGGCAAAGGCGCTTCGTCCGGTCCGGGTCAGCGATGCCCAGGTGCGTTGGCGTCCGTCGCGCGGTGCCTTCACGATCTTGACATAGCCGGCTTCGGAAAGGGCGGTGAGGTGTTTCGAGAGAACGCTGTCGCTCACTTGGGTCACCTCGCGGATGGTCGCGAATTCCACCTCGTCGGCCCGCGCCAGCATGGCGGCAATCTGCAACCTTGCCGGAGCGTGCAGGGTCAGGTCGATTTGCGAGCTCATGCCCGGCCCGCCTTCAGATCCGACCGGTAGATTTTTTCCCATAGCAGGCTGAGAGCCGTGCTGCCGATCAGCAGTATCGCTGCGATCGCCCAGAACAGCGGGCTCGTCAGAGGACTATCGACCAGCATGATGGTTGCCGCCAGCGACGCGGCGAGCAACGCGAACTGGAGTACCAAGACCCAGCCGGTGCGGCCCTTTTGGTACCCGCTGACGAACATGCCGTGGCGCGTCTTGTCATCGCGCACGACGAGGAAAACCAGCAGCACCACGAGAGCCAGCACGGGCATCCGCGCCGCACTGGGCAGGGCGATGGCCAGCAGCACCAGCGCCATCATCGCGCCGAAAATCGCGTGCCGCCAGAACGGCCAGCGCATCCGGTCGGCCATCGCACGATCGGTATTCCTGACGGCATCCAGTGCCGATTGTGCTTCATTCTTGTCCATCGGAGGGTCCTTCACTTTCCAATATGGAAAGAGGTAGGCGTGACTTTCCGATTCGGCAAGTCAAAACTTTCTATTTTGGAAAGTGTCGCATTCGGTAGGGCACGATGGGCACGAAAAAGGGCGCGCAGGTCATCCCTTGCGCGCCCCATTCTGGTTCGATTTTTCCCCGATCTGGGCGGGAAATCAATCCTCGCTGTCGTCCTCGCTATCGTCGTCGATATTCAACTCGGGGCGTGGTGCGGGCATTTCGGCCTTGCGGTCGCCCGTCTTCAGATAGGTTTCGAACCAGCGCATCATGCGCAGGTTGTAGTCGTAGCGCGACGCGGCGCGGGCATTGCCGTGGCCTTCGCCAGGGAAGAGGACCAGCCGCACCGGCGTGTCGGGCTTGCGCACCTTGATGTTGCGATAGAGCTCGTAGCTCTGGCTCGGCGCGACGCGCGTGTCTTCCGCCCCGTGCATGATCAGGATCGGCGTTTCAGCCTTGTCGACGTGGTAGATGGGGCTGACTTCGAGCATGCCCTGCCAGTCTTCCCACGGCCACTTGCGCGCGTGGACATTGTACATCTCCATCGGAATGTCGGTCGTGCCGAACTTGCTGATCTGGTTGGAAATGCCCACGAACATCACGGCGGCGGCGTATTCCGCGCTCAGCGCGGTCGCGCCCCAGGCGCTGGCGTAGCCGCCATAGCTGCCGCCGGTGATCCCGGTGCGATCGGGATCGGCGATCCCGTCCTCCACCAGCGCGCGCTTGGCATCGACGATGTCGTTGAATTCCTTGCCCGCATAGTCGTTCTGGTGGGCCTTGGAAAAGGCGGTGCCATAGCCGGTCGAGCCGCGATAATTGGGCAGGAACACGGCATAGCCCATGCCCGCCGCGACCTGGCCGGGATTGCTGTAGCCGGTCACCCAGCCGTTCGATTCATGGGCTTCCGGCCCGCCGTGCACGTCCATGATCAGCGGAGCGCCACCGCGCGGCGTGCCGCCGACCGGCTCGACCAGCACGCCTTCGACCTGCTGGCCGTCGCGCGCGGTGTAGGTGTAGGTTCGCTGGTCGCCGAAGGTGATTTCGGAAAGCCATGGGTTGTGCTGCGTCCAGCGGGTGAAGCCATTGCCATCGAAGGCGAACAGCTCGCCGGGATGGCGCGGGCTGTTGGCGGATACGAACAGCGATTCGCTGCCGCCGTTTTCGAGGCTGGTGAGGATCAGCGCGCCCGGATCGACTTCGCGCGCCACGCTGCCGTCGGCGTTGTAGATGCGCAAAATCGTGTCCGCCCCCTTGTCGACGATCACTGCGAGGCGCCCGTCGCTCATCCATTCGGTGTCGCCCGCCGCCTCGGCCGCGCCTGCGTTGAGCGCGCGGTATTCGCCGGTCGCCACGTCGACGAGATGGAGCGTGGTCGCCGCCGGATCGTTGACGTCGATCCCTGCGACCATCGATAGCTGGCGTCCGTCGGGCGAGATCTCGATATCGCCGAGCTTGCCGGGGGTTGCGACCTCGCGCAGCACGCGGCCGTCGGCAAGGTCGAGGATGGCGATCCGTGTCGAGGTATAGGTGTCGTCGATCGCGGGGGTCGGCTGGCTCTCGATCACGCCGTAGCGGTTGTCGGGCGTCACCGCGAAGCTGGTGACGTAGCCGTGCACGGTGATCTCGCGCGGCTCGGCATCGATCTCCTCGCCGCCAGCCTGCGCTGCGAACAGCCGATTGAACTTCGATTCCTCTTCGTAAACGATCGCGTTGAAGCCGTCCTCGGCCTCCGCCTCGCGATCCTCGTCGCTCGCCGGGCTGGCCAGCAGGTAGAGCGTGCTCGCGTCGGGCCCCCAGGCGTAGCCGCGCACGCCCGCATCCTCGATTCCCGCAAGCTTCACCTGCGCGCCGCCATCGACGGGAATGCCCCAGACGGCGCGGTCCTCCTCGTCCTTCGACCACAGGAAGCTGACCATGCGCCCGTCGGGCGAGAACTTGACGCTCGACACCGACACGTCCTCGGGCAGGAAGACGCGGGCATTATCCGGCCCGTATGCCATCTTGAGCTGCTGCGAATAGAAGCCGTTCTCCTCCCCCTCGGTCACATCGGGCAGGCTGGCGGTGGTGTAGGCGACGCGCGTGCCATCGGGCGAAACCGCGATCGCGCCGAGGCTATCGAGGCTGGCAACGTCTTCGGGCGTCATCGGGCGCGCCTGCGCGGTGGCGGTCAGCGAAACGCCAGCGAGCAGCGTGGCGGTGGCGAAAAGCGTTCGGGTCATCGGTATCCTCTCGTTCGTTCGTGTCGCGCTATTTCATACAGGGTGGGCGTATGTCGACAACCGGAGGGCGTTCTGCTTGCGCGGGAGCGACCGGGAAGGCATCAACGCGCGCAGCAAGGGGGGAAGTGAATATGCGTATCCTGTTCTCGATGATCGCAAGCTGCACGGCACTGCTGGCCGCGCCGGCGGTGGCGCAGACGACGCTCATCCACGCCGGTTCGGTGCTGGCGGATGCGGCGGGCGAGCCGAGCGGCCCCTCGACCATTATCGTCGAGGACGGACGCATCGTCGCGATCGAGGCGGGCTACCGCACCGCTGCTGGCGACGCGCAGGTGATCGACCTGACCGGCAAGACCGTGCTGCCCGGCCTGATCGACCTGCATGTGCACCTGACCGGCGATCCGGGCGGCGATTTCTGGAAGGAAGCCACCGAAGCGGACGAATGGGGCGTCGTGGTCGGGGCCAAGAACGCGCGGCTGACCGCGCTCGCGGGCTTCACCACCGTGCGCGAGGCGGGCAGCGGGCCGCAATCGGCTTTCGCGCTGCGGCGCGGCACGGCGGAGGGGATGATTCCCGGTCCGCGGATCGTCGCCGCCGGACCTGCGCTCGCGATCATCGGTGGGCACGGCGACGTCAACGGCTTCCGTCCCGACGTCAACGAGCTGCTCGATAGCGGCTTCACCTGCACCGGCGCCACCGAGTGCGCGGCCAAGGTGCGCCTCGCCAGCCAGAACGGCTCCGACGTGATCAAGATCACCGCCACCGGCGGCGTGCTCAGCCAGCAGGGACGCGGCCTCGGCGCGCATTTCTCCGACGAGGAAATGAGCGCGATCGCGGACACCGCGCACTCGCTCGGCCTCAAGGTCATGGCGCATGCGCACGGCGCGCGCGGGATCGAGGCGGCGGCGCGCGCAGGGATCGACACGATCGAGCATTCGACCTTCGTCGACGAGGCGGCGGCGCGCGCGATGCGCGAGAACGGCACGATCCTGATCCCGACGCTGATGGCGTTCAAGGGCGTCAGCGAAGGGCTGGGCAAGGGCATCTACACCCCCGTGGTCGAGGAGAAGATCCGCGCGGTCTACGACCAGGCGCAGGTCTTCATGCGGCAGGCCCACGAATGGAACGTGCCGATCGCCTTCGGCACCGATGCGGGCGTCTTCGACCACGGCCGCAATGCCGAGGAATTCGCGCTGATGCGCGCGCAGGGCATGAGCGACCGCGAAGCCTTCGCCAGCGCCACCACCGTTGCCGCCCGCGTGCTCGACATGGAAAGCGAAATCGGCCGGATCGCACCCGGCTATTCGGCAGACATCATCGCGGTCGACGGCAATCCGCTGGACGACGTCAGCGTGCTGGAAGACGTCGGTTTCGTGATGGTGCGCGGACGCGTGATCGAGTGACGCGCTGGGGCGATGCAACGTCGCCCGTCGATGCAGGCATTGCGCTTGCAGAAGGCGATTGGCGGTCGCGCGGCGCCGGGCTAGGCCTTCGCGCGATCATATTCCTGGGGAGACCACCGACATGACCATCCGCCACCTGCTGACCGGCGCCGCCGCGCTCGCGCTGATCACGACGCCCGCCGTCGCATTCGCGCAGGATGGCGCAGCGCAGTCGACGACGAGCGCGCAGCAGTCCGAACACGACAAGCTGTTCGCGCTGTTCGCCGATTCCGACGCGCGCAGCCTCGAGCTCAATCCGCTCAGCCGCCTGTTCCGGGGCGACGACGAGAATGCCGACCGGCTGGGCGATTACCTGACCGATGCGGCGTTCTACGCGAGCCTGCGCGACACGCAGCTCAACGTCGCGCTGCTCGAACAGATCGACCGCGCGAAGCTGACCGCGACCGACCAGCTCGCCTATGACGTGTTCCTCTACAACCAGGAGCAGTCGCTCAAAGGCAGCACGCCCGAAATCCGCGCGCTGACCGAAGTGCGCCCGGTGAACCACTTCAGCGGCTTCCACACCTTCTATCCCAATTTCGCGAGCGGGACGGGCGCGGCTCCGTTCAAGACGATCGCGAATTACGAGGACAATCTCAGCCGCCACGACGATTACATCGCCATCACCGACCGCTCTATCGATGCGTTCCGCGAAGGGATGGAGACCGGCGTGGTCGAGACCAAGCTGACGATCCGCAACGTGATCTCGCAGCTCGACACCCAGCTGGCGATCCCGGTCGAGGACTCGCAGTTCATGGGCCCGACGAAGATGTATCCGGAAGATTTCTCGGACGCCGACAAGGCGCGTCTGACCGAGGCCTATCGCGCCAAGACCGAGGAAATCTATGCTGCGCACGAACGGATGCGCGATTTTCTCCGCGACGAATATCTCGCCGCGGCGCGCGAGGAGGTCGGCCTCAGCGCGATGAAGGGCGGCGAGGTGCTCTACGAACAGCTGATCGAAAGCACGACGACGCTGCCGCTGGAGGCGGACTACATCCATGATCTGGGCCTGTCCGAAGTCGCGCGGATCAAGGGCGAGCTCGAAGCGCTGAAAGCCGAGGTCGGCTTCGAGGGCACGCTCAACGAATTCTTCGACTACGTGCGCACCGACGAGCAGTTCAAGCCCGAGAGCCGCGAGGCGCTGACGCAGAGCTATTACGACATCGGCGAACAGGTGGACGAAAAGATCGGCGACTACTTCTCGCTCGTCCCCAAGACCGAGCTCAAGATCGAGCCCTACGATCCTTCGATCGAGCAGTTCAGCGCGGGCGGTTCGTACCAGTCAGGCACGCCCGACGGATCGCGGCCGGGCACCTTCTTCTTCAACGCCTACGACCTGCCCAGCCGCCTGACGACGGGCAACGTCACCCTTTACCTGCACGAAGGCGCGCCGGGGCACCACTTCCAGATCAGCCTCGCGCAGGAAAACGAGGACCTGCCCGCCTTCATGCGCTTTGGCGGGACGACGTCCTATGTCGAGGGCTGGGCGCTCTATGCCGAAACTCTCGGCTACGAGATGGGCTTCTACGACGATCCCTGGAACCGCTACGGCACATTGCAGGACGAGCAGCTGCGCGCGATGCGGCTGGTGGTCGACACCGGCCTGCATTCGAAGGGGTGGACGCGCGAGCAGGCGATCGATTTCATGCTCGAAAATTCGGGCATGACGCGCACCGAAGTCGTCTCCGAAGTCGAACGCTACATCGCGATTCCCTCTCAGGCGCTGGCCTACAAGATCGGCGCGCTCAAGATCCAGGAACTGCGCGAGCGGGCCGAGACGCAGCTGGGCGATGCCTTCGACATCAAGGAGTTCCATGCGCAGGTGCTGGGCACCGGCGGCCTGCCGCTGCCCGTGCTTGAGGAGAGGATCGACCGCTGGATCGCGAATGGCGGCGGCTGACTTCCGCTACGCGGGTTCCGGTGAGCCCCATCAGGGGCGCTCCAACCGATCTGTCGCAATGCGGGGCGGAGGGTGGATGCCGCCCGTACCTGGCTTGCGCGGCGACCTGCCATCCTGCATATAACAATTGTTAATCGACGTTTACCGATCGGCCGCCATCGTCTCGTAACCGCGCGATGACATGGACGGGAGGGGCGCCGTGTCACCGGCCACAACCGGGGCGGGGCGTGCCGTTCGGCGGCAAGGGGGTTTGTGCCCCCGCAATCGGGATCGTCGGGGAACAGGGGCAGGGGTGGGCTGCTCGCGGATCGGCAGGCGCAAGCGCGCCGCGATGCCCTGTGGGCGGCCCACCCGACACATTTGCAGGAGCCACTCGCATCATGGCCACGGCCGATACCATTCCCGCATGGATCGTTATGTTCCTCGGCATCTATTCCTTTGCCGCCGCGATGGGCGAGCTGCGCATGCCGGGAACGTGGAACGGGATGCTGACCGATTTCGAAACGTCGCCGGGCATGCGCTTCATCGCCGGCATCTTCACGCTGACGCTGGGCGCGTGCATCTACCTCATCACGCCCTGGCGGCCCGAGGACTGGCTGTTCATCGCGGTGGCCGCGCTGGGCGGGCTGCTGGTGGTCGAGGGCATCGCGCTGCTGGCCGCGGGGGAGCGCTTCGTGACCTTCGCCCGCTGGGCGCTGGCGGGCGCGAGCGAGGTCTGGGCCGGTATCTCCGCGGTGCTGGGCGCGGCGCTGATCTTCGTCGCGCTGTCGCGGCTGGAGACGTTCTGAGGCCTAGCCCGCCGGATAGTAGGTCGGCGATCCCGGCCCCACCGGCAGGCCCAGCACGAAGGTCCACAGGTAGAAGAAGATCGACCACGCGACGAAGAAGCAGATCGAATAGGGCAGCATCATCGCTATCAGCGTGCCCACGCCCAGGTCCTTCTGATATCGCGCCGCCCACGCCAGGATCAGCCCGAAATAGCTCATCATCGGGGTGATGATGTTGGTGGTGGAATCGCCGATCCGGTAGGCGGCCTGAATCGCTTCGGGCGAATAGCCGATCAGCATCAGCATCGGCACGAAGATCGGCGCGGTCACCGCCCACTGCGCGCTCGCGCTGCCCAGCGACAGGTTGATCAAGGCGCAGATGCCGATGAAGGCGAAGAACATCGCCGGGCCGGTCATGCCGGTATCCTTGAGGAACTGCGCGCCGGTGACCGCGGTGATCCCGCCGAGGTTGGTCCAGCCGAAGAAGGCCACGAACTGTGCGGCGAAGAACACCAGCACGATGTAGAGGCCCAGCGAGGATAGCGCGCCCGCCATCGCGTCGATCACGTCGCGGTCGCTCTTCATCGTGTTCGCGGCGCGGCCATAGGCATAGCCGATCACCACGAAGAAGATCAGGATCCACACCACGAACCCGTCGAAGAAGGGCGAATCCATCCGGTCGCCGGTCTCCGGATTGCGGAACACGCCCCATTCGGGCCACAGCGTCAGCGCCATCAGCGCGAAGACGCCCAGCATCGCGATCCCTGCCCAGCGCAGGCCCCTCTTCTCCTCGCGCTGGAGCGGCTGCATCATCCCTTCGTCGAGGATGTCGGGATCGGCCTTCGACGTATCGAACTTACCCAGCTGCGGCTCGACGATATAGATCGAGACCGCGCTGCCGATCGCGGTGATGAGGAAGGTGCTCGCGACCATGAAATACCAGTTGGCGGTCGCCAGCACGGTATAGTCGGGGTCGAGCAGCTGCGCCGCTTCCTCGGTTATCCCGGCCAGCAGCGGGTCGATCGTGCCGATCAGCAGGTTGGCGGAATAGCCGCCCGATACGCCCGCGAAAGCCGCCGCCATACCCGCCAGCGGATGGCGACCGAGCGCGTAGTAGATCGCGCCGCCCAGCGGGATCAGCACGACATAGCCGACCTCGCTCGCGGTGTTGGAGATGATCCCGGCGAAGACGACCGTCACCGTCACCAGTTTGGGCGGCGCGCCCAGCACGAGGCTGCGCACCGCCGCGCTCAGCAGGCCCGATTTCTCCGCTACGCCGACGCCCAGCATCGCGACCAGCACCACGCCCAGCGGGGCGAAAGAGGTGAAATTGTCGACCAGCCCGGTGAAGATGCGGCGCAAGCCATCGCCGTTCATCAGGCTGACCGCGCGGATCATCCCGTCCTCGGCCACCCCCGGCGCGCCCGCGGGCCTCGGATCGACCACCGCGACGCCCAGCGCGCCGAACAGGCCCGACAGCAGCACGATGCCCAGCGCCAGCAGCGCAAACAGGGTCACCGGGTGGGGCAGGAGGTTGCCCAGCCATTCGACCCCGTCGAGGAAGCGGGTGAAGGCGTTGCGCTTTTGCGCGACGTTTGCCTCGGGCGAGATGTCTTCGGCGGCCTGATCTTCGGCAGGAGGCGGGAATTCGGTCATGGTGGCTCCGTCGGGGTTGGCGGCGGGGTCGAGCGGGCGACCAGGCCCGAATGGCGCGACATGCGCAAGGGGCGGGGTGCGAAATTCGTCAGGGCCGCATCGCGGTTGAACCTTCGCGGAACGCGTGCGGGGCAGGGGAACCCAAGCTCGCGTTTCCGGTTCTTACCAGCATGATCAAGCTCGCCATCATGTGTCTCGTCGTCGCCGCAATCGCCGCGATCCTCGGTTTCGGCGGGCTCGCCGGCGCTTTCGTCGACATCGCCATGTGGCTCGCGATCATCGGCGCGGTGCTGTTCGTGGTCTTCCTGCTGATCGGCCTCTTCGCGGGCAAGAAGGCGAAAGACGCGCTCGACTGACCGTATCGGGGAGCACGTCAGCTCCCTTCCAGAAACATGTTGATCGTCAGGCGTCCCCCGGCGGGGTCGGGCGAGAGCGCCTCGGGCTGCGGAATGATGCCCGAATGGAGCAGCCGCCCGCGATACATGATCAGCCGGTCGGGTGCGGCGGCGATCTCCCCGATCAATTCGTAGCGCTCGCTGTCGCCGTAGTAATAGCGGCGCGGCGGCGGGCCGAATTCGCGCTCGTCATGCGCGAAAGCGGCGTCGTAGCGCGGCTTTCGCGCGGGCGTGATCGCTTCGAACCCGGTGCGCCGGTGGCGGTAGAAGGCCGTCCCGCCGCTCTCCGGCCCCAGCAGGTAATGCATCACCGCGACCACGCCCGGCCCCGTATCGTCGAAATGGGGCACGCACTGGAGCGGCGAGAGCGCGTCCTCGCGCAGCGTCACCAGCGAATAGCTCGCCGCCTCCACCCGCATCCGCTCGCGAAAGCCGAACACGCGGCGCAGGATCTCGGCGACGATGTCCCTGCGCCGGTCGAGATAGGCCGGATCTGCAGGCGCGCGCAGGCCGGGATAGAACGCCCCCGCCGGCGCGTAACCGGCGGATCGCCCAGCGTCGAGCAGCCCCTCCACATCGCCGCTGAAGCCGTCGATCTGCACCACCGGCTCACGCTCGCGCCCGAACCGGTGGAGCGTGACCTCCGCATCCGGAAGCGGGGTATCTGGAAGCGGGACGGGGGACGGCATGACCGCGCCAGCCTGCGGATATCGCCGCGCCGCGTCAATCGGCTGCGTTTCCAACCGAAAGTAATTATGATAGCGCTATCATCATAAGGGAGAAGGAGCGGGCCCATGCGGCGCAAGACCGCTGGCCGATGGCCGGCAAGGCATCTGCTGGGAACAGCAATGGTATTGTCGCTCGCGGCATGCGGCGGGGACAATGCGGGCCCGCCCCCGGCACCGGTCGCGACACCCGCTCCCGTTCCTACACCGACGCCGACGCCTGTACCGACACCCTCACCCACGCCGTCCTCCTCCGCGCTCAGCCAGGCGGATGCGCAGCTCGGCCCCTGCATCAACCTCGCCAATTACCTCGAGGCCCCGAACGAAGGCGACTGGGGCCCGCGCTTGCGCGACAGCGACCTCGAAGCGATCGCCGCCGGGGGCTTCGAGACCGTGCGCTTCCCCGCGCGCTTCTCCGGCCACCAGCAGACCACGCCCCCCTACACGATCGACGCGGCCTTCCTCGACCGGGCGGAACACATCGTCGACACCGCGCGCGCCGAAGGCCTGCGGGTGATCCTCGACAATCACAATTTCGACGAATTGATGGCGAACCCCACCGCCGAGCACGATCGCTTCGTGGCGATCTGGAAGCAGGTGGCCGAGCGGTTCGGGGACAAGGACGCCGAGGTCTGGTTCGAGCTGATGAACGAGCCCTACGACAACCTCACCAACGCGCGCCTGCCCGATCTCTACGCCGATGCGCTGGACGAGATCCGTGCGACCAACCCGACGCGGCCCGTGGTGGTCGGCGGGCAATCCTATAGCGGGATCGGCTCGCTTGCGAGTTTCGAGGTGCCCGACGATCCCTACCTGATCGCGACCTTCCACTACTACGACCCATTCGGTTTTACCCACCAGGGCGCACCGTGGATCACGCCCGTCCAGCCCACGGGCGTCAGCTGGGGCAGCGCCGCCGACCGGAACCAGCTTGCCGCCGACGTGCAGCGCGCACGCGACTACATGGCGCGCTCGGGCCGCCCGCTCTTCCTCGGCGAATACGGTGTCTACGAAGGCGTCCCGCTGGCCCAGCGAGCGGAGTATTACGAGGCGGTGACCGACGCCTTCGCAGCCGCCGATATCGACGGCTGCGTATGGGGCTACCAGAACACCATGCCCTTCCGCGATTACGCGAGCGGCAACTGGTACGAGGTGCTGCTGGATGCGATCGGGCTTTGACGCGGGCGTGGTGGCGGCCTAGTGTCCCTCCATCCCCGGGGAGCCTGTCGCGCAAACGCAGGTTGAGAGCGGAATAGGCCGCGACCCGTCGAACCTGATCCCGGTAATACGGGCGGAGGGAGGGACGGCTTTCGGCACCCGGAAACCGCCTCTCTCCGATGATTTTTTGGAGAGAGACCCCATGGCCGACATCCCCGCACGCACTGAAATCGAGCGCACCGAAATCGGCGTCACCACCGGGCCCATCCGCGGCAGCCGCAAGGTCCATGTCGCCGCGCGCACCGGCTCCGGCGTGCGCGTCGCCATGCGCGAGATCGACCTCGAGGGCGGGGAGCCGTCCCTGCGCGTCTACGATACCTCGGGCCCCTATACCGATCCGAATGCGGCGATCGACATCAACGCCGGCCTCCCGCAGCTGCGCCGCGAGTGGATCATGGGCCGCGGCGATGTCGAGGAATACGACGCGCGCGAAGTGAAGCCGGAGGATAACGGCCAGCTCGGCCCCGATCGCTCGGGCGGCGTGCCGCAATTCCCCAGCGTGGTGAAGCGGCCCCTCCGGGCCAAGGCGGGCGCGAACGTCAGCCAGATGCACTATGCGCGCAAGGGCATCATCACGCCCGAGATGGAATATGTGGCGGAGCGCGAGAACCTGGGCCGCGAACAGATCGCGCAGGACCGCGACGGGCAGAGCTGGGGGGCCGAGATCCCCGATTTCATCACCCCCGAATTCGTGCGCGACGAAGTGGCGCGGGGCCGCGCGATCATCCCCAACAACATCAACCACCCCGAGAGCGAGCCGATGGCGATCGGGCGCAACTTCCTGGTGAAGATCAACGCCAATATCGGCAACTCCGCCGTCGCCAGCGACGTCGCCAACGAGGTCGACAAGATGGTCTGGTCGATCCGCTGGGGCGCGGACACGGTGATGGACCTCTCCACCGGCCGCAACATCCACGACACGCGCGAATGGATCATCCGCAACTCGCCCGTCCCCATCGGCACCGTGCCGATCTACCAGGCGCTCGAAAAGGTCGGCGGCATTGCCGAGGACCTGACCTGGGAAATCTTCCGCGACACGCTGATCGAACAGGCCGAACAGGGCGTCGACTACTTCACCATCCACGCCGGCGTGCGCCTCCCCTACGTGCCGATGACCGCCAAGCGCGTCACCGGCATCGTCAGCCGCGGCGGCTCGATCATGGCGAAATGGTGCCTCGCGCATCACAAGGAGAGCTTCCTCTACGAGCGCTTCGACGAGATCACCGAGATCATGAAGGCGTACGACATCGCCTATTCGCTGGGCGACGGCCTGCGCCCCGGCTCCATCGCGGACGCCAATGACGAAGCCCAGTTCGCCGAGCTCTACACGCTGGGCGAACTCACCAAGCGCGCCTGGGAGCAGGACGTGCAGGTGATGATCGAGGGCCCCGGCCACGTGCCGATGCACAAGATCAAGGAGAACATGGACAAGCAGCTAGAGGCCTGCGGCGAAGCGCCCTTCTACACGCTTGGGCCCCTCGTCACCGATATCGCGCCGGGGTACGACCACATCACCAGCGGCATCGGCGCGGCGCAGATCGGCTGGTACGGCACCGCGATGCTCTGCTACGTCACGCCCAAGGAGCACCTCGGCCTGCCCGATCGCGACGATGTGAAGGTGGGCGTGGTGACCTACAAGCTCGCCGCCCACGCCGCCGACCTCGCCAAGGGGCACCCGGCAGCGAAAGTCCGCGACGACGCGCTGAGCAAGGCCCGCTTCGAATTCCGCTGGCGCGACCAGTTCAACCTGTCGCTCGACCCCGACACCGCCGAGCAGTACCACGACCAGACCCTCCCCGCGGAAGGCGCCAAGACCGCGCATTTCTGCTCGATGTGCGGCCCCAAATTCTGCTCGATGAAGATCACGCAGGAAGTGCGCGACTTCGCCGCCAAGCAGAACTCGGACAGCTACCTCGCAAGCGAGAACATCAAGCGCGAGACCTCTCCGCAAGAGGCCGAGGAAGCGGAAAAGGGCATGGAGGAGATGAGCGAGGTTTACCGGGAGAAGGGTGAGAAGTTGTATTTGCCGGAGGGGTAACGTCAGGTGATCACGACAATCCGTAAACACTCTCGATCTCAAGTTTGCAGTTCTTCCTCGTAATGAATGAGCGTCCAGGACGAGTTAAATTTTCTCTCTTAGAATGGAACATTGCCCATATTTTCGCGAATGCACGATCAGATTCGGTCGCATCCCAAGTTGGTAACTCACGCCAATCTTTCGCCCATCGTTTGCACATTTCTGCAAAAAGTCCCCGGTTGAGAGTGAAAACTAGAGCGCCTACGACCGCAGCTATCGACTGAAGTTCCGCGTATCCCACCACGATCTTCTGAGGTCTTACTGTCTTCCGAACACCAAGCGCCACTGCATTGCGACCCGGCATAAAGCCCCCGCCATGGACGATGCCATGTCTAAGTTGGCAGACTTTTTCGAATTCGTTCAGCACGATCTGGAATTTACTATCGTCCAACGGGAAATCCGCGAAGTTCCTATAGGCTTTTCGAATATCATCTTTCGAAGCAAATGACAGATGCTCAAAGGCACTTCGTCCGAATGCCGATTTTCCGTGCCAAAGCAGACCACCAAGATTGATCTGTTGAGTGGCGCAAGCTGCTTGGCTCCTTGGGCATAGCTCCAGCGTGTGGGCTAAACAGAACCGAATATAATTTTCCGCTTCGGCGATAATGGCAAGTGCCAGAAGTCTCCCCAAAAAAGGATTGGCCAAAAGCCTTTCTGGCGTACCGAAATTAAGGAACTCTGTGACTGCCGAAAGATAGTCGTCGATTGGCGTGCCTCGCGAACTCTCAGCAGTGTAGGTTTGGATATCACCCAAATTTTCAGTCTGAGACGAGGAGTTCGCGAAATCAGGGATCTCCATTACGCCACGTACTCTTCCGCATAATTGGAAATCATTGCGGCGCGAATCTCGCCGATCATATGAATGCTTCTTAGACTTGTCCTGTCAGTATCGATAAGAATATCCTGGACGGTTCGAATGTTCGAATTCTCTTTTATCCGCGTGACCATTCTGTCACTCAACGGAAGAACCGATATATCCTGTCGAGTGAGTGTCTCATAGATCGAGGAGTTCTTGAGCCGCGAGCCACAATTTTGGCAGAATTTAGCGCTTTCGGATATCCTCTCGGCCCCACAAACTTGGCAATTCGGAAGCGCCAACCCGAATGATTCGCCACCCAGAAAATCGCTGAGTAGTGTATCGGCCGAGATCCTTGGCCAAGCTTGGTGACCTTGACCTTCGAACGCCTGCACAAAGCTTGCGATAGATTTGCTTCTCTTGCCGATTATGGCATTCTCGGTGACTAGGTCGCCAAAATGCACCAGATAGAGATCGAAGACTCCTTTAACGCCTCTACTATTCTCCCCCGCGGGCATTAACAATCCTGCGTACTGGTAAAAGCTTATTATCTTCTCCAAGTCAGGAGTTAATGGTCGCCTTAGGCCTACTTCGAGAGCCTGTTCCGAAGAGGGGCGATCGCGGTTGTAATCTTTAATTCTATAAAGAAGGCCTTGGTAAATTTTTTGTCCGGCGCTCACGTAATCCCGATAAGCTGGGAGTTTATGAGTAAGTGACTCATAAACGTTATGAGAAAGCTCGCGACTTTCCTTCGCTATTTCAAGGATTTTCCTGCGTTCCAATACACCCTTGACCGTATGCTTCGACTCTTCGTGATAAATTGTTCTCAACATATTAAGAAAAGAGCGAGGAATGCCAAAAGAAGTGTAGGCGAGGAATTGCAGAGCGTCAGAGACCTCAATAAGAGTCTGGGGTAGTGCTCCGTTAAAGCGCTTCTCAGCCATAGCGGACATGTATTCGACATAGTCTTTGCTATCGGGACGAAACCAAACGTCTATGATTTCAGCGTCATGACCGGCATGGAAGGCAGGCGAAAATGTCGTTACACCGGGGTAAACGGCTGCCTTGGGAGAAATCTCCCTACTTTTGACTTGGCGGAAGAACTCAAAAAAATCTTCTTGTTGTTTAGCAGAGAAGGCGTGGGCGGCGTCATCAAGTAGTAGGACGGAGCGAGTAAGGCCGTTAAGCTCAACGACTTCGGTAAGGTAAGTAACAACTGCTTCGGTCGAAAACCTCTCAGGGTCAATAATCCGATCAGTCTGCGCCGATTCGAGATTATCTATAGACCGACGAACAGTTTTCTTCGAAGGCAGATCGGAAGGTAATTCTAAATCCTCTATCTCGTCGATAGTTCTGTAGAGTCCTTCCAGTATCTTCAAATTGAGCCATGATTTGAACCAGTATGAAGCGTTTGAAGTCTCAAGATACAGAGGCTCCATCTTGAGTGAGAGCTTGAAGTTAACATATACCGGCAGGGAATTGCGAGCATCATTATCAAGAAGTTTGTAATATGCTTTCAGCAATAGTGTCGTTTTGCCGCAGCCGCGTGGGCCAACGAGTAGTTTAGCGCCTCCAACCATCAGTCGGCGAACAATGCTGTCCTCGTCAGGATGGATCGCGCTAAGGTCACGGAACTGAGCTTGCGGGATGTACTCGGCTTGCTCGACAAAGTTTGCATCAAGCGGCAAATCGTTGTTGAGCTTATTTTTCCTACTGGTCATCCGGTAATTGGTACCCCCGATGTTGACGGGATGGCAAAGATTTTCTCGTTGGCCTGAGCGCTCGGTGCAAGGGCCGGATAAAACAGGTGAAGACGGCCCGTTCGATCAGGGGGCGTTTCAGGGGCTCGGGCAAGCGGCCGGATCCATCACCACCAGCACCCGGTCCAGCGCCCGCAAGAACCGCGACGGTCCGCCTCGCTGAACGCCGGAGGCCCGCCTCCAACCCCGTACATCCCCGCGCGCAAGTCCTCCATGATCGCGCGCGTCGCAATCGCGCTGCCGATGCTGGCGGCGGCGAAGCTCTGGCCGTCGTGGCGCAGCACCGTCGCGCCCACCTTGAGGCAGCGCTCGGCCAGCAGGATGTCGGCGGTCACCACCGCGCTACGCGGGCCGGCGTGCTCCGCGATCCAGTCATCCGCCGCATCGAAGCCGTCGCCCACCACCACGCGCTTGACCCGCTCGCGCACCGGCACGCGGACGGGGCTGTTGCCGACAACGCGGACATGCGCGCCCATGCGCTGCGCCACGCGGCAGATGTCCTCCCGCACCGGGCAAGCGTCGGCATCGAGGAGGATTGCGGCGCTGGCGCAGTTGTGCGGGGCGGCGGGCAGGGAGCCGCGTGTCGCACGGTGTTCCCGCCACCTGTCGCCTCGTGCGGCAACTGGACGCCCAGCGCATTCTCGCGCTACTCACGGTGCGTCAGATCAGCCAGCATGGGAGCTTTGGTCATGCCCGCCGACAAGCCCAGGGGCCCTGCGTCCTACTTTCCCTCGATCGAGGCGAAATACGGCAAGCCGATCGCCGAATGGCAGGCGCTGATCCGTGCGCGGCAGCCCGCGAAGCACATGGAGCTGGTGAGCTTCCTCAAGGAAGAGCACGGCATGGGCCACGGCCACGCCAACGCGCTGGTCGCCGCGACGCTGGCCGGGAACTGACATGGCCGGCGGCGATGTGCCGGGGCAGTAGCGGGGCGGCAGGCGGATGAGCGAATATCTCGTCTTCTTCGCCCTCGTCCTCGGCGTGAACCTGCTGCCCGCGTTCGGGCCGCCGACCTGGTCGATCATCGCGCTCTACGCGTTCAACAGCGACCTGCCGCTCGCCGCGCTGGTCGGCATCGGCGCGCTGGCCGCGGCGAGCGGGCGTTTCGCGCTCGGCCACGCGACCCGCGCGTTGGGTACGCGCTTCCTCTCGGCAGAGACCCAGGCCAACCTCGCCGCCGCGCGGGAGGCGCTGGAACGGCGGCGGGGAGGCGGCATCCTCGCGCTCGGCCTGTTCGCGCTGTCGCCCGTACCCTCGGCACAACTGTTCGAGGCCGCGGGGCTCGCGCGCCTGCCGCTGCTTCCCTTCACCGCCGCCTTCTTCGCCGGGCGGATCGTCAGCTACACGGTCTACGGCCTCACCGCGAAGACCATCCGCGCGACGAGCATGGGGGACGTGGTGCGCGAGGCGATCTCCAGCCCGCTGGGCATTGCGCTGCAGGTGGCGATGCTGGGCGCGCTGGTGTTGCTCGCGCGGATCGACTGGCGCAAACACCTGACACCGCGCGACCCGAGCGCGGAGGAGCGCGCAGGAGAGGATCGACCGTGAGCGACCAGCCGACCGACACCGATGCCGAGGCCATTCTCGACGACCCCTACAAGGAGGACCGGCGCGAGCGCCGCCGCCTGCCGGTGATCGGCCTGTGGCTCACCGCGCTCTATGGGGTCGGGCTGGTGATCTACCTCGTCGCGCAGGGGCAGAACCCGGCGGACCTCAGGCTGAACGAGCTGGGCGACTTCCTCGGCGGCGTCTCCAGCCCGCTCGCGTTCCTGTGGCTGGTCCTCGGCTTCTTCCAGCAGAGCCGCGAGATCCGCCTGAGCAACAAGGCGCTGCACCTGCAGGCGCGCGAGATGCGGCGCAGCGTGGACGAGCATCGGCGGATTGCGGGTGGGGAGTGAGGGGGCTCCGGCCGGAGCCCGCAGCCGATCAATCGACCGCGGTGCCTCCGGCTGCCGAGGGTGAGCTTGCGCTCATGCGGTTCACGATCACCGCGCCGTCCTTCATGACGAATTCGACCCGTTCCAGCGCGCCGATGTCTTCCAGCGGATTGCCGCGCACCGCGATGATATCCGCCCAGGCGCCGGGTTCGACCGCGCCGATCCTGCCCCTGGGATCGAGCAGCTGGCCCGGGACCAGCGTGGCCGAACGCACGACCTCGAGATTGGACATGCCCGCCGTGACATAGCGCGGGTAGATTTGCGCCGCTTCCTCGCCTCGGGTCTGGCCTTCCACCTTGTAGTAGAGGTCCGATCCGATGGCGATCGGCACGCCTGCGGCCATCGCACGGCGGATGCGGGCCTGATGATGCTCGGCGGTCTCGCTGTCGGTCGGGACGAGGGTGATGCCATTGTCCTTCATCACCTTCAGCACGTCGTCGGAAATCGTATATCCGTGCTCGATCGTGTCGACACCCGCGCGCGCCGCGATCATGGCCGGTCCGTCGCCCTTGGTCGCGTGCGCGGCGACGCGGACGCCTGCGCGGTGCGCCTCGTCGACGATCGCTTCCATCTCTTCGGGCGCAAGGATCATCGGACCGGAATTGACGATCACCTTGATCCAGTCCGCGCCGTCGTAGATCGCCCGCCGCACCGCCTCGCGAGCTTCTTCGGGTCCCTCGATCTGGACATATTCGCGTTCGACGAGCGGCAGGGCCACCTCCTCGATCGTGCCGAACTGCCCTCCGATCGGGGCGAGCGCGCGGGTCGAGACGTACATGCGCGGCCCGATGACCCACCCTTGTGCGATCGCGTCGCGCAGGGCGACGTCGTTGCTGGTGCCCGAATTCCCGAGATCGCGAACCGTCGTAAAGCCGGCCTCCACCATTTCGCGGGCGATGCTGGCTCCGAGCAGTGCGCGGTCGGCCCCGCTCATCTCGACGATTTCGAGAATGCGGTTCGCGTCGTCATTGCCGTTTTCGCGCCGGTACTGATGCAGCAGGTGGGTGTGCGCATCGATCAGGCCGGGAAGCAGGGTGACGTCGCCCAGATCGATGACCTCCGCGCCCGGCGGCAGCTCGCCTGCAGGAGTGACCGAGCGGATCTCGCCCCCCTCGATCACGACGGCGACATCGTCGAGCAGCACGCCCTCGCGCACGTCCAGAAGGTGCGCGGCGCGCAGGATCGTGACCGGCGCGGAGTCCGCTTCCTGCGCTGAGGCCGTCGAGGGGAGGCTTGCCAGTGCCAGCGCGAGGATGGCCCAGATGCTCGGCCACGAAATCCGTTTCATCGGCATTTTTCCTCCACCTCGAACGAAGCCGGACCTCGCAGGGGCGTGTTGCAAAGTAAAGACTTCGGGTGATGCAAAGTCCGCTGGACGGCGCGCAGAGTTTTTGCTGCGCCAAGCATGCCCTCGCTCGCCAACCCCACTGGCCAGCGCGAACCGATGCGGCCATAGCGCGCCGATGGCCGATCTCTATTTGAAAAACCTCGAATCCGAACGTCGCAAGCTGTGGGCGGAATGCCGCCTGAAGGGCTTGCCGAGAGACACGCCCCAGCGCCAGCGGATCGCGCAGATCGACGAGGCGATTGCGGCGCACAAGGCGAAGAAGGCCTAGCGCGCCGCCTCAGCCGCGCGACAGCTTCACCAGCACCCGGTCGAGTTCCTGCAAGAACCGCGATCGATCCGCCTTCCCGAACGGCGGAGGGCCGCCGCCCACCCCGTCCATCCCCGCGCGCAGGTCCGCCATGATCGCGCGGGTGGCGACCGCTGCGCCGATGCTCGCCGCGTCGAACGGCTTGCCGTTATGCGCCAGCACCGTCGCACCCGTCTTGAGGCAGCGCTCGGCCAGCAGGATGTCGCCGGTGACGACGATCGTGCGGGGTGAGGCGTGCTCGGCGATCCAGTCGTCCGCCGCGTCGAAGCCGTCGTCCACCACCACGCGCTTCACCCGCTCGCTCACCGGCACGCGGAAGGGGCTGTTGCTGACCAAGCGGACATGCGCGTCCAGCCGCTGCGCCACGCGGTAGATTTCGTCCTTCACCGGGCAGGCGTCGGCATCGACCAGAATGGTGATGGCGCCGGGATCGGGGGCAGTGGTTCCGGGGCCGGTTTCATGGCCGGGTTCGGGCGAGCGAGCGTTGTCCATCGCACCGGCCCTAGCGCGTCTTGTGCGCCGGGCCCACCATGGTGCGTGCTAGCCGGTCTTCAAATTCGTTAGCCCTGCGATGCCATTGGTCTGAACGAAGAGGCCAATATAAATTGATAAAACGAAAATAAAAAACTCCGGGCAGTTGTGAATTAGTACTGAAACACCATATCTAAGACTGCCAATGAGTCTGATAGTCCGAATCGGGTTTCCAAAAAAACACCCCCTTCTTTCTTTTTAACTTTGAAGCTAACGCATAAACGGCCGATTCTGGTTGCATGTGTAAGAAGAAGGAACATTGTTATGTCGCATACCGGCAAAATCCACTCGTACGACACCGCCAAGGGCGCTGGCATGATCACCCCCGAAAAGGGTGGCGATGCGCTGCCGTTCAACAAGTCCGACCTGAAGGACAATGGTCAGGAACCTCGCGTGGGCCAGAGCTATGGCTACGAAACCCGCCAGGTCGACGGCGGCAAGGCGCATGCGACGTCGCTCCAGCATGAAAAGGCTGGCAACGGCGGCGGCCAGAAGGAACAGGCCGAGAAACAGAAAGCCTGAACCGGATTTCGGGGGCGCGTGCCATCGCGCCCCCGTTCCCCTTCATCATCTGAAGATATCCATTTGCAGGAGCGCGTCATGGACCGCAGTGAATCGAGCGACGCGAACCGGGCTGCCACCGCCCGACCGGGCGATGCGAAACCAAGCGACCGACACGACAACCAGTTCGATCTCATAAAGCTCTATGCCGAGCGAACCCGGCTCCTGCGCAAGGGCCGCACACTGCCGCAGGACGGGTCTACCATCATTTACGGAGAGGCATTGGCCGAGGATACGCCATGAAGCCTGTGCAAACCGCTGCCCCCCTCGCTGCCACCCTCGCGACGGAGGTCAAAGAGTGGGAGAATGAAGGTGGCGCGCAGGCCCACGCGCCCAAGGGCGCAAGGATCGATGGCATAACCATCGTCCAGACCAGAGAATACCAGGTGGGATCCTATCGCTACACTGACTTTTCCCTCGCGGTGGCAGAACGCGACCGACAGCGCAGGCGCACCCGCGCGGACTAGGCCGGGCAGGCACCGGTCGCCAACGATACCCACGCAACCTTCCGCGCAACCGTGCGTTGTTGCAGTGCAGCATTCCGCCGCACCCTGAGGAACTCTCCCATGACCCAATCTCCCGCCGTTTCGTGGACGCGGCTCGCGTTCGATACCTGGGCGCTCTCGATGGAGGCGTCCTACGTTATCTGGCTGCGATCGATGCGGATCATGACGGGCGGCAAGCTGGCCGAGAGCGAGGCGGAGCGGATGGTGATCGAGAAGATGACCGCCGCAATGACGCTGATGCCCGCGATCATGGCGGGCGGCGCGAACCAGTCCGCCGAGGAGGCGACGGGGCGCGCGCTGGCGCATTATGCGAAGCCGGTGCACGCCAATCGCAGGCGCCTCAGCCGCTAGGAAGGCCGGGGGCCGCCGGCGGGAAAGCCGGGCGCCCCCGCCATTTCGCGGCTAGCCGTTCTTCATATTCTCCAGCCCCTTGATGCTACCGGGCTTGGTGCTGGGGTTGGAGGCGTTGGTCTTCACCTTTTCCTTCTTGGGCTTGCGTGCTTCGCGGCTCTTCTTCTGCTGGCCCTTGGCCATATCGGTTCCAATCGGGGCGGTATGCCCCACCGGGTGTGTACGCCCCTTCGGGGCAAACACGTGCATCAATTCGTCATCGGGGCCGGCGGGCGGACCGCGGGGAGCGCACGCCCGACTTTCCTACTTCGCGCAAATCTGCCTTAACCTGTGCGATGAGCACGCCCGAAAAACCCTCCGCCCGCACGCCCCCCGAAACCCGCGCCATTCACGTCGCGCCCGAAGACCGCTGGACCAAGGCCAAGATGGCCGAGTTCCTGCGCGTGCTCGCGGCGAGGCAGGAGGTGACGGCGGCGGCAAAGGCCGTCGGCATGTCGCGCCAGTCGGCCTACAAACTGCGCAACCGGCTGAAGGGCGAACCCTTCGATATCGCGTGGGAGGCGGCCTTCCAGCATGGCTACGATGCGCTTCACCAGGCCGCGCTCGAACGCGCGCTGCACGGGGTGGAGGAGCCGGTGTTTCACGGCGGCGAGCAGGTCGGCACGCGGCGACGCTATGACGAGCGGCTGACCGTCTTCCTGCTGGCGCGCCGCAATTCGCTGGGGGCGCAGCGGCTCTCGCGCTATGGCGCGGCGGCGGAATTCTGGTCGGAGCGGTGGGAGGCGATGCTCGACCAGGTCGAGCACGGGCCGGTCGTGTGGCAGGACGAGGATGGCACGCGGGCGAACGGCGACGATGCCAAGCTGGCCGAGGCGGTCATGCGGCGCCACACGCGCGATGAGGCGGAGACTGACCGCCGCCGGGGCCGCCCATAAGCGCGCGGCGGGGGCGATCCGGGCGTGGCGGGAAAAAAACGGGCGAATTCTGCGAATCTGTCACCCTAGTGGCGCCGCGTGACCGGAAAGCGCCGTGATTTCAAGGGCTTGGCAGAGCGGCGGCAAGGGTGACAGGTGGGTGACACGTGTCACCCTGTCATGCAGGCCGATCGGGGCGTTTCGGGCGATCCAAGAACGCGATTAGGTGATTGGATGCAGCCGTGCTACATGGCACCCGCTGACGTCGAAATTTGCGACGGACTTCGTAATTTGACTCGCCGCTTGCCATCCGAGCCACCAGCTCCGGCCCCGGCGTTAACCAGACGACGTTTTCCTTTCATCGGACGATTTGACGCACGAACCACGGGGCACGCTGTCTCGTGGGAAACCACTCGTTCCATGAAAGGGACACACCCATGGCCAAGACCGGCACCGTAAAATTCTTCAACGCCGACAAGGGCTACGGCTTCATCCAGCCCGACGACGGCTCGAACGACAGCTTCGTCCACATCACCGCCGTGCAGGCGGCGGGCATGCAGTCGCTCGATAAGGACCAGCGGCTCAACTACGAAGTCGAGCAGGGCCGCAACGGCAAGGAAAGCGCGATCAACCTTTCCGCCGCCGACTGATCTTTCGAAGGGCGCCGCTTCACCACGAGGCGGCGCCCTTTCTCTTTCCGCCCCCGCCCCTCACCACGCGCTCACGACCGGAGACCTCCCCATGGCCCAATCCTACGAATTCTATTGCGCGCGCGCAGCCGACGCCGATGCCGCCGCGAAGGCCGCCACGCTCGACCGGGTGCGCGAGCGCGAATTGCGCGCGGCGAAGACCTGGCGCGGGTTGGCAGAACACGCGCGCGGCGTGGCCGAGGAACGCGCCAAGCTCGTCCGCGACAAGGCTGCGGAGCCGGCCGGCGAGACCGCCTGACGGCCTGCCACGCAGGCATAGAAAAAGCCCGCCCCGGCTTGGTGCCAGGGCGGGCCTGTCGAAATTCTGTAGACTACCCTGCGCGGGTTACATCGCGCCGGCGCCGGTCATCGTGTCGCCATTGGGCACGAACTCGGCATCGGGAAGCGACGCGAGCTGGCCCGCGCTCAGCGACGATTCGAGCTCGAAGTCGTCGCCGTCGGGCCGCGGCGTCACGTCGCTCAGCTTGACCGTCACGTAGCGGTCGGAATCTTCGAGCTCGACCAGCAGGCCGGTGACCGTGCGCATTGCGTTGCGCTCGACAAGCTTGATCTCGCCCAGTTCGTTGCCGTCGGCATCGACGAGGTCGGCGTCGAGCAGCTGCTTTTCGGTCACGCCGAGGATTTCTTCGGCGGGGGCATCGGCAACATCGGCCGCGGCCTGTGCCTCGATCGCGTCTTCGGTCTGCTCGGCTTCCTGCTCGGCGGCGGTGTCGCCGCATGCGGCGAGGATGGTGCTGCCGGCGAGCAGCACGGCGAGAGCGGGTCGGAAAGTCATGCGGGGTCCTTCTGGTGCGGGGGAAAGAATCGGAATGGTGCGCAACCCCATATGTTCCGCGGTGCGGCATCGCAATGCACCATTTTGTAACTTAGGCTTTCCTACCCCGCACCATCGGAGGATGATGCCGAACAATATGTTCCGCCGTTCCATCCTTCATATCCATTCTTTCGGCGCGGGTCGGCGGGAGTTCTTTTCGTTCTCGACCCTGCGTCTCGAAACTGTGTTATGTGGTGGGGTTGCGAGACGCGAAAAACCGAAACCTCGCGCCATTGGTGCCTATTCCCAGGGCATATGGCGGGTTGCCGTTACGCCGTGCTATGCCTTCATCCGCACTGGCACGCCTATCAGGAGGCCCGCAATGTTCCGTACCCTCACCGCTTTCGCGACCCTCGGCTGCGCGCTCGCCCTTGCGTCCTGCGCTCCGGCTGTCGAGGAACCGCCGGAGACGCTCGCCGGGCTCGATACCAGCAAGCAGTGCTTCTTCACCCGATCGGTCCGGGGCTTTTCCAATGCCCCCGACGGGCCCGGCGGGAGAGAGCGCATCTTCGTCGATACCGGAGTGAACGAAAACTTCGTCCTCGAGCCTGTCGGCACATGCCTCGACATCGATTTCGCGCAGCGGGTCGCAATCGACAGCCGTTACGGGCCGAGCCTGTGCACGGGCGAGCTGGTCGATGTGATCGTGCCTTCCGCCACGCGCGCGGACCGGTGCCGCATGCGCGTGATCGGCCGGGTGGAGAGATAGGTGCGGGCACCCTTCGGGGAACATGCGTCGCGCCTCCTGCGCTTGAGAAGGGTATGACGCCACATCCAGAGGAAGGCCCACGACATGTCGAGCACCACACTCACGCAACGCGAAGAAATCCTGGCATGGGCCAAAGAGCATAATGCCACGCCCTGCGTCGTCGCCGATACGATGGACGATGACGGTGGACTGGGGCTGATCCGCGTCTCGATCGGCCAGGTCGATGAAGGATTGAAAGCGGTGGACTGGAACGACTGGCTCGAGGAATTCGAGAACAAGAACCTCGCCCTGATCGTGTCCGAAGAGACGGGCAACGACTTCAACAAGCTCGTCGGCCGAAGCTGAGATGCGATGATCGGCGTCCCCGCATGGCCCCGCTGGCTGGGGCTCGCCGGATTGCTGCCACAGCTCGCCTGCCTCGCGGCGCTGGTCGCCGGGCCGCTCGAGTGGCGTTATGCCGCGCTGGGAATAGCCTGGGGCTATGCTGCGCTGATCCTCAGCTTCCTCGGCGGGATGTGGTGGGGGCTGGCGGCGGCGTCGCTGGCCCGCGGCGACCGCGTAAGTGGCTGGGTGTGGATTGCGGCTGTCGCCCCCAGTCTGATCGCGCTGGCGACCTACCTGCCATGGATCTTTGCAGGCGAGTGGCCTGGACCTTCGCTGGTCGTGCTCGGGATCGCGCTGTTCGGCAGCCTGTTCGTCGATCGTGCGCTCGCCCCGATTTCCCCCGACTGGTGGATGTGGCTGCGAATCCCGCTCTCGCTCGGGCTGGGCGGCGCAACCCTGGTAATCGGGCTGTTGGCGTGAGCGGTGCGACGGCGACTACGTGCTTTGTGCCATGTTCTCGCCAAATTCGGAACATCGTTTCGCCGCAACCGTAAGTCGAGTGCACGGCGCGGCCATTCGGTCGCGTCGGACCCATGAGCAATACTCAAGGACACGCAGCTATGAAGAAGTTTGCAATCACCCTCGCCTCCGTCGCCGCGCTTTCGCTCGGCGCATGTGCGGAATCGGACACCGTCGAAGACGATACCGCGATGACCGACGAAATGGCCGCCGACCAGATGGCCGTTGAAGATACCGCCAGCGGCACGATCGTCGAAGTGGCGCAGGGCAATCCCGACTTCTCGACCCTCGTCGAGGCGGTGACCGCTGCCGACTTGGGCGAGACGCTCTCGGGTGGCGAATACACGGTGTTCGCGCCGACCAACGCCGCGTTCGACGCGCTGCCCGACGGTACGCTCGAAACGCTCACCACCGAAGATACCGACCAGCTCGGCAGCATCCTGACCTATCACGTGGTCGAAGGCATGACCGATGCCGCCGCGCTGACCGCAGCGATCGAAGCTGCCGGTGAGGAAGGCTACACGATCACCACCGTCAATGGTGCGGAGCTGACCGCGATGATGGAAGGCGGTAATGTCGTCCTGCGCGATGCGGCCGGCAATACCGCAACCGTGACGCAGACCGACATCGACGCCTCGAACGGCGTGATCCATGTCATCGATACGGTGCTGATGCCCGAATAAGGCAACCAGCCAGGCAAAAAGAGAAAGGGCTCCCGACCGGGAGCCCTTTTTCGTGCCGGGAGGTCTGCGCCTTAGCGCCCCGACATCCCGCTGGTGTCCTGCACGACCGGGCGCGATACGTACTGCACCTCGGCCTCGGCCACTTGCGCGGGACGTTGCAGATCGAGCGGGCGAGTCGCATCCCGGCGAGTTTCGGTCTGGCGCGACGCAATGCGCTGTCGACCATGCGTACGATGCTGCCCGGCTTCCCAGCGCCGCTCTTCGGTTTCGTAAGCGGCGAAGTCGAAATCCTCGACCTCGGTTCCGGCATCATCGACGTAATAAGACCTCGCGTAGCGATCCTGGCTGTACAATCCACGCTCGCGAAGCTCGGCGACTTCTACGGTCTCGTCCGGCGTTCTGAGGGGATAGTGATTTGCGCTGATCTGCCGGGTCCTTTCCCGCTCGCCAAAGGAGATGCTGTTGCCGGGAACCGTGGTCGAGTCGTGGATCTTGCGCGGCGTCGTATCGATCGCTCCGCCCGCGACGGCTCCACCGATCGCGACCACGGCTGCGGCACCTACGAAGTACGGCAGGACACGCATGATCTTGAACTCCTTCCACGAATTTGTCTTGCCTTTCCAACCTCAAACCGCGGCCAGCGTTCCCGGACAGGGCCCGGCTTCCGCCGGCGCGTCGACCACGATAGACTCGTGGTGTAGAACCAAGCACCGAACTCCTTCGAAGGAAAGCGCATGCGCCGCACCCTGCTCGCCACCGCCATTTTGAGCGGCACATTGCTTGCCGCTTGCCAAAACGAGAATGGCGATGGCGCGCCGGGCACCTCGCCCGAAGGTTTTGATGGGATCGCCGCGACCGAGACCGTCAATTTCACCGGAACCGAGCCTTTCTGGGGCGGATCGGTCAGCGGCGAGCGGCTTACTTACCAGACGCCAGAGGAGATCGACGGCTCGACGATCCAGGTCAGGCGTTTCACGGGGCAGGGCGGGCTCGGCTATTCGGGCACACTCGACCGGCGGCCCTTCGACATGACGATCACACCCGGCGAATGTTTGGACGGCATGAGCGATCGCGCATATCCCTACACCGTGACGCTTAAGATCGGCGAGGACACGCGGTTCGGCTGTGCATGGACCGACACGCAACCTTTCGAGGGGCCCGATGCGCCCTGAGCCGATGGGCGCCTAGCTTGCACGGTCCTTCACTCCGGCGCGCTCGAGCTCTGGGCCCAGACGACCCGACACCCACATGAAAAACATCCGGAAGTCGGCGGCGAGGCTCCAGAGCGGATAGGTGAAAGTGGCCGGGCGATTCCGCTCGACCCGGAAATGCGCGATCCACGCGAAGAAATAGCCTGCGACGGGCAAAGCCAGCAGCAGCCACCAGGTCCGGGTCACCACGGCGACGATCGCGAGCGCGATCACGAGGGCGGTGCCGATATAGTGCAGCCGCCGGGTGGCCGGGCGGCTGTGCTCCCGCAGGTAGAAAGGCCAGAATTCCCGGAAGGTCTTATAGGCGCGGGTGTCCATCGGTTGCTCCTTCGTGATTGCCTTGGACGTGCGGTCCGGGCGCGCTGTCCCGAAATGCGACCGATGCCAGGATCCTCCGGAACGAGTGCCGATCATGACCGTTCAGCGAACTAATGTTAATCCCCCGATGGGGGCTGAAACCTGATTCAATTGGATTTTTATGGCTGATCGACTGGACGGGTATAGCCAGGCTTCCTCAAGCGACCCGGGGGCGCGCCCGCGACGCGACATGAAGGACGTCGGGCAGGAAGACCGTTTTTCCGATTCTTCCGGCGTCCTCTTCGAACAGGCCATGGCGCAAACGCGCATGGCTGTGTGCCTGAGCGATCCCCACAAGCACGATCAGCCGATCGTCTTTGCCAATCGCGCCTTCCGTCGCCTCACCGGCTACGACGAGGAAGAGATTCTCGGTCGGAACTGCCGGTTTCTGCAGGGGACCAAGACCGATCCGAAGGCGGTCGCGAAAGTGCGTGAGGCGATCGAAAACGAAGACGTCATCGTGGTCGAGCTGCTTAACTACCGCAAGGACGGCACGCCCTTCTGGAATGCGCTGCATCTCGGCCCGATCTACGATTCAAAGGGCAACCTGATCTATTTCTTCGGCAGCCAGTGGGACGTGTCCGACGTCCGCGCCGCCCGTGCGGAGGAGCGGCACGCGCGCGAGATGGCGCGCGAATTGTCGCACCGGATGAAGAACATGTTCTCCGTCATCTCGGGCATCGTGAATGTCATGGGCCGGGTCCGTGGCGTCGAGAGCGAGGCGGCCGAGATCAACAGCCGTATCCAGGCGCTGGGCCGCGCTTACGAAACCACACTGGACGAAGCTTCGGTCGGCCTGATCGACTTGGGCCCTGCGGTGAAGGCCATTCTCGTTCCCTACGATGTGGGGGACCGGCTGCGTTTTCTCGGCAATGGCGCGCAAGTGCCATTTTCGGCCATGTCGCTCATCGGGCTTGTGCTGCACGAACTGGCGGCCAATGCCACGCGTTTCGGAGCATGGGCCGAAGGAGCGGATGGTCAGGTGAGCCTCGACTGGCAACGCGATGGAAGCGACGTGGTGCTGACATGGGTCGAAACGGGCGGGCCCGAAGTCGATGGTCCGCCTCAAGACACGGGCACCGGCGCGACCATCATGAACCGCATGGTCGCCGCGGCGCGGGGAACGATAGAACGCACTTGGAAACCCGAGGGCTTGCATGCCGTCCTGAGGGTGCCGATCGAGGGGGAACGCGCATGACCGACGGGTGTCGCATCCTGTTGCTGGACGATGAGCCGCTGATTCTGATGGACCTCGAATTCGCGGCGGAGGACCAAGAATGTCAGCCGCTCACCGCGACCAATGTGAAGGAAGCGATGGCGCATATCGAAGCGCAGGGCGGTGTAAGCTGTGCCGTTCTCGACGTGACGCTGCGCGACGGGGAGACCTGCATGCCGGTCGCGCGCGAGCTGGAAAAGCGCGACATTCCCTACCTGCTGCATTCGGGCGATCTTAATCGCCAGGAAGGCACGCTCGCGGCGCTGAACGCGCAACTGATCGCCAAGCCCGCCTGTTCGCAGCGTGTGGTGGAGACCGCCCTCGCGCTCGCATCCACCCCGCCGGCGCAGGCGAAAGCCAACTGAGGTAAGCGTTGTTCTTTCGCGTGGTGCCCAGGTCGAAGGGCACCGCCGGGCAGCTACCCGGCGGCACGTATTTCTAGAACAGTCCCGGAACCTGGTGCTGTGCGGCGCTCCTGCGAACGAGGGGCGCTTGCAGCGTACGGATATTCGGCCCGCTCTGGGCGCGCTGGTTTCCGCTCGCGGTGATCGGGTTGCAGGTGCCCCCGCGCAGGAAAGTCAGGGCCGTCGCGGTCGAGTCCTCACTGGTCGACCCGAGCTGCGACAGGAAATCGTCGGGCGCGGCGCAGGTGCGTTGGTAGACTTCGGCAAGACCATTATAGTAGTCGCCCTGGTCGTTCGAGTTGACGACGCGGAACGCCAGCACGCGCAGGCGATCATCGCATGTCGGCCGGTCGCGCGCGATCTGTCCCGAAGGCTTGCCGAAGGTGTTGCTGCCGACGAGTGCGGTATTGTTGCCCAGATAGGGTATGAAGGCATTGCCCACCAGTTCGCTCGCCGACGCAGTCGAGCCTGTGCCGATCAGCGCGATCTTGGTGGCGGCGATCGCCTCCGGCTGGGTTTCGAACAACTCGGTCGTATTGTTACTGGCCAGCGATGCGCGGAAAATCGTTGAACTGAATTCCTGCCCCACCTTGTCGGCGCCAAGCAGATCGCCAAGCAGCTCGCCGACCGAAACAAGGCCGCCGCCGTTGTAGCGGAAGTCGAGGATCACCTCGGTAATCCCCTGCTGGCGGAATTCGCCGATCGCATCGCGAAGCTGGTCGCCGGCGTTCTGGATGATGAATGTGCGCAGATTGATGTAGCCGACTTGGGTGCCGTTGTTGTCGATCACCTGCGCCCCGTAACGATCCGAGATCGGATCGAGCGCATATTCGGCCTTGCTAACGCTGACGCTGCTTTGCGTATTGTCAGGCTGCCGGATCGTAAAGCTGCGGGTTACCCCCGGATCACTCGGACCCAGTGCTGCGCTGAAGTTGGCCGGGCCACCATTGGCGAGCAAGTCTGCCGTCGACGTTCCTCCGACCGAGAGAATCTCGGTCCCGCGGTCGAAGCCGCGCGGGTAGGCTGGGGCGTTTTCGAAGGATTCAAGAACGAAGACCCGGCCATTCACCGTATCGTAACCCAGCCGGAAGCCGAAGCCTGCCGAAGAGCCCGAATTGATGAGCTCGTTCTCTTCCTCGATCGAGGTGATGTAGGTGAAGAACCGATCGCGGCCGGTAGCGCGCGCGGGGGCTACCAGTGCGTCGATATAGGATTGTACGTCGCTGTAGTTGGACGGGTTAACGCTCGTGTCGAGCAGGTCGGGGAAGAGATAGAACTGCTGCAGCTGATCGAGCACCCAGGCCTGGCGATCGGCCACCGAACATGCCGTGGGCGTGGGTGTAGGCGTGGGGCTCGGCGTCGGGGCCCCTTGCGTGGGCGGCGGCGTGTTGCCGCCATTGCTTCCACCGCCTCCCCCGCAGGCGACCAGTGCTCCGGCAATGGCGAGACTCAAAGAAATGCGACCGACGGACATTGGTTTTCCCCCTCAAACCTTTGAGGTTGAACATATTCTGGGCGCGTCGGTTTTGTCCATGCCCATTTGGGCGAAACCCTGTCGGTGTTGCGCGATCGCTTCGGATGGATGGACTGACCCTTACATCGCAGCGCGCAAACGCCTAGAAACCGGGACAAGACAAGGAGATTCGAGAGACCATGACCGACTGGCTTACCGCCGTTCTGCCCGCTTCCAGCCCCGCCAACTCGAAGCTGGCCATTGCCCGCTACGCGAAGCGCGAACTAATCGGCCGCGACGGCTTCACGCTTTCCAGCCCCGCCTTCCGGCAGGGGGAGGAACTGGACCCGTGCTTCACCGCGGATGAGGAAGACGCGGTCGCCCCGCCGCTCGAATGGACCGCGCCGCCCAAAGGGGCTGAAGACATGGTGCTGGTGGTCGAAGATGCGAGCGGCGAGGATCCGACGTGCCACTGGCTCGTCTGGGGGCTCGCTCCGCAGCACGGCAAACTTCTGGAGGGCGAGGCTCCGCCGCGCACGGGCAAGAACGACCAGGGCAATTCGGACTGGCTGCTGCCCAAGGTCGATCCGAAGGGCGAGCCGCACAGGTTCGTGTTCCAGCTCTTTGCGCTCGACCTGCCGATCGCGCTGATGCCGGGCGCCGGCAAGCCGGAGCTCTTCGCGGCGATGGAAGGCCACGTGATTGCGGCGAGCGTTCTGACCGCCACTTATAGCGGATCCGAGGGCGACGATTTCGCCGACCTGGAGCCGGAGGGCTAGACGCGACTTCCAAAAGGCCAGTCGATCACCCGGCCCGCCCAGAGCGCGGCCCATATGATGATCGGCTGCGCCACCATCCGGGGCCCGTGATAGGCCAGCCCGAGGCCACCGGCCGGATTGCCGAGATCGTCGATCAGGTGCTGGATATTGGCGGGCCAGACGCACAAGGCGTAGAGCGCGAGTCCGATCGCGGCGGCGCGGCGCAGCGGCTGGGAAATGCTTTGCGCAAGACCGATCGCACCCACGATTTCCGCTACTCCGGTCCAGAAGACGACGTGCTTGGGAAAGGGAACGAAGGCAGGCATGATGCCGAGGAAAGGATCCGGCGCGGCGATATGCATCACCCCGGCCGCGACGTAGGCAACGACCAGGAACCAGCGGATTGCGCTGCGGATCATCGCTCTGGCTTCAGGCGCGCCTGGGGGCCCAGCCCGGCGGAGCGAGTTCGAAACCATCGAATTCGAACCCCGGCGCGACGACACAGGAGACAAATGCATAGCCGTTGGGCCCGGCCAGCGGCTTGGCCGCCTGCCACTGCCCCTGCGGGACGACACCCTGCCACAAGGTGAGATCGCCTTCCCGGTCGCCGAGGACCATCGTCTCGACCGCTGCGTCTTCATCCGCCGCGATCCGCAGCGCGAGCGGGTCGCCCGCGTGCCAAAGCCACAATTCGTCGGCGTCGACGCGATGCCAGTGCGATGCCTGCTCGGCTTCGAGCAGGAAGTGGATCATGGTCGCTGTCGCACGGCCACCTTTCTCGGATGCACGGAATGTTTCGCGATACCACCCACCTTCGGGATGGGGGGCGAGGTCATGGGCGTCGATAAGGGCGCGTGCGTCGGTCATAGCGGATCGATAGAAGAGGGAGACACGATACGATAGGGCCAGCTTTGGTCTCCCTCGCTTCCCTTTTGGTGCCGAGGCGGTATGCCTTGCGCAGCCCGCAATCCGGACCCGAAAGGATCACAATATGCCGCGTCGTTTTGCCACCATCGCCTTTGGTGCCACGGCTCTCGCCTGCACCATCGCCGCTCCGCTCAGCGCGCAGACGCCCGAAGAGGTGGCCGAGGCCGCGCTGGAGGCGGCGCCGGTGTGGGATGGGCACAACGACGTACCGATCCAGCTGCGCAGCCGGTTCGGCAACGAGATCGGCGCATTCGATTTCGAGCATACCGGCCATACCAAGACCGACGAGCGCGCCCAGATGCAGACCGACATCGCGCGGCTGAGGGCGGGCAAGGTCGGTGCGCAATGGTGGTCTGTCTATGTCCCCGCCTCGCTCGACGAGCCCGAGGCGGTGCAGATGACGATTGAGCAGATCGACGTGACCAAGCGCCTGATCGCGCGCTATCCGGGCGAAATGTCGCTGGCGCTGACGGCGGACGATGTCGCGGCGGCGGTCGCCGAGGGGCGGATCGCGGGCCTGCTCGGCATGGAAGGTGGACATTCGATCGGATCGAGCCTCGCCGTGCTGCGCCAGATGTACGATCTGGGTGCACGCTACATGACGCTGACGCACAGCAAGAACACGCCGTGGGCGGACAGCTCCACCGATGCGCCCGAGCATGGCGGGCTGACCGATTTCGGCAAGGATCTGGTGCGCGAGATGAACCGGATCGGCATGGTCGTCGACCTCAGCCATGTGTCCGAGGCGACGATGATGGACGCGCTCGACGTAGCGCAGGCGCCGGTGATCTTCA
Source organism: Alteriqipengyuania lutimaris (assembly GCF_003363135.1). Classification (NCBI taxonomy): domain Bacteria; kingdom Pseudomonadati; phylum Pseudomonadota; class Alphaproteobacteria; order Sphingomonadales; family Erythrobacteraceae; genus Alteriqipengyuania; species Alteriqipengyuania lutimaris. The sequence continues at coordinate 69,541 of NZ_QRBB01000001.1, read as the reverse complement.
GCCACTCCTCCGCGCGCGCGATCAACGGACACGCACGCAACGTGCCCGACAGCGTCTTGCGGCGCCTGGCGGGCAACGGCGGGATCGTGATGGTCACGGCGGTGCCCGGCTTCCTGAGCGAAGAGGCGCGCCTGTGGAACGCCAATCGCGAAGCCGAGGAGGCCAGGCTGGAAGCATTATGGCAAGGGCAGCCCGATGCAGTGGTCGCAGGCCTTGCGGCGTGGGACGAGGCGAACCCCTATCCTCCCGCCAACATCGGCGACATGGCGGACCATATTGATCATGTCCGTGACGTAGCCGGGATCGATGCGATCGGCATCGGCGGTGACTATGACGGCATCCCCTTCGCGCCCGACGGGCTGGAGGATGTCTCGACCTATCCCGCGCTGTTCACCGAGCTGGCGCGACGCGGCTATAGCCAGACTGACCTCGAAAAGATCAGCTTCGGCAACATGATGCGGGTGATGCGCGCGGTGGAAGGGGCAAGCACGGCGATGGCCGCGGTGCCGCCCTACGAATATCCGGCTGGTGAAGAACGCTAGGCTGGGGGCCTGGCCGACGGCCTAGTCGTCGTCGGCTTCCTCGGGCAGATCGTCGCGATCGGTCGATGCCATTTCCTCGAGCTCGTCTTCGGACATGCTCTCGTACATGCCGACCGATGCGCCCTGCAGATCGGACTTCTTCGTCTCCCCACGCTTTGCGGAGAGCGCGGCGCCTGCCGCCTGCTGTTGCTTCTTGGATTTCGCCTTGGGCATAGCCTGAGCCTTACGTGTCCTGTGCCTCGATTTCGGAGCCGAGCTTGAGGACCTCGTCACCATCATCCTGCTTGATGAGGTAGGCGGGATTGTCCTCGCTGCCCTGGCGGGTGATCTCGCTGCCTTGCAGCGTGCGGGTCACCTCGCGTTCGAACCGTTCCTTGATCTGGCCCTTGGCCGTGCCGTTGCCCCAGTCCCACTGCACATACTGATCGCTCTGAAAGCTGTTCGACTTGCTCACGGGACGGGGGCTCCTTGGTTGGGAAAGGTTCGTCAGCCCTTAAATCTCTTTGCGTTCAGCAGGTTCCATATCTGCTTATAGCTCGGGACCGTCTTCACCTTCTGCTTCGCTTTCCGAGAAGCCTTCATCGCCGAGATCCTCTTCGAGAACCACGCCATCGGTACCGTCGCCTTCATCCTCGGAGGTCGCCTCCATCGTGCCAGCGACCGTTGCCTCTTCCTCGGCATCGCCCTGCATGAGAGCCGGAATGATCCAGATCAGCGACATCGCAACGACCGCGAGCACGAGGCCTACGCCGAGGACCCAGCGAACGACGCCCTCCTTGCTGCCACCGCTCACGTCTTCCTCGTCGATGTGAATTTCGTCGTGATTATTATCAGCCATGTTCTGTTTTCCTTTCCCGTCCACCGCTCGTTCCAAACGGTTCGCCTGCGCCGCAGTTCCGGCAGACCGAGCCTAGTCGCGCAGCAATTCGTTGATACCGGTCTTCTCGCGCGTCTGCGCATCGACCGTTTTCACGATCACCGCGCAGGCGAGCGAGGGCCCGCCATCCTGCGCGGGCATCGTGCCGGGCACCACCACCGAGTAGGGCGGGATCGACCCGCGCAACACTTCGCCGGTTTCGCGCACGACGATCTTGGTCGACTGCGTGATGAAGACGCCCATCGCCACGACGCTGCCTTCGCCCACGACGACCCCCTCGACGATTTCGGAACGCGCGCCGATGAAGCAGTTGTCGCCGATGATCGTCGGGTTGGCCTGCAAAGGCTCGAGCACGCCGCCGATCCCGGCGCCTGCCGAGATGTGGCAGCCTGCGCCGATCTGCGCGCAGCTGCCTACGCTCGACCATGTGTCGAGCATCGTTCCGTCGCCGACATAGGCGCCGATATTGGTGAAGCTGGGCATCAGCACGCAGTTCTTGCCGATATGGCTGCCACGCCGCACGATTGCCCCGGGCACCACGCGGAAGCCCGCTTCGCGAAAGCGTTCTTCGCCCCAGCCGCCGAACTTGCTGGGCACCTTGTCGAAGGCTGGCGAGCCGACCGCGCCATCCATCAGCTTGTTGTCGGATAGCCGGAAGGACAGCAGCACGGCCTTCTTGAGCCATTGGTTAACGGTCCAGCCGCCATTCCCGTCGGGCTCGGCAATGCGCGCACTGCCCTTGTCCAGCTGGGTGATCGCGGCCTCCACCGCTTCGCGCAGGGTAGCATCGCCGGTGTCGAGAGTGTCGCGACTGTCCCAGGCCTGTTCGATTACCTGCCGATAGTCGTCACTCATTCCCGGATCTCCCATTCATTTTCGCGCACCGTCGGTGCGCCATGTATCGATGCGCATCGTGCTAGCCGCGCTCCGGCGGCTTCACAAGCCGCACCGATGCAGGGACTTGGCTGGCCGCTGGCGGTTCGGCCGCTTCCGGCTATGCTTCGCTCGCATGGGGGCAGATTCGATATTCAGCGGGTATTTACCCGCGCGGTTTAGCGGTGGGCGATTGTTCAACGGTTTCCGCAATTTCAGAGGGTTGTCACGATGAAGCGTCCGCACCGCTCGTTCTGGAACACAGGCGCGGCGCTTGGGGCCATTGCCTTGCTCAGCGCATGCTCGGGCGGATCGGGCGGGGGCGGGCCGATCGACCGGACACCGGTTCCTGCGCCCGCTCCGGTTCCTTCGCCGACACCGACACCCGCACCCGCCCCCGCCCCCGCCCCTGCGCCAACACCCACACCCACACCGCCGAGCTTCAACACTGGGGAAGTCCGCCGCTCCACCGGCCCGCAATTCCACAATGCGATCACGCCATGGCGGCAGGGCGTCACGGGGAGCGGGGCGGCGATCGCGATCATCGACACCGGTATCGACATCGACAGCCCGGAATTCGCGGGCCGCATCTTGCCCGCCTCGCGCGATGTCGCGAGCGATCGCGGCGTCGATGCGGTGGACGATCACGGCACGAACGTCGCCCTGATCGCGGCCGCCGCGCTCGACGGGACGGGCGTCGTCGGCCTCGCTTACGACGCCAGCCTGATCGTGCTGCGGGCCGACCAGCCGGGCAGCTGCACTCCGGACGAAACAGATGCGGACCTTGCCGGCTGCAGCTTCACCGACCGGGCTATCGCCCGCGGCATCGACGATGCAGTCGCGGCCGATGCGCGTGTCGTCAACCTCAGCCTTGGTGGATCGAGGCCGAGCCAGGCCCTGCTCGCTGCGATCGACAGGGCGACCCGCGCCGGCGTCGTCGTCGTCGTCGCTGCGGGCAACGACGGAGAGACCGACGATCCGGCGATCGATCCCGACAATCCCGATCCCTTTGCGACCGGCATCCTTGGCCGGGGCAATGGTGCGGTGATCATCGTCGGTTCGGTCGATGACAACGGCCAGATTTCCGGTTTCAGCAACCGCGCCGGCAATGCGGCGTCGGGGTACCTTACAGCGCGGGGCGAGCGGCTGTGCTGCGTCTACGATAACGGCACGCTGCAAGTGACCGAAGAAAACGGATCGCGTTTCGTCACGCTGTTCTCGGGCACCAGCTTCGCGACCCCGCAGGTGGCGGGCGCGGTGGCCTTGCTCGCGCAGGCCTTCCCCAACCTGACGGGGCAGGACATCGTTGAGATCCTGCTCCAGACCGCACGCGATGCGGGCGAGGGGGGGACGGACGCAACCTACGGGCGCGGCATTCTCGACCTGATCGAGGCGTTTTCGCCGCAGGGCACCACGCGCATGCCGGGGGCGCAGGACGCCGTTTCGCTGGCGAACGATATCGCGATCGCCTCGGCCCCGATGGGCAACGCGCTGCAAGGGGCATCGCTGCCCGGCATCCTGCTCGACAAGTATGACCGCGCCTATCTCTACGAGCTCGGCTCGCGCACCCGAATGGCGAGCGCGGAGCCCCTGCTGCACGGCGCCGCGCGTACCGGGTTGCGCAGGGTTGCCGTCGGCAGTCCGAAGGTAGCGCTGGCCTTTACGCTGCAGCAGCGGGGGCAGGCAGGCGGCGACCCCGCGATCGCTCCGCTGGAGCTGACCCGCGCGCAGGGCGAGGCGGCGCGGGTGCTGGCCGCGCGGGTCGCGATGCGGATCGCGCCCGACACGCAGCTCGGCTTCGCTTTCGCGGAGGGGCCGGACGGTCTTGCCGTCCAGATGCAGGGCCGCGACCGGCCCGCTTTCCTGGTGTCGCGCGGCGGTGCCGACGATCTCGGCTTCGTCCACCGCGACCGGCAGGGTGTGGCCATGCGGCGCGACCTCGGACCTTTCGGCGTCACGCTGACCGCGAGCCGGGGCGAGGCGCTGACCGGTGCGCTGCGCGAGGCAAGCGACTTCATCGGCGAGCGGCGGGAGGGCTATGGCTTCATCCGGCTCGGCGCGGTGGCGGATCGCAGCTTGGGGCCGCTCGACCTCACGCTGGGCGCACAGTGGCTGCGCGAGGAGCGCACCGTGCTCGGCGCCTACCTGCACGACAGCTTCGGAGCCCGCGGTGCCGACAGCGTGTTCGTCAACGGCACCGCCGCGATCGATGCGGGCGAGGGCTGGCGGCTGGGCGGCGAGGGCCGGATGGGGCTTACCCGTGCCATCGCGGGCGGGCGGATCGCCGATGGTTCGCGGTGGCGCAGCCTCTCCTTCGCATTCGATGCGAGCAAGCGCGGTGTCGTGGAGCCGGACGACCGGCTCGGCCTGCGCCTGTCCTCGCCGCTGCGCGTGACCGGGGGCGGGCTGCTGATCGACATGCCGGTCAGCTACGATTACGCGACCCGGAGCGCGGGTTTCGCGCTGCGCCACCTCTCGCTCGCGCCCGACGGGCGGGAGGTGATGGGCGAGCTGGCGTGGAGCGGGCGGGTCTCCGACGGCCTGCTCGCCGCCAGCCTGTTCTACCGCAGCGAGCCCGGCCACCAGCGCCTCGCCCCCGACGATGGGGGCTTCATCCTGCGCTGGAGCCGGGGGTTCTAGCGGATCAGTCCATCCCCGCGCGCTTGGCGAAGGCGTAGGCGGACTGCGTCAGCGGGCGCACGCGCTCGCTCATCTTCTTCGCGTGGGCCGAGGATGCCGTGCCGTCGATAACACGCTTCTTGATGCCCTGGATGATGCCGGCGAACTTGAACAGGTTGAAGGCGAAGTACCAGTCCATGTCGGGCACGGGGTAGCCGGTGCGCTCGACATAGCGCTGCGTCGCTTCCTCCGCGCTCGGGATGCCGAGCGCCTCGAGGTCATGTCCGCCGAGCCCGGCGCGCCCGTCGGACGGGTTGTGCCAGTTGAGCATGAAATAGCTGAAGTCCGCGATCGGATCGCCGAGCGTCGACAACTCCCAGTCGAGCACCGCTGCGACGCTGTTTTCCTCCGCGCGGAAGATCAGATTGTCGAGCCGGTAGTCGCCGTGGACGATGCCGCTTGCGTGCTGGGCGGGCACGGTTTCGGGAAGCCACGCTATCAGCGCTTCCATCTCCGGAATCTCTTCGGTTTCGGAAAGCTTGTACTGCTTGGTCCAGCGGGCGATCTGGCGGGCGCAGTAATCCTGCGGCTTGCCGTAATCGCCAAGGCCCATCTTGTTCGGGTCGGTTGTGTGCAGGTCCGCCAGCGTGTCGATCATCGCGTGGTAGATCTCGCCGCGCTGATCCTTCGTGGAATCGGGCAGCGCGCCATTCCACAGGTTGCGCCCCTCGATCAGTTCCATGACGAAGAACTTGGAGCCGATCACGTCGGTGTCTTCGCACAGGCCGAAGGTGCGCGGCACCGGAAAGCCCGTGGGGCCGAGCGCGGTCATCACCTTGTATTCGCGGTCGACCGCGTGGGCCGATGGCAGCAGCTTGCCGAAAGGCTGGCGGCGCAGCACGTAATTGCGCGACGCGGTCTGCACCTTGTAGGTCGGGTTCGACTGGCCACCCTTGAACTTCGAGAGTTCGAGCGGCCCCGCGAAATCTTCGACGTTGCTTTCGAACCACGCGGTCAGCGCCGCCTCGTCGAGCCTGTCGCCCTCGGGCACGTCGACCGTGCCGACCATTTCCTTCTCGTAATCGATCGTGCTCATGCTCTCGTTCCCTGCAACCTCTCCTGCCGGTGGTGGCACACGCACCCCCCCATTATTCGAAAATCCCGCGCCACGCTTCCGCCCCGGTTTCCCGCCGCGCAAAGCGAGTCTGCGCGGGCCGGGGTGTCACCTTCCATTATTCATCGCAGCGGCCGCCGTATCCTTCCATTCGCTCCGAAGGTGTAACGCTTGCCCCGCGCGTAGGACAGACGCCGCCTTTTGCTCGCTCAGTCGAACATAACGATGCTGCGGGCAGAGTAGCCCTCGCGAAGCTTGTCGAACCCGGCATTGATATCTTCCAGCCCGATCCTCTCGGCGATCAGCGTATCGAGGTCGAGCAAGCCGCGCAGGTAGAAATCGACGAGGCGCGGCAGGTCGACCGGGAAGTGGTTCATCCCCATGATCGCGCCGATCAGCTTCTTGCCGCCCAGCAGGTCGAGCGCGCCAAGACCCACCTTGCAGTCGAGCGGCATCATGCCGAGGATCACCGCGGTGCCGCCACGGCGAAGCGACGCGACTGCGAGGTCCGCCGAGGCCTGACGACCCACCGCCTCGATCCCGTAATGCACGCCGCCGCCGCTGAGCTTGACGATCTGCGTCGCCGCATCCTCCGCCAGCGCGTCCACCGTGTGCGTCGCGCCCAGCGTTTCGGCAAGCGCGCGCTTTTCGGGCAGCGGGTCGGCGGCGATGATCATCCCCGCGCCCGCGATCTTCGCGGCGTTGATCGCCGCAAGGCCCACGCCGCCGCAGCCGATCACCGCCACGGTTTCGCCCGGGGTCAGCTTGACCGCATTGAAGATCGTGCCGGCCCCGGTCGTCACCGCGCAGCCGAGCACGGCAGCGCGGTCGAACGGCATGTCCTTGTCGATCGCGACGCAGGCATGTTCGTGGATCAGCATCTGTTCGGCGAAGGCCGACAGGTTGAGCAGCTGGTGGACCGGCGCACCGTCCTTCGACAGGCGGGGCGCTGCATCCTTCGCGCGGCGCGTGCCCTGGCCGAGGCACAGGGCCATGCGCCCGGTGACGCAAAATTCGCACTGGCCGCAGAAGGCGGAAAGGCACGAGACGACATGGTCGCCCGGCTTCACCATGGTCACCTCGCTGCCGACCGCGCGGACGACGCCGGCGGCCTCGTGCCCCGGGATCAGCGGGAGCTGGTGCGGATACTTGCCGTCGATGAAGTGCAGGTCCGAATGGCACAACCCGCACGCCTTGGTGTCGATCAGGATCTCGTGCGGGGCGGGATCGGCGATGTCGATATCGCCGATCACCATCGGTTCGCCGGGCTTTTCGAGAATTGCTGCTTTGGTCATTTTTCTTCCTGCTTCAACCGCTCGCCCTGAGCCTGTCGAAGGACTGTCCTTCTTTATGCCAAGGTTTTCGCAGAAGAAGGACGATGCTTCGACAAGCTCAGCATGAGCGGGATGGGTTGGGTCGAGTGCTCCCGATTATCTGGTCGCGCCCACGTCACCGCTGCTCATCGAGCGCCCGCGCTGCCCGCGCTTGCCGACATCGCGTTCGATCCCTTGAGGCTGGCGACCATCTCGTCCTCGTTCGGCGCGTGGCGAGCGAATTCCATGCGCGCGATGGAGCGTGCATGGACCTCGTCCGGACCATCGGCCAGCCTGAGAGTACGTTGATGGGCGTAGGCCTGCGCGAGGCCGAAATCGTCGGACACGCCCGCGCCGCCATGCGCCTGGATCGCATCGTCGATGATCCGCAGCGCCATGTTCGGCGCGGCGACCTTGATCATCGCGATTTCCTGCTTGGCGGCCTTGTTGCCGACCTTGTCCATCATGTCGGCCGCCTTGAGGCACAGGAGGCGCGTCATCTCGATGTCGATGCGGGCCTGCGCCACGCGCTGCTCCCAGATCGAGTGCTTGTAGATCGGTTTGCCGAAGGCTTCGCGCGCCTGCAGGCGCTTGCACATCTTCTCCAGCGCTTCCTCGGCCACGCCGATGGTGCGCATGCAGTGGTGGATGCGGCCCGGCCCGAGGCGCCCTTGCGCGATCTCGAATCCGCGCCCTTCGCCCAGCAGCATCGCCGAGGCGGGCACGCGCACGTTCTTGAGCGTGATTTCCATGTGGCCGTGCGGCGCGTCGTCGTAGCCGAAGACGGGCAGGTAGCGGTCGATCGTCACGCCTTCGGCATCCAGCGGCATCAGGATCATCGACTGCTGCTGGTGGCGATTGGCGGAGGTGTCGCTCTTGCCCATCACGATGGCGACCTTGCAGCGCGGATCGCCCGCACCCGAGCTCCACCACTTGCGCCCGTTGATGACGTATTCGTCGCCTTCGCGGATGATCGAGGTCTCGATGTTCGTGGCATCCGAGCTGGCGACCTGCGGTTCGGTCATCAGGAATGCGCTACGGATTTCGCCCCCCATCAGCGGGGCGAGCCATTCGTCCTTCTGCTCGCGCGTGCCGTAGCGATGGAGAACTTCCATATTGCCGGTGTCGGGCGCGGAGCAGTTCATCGTCTCGCTGGCGAAGCCGATGCGGCCCAGTTCCTCGGCGACCATCGCGTATTCGAGGTTGGTGAGGCCGGGGCCTTCGAACTCGAAGCTCTCGTCCACATGGTGGTGGCTGTCGTTGCGCGGGGGCATGAAGAGGTTCCACAGGCCCTTGGCCTTGGCCTTCGCCTTCAGTTCCTCGACGATCGGCAGCACCTTCCAGCGTTCGCCCTCGGCATCCTGCGCCTTGTAGGTCGGCACGGCGGGGCGCACTTCCTTCTCGACGAAGTCGCGCACGCGGTCACGCCAGTGGCTCTGCCGTTCGGTCGGTTGGAAATCCATCTTCTGCCTCTCTTGTCGATTCTATGATGTCGGGGTGGGGCTTAGCGACCAGTGGGCCGCGCAAGCAATATTGGTGATGATCATGTCGCGGCGGCCTCGCGCTCGACCGTCTGCAAGCCTGCCGGGTCGCTGCCCGCAACGGGGCCGAGCGGGAATTTGCGGAACGCCCATGCCGCAGCGATGCCCAGCAGCACCGAGCTGACGGCATAGAACAGCGTCAGGCGCATGAGGATCGGCTGATCGATCGTCCCCGGCTGCGCGTTCTCGGGAAAGCCGACGAGTCCCAGGATCAGGCCCGACAAGAAGATGCCGACGCCCGAGATCGCTTTCTGGAGGAAGAAATATCCTGCGAAGAACAGCCCCTCGGTCTGCTTGCCGCTTTCATTGGCGGCATGATCGGTGACGTCCGCCATCATCGAGGTGGTGAACATCACCACCGATATCGCGGCGGTGTTTCCGACGAAAGTGAAGCTGTAGATGAAGGGCACCAGCCAGGGCGAGCCGTTCTCGGGCGCGATGCCGAGCAGCCGCGCCCAGTAGGGCACGGTCACGAAGGCGATGGCGACGAGGATGCAGATCGCCGCCGCCTTCTGCTTGCGCATTCGCCGCCCGATCGGCACCACCACCAGGAAGCTCGCTACCGCGCTCGCGAACAGGATGCCGGTGTAGCCGACGAAGGCGATGCTCGAGAATTCCCAGACGAAATCGTAGAGGTAGTTGGTGAGGGCAAAGGTGATGCCCTGGTTGGCATTGCCGAACAGCGCCGCCAGCATCAGCACGGTAAAGGGCCGGTACTTGAGCGTGGAGAGGATCTGGCCGATGCTCTCCGCCGTCTCCACCCGCCCCTCGACCGGGCGGGCGAGCTGCCGGTGGGTGCCGAGCGCGGAGGCGATGACGGACACGAACATGATCAGCGCGCCGATCAGCGCATAGGTGGGATAGCCCGCCGGGTTGAGCAGGCCGTTCTCGTATTCGGGCGTGTCCCCGAAGATCAGGCCATAGGCGATCGCCAGCATCAGCAGCCCGCCGCCCCAGCCGAACAGCAGGCGATAGCGCAGCACCACCGTGCGCTCGTGATAGTCGCCGGTGAGTTCGGGCAGCAGAGAGATCGACGGGACCTCGTAGGCGGACAGCGTCGCGCGGACGAGGAAGCCGACCACCAGCAGGTAGCCGAGCGTCGCGGTCGGGCCCGCTTCGGGCGGGTTCCACAGCAGCAGCCAAGCGAGCGCGATCGGCACTGCGGACCCGTACATCCACGGATGGCGGCGGCCGAAGCGGCTGCGAGTCCGGTCCGACAGGTTGCCGACCACCGGATCGACGAACGCGTCGAGCAGCAGCGCAACTCCGATCGTCGCGCCCACTTGCTCCGCCGGTAGCCCCACGACCTGGTTGTAGAACAGCAGCAGGAAGACGGAAAATCCGTTGTCCTTGATGCCGAAAGCGACCGTGCCGAAGCCGAATGCCAGCTTGGTGCGGATCGGCACCCGATGATCATGAACGGCGCTCGCCATCGTCTCTCCCAGCGTGCCCATGGCGACGCGTTTCTGTTCGCAACCTGACGCGCATCAATAGCGGACGCAAGCACGCATCTGCTTGCCGCTACGGCACGGCGGGCCAGCGAACTGGCGCTTGCCGGAGGCCGCCGCTTGGCTTTACGAAGGCGTCAGCAACGCGACGCGGCAAGGGCAAGAAACCTCCGCCGCATGCCGAGGAGAGAGATGATGGCCGACCTGGATAGTTTCCGCCAAGAAACCCGCGCATGGCTCGAAGCCAATTGCCCGCCCGAAATGCGCAAGCCCGTGGAAGACGAGAACGACGTCTACTGGGGCGGGCGCAACGCCACGTTCAAGAACGACGCGCAGAAGGCGTGGTTCGAAGCATGCCGCGACAAGGGCTACACCGTGCCCGCATGGCCCAAGGAATATGGCGGCGCGGGCCTCTCGCCTGCCGAGGCCAAGGTGCTGCGCGAGGAAATGGCGCGGATCAACGCGCGCCCGCCGCTCAGTTCGTTCGGTATCTGGATGCTCGGCCCGGCGCTGCTGCACTTCGGCACCGAGGGCCAGAAGCAGCGCTTCCTCAACGAAATCGCGCGCGGCGAGATTCGCTGGTGCCAGGGCTATAGCGAGCCGGGCAGCGGATCGGATCTCGTCTCGATGCAGACCTATGGCGAGGACAAGGGCGATCACTGGATCGTCAACGGCCAGAAGATCTGGACCTCCTACGCCGACGAAGCCGACTGGATCTTCTGCCTCGTCCGCACGGACAAGGAGAACAAGTATCAGGGCATCACCTTCATGCTGTTCGACATGGCGGGCGACGGCGTCTCCACCAAGCCGATCAAGCTGATCAGCGGCAACAGCCCCTTCTGTGAAACCTTCATGGACGATGTGAAGGTGCCCAAGTCCTACGGCGAGGATATCCCGGCCTATGTCGGCGAGATCAATCGCGGGTGGGATGTTGCCAAGTATCTGCTGGGCCACGAGCGCGAGATGATCTCCGCCACCGGGGGCGGCGACCGTGCGTCTTCGCTCGGCGCCGTGACCAGCCGCCAGGGCGAGCTCGACCCCGTGCTGCGCGCGGAAATGGCGCTGTTCGATGTCGACGCGCTGTCCTTCACCGCGATGAGCGAGAAGTTCCTTGACGAGGTCAAGGTGGGCAAGGGCCATCCCGCTCAGCCCAACATGCTCAAATATGCCGGGACCGAGCTCAACAAGCGCCGGCACGAGCTGCTGATGGCGGCCGGCGGTTCGCGCGCTCTCGAATGGGAGAGCGAGGAGACCGAGCAGGGCAAGCCCGCCCGCAGCTGGCTGCGCACCAAGGCGAACTCGATCGAGGGCGGCACCAGCGAGGTGATGCTCAACGTGGTCGCCAAGCGCATTCTCGAACTGCCGGGGGCGTAACGGGAAAAGCCCTCTCCCCTTGAGGGGAGAGGGTTGGGAGAGGGGGCGGCTACGCTCCCTGGATCATGAACTTTAAAGGGCCGGGAAGGGCCAGTCCCCACTCCCCGGCCCTCTCCCCTGAAGGGGAGAGGGAGTAAAAGATGCCACTTTATTACGACGACGATCAGGCGATGCTGGCCGACAGCGCCAGCGATTTCATCCGCGAAGAGGGCGCGATCGCGAAGCAGCTGCGCCATTGGCGCGACCGCGACTGCAAGGACGGGTTCGGCCACGGACTGTGGGAGCAGTTCGGCGAAATGGGCTTCACCGGCATCCTGCTGCCCGAAGAGGACGGCGGGCTCGGCATGGGCCAGGTCGAGGCGAACATCGTGCTCGAGGAAATCGGCGCGAACCTCACCCCGTCGCCTTTCCTCAGCTCCTCGGTTCTTGCTGCCACCGCGCTCAAGCACGGCAGCGACGACACGCGCGGTCGCTGGCTGCCCGATCTGGTCGCGGGCAAGAACGTCTACGCCGTCGCGATCGACGAAGGCCCCAAGCACCGGCCCGAGACAATCGCCTGCAAGGCTGAGAAGTCGGGCAACGGCTTCAAACTGAGCGGCAAGAAAGACTTCGTGGTCTATGGCGCCAGTGCCGAGATGATCGTGGTCGCCGCGCGGACCTCGGGCAGCGACAGCGATGTGGACGGCATTACGCTGTTCGCGGTGCCGCAGGACGCGAACGGAATGAGCCACGACAGCGCGCGGCTGGTCGACAGCTCGATGGCGAGCCACATCACGTTCGACGGGGTGGAGCTTGATGGCGACGCCGTGATCGGCGAGGTCGACGGCGGGCGCGAGATTCTGAACGCCATGCTGCGCGCAGGCCGCGTCGGCGCGGCGGCGGAAGGCGTGGGCGTCGCGCGCGGCGCGATGGACATGACGGTCGACTACCTCAAGCAGCGCAAGCAGTTCGGCAAGCTGATCGGCGAATTCCAGGCCCTCCAGCACCGCGCCGCGCACCTCTATTCCGAAGTCGAGATCGCCCGCGCGGTGACCATCAAGGCCGCGCAGCTGGTCGACGCGGGCAGCGAGAAGGCGGACCTGATGACCTCGGTCGCCAAGGCGAAGGTCGCCAAGGCGGCGGGCCTCGCGGTCAAGGAAGGCGTGCAGATGCACGGCGGCATCGGCATGACCGACGAATACGACATCGGCCTCTACATGAAACGTGACCGCGCGCTGCAGGAGTTCCTCGGCGACATGTACTACCACGCGGGCCGCGTGGCGGAGTTGAGCGGGTATTGAATCGAGTTGTCCCTCCCGATCGCGGGAGGGGCCCGGGGGCCAGGATAACGCATTTCCCGTTCGTGGTGAGCCTGTCGAACCGCGAACGTTGCGCAGGGTCCGCCCTTCGACAGGCTCAGGATGAACGGAGCATACGGACATGATGAAACTCACCGACCTTTTCGGTCTCGAAGGCAAGATCGCGCTGGTTACCGGCGGTTCGCGCGGTATCGGCAAGATGATCGTCGAAGGCCTGCTGGAGGCAGGCTGCGCGCGCGTGTACATCGTGGCCCGCAAGAAGGAGCAGGTCGACGACACCAGCGCCGAACTGGGCGACAAGGTCATCGGCCTCGTCGGCGATTTGTCGCAGATGGACGGCATCCAGAAGCTGGCGGACGAGATCGCGAGCCGCGAGGACAAGCTGGACATCCTGGTCAACAACGCCGGTGCCGCCTGGGGCGAGCCGTTCGAGGATTTCACCGAGGCCGGCTGGCACCGCACGATGGACCTCAACCTCAAGACGCCCTTCTTCCTCACGCAGAAGCTGCACGGCCTGCTCAAGGCGGCGGCGACCGAAGAGCGTCCGGCCAAGGTGCTGATGATCGCCAGCATCGACGGGATGAAGAGCAACCCTTGGGAAACCTACCCTTACCAGGCGAGCAAGGCGGGCCTCATCCACCTGACGCGGCGCATGGCCGCGCGCCTCATCAAGGACGATATCGTCGTCAACGGCATCGGCCCTGGCGCCTTCCCGAGCGCGATGAACCGCGCGGCGCGCGACAGCGAGGATATCGTCAAGCGCGGCATCCCTTCGCGCCGCGTCGGCGTGACCGAGGATATGGCGGCAGGCGCGATCTACCTGCTGAGCCGGGCGGGCGATTACGTGGTCGGCACCACGATCCCGATCGACGGCGGCGTGGTCAACGCCAATGTCTCGGGCAATTTCGTCGATCCCGGCGGCGAGTGACCGAAGCCGTTACGGGGCGCTCTCGATAGCGTGCCGGATTAGAAAGCCGACCTTGCGAAAGCCCTCTGGAAACAGGGGGCTTTTTGCATCGGCATGTTTGGAGCGGACAACGCGATCCTGCCCACCGGTAGACGCTGTCCGGATTGCCGAAGCGCTGCTCTGCCCACCTGTCTTTCCCGAGAAATGACTTCCTGAGCCTTCGCCTCCTCCGCGAGATAGCTTCTTTTGGCTAGGCCGGTTGCACTAGCCGCTTCGCCTTATTTCTAAGGCCCGTCCGATAAAGGAGGTTTTTACTCAATCCACGGGGGCGCGGCAATTGTCGATCCGATCCGGGGGAGTCCGACGTGCATTTCCGCGCTTCGGAACGCGGGAAAGTCATGCCGGGTGCCCGCACCGGAAAGAAGAAGGAGAAGGCAAATGTACATGAACCACGCCGAGTTCGCTTGCGCGGGCGGCATTCAGGATCTCAGCTTCGGTGAAGTCGACCTCGTCGGGGGTGCCGACTTTGCCGGCGATGTTAGAGATACCATGACCTGGGTGGGTCTCGGAGCAGCAGCAGTAGCAGCGGGTGCTGCGATGGCGGCTCCTCCCACCGCGGGAGCGAGCGCACCTGTGGCCGCTGGTGCGGGTATTGTCGCAGGCGCAGCCATGGTCGTGGCGGGTGTCGCCGGTCTCATGTCCGACGATTGAAGGAAAATATTATCATGACCTATCTTAACCATACGACTTCGAACCAGGGCACCTCGATTGCCGCGCTCAGCAATGATGAAATCCTCGCAATTTCGGGCGGCGGTGACGGGGAAGACCTAGCGACGATTGCGACCGGGCTCTTCACAATGGCTGCGGGCGCGGCAGCTCTCGGTGTTACCGCACCTGCCGCGCCGGTGCTGGCGGCAGCGGGCGCGACCGCTGCGATGCTCGCTTTCGCGGCGGAAGCCTTCGAAGTCGACTGACATCAGTTGGCGGGCGCTTCTTTGGGGGAGCGCCCGCCTCCGACGGAGATTGGAAATGACGACATCGCTTCAAAAGAACATCGCGTCCTTGCTGCTGATCGCATCGGGACTGTTTCTCATACTGAACATCGCCTTTTCCTGGCATTATGATTCGGCGGCCTGGATTCTGGCCGGTATGTCCTGGTTGTTCTTCGGTTACTGGAAGCTCACCAACCGGAAATAACGGGGGGCTCGAACGGTCTTTGCGATGTGACGGACATAGTTGCTAGCGCATCAGATTGCGCACGAAATCGATCAGGCCGGTCTGGCGCTGGCGCTTCATCCGCTCTGCTTCGAGGATTTCGCGCACCTTGGCGAAGCATGCGTCGACATCGTCGTTGACGACGACGTAGTCGTAGCCGTCCCAGTGGCTGATTTCCGCACGGGCGCGGTCCATCCGGGCCGCGATTACCTCGGCGCTGTCGGTGCCGCGTCCGGTCAGCCTGCGCTGCAGTTCCTCGAGGCTCGGCGGCAGGATGAAGACCCGTACCACGTCCTGCTGGTCCTTCTGGTAGAGCTGCTGCGTGCCCTGCCAGTCGATGTCGAAGAGGAAGTCCTGCCCGTCCTTCAGCGCGCTGCGGATATGGCCCTTGGGCGTGCCGTAGCGATGGCCGAAGACATGGGCCCATTCGTAGAAGCCGTCTTCTTCCAGCAGGCGGTCGAACTCCGCATCGTCGACGAAGTGGTAATGCACCCCGTCCTCCTCGCCCTTGCGCATGGGGCGCGTGGTGGCGGAGACCGACAGCATGATCGCCGGATCGGCCTCCAGCAACATGTTGGAAATCGTCGTCTTGCCTGCGCCCGAGGGGGAGGACAGGATGAACATCAGCCCCCGGCGGTGCAGGGTATCGGGATCGGTGCGGGAAGCTTCGGCCATGAACGCCTTTGGCCCCTGGCCACAGGTCAGATCAACCCTTCGCGTGGTCTACTTCCCCCGCGCGCGTGCCGGGATCAGTCCTTGGCGGCGTCTTCGAGGATCTGCGCATCGCCCTTGGCGCGCGCTTTCCCGGCCTGTCGCCGGTCGTACAGCGTCTTGGCGAGCATGCCGCTGCCGACCATGATGGCCCCGGTGGAGGACCGTGCAGCCACTTTCGACAATACGAACGCGGTCAGCGTCGAGCCAAGGCCCTGATTCTCGACCGCAGCATCGGCGGTCTCCTTCCCGTAGCGATTGCGAAGCATCCGCTTGTCGACCGCCTTGCGCAACAGGATCGAGCCGAAGCGCACGATCGCGTTGGCCATGATCAGGTTGCTGGCGGGATTGGGCGAGGGGCCAGTGGCCTCGACAGGTTCGCCGCGCGCGCGCGCCTGGCCGCGGGCTACTTTCCTGCGCAGTTCGTCTTTCCTGCGCAGTTCGTCACGGCGTTTGCTCATGGTGTCTTCCGGTGCCCCCGTGGCTGAAAGCTCGGCGGGCCGGACCGGCTGCGTCGGAGCTTATTTCTTGCGGCCGAAATCGACCGTGACGACATTCGAGCCGTCCTCGTTCGTTCCAACGGTTTCGCCGCCCTCGCGTTCCGCGTCGTCGGCACCGTCGTTCTCGGCCGGATCGGTCTTCGTGGGAGGCTCTTCGGCGGCCGCCGCCTGGAACTGCAGGCCGAAATCGACCGCCGGATCGACGAAGGCGGTGATCGCGGCGAAGGGCACCATGAGGTGCGAGGAGATCTTGTTGAAGCTCAGCCCCACCGAAAAGCCGACGTCGGTCACGTTAAGGTCCCAGAACTTGTTCTGGAGCACGATGGTCATCTCGTCCGGGAAGCGCGCGCGCAGGTGGTCGGGAATCTCGACCCCGGGCACACCGGTCTTGAAGGTGATGTAGAAATGGTGGTTGCCGGGCAGCGTGCCGCCGCCCGCCTCGATCTCGCCCAGCACGCTGCCGACCACGGCGCGCAGGGCCTCCTGCACGATCTGGTCGTAGGGGATCAGGCTGTCGGGTGCGTCGTCAGTCATATCGGGGTTTAGGTGAAGGGGAGCGCGCGTCCGGTCAAGCGCAGAATGCTTGCGCACGGGCGCGCCGCCCGATAGCGCGCACACCCATGCGCACAGGACTGATCGAGCGAGACACCCAGGAAACCCGGATCCGCGTCGCGGTGAATCTGGACGGCACGGGCACTTACGACGTCCATACCGGGATCGGCTTTCTCGATCACATGGTGGAGCAGTTCTCGAAGCATTCGCTGATCGATGTCGAGATGCGCGTCGACGGCGACCTGCATGTCGACCAGCACCACACGACCGAGGACAGCGCGATCGCGCTGGGCCAGGCGCTGTCCGATGCGCTGGGCGACAAGGGCGGCATCGCGCGTTACGGCCAGGCCTTCTCGCCGATGGACGAGACGCTGGCGCGCGTGGCGCTCGATATCTCGGGCCGGCCCTACTGCGTCTGGCGGGCAGGCTTCAGCCAGCCCCGGCTGGGCGAATGGGACACCGAACTGATCGAGCACTGGTTCGGTTCGGTCGCGCAGACCGCGGGCCTGACCCTGCATATCGAGCTGCTCTATGGCAGCAACAACCACCATATCTGCGAGGCGATCTACAAGGGCTTCGCGCGCGCCATGCGCCAGGCGGTCGAGATCGATCCGCGCAAGGGCGGGGCGGTGCCCAGCACCAAGGGGATCCTTGGTGGCTGAGACTGTCGCGCTGATCGATTACGGCGCGGGCAACCTGCATTCGGTCGACAACGCGCTGGCCCGGGTCGGCGCGAAAGTGCAGCTCGTGGCCGATGGCGATGCGCTCGCGAAGGCGGAGCGGATCGTGCTGCCCGGCGTGGGCGCGTTCGGGGCGTGCTACGAGGGGCTCGCGAGGCTGCCGGACATGATCGAGGCGCTGGAGAGCCGCGTGCTGCGCGATGGCGTGCCCTTCCTCGGCATCTGCGTCGGCATGCAACTGCTCGCGACCCGCGGGCTCGAGCATGGCGAGACGCCGGGCCTCGGCTGGATCGGCGGCGAGGTGCGGGCGCTGGAGCCGTCCGAACACGTGAAGGTGCCGCACATGGGCTGGAACGATGTGGTCGTGGCCGACGATGCGAGCGGGCTGGTCCATCCGGGCGAGGCCTATTTCCTGCATTCCTACGCCATCGATGTCGCGGACGAAGCGCATGTCGCAGCGCGCACCGACCATGGCGGATCGGTGACGGCGGCGGTAGCGCGCGACAATATCCTCGGCGTGCAGTTCCACCCGGAAAAGAGCCAGGCCTACGGGCTGGCGCTGCTCGAGAGGTTTTTGAAGTGGCGACCGTGAGAAGAAAGGTAGAACCGCTCGCCCTGAGCCT
Source organism: Alteriqipengyuania lutimaris (assembly GCF_003363135.1). Taxonomy (NCBI): domain Bacteria; kingdom Pseudomonadati; phylum Pseudomonadota; class Alphaproteobacteria; order Sphingomonadales; family Erythrobacteraceae; genus Alteriqipengyuania; species Alteriqipengyuania lutimaris. Next base: position 51,354 of record NZ_QRBB01000001.1, on the reverse strand, counting down.
GTCGAAGGGCTGTTCTTTTCCTTGGTCGCGATCGGCTCGAAGAAAAATGCAGGGCTTCGACAGGCTCAGCCCGAGCGGGATTAGGAGGTAAGTGCCAGTGATCATCTTCCCCGCCATCGACCTCAAGGGCGGCCAGGTCGTCCGCCTCGCCGAGGGCGATATGGACCGCGCGACCGTCTACGGCGACGATCCGGGCGAACAGGCCGCGCGCTTCGCGATGGCCGGTGCGAGCTGGCTGCATGTCGTCGACCTCGACGGAGCTTTCGCAGGCGAGCCGGTCAATGCGCATGCGGTCGAAGCCATCCTGCGCCGCTTCCCCGGCAAGGTCCAGCTGGGCGGCGGAATCCGCACGCGCGAAGGCGCGGAGCGGTGGCTGGAGCTGGGCGTGGCGCGGATCGTGATCGGAACCGCGGCGCTCAAGGACCCCAAACTGGTCAAGGCGCTCGCGGCGGATCATCCGGGCAAGGTCGTGGTCGCGGTCGATGCGCGCGACGGCATGGTCGCGACCGAGGGCTGGGCGAGCGTCTCCGACTTGGCCGTAGAAGACCTTGCGCGCCGGTTCGAGGATGCGGGCGTCGCCGCGCTGCTGTTCACCGATATCGGCCGCGACGGCCTGCTCAAGGGCTGCAATGTCGAGGCGACGCTGGCGCTGGCCAAGGCGCAATCGCTACCCGTGATCGCCAGCGGCGGCGTCGCGGGGATCGAGGATATCCGCGCGCTCGCGCCCCACGCGAAGGACGGGATCGAAGGCGTGATTACCGGTCGCGCGCTCTACGACGGGCGGCTCGACCTCGCCGAGGCGCTGCGGGTGGGAGCGATGGTTTGACCATCGCCAATATCGCCTTGCTCGCCGTGTTCGTGATGCTGGCCGTCGCCACCATCGACGCGGTGCGGGGCAGGACCGGGCTGGGGAAGTTCCGGCTGAGCAAGACGGACGAGGACCCGACCCGCTTCTGGTTTGCGATCGTGCTCTATATCAATATGGCGATCGGCATGTTCTGGCTCGCTGGGCAGGTGCGGGACGACGCGCCGCAAGAAAGCGCAGACGCCCCTGCCGTCACGACGACGAGGGCCTCGGCATGACCGTCCGCGTCCGCGTCATCCCCTGTCTCGACGTGGCCGAGGGCCGCGTGGTCAAGGGCGTCAACTTCGTCGATCTACGCGATGCGGGCGATCCGGTCGAGCAGGCGCATGCCTACGACCTCGCCGGGGCGGACGAGCTGTGCTTCCTCGACATTTCTGCCAGTCACGAAGGGCGCGCGACATTGGTCGATATCGTCCGGCGTACGGCCGAGGTCTGCTTCATGCCGCTTACCGTGGGCGGCGGCGTGCGCAGCGTCGAGGATGCGCGTGCGCTGCTGCTGGCGGGAGCGGACAAGGTCGCGATCAATTCGGCCGCCGTGGCGCGGCCTGAGCTGGTGGGCGAGATCGCGCAGCGCATGGGCAGCCAGTGCGTTGTGGCGAGCGTGGATGCCAGAAGGGTGGTATCCCCCTCCCGACCCGCTCACTCTGAGCCTGTCGAAGGGTCGCACTTTTCTTCCGAAGAAAAGGACGGTGCTTCGACAAGCTCAGCACGAGCGGGATTGGGTAAGTGGGAGATATATACCCATGGCGGCCGCCGCGCGACCGGGATCGACGCGCTCGAGCACGCCACGAAGCTGGCGCAGCTGGGCGCGGGCGAACTGCTCGTCACCTCGATGGATCGCGACGGGACCAAGGATGGCTACGACCTCGAACTGACCCGGATGATCGCCGATGCGGTCGATGTGCCAGTGATCGCCAGCGGCGGGGTCGGTACGCTCGATCACATGGTCGCCGGCGTGCGCGATGGCCATGCGAGCGCCGTGCTCGCCGCCAGCATCTTTCACTTCGGGCAGCATACCATCGCGCAGGCGCAGGGCGCGCTGCGCGATGCAGGCCTGCCCGCGCGCCACCCGGAACCACCCTTCGCAGCGCGCGGTTGAGCGTGCAAATAACCCGAAAGAGACGCAATATATGGACACTCTCGCCCGCCTCGAACAGGTCATCCTCGAACGTCGCAATTGCGACCCGGAGACGAGCTATGTTGCGCTGATGAAGCGTGAGGGACGCCCGATGATGGCCCGCAAGCTGGGCGAGGAAGCGGTCGAGGCGGTGGTCGCCGCGCTTTCGGGCAGCGACGAGGATCTGGTCGGCGAAGCGGCGGACGTGCTGTTCCACCTGATGGCGCTGCTCGCCGATCGCGAGATCGTCCTGGCCGACGTGCTCGCCGAGCTGGAGCGGCGCGAAGGCATCTCCGGGATCGAGGAGAAAGCCGGTCGCCCGAATGAAAAGGAGAACGCCCGTGCCGATTGATCCGACCGCGCCTTACGAGGACGACAATATCTTCGCGAAGATCCTGCGCGGCGATATCCCGTGCACCAAGGTGTACGAGGACGAATGGGCCTTCGCGTTCGAGGATATCGCCCCGCAGGCGGAAATCCACACGCTGGTGATACCCAAGGGCAAGTATGTCAGCTGGGACGATTTCTCGGAAAAAGCATCGGACGAGGAGATCGCGGGCCTGGTCCGCGCGGTCGGCATCGTGGCGCGGGCCAAGGGCCTGGTCGAGCCCGGCTATCGCCTGCTTGCAAATGTGGGCGAGAATGGCGGGCAGGAAGTGCCGCACTTCCACGTGCATATCTTCGGCGGGCAGAAGCTGGGCCGGATGATCGCCTGATTATCCGCGCATTTCGGTCGCGCGCCACGGCGAAACGCTCCGCCTGTGCGACAGGGGATGCGTTTGTGATTGCCGCCGCGACTCGCTTTCCGGTAAAGGCGCGACCCGCATGACCGACGCATCCGATCCTTTGCAGCCCACACCGCCGGGTGGCGTCTTCGACGGGACGACGCATCTCTACGCGGTGCGCGCCTATTACGAGGACACCGATCTTTCGGGCATCGTGTACCATGCCAATTACCTTCGCTGGTTCGAGCGCGCGCGGTCCGACGTGCTGCGAATGCTCGGGATCGACCAGCGCGCCGCGATCGAAAGTGGTGGCGGCGCCTATGCAGTGGCCGATGTTCAGCTGCGCTACCTGCGCCCCGCACGGCTCGACGACGATATCGTCATTCATACGCGGTGCAGCGAACTGAAGGCAGCGAGCGTGCGGATGGCACAGGAAGCGAAGCGCGATGGCGAAACGATCTGCACCGCGTATCTGCGCGTCGGCTTCATCGCGCCCGACGGCCGCCCGCGCCGCCAGCCCGAGGCGTGGCGCGACGCCTTCAAAAAGATTCTCGATACGACATCCCAAGGGGAGCATGCCTGAATGATTGCCTTCGACCTGCTAGCCGCCGCGACGCCTGCGGCTTTGCCGGCCGCGCCGACCCGGCTCGAACCCGTGGAGCTGTTCCTCGACGCCGATATCGTCGTCCAGGCGGTGATGGCGGGCCTGTTGCTCGCATCGATCTGGAGCTGGATGATCATCATCTCCTTCGCCACGAAGATCGGCGGCGCGAAGAAACGTGCGGCCAAGTTCGAGAAGGATTTCTGGGCGTCCGAGAATTACGAGGAAACGCTCGACGCCTATCGCGATCGCGATGTTGCCCCGGCGCGGATCGCGTGGGGTGCGATCACCGAGTGGAAGAAGTCGACAAAGGGCGGGGTCAAGGACGTGCGCGGCGCGCAGGCCCGCATCGCGGCGGTGATGGACAGCCATGTCGCCGAAGAGGCGGACCGGCTGGCCGGACGCCTCAACTTCCTTGCCACGCTCGGCTCGGTTGCGCCCTTCGTGGGCCTGTTCGGCACCGTGTGGGGCATCATGAACAGCTTCTTCCAGATCGGCGCGCAGCAGAATTCCTCGCTCGCCGTGGTCGCTCCGGGGATTTCCGAAGCGCTGTTCGCAACCGCGATCGGGCTGTTCGCGGCGATCCCCGCGGTTATCGCCTACAACCGTTTCGGCGCGAGCGTGAACCGCTACGAGGCGATCCTCCAGCGCTTCGCCGACCGCTTCAACGCCAATCTCGGCCGCGAGCTGGAGCGCGTCTGACATGGCGATGGGCGTCCATACCCAAAAGCGCGGGCGCAATGCCAAGCGCGCGCCGATGGCGGAGATCAACGTTACCCCGCTGGTCGACGTGATGCTGGTGCTGCTGATCATCTTCATGGTCACCGCCCCGCTGATGACGGCGGGCGTGCCGGTCGACCTGCCCGACAGCCGCGCCAATGCGCTGCCGCAGGAGACCGACCCGCTCGACGTGGCGATTGCCGGTGACGGCACGATCTATGTCGGTGAGGATGCGGTTCCGCAGGGTCAGCTCGGCGCGGCGCTGGCCACCGCGAGCGAGGGCGTGTCCTGCTCGGAGCGCGAAGTGATCCTGCGCGCCGATCGCACGCTCGACTACGGGCGCGTGATGGGCGTGATGGGCGAATTGAACCGGATGGGCTGCAATTCGATCTCGCTGGTCACCAACAGTTCAAGTCAGTCGCTTTAGCGCCGGAGACCGGATGCAGGCGAAATCCTTTTCTGGCCCCGATGCCGTAGCGCTGATTGTCGCGGTAGCGCTGCACGCGCTGCTGGTGGCGCTGCTGCTGCTTCAGGGCGCGACGCGCGCGCCGCCGCCCGAGCCGGAGCGGATCACCGTGAATTTTGCGGAGGAGGTCGGGATGACGTCCGCCGCGCCTGATCCGGTGCGTGAATCGCAAGCCTCGGTCGCGCCAGAACTGGGCGAAAGCGCGCCGCCGCCGATCGAATACGCGCCGCCGCCACCGCTTCCCGCACCGGTGCCGCAGCCGACCAGCGCGCCTGCCCCCCAGCCGCGGCCGGCACCGCGCGCCACCAGCCGCCCGCAGCCGCGCCCGACCGCGCGCGCGAGCAGCCGCCCCGAACCTCGCCCGACCAGCCGCGCGACATCCTCCGCACCGCGGCCCGAACCCACGCGCGAGGCGCGCCGATCGGGCGGCAGCCGCGTGGGCAGCGATTTCCTGGCAGGTGCGGGCGAGTCCACCAGATCGAGCGACACGCGTGTCCCCGCATCGCAGGTCGGGGCCAGCGCGCGCGCGAGCATCGCGGCTGCGATTTCTCGCCAATTGAAACCGCACTGGGCGCCGCCCAGCGGCCCGGACGCCGAGAAGATCGTCAGCGTGATTGCTTGGCAGATGAACGAGGATGGTTCGCTCGCGGGCCGCCCCCGACTTGTGCGCCAGACCGGCATCAACGATACCAATCGCGCGCAGGCCGAACGCCATGCGGAGCAGGCCATTCGCGCGGTCCAATTGGCGGCCCCCTTCGATTTGCCGCCCGAATATTATAACGCGTGGAAAAACGTTTCCGCCTTCAGCTTCGACTGGAACCTGTAATCATGACCCCTCGCACGCTGTTCTCCATCGCGCTCGCCACCTTGCTGGTGGCCAGCCCGAATGTGGCATTCGCCCAGAACGAAGATCTCAGCAGCCCGCCGCCTGCGGGCGGCGAGGTCGAGACCGTACAGACCGAAGGAAGCGAGGCGAGCGAGGACACAGGCGGGCTGACCGGCTCGGTCTCGTTCGAGGGAAGCCTCGACAACCTGCAGCTTGCCATCCCTGCCTTTGCGGCGGAGCGTGACGTGGCGACCGCCGCCAATGCACGCGGCACCGCGGCGCTGGGGGAGGAGCTCGCCCGCGTCGTGACCGCCGATCTTGAGAACAACGGCCTGTTCGATCCGACCGGGCCCGACGCGCTGCCCAAGCCATCCTACCCGCAGATCACCGATCCGGTGTGGGGCATGTGGAGCATGCGCGGCGCCGAAATGCTGGTGCAGGGCTATGTCCGCCCGCGCGCCGACGGGCGGCTGGTCGTCGGCTGCTACCTCTACGATGTCGCCCTGCGGGACGAACTCGTGCGCTCGGGCTGGGTCGTGCCGCCGTCCGACTGGCGGCGCGCGGCGCACAAATGCGCCGACCTCATCTATTCGCGCCTGACCGGGGAAAGCCCGTTCTTCGACAGCCGGATCGCCTATATCGCGGAGACGGGCCCCAAGGATAACCGGACCAAGCGGCTGGCCATCATGGACAGCGACGGCGCGAACCACCGCTTCATCACGACCGGCCGTGCGACCGCGCTGACCCCGCGTTACTCGCCCGATTACCGCAAGCTGATGTACCTGAGCTATGTCGACGGCAATCCGCGCATCTACATCTACGACATCGGTACGGGCAGCCAGACGCTGGTGACCGAGAGTGCGAACCCCACCTTCGCCCCCCGCTGGAGCCCCGACGGGCGCTGGGTGCTCTATTCGATGGCGGTCAACGGGAACACGGATATCTATCGCGTGTCTGCGCAGGGCGGAGCGAGCGAGCGGCTGACCACTGCGCCGGGCATCGACGTGGGCGGATCCTACTCGCCCGACGGCAGCCGGATCGTGTTCGAAAGCGACCGCTCGGGCGAACAGCAGATCTACATGATGAACGCCGACGGATCGGACCAGAAGCGGATCACCTTCTTCGGCGGCCGCGCGGCGACGCCCGAATGGAGCCCGCGCGGCGACCAGATAGCATTCACCTACATCCCCGGCGATTTCAATGTCGCCACGATGAGCCCCAGCGGCGGCAATTTCCGCAAGCTGACCGACGGCTGGCAGGACGAGGCCCCGACCTGGGCGCCGAACGGCCGCGTGCTGCAGTTCTTCCGGACCGAGCGCAACACGGGCCGCACCGCGATCTACCAGGTCGATCTGACCGGCGACAACCTGCGTCGCCTGCCCACTCCGGTCGATGCATCCGACCCGGCCTGGGGACCGATCCTGCCCTAGGGCGTTGGAACTGAACACACCGATTTCGTGGGGTCGCACCGACGAAGAAGAAGGCCATCTTGTAAGGAGAGACCAATGAACGCGCATTTCAAGTTTGCGATTGTCCTTGCCGCCACGGCGTCGCTTGCGGCCTGCAAATCGGGCACGCCGGAAGAGCTTCCGCCCGAGCCGGGCGTGAGCCAGCCGACCAATCCGGGCACCAGCGGCCCGACCGACGGCGTCGGCACGCAGCAGCATTTCGTGAATGCGGTGAACGGCCAGAACGTCATCTATTTCGACACCGACCGCTACAACATTGACACCGCCGATGCGGCCGCACTTCAGACGCAGGCGCAGTACCTGTCGCAGTATCCGAACCTGCGCGTCACGATCGAAGGCCATGCCGACGAGCGCGGCACGCGCGACTACAACCTCGCGCTGGGCGAGCGCCGGGCCAATGCGGCGAAGAACTACCTCGTCAGCCTCGGCATTGCGGCCAACCGCGTTCGCACGGTGAGCTATGGCGAGGAACGCCCGGTCGCGACCGCCTCCACGCCCGAGGCCTGGGCGCAGAACCGCCGCGCGGTGACCGTGGTCATCAACTAGGGTGGTCATGAACTAGAGGCGCGAGCCTTCTGAATTCAGGGGGCGGGCGGTCCGGCTGGGATCGCCCGCCCCTTTTTTGTTCGCCCCCCTTTTTGTTCGTTCCTTGGGCGACGCAAGGTTGAAGGAACGGGCTGGAGCCCTAAACTGGACCAATGGCAAGACCGCGCAGATCGAACGACTGGGGTTTCCCGCGCTGGCGTGGCTACGAGGAAAGCCGCGAGGCCGCGACCGTGCGCCTGTGCGATCGCCACGGCTGCGACGAACGGGGCGATTGCCCCGCGCCCAAGTCGCCGAACAATCCGGACCGCTGGTACTTCTGCCAGAAACACGCGGCGGAATATAATTCGAAGTGGGATTATTTCGAAGGACTGGAGAAGGCCGAAGCGGCCGAACGCGCCCGTACGGAACAGCGCGACAATGCAGGCTATGCCGAAGCCTCGCACTATAGCTGGGGCGGGTCGGGCGACGGAACCCGCTCTGCCGACGAGATGCGCGCGCTCGATGCGCTCGAGCTTGAATCGGACGCGGATTTCGCGGCCATCAAGCGGGCGTGGCGCGAAAAGGCCAAGACCGTTCATCCCGACGTGAAGCCGGGCGACAAGGAAGCAGCGGCCGAGTTCCAGAAGCTTCAGCTTGCCTACGAGGTCCTCAAGGCCGCAGAAGCGCGGCGCGAATGGCACGGTTAGGCGGACAAACGCACAGCTTCACGAAAGAGTAATCCGCACGACGCGGATCGGTCACGCAGCGGTCCTAACGCCCCTTCGCAATCGCAGCACAGGGGTCTCAATATGCGTTCGTCCTTCCATTCCGTTTTCCGTCTCGCCCTGCTCGGCACCGCCGCGCTATTGCCCGCCGCGGTCTTCGCGCAGGCGCCCGTCGCGCCTGTCGATGAATCCGCCGGTGAGGAAGAGATCACCGAGGAATCGGGCAACCTGATCGTCGTCACCGCACAGAAGATCGAGCAGCGCGCGCTCGACGTGCCGATCACCATCAGCGCGGTCACCGGGGAGCGCATCGCCGAGCTCGGCGTGACCGACCTCGACGAATTGTCCAACTACGTTCCCGGCCTCAACATCCAGGAGCAGAGCGCCAACAACCCCGGCATCGTCATTCGCGGGATCACGTCCGACAGCGGCTCGGCCCAGCAGGGACCGCGCGTCACGCTTTATTACAACGGCGTCGACATCTCGCGTTCGCGCGGGTCGTATCAGGCGATCTACGATCTCGAGCGGGTCGAGGTCATCAAGGGCCCGCAGGCGACGCTGTTCGGCACCGCCTCTGCCGTGGGCGCGATCAGCCTCGTCTCGGCCAAGCCGCAGCCCGGCGCATCCGCAGCGCTGACCGGCGGAACCGGAAACTTCGACGCAACGCTGCTTTCGGGCTTCGTCAATGCCGGATCGGATGTGGTCGCAGGCCGCGTCGCTTTCGAATGGCGTCGCCGCGACGGCTATGTCGAGAATCTGGCGAGCAGTCAGCGCGAAGACCTTTACGCCAAGAACCAGTTCGGGGTGCGCGGCTCGCTGCGCTTCACGCCGACGTCTGACATCACCGTGGACCTGATCGGCACCTACGACCAGCAGCGCCACGGCGGCACGCCCTTCGTCTCGGGTACGTTCCCGGCCTACGCCGGTGCGCCGGGTGGTGCCGAGAATGCGTTTGGTGATGCGAACCTGGGCGGCTCGCCGTTCTCCGCCGAAGCACTGGGCGGCGATCAGCTGGGTCTGGAGCGTGAAGTTTACGACGTAAACCTGACTGCCGACTGGGCCTTCGCGCCCGGCTGGAGCTTCACCACCGTCAACGGCTATCGCAAGTTCGACAGCGACGAGATTTTCGACGCCGACGGCTCGGCCGCGCCGTTCCTCGAATTCGCCGAAATCTCGCAGGGCGACCAGTTCAGCCACGAGGGGCGCTTCACCTACGCGAGCGATCGCCTGCGCGGCTCCTTCGGCTGGAACGTCTTTTCCGAAGACGGCATCCAGAACGTGCCCTTCTCGACCGAGGAAGGGGCCTTCATCCAGTGCCTGACCACGGTGTTCGGCGCCCCCGCAGTGCCCGGCGTGCCCTGCGTCGCGCCCGATGGCTCGTCGCCGGCGACCCAGCTGACCTCGGCCATCAGCGGCGGCGCGATCGACGCGCTTCCCTATGCCTCCGTGTTCGAGAACCAAGGGCAGAACGACAGCTATTCGGTCTTCGCGGACGTCACCTTCATCCCGACCGACGCGCTGGAGCTGACCGCAGGCGTCCGGTACCTGTGGGAGGACCGCTGGTCGGGCTTTCGCGCCGACGTACCCGTTCCGGTCCTGCCCGGACTGCTGCCGGAAGGGCTGAGGAACCAGCTTTTCACAGCGCTGCCCAGCCTGCGGGTGTCGCTGATCCCCGGCCAGACCGACACGGGCGGCGAGGTCGTCACGGGCGAAGACAGCTTCGATGCATGGTTGCCGCGCTTCAACGCGCTCTATCGCATCAGCCCCGACGTGAACGTGTTCGCCACGATCTCCAAGGGGCGCCGTTCGCCGGTGGTCCAGGTCAACGCGGGCGGGGCGAACCGGATCGCCGAGGAGACCGTGTGGAACTACGAAGGCGGTGTGAAGCTAGCGAGCGGCCTCTTGTCCGGCTCGCTCGGCGTCTACTACCAGAAGTACGAGAACTTCCAGGTGTCGGTCGAAGACCCCGATAATCTCGGCTCGTTCATCACCGCGAGTGCGGGCAGCGCGAGCAACCTCGGCGTCGAGGCCGAAATCGCAGTGCAAGCGACCGACTGGCTGAGCCTGTTCGGCAATGTCGGCTATATCGACGGCGGCATCGACGAGGACGGCGCGTTCTCTCCGGATTTCTCCGGCGCGCGCTTCCGCCTCCAGCCCGAATGGCAGGCCGCCGCCGGCTTTACGGTGGATGCGCCGATCGGCAACGGAGCACGGCTGTTCGCCACGCCCAGCGTGACGCACCGCAGCCGGATCTTCTTCGAAGTGCCGAACGATCCGCTGATCTCGCAGGGCCCGGTCACCCTGGTAAACGCGCGTGCGGGCATTTCGATCGATGAGGATCGTTTCGAGATCGCGGGCTTCATCCGCAACGCCTTCGACGAGGACTACCTGCTCGACGCCGGCAATACCGGCGGGTCCTTCCGGATCCCGACCTTCATCCCGGCCGAACCGCGCCTGTTCGGTATCGAGGTGACCGCACGCTTCGGCGGCTGACGTAATGGCGGGCGGCCGTGGGGTCGCCCGCCATTCTATTCCCCGCGTTCGGCGGCAGGGATGATGCGCTGCTCCAGCAGGCCGCGCAGCGCGCCAATATGGTCGCTGCCCCGCTCCGCATCGATGTCGGAGGTCATCACCACGGTCAGTTCGAGCGCGGGCAGAATGTAGACCATCTGACCGCCATAGCCCCAGCCGTAGTAAAGGTCGTATCCACCCGCCTCGCTGATGAACCAGCCGTACCCGTAATCCTCTCCACTCCATGGCGAGGTCGTGCGCGCGGTCCAGCTTTCTTCGATCCAACTGGCAGGGACAATGCGCTGCCCGGCGATTTCTCCGCCGAGGCGATAGAGTTCGCCGAAGCGGGCAAGATCGCGCGGGCTCATTCGCATGTCGTTACCGCCGAAATAGATACCTTGGGGATCGGTCGACCAGGCAGGGATCGCGATGCCCAGCGGCTCGGCCAGCCATTCTTGTGCCAGATCGTAGGTGCTGCGGCCCGAAGCCTCTGTCAGCATGGCCGACATCAGGTGGCTGCTCCCGGTAGAATAGAGCATGCGTCCACCCGGCTCGGCCACGAACGGACGTGAAAGCGCATCGCGCACCCAGTTGTTGCTGGAGACCCAGGCGCCGTAATTGCTGCCTGACGTGCGTTCCAGACCTGCCTGCATCGACAGGAGATTGCCCACGGTTAGCCGGTTGAAGCGCGGATCGGGGTTGGCGGGCGCCTGATCGGCCAGTTCGGTCAGGATCGGTTGATCGGTGCCCTCGAGCACGCCGCGCTCGATCGCGATGCCCACGAGTGCGGAGAGCACGGACTTCGACGCGGACTTGATGTTGACCGCGTGGTCGAGTGGTGCGCCATCGTTGAAGGTTTCCTCGACCAGCGGTTCGCCGTCACGGAGCACGATCATGCCGTTCAGCTGCGGAAGCTCCGCGGCGGCGTCCAACGTCTGTTCGAGGAGAGCCGGATCGAGCCCCTTCGTCTCGATCCTATCCGTCGGACCGGCTTCTGGCGCAGCGGCCGTGGAAGTGGGCTGCGTGCAGGCCGGGAGGATGACAAGCGAAACGGCGGCGATGATGGCTTTCATCTTCGCTATGTGGGGTGGGGATGGGCGGGCGCAAACGCCGGTTGCCCGGCGCAAGGCCCGCCCAATCCGATCAGACCGCTTCGAGCGCCTGCTCGAAGTCCGCGATCAGATCGTCCGCATCCTCGATCCCGATGCTGATCCGCACCAGGCTGTCGGTAATGCCCAGTTCCTGGCGGCGGCCATGGGCCACAGACAGGTGCGTCATGCTGGCCGGGTGGCTGGCGAGCGTTTCGGTGCCGCCGAGGCTGACCGCGAGTTTCGCGACCTTGAGCGCATCGAGGAAGCGGAAGCTTTCCTCTTCGCCGCCCTTGAGGAACAGCGAGAAGGTGGACCCTGCGCCAAGGCAATGCCGCGCGTAGATGTCCCTCTGCCGCTCATCCTTCAGCATGCCGAGATAACCGAGACCCTCGACCTTGGGGTGCTTGGCGAGGAAGGCGCACACCTTCTCCGCATTCTCACCCGCGCGCTGCATGCGCAGTTCGACGGTTTCGAGGCTGCGCAGCAGCATCCAGGCGGTGTTGGGATCGGCGATCCCGCCCATCGTGTTGCGGATCATGCGCACCGGGTTCATCCACTTCTCGTCACCGGCGATCGAGCCTGCGACGAGGTCGGAGTGGCCGCCGACATATTTGGTCAGCGAATAGCAGACGATATCGGCACCATGTTCCAGCGGGCGCTGCCACAGCGGGCCGAGGAAGGTGTTGTCGATCGCGATCGGGCAGTCCCAGTCGAGCGCGGCGTCGCGCGCTTCGCGGACCATCTCGATATCGACCAGCGCGTTGGTCGGATTGCCCGGGCTTTCGAGGTAGATCATCGCGACCTTGCCGCCATTCTCGCTCGCCATGTCCTTCGCCTTGGCGAGGACATCGTCGAATTCCTCGCGCGTCGCGCCCGCCGGGAAGTCGATATACTTAACCCCGTAGCGCGACAGGATCTTGGCTACGAAGCCCTCGGTCGCGGCATAGAGCGGCCCGGAATGGACGATCACGTCGCCCGCATTGCAGAAGGCCATCATCATCACGCAGATCGCGGTCATCCCGCTGGAGAAGCACAGCGCGTCTTCCGCGCCGTCCCAGATGGCGAGGCGGTCTTCGAGGATTTCCTGGTTCGGCCCGTTGAAGCGCGAATAGACGAGGCCTTCGGCCCCGCCTTCGCGCATGCCTGTGATGCCTTCGAAGTGCCGCTTGCCCGCAGCCGCGCTTTCGAACGCGAAGGTGCTGGTCAGGAAGATGGGCGCCTTGAGCGATCCCTCGGAAAGCGCCGGGTCGTAGCCATGGCCCATCATCAGGGTCGAGGGCTTCATCTTGCGCCCGTCGATCTTGGTGACCTCGGGCTTGGGCTTGCGGCGGGGGGTAGGGGTTTCGACTGCGTCGACTGCGTCGGTCATAAAAGACGGCTTCCTCAAATGCGCTCCCAGGAAGGCGGGAGCTCGGGTTCGAGGCATGGCCGGAGGCGGCCCGTTCCTAACCTCCGCAGGAACGCATCTCCACCGGCTGCCGATTGTCGAACGCGCGACTAGCGGCGCGGGTTTCCACGATCAATATGCTCAGGCCCCGATCGCGCCGACGGCCCACACGATTCCCACGATCAGGAAAATCCCGATCAGGTCGAGCATCAGCCCGGCAGTGACCATGCGGCCGATCCTGATCCGCCCGGTCGACCATGCGATGGCGTTGGGGCCGGTGCCCGCCGGCAGCATGAAACCCCAGCTCGCTGCGAGCGCCACGGGCAGGGCCAGCAGTTCGGGCTGCGCACCCAGCGCGACGATCAGGCTCGCGACGACGGGCACGATGGCCGATGCGGTGGCGACGTTGCTCGCGAACTCGGTGATCAGGATGACCATCGCCACCACCGCGAAGGCGACCAGCAGCAGCGGCACGTTGGAGAGCGGCAGCAGCGCGTCGCCGAGCCATTCGGCGAGGCCACTCGCGGTCATGCCCGCCGCGAGAGCCAGTCCCCCGCCGAACATCATGATGACCCCCCAGGGGGCCCGGTTCGCCTCCTCCCACTGGAGCAGCGCGCGGCCCGTTCCGTCGGGTAGCAGGAACAGCGCGAGGCTGGCGGCGATGGCGATCGTGCCGTCGGTCAGCGATCCGTCGGGCAGCAGCGGATCCAGCAGCGGCTGGCCCATCCAGAGCAGGAAGGTGAGGGCGACGAGGGGCACGAGGCGCCTTTCGGGCGTGCTCCATGCGCGCTCTATCGGGATGGCCGCGCGTGCGGCGCTGCTATCGAATCCGCGCACACCGACCTTCTGCACCCGCGCGATGATCGCCGCTGCTACCGGGATGCCGATGATCACGATCGGCAGGCCATAGAGCGCCCATTGCGCAAAGCTGATCTTCACGCCGATCGTCTGGTCGAGCAGGCCGACCGCGATTGCATTGGTGGGCGATCCGACCAGCGTGCCGAGCCCGCCGATGGAGCAGGCGAAGGCGATCCCCATCGGCAGCGCGCCGGACAGGCCTTCGGTGTCGTCCTCGGCCAGACCGGCGCCGGCGATCACCGCAATCGCCACCGGCATCATGATGAGGGCGGTCGAGGTGTTGGAAATCATCATCGAGAGGATCGCCGCGCTCGCCATGAAGGCGAGCAGCAGGCGACCCGGCCCTGCATCCTTCCCGGCGAGGCGCAGAATGCCGAGACTGAGCCGCCGATGGAGCCCGACCCGCTCGATCGCGAGCGCGATGAAGGCTCCGCCGAGGATCAGGAACAGGATCGGCGAGTAATAGGCGCTGGCGGTCTCGCTCGCGTCCATCACGCCCGCAAAGGGCAGGACGAGGAACGGCATCAGCGCGGTTGCCGTCAGTGGCAGCGCCTCGGTGATCCACCAGGCGGCCATCAGCACGACCAGCCCGGCAACGATCAGGCCTTCGCGGCTCAACCCCTCGGGCGTCGGCGCGAATATTCCTGCAAGCAATGCCAGCGCGCCCAGCGCGAGCCCGATGAGTCTTGCCATGATCCCCCTCCACCGCCCGTGATAAGCGATGGGGCGACGGGGGCAAGGGAGCGGAGCGAGTTTAGTCGGTGCCGTCCATATCGAAGCGGGCGACGCGCCAGCGAAGCTGGTCCTCGCTGGCGCCGGGGACGTCGTTCACCCGGCTCAGCACGATGTCGCCCGACAGCGTCTGGCCATTGCCTCCGGTGATCGTCGCCGGCGCGGTATAGTAGGTGGTTCCGGCTGCGCCTTCGAGCCTGCCGCCGGGCGCTGAGACAGTGATCTTGCCGAAGTCCGTGAACTGGCTCGCGAAATCCACCGCCGTGCCGCTGTCACGTGCTTGTCCGCGCATCATCTCGTGCGCCTGGCCGAATTCCTTCAGCTCGATCGCACGGATGAAGGCCAGGAGCACGTTTCGCGCGCCCTCCTCGCCCCTTTCGGCGTCGCCTGCCAATGGCGCGGGCATAAGGTCGGGATCACCATCGCCCACGTCGGGAATAGCGGCCTGCGCGGGCGGCGTGTCTGTTCCCGTCGGGGCGACCTCTGCTTCCGCCTTTGCGATGGTGTCGGAGCCGTCCGGTTGCGCCGCGTCCTCGGCCGGAGCCGAGCATGCGGCAAGCAAGGAAGCGGCGGAAACGAGCGAGACGATCGTGGCTTTTTTCA
Source organism: Alteriqipengyuania lutimaris (assembly GCF_003363135.1). Lineage (NCBI taxonomy): Bacteria > Pseudomonadati > Pseudomonadota > Alphaproteobacteria > Sphingomonadales > Erythrobacteraceae > Alteriqipengyuania > Alteriqipengyuania lutimaris. Next base: position 36,133 of record NZ_QRBB01000001.1, on the reverse strand, counting down.
TGTGCCCGAGAGCGTGCGAAGCCACCGTCCGGTTCCTGAACTTCGCGCGCTGCCCCCTCCGGGCACGACCCCGTGGGATCGTCCGGCGGGGCCGCAGCTGCGCCGATCTTCCGTTTATTTCGGTGAAAGCACCATCAGCATCTGGCGGCCTTCGAGGCGTGGGAAGGCTTCGACCTTGGCGATTTCTTCCACGTCTTCCTGCACGCGGCGCAGCAGGTCCATGCCGATCTGCTGGTGCGCCATCTCGCGCCCGCGGAAGCGCAGGGTGACCTTCACCTTGTCGCCGTTTTCGATGAACTTGTTCACGTTGCGCATCTTCACGTCGTAATCGTGCGTGTCGATGTTGGGACGCATTTTGACTTCCTTGATGTCCTGCGTCTTCTGCGTCTTGCGCGCAAGGTTCGCCTTCTTCTGCGCTTCGTAGCGGTGCTTGCCGACATCCAGGAACTTGCACACCGGGGGATCGGCGTTGGGCGAGACCTCGACGAGGTTCAGGCCGACTTCGCCGGCGCGCTCGATAGCGTCGCGCGTGTTGAGGACACCGATGTTCTCCCCGGTCTCATCGATGACGCGGACCGTGGGGCTCTGGATAAAATTGTCGTAGCGCGGGCCGCTCTTGATCGGCGGCTGAAGGGAACGACGGGGGGGACGTGCTATGGGAAGGTCTCCTGAAATGTTGTAGTCGAGCGCTGGTATTTAGGGCTTTTCGAGCGCAAGCGAAAGGGGCTGTGAGGTCGGGCGCAAAGAATTGGGGCGCAAAGCCCCTCTCAGGCGGCGCGCTTGTGCGCCCGCCACAGCGGCCAGCGCACCAGTTGCCCGCGCACAGGGCACACGGCCTCGATCATATGGGCCGGACCCAGGCTGTTACGAATCGCCTCGTGGCCTGCGTTCATTCCGCCGGTCAGCGTCCCGAAAGCGGGCAGGACCATGCGCGGCGGCGCGTCCTCGCGGTGCGCGACGACTGCGCAGGGCCTGCGGATGCGGCGGCCGCGAAGCACGACGTCGAGCTTGGGGTGCCAGTGGCCCGAAAGCTCGGCCCGGGTCTCGCCCGGCACGGCCTGGTGCCGGCAGACGATCCCGCCGGTCTCCAGTTCCTCCACCAGCACGCCGCCGCATTCGGCGGCTGCACCCGCTGCATCGGCGGGTCCGTCGTGGTTGCCCGTGACCCACACCCATTCGACCTGGCGGGTCAGGGCGCGCAGCATCTCGCACGCCACCGGCTCGAGCCGCGCGGCCCCGTCGGGATCGTGGAAATTGTCACCCAGTGTGACGACCCGTTCGGCACGCGTTTCCACCACCGCCTCGGCCACGCGTTCCAGCGTGGCGCGGCTGTCGTAGGGCGGCAGCGGCTGGCCGTGGCTTGCGTAAAAGCTCGCCTTTTCGAGGTGCAGATCGGCGACGAACAGCGTCTTGCGCTGCGGCCAATAGACCGAACGGTCGCTGCGTAGGCGCAGCTCCGTATCGCCGAACGAAAGGGGAACCATGGCGTTCACTTGCCCTAGCCCGGCAGGCTTGGCAAGGGTGCTGCATCGCTCCGCGATTAATGGGGAAACGAATGCCTGACCGGTCAGCCCAAACGCAAGAAGCACGCACCTGGTTCGAGTCGCTGCGCGACCAGATCTGTGCCGAATTCGAAGCGATCGAGCGCGAGGCGGGCTCGGACGCGGCCTTCGCCTACACTCCCTGGGATCGCGAGGAGGAAGGCAACGACAATCCCGGCGGCGGGGTGCAGGGCCTGATGAAGGGCAAGGTGTTCGAGAAGGTCGGCGTCAACGTCTCTACCGTCCACGGCACCTTCGCGCCCGAATTCGCCAAGACGATCAACGGGGCTGAGGACGATCCCAGTTTCAGCGCCACCGGCATCAGCCTGGTCGCGCACATGGCCAATCCGCACGTGCCTGCGGTGCACATGAACACGCGCTTCCTCGTCACCGGCAAGGCGTGGTTCGGCGGCGGGGCGGACCTCAATCCACCGATCCCCTACGAGGATGACACGCAGGATTTCCACGCCGCCTTCCGCGCCGCCTGCGCCAAGCACAACCCGACCTATTACGAGCGTTTCAGCAAATGGGCGGACGACTATTTCTACATCCCCCATCGCGGCGTGCATCGCGGGGTGGGCGGAATCTTTTACGACCACCTCGAGTGCGACAACGCGGCAGGGTTCGCGCGCAATCTCGACTTCACGAAGGATGTCGGGCGGACCTTCCTCGAGATATTCCCGAAGCTGGTCCGCCGCCGGATGGAGGCCGAGTGGACCGAGGCCGACAAGCGCACGCAGCTCGAATGGCGCGGGCGCTATGCCGAGTTCAACCTCGTCTACGACCGGGGGACATTGTTCGGCCTCAAGACCGGCGGCAACGTCGATGCGATCCTGATGAGCCTGCCGCCGCAGGCCGAATGGAACTGATCACTCTGCAACAGGATCTTCCGGCGCGTAGACCCGCACCCAGTCGACCAGCATCGCGACTTCGTCAGCCTTCACCATGTCGACCGTGGACTGCGGCACGCCATTGTAGGGCTCTTCGATCCGGTTGGTCTTGAAGGGATAGGCGCCGCCCATCGCGAAATTGAGGATCAGGTATTTCGGATTGTCGAAACGCCAGTCGCCGTAATTTTCGACCATCGGGCGGGTCACGCGGTAGATCGTGCGGCCGTCGATCTGGAACAGCATCTGGTCCTCTTCCCACTCGACCGCGTAGACGTGCCAGTCGGTCACGTCCTCGCCTTCCGGGAAGTAGTACTTGTTCACCAGCGGGGTCTCGCCCGAATAGCCGGGACCGTGCAGCGCGACGCCCACCCAGTCCTTCTCACCGACATATTCCATAATGTCGATCTCGCCCGTTTCGGGCCATTGTCCGTTGCCGAGCGCCCAGAACGCGGGCCAGACACCGACCGCGTCGGGCATCCTGATGCGCGCTTCGGCACGGCCATAGGTGAAATCGAACTTGCCCTGGCTCTCGATCCGGCCGGACAGGAAATCGGCCTGCCGCTCGGGATGCGGATCGACGCCGGGCTTGTACACCGGACGCAGCATCAGCGCGCCGCCATCCGCACCCTCGGCATCGTCGACGATCGACAGCACCTCGGGCATATCGACATAGGCCTGCTGTTCGTTGTTGACCCAGAAATCGGTGCCGACGACGATCCAGTTGTCGCGGTCGAGCGCGTCCTCGTTGAATTCGTCGGCCCAGAGCAGCGTGCGATCGGCCGGTTCGTGCGCGGTCGCGGGCGATACGGCAAGGCAGGCCATGCAGGCGGCGAGCGCCGAGGCGGTCAGCTTGGTGCGGATCATAGATTTTCTCTCCCTCTTATGTGAACGTTCCCATCGCACACTGATCCGAGATTTGCCAGTCCCGGCGCGCGGTGAGGATCGCCGCGCCCCGTGCGCGGCGGTTGACCTGCATCGGCGCGTGTCCGAAGGGCCTGAACAGACCGAACCCGTTTCCGGAGACGCAGATGTATCGTGCCGCCACCCTTGCCGCCCTGGCCGTACTGGCTTCCGCCTGTACAACCGTCGGCGCCGATGATCTCGCAGTGACGGCGAGCGATGCGATGGTTTCCCCGATCCTGACCACGCCCGATGCCGTCGATAATCTGACCTATGCCCAGCCGCAGGTCGCGCGGGTGACCCATGTCGATCTCGACCTCGATCTCGATTTCGCGTCCCAGCGGGTCGGCGGCACCGCCACGCTCGACATTCTCGCACAACCCGGGGCCGAGAGGATCGTGCTCGACACCAACGGTCTCGCCATACGCTCGATCACCGACGGCGCGGGGCGCAGCCTCGAGTACGACATCGGGGAGATGGTGGAAGAGGGGGGCAAGGGAGCTCCGCTGACGATCATGCTCGACGGAGCCGAGGAAATCGTCATCGCCTACCAGTCGCCGGAGGATGCGGCCGCACTGCAATGGCTGTCGCCCGAACAGACCGCCGGAGGGGAGTATCCTTACCTCTTCAGCCAGGGTCAGGCGATCCTCAACCGGACGTGGATCCCGACGCAGGACAGCCCCGGCATCCGCCAGACGTGGGAAGCGCGGATCACCGCGCCGAAGCCGCTGGATGTCGTGATGAGCGGCGTGCGTCAGGGCGAACCCGAGGACCTTGGCCCAGATGAAAATGGGAGGGGCCGCCGCGCCTTCCGCTTCGTGATGGACAAGCCCGTGCCCCCCTACCTGATCGCGATCGCTGCGGGCGATATCGACTTCCGCGCGACCGGCCCGCGCAGCGGCGTGTGGGCCGAACCGTCCGTGCTCGACCGCGCCTATAACGAAGTCGCCGATACCGAAGAACTGATCGCCGCCGCCGAGGAGCTCTACGGCGATTATCGCTGGGGCCGTTACGACATGATCGTGCTGCCGCCCGCCTTCCCTTACGGCGGCATGGAAAACCCGGTGATGACCTTCCTGACGCCGACCTTCATCGCCGGCGACCGTTCGAACAACGGCCTCGTCGCGCACGAGTTGGCGCACAGCTGGTCGGGCAATCTCGTCACCAATGCGGTGTGGGGCGACGGCTGGCTCAACGAGGGCGTGACCTCCTATTTCGAGAATCGCATCGTCGAGGAAGTCTACGGCAAGCAGCGCGCCGAACAGGAAGCCGCGCTCTCCTTTGCCAATATCAAGGAAACGCTGGCCGAGGTGGGCGAGGATGCGCCGGGCACCGCGCTCCACAATGATGGCGAGGGCGAGCTGATCGGCAGCGCCATCGCCTACGACAAGGGGCATTTCTTCATGCGTACGGTCGAACGGATCGTGGGGCGCGAGCGGTTCGATGCCTGGCTGCAGCAGTGGTTCGACAATCACGCGTTCGAGCCTGCGACGAGCCGCCTGCTGCTGGAGGACATGCAGCAGAACCTCGTCCGCTCGCCCGCCGAGGCCGACCGGCTCATGCTGCGCGAATGGATCTTCGAACCTGGTTTGCCGGGCAATGTCGCGCGGCCCGACCCGCAGGCTTTCGCCACGGTCGACGCGGCGGTGCAGGCCTATGCGGCAAACGGCACGATCCCCAGCGGCTGGAACGGCTGGACCGCCGCCGAGCAGATGCGCTTTCTCGATAATATCCCGAAGAAACGGACCGCCGCGCAGCTCGCGGCGCTGAACGAGGCGCTGGGCCTGTCGGCGACGGGCAACAACGAAGTGCTGTTCCTGTGGCTCGAGCTGGCGCTGGCCAATCGCTACGATCCGGCGGTGCCGCAGGCCGAGACGTTCCTAGCCGAGATCGGCCGCGCCAAGTTCGTGCGCCCGCTCTTCGCAGTGCTGTTGGAGCAAGGCGACTGGGGCCAGCCGATCGCGAAACGCATCTACGCCGAGACGCGCGACGGCTATCACGCGGTCACGCGCGGCGGCGTGGACCGACTACTGGCAGAAAGCGACTAGCCCGGAGACATCGCATGAGGGCAGGCTGCGTCGCCGGGATGCGCGATCTTGTCGCGGGTGGCGTATCGCAGTCGATGGGGAAGGGCGCTTGCCCGCAAATCGAAAGACAAATAGCTTGGTCGGCCTGCCCAAAACGGCAATTTCCCGTTGCAATGCAAGACCGTTGCTCCACATCGTGAGATTGCGATGCTGAGACAATATGAACTGGTAGAGCGGGTCAAGGCGTACGACCCGGACGCCGACGAGGCGATGCTCAATCACGCCTATGTCTATACCGTGCAGAAGCACGGCACGCAAAAGCGCGCCAGCGGCGATCCCTATTTCAGCCACCCGGTCGAGGTGGCCGGGCTGATGACCGATTTGCGGCTGGATCAGCAGACCATCGCCACCGCACTGCTGCACGACACGGTCGAGGATACGCTTGCCACGATCGAAGATATCGAGGCCAATTTCGGACCCGAGATCGCACGGCTGGTCGATGGCGTGACCAAGCTGTCCAAGATCGAGCAGCTGCCGGAAAACGAACGCGCGGCGGAAAACCTGCGCAAGTTCCTGCTCGCCATGAGCGAGGATATCCGCGTGCTGCTGGTCAAGCTGGGCGACCGGTTGCACAACATGCGCACGCTCCATTTCATCAAGAGCGAGGACAAGCGTCGCCGGATCGCGCGCGAGACGATGGATATCTACGCGCCGCTGGCAGAGCGGGTGGGCATGTACGAGTACATGCGCGAAATGCAGGCACTGGCGTTCGAGCAGCTGGAGCCGGAGGCATTCGCCACCATCACCGGTCGACTCGCCGAAATTCGCAGCCAGGACACCGGGCAGGTGGATGCGGTCGCGCTCGCGATCAAGCAGGCACTGGCCGAGGCGGGCTTGAGCGTCGAGGTGTCGGGGCGCGAGAAGCACCCCTATTCGATCTGGAAGAAGATGGCCGAACGCCATCTTCCCTTCGATCAGGTGACCGATATCTTCGCCTTTCGCGTCATCACCGACAGTATCGAGGACTGCTATCGCGCCATGGGGGTGCTGCACACCGTGTGGCAGTTCATTCCCGGCAAGTTCAAGGATTACCTCTCCACCCCGAAGAGCAATGGCTACCGCAGCCTTCACACGTCGCTGATCTACGAGAACTCGATGCGGGTGGAGGTGCAGATCCGCACGCACGAGATGCACCGGACCAACGAATTCGGGCTCGCCGCGCACTGGGCCTACAAGCAGCACGACCGGCCGGATGGGCAGGTCGGCTGGCTGCGCGATCTGATCGAGATCGTCGATGCCAGCCACGATCCCGACGAACTGCTCGAACACACGCGGCTCGCGATCTATCAGGATCGTATCTTCGCCTTCACGCCCAAAGGTGCACTGTTCCAGCTTCCCAAGGGGGCGACGCCCGTCGACTTCGCCTTCGCGGTCCATACCGATCTGGGCGCGCAGACCATCGGTGCGAAGATCAACGGGCGCCACATGCCGCTGCGCACTCCGCTTTCGAACGGGGACGTGGTCGAGATCATCAAGGGCAGCGAGGGAGAGCCGCAGCTATCGTGGCTCGGCTTCGTCGTCACCGGTAAGGCGCGCGCCGCGATCCGCCGGGCGGTGCGCAACAAGGAGCGCGAGGAGGTCGCCGAACTGGGCGCCAAGCTGTACGATCAGATCGCCGCGCGCACGCCCGCCAAGGTCGGCAAGAAGGCTTTGCGCGAGGCGCTCAAGCGCCTCGAGATGGATGAAGAGGAAGATCTGATGTACGCGATCGGCGCGGCGCAGATCTCCGATCAGGAGGTGATGGAAGCGCTGGTGCCGGGCAGCACCGCCGGGCTGGAGGTGGACGAGGAATGGTCGCGCCGCAGCAAGGAGGCGATCTCCATCCGCGGCCTCAAGCCGGGCAACGCCTATACGCTCGCCGAATGCTGCCACCCGGTGCCGGGCGACCGGATCGTGGGCCTGCGGCGCAAGGGAGAGAGCGTGGAGGTCCACAATATCCAGTGCCTCAGCCTGGCGAGCGGGATCGACCGTGACTGGCTCGATCTCGACTGGGGCAACCGTTCGGGTGTGGCGACCGGCCGGCTCGTCGTGACACTTTACGACCGGCGCGGGACGATCGCCGAAATGACCAATATCGTGGCGCGCAACAATGCCGACGTGCGCAGCCTGCAGCAGGTCCGGGTCGAAAACCCCTTTGCCACCTATGAGATCGACGTGGAGGTGCAGGACCTTGCGCACCTGACGCGGATCTTGAGCGCATTGCGGGCCAGCGATGCCGTGGCGCAGGCCGACCGGATCTAGCGGCTCGCGAGGTCGCCCGCGCGCGGCCAGTGCATGCGATAGCGCACCTCGTCGGGGGCCTTGTCCCAGTCGGACATGATCCTCTCGGCGATCTCGGCGCCGAGCGCGCGGTAGAAGCCGACCGCAGTCTCGTTGCGTTCGAACACCCACAGGTAGAGGCCTTTGGCCGGATCGCGCGTGGCTACCCGCCGTGCAGCTTCGACCAGCAGCGCCTTGCCGACACCCTGGCCGCGAACCTCGGCCGCGCTGTGGAGATTGTCGACGAAGCCGCCCCAGCCGGGGTCGCGATCGTGGAATAGGCTGGCAAAACCGACGATGCCGCGCGCGTTTTCGGCCACTATCACTTCAAGGTCTGGCGGTCCTGCCGTCAGGCGCGCGCGCCACACCGTTTGCCGATCCGCCTCGATCGGCCCGGCGAGGTAGTCGGGGTCGAGAATGTCGGCATAGGTTTCGCGCCAGTTGGCGGTATGCAGCGCGGCGATCGCTGGCACATCCTGCGCGGTGGCATCGCGCAGCGACACGCTGGTCACTGTCTCTCCCCGGCCCGCCGCACCGGTACGGGGATATTGCAGATATCCGCCCCGCCCGCGGGCTGGATGAAGAACGGATCGCGGCGATTGGCGCGCGCATCGGCGTAGGCGGCGAAGCTGTCGCTCTCGGTCGAGAGGTATTCGAAGCGCGGCATCTCGCTTGCCGGAAGTTCGGCGGCCATCCGGACGGAGACGATGGGGACGCGCTTGGCGGGGTCTTCGTAGAAGCCCAGTGCGCCCTTGCCGCGCGGAAGGCTGGAGAGGTGCTCGATCCCGTCCACGATCCGCCCGACGACCGCGATATTGCGGTCGAGGTGGCGCGGTGCGTGGCCTATGACGGTGTAGAGCTGCGATCCGTCGCCGGTATCAGGCGACATCCCGCGCCCCACGCCGACCATGCCGTAGCAATGGACGGGCCAAACCTGATCCCAGTTGATTGTCGCGCCGATCGGCCAGCCTTGTTCGAAACCGACGCTAATCATCCCGTGCACGTCGGCCAAGGACAAGTTGAAACCAGAGCACTTACGAATATTCCATCCTGGCTTGAGTTCGCCATCGCCTTCGCAAAATTCGTTGAACCGATCTCCCGCTCGAGCGTGAAAGAGCGCACTGCTGTCACGGAGCGCACGCGCTTGCTCGCGAGTGCGATTGGCAACATACTCACTCTCCGGCATCACGTTCAGGCCCTCAGGCACCGGCTTCGGTTCGACGCCCATCTCCGGGTCGGGCCGGCCCCATTGGACGACGTAATTGTCCTGCACCCGCAGGATCTCGCTGCCATCCCAGTATTCGCTGCGCGCGAGGGTGCGGATGTTCTCGACCCAGCCCTGGCTGAAAGGCTCGCCGATCAGCTGCATAACGACCTTGCGCTCGCTGCCGTCGGCGAGCGGCGGAAGGGTCATCACCACGAGGTCTTCGGGATCGATGACCACCCATTCGTCTTGCGGCGCGGCGTTGACGATCTCGCCGGGAGAAGGCGCGGGCGCTTCCGGCTCCTGCGCGAGGGTTGTGGTGGCGAGTGCGAGGGTGGCGGCAGTGGCGGCAAATAGAATACGCATTGGTTTCCCAGTCATGGCGAGCGTCGCGAAACAGTCCAGAGCGGATCACATCGAAGCCCCAGACTGCGTTGTCGCGGTGCTCCTCGCAATGACGAACTGAAATTTACCCGTCCGCCAGTTCCTCCAGCGCATGCATATCGTCGTCGGAAAGGCCGAAATGGTGGCCGATCTCGTGGATCACGACATGGCGCACGAGGTGCTCAAGCGTCTCGTCGCCGCGCTCGGCCCACTCGTCGAGGATCGGACGGCGGAACAGGCGGATGCGGGTGGGCAGCGTGCCCGACATCTCGATGCTGCGTTCGGTCAGCGCATGGCCTTCGTAGACCCCCGTCAGTTCGAAGGGGTTTTCGATTCCGAGGTCGTGCAGCGTCTCCTCGTCGGCAAAGTCGTCGACGCGGAACACCACGTCGCCGAGCTGTTCGCGGAAGGCCTGTGGGAGGGCCGCGATGGCGGCCCGGCCGAGCGCTTCCATCTCGTCAAGCGTCGCAGGAATGCCGAAATCTCTCATGCAAAGATGCCTAGCGGAGCATCACCGCCTTGCGAAGCGCCCGGAACGAAGCTAGGTGCGCTCCCTTCCCGAACGGGCGATGCGGAGCGGTGGCCGAGTGGTCGAAGGCGCACGCCTGGAAAGTGTGTATACGGTAACCCCGTATCGAGGGTTCGAATCCCTCCCGCTCCGCCACCGGCCTTCAGACCGGCCCAATCCCTCCACCACTAGTTCGTGGAAGGCTTTGCAATCGCGGCAATTACGACTTCTGCGGCCATCGCGGTACATGATGTGTGTATTGCCGCGTATGAGGCTATGAAGGGAGTACTGAACCGAAAGGCGACCGGCGATAAATATCGCATCCCGCTCCCGTCAAAAGATGGGTTGGGGAACGCATCTGGGATCCATCGGCTATGGCCCTGAATGCAATCGCTTTTCATCATGCATATCGCGTTGGGCGGCTGTTTGCGGGGCACCCCCCGCTATGGACTGACGGAGGATACCGGCGGCCATATCACCTATATCCTGGGTGAGGCGAAAGCCATGGCGCGGCGCCGGGACGTAGGCCAGTGCGAGATCGTGACGAGGCTTTTCGAGGACGATCGGCTCGGTACGATCCACGCGGAACCGAGCGAACGCGTTGCGCCGAAACTCACCATCACGCGGATTGATAGTGGCGACAGGCGCTACCTTGCCAAGGAGGCGCTGGCCGCGGATCGCGATGCGTTTGCCAAGGCGCTGATCGCCGACCTGCATCAGCGCGAACGTCTGCCCGATGCTATTCATGCCCATTTTGCCGACGCGGCGGATGTCGCCCTGCGCGTGCGCGAGATTTTCGGGATCCCCGTCATCTATACCCCCCACTCGCTCGGCCGTGACAAGCTCGACGCCGGGTGCGCCGTGTCACGCGGTTTTGCCGACCGGCTGGCGGAGGAAGACCGGGCCATCGCAGGCGCGGACGCCGTAATTGCATCGTCGCGCGACGAGTGTGAGCGGCAGGTCACCTCCTATCCCGGCGCCCGTCCCGAAAGGATATGGCGCGTCCATCCTGGCATTGATCAGACCCGGGCAAGCCTGGCGGACGAACGGGCCGCAGGCAGCCTGATCGAACCTTTCCTGCGCGATCCCGGCAGGCCGATCATCCTCGCGATCGCACGCCCTGTTCACAAAAAGAACCTCGCCGGGCTGGTCGAGGCCTTCGCCGTCCACCCTCAACTGCGCGACATGGCCAACCTCGTTATCCTGCCCGGGCTGCGCAGGTCAGTCGAGAGCGGCGAGAGCGAACAGGTCGCGGTCATGCGCGAACTGGTCGATCTCATTGACGGGCACGACCTGCACGGATCGGTCGCCTACCCCAGGCACCATGACGCGTCGGCCGTGCGCGGGCTCTACGCGCTGGTCGCAAAATCCGGCGGCATCTTCTGCAACCCGGCAATGTTCGAACCCTTCGGGCTGACCATTCTCGAAGCCGCCGTCCATGCGCTTCCCGTGGTGGCGACCGACCGTGGCGGACCGAGCGACATCGTGGGCGAGATCGGCCACGGCCTGCTGGTCAACCCGGGCGATCCAGTGGCCCTTGGCGCAAGCCTGCATCGTCTGCTGTCGGATCGCGAGCTCTACGCCGAATGCGCCCGCAACGCTGCACGCAACATCGGCGAGGTCACGTGGGATCGCTACGCCAACCAGTGCATCGCGATCCTGCGCACGCTGCGCAAGGGCCCCACCCGCGTGGTGGATATGCCCCGTTCGCGCAGGATCCTGCTGTGCGACATCGACAACACGCTGACCGGGTGCCGTCGCTCCGCTCGCGAACTTGCCGATTACCTGAAAACCCGGTCCGACATTACCTTCGGCGTCGCTACCGGGCGCAGTCTACCAGAAGCGCGACGGCTATTGCTGGAATGGAACCTGCCGGCGCCCCGCGTGCTGATCACCTCTGTCGGCAGTGAAATCTATTGGGACGACGAGGACGGTCTGCGCGCGGACACGGAGTACGATGCCAGCATATCAGGAGGATGGAGCACGTCGCGGATCGAGCGACTGTTGAGCAAGCGCGTTGATGTTCCGCCGCAGCCTCCCATCGAGCAGCGGCGCTTCAAGCGCAGCTATTATTGTGAAGATCCCGCCTTGCCGCAGCAGATCGAACGCGACTTGATGCACGAGGGGCTGCCCGCCAAGGTCATCTACAGCCACCACCGGCTGCTCGACATCCTTCCGGCGAGGGCGGGCAAGGGCGAAGCCGCGCGGCACGTCCTCAGGCGCCTCGGGATGCCCGACGAGTGTCTCATCGTAGCGGGCGATAGCGGCAATGATGCGGACATGGTTCGCGTGTGCCGTAATCCCATTATCGTGGCCAACAGCGAGCCTGCCCTTATCGAGCAGGGCCGCAATCACGCGGGCGCCTTTATGGCGTCCCGCCCATATTCCGCGGGCGTCCTCGAAGGGTTGCTCGCGCTGACTGAAAAGCGAATTTCGAGGAGCGCGGCATGAGCAGAAAACAGGGCCCGGTCGGGTACTTCGTACACCACCAGGGCCGCGGCCATGCGGAACGGGCTGCGGCGATCGCCAACGCGCTTGCGCCGAATCGCCCGGTGATGCTGTTTTGCGCGCGCGACGACATCTTCCCCGAACTGGTCGACGGCGTCGAGTGCCGCGTCATCCCGTCGCTTTTCGAAGAAAGAGAGCCGTCGCCGCCCGGCCTGGCCGATCTGGAAACACCCGAAACGCTGCACTGCGCCCCGGTCGGATGGCCGCAGATCACCAACGCAATCGCACAGATCGTCCGGTGGTTCGACGAAGCGCGCCCGGTGCTGTTCATCACGGATGTCTCGGCAGAACTGGGGCAGCTTGCGCGGATCGCATCGGTTCCGCACGTGGCGGTACTGCAGCACGGGTTGCGCGACGATCCCGGTCACGTGGCCGCCTATCGCGGGGCCGCCGCGCTGCTGGCTCCATACGACAACACGCTCGACCAGCCCAATGAGCCGGGCTGGAAGCGCGCCAAGACGATTCACGCACCCGGCCTCGGCGTCGATACCGCAAGGCTAGGAGACAAGGCAGCCGCCAGACGTCGGCTAGGGCTGGCGGATAACAGAGAATACGTTGTGGTCGTAGGGGGGGGAGGTGGTCGCGGTCTGCCCTCGGCTCCTCTCACGCTGGGTGCGCGGGCCGAGCCCGACACGCAATGGGTAACCCTCGGCAAAATCGAAAGCGAATGGCACGAGACGCCGCCCGTGAACCTGAGCCATCTGGGCTGGGTGGAGAATGCCGGGGACTGGATTTCGGCAGCGGACCGGATCGTGTCGAGCGCGGGGAACACCACGGTCCACCTCGTCGCTGCGGCAGCCAAGCCGTGGATCGTGGTGCCGGAATGGCGCTATTTCGGGGAACAGGTCTGCAAAGCCGAAGCGCTGGATCGGGCTGGCGCAGCGGCACACGCGCGCATCTGGCCTTCCAGCGCGCAGGAATGGGCTGGGTACTGGCAGGCGGCTTCGGGAATCGAACCCGAAAGCCAGCGCAGGTTGGTCAGCGACGGGGCGGACCGAAAGGTGGCCGGCGAAATCGAAAGCCTGATTGCTCGGCTCTGGTCGCACGACCGATCTCCCTCGGCCATCCGGGTAGCCTCCGGAGCCAATGCGCAGTGAGCATTTCGGTCTGCACGCTCGCCTTCGGTCGCGAAGAACATCTCGCCAATCTCGTGCGGGGGCTGTGCGCCAGTACGCGCATGCCCGACGAGCTGGTGATCGCCGTCATGCAGAGTGCGCCCTTCCGACTGCCGGATGCGCCTTTTCCCGTCAGGCAGATCATGCTGAGCGAGGACGGCATACCGCTGGCGGCAGGGCGCAACCGGGCGGCGACCGAAGCCACGGGCGACCTGCTGGTGTTTCTCGATGTTGATTGCATCCCTGCTTCGCGCTGCGTCGAGGACTATGCGCGCCACGCCGAAGGCCTCGGCGGACTGCTGATGGGCGAGGTGGCCTACCTGCCCGATGGGGCCACCACGCGAGGAATAGACGAGGCAAGGTTCGAGCAAGTCGGGGTAACCCACTCCGAACGCCCCGGAGCGCCCAAGGGCACGCATGCCCTTTGCAGCGACTATCGCTGTTTCTGGTCGCTCAATTTCGCGATGAAGAAAGAGGATTTCACGCGGACCGGGGGCTTCGACGAGAGGTTCGTCGGATATGGCGGCGAAGACACCGACTTCGGCCGGACCGTGGCGACACTAGAGCTGCCGATATGGTGGGTTCGCGGAGCCAAGGCCTTCCATCAGTATCACCCGCATCACATGCCGCCGGTGCACCATCTGGACAGCGTGCTCGCCAATGCACGTCAGTTCGCGGCGAAGTGGGGTGAGCCGACGATGCAGCACTGGCTTCGCGCCTTCGTCCTGATGGGTCTGGTGGAGCGAACCGGTGACGGCTGGCGCAAGCTGCGCGAGCCCCATGCAGACGACCTAAGACTGACCCGTCAGCAAGAACATGCCGCCTATGCGAGCAGTGCCGTCGTGCTTGACTGGTTGGAAGCCAGAGCAGCCTCGCCGGACGCAGACGGCGGACGGGAAGCGACCTCTGCACCAGCGATCGCGAGCGCGTAAATCGCTTCGTAACGTTCGATCATCCGTCCCACGGAGAAATGCGTGCGCACCCTTTCGCGGCAGGGCGTTCCATCAAGGTCGTCGGCTTCGGCCATTGCCTGTGCGAGCGCCGCGACGTCTCCCGCAGCAACAAGTTGCCCACATCCGCCGAGTACCTCGCGCATCGCGCCACGATCGAAGGCGATGACCGGAACGCCCGCCGCCATCGCCTCCGCCGCGACAAGGCCGAAGGGTTCGTCCCACATCGGCGTGACCACTGCCGCCTGGGCCTGCGCGACCATCGCGGCCAAGGCACTACCGCCCAAATGGCCTTCATAGCCTATACGGTGGTCGAGGAACGGCTCGACATGGTCCTCGAAATAGGGTCGGTCCTCAATGGTGCCTACGATCTTGAGACTGACCCCCGCGATCCTGGCGGCGGCTACGGCCTCGCGCAGTCCCTTGGTCGGGGTTATTCGCCCGAACCACAGCAGGTATTCGGACCGTGCCGGTGCCTCGTGCCAATCATCCAGCGCAATGCCGTTTGGCACAACGTGCATATTGTCACCCGCTCGCCCGCTCCATAGCTGAAGCTGGTGGTCCGATGTGACGGTAAAATGCGACGAGTGCGAATTGCGGGCGCGCGCCACCGCAGCGCTCATCGTCGCGAAGGGTGGAACGTGCTGCGACGTGACGATGGGATGGCCGCTGGCCAAGCCCCATTCGATCATCGGGGGCGAAAGCGAATTGTTGTGCACGATGTCGAATGAGCCGCGCTCGATCGCCCGTTGCGCCCGGCCGAATGCATCGTCCTGGAACATCTGCAGCCGATCCGATCCATGCCAGTCGCGCCAAGGAAGACAGGTTTCGTAGGGGACATCGCAAATAGGATAGAGCTGACTCGCATCGCTGCCAGGCGCGGCGAACAACGTAACGGCATGCCCGCGCCGTTCGAGCGCCCCGACCAGTTGATGACAGTGCGATTCCATACCGCCCATGAAAGGGGCGGAGATGGGGTGGCGTATATGGCCGACAACGGCGATCTTCACAGGCGTACTCCGGGAGAGGGGATATCTCCCCAACCAGAACCTTCCCCGTTCTCACTTGGCTCCACAGACGGTCAAAAGTTAACCTGTGTGGGAGTTGGAACGCGCCGCGCGAACGCGCGTAAAACACGCCATGAGGGATGATAGGGGTACGATGCGCGAAGAACTCGCGCGGTTTCCGTTGACCGGGCGGTTTCTGGCAAGCCGCCTGCGTCATGCCATGACCGCGATGGAGAAGGAGCTTCTCGAAAGCCTGGTCGATGACGTGCGTGAGACCAATGGGTACACGAAAATCCTCTCCCGGGGCGATTTCTGCGAATACTCCACCATCCTGATCAAGGGCTTCATGACCCGCGTCATCGAAGATGAAACAGACCGCAGCATCGTCGGCTTCCAGGTGCCCGGGGATTTCGTCGATCTGCACGGATTTGCGCTCAAACGCCTCGATCACGACCTGTTCGCGCTGGGCTACACGCAATTCGGTATCGTCCCGCACGAGCGCCTGCGCGCTGTGCTCGAGAACGAGCCGCATCTGGCGCGGCTGTTCTGGTTCGGAACCCTGCTGGATGCATCGATCCACCGGGAGTGGCTTTCCAAGATGGTCCGACTGCGCGCGGTGGGCCGGATAGCGCATGTCATTACCGAGCTCTGGTATCGCCTGCGAATGGTTGGGTTGGGCAATTTGTCCGGCTTCACCACTCCGTTCACGCAGGTCGATCTGGCCCATATCTGCGGATTGTCGGAAATCCACGTGAACCGCTCGGTCCGAGATTTGCGGGACGGCGAAGTGGTCGATTTCCGTCGGGGAAGAATAACGATCCTCAACGCCGAACGCCTCAAGGAAATGGCGCGGTTCAACCCCGCCTATCTCTACGGCGAAGGCGGGCTCGAGGTCGGTTCGGCGCTGAACAAGGAAGCGGGCGAACGGCAAATGGCGAAGTGAGCATCTATCCGGGCCGTTACATTTTCGTAGCGGGGCTCCATCGGACCGGAACGAGCCTGCTGGCGCGATTGCTCGCCGAGCATTCCGACATTGCGACCATCGAGAACGCGCCCGTCCCGGAAAGCGAAGGCTGCTATCTTCAAGGTGCCATACCGCATACCGCTCTCGACGGGCGACCCGGTCACTTCGCGACCGATCCTGTGCAGCATCTGGTTGAGGGATGCGCGTTCGACACGCTCGAGACCAAGCGGCGCATCGAGGCGGACTGGGCCCGGTGGTTCGGCGAGGGCTCCACGTGGCGGGTGGAGAAATCGCCGGTCAACCTTACGCGCATGCGATTATACCAGCAGTTGTTCCCGACCTGCCAGTTCATCATCATTCTGCGCCACCCCGCGGTCATGGCGGCAGCGTTGGCTAAATGGGTGGTCGATGACGCATCCGAGTTGATCGACTACGGGCTCGACGCGTACGATATCGTAGCTCAGGATTTGCCCTACCTGCATTCGGTGTTGGTGATCCGATACGAAGATCTCGTGGCACGCGACCTGCGGCCCGCCCTGTTCGGGTTCCTCGGTCTCGATCCCGGCGCGCCGACAGCTATCGCGCTACGTAATGGGAACGCAGATTACGATGACCTTCCCCGCATGAGGCAGGGTCAGATCGAACGGGCGAGCCAATGGGGCTATGGAGCGGACGGAGCAATGTTGCCCTTCGAACCGATCGTGCGCCATCCTTTACGCGCGATCCGCAAAGCGACCATCGGGGCGTTGGCCCAGTAGCCGTTCCGCGTATAGCCTAGGTATCGTGCCGAGGCTTCGCCAGCCGTTCGTGCATCTTCGCGACAAGCTCGTCCGGCAGGATATCGGCAAACGTATCCTGCAACTTGTTCATGAAGCCGCTCACTTCCTGTGTTTCGCCTTTGAGAAGCGCCTCGTAACCATCGCGCGCGACCTTGGCCGGGTCCGCCTTTTCCGACTGGCCCAGCCGGGTATTTTCCATATCCGCTCGCTCGAAGAAGCGGGTGTCGGTGATCCCGGGCAAGAGGCATGTGATCACCACCGGGGTCACCTTCAGTTCGTTGGCGAGACCAACGCAGAAGTTGTCGATGAACGCCTTGGTCGCGTTGTACACTGGGTTGAACGGACCGGGCATACTCCCGGCGATGGAACCGGTCACGAGAATGCGGCCCTCCTCGCGCAGAACCATCCGACCCCCGATCTTGTGAATCAGCGAGATCGCGCCGGTGATATTGGTATCGATCGTGGTTTTGATATCGCTCCACGAATGGCCGAGGAAGGCGCCGCCCTGACCTTGGCCGGCATTGGGCATAAGCACGTCCACGGACCGATCGCCAATCGTGCTCATCAGTTCGTCGATGCCGCTTTCCGTGGCGAGGTCGGTCTCGAGATACTCGACCGAAGCAGCGCCGCATTCGCGTACGGCACCGGCGGCGGAGGCAAGATCGCGATCCGCCACCAGCAGCAGATCGCATCCGTCCCTCGCAGCGAGCTTCGCCAGCTCGAGCCCGATGCCGCTGGACGCCCCGGTTATGACGCACAGGCCCGAAAGTTTATCGACCGGGTTCTTGCTCATGCCGTGGCTCCCGCATCCATACCCGGCTTAAGGACGACCTTTGTCCAGCTGTCCTGCTCTTCCCGGAAGTTCTTGTAGCCCCGCGCAGCGTCTTCCAGCGGCAGCCGGTGGGAGATGAGGAAGGTGCTATCGATGGTGCCATCCTCGATCTTGTCGAGCAGCGGTTTGGTATAGCGCTGTACGTGGGTCTGGCCGGCGCGGACCTGCAGCCCCTTTTCCATCAACGCGCCCAGCGGGAACTTGTCGGTCATCCCGCCATACACGCCGGGGATCGAGACGCGCCCTCCGGGCCGCACCGCGAGGATCGCCTGCTTGAGCGCCGCTGCACGGTCTGCGCCCATGCCGACGGTCTGCTTGACCATGTCGAGCATGTTGTCGACCGCGAAACCGTGCGATTCCATGCCGAGCATCGATCACCGCATCGACACCGATCCCGCCCGACATTTCCATCAGGGCCTCGCGCACCTCGGTGGTCTTGAAGTTGATCACCTCTGCGCCAAGCTGCTTGGCCAGTTCGAGCCGGTGCGGATAATGATCAATCGCGATCACCTTGCTCGCGCCCATGATGATGGCGGATTGGATGGCGCACAGACCCACCGATGGTGAGAACTCGCACCCCCATTCGCGGCGCTACCCGCGCGCTCGGCGGATTTCCGTGCGAGGCGAAGAACTGCGCGAAGCGCTGCACGCCCTCGCCCCTGGGCACGAGATCGTCATTGAGCGCGCAGGGCTGACCGACGGAAACAGCACATCCGAAGCCGCACAGCCGCAGTTTCTCGAGCGCGCCCGCAACTTCGCCCGCCGCTTCGGCCCCGCGGCGGTCTGGTGCACGTGGCACGGCGATCCGCATTGCGATCACCAAGCGGCGGCGTGTGTCGCGCGGGCCATCGCACGCGACCTCACGATCCCCTGCTGGAGCTTCGCCGTCTGGGGCCGCTTCGGCGAGGGCGTAGTTCCCTCGAGCCTGTGTGCCTTCCGGGACGAGCGGTTCATGCCCGCGAAGGCGAGGGCCATCGCGGCGTACCGGTCTCAGCTAACAAATCTGATTGACGACGACCCGCGGGGCTTCGTGATGCCCCCGGCGATGGTCGAGCACTTCCGCTCCCACGCGGAGATCTTCATTGATGGATAGCACTACGCCAGACCGGCGGAGCACGTTCGACGCGCTTTATGCGGACGATCCCGACCCCTGGGATTACGAAACAAGCTCGTACGAGCGACAGAAACGTCAGCAGACAATCGCGGCACTGACCCGAACGAGATACGAACGTGCATTCGAAGTGGGATGCTCGATCGGCGCATTGACCGAGGAACTCGCGCCTCTCTGCGAAAGCCTGATTGCGATCGACGTCGCCGAAGCGGCTCTCGAACGGGCGAGCCGACGATTGGCGGCGCACAGCAATGTCGTGTTCTATGTCGGGGAAATCCCCTCGCAATGGCCGGAAGGTTCATTCGATTTGATCGTTCTTTCGGAGGTGCTTTATTTTCTTACAGCTGGCGAAATCGAAACCACCTCATGCCTCTGCTATCGCTCGCTTCGCAAGGGAGGTGAATGTCTTCTGGTCAACTGGACGGGTCACAACGATCTTCCGGTAGACGGTATTGAAGCCTCGAATCTTTTTGCGGACGCCTCCCCCTGGAACCGGAGTCTGAAGTGGGATGAGAACCGATACAGGATCGATCTGCTCCGAAGTTCGTAGCGGGGGGCTCACGGTGACGCCGGATATTATTTCGACTTCGGAATCAACTAGCCTGTCCGGCCTAATTCGATCCTCACCGAAATGGCACGGATCGATCAAAGAACGCGCCGAACCTCAGTAGCCCGGGGGACGATCACCCTCGGATGGCATTGCCGAAGACGGGCGCGATATCGCCGTTCAACAGCCAGTCCTTCATGACCCTGAATGCCGTGGCCTCACGAAACTGCGGATGGCTCTCGGTCTCCCGGCCCATCGCCCGCAAGGTGCGCGGCGACATTTCGTAGGCGTGGCGGAAGGCGCGACTGAACACCGCATCGCTCGAAAAACCGCATCGGTTTGCAATCGTGCCGATGGAAAGTGCAGCGTTGCGCTTGTCGGTCAACAAGGCAAAGGCATGCCGCAGGCGCCTTCTACGGATGAACGAGGCGACACCTCCCAGCGGCTCGAACAGGCGATAGACCGTTGGACGCGATAAGCCGAATGCCGCGCACAGCGCGTCCGGACCGAACGCCGGGTCGTGCAGCTTGGCTTCTACCATCGCTCTCATATCGTGGAGCAGGGCAGCGTGGCGCACTTCGCCGAGCGCCGCCCAACCTTCTTCCGCCAGACCGCAATAGCTTGCCACCAGCGAGGCGGTACCCAGAGCTGCGGCGCGGCCCTCCATCCCGCTGAACCGTCCGGCCTGGCCGATCATACCATCGAAATGGGCGCGCAGCAGGCTGGTCATGGGATCTCCCGAGCGGAAGATCGTCCCGTGCAATTGATCGACATTGCCCGTGACGCCGGTGAAGAGCGAACGCGGCATCAGTACGGTCGTGTGGCGATAGTTCACGGTTTCTATCCGGCATCGCCGCTGGAGATCGATAGCGCAGATGTCGCCCGGGCCGATTTCCGATTCACCGCGCGATGTTCGTAGCTGCATCCCGCCTTCCATCACCCAGATGAGCATAAGCAAGTCGTTCGCGCTCCGGGCAACCACCGACGCATTGCGGTCGAACAGCGACGGGGTGGCCGTCGTGCGGGAAATCGACAGGTCGGCGAAGTGGTAGGCGGAGGACGATAGCGCGAATTCGACCGGATCTGCCCCCGGGCGCACATCGAGATCGAACAGGGGTGTTATCCCCCACCGCCAAAGTTCGAACTCCTCCTCCATTCCCGGCCTGACCGACAGGTCGAGTTGAAAGGGAGCGTGAAGGTGACGGAAATGGGTTTGCTGGCCGTTCAAGAAAGCGATCCCGAAGGTGAATGCCGATCCCGGTGGACAATGCCCATTTTTCTTCGCGTTTCAATCTCTTTGCAGAACGTCTCAAAACCGCGCAAATCGCTGGACCTTGCCGAAGAGATGTTGGCCATAGCGCAATGGGG
This sequence comes from Alteriqipengyuania lutimaris, assembly GCF_003363135.1. Taxonomy (NCBI): domain Bacteria; kingdom Pseudomonadati; phylum Pseudomonadota; class Alphaproteobacteria; order Sphingomonadales; family Erythrobacteraceae; genus Alteriqipengyuania; species Alteriqipengyuania lutimaris. The sequence goes on along the minus strand of NZ_QRBB01000001.1, from coordinate 15,179 downwards.
TTATCGGCTGGTTAGGCATTGATTCTCGAGCAGGGAGGGCATCGTTCCCGTCCCCCTCGGCGTCAGGACCTGCCGGGCATGACTCGGAACGGGATCTCTGAGGGGTTATTCGAAAAATGAACCGCACCATCGCATCGCGCGAGAACCTTGGCGTGCACGCGGGACGCAAGGCAATCGCCGCCCGAAGGGCGCTGTGGATCGCGGGCGCGTCCGCGCTTGCGGTGGCGATTAGCGGCCCGGCCTTCGCGCAGGATACGAGTGGCGGTCGCGGTGGCGATGGCCTGTTCGGCCCGGCTGGCAGTGCTGGCGGGACCGGCGCGGGAGGCATGGATGGGGCCGATGGTACGGATGTCGGTCCGGATGACGCGGCGGCGTCGGGCGGCGGCGGCGGCGGCGCGGGCGGCGGCGATGGCGGCGATGGCGGTACCGCGCTCGGCGATCCGGCCGGCGCCGGCGGGGCTGGAGGAGCTACGCCCGGCTCGGACGGTGCGGACGGCGGAAATTCGGTCGAATTGTCAGGCGCGGGCGGCGGTGGCGGCGGTGCGCATGGCGGCGTCGGCAATGGCCCTACCACCTATGTGGTGGCGTCGGGGACGACTCAGGCCGGCGGTGATGGCGGCAGGGGCGGCAGCGTAGCCCCCGGCTCGTGGGCCTGGGCCGGCGCAGGCGGCGGCGGCGCGGGTGGCTATGGCAGTGTCATCAATTCGCCCGACGGGGAACTGTTGGTCTCCGGGAGGCTGGTCGGCGGACGCGGCGGCGACGGTGGTACAACCAGTTTCGGGCTGGCCGGAGAAGGTGGCGACGGGGGGATCGGCGCCTATATCGCCGGACTTGCCCTGACGGTGGGCACCACCGGGCGCGTGGAGGGCGGCGACGGCGGCAACGGGGGGGCGAACGAAAGCTCGAACGTCAGCGCGAGTGGCGATGGCGGTGCCGGCGTGGTTTTCACCGGCGTGGAGGGTTTTCTTTCGAACGACGGGAGCATTATCGGCGGCGACGGAGGCGGGAACACCGGTCGCGGCGGCGTCGGCGTATCGGGCGCAAATCTGGTCATCATCAATTCCAGGACCATCAGCGGGGGGCTTTCGGCCGACGGTACGACGCGTGCCAACGCGGTCACTTTCGGATCGGGCCTCAACACCTTCATTCACCGGGCAAACAGCACCGTCGTCGGCAACGTGGTCGGCGATGGCGACGACGAGTTCAAGCTCGACGCGTGGGCTGGTTTTACCTTCGACGTCGCGCAGCTCGGCACGATCTATCAGGGTTTCGGCTCTTTCGAGAAGACGGGGCCCAGCTCCGTAACGCTGACCGGCACCGCCAGTCAGGTCACGCCTTGGACCATTTCCAACGGCACGCTCGCAATCAGCCAGGATGCCGCGCTGGGCGCGGCCTCGGGCGACCTGACCTTCGTCGCGGGCGGGACCCTGCTGACGACCTCCAGCTTTATCAGCACGCGCGACGTTGTGCTGAGCGGGGCCGGGACCATCAACTCCGCGACCGGGACGACCACCACGCTGGCCGGCGAGATATCCGGGCTAGGCTCGCTGACCAAGACCGGGCGGGGTAGGCTTGTCCTATCGGGCAACAACTCGAAAAGCGGCCTCATCAACGTCCTTCAAGGCGCGCTCGGTCTCGCCAGCTCGAACGCAGCAGGCGGAGGAAACATCCGGCTCAACGGCGTCACCGAGCTCGACTTTTTCGACGGCATAACGATCGCCAACAATGTCGAGGTGAACGGTGGCCCGGCCTCCTTAAATCAGGGGGCGGGCAGCGCCACGCTGACAGGCTCAATTTCCGGGAGCAACGCGCTGACGAAGTATGGCGACGGTAACCTGACCCTCGCCGGGACCAGCACGTTCTCCGGCGAGTTCAGCCTCGCAGGCGGTTCGCTGACCTTGGCCAACGACGCTGCGCTGGGTTCCAGCCGGTTGGTGCATCAAGCCGGCAGCACGCTGGTGCTGGCTGATGGCATCAACCTGAGTAATAATATCTACCTGTCGCCGTCTCTCGGCGGATCGAGCAATTTCGAACAGACCGGCGGCAGTGCGACGATATCCGGCGATATTGCCGGGGACGCTCCGTTCTTAAAGACCGGAACCGGCAACCTGACCCTTTCGGGCACCAACACCTATACCGGCACCACCACCGTATCGGCAGGGACGCTGACGGTTGCGAACAGTTCCGCGCTCGGCACAACCGGAGCGGGCACCACCGTACAGAGCGGCGCGACGCTGGCGCTGACCGGCGTATTCACTCGGGAATCCATCTCGCTCACCGGGACCGGCGTCAACGGGACGGGAGCCCTCAGGACCGTCGATAGTTCTGGGCCGGTGACCGTCGCCGGTGCCGTCACCCTGGCCGGCGACACCACCATACGCACCGGCGCTTCGGCCAGGCTGGATATGTTTGGCGGGGTCTCTGGCACGAACACAAACCTCACTGCCGCCGGCTCATCAGCGATCCAGTTGGTCGGCGGTCTGGCCATCGGGTCAGGCAACCTCACGGTTTCCATGACCGACAGTGTTTTGGCGCTCAGCAGCCCGAGCAGCTTCACCGGCAATGTCACGGTGAACAGCGGCATCCTTCAATTGTCCGCAGGGGGCGGGAGCACGATTTCCGATACCGCGCGCCTGACGATGAACGGAGGTCAGCTGTACCTACTCCAGTCCGAAACTATCGGTTCGCTCTCCGGTACGGCGGGGACGGTGCTTGCTTTCGGTGCGCCGCGGACGCTGACGATCGGTAGCGACAATACGTCGACAACATTTGCCGGTTCCTTGCGCGATAATGGCGTGGGTGTCCTATCGCTCGCCAAGACGGGCCGGGGCGTCTTCACACTGACCGGCGACAACGGCTACTCGGGCGGCACATCGCTGGCGCGTGGAACCCTGGTGATCGGTAGCTCGAACGCGCTGGGCACGGGCACCATCACCGCTTCCTCCGATACCATCCTCCAATACGAGAACGGGATCAATCTAGCGAATTCAATCACTCTGTCGGACACGGCGGCACCCAACAGCCTTGTCATTTTCCTTCAGACCGGCGGCGCCGCCACCCAGACCGGGATCGTCACCGGGCCTGCGCGCCTGCTCAAGGCGGGTCCGGGAAGGCTGAACCTGACGGGCAACAACCTCTATTCGGGGGGCACCTCGCTTACCGGCGGCACGCTGGGACTCGGCACCAACAATGCGCTCGGTTCGGGTTCGCTCGCTACGTCGGGCGGTGGGGCGACGGTCGCCTATGCCGAGGGCGTCACGATCGACAACACGATCACGCTCCTTACCGGGGCAACCTATTTCAACGTCGCCACCGGCAGCGCCACGCAGAACGGCGCCATTTCCGGGCTCGGCCTCTTCCTGAAGAACGGTGCGGGCAATCTGGCGCTGACCGGCAACAATACCTTCTCCGGCAACGCCATCCTCGCGGGCGGGCAGCTGAGCCTGTTCAGCAGCAATGCGCTGGGCACGGGCAGCCTCAATGCCGAGAACGGCACTACCGTGCTGGTCAACGACCGCATCGACATTGACAACAACCTGTTCATCGCCGGCGACGTCACCTTCGCGACCACCGGCAACGCCTCTCTTTCCGGCGTGATCGGAGGCGGCGGGCGCTTCGTGATGAACGGCAATTCGCTGACGCTGAGCGGAGCGAACAGCTTTTCGGGCGGCACGCTGCTCAATGGAGGCATGCTGGTCCTCGCGAACAATTCCGCGCTCGGCACCGGCGCGGTCACCAGCACCGGCGGCGGCATGCTCGCTTACGACGGCGGGATTTCGATCGGCAACGGGATCGTCGCCAACGGAACGACCTTGCTGCGCGTGGGCTTCGGCACCGCCACGCAGAACGGCGTGATTTCGGGCACGGGCGGCATTACCAAGTCGGGCAACGGCACGCTCAGCCTGACGGGTGCGAACAGCTATGTCGGCGGCACCACGCTCAGCGGCGGCACGCTCCTCGTCGGCAACGCGAGCGCGCTGGGCACCGGCACGATCCGCGCGCAGGGCGGCACGCTCGCCTTCGGCGGCAATTACTCGCTAACCAACAATATCGACCTGACCGACAGCGGACTGAGGATCCAGGGCGACCTCGCAACAGTCGCTCTTTCCGGAACCATTTCCGGTGCGAACGGGCTGACGCAGATCGGAAGCACTACCCTCACCATGACCGGCGACAACACCTACACAGGTGGCACGGTCCTGGAGCGCGGTCTGCTGAACGCGGGAAGCAGCAGTGCGCTCGGCACCGGTATGCTTACCGTGACAGGCAATTCTAGCCTCGGTCTGGCCGACGGGGTAAACCTGGCCAACGACATCGAGCTCAATGCCACTTTTTTCATCGCTCCCGGCACGAACGCCAGTGCGACCCTGAGCGGGAAAATCTCGGGCAATTTCGGTTTCACGCTGTTCGGGAACGGCAGGTTGAACCTGTTGGGGAACAACAGCTTCGCAGGCGGCGTAACGTTCCTTGCCGGGACGCTGGGTCTCGGCAGTTCGAGCGCGCTGGGTACCGGATCGCTCAGCGCCTCGACGGGTACGACGATCGCCTATGCCGACGGCGTCGCCATCGCCAACGCGGTTGAACTTCGTGCTACGGCAAGGCTGAACCAGTCGAGCGGCAGCGCGACGCAAAGCGGTGTGGTTTCGGGCCCCGGCGGGCTCGTCAAGGCCGGTGCGGGCAGCCTGACCTTGAGCGGCGCCAATACGTTTTCCGGCAACGCCTCGCTGGCTGCGGGCACGCTTGTACTGGCGAATGATTCCGCGCTCGGCACGGGATTCCTGAACGCCTTCGACGGAACCACTCTGGGCTTCGCCAATGGCGTCACGATTGCCAACGCGGTCAATATCGACGGGAGCGTAGTATTCGACCAGTCCGGCGGCAGCGCGACGCAGAGCGGCGTCGTCGGGGCGAGCGGCGCGATTGCCAAGACCGGTGCGGGATCGCTGATGCTGAGCGGCGCGAACACCTATTCGGGCGGCACTCTGCTCAATGGTGGCACCCTGGTGCTGGCCAACAATTCCGCGCTCGGCACCGGAGTGGTCACCAGCACCGGTGGCGGGGCGCTGGCCTATAATGACGGCATCGCGATCGCCAACGGCATCGTGGCCGACGGGACGACCTCCCTGCGCGTGAACACCGGCACCGGCACGCAGAGCGGCGTAATTTCGGGCGCGGGGAGCATCATCAAGCTGGGCGCGGGCACGCTCCGCCTGAGCGCGGCGAACACCTATTCGGGTGGCACCACACTGAACCAGGGCACGATCCTAGTGGGCAATAACAGCGCGCTGGGCACCGGCACGCTGCTCGCGCAGGGTGGCACGCTGAGCTTTGGCGGCAATTATTCGCTGACCAACCAAATCAACCTGAACGACAGCGCGCTTACGATTCAGACCAACGTCGGCACGGTCGAATTGTCCGGAACGATTTCCGGGACGAACGGCCTCACACAGGCCGGAGACGGCACTTTGCGGCTGGCCGGCGACAACACCTATGCCGGAGGCACCAGCCTGCAGGGCGGTGCCCTGTACGTGGGGGGCAGCAGCGCGTTGGGCACCGGCGCCCTGACCATCACGAGCTCTTCCACACTCGTGCTCGCCGACGGGGTGAACCTCGCCAACGACATCGCCGCGAATACCCTCTTCGCCATAACGCCCCCCACGAGCGGAACCGCAACGCTGAGCGGGGTCATCTCGGGCAATTCCGGGTTCCTGAAACTCGGAAACAGCACGCTCAACCTGACGGGCGCGAACACCTTCAGCGGCACTGTGGCCCTTACCGCCGGGACGCTGGGACTTGGCAATTCGAATGCGCTCGGCACGAGCACGCTTTCCGCTGTGGGAGGTACGAGCATCACCTTTGCCGACGGCGTGTCGATCGCCAACGCGATCGATGTGCTCGATGCGGTGACCTTCAGCCAGGCTGGCGGCTCTGCGACCCAAAGCGGCGCAATCTCTGGCTTCGGGGGCCTGATCAAGACGGGTGCCGGATCGCTGACGCTGAGCGGCGCGAACACCTACGACGGCAATACCGCGCTCGCCGGCGGGACGCTGGTGCTGGCGAACGATGCGGCACTGGGGACGGGCAACCTGAACGCGTTTGACAGCACCACTCTGGGCTTTGCGAACGGCGTGACGATCGGCAATGCGATCAATGTAAGCGGCAGCATCGCACTCGACCAGACCGGCGGCGCCGCAAGCGTGAGCGGCGCGATTTCGGGCTCGGCCGCTGTCACGAAAACCGGAGCCGGCACGCTGACGCTGAGCGGCGCGAACACCTTCACCGGCAACGTCGCGCTGTCCGAAGGGACGCTGGTGCTGGCGAACAGTGCGGCGCTGGGGAGAAGTGGGCTCATCGCCGACGACGGGACCACGCTGGGCTACGCCACCGGTGTGACGATCGGCAATATGCTTTCGCTCAATAGCGGCACCACCAGCTTCGAGCAGTCCGGCGGCAGCGCGACGCAGAGCGGCCTGGTTGGCGGCAACGGCGGGATCACCAAGACCGGTGCGGGATCGCTGACGCTGAACGGCGCGAACACCTATCGCGGCACAACCACCGTTCAGGCCGGTACCCTGCTCGTCAATGGCGATCAGAGCGGGGCCAGGGGCCTCACCAGCGTGGCGAACGGCGCGACGCTCGGCGGCAATGGCATCATCGGCGGGGATGTTACGTTGGCCGACGGCGCTTCGCTCAACCCCGGCACCAGCCCGGGCACGCTGACGATCAACGGCAACCTCGACCTTACCTCCGGTTCGATCCTCAATTTCGAGTTCGGGGAGGCCGGCGTCGCGGGCGGTGCACTTAACGATCTGGTGAACGTGGGCGGCGATCTCACGCTTGACGGGATACTGAACGTCACGACCTCCTCGGGCGGCACCTTCGGTGCAGGCGTCTATCGCATGTTCAACTATGCCGGAACGCTGACCGACAACGGCCTGGATTTGGGTAGCACGCCGGGCACCCGGGTCTTCGTACAGACTTCGGTCGCGAACCAGGTCAATCTGATAAACGCCACGGGCGTGACCTTCAGCTTCTGGGATGGGGCCACCGGAGCGGATAACGACGTTGTCGATGGCGGAAACGGCATCTGGCAGAACAGCACGGGCAACCTGAACTGGACCGGTGCGAACGGCGAGTTCAACGGCGGCTACGACGATGGCACCTTCGCTATCTTGCAGGGTGCGGGGGGCACCCTCACGATCGACATGTCGCTGGGCGATGTCACGGCATCGGGCCTCCAGTTCGTCACCGATGGTTACGTGGTCGAGGGCGATACGCTGACGCTGGTGGGTGGCCTGCAATCGATCATCCGCGTGGGCGATGGCACGACCGGCGGCGCGGCCGTGACCGCGACCATTGCGGCAGACCTCGCGGGAGCAACGCAGCTCGTCAAAACCGATCTCGGCACGCTCGTCCTGTCGGGCGACAACAGCTACACCGGCGGGACCGCCCTCGATGGCGGCGCGCTGGTGCTGGCTAGCGACAATGCGCTTGGTACGGGCGGGCTTGCGACCAGCGGCGCAACGACCATCGTACTGGCCGACGCGGTCGACATCGGCAATGCGGTTTCCCTGGGTGGCGGCACGACGGTTGCGGCCGATGGCACGTCCACGCTCGCGGGCGTCATCTTTGGCACCAGCGTGCTGACCAAGAGCGGCACCGGCACGCTGATGCTGACCGGGGCGAATACCTATAGCGGCGGAACGCTACTGAGCTCGGGCGCACTATCGCTCGGCAGCTCGGCAGCGCTGGGCAGCGGTTCGCTAACCACCGGCACCGACACTGGCGTTGTGCTGGCCGATGGCCTGACCATATCGAACGCCATTAGTTTGGGCGGCACGACCACGTTCGACCTTGGTGGTACGTCCACGTTGTCGGGCACGATCTCGGGCACCGGCACGCTGACCAAGAGGGGTACCGGCACTCTGACGCTGACCGGGGCGAACAGTTTCGCGGGCGGCACGACCATCGCTGGCGGCGTGCTCGCGATCTCAGACGACGGGGCGCTGGGCGCCAACTCGGGCGCACTGACCTTCGACGGCAGTGGCGCTACGCTGCGTGCCGATGACGATATCGCCAGTTCGCGGGCAATCGTGCTGGCCAGCCTCGGCCAGATCGATACGAACGCCCATAGTGCGATCTTCTCGGGCACGATCTCGGGTGTCGGCGGGCTGCTCAAGAGCGGGGCAGGAACGCTGACCCTCTCTGGCGGCAACAGCTTCTCGGGCAACTCGACCTTGCAGACAGGCGCGCTGATCCTCGCCAACGACCGCGCGCTGGGCACGGGCACGCTGACCGCGCAGGATGGCACCGGCATCAGCTTTGCCGGGGGCCGCACGATCGGCAACGCGATCGCTCTGGGCGGACTCGTAACTTTCGACACCGGAACCGCCAACGCGACGCAAAGCGGCAATATCTCGGGCGTTTCGGACGGCGCGCTGGTCAAGATCGGAAGCGGCAACCTGACCCTCACCGGAACCAACAGCTATGCGGGTACGACCACGGTTGCCGCGGGCACGCTGACAGTGGGCAGCAGCAATGCCCTCGGCAGCACGAGCGGCGGCACAATCGTGCAGGCGGGCGCGACGCTGGCGATCGACACTCTGACAACCTCGGAGAACATCGCGATCGCCGGTGGCGGCGTCGACGGCGGGGGCGTGCTGGTCGGCGGCGGTGTGCTGAACGGTACCGTGACCCTCACCGACGCGGCGGCGATCGCCAGCGCGGCGGGTCGCGGCCTGACCTTCGCCGGGGCAATCGAGGGGGCCGATACCGATCTCTTCTTCTACGGCCTGGGGGCGACGACCGTCAGCGGCGGGATCGCGACTGGAGCGGGTGATGTCGTCCTCGACACGGGCACCGGCAGCGTGGCCTTCTACGCAGGCAACAGCTTCACCGGCGATCTGACGATGGTTTCGGGCACGCTCGAGATCGATGCGGGCGGTGCGAGCACGATCGGCGATACCGCCCGGATCCTCGCTGCCGGGGGCACCATCAACCTCGCGCAGGACGAGACCGTCGGATCGATCGCGGGCTCGGGCCTGACGATTGCCGGCATTTTCCGCGATCAGACGCTCACCACGGGCGGCGACGACAGTTCGACGACCTTCTCGGGCACGCTGGCCGAGGCGCGCGGCGGCACGCTGGCGCTGGCCAAGATTGGCTCGGGGACCTTCGCGCTTACCGGCGACAATACCTATTCGGGCGGCACGCGCCTGGTCGGCGGTGCGCTGCTGCTCGGCAGCGACAGCGCGCTCGGCACGGGCATGCTGGCGGCGACCGACGGCACGGCGATCGGCTTCATCGGCGATCGCGCGATCGGCAATGCGATCGACCTCGCCGGTATGGTCACGCTGGACAATGGCACCACCGACGCGATGCTCGGCGGGGCGATCTCGGGCAGCGGAACGCTTGCCAAGCTGGGCGAGGGAACGCTGACGCTGACCGGCGACAGCGCTTACGCCGGCACCGTCGGGGTGCAGGCGGGTACGCTCGTCAACAGCGGTGCGTTTGGGGGCTCGGTGGTAAACGCCGCGATCTTCCGCAACACGGGCTCGGCGGGCGCAACGGCCAATACCGGCACGCTCATGAGCAGCGGGACACTCGCTTCGCTCGCCAACACGGGCAGTGCCACGCTGGCCGACACCAGCATCGTGACCGGCGGGATCGAGAACGAGGGTACGCTCGCCCTCGGCGGTCAGGCGGGCAGCCTGCTGCAGGTCGCAGGTTCGATCACGGTCGGCGGCACTGCTTCCGTGTCGGGCAATCTGGTCTTGCAGGGCGGCACGCTGACTGTCGGCAACGCCGGGCGGCTGACCTTCGCCTCGCTCGGCACGGCAGAGGGGACCACCCTCTCGCTGGGCACGGGCGCGGCGCTGATCGGCACGGGCAACTCGATGTCACTGGGCGGCATCACCAATGTCGCGGATGGCGCTTCGCTGATCGACAATGGTTCGATCCAGAATCTTGCCACCGGGACGATCACCTTCGCAGGCGCCGCGACCATCGATACCGACACCGATGCGAGCGGCGACGAAGCCTTCGTCAACGCAGGCACCGTTCGCCTCGCGGGCAACAATACGCAGGTCGTGAGCTTTGGCGGCAATGGCGGCAACGACGTCTCCAACCTCGCCGGTGCGCAACTGCTGGTGGATGCCGGGCGTCTCGACATTGCGGGCATGCTCGCCAATGCGGGTGCCATCTCGCTGTCCGGTAGCGGCATCCTGAACGTCGACACGCTGGTGAACTCCGGCGGAGGGTCGATCGTCAACGCGGGCACTATCTCTGCAACCCACGGCATCGCCAACCAGACGGGGGGCACGCTTTCTTCCACCGGCACACTGGCCGGGCTCGTGATCAACGAAGGCACGATAACCGCGCAGGGCGCGCTGAACGGGCGGCTTTCCAACGAAGGCGAGGGGCTCTTCGCGGTGCGCGGCGACCTTGCCTCGAATGGCTCGGACATTGCCAATACCGGCACTGCGGTGCTGGCCGTGGCCGACGGCGATCTGACCGGGGTGGGCACGCTGTTCAACGCCTCGCTCGGCGCCGATGGCGCCGGCGGCAATGCGGGGCTGACCATCGCCGATACGCGTATACTGGCGGCGAACCTGATCGCCAATAACGGCGAGATCCTCGTCGCGGGCACACTCGCCGCGCGGATCGAACACACTGCCGGCTTGCTGATCAACAACGGCACCATCGCCGGCGACCTGCTCGCCAATGGCGGCGCGGTTACCGGCACCGGAGCCTTTGGCGGCGACGTCACGATCCTCGCCGGGGCATCGATCGCGCCCGGCACCACCGGCAGCGCGGCAACCATCGCCATCGACGGAATCTTCGGACTCGGCGGAACGGCCCTTTACGACCTCGGCACGGCGGATGTCGTCGGCGGCTCCGCCAACGACCTGATCCTTGCAGGCAGCGCGGTGATCGACGGCGGGACCTTCGACCTCGGCAATGCGGGTGCGGGCACCTATCGCGTGATCAACACGGGCGGCGAAGGCGGCATCGCGCTGGGCCAATACGCCCTAGCCAATGCGGCGGCAGGCTCGCGCATCTATACGACCGGCAACGGCCGGTTCCTTAACGTGCAGGTCGGCACCCTCGGCACGCAGTACTGGGACGGCTCGGCCTCTTCCGGCAACGGCATGGTCGATGGCGGTGCAGGCGTGTGGAGCAACGCGCTGGGCAAGACCAACTGGACCGGCGCCACCGGCGCGCTCAACAATTCCTGGCAGGGGACTGCGAACCCGCCCGTTACTGCCGTGTTCGGCGGGACGGCCGGCACGGTCTCGGTCGATGCGGGCGCGGGCTATCTCGGCTTCGGCGCACTGCGCTTCGATAGCGACGGCTATGTTCTCGCCGATGCGGCCGGTGACGCCGCGCCCGACCTCGGCGCGAACGGCACCAGCGCCAACGTGTTCGCCGGCATTGCCAGCAGCGCGGGCGACATTGCCAGCACGATCACCGTGGCGGATGCGAGCAGCACCGCGCGGATCGTTGCCGGCATCGGAGGCGTCACCGCGACGACGGGCCTGATCGTAAACGGCGCAGGCACGCTCGAGCTGGCGGGCCGCAACGAAGGGCTCACCGGCACGATCGCAGTGCTGGACGGCACGCTGCTCGTCAGCGGCGGCTCGGCGATCTCCAATGCCTCGGCCCTCGTCCTGCGCGGCGATGCGGCGTTCGCGATCGCCGACGATGAAGCGATCGGCGCGCTCGACGGCAGCACGGCCACCACGATCGCGCTTGGCGCGAACGTGCTGTTCGCGGGGCTCAACGGCGACGACACGACCTTTGCCGGCGTCATGTCCGGCACCGGCGGCTTCGTGAAGACCGGGACGGGCACGATGACGCTCATCGGCACCAACACCTATACCGGCATCACCGGAGTGACCGGCGGCACGCTGATGCTCGGCGCGGACAACGTGCTTTCGGACGCGACCCTCGTGAGCGTTCAGGACGCGACGCTCGACCTGAAGGGCCATTCCGACACGGTCGGCGCCTTCCAGCTGATCGGTGGCACGCTGGCGGGCTCCGGCACGCTCACCGCGGCCGAATACCAGCTGGAGGATGCGCAGGTCGATGCGAACCTGGGCACCGGCACGCTGTTCCAGACGCGCGGCACCTCGGTGCTCGGCGGGACTTCGGCGGCGGACATCGTCGCCATCAATGCGGGCACGCTGCGCCTCGGCGCGAGCGAGCGCCTTGCCGACAGCGCGAGCGTGCAGGTGGCCGAGAATGCCGCCTTCGACCTCGCCGGCGCGACCGAGGCGATCGCTGCGCTTTACGGCATCGGTTCGCTCGATCTGGGCGCCGGACAGCTGACGCTGGGCGGCACGGGGCTCGACTCTGGCTTCGGCGGTATACTCACCGGCGGTGGCACGCTCGCCAAGACCGGCAGCGGGATCTTCACGCTGCTGGGCGACCAGCAGGGCTGGACTGGCAACCTCGAAGTGCGTGGCGGTACGCTGCAATTCTTCGGTAAGAGCGGCGGTGGTGCGCTGATCTCGGGCGGCACGCTGTCAGGCAACAGCAGCTTCGCATCCGCGTTGACGATGACCGGAGGCACGCTCTCGCCGGGATACGAGGATGCGCCGATCGGGATGATCTCCGCGCAGACGATCGACCTTACCGGCGGCACCGCGCTGTTCGACTTCCGCTCGCCGGAGTTGGGTGGCGGTGCCGACCTGCTCGTGGCCAGCGGCGCGATCACCATCTCGGGCACCGAGGTCGCTGTCGCCAGCGATTCTCCGAGCGCCAGCTTCCCCGCCGTCCAGCGCTACGCCATCGTGCAGGGGAACAGCCTTACGGGCACCTTCGCAAACGGCGACAGCTTCGCGCAGATGGGCGATGATCCGCAGCTGTTCTGGCGCCTGCGCTACGATCTGGTCGAGAACGGCGTCGCACTCGAAGTGCGGCGGATGTTCGACTTCGGGGCCAATCTCGCCGGCGGCGGGACACCCAACCAGATGGCGGTGGCGACCACTTTCAGCCGGGGTCAGCTCGACATCGGCGATGCTTTCGCGGATGCGATCCTCCCGCTTGGCGATCTGGCTCCGGCCGAGCAGCGGCGCGTTTTCGACAGCCTGGGCGGCGAGAGCCTCGGCCATGGAACCACCGGTGCCTTTATCGAGGGCCAGCGCTTCGGCGATCTGTTGACCCAGCGCATCTACGGCAAGGCGCTGATGAAGACCAACGGCGAGGCGCCGTCGCAGGCCCGCGCGCTCTCGCCTGTCCAGCCGGGAGATGCCAATGCGCTGGCGGCTCGGGATATCTCGTCGGTCTCGATGTGGATGCAGGGCTTCGGCGGCGATGCCAGGATACGTGGCGATGCGGCTACCCGCGACCTCCGTTCCAACTCGAGCGGCTTCGCCGGGGGTCTGGAGGCGCGTTACGGAGTGTTCAAGGCGGGCATCGCCGGCGCCTATTCGGACGCCCGCTACGATGTCCGGTCCTTGCAGGCGAGCATGCAGGGCGCGGCCGTGCATTTTGGCGGCTACCTAGGCTACGAGGGCGACGCCGTCTTTGCAGGCCTGTTCGGTTCCTACCAGGAAAGCGACCTCGACAGCACCCGTCAGGTGACTGTGGCCTCTGCCCTGCCGCTCATGGCGCAGGCGGAGATCGACTTGAAGGGCCGCACGCTTGGCGGGATCGCGGGCTACCGCGCGTCGCTGGGCGGGAATGTCGTCCTTGCGCCGATGGTCGGAGTGACCAATAGCCGCATCGAACGCGACAGCTTCGATGAGACCGGCGCGGGTCCGCTGAGCCTGCAGGTGGCGCAGGAGACGCGCGAAGTCACCTACGGTACGGCCCAGCTGCGCCTGAGCACGGTGACTCAGGTGGCGGGCGGCACGTTCGAGCCCTATCTTGCCGGCGGGATCGAGCGGTACTGGGGCGATCGGGGATCGGTCAGCCAGATGCGCTTCGCTGGCGCTGCGGGCGATATGGGCGCGTTCCAGATCACCGGGGCACCGCTCGAAGAAACGGTCGGCGTAGTCGGCGCGGGCTTCGATGTCCGCCCGGACGATCGCTTCGAGATCGGTGCCAGCGCGGGCGCACGCCTCGGCGATCGTACCACACAGGCAACCGTGGAAATGCACGCACGCATCCGTTTCTAACCGAGTGCTGCCATGATCCGGGACCGCCCGAGCAATGGCGACGGGCGGCCCGGTCTTTGCCTCAATTGCTCAGGTGTTGCGTAAGGGCGAAAGCAACGGTCGGCGCGCTGACGATCGATGGCGTCGAGGGGTCGGAATATCGCCGTGCGGTCGCGGTGGAGCATCTGCTCTACGACGAAGACGATGGCCTGAAACCGACCGTGCAGACCGTCGAAGGCGTGTCGATCCCGCTCTGCGCGGAGGGTACGCGCTTCGACGAATAGTATCCAGAGCGCTCAGATCAGGCGAGATCGTCCTGCCGCAGCGGGCCGCTGCGCGCCGGCTTGCCGAAGACGGGAAAGCCGTTCTCGTCGTGGGCGAAGCGTTGCACCCGCGCATGCCGGTTGGGGTCGTGGAGCGGATCGCCTTCGATATCCTGATAGTCGCGCGCATGGTAGACAAGCACGTCGCGCCCGCATTCGTCGGTGGTGAAGCTGTTGTGGCCGGGGCCGAAGATGCAGTGCTCCGGTGCGCTCTCGAACACGGGCTCCTGCGACTTGGTCCAGCTTTCAGGGTTCATGAGATCGGCATCGGCCTGCGCCCATAGCAGGCCCATGGCGTAGCGATCGTCGGTCGCGCTGGCCGAATAGGCCAGAAACACCTTGTCGCCATGCGCGATCAACGCCGCGCCATCGTTGACCTTGAAGCCCTATGTTTTCCCAAGGCGAGCTTCGGCACGGTCAGCCTGACGGGGGTGGCGGCAAAGGTTGTCGGTGAGGCGAGCGGGGCGAGGTAGAGGTTGGAGTTGGTCTCGATCCCCGGTTCGCGCTGCGCCCAGCACAGGTAATCGACGCCGCAGTGATGGAAGCTGGTCGCATCGAGGTTGAACGTGTCCCAAGGCGTTTCGAACCGCGCGATTATATTGTCCGACAACAACGCCCCTATCGGGGAGGGCAAGAGAGGCTTTGGATTGCTCCTGTTGGGCATGCTGCTAGGATCGGCAAATACGGAGATTAGAATGGCCATAACGGCATCAACCGGACGAAAGGCGAGAAGTGAGTTTTCGCATTCCAAGAT